>DXZS01000009.1 GCA_019419505.1 Collinsella sp. | reverse complement strand
ACTGCGGGAATGGCCTATTTGCTCAATGTGTTCGGCTGAGATCGGAAATCAACCTGATACGACGAGGCTTTGGGCGGCGTCTTGCCCTTCAAGACCTTGTGATAGTAGTCATAGGTCAGCGGGGTCTCGCCGCTCAAGCGCTCGGCATCCTCGACCTCGCCAATAAACAGCAGATGCGTGCCCACATCCACGGTATCAATCAGACGGCAGCTAAACAGCGCCGCCGCGTGCTCGGGCACATAGGGCATGCCCAGCGCGGTCTCGTGGGTCTCGTACTTGGCAAACTTGTCGCAATCGCTGCTGGTGCGGAAGCCAAAATTGCCGATATAGAGCATGTCGGCGGTCTGGTCAATCACGGCCAGCGCAAAGGCCTTAGCCGATGCGATTACGCCGGACGTGACATTTTCCTTGTTCACGGCAACCGAGATGCGTGGCGGGGCGGATGTCACCTGCACCGCTGTGTTGATAACGCAGCCGGCACGCAGCCCGTCGGCCGCGGCACTCACCACATACAGGCCGCTCGGCATCGTAAAGAACGCAGTTTTGTCCATAACGATCACTCCCCTAGCTCGGGTTGGAACCTCATGAATGTATGTACCCACAAAAAAGGCGGCACCCATAACGGACGCCGCCTTTGAGACATATGTGTCAGAACAGTAAGAAAGATGAGACGCCCGCAGTTGCGGTGAAATAGGGACTGAATAGTCCCTCAAACAGGCAAAACTATCCGTATTCCACCGCAACTTATACAGAGTGCCTAGCGGTTGCGTTCCTTAAGGGCGCGGTCGATCTCGCGTTGGACATCACGCTTGGCCATGTCCTCGCGCTTGTCGTAGAGCTTCTTGCCGCGACCCAGACCCAGCAGCAGCTTTACGCGGCCGTCGGTATTAAAGTAGAGCTCCAACGGAACCAGTGCATAACCACGGTTGCGAAGTTTGCCGTCAAGAAAGTCGATCTCCTTGCGGTGCAGCAGCAGACGACGCCGACGGTCGGGATCGCGATTCCACACGCCACCATGGCTATAAGGGTGGATATGCAGTCCGACGAGCCAGCACTCGCCGCCACGAATCAGCGCAAAAGTGTCAGTGATCTGACAGGCGCGCTCGCGAATCGACTTGACCTCGGTGCCGCTCAGCTCAATACCGCATTCAAACGTCTCATCGATAAAGTACTCGTGATGCGCCGAGCGATTCTTAGAAATGAGCTTGCGTTCACGCTTACTGGGCATCGCCGGCCTCCTTGGCTCCATCGGCGTTTGAGCCCGCAGTCTCGCGCTTTGCCTTGCGCTCGGCATTGAGCTCGGCGTCGCTCTCGCGCACCAGTTTGATAATCGCCGCGCAGGCTTCCTCGCCCACCAAGTCGCGAGCACGCACCGTCAGGCGCGTCGCCTCCTGCTTGTCGCCGTCGCTTGCAGCATCGGTCGCGCACATAATCAGGCAGATGGCAATCTCGGCCGAAGGTGAGGTCGGAACGCCCTGCAACGCCAGCTCGCCCATCACGTGCTCGTCGCTCTCCTCGGCGGCATCCGGATAGGTGGTATGGATCTTGTTGAGCAGGCGCGTCGTATGCGCATCGTTGGGCGCCAGGCGCAGCGCCAGACGCGCGCAGCCCACGGCAGCCGAAACGTTCTCGGTCTCGGGCTCCAAGAAGTACTGACCTAGATTGGCGTAAGCGCGGGCGGCGCACTTGCCATCGCTTGCACGCTCCAGCACCGAGAACGAGAGCGATGCCCATTCCTGCTTGTCCTCGAGTGCGCGGAACAGCTCGGCCAAATCCAAGCGATAGTTGCAGTTCATGGGGTCCCAACGCACAGCCTGCATCAGGGCATTACGAGCGCTCACATAATCCTGCTGGCGAATGTAGGCAAACGCCATATCAGAGTACAGGCGGTCAAACGGCACCTCGACCTGCACGAGCTCGCGCGGATCCTTCTCCACGCGGCGATAGGCCAAGCGCTCAAACTTGCTATCGAAGCTAAAGTATTGGCGCTTCTCCTCCGTCTTGCACTCAGCGTCGATATACTCCTCGGCGAGCTCCACCAGACGCTCCAGCAGCGGCGTCGCCGTAGCCAGGTCGCCCTGCGCCAGATAGTTCTCGGCATACGTGATGTCTTGCAAGCTGATGGGCAGATCCATGGCTACTCCTCGATCTGAGCGAAACACGGCAGGCGCCGTATATACGGTCAATACACAAAACCCGGGTCTCTTACGAGGCCCGGGCGTTCAATTTTGGTAGCCCGTACCAGATTCGAACTGGTGATCTCCGCCTTGAGAGGGCGGCGTCCTAAACCGCTAGACGAACGGGCCATATGTAGCAAATGCAATGGCTGGGATGGAGGGAGTCGAACCCCCATTGACGGAACCAGAATCCGCTGTCCTGCCATTAGACGACATCCCAATGACTGCATCGCTGCGCTCGGCTGTGCCTTTGCGCAAGAAAGAAATATACGGGAAGTCCCGCCGTGACGCAAGCCCTAATTGTGACTTTTTTGAAATTCAGTCAAATACGGCCAACACGTGAAGGACCTGTGAAGCACCAGCGACACGTACGGCGCCAAAGCCCGTAAAACATCCCACATCTACCGCTGGTAGATTACAACAATGCAGCACTCACGGCTGATGGCACAATCGAACCGTCATCATTGCACGGATATCGAGGCACCATGGACGAAGAGCTTGATTACCTATGGGAGACCCTGGGCCTCGAGATCACTGCTGACCTTTGGCCCGAACGGGACAAAATCCATCCCACACTGCGCCCCGCCATCACGGTGATGCAGGCAAAATACCGCCGTGCATCCTTTTTGATCATGCGGGTGTCATGGCACGCGGGACTCCCCGACCTTAAGCGAATCCAGGCAAGCCTCGTCGAGCTGTCCGGTATGCCGACCGTCATATCCGAGGCGCACCTGGAGCAGCGCCAGCGCGAGCGACTGCAACAGCAGCGGATTCCCTTTATCTGCCCCGGCGTTCAGGCATATCTGCCCTTTATGGACGAGGAGTACTGGAGCGGCAAGCCCAACAAGCACGTAAAGGTCTACGATCCGCACGAATGGGCACAGCTTGAGGATTAGCGCATATGCCCGCCAGCCGGGATAGTGCGCATGCCCGCCAACCGGAAAGCTCATCCCGGAATTTACGTCCAGAACGGGACGCGCTTTCCCCTAGAGGCCCCAAACGGAAACCGTATCCCAGATTTCGCGCTCAAACTGGGATACGGTTTCCGCTAGCCCCTTCAACCGGAAACTGCGTCCCGGAATCCGAGCTCAAAACGGGTCGCACTTTCCGCAGCCGCTACAGCAACGCCTCGGCCCAAGCCGCTTCCCTAAAGCCGGGAATCGCAAAGTCGTCGCCCACCAGCAGCGGACGCTTGACCAGCATGCCGTCGGTCGCCAGCAGCTCGTAGCACTCCTGATCCGTCATGCCCGCATCCAGACGCGCCTTCAGGCCCAGCTCTCGATATTTCATGCCCGACGAATTAAAGAAGCGCCGCACCGGCAGCCCCGAACGAGCAATCCAGGTCGCAAGCTCATCAGCCGTGGGATTGTCCAAAACGATATCGCGATCGATATACTCTACCCCATGTTCGTCCAGCCATGCCTTGGCCTTCTTACAGGTCGAGCACTTGGGATATTCAACAAACAATACCGCCATGGGATTTCCTTTCTTAGAGAAAACAGGTGTCTGGAAAACTGCACATCGACGACCACTCGCGATTGCAGCCGTTATTGTAGTCAATGTCGAAGCATAGGCAGTCGCGATGTCTCGTCTTAAGGCTAGCGCCTCGCATGGGCGCCGATCGGCCGAGTCGCATGGCGCACCAACGCCGCTGCCAGCAATACCAACAGCATGGCGGTGACATAGCCCGCAGCATCGAATCCTAAATCGATAACGTCGAAATGCCTGCCGGGAACAAAGATCTTATGCACCTGGTCGCCAACGGAGCAGGCAGCGCAAAAGAGAAACACAGGCACGCAACGGGAACACACACTCCATGGACGCCTGGAAAAGCAGACCACGATCACCGAGGCGAACAATCCGACGAAGAAAAACTCTACGGTATGGGCGACGCGACGGACGTTTGCGCCTACCCACATGCGAATGGAAGCAAGTCGACCAGGCTGGACCGTCGAGGCAGCCGGATTGGTACTCTCAGTCATGCCGTCCCCCGCCTGAATTTCACCCGTGATGCCGGTAGCCTAAACGCTCGTAGCCTGACCCTCCACCACACGCGCGGTGGACTCGCTCAGCAACGACGTCTGCACCGCGTTTTGCTCCGTCAGCGCCCAGATGCCCGCCAGCGTTGCAGCGAACAGAACGATCGCGGTCCATCCGATTATTTGTTTTACGCACGCCAAGGGTCAACCTCCTTTTTTGAATATCAGCGAGTGTAGCCCCAAATGACATCGTCACCGTATCAAAATTTGAATCGCAACAGGAAGCGACAAAGCGACGCAAACCCCTACCCCGCCTCGCGCATCCAGCGATCGAACGTCCCCACACACACGCCCAGGCACTTTGCTGCCTGGCTGCGGGTAATATCGCCCGCCTCATAGCTATCGCGCACCAGCTCAAACTGAGGAGGGCACGGTTTGCGAGGTCGACCGAAACGGACCCCTCGCGCCCGCGCCGCTGCAATTCCCTCCGCTTGGCGCCGATGGATATTCTCGCGCTCCACCTGCGCCACGTAGCTCAGCAGTTGCAGCACAATATCGGCAATCAGGGTGTTGGTCACATCCGGCGCGCCGCTGGCCCTGACGCGCGTGTCAAGCAATGGCATGTCCAACACCACAATGGCAACCCCGAGCTCCTTGGTAATGCGTCGCCATTCCTCAAGAATCTCGGAGTAATTACGGCCAAGTCGGTCGATAGAAAGCACCACCAGTACGTCCCCGTCTCCCAGGACGTGCAGCAGCTCGCGATAACGCGGTCGATCGAAGTCCTTGCCGCTCGCATGGTCGGCATAAATATTCGCCGAGCCCACGCCATAGGCGCCCAGCGCATCCAGCTGCCGATTAAGGTTCTGATCGCGCGAACTCACCCGCGCATAACCGTACACCGTCGCCATCTCATCCCCGCTTTCTTGTAAACCTGCCAAAAGGGACAGGTTTATTTTGGTAGGTTTTACCTCTCAAATAGCAGGTAAGCGGGCGGCCGAGCAGACGGCAAGGTAGCCACGATTCAAATGCGAAGGGCGGTCCCGAAAGGCCGCCCTCCGCTCCCCCCCATGAGTCGGGATTTGGCTAATGGATAAGCTTAAAGTCCAAGTGCCCACGCGTGGTATTGACGCGCGAGACCTCGATAATCACGCGCTGCCCCAGCTCGTAACGGGTGCCCGTGTCGGCACCTGTGAGCGTGAGCGCGTCCTCGTCGAACTCGAACCACTCGTTGCCCAGACTCTTGATCGAAACCAAGCCTTCGACCTGCGTTAGGTCCAAGCGCACAAAAAGGCCCATGCTGCTAACCCACGAGACGGTTCCGGCATAGCGCTCGCCCAGACGGTCCTCATAGTACTGGGCAATCTTGATCTTTTGCGTCGCATGGCTGGCGGCATCTGCCGCGCGCTCGGCATCGCTGCATGCGCGGCAGATCTGCGGCAGAATGCGCGGCAGCGACTCGCGCCCCTTGCCGATCAGCCGCGGCGTACGGACCAAGGCGTCCTTGCCGCCGAGCCGCTCATAGGCCAACTGCAGTTTGAGCACGCGGTGCACCACCAGGTCGGGATAGCGGCGAATGGGACTCGTGAAGTGGCAATAGCACGGCGCGGCAAGCGCAAAGTGGCCCTCGTTGCGTGGCTTGTACAGCGCGCGCTGCATACTGCGCAAGAGCAACGTGTTGACGAGCGGAGCGTTAGCCGTGCCGGCCGCGGCGTCAACCGCAGCCTGCAGCTCATCGGGACTTCCCAGGGCAATACCAGCCGCACGGCGATCGTCGATGATGCCTAGCTGCGCCAGCGCAACGGCGGCACCGTGCAGGCTATCGGGGCTCGGATCCTCATGCACGCGATAGCAGGCCTCGATATCACGGTCTGCCAGCCACTCTGCAACGCACTCGTTGGCGAGCAGCATAGCTTCCTCGATAAGCGACGTGGCACACGAACGCTCACGCGCCACAATCTGCACGGGCACTCCGTCCTCATCCAACAGAGCACGAATCTCGGCCGTGTCAAAATCGACCGAGCCGCGGGCGCGACGGATACGACGGCGGAGTTCGGCGAGTTCGTTAGCGGCGACAAGGAAATCGCCGAGGTCGACGTTGTAGCCGCGGGCGGCCTCCTCGCACGCAAGACCGCGCTCAAGCGCTTCCTCGCGCGAGGTCTCGGCAGCCGCAACATCCTCGGCTGCACCCTCCAGCACCGAATACTCAACCGCGCCGGCACGCACCAGCAGCGCCTCGGCGCCGTCATAGTCCATACGCACACGCGAGCGAATCACGCTGGGGTACGGATCGTAATGCCGCACGCGACCCTGTGCATCGAGCTCAATGTCAACGGTAAACGCAAGACGGTCCTCGTCAGGGCGAAGCGAGCACAGGTCATTGGACAGGCGTTCGGGCAGCATGGGAAGCACGCGATCGGCCAGATACACCGATGTCGTACGATGGCGAGCCTCAAGATCGATATGCCCGTCCCAAGCCACATAGTGTGAAACGTCGGCGATATGCACACCCAGCTTGTAGCCACCCTCGGGCGTGCGCTTCAGCGAAATGGCGTCGTCAAAGTCGCGCGCGTCGACTGGGTCGATCGTGATGACAAAGCGGTCGCGCAGATCGCGGCGGAGCGGGTCCTTAAGCGCCGCGGACACATCGAGCGAAAGCCCCTCGGCCTCGTCCAGCGCGGCCTCGGGATAGCTATCGGTATAGCCGTAACGCGCCATCACATATTGAACGCCCAAATCGGGCGCGTCATCTCCGCCAATGCGGCGTTCGATCGTCACGGTACCCGATTCCAGGCGCGTCGGGTAGGTCAAAATGCGCGCGACAACAGCATCACCCGGGTGGACACCCAGACGATCCGCCGAGGTATCCTCGGGCAGAATGAAGAAGTCGGCCTTCAGACGCGAATCGAGCGGCTCGATCACACCGAGCGGACCGGCGGTCTGGTACGTGCCCACCACGCTTATGGCTGCACGCTCAACCACGCTTTCGATCACGGCGCGCCGCTCACCGTGCGGGCTGTTCTTAATGCTCACGGCAACGGTATCGCCATCCATGATCTCGCGCTTACCGCGGCCCATGACCTTGTAGTCGCCGTTTTCGGTTACAACGTAGGCGCTATGCTCATGGAGCTGCACGCGCCCGGTCAGGCTCGGACGGCGTTCGCTGCGCACCGGCCCGCGATGATTGCGAGCTCCACGCTTATGCTTGTTATTGCGCCCCATGGCGCCTCCTAACTATCGATTGCGAACTCCAAAGAGTCTACCCAAATGATTCGCTTTCCTGCCGTCCCCTAGGGATCAAAAAACGGGCCGCCCCATAAGAGACGACCCGTTGGAAGGGATGAATTCCAAGCATGCCTACACGCGCAGGTAGCGGCGCATGGCGATGGCAGAACCAAAGAGACCGATAATCACGCCGACCAGAATCAGCGCAGCATAGGTCACCAGGTAGTACTGCATCGGCAGGGCAAACGACATCCAGCCGATGCTCTCCTGCAGACGCGGGATCATCAGATTGCGCAGCAGCTCCAAAACGCCGATGGAAAGCAGCGAGCCCAAAATGGCCTGCAGCACGCCCTCGGTGATAAACGGGCCACGAATGAAGCCGTTGCTGGCGCCGACCAGACGCATAATCGCAATCTCACGACGACGCGCCGTGATGGACAGGCGAATCGTGTTGTTGATGAAGATGAATGCGATAAAGGTCAGAAGGCCAACGAGCACCACGGCGGCGATGCGGATGTAGTTGGTCACCTGGAACAGGCGGCTCACTTCCTCCTGGCCGTACAGCACGCTCGCGTTGACGTCGCCGTCATCCGCGATCTTCTGGAAATCGGCATCCTTCTTGAGCTTCTCTGCCGTGCTCTCAACCTTGGACGGATCGTCCATCTCAATTGCAAACGAAGCCGGCAGCGGGTTCTGGCCGTCGAGTGCGCTCATGGTGGCGTCGGCGTTGCCCGACATCTTGCTCGTATACTCGGCCAGCGCGTCGTCCTTGTCCTTATAGGTCACGGACTTGACGTTATTCCACGTCTTAAGCTCGGCCTCAAAAGCCTGAACATCGGCCTGATCGGCGTCATCGCTAATGAACGCGTTGATGACAACCTGATCCTCGACGGTGCCGATCACGGAGTTCAGCATCGCGGAGCCCATGATGAACAGGCCGATGATAAACAGCGAAAGGAAGATCGTGATGACGGCGCCGAGCGAGGTAGTCCAGTTACGGAAGAAGTGGCTGATTGCCTCTTTGAAGGAGTAGCCCACGTTAGTTGGTGCCATAGTTGCCGTAACCTCCCCTCTCCTGGTCGCGGATAACGTGGCCGCCCTCAAGGGCGATCACGCGACGGTGCATGCTATCGACCATCTCGCGGTCGTGCGTGGCGACGATCACGGTGGTGCCGGTGCGGTTAATACGCTCGAGCAGCTTCATGATGCCCAGCGAGATCGCCGGGTCGAGGTTACCCGTGGGCTCGTCGCAGATCAGCAGCGGCGGACGGTTGACCATAGCGCGGGCGACGGCAACGCGCTGCTGCTCGCCACCGGAAAGCTGGTCGGGCAGCGAGTCCATCTGATCGGCCAGACCGACCAGACGCAGCACCTCGGGCACCTGGCTGCGAATGACGCCCTTGGGCTTGCCGATGCACTGAAGGGCAAACGCCACGTTTTCGTAGGCGGTCTTTTGCGGCAGAAGCTTAAAGTCCTGGAACACGGCGCCAATCTGGCGGCGCAGGAACGGAACCTTGCGGTTCTTGATCTTCATGAGATCCTGACCGGCAACCAGGATGCGGCCGCTCGTCGGCTTGACGTCGCGGTTGAGCGTCGACAGCAGCGTGGTCTTACCCGAACCGGAGTGACCGACCAGGAAGACGAACTCGCCCGGATAGATCTCGATGTTGATGTCGTCGAGTGCAGGCTTGTTGGGCTGTGCCGGATAGATCTTGGTGACATGCTCCATAAGGATAACGGGCTCGACACCGGCCTGCTTGGCCATCTTCTTGCGGCTGGCCTGCGGATCGATGGGCGCAAACACCGACGTGAAATCGGGGTTGTTGAGCGCGTTATCGAGGCTTGCGACCTCGGCGGCCTGATCGCTCTCGACCACCGGGGCAGCAGGCTGCGTAGGGTCGGGAATAGCGGCAAAGAGACCGGACTGCGCAGGCTGAGGAGCCGGCGTCGCAGGGGCCATGGGGTCGGGAATGCCGGCCATGGTAGGCTGCGGCGTGGCGGCACCAGCCTGAGGCTGCTCCACGCGAGCGGTCACGGCCTGAACGGGCTCAAAACCCGCCGTGCCGGAAAGCGCGACATCGCTGGTGGGATTGTAGGCAAAGGGATCGGATGCCGGCTGTGCCTGATCTGCCGGCTGAGTGGGGGCCTGAGCAACAGGCTGGCCCTCTGAATCCGGAGTGGCGAAACGACTGCCCTGGACGCCTGTCTGCGTCTTGGGGGCATCATCGCCCGCACCGGAGGTACGGAAGTGGTTACCCACTGGTGCTCCTTATCGTCGTGCGTTTAAACTACATGAGCGCTTAGTATTTTAGCAGCATTAGCTTTGCTGCACATAAGAAGCATGGCCGTGTTTGGGTCCCTCCGGCCCTCTCCGGCCGGACACAGGGTTACTTTCCAAATCGTCCTCGGACATGTCGGAGCCCCCGCTGCGCACTACGTGCGGCGGGGCTCCTCCGTCCTGCGGAAAGATTTGGAAAGTAACCCTGTGTCCGGCCTGCGACTACTAGGGGGCCGAAGCACCAGCTTGAGATGCCGAGCACACGAAGTTGGGAGGGTCTGAATTGCACTTTGCTGGTCTGGGTCCGTTTCCCGGAGAAAGCCCTTGCTTGGTGCGGGCCTAATTTGTTTGTTGCCGACAAAAAACAGGGGCGTCCTCTTTGAGAACGCCCCCGTTTTGGATTGCATACGGTTGCTGAGGCGATGCTTTGCCTCGTCTTGCCTTATGCCAAGAACTCCTTGGTGGTCGCCACGATGTTGGCGGCGTCCAGGCCATACTTGTGCAGGAGCTCGGCGCCCGGGCCAGACTCACCGAAGGTGTCGTTGACACCGATCTTCTTGAGCGGCGTCGGGCACTGCTCGCACAGGACGTCGGCAACGGCGCTGCCCAGGCCACCGATCACAGAGTGCTCCTCGACGGTCACGACGTGGCCGGTCTTGGTGGCGCTCTTGACGATCAGGTCGGCATCGATGGGCTTGATGGTGTGCATGTTGATGACCTCGGCGTCGATGCCCTCGGCAGCGAGCTGCTCGGCGGCCTCGAGAGCCTCGCCGACCATCAGGCCGCAGGCGATGATGGTCACATCGGCGCCCTCGCGCATGACAATGCCCTTACCCAACTCGAACTTATAGGTCTCGGGGTCGTTGATAACCGGCGAGGCCAAACGGGCAAAGCGCATGTACACCGGACCGTCGCACTCGTAGGCGGCGCGCGTCACGGCACGGGCCTCGACGTCGTCGGCAGGAACGATCACGGTCATGCCGGGGATGACGCGCATGAGGGCGATATCCTCGCAGCACTGGTGCGTGGCGCCATCCTCGCCCACCGAGATACCGGCGTGCGTGGCACCGATCTTAACGTTAAGGTGCGGATAGCCGATGGAGTTGCGGACCTGCTCAAAGGCGCGGCCGGCGGCAAACATGGCAAAGCTGCTCGCGAAGGCGACGCGGCCGGTGGTTGCGATACCGGCGGCAACACCCATCAGGTTGCTCTCGGCGATGCCCACATCGAAGAAGCGGTCGGGGCAGGCGGCCTTAAACTTGCCGGTCTGCGTGGCGGCGGCCAGGTCGGCGTCGAGGACCACAAAGTCATCGTGCTCGTTGGCGAGCTCGACGAGGGCCTCGCCGTAGCTTACGCGCGTGGCGATTTTCTTGACGTCTGCCATCCTAGAGCTCCTCTCCGGCGGCCGTGAGCTCTGCCATGGCCTGCTCAAACTGTTCATCGTTGGGGGCCTTACCGTGCCAACCCACCTGGTTCTCCATAAAGGAGACGCCCTTGCCCTTCGTGGTCTCAGCGATAATGGCGGTCGGCTGACCCTTGGTGGCGCGGGCCTCGGCAAAGGCGGCGCGGATCTGGTCGAAGTCGTTGCCGTCGGCGAGCTCCACCACGTGGAACTTGAACGCGCGGAACTTGTCGGCGAGCGGCATGGGGTCGTTGACCTCCTCGACGGGGCCGTCGATCTGCAGGCCGTTATGGTCGACGATCACGCAGAGGTTGTCGAGCTGCTGGTTGCCGGCAAACATGGCGGCCTCCCAGACCTGGCCCTCCTCGCTCTCGCCGTCGCCCAGCAGGGCGTAGGTGCGATAGTCGTCGCCCCAGTGCTTGGCGGCAACGGCCATGCCCACGGCGGCGGAAATGCCCTGGCCGAGCGAGCCGGTGGACATGTCGACGCCCGGGGTGTCGTTCATGTTGGGATGACCCTGCAGGTGGCTGCCGATATGGCGCAGCGTCTCGAGATCCTCCTTGGGGAAGAATCCGCGCTCGGCGAGCACGGCGTACAGACCAGGCGCGCAGTGACCCTTGGAAAGCACGAAGCGATCGCGGTCGGCCTTGCGGGGGTCGGCCGGGTCGACGTTCATTTCCTCAAAGTACAGATAGGTCATGATGTCGGCAGCGCCGAGCGAACCGCCCGGATGGCCGGACTTGGCAGCGTGCACGCCGGTGACGATGCCCTTCCTTACCTCGTTGGCAACCTTTTTGAGCTCTTCGTCGCTCATTGTGCCTTCCTTTCATCCTCATTAGACAAAATGCGCACGGCACCGAAGGTAATCCCAACACAGCCGCAATGCACGTACGTCATTCATTATGCTGGAAACTGATGGCTTTACCAGAGTTTTTATCATTATTTGAACAATTTAGCAGGCAGAACCGCTGATGAAACGGTTTATCAATGTGAACGTCTTTTGGATGGAACGCGGTCGCCCCTACGCGCTAATGTCCTTGAATCCCTCGCCGAAGGCTTCCGTAACGTCAGCGACCGTCACAATGGCGTGAGGATCGCGCTCGCGCACGATCGTCTTGAGGGTATTGAGCTCTCGACGGCTCACGATGACCATAATCACCGGCTTCTCGGCACCCGAATACATGCCAGTCGCCTTAAACTTGGTACAACCACGACCCAGGCCATACATGATATCGGCAGCGATATCAGGGAACTTGTCCGAGATGATGAGTACCATACGGCGTTTGTTGCCACCATCGACCACGGCATCGATCACGTAGCCGCTAATGACCATCGAAAGGCCTGCATATAGTGCGTTTTCGATTGAAAAGACCGGAGCCGACAGCGCGCATACGGCAACATCGATCGCCATGACGGTCGAGCCCACCGGCAGTGAGGTGTTACGCGAGATGATTTGGCCAATCGTGTCCGAGCCGCCGGTGTTGGCGCCGGCGCGCAACACCATGCCGTAACCGATGCCCGTAATAATGCCGCCCCACATGGCAGGGAGCATCAGGTCCGCATCCGCCAGAGGTGCTACAAACGGGGCGAACAGATCGG
Organism: Collinsella sp.; assembly: GCA_019419505.1. Taxonomy (GTDB): domain Bacteria; phylum Actinomycetota; class Coriobacteriia; order Coriobacteriales; family Coriobacteriaceae; genus Collinsella. The sequence goes on along the minus strand of DXZS01000009.1, from coordinate 5,368 downwards.
TAAAGAAGCCCAGCAGCACAAAGCCCGTCGCGGTCTGCACCACGTAGAACATGCCGCCCTCGCGCATAACGACCAACAACAGCAAGGCGTTCATCACGATCGTCTGAATACCAACGGGAAGCGATAGGCCGCGCGATGCACCGACCGCCTGGATAATGGTGGCAAGGCCCGTAACGCCACCGGCAGCAAGGCCGTTGGGAATCAAAAACAGGTCGGTCGCAATAGCGGCCAGAGCGCACCCCAACATAATCTGGGGCAGGTCGTGAAAGAAGTTCATCGAAAGAATGCGCTTGATGTCCAGACGATATGCCATGCTGCCTCCCTCAAAAAAGCGCACCCAAACGGATGCGCTTCGAACTTCTTGCTGTATTCGATTCTACCGATTCGCCGGACAAAAACCACCCCTGCGCAGGGTTTATTCTGGATACAAACCCGTCCAACCGTTGGGCTTAGCATCGGCTTGAAGCTGCCCGATGTTTTAGACCTCCGAGCCTTCTGCATCGGCGTTGCCGGTGGCCCAACGATGGTAGCCAATAACAAACGGGTCCAGGTCGCCATCGTCAAGAACGGCCTCGACATTGCTGGTCTCCACGCCCGTGCGTAGGTCCTTGACCATCTGGTACGGGTAGAGCACGTAGCTGCGAATCTGGTTGCCAAAACCAATCGTGGTCTTGGGTCCGCGGATCTCATCCAGGGCCTCGGCACGCTTCTCGAGCTCAATCTCGTACAGGCGAGCCTTGAGGATCTGCATGCACGCGGCCTTGTTCTGGATCTGGCTGCGCTCGTTTTGGCAGGTGACCACAATGCCGCTGGGAAAATGCGTCACGCGCACGGCGGAGTCAGTGGTGTTGACGCCCTGACCGCCCGGGCCGCTCGCGTGGTACACGTCCACGCGGATGTCATCGGGACTGATCTCGATGTCGATATCATCGGGTAGCACGGGGATGACCTCGACGCCGGCAAACGTGGTCTGGCGGCGCTTCTTGTCGTCGGTGGGGCTAATGCGAACCAAGCGGTGGACGCCGGCCTCGGCGCGCAGCATGCCAAATGCGTCCTTGCCCTCGACGGTAAAGGTCGCGCGGTCGATGCCGATGACCTCGGCCGCGGGACAGTCGTTGATGGTGACCTTCCAGCCGCGACGCTGGCAGTACTTCATGTACATCTTAAAGAGCATGAAGGTCCAGTCCTGGGCCTCCAGACCACCCTGTCCGGGCTTGATAGTCACAATGGCATCGCCGTGATCGAACTCACCGGTAAACCAGCTCGAAAGCTCAAGCTCATCGATGGCACGGGCCAGGCGCTCAGCCGTGGCTGTAGCCTCCTCGCGAAGGGCGACGGCGTCGGGGTCATCCCCCATCTCCTCGACAAGCTCCAGCGCGGCGCGGGCATCGGAAAGCTCGCCGCGCGCGGTGTCCACGGCAGCGATATCTTCCTTGGTACGCGCGATCTCCTCCATGGTGGCACGGGCGGCGTCGGCGTCATCCCAAAAGCCAGGGGCAACGCTTTTGGCCTCGAGCTCGGTCACACGGGTACGCTTCTCGTCCAGGTGGAGATACGACTCGACCTCGCCGAGCCGGTCCGCGAACGCGTCCAGCTCGGCGGGCGTTATCTCTAAAGCCTCAGCCATTAACGATTCCTGCCGTGGCAGTACTTAAACTTCTTGCCGCTACCGCAGGGGCACGGGTCGTTGCGGCCCACGTTGACGTACGGATCGTCGCTCTCGGACTTGCGATAAGTGGTCACCTTGCCACCGTTGTTGACGGCAGCCGGACCACCCTGGACAGCCGTGCGGGCCTGCACCTGCGCCTGCTTGCGCAGCACCGAGTCGCCGTTGTCACCATCGACCTCGGCAGGACCGGAGAAGCGCGCACCCTCGAGCGAGGGCTCCTCCTTGTGCTCCACGGCACGCGGGGCAGCCTTGATCTCGATGCGCAAAACCGTGCGCAGGTAATCCTCGTACATGGTATCGACGAGTATCTGGAACGCGCCGTAGGCCTCGGTCTTGTACTCAACCAGCGGGTCGCGCTGGCCAAAGCCGCGCAGGCCGATGCCGGTCTTGAGGTAATCCATCTCCTGCAGGTAGTTCATCCAGCGGGTATCGATGACGCGCAGCATGACCTGGGTGTTGAGCTCGCGCATCAGGTCCTCGCCCAAGCGCTCGGCCTTCATGTTGTAGCACTTCTCTACGTAAGCCAGGACATCGGCAGCCAGGGCCTCATAATCCTCGTCGGGGAACTTCGGCGTATCGATGTGGCCGGTGAGCTCCACAACCCACTTGCGCAGGCCCTCCAGGTCGCGCTCGCCATCGTGACTGTCCTTGGTGCAGAACTCCTGCACGCAGCGGTACACGGTGTCGTGCATAACCTCGGTGATGTGGTCGGTCAGGTCCTTGCCGTCAAGAATCTTATTGCGCTCGGCGTAGATGACCTGGCGCTGCTTGTTCATGACGTCGTCGTACTCAAGGACACTCTTACGCATGGAGAAATTGATGCTCTCGACCTTGTGCTGGGCGCTCTCGACGGCCTTGGAGATGATCTTGTGCTGGATGGGCATGTCGTCGCCCATGTCGGCCGTGACCATCATCTTGGAGACGCGGTCCATCTTGTCGCCACCGAACAGGCGCATGAGGTCGTCCTCGAGCGACAGGTAGAACTGGGTCTCGCCCGGATCGCCCTGACGGCCGGAGCGGCCGCGCAGCTGGTTGTCGATACGGCGGGACTCGTGGCGCTCGGTGCCGATAACGGTCAGGCCACCGGCGGCAAGCACGCGCTCGCGCTCGGCCTTGCAAGTCTCCTTGGCCTCGGCGTTAAACTGCTCGAGCTGCTCGGGCGTCACGTCCTCCATGGTCAGGCCCTCGTACTCCAGGCGCTCGCGCACCAACTCGTCGGGGTTGCCGCCCAGCAGGATGTCGGTACCACGACCGGCCATGTTGGTGGCGATGGTCACGGCGCCGTAGCGTCCGGCCTGGGCCACGATGTGGGCCTCGCGTTCATGGTGCTTGGCGTTGAGGACCTCGTGTGCGATGCCGCGCTTGGTAAGGGCGGCGGACAGCTTCTCGGAGCTCTCGATGGAGACGGTGCCCACCAGGACCGGCTGGCCCTTGGCGTGACGACGCTCAACGTCGTCGGCAACGGCGTTGTACTTGGCCTGAATGGTGCGGTACACCAGGTCCTCGTGGTCCACGCGCTGCACGGGCTTGTTGGAGGGGATGACCTCGACGGGCAGCTTGTAGATCTCGCGGAACTCGGCATCCTCGGTAAGTGCCGTGCCGGTCATGCCGGAGAGCTTGTCGTACAGACGGAAGTAGTTCTGCAGGGTGATGGTGGCCAGGGTCTGGTTCTCCTCGCGTACGAGCACGCCCTCTTTGGCCTCGATGGCCTGGTGCAGGCCCTCGGAATAACGGCGGCCTTCCATAATGCGGCCGGTGAACTCGTCGACGATCTTGACCTCGCCGTTGGTGACCACGTACTGCTTATCGCGGTGGAACATGTACTGGGCCTTCAGCGCCTGCTGCAGGTGGTTGACCAGCTGGCCAGAGAGATCGGCGTAGATGTCCTCGATGCCCAGGCGGCGCTCGATCTTCTTAAGACCGCGCTCGGTAGCGGCAATGGTGTGCTTGGCCTCATCCATGACATAGTCGCCCGTGGGCTCCACGTCCTCGGTGGCGGTGAGCATGTCGTGCGACACGTCCTCGCCGCGCTCAAGGCCACGCACGGCACGCGCGAAGTCCTTGTAGGTGCTGGCGGACTTGGTGCCGGCGCCCGAGATGATGAGCGGGGTACGCGCCTCATCGATCAGGATGGAGTCAACCTCGTCGACGATGGCGTAGTTGTGGCCGCGCTGCACGCGCTGCTCGGGACGGGTAACCATGTTGTCGCGCAGGTAATCAAAGCCGAACTCGGAGTTGGTGCCGTAGGTGACGTCGGCCTGGTAGGCCGGGCGCTTGAGCTCGAGCGGCATGTTGTTCTGGAGCAGACCGACGGTCATGCCCAGGTACTTATAGATGCGGCCCATCCACTCGGAGTCACGCTTGGCAAGGTAATCGTTGACAGTAACGACGTGCACGCCCTTGCCGGCAATAGCGTTGAGATAGCCGGCCAACGTGGAGACGAGGGTCTTACCTTCGCCGGTCTTCATCTCGGCGATGTGGCCCTCGTGCAGTGCCATGGCGCCAATGAGCTGCACGTCAAAGTGGCGCATACCCATGGTGCGCTTGGAAGCCTCACGCACGGTGGCAAAGGCCTCGGGGAGCATGTCGTCGAGCGACTCGCCGTTGGCGTAACGCTCGCGGAACTTATCGGTCTGGCCGCGGAGCTCCTCCTCGGTCATCTTCTCAAACTGGAGCTCAAGACCGTTGATCTGGTCGACGATCTTGTAGTAGCGCTTAAGGTCCTTATCGGATCCAAAGGACAGCAGCTTTGACATGAATCCCATGTGGTTTTCCTTTTTGGCCATCGCCCACGCCGTGCAGCTGCGGGCGAGTTAAACACAGATGATTGTACTTTAGCCAAACAAGGCGCGGCCTATACGGTCGACCTCGACCGCCACGTAATAACTACGACCAACCTGCCACAATGGGACAGGTTTATTTTGGCAGGTTTTATCTGGGCAAACGCTGCCTCTCTGCCATTTGGCGCAATGGGGGCAGGTTGGTTTGCACCAATAAAAAGAAAAGGGCCGCGCACCCAAACGGATGCACAGCCCTTATGCCATGAATGCGAGTGATTCCGCGGCGAGCTATTTACTCAGCAGCCTCGGTGGTCTCGGCCTCGGCAGCGGCCTCCTCGACGGGAGCCTCTGCGGGAGCCTCGGCGGCCTGCTTGGCAGCCTCCTCGGCAAACTTAGCAGCACGCTTAGCCTTCTCGGCAGCCTTAGCCTCAGCGGCGGCCTTGCGAGCAGCCTCGGCCTCAGCAGCCTTGGCGGCCTTGGCAGCCTTGGCCTCCTCGGCCTTCTTGAGCTGGGCGGCAGCGGCGCCACCGAACTTGTCGGCGAAGCGCTGGACGCGTCCACCGGTGTCGACGAACTTCTGCTGGCCGGTGTAGAACGGGTGGCACTCGTTGCAAAGCTCGACCTTCATCTCAGACACGGTAGCGTGCGTCTTGAAGGTGTTGCCGCAGGAGCACGTCACCGTGCACTCGACATACTGGGGATGGATACCCTGCTTCATGGTAGGACTCCTTATTGGTCAGGCGCTGGTTACCGATCAGCGCATAAGGCGTCTTGGTTTCCGACCAAGACAACAAACTCGGCTATGGTACCACGGCGCCGCACGTCCCACAAAAGGTTCACGGTCTTTGCACCGGAGCGCACGGGCGCCTTGATTATCAACTTCATCCGAACACTTCCCACATTCATCCGCACATGTGCG
>DXZS01000008.1 GCA_019419505.1 Collinsella sp. | reverse complement strand
CGAGATAGCCCTCCTGGTCGAAATGCATGATCTCGATCTTCTCGGTTTCCTTCATTTGTCTCTCCTTTCTGGGGTTGTTTCCACATCCCCCATGCCAACGGGCATCAAAACCCGCTTACATTCCGTAACACTCAGCCGCTTTGGCCTTAAGCGCATTGACTGACTCTTCGTAGCCCTCTGCCTTGACCTCCATTTGCTTGGAGACGGTATCGAGATACGGGTGCACGTTCCATGACTTCAGACGCTCGGCGATCATGGCCGCAATCGTCTGGAAGAACACAAGATTGGGAATTGCGCTGAGCAGCGGAGCCACCTGAGGCACCGCAGCCTCGTGAGCCCTACCCTTGGGATGGGCCGTGAGCAGCACCGTTTTTGCCGTAACGTTCGATAGCGCATCGGCGATATTCGCAAGACGCTCCGACCCCTGCGGATCGTCGACGATAAACACCAGATGGCCCGGAACGATCTGCATCTCGGGACCGTGGACGAACTCCTCGCCTTCGTGATGCATGGCAGGAATCTTGATGGTCTCGCTCAGCTTGAGCGCTGCCTCCTCGGCAACACCATAGTTGGGGCCGTTGCCGACGACCATGGCGGGCATGTGCTCAGAAAGCTCGAGCATGTGATCTTGGACATATGCCTCGGCGGTCTTGCACATCACGGCATTAGCCTGGATAGCCTCGCGCAGGTCATCAAGACGCTGAGCAACGCCCTTGGCGTCAATCGTTCCGCGCGCCTGACCGCCGTAAATACCAAAGAGCACCAGGTACTCAACGAGAACCTCGACGCCCAGAGTCACAAAGTCCACCGACTCGACACCCACACCGTAGTCAAGAACGATGTCAGCGTGTTCCTTGATGGGTGCCTCGACGTTTGCCGTGAGCGCAACTGCAGCCATATCGTGTGCACGCATGTAATCGAGCGCCGCAATCGTATTGGTCGAATAGCCGCTCTGCGAGACGGCGATGTTGAGCGCATGCTGCGGATAGGTGTGTTCAAAATCGACGAAGGCCTCGGGCGTCACAACGGACACCTGCATCTGCAGCGCATCTTGCAGGTAATCGCGGGCGCAATCGGCGGCATGGCGCGACGAACCCGAAGCAACGATGCGCAGTGCATCAAAAGAACCGGACTGGAAAATATCAACGAGCTGCGCTACCAGCTCAGACGAACGCTCGAGGTTCTCCCCCATACGCACATGGGCAAGCTGAACGTAATCGAGCATCTTCATCGTCTCACCTCGTAACAAATCATTAGTATTTGATATCAATCACAGTTACAGGTTACGGCTTTTTGATACCTCTTTGTCGATTAATTTATCCCCATCGGCGAACGGCCGATTTTGAGCCATGTAAGGTTGTATATACGGTCTGCTCAACGAATCAAAATTCCGTCAACTTTTCAGCCCGTTATGCAAAAAACCAGCTAGTACGTATAGGTATATCCACCCGCATCACCGCGGTTAAACGACTTGACGCACTCGATCGCCTGGCCGCTCGCATCGAAGCTTACGCACTCCAGCGTCAAGGCAAGATCACCCTGCTCCAGTCCAAGCAGGCCGGCATCTCGTGCGCCCAGCGCTTCGATATCGAGTTTTTCCTGTGCCATAACTGGCTTTCGGCCCAGCATCTCATAGGTCTCGTACAAGCTGAAGACCGACACGTCAATATCTTCGATGGTTGGGAACAGCAGGCAGGGAATCAGCGCCGTCTCGATCGATACGGGGCTACCGTTTATGCAGTTCAGGCGTCGAATGGAATAGAGCAGGTCGTCCTCGGCGATGCCAAACAGGTCAGCGTAGTATGGCCCCGCATAACGCTTGGAACGTGCGAGAATACGGACGGACGGCTCGCCGCCCGAAGCACGGACCGATTCACGGAAACCGCCCGTGCGTTCAAAAAAAGCAGGTACTTTCTGCGCCACAAAGGCACCTTTCCCCCGAACACGGCGAATCTGCCCGCGCCGAACCAGCTCATCGACAGCGCTTCGGATGGTCAAGCGTGTCGTACCAAATTCCTCGGCGAGGTCTTTTTCGGACGGAATCATGGAACCCGTGGGATATGTACCGCGCTCGATACGCTCCTCGATGCGGCGTCGAATGCGCATATAAACCGGGGTGGCATCTACTGTTTCAGCCATTGTTCACCTGCCACACTCCTCATGCCGTTCTCTTCGCCGTTATCGGCAAAGCGAAACTTTGTGGGCAAAATCACCGATTTGCAATGCTCCACAAAACGCATGTCCTTATCAAATTCAATCGAGCTCTCATAGAACACCGGCGTTCCCTCTTCTTGCTGGAGCAGCTCGGCCTCTTCGACGTTCAAACGCGAGATAGAGATATGCTCACGTCCATGCTCAACACGCACGCCGCCTTCTTTGAGCAAGACATCGTAAAGGCTCTCGCACTCAAAATCGTGCTCGGTAAGCGATGGGCACAGGGACAGGTTAACGTGAGCGGTCTCGATTGACGCCGGCTCGCCCTCAATAAGTCGAACGCGCTGCATGCGGAGCAAAGGAGCGCCTACAGACACCCCAAGCTTGTCGGCAAGCGCCTCATCCGCCTCGATGGTCCCGGTGGAAACCAGACGAGAAGAGGGGTGCAGACCGGCAGTCCGCACAGCATCGGAAAAGTTATACGTTTCCTGAAAGATGTTTAGCGGCTTGGGAGGACACACATACGTACCCGATCCGCGACGGCTCTCGAGCGTTCCACACGAGATGAGCCGCGTGATACCGGCACGCAACGCTGTACGCGAAACGCCAATCTCTTCGCACAGCACGCGCTCGGCCGGCAGGCGATCCCCGCCGGTAAGCTGATGGTGCTGGATATACCAAAGAATTCCCTCAACAGCACGATCTTTGGGGGGAATTGCATAAGATTCGCCTGCCATTGCACAGACTCCTCATTCAGAAACGTATGCCGCCAAAATTAGGGCAGCCCTCCCATGGCATCAAATTCGGCCTTGATCTTCTCGGCGACATTCCGATACGACTTATATAGACTTGAATCGCGTTTAACTTCGTCGGTCATAACGGGAATCTCTAATTTGGAAACCTCGTCTTTTCCCGTCTGAACCGCCACAACAACGCCCATACCAAGACACATATTACGCTTGGCAGCGTTTATTTTCGCCGCCTTGGCAGGATTTGCCAGGATACGCTGGGCAAATTCCTGTTTTGAAGTCACTTCCTCGGCCTCCGGATCGCCCGCCTCGGCTACTTCGCACTGCAACACGTCCGCATAGTCAAAAATCTTAGGCTCTGCACCACGCTGATGCACGGCCCACTTGCGACGCGTGGCATCCTGGTAGATAGCCGGCAAAAACGTAAACCGCGGCGGGTCCAAAATCGTATCCGTGATGGTAAACACATCGGGATCAAAGGCATCCTGCGGGTTTTTCTTCTTGAACAGCCCCATATCAGCCTCCCGTACTAGCATTAAACAACTCAAGCTGAATATAGCACCAATTTCAAGCCGCCACTTTACCGTATCGGTACGCGGCGTCTATGGCTCGCCCAGCGGAAGAGTTTACGGACGAGGGCCGGGGTGCCTGCCGGCAAATAGCGGACACTCCGCATGCAATCTATGCAAACAAACAAGTACGCTTAGCTACATTCGGTAAGTTCGAGCACGCTGCCCTTAACGATAAGCGCCGGCTCCAGGACGACCTCTTCGGCACGCCTGCCGCCCCTACCGGCAAGACGCTTGGACATGCAGCCAAAAGCATGCTCCGCAAGGACACCAGGATCCTGCTCAATCGCGGTCAGCGCCGGCTCAAAGAGAACGTCGGCCGCCGAGTTGTCATAGCTCACCACCGAGATATCGCCCGGGATGCTCTTCCCCATCTCGTGCAAGCGCTTGAGCAGACCGAGGGCGATGTTATCCGAACTTGCGAACACAGCGGTGGCATCAGTTGCGAGCACCGCCTCCGAGGCCTCATAGGCACTCGGAATGTAGTACTCGCTCTCAAACTCCAAACGTGCGTCGATAGGCAGGCCAACCTCGCGCAGCGCGCGCTCATAGCCGGCAAGTCGCTTACGCCCCGTATTGGAACGGCGCGCGTTAACCAAGCAGGCAATGCGACGGTGGCCCTGCTCGATCAGATAGCGAGTGGCCATGTAGCCACCCATCTCGTGGTCGAACATCACCTTGTCGCACTCGAGCCCCTCAATGGCACGGTCGACCATCACGGCAGGGATAGGCAGATGGCTGACTTCTTCGCGCAGGGCGCGGTCGTCGGAGAACTCGTCGCCTACGACCAGGAAGACGCCATCAACGCCGCGCGTCACCAGCTGGCGCAGCAGCTCCAGATCGTCATCGGCGCTTCCGCCCGAGCTGGTAATGAAGAGCGCATAGCCGTCCTCGCGGCAGCGCTTTTCCAGGCTACCGGCGAGCGAGGCAAAAAAGCGGCTCTCGATGTTAGGGACGATAAGGCCCAGGGTGCGCGACTCGCGCATGACCAGGCTGCGCGCGATCTGGTTGGGAACATAGTGGTTGCGCGCCGCGACCTCTTTGATGAGCTTGCGGTTTTCTTCCGAGATGCGACAGGGCCGATTATTGAGCACAAGCGAGACCGACGAGGGGGAAAGCCCCACCTCCTGGGCGATCTGCTTGAGGGTGACTTTGTTGGCCATCTCGCTCCTTCCGGGTTTACGCGCAATCTCTTGAAAGTATAGCGACTACCCCTCTACCTCGGTGATAAACACTTTACCAATCCGGTAGACGGCTGTTTTATCGCCGCCAGCGCACCAAATCCGTCCGGGTGGGGTATATTGCAATCGATTGATGACAACGACCACCAAAAGGCGGATATTCGTATGCACGAGAATGACTTTTTTAACGAGGACCTGCTCTGCGCGCTCGCCGGTGTTGCCGGCGAGGACAACGTGTTGATGAGCGAGCCCATGCGCGACCACACCACGTTTAAGATCGGCGGCCCGGCCGACGTCTTTGTCACGCCCGACACCGAGCAGGGCCTCGTCGCCACGCTTGATACCTGTTATCGCTGCGACCTGCCCCTCACCATCGTGGGCAACGGCTCCGACCTACTCGTCGGCGACAAGGGCATCCGCGGCGTCGTCGTGGCGTTGGGCGAGGGCCTCTCTAACATCACCGTCAACGGCACGCATGTTACGGCAGCAGCCGGCGCCTTGCTTTCCGATGTCGCCGCGGCTGCCGCCGAGGCCGGCCTTACCGGCATGGAGCCCATCTCGGGCATCCCCGGATCGGTCGGCGGCGCCTGCTACATGAACGCCGGCGCCTACGGTGCCTGCATGGCAGACGTGCTGGAGTCTGTGCGCGTCTACAAGCCCGCCCGCATGCTCGACGACGGCACCCGCGGCAGCGGCAACATCATCGAGTTCGATGTCGATGAGCTCAACCTGGGCTATCGCAAGAGCCGCATCGCCGACGACGGCTTTATCGTTCTTTCTGCCACCTTCAACCTCGCACCGGGCAACGCCGCGATGATCAAGGCCGACATGGACGACTACCGCCAGCGCCGCGAGGACAAGCAGCCGCTCGACATGCCGAGTGCCGGCTCCACCTTCAAGCGCCCCGAGGGTTACTTTGCCGGCAAGCTCATCATGGATGCCGGACTGCGCGGCCATGCTGTCGGCGGCGCGCAGGTAAGCGAAAAGCACTGCGGTTTTATCGTCAACGCCGACCACGCCACCGCCGCCGATGTCGACGAACTCATCCGCCACATCCAAACAACCGTCAAAGACCAATTCAACGTAGACCTAGAACCCGAAGTCCACCGAGTCGGCGAATTCCTTTAACAAAGAAGGCCCCGAAAGGGGCCTTCACCATATTTATCCAGATAACCCAGTCCGGTGTGTCGCGCTCAGGACCCGAGAGGGCCGCGTGCCCGCCCGCAATATATTTGATTGATCGCGAGTTCCGCACGCAAAGAAGGCCACTTAATGTGGCCTTCGTCTTGCGCAGGACTGCCCGAGCAGGCAATCAAATATATTGCGGGCGGGCACGCGGCCCAACTTGCCTTACGACAGCGCGATACCGCCAAGCCAGCCCCAACGCACGCCAGAGCCAGTGCCATAGAAGCTAATAAACGAATCAAGCGACTTAGACGTAATGGCGCCCTCGTTGCTCATTACGATGCCGCCGCCAACATAGATACCCACATGACCGTAGATAAGGCCCGGAGCACCCGTGCCGCTATGCGAGGAGTCGGCTACGATCATGCCCACCTGCAGCGCCGAGCGGTCGGAGCTATAGCACCAGGCGTTGAACATGTCGCAGGCGTTGCCGCCAAAGTAGCCAACGCCGGCGTTACGGAAGACATTGGTAACCCACGCCGCGCACCAGTTCTGACCCGGCGAAGGCGTGGAGTAGCACGCGTTGACGACGGCCTGCTGCTTGCCCGAGCCGGCATTCTGCTGCGGAGTTCCGGGCGCATACGATCCACCGCCCGAGCTCGAACCACCCGAGTAGGAATTGTTCTTGTTCGCGGCGGCCGCGGCAGCGGCGGCCTTCCTAGCGGCCTCCTCGGCCTGGGCGGCAGCGAGAATCTCGGAATCACGCTGAGCCATGAGCTCCTTGACGTCGTCGGAAAGACCGTTCAGCACGGTCTGGACCTCTTGCTGCTTGGCCTGCATATCCTGCATCTGAGCCGTCTGCTGATCCTTGAGTTTCTCCAGGTCAGCCTTTTGTGCTTCGAGCTCGGTCTTCTGTGCGTCGAGCTCGGCCTGAATCGTCTGGATGTCCTCGATGGCATCGCGGTCGCTCTTGTTGATCTTCTCAACGTAATGCGCGTTGGCGACGAGTTCCTCAAACGAGCCAGAGGCCAGCAGCAGCGACAGGATGTTCGTGCCGCCGGACTTGTAGCTGGCGGCCACGCGATCGGAAAGGTCGTTACGCTTCTTCTTGAGCTCGGCCTTCTTTTCATCGATCTGAGCCTGCGTGTCGTCAATCTTGCCCTGGACATTCTCAATGTCGTTGAGGGTCTGGGCATTCTTGTTGGCCAGCGCCGCATACTCATTTGCGATGCTGTCGAGCTGGGCCTGTACCTCGTCGAGCTGGGCCTGGGCGGCATTCAGTTTATCGGTGGTTTCTTTGGAAGCCTCCGCCGCATGGGCGCGAGCGGGCAGGCCAAAAAGAACTGCCGCAGAAGCGGCGCCGAACAGGGCCTTGAGGGCAGTGCGGCGCGAGAGCTCCTGGGAAAGGATGGAATCGCTGTTTGGTGACATATGTACTCCGTTACATGTTTATTTATATGTCGCTCAACTCATACATATTAGCGTACATATGGCGCGTCCCAACGATTTCCACGAACGGCAGGAAACTACAAGGTCGGCGGCTCGTAAGCAATTGTCAAATTTGAGGTAACAATTGAGCAAGCTCTTATATGAGTACGTTAACATAATCCTCTGCTTTTCCTACAGTGCACCATTTGGGCGTCCCCGCCTGCGCTATACTCCCCTCTAGAAGTGTTCCTGATTCGATAGGAGACTACATGTCCAAAGCACTCGACCCCAAAGACACCTGCGTCCTCGTTACCGGTGGCGCCGGCTTTATCGGCTCGCACACCGTCGTTCAGCTGCTCGAGGGTGGCTACCAGGTCGTCATCGTCGATGATCTTTCCAACTCCAGCGCCGTCGCCGTCGACCGCGTCAAGACCATCGTGGGCGACGAGGCCGCCAAGAACCTCACCTTCTACGAGGCCAACGTGCTCGACCGCGATGCGATGAACAAGATCTTCGATACCCATCAGATCGACCGCGTCATCCACTTTGCCGGCTTTAAGGCCGTCGGCGAGTCGGTGAGCAAGCCCGTCGAGTACTACCACAACAATATTGAGAACACCCTGGTGCTTATTGACGTCATGCGCAACCATGGCTGCAAGTCGATTATCTTCTCGAGCTCCTCGACCGTCTACGGCGACCCGGACAACCCGCCCGTCACCGAGGAAGACCCCAAGAAGCCCGCAACCAACCCCTATGGCTGGACCAAGTGGATGATCGAGCAGATCCTTATGGACGTCCACACCGCCGACCCCGAGTGGGACGTCGTGCTGCTCCGTTACTTCAACCCCATCGGCGCTCATCCGTCGGGCCTGATCGGCGAGGACCCCAAGGGCATCCCCAACAACCTGGTGCCCTATGTCGCCCAGGTCGCCGTGGGCAAGCTCGAGGCCGTTCAGGTCTTTGGCAACGACTACCCCACCCCCGACGGCACCGGCGTGCGCGACTACATCCACGTGTGCGATCTGGCCTCTGGTCACGTTGCCGCCCTTAACTGGATGAACGGCAAGACCGGCGTCGAGATCTTTAACCTGGGCACCGGCACCGGCACCTCGGTACTCGAGGTCGTCGCCGCCTTCTCCAAGGCTTGTGGCAAGGAGCTGCCCTACGTGATCCGCGAGCGCCGCGCCGGCGACATCGCTGCCAACTGGTGCGATGCCTCCAAGGCCGAGCGCATGATGGGCTGGAAGGCCCAGTACGACATCGCGGACATGTGCCGCGATAGCTGGAACTGGCAGAGCCACAACCCCAACGGCTTCGCCGACGCCGAGTAGCAAAAACCTACATACCGCTCTTGCCCCGATCTCACGTTGTGAGGTCGGGGCTTTTTCATGGCATGTAACCATTCGCCGAAAATCGACCAACTTTTTTATCTTGCCTGTACATGTTTAAACAACATGTTTTACAATAGGCGTATCGAATCAGAACATCGGAGGCGGACTGCACACCCATCGGCAGGCCGACCCCACAACAAGAAGGTTGGTGAGCGCATTCATGGAGCGTGCAAGCGGCGTCCTCATGCCCGTCTCATCTCTGCCCGGACCATACGGAATCGGCGGCTTTGGCTGGAATGCCTACGACTTCGTCGATTTTCTCGCCTCGTGCAAACAACATTACTGGCAGATTCTGCCCCTTACGACGACCAGCTATGGCGATTCGCCCTATCAGTCGTTCTCGGCCCGCGCAGGCAACCCCAACTTTATCGACTTTGCCGAGCTTATCGAGGCAGGGTATCTGGAGCAGCGCGATATCGATGGCGTGTATCTGGGATCCGACCCCAGCAATGTCGACTACGGTGCCATCTTTGGTGGCCGCCGTCAGATTCTCGACCGCGCCGCCGAGCGCTTTGCTGCCGACAAGCCGGCCGATTTCGATGACTTTATCCAGGCCAACGAGGACTGGCTCATCCCCTACTGTGAGTTCATGACCGTCAAAGAGGAGTGCGGTCTCAAGGCGTTTTGGGAGTGGCCCGCGGAGCTCCGCACCCGCGGCGAGGCTTCCGCCAAGGTCTGCGCCGACCATCCGGCGCGTATGCTCTACCACCAGATGACGCAGTACTTCTTCGATCGCCAGTGGAGCCGCCTCAAGGCCTATGCCAACGAGCGCGACATTCTCATCATCGGCGACCTGCCCATCTATGTCTCGCGTGACTCCGTCGAGATGTGGGCGACGCCTGAGCTCTTTAAGATCGATGCCGCCGGCAATCCCGTGAGCGTCGCCGGCACGCCGCCCGACCAGTTCTCGGCCACCGGCCAGTACTGGGGCAACCCCATCTACGACTGGGACGCCATGGAGGCGTGCGGCTTCTCCTGGTGGGAGGGCCGCATTCGCGCCGCCCTCGACATGTACGACGTCATCCGCCTGGATCACTTCCGCGGCTTCGAGGCCTATTGGGAGGTGCCGTTCTCCTCGCCCGATTCGTCCTACGGTTCGTGGACGCAGGGTCCCGGCCTCAAGTTCTTCAAGACGCTCGAGGAAAAGCTCGGCACGCTGCCCATCATCGCCGAGGACCTGGGCTTCCTCACCCCCGGCGTCATCGACATGCGCGACAACTCGGGCTTCCCCGGCATGAAGATCCTGCAGTTTGCCTTTGAGGGCACCAACTCGTACTACCTGCCGCATAACTACATCGCCAACACCGTCGCCTATGTGGGCACCCACGATAACGAGACGGCGCGCGGTTGGTTTGAGGGAACGGCCACCCCGCGTCAGCGCGAGCAGGCAGCCCTGTACACCCATCAGCAGGCCGGCGAACCCATGGCAGATGCACTCAATCGCACCATCGCCGCCAGCGTGAGCGACACGTGCATCTACACCATGCAGGACCTGCTCAACTTGGGCAACGAGGCGCGCATCAACACCCCTGCCACGTTGGGCGGCAACTGGACCTGGCGCATGCTCGACGGCGCCATCACCCGCGAGCTCGAGCACAAACTCACCGACTGGACCGAGACCTACTTCCGCATCCCGTCGGAAGCCGAAATCGAGCTTCCTCAATAGGAGCTACCGCGCCCGACCCCTCCCCACCGTGCGGACGCGCTTGCTTTTTCCCGCGCGAGGCCACCCCAATCCCCTCGCGCGGGCTTCTTATGAATTGCAGACATGAAACAACCCATCACAGGAGAAAACATGCCCCAAATTAACCTCATGGAACTCGCCGAGCAGTCTTTTGGCACCTCGCTCGAGCAGCTCGACGACCGTCGCATTTACAAGCTGCTGGTCAAACTCGTGCAGGAGCGCTCCGCCGCCTGCCCGCTCAACAACGGCAAGAAAAAGCTCTATTACATTTCCGCCGAATTTTTGATCGGCAAGCTGCTCATCAACAACATGATCGACCTCGGCATCTACGATGAGGTTAAGGACCAGCTCACCGCCGCAGGCCACGACCTCAACAAGATCGAGGAGTTCGAGGTCGAGCCGTCGCTCGGCAACGGCGGCCTGGGCCGCCTGGCCGCATGCTTCCTGGATTCCATCGCCACGCTGGGCTTGACCGGCGATGGCGTGGGCCTCAACTATCACTACGGCCTGTTCCGTCAGCGCTTTGTCGACAACCAGCAGAAGGCCGTCCCCGACGAGTGGCTCGGTGAGCAGGACATCCTAGTCGACGACGGCCGCTCCTACACCGTCGAGTTCGGCGATTTTGCCGTTACCTCCAAGCTCGTCAACATCGACGTGCCCGGTTACGGCCAGCCCACCAAGAACCGTCTGCGCCTGTTCGACCTGGCGAGCGTCGACGACGGCCTGGTCCCCGGCAGCTCCATCGACTTCGACAAGACCGAGATCGCCAAGAACCTCACCTTGTTCCTCTACCCCGACGATTCCGACGAGCAGGGCCGCCTGCTTCGCATCTATCAGGAGTACTTCATGGTGAGCAACGCCGCCCAGCTCCTGATCGACGAGGCCGTCGAGCGCGGCAGCAACCTGCACGATCTGGCCGACTACGCCGTGGTCCAAATTAACGACACGCACCCCACCATGGTCATCCCCGAGCTCATTCGCTTGCTCACCACCGAGCATGGCATCGAGTTTGACGAGGCCGTGACCATCGTACGCTCCATGGTCGCCTACACTAACCACACGATCCTTGCCGAGGCGCTCGAGAAGTGGCCGCTCGCCAGCCTGCAGAAGGTCTCCCCTGCCATCGCCGACATTATCGTCAAGCTCGATGAGATCGCGAAAGCCGAGCACGATGACCCGCGCGTCGCCATCATCGACGAGCACGACACCGTCCACATGGCCCACATGGACATCCACTTTGGCTTCTCCATCAACGGCGTAGCCGCCCTCCACACCAAGATCCTGGAGGACACCGAGCTTCATCCGTTCTACGAGATCTATCCCGAGAAGTTCTCCAACAAGACCAACGGCATCACCTTCCGCCGCTGGATCCATGGAGCCAACCCCGCGCTCGCCAGCCTGCTCGACGATGTAATCGGCACCGACTGGCGCAGCACCGGCGATCTGAACAAACTCGCCAAGTTCGCCGACGACAAGGACGTTCTTGAGCGCCTGGCCGCCACCAAGGTCGAGGCCAAGGCCATCATGCGCCAGTTCATGGCGCTCGAGCAGGGCGTGACCATTCCCTCCAACGCCATCATCGACGTCCAGGTCAAGCGCATCCACGAGTACAAGCGTCAGCAGATGCTCGCGCTCTACATCATCTGGAAGTACTTCGATATCAAGAACGGCAACAGGCCTAAGCACCCTGTCACCATCATCTTTGGCGGCAAGGCGGCGCCTGCCTACACTATCGCGCAGGACATCATCCATCTGATCCTGACGCTGTCGCAGTGGATTGCAAACGACCCCGACGTGGCTCCCTACCTGCAGGTTGTCATGATCGAGAACTACAACGTCACCGCCGCCGAGCGCGTGATCCCCGCCGCTGACATCTCCGAGCAGATCAGCCTGGCCTCCAAGGAGGCGAGCGGCACCTCCAACATGAAGTTCATGCTCAACGGCGCCCTAACCCTGTGCACGCTCGACGGTGCCAACGTGGAGATTGCCGAGCTCGTGGGCGACGAGAACATCTATACCTTTGGTGCCTCGTCCAAACAGGTCGAGCAGCTCTACGCCGACGGCACCTACAACGCCGGTGCGCTCTACCGCAAGCCCGGCATTAAACTGCTGGTGGACTTCATCACCAACCCGGCCTTTATGGCAACCGGCAACGCCGAGCGCCTGCAGCGCCTGCACGACGACATTAAGGGCAAGGACTGGTTTATGGCCCTGCTCGACATTGAGGAGTACATCCAGACCAAGGAGCGCGTGCTGGCCGACTACGAGGACCAGGACGCCTGGATGCGCAAGGCGCTCATCAATATCGCCAACGCCGGCACCTTCTCGTCCGACCGTACGATCTCCCAGTACAACGACGAGATCTGGCACCTGAGCTAATTCGGTTTCATCGCCCATCCTCTTGAAAACGGAGCCACGGCAACGCGGCTCCGTTTTTTGTGCCCGCACGTTACCCTGTGATCCGACTCGGCCAAACAATCTCGATCCATAACAACTACTCAACCAAAACGGTCCCAGCTGTTACAGATTGAGACATACCGGCCCCTCCCTTTGGGTTCATCTCAATCTGTAACATCTAGCAACTGAAATTCGCCTTTGGTGTTACAGATTTAGATGAAATGGTTAGCTCGGCGGAACCGTCTCGATCTGTAACACCTAGCGTCCGAAATCGGCCCTACCCGTTACAGATCGAGACAAACGACCGGTCAGACACCCCCAGCACAAAGAAAGGCCCCCCTCTCGCCCAGCGGACGGGAGGGGGGCCTTATATGTGACCGCGGCAAAAGGATGGCAATACCGCAGTCGCCCAAAGGGAGGGCCTGGATGCACCGGGCCTAGATAAGGTTCTTGCCAGACACCTTATCGAAGAGATGGGTCGCGTTCTTCTCGAACTTGAACCAGATGGTGTCGCCAGCCTTGAGCGCGCCCTTGGCCTCGAGGTCGACGACGGGGATAATCAGGACAAACTGGCCGTCGGGGGCGGTCACGTGGACGTGCTCGGTCGAACCCATGAGCTCGGTCACCTCGACGGTACCCTGGAGCGCACCCTCCTCGCCCTTGTCGGCAAGCAGGATCTGCTCGGGGCGCACGCCGGCCGTGATCTCCTTCACGTCGCCGCCGTCCCAGTTAAGAGCGAGTTGAGCGCAGGTCTCGGGGGCGAGAGCAACGTTCATGTCCTCGGTCTTGACGGTAAAGCCGTTGCCCGAGCGCACCAGCTGGGCATCGAAGAAGTTCATCTGCGGCACGCCGATGAAGCCGGCGACGAAGATGTTCGCGGGATGGTTGAAGACCTCCTGCGGCGTGGCGATCTGCTGGACGACGCCGTCCTTCATGACCACGATGCGGTCGCCAAGGGTCATGGCCTCGGTCTGGTCGTGAGTGACGTAGATGAACGTGCCCTTGATCTCGTGGCGCAGCTTAATGAGCTCGGCACGCATCTGGTTACGAAGCTTGGCGTCCAGGTTGGACAGCGGCTCGTCCATCAGGAAGACCTTGGGGTCACGCACGATGGCGCGGCCGATAGCGACACGCTGGCGCTGGCCGCCGGAGAGCGCCTTGGGCTTACGGTCGAGGTACTCGGTAATGCCCAGAATCTCGGCAGCAGAGCGAACCTTGCGGTCGATCTCGTCCTTGGGAACCTTCTTGAGCTCGAGCGTAAATGCCATGTTCTCGTACACCGTCATATTGGGGTACAGAGCGTAGCTCTGGAACACCATGGCGATGTCGCGGTCCTTGGGCGCCACGTCGTTGACACGCTTGCCGTCGATGAGCACATCGCCCGAGGTAATGTCCTCCAGGCCGGCGACCATGCGCATCGTCGTGGACTTACCGCAGCCAGAGGGGCCAACGAGGACGACGAACTCCTGGTCGTGAACGGTGAGGTTGAAGTCCTCTACAGCGAGCACACCGTCCTCGGTAACCTTGAGGTTGTGCTTCTTCTCCTCGGTCTTCTTCTTTTTGCCAAAGAAGCCCTTCTTTTTTGACTCGTTGTTGGGATACACCTTCTGAACATGTTTGAGAACGATCTCGGCCATGTCTCTACCTTTCGATATGCGGCGCCGCGCTGAGGGGCGCCGCAGAAACTTGCAAAACAGTTACGGCATCAGCCCTTGACGGCACCTGCCACCACGCCGTCGATGATGTACTTCTGACAGAGGATGTACATGATAACGATGGGGACAACGACCATCATGATGCAGGCCATCATGGGGCCGAGCTCGACGTGGCCGTAGCCGCCGCGGAAGTACTGGATCAAGATAGGAATGGTCTTGTACTTGGTGGAGTCGAGAGTGAGGTAGGGCAGCAGATAGTCGTTCCAGACCCACATGGTCTCGAGGATGCCGACCGAAAGATAGGTGGGCTTCATGATGGGAAGGACGATCTTAAAGAACACCTGGACCGGGTTGCAGCCGTCGATCATGGCCGCCTCTTCGATCTCGAGCGGGATGTTCTTTACAAAGCCGGCGAACATAAAGACCGCCAGGCCCGCGCCAAAGCCGAGGTAGATAAAGCAGATGTTGAACGGCGTGTTGAAGCCGATGCGGTCCGCCAAATTGGACAGCGTGAACATGAGCATCTGGAAGGGCACGACCATCGAGAAGACGAACAGGTAATAGAAGAAGTTCGAGATCTTGCTGTTGACGCGCACTACGTACCAAGCACACATGGAGCAGCACACCAGAATCAGCACGACCGACGTGACCGTGATGATGAGCGAGTACATAAATGCCGAGGCAAAGCCCTGCTCGTTAAGGGCATGCATGTAGTTTGCGAGGCCGTTGAACGTCTCGGGCGTGAGCAGATCGAATGCCGTGGTGGTGCTGATTGCAGTTGCCTTTTTAAAGGAATTGAGCGCAATCATGAACACGGGGTAGATCCACGCGAGCGACAGAATCGTAAAGAAAATCGAGAGCGCGCGGTTGATAACCTTATCGCGTTTCATTACTGCTGCACCTCCTTGGACCTCGTGGCCTTAAGCTGAATCATGGAGATGGCTACGACCAGGATGCAGAAGATAACTGCCTTGGCCTGACCGATGCCCTGCCATGCGATACCGGCACGCGAATAGAACGTGTTGTAGATGTTCAGGGCGAGCATCTCGGTGGAGTGCGCGGGGGCGCCGCCGGTAAGGGCGAGGTTCTGGTCGAACAGCTTAAAGCCGTTGGTGATGGACAGGAACAGGCAGATAGTGATGGTCGGCATCAGGTTAGGGATCTTAACCTTCCAAAACGTCTGCCATGCCGTGGCACCGTCGACCTTGGCGGCCTCGATGTAGTCGGACGGAATGGACTGCAGACCAGCGATGTAGATGATCATCATGTAGCCGACCTGCTGCCACAGGGTCAGGATGATAAGGCCCCAGAAGCCAGCAGCAGAGTTAAGGGCGATGAGCTGGGCGCCCACGTTGGAGAGCAGGCAGTTGATCAGAATCTGCCAGATGTAGCCCAGCACGATGCCGCCGATCAGGTTAGGCATAAAGAAGACCGTACGGAAGATGTTGGTGCCCTTGAGCGCTTTGCGGGTGAGCGCCTGCGCGATGGCGAGGGCGATCACGTTGATGAGCACCGTCGACAGGAAGGCAAACGCCACGGTAAAGAAGAACGACGTGGCAAACTGCGGATCGGACAGTGCGCGCACGTAGTTCTCTATACCGACAAAGTGCGTGTTGTTGATGGTAATAAACTGGCAGAACGAGAGATAGAAACCCTGGATAAAGGGGATCACGAACCCGATCATAAACGCCAGACACGTGGGCAGCATAAAGAGCGGCCACCAGCGCTTGAGTGCTTTGCCCATAAAAAGGGTCCTTTCAATATGCAGGGGGCGGGCAAACCAACGTCTGCCCGCCCCCTGTCGCTAATCAGATAGCTTGGGCAGCAACTGCTTACTCGGAAGCAGCCTTCTCGGTCTTCCAGCCATCGACGAAGGCGTTCTTGACGCCGTCCCACTTGCTGTTGTCGGCAGCATAGGCAATCAGAGCCTGCTTGAGGTTCTTCTTCCACTCCTCAGAGGGGATGTAAACGAAGTCCCAAGCGACGGTCTTCTTGCCGTCCTTGGCCATGGCAACGGCCTGCTGCGAGAAGACGTTGGTGGTCTCCTTAGCGCTCTTGAACGGGGCAGTCAGACCCATCTTGTCAGCGATGATGCTGGTGGCGGTGTCAGAAGTGACGCACCAATACATGAAGTCCTCGGTGGCCTTCTGGGCATCCTCGGAAGCCTGGGAGCTGACGCACCAGTAGTTCTCGCCGCCGGAGCACAGGCCCTGGTTCTCCTCGCCGTCGACACCGATGTAGATGGGCATCATGCCAATCTGATCGTCGGTCATGCCGGCCTTGGTGAGGTCGGCGTAGGCCCAAGAACCGTTCTGATAGAAGACGGCCTTGCCGGTTGCGAACTCGTTGGTGGCGTCGTCGCCGGTCTTGGAGGCAAGCTGCGAAGGATCGCAGGTGGAGTCGGTGATGTACAGGTCGAAAATCTGCTTGAAGTTGTCGAGATACTCGCCCTTGATCTCGTCGTCCTCCTGGTTGTGCTCCTTCTCGAACTCGTAGTAGAGCGGGAGGTTGGCGAGGTGGGTGGTGTAGCGCCAGCTGGAGGAGTCATCCATGCCGGCGGAAGTAAAGGCGCCCTCAATGCCGAGCTCGTCCTTGCGGGCCTGGATGTCGTCGGCACAAGCCTTCAGCTTGTCGAAGGAGTTGATGTCCTCGGCCTTGTAGCCAGCCTTCTCGAGCAGCTGCTTGTTGTAGATGATGCCGTAGCTCTCCTGGACCCAGTCGATACCCAGATCCTTGCCATCGGACTGCAGAGCCAGGGAGTCGTCAATGAGCTCACCGCGGAGCTTGGTATCGGACAGGTCGGCGCAGTAGTCCTTCCAGTTCTTAAGACCGGTGGGGCCGTTGACCTGGAACAGGGTCGGAGCGGAGCTCTTGGACATCTCGGACTTAAGCTTCTCCTCGTAGGTGTTGGAGGCAGCGGTCACGATCTTGACCTCGACGCCCTTCTCCTTCTTATAGGCCTTGGCGATCTCCTTCCACTCCTTGTCGACCTCGGGCTTGAATTGGAGGAAGTAGACCTCAGCTGCGTCACCAGAAGCAGAGGAGCCGGAGCCGGCAGAACCACCGCAGCCCACGAGACCCAGACCAAGAACCGCAGCCGCGGAACCAGCAAAGCCCAGGAACTGCCTTCTGCTCATTTCGTTCTTCATTACAATCCACCCTTTCACACCGTGGCGGCACCCTTTGCCGCCGCCTTCGGAGATTGGCTCGGGGACTTTGCCCCTTTTGCTGATTTGAACGATACGCTATTTGGCTAGTTGTTTGAACAAATATTACTAGAGCGGTAGAAAAACTTCGGTGAACGGTAATTTCAACTTGATACTTGACAAGTTTTGTATAAACAATTATTTATTATCGAATGCAGAGAAAACGCCCGGTCAAGCCGATACATCGTCGGTTTGACCGGGCGTTTTCGCTTTGAGGGCATGAGTCTCGTCAGGCTGCGAGCTAGCCGGCTATCGCTTGGAGTTGACGCGGTAGTGGAAGATCTCGGGGTGCGTACGGGCGTGCGTGACCTCGAACAAGATGCCGTCCGAGGTGTACGATTGGCTCTCCATAACGGCGACGCAGTTGTACTTACCAAGGTCCAAGTAGCTGCAGTCCTCATCGTTGGCGAGCTCGACACTCACCGTACGACGACTCGCCATCACTTTGACGCCGCGCTTGTGCTCCAGATAGTCATAAATTGACCTTGCGGCGATCTCGGGTGTCAGGCCTTTGGCGATCGACTCCAGAAAATAGCCGTGGTCCACCTGGCGAGCGTTACCGTTAAGGCTACGGACGCGCACCACGCGAATCAACTTCTCGCCCACCTTAAAGCCCAGGCGACGAGAGAGTTGCTCGGTGCAGACCAGATGTTCAAAAGACTTAACGTCCGTCGATGCAACGGCATTGTTGCGCTTTGCAAACTCGCCAAACGACTCAACCTCTTCGAGTGCACCCAACATGTCGGTTTCGCCCTTAAGCCAAATAACGCGCACGCCCTTGCCGTGTATGGGCTGCACAAACATCCCGTCGGCCAGCATACCCAAGGCGCGACGGACGGTATTGCGAGTGCATCCGAACTCCGCGGTCAGCTCGGCTTCGGTTGGCAGCATCTCCTGAAACGCATAGGTCCCATTAATGATGCGCGAGCGTATTTCTCGGTAGATTCCTTCGTATATCGCTTTTGGCATTGTTTCACCTCTATATTGTTCATTTCCGGCTAGGCACGATAGCATTTCTTAAAGTTGTTTAAACCGAATATCGGTAAAGCGACAGGATTTAACCGTTGACGGTTTCTGTCATGCCCAAATCGGTTTCGCTCAAAACTGCCGGTACGACAATCGTCTGGTCCTCTACAATGAATCCATTGTTTAAACGTTTCCCCACGCGCAACGCGCCTCGATATTCGGAAGGCAGAACATGCTGCAAAAAATCCAACGCTTTGGCGGGGCAATGTTCGCTCCCGCCATGCTGTTTTCTATATCAGGCCTCATGGTCGGCGTCTCCGCTCTCGCAACGACTGCGGACATCGTCGGCGATCTCGCCGTATACGGAACCCCTTGGTACGTTTTTTGGACCATCATCCAGCGCGGCTCGTGGACGGTCTTTAAGCGCCTTCCGCTCCTTTTTGCTGTAGCGCTGCCCATCGGCCTTGCCCAAAAACAACCGGCACGTTGCTGCCTCGAGGCACTCGTGGCCTATTTTGCCTATTGCTTCTTTTTGAGCGAAATCATTAAGCTGAGCGGAGACAATCTTGGACTTAAGTACCCGTCGTCTTTGACCTCCGCTAGCGGCATCACCATCATCGACGGCATCAAGACGCTCGACACCGGCATTATCGGCCCGCTGGCGGTGTCGGCAACCGTCGTCGCCATCCATGACCGCTTCTACGATGCCAAGGTTCCCGATTGGCTCGGTACCTTCTCGGGCTCCTCGCTGGTCTACCTCATCAGCTTTTTTGCCGTGTTCGCCCTTGCCGCCATCTCGGCCGCCATCGTGCCCTTCGTATACGCTGTGACCGAAACGCTGCGCCACGCACTTGCGGGCGTCGGCCCCTTCGGCGTGGGTATCTTTGTGTTTTTGGAGCGAGCACTCGAGCCCATGGGGCTGCACCACCTGCTCTACATGCCGATCTACTACGACAACCTGGTCATTAACGACGGCATCTACGCCACGTGGAGCAGCTTGCTCCCCATCCTCTCCCATAGCACGCGCCCCCTTAATGAGCTTGCGCCGTGGGCCGGTTTTACCGCCACTGGCTGGGTCAAGCTCTTTGGCCTTCCTGCCATCGCAGCCGCGTTCTACTCCACCGCAAAACCTGAGCGCCGCGCCGGCCTCAGGGTCATCCTTGTTCCCGCCATCATCGCCTCGGTGGTTTGCGGCGTTACCGAGCCACTCGAGTTTCTCTTTATGTTCACCCACCCCGGGCTCTTTTTGCTCTACGCCGTCCTATCGTCTTGCCTTGCCACAACCATGAATCTCTTTGGCATCGTCGGCATCTTCTCGGGCGGCCTCATGGAGATGGCAGCCTTCAACTTTATTCCGCTCATGCGCATGCATGCCGGTGCCTATCTTTTGGCGCTCGGTATCGGCCTTGCCTTTAGCCTCATCTTTTTTGTTAGTTTTCGAGCGCTCATCTTGATCTATGACCTTAAGACGCCGGGCCGCGAGGATCATGTCGCCAATCGCGCGGCAATCGATCGTTTAACGGAAAGCGGCTTTGCCAAAGAGCAATCTCCCAATGACGAGGTCGATAGTCAATCCGATCAAGATCACGTCCTCGCTGAGCGGGTAATTCAGCTTTTAGGTGGCGTTGGCAATATTGCGGGCGCAACCAACTGCGCCACGCGCCTGCGCGTCGAGGTCGCAGACCCTTCCATCGTTGCAGATAACGCGTCGTTTGTCGCGGCGGGCGCCAAAGGCCTCATCATTACGGGCAAGACCGCCCAGGTGGTCATCGGCATCTCCGTTCCCCGCGTTAAAGAGCATTTTGACCAGATCATGGGCCTCGAGCCGGGATTTGTGCCCACCGCCTCGGCCTCCCCTGTCGCCAGCCCAACCCACAAGCACGGCGATATCTGCTTCTTCGATATCGACGGAACGCTCGCCTGGCAAGACCCCAGGCTCGCCCAAGACCTTCCCGAAGACGAGCGGGACCTCTCCCCCTATCCCAACGAGGCGGTTTCGCAGGCAATCCGCGAGTTTGTCGCCAACGGCAACATGGCCTTTATCTGCACGGGACGCACCCTGAGCTGCATCCACCCCAAACTTCTTGAGCTGCCCTGGACCGGCATCGTCTGTCTTGCGGGCGGTTACGCCGAGATCAACGGACACGCAATTCGCGATCTGTCGATGACGCCCAGTATGCTGCAGCGTCTTGCCCCCTACCTTGAGCAATCGAGCGAGGTCATCCGCTTTGAGGGCCTCAACGGCGTCGTGCGCATGAGTGCCGATGCCCCCGATGCTCCCGGATACGCGCGCACCCTGGGCGACGCAGTCACGCAGCTGCAACATTACAGTGTCTACAAGATCTTGATGTCTACACCGCTCGCCAACCACATCGCTCAAGATAAGGCACTTGAGCCGCTGCTGTGCTTTAACGAGCTCGAACTCGAGGTAACCGAAATCTCGCCCCGCGAATGCACGAAGCGCGGGGGCATCCAGTCTGTACTCGACGCCCTCGATCCCCACCATGGAACCGTATACGGCATCGGCGACGCCAGCAATGACGTCTCGCTGATGAACGCCGTCGATGTCGGTATCGCCATGGGCAACGCGCCGGACTATCTCAAGGATAAGGCCGATTACGTGACCGACACCGTCGATCACGACGGCGTCGTTGCGGCGCTCGAGCATTTTAGGCTGATTTAAGCACGCTCCATCAAACGCACGCCCGTTGTCCTAAATCGCCAAAACTGCCGCGCTAAACGCCCTGATGTGGCAATATGTTGTCTGCATATTGCATCAATGCAACCTCAGAAAGAATGCGAGAACCCGTGTCCAGTCCGTTTACCAGCTTTTTAGCCCAGCACTTTGACCAGATTAACGACCATCTGGCCACGTTCTTTGACGGACAGGCGACCTCTGCCGATATCGAGCGCTACCTGTATGCGCCGCTCTCGGCTTTTACGGCCAACGCCGGCAAGCGCCACCGCCCGCTTATCTGTATGCTCGCCGCAACCGCAGTGGGCGGCAGCTTTGAGAGCGCCCGCAGCGCCGCGGCAGCCATCGAGCATTTCCAGTCGGGCGCGCTGATCCACGACGACATCGCCGACAACGGACAGCTTCGTCGAGGCAAGCCCTGCATGCACCTTACCGAGGGCACGGGGCTTGCCATCAATTGTGGCGACCTGGCGCTCACCATGGTCACCAAGACGGTTCTCGACGACCCTACGCTTGAGTCCGACGTGAAGCTGCGCGTGCTCCACGAGCTTACCGAGATGATCGTCCGCACCATCGAGGGTCAAGCACTCGACCTGGGTTGGGTCCGTGACGGGCGCTTTGATATCTCGGTTGATGACTACCTGGACATGGCTACGCACAAGACCGCGTTTTACAGCGGAGCCACGCCGCTTGCCGCCGGAGCCATTATCGGCGGCGGCAGCGATAAGCAAATCGAAGCGCTGCGCGCCTTTGGCCTGCACACGGGCCTTGCCTTTCAGATTCAGGACGACCTGCTCAACCTCGTCGGCACTAAGGAAGCCGCCAACAAGGACTTCCGCACCGACATCACCGAGGGCAAGCGCACGCTTGTCGCCGTACATGCCCTCTCTGATGAGCGCTACCACGACGAGGTCGAGGCGATTCTTTCCTCGGGCACCGATGATCCCGCGCAGCTCGCACGCGCCGTGGAGATCTTCCAAGAGACCGGCTCCATCGATTACGCCCACACTTACGCGCTCGACCTGACCGCTAAGGCCAAAGCGGCCATCGAGAACGTTGAGCTTGATCCGCACGCACGCGAGCTGTTCCTCTCCATGGCAGATTTCTTTGTGGAGCGCCTTAACTAACGGGGGTTATAAAACCTGTCAGCAGCGTATTTAGGCACAACTTGCTACACTGTTGAGTGCATGTTTATGCATCCCTTTGCGTTGTCTATCCGACAGACGCTCAAATAGTACGAATGGTACGCCGAAAGGGGTTCGTTCATGGAACCTATTACAACGGGCATGCAAGGAGCAGCCGTCGAGGACGTGCAGTCTCGTCTCCTGCAGCTCGGCTACACGATTGATGCCGCCGAAGTCACCGACAAGTACTTTGGAGCCACCACTGAGCAGGCCGTCAGCACCTTCAGGCTCGACAGCGGCCTTGCTGCCGGTCATGCCGTCGATATCCCCTGCTGGAGCGCCCTTGTAGACGCTTCGTATAAGCTGGGCGACCGCACTCTCTATCTGCGCATGCCCAATTTCCATGGCGCCGATGTGCAGGCCCTGCAGCGCGCTCTCAACGTTTTGGGCTTTGCCTGTGGCGAAGACGACGGCTACTTTGGTCCGCATACCGAGGCCGCCCTGCAGCAGTTCCAGGAAAATGTCGGCCTGTTTGCCGACGGCATGGCCTTCCAGGACACCTACGCCTACATCAACCGCCTGCACCATGTGTGGGAGGGCAAGCCCTCGGTCACCGAAGCCGAGTCCCGCATCGGTTTTGCTCGCGCCGCCAACGTGCTCGAGCGCTTCCAGATTGCCGTTATCGGCGAGGACCCCATCGCACGCAGTGTTGCGTCGCGCATGTGGAATATCGCCACGGCAACGACTGACAACAGCGGCATGATGCTCTGCGACTCCGAGGTCCCAACCGACGTTGACCTGGTGCTCGAGATTGCAAGCGACGAGCTGCCCGCCGACGCCGCACCGCGCGCCACGATTGCCCTCGCCGAGTGCCACAACCTGGCCCAGCGCATCCGCACTGCCAATGTCGCCGCGCAGCAGAAGCCGGCTCGCATTCGCATTGAGCTCACGGGCATGACGCGCTACAACGGCACCTTCACGGCCAGCGACGCGCAGACACTCGCCGTACGCCTGCTCGATGGCGTTTGCGATGCCCTCGCAGATTAGGTAAACTAAACGAGTTGCTTTTGGGCAACACCACACATTGGGACGTAGTTCAACGGTAGAACTCCGGTTTTTGGTGCCGGCTGTTGGGGGTTCGAATCCCTCCGTCCCAGCCAAAGAAACAAGCCTCTCGAACGCATAGCCGATCGGGAGGCTTTTCTTGTGAGCAAGCGGAGGGATTCGAACCCGCAAGGAATCTACCTATATAAGACAGACGCCCCAGGCCCATAACGACCAAGAGCGCCTTGCATCTAGAATTATCAGCCCTGTTCCGAAAAGCGAGCCGCATGCAACAACCAAGTAACCACAGGCCCCGGGAGAGCGGGGACACCGGCTTAGGTTTATCGCGAGTTCCGAACGCAAAGAAGGTCACGTGACCTCGATGTTTTGGACGTGACAGCGAGAGGGGTCCTGGTATGGCAAGGTGACGTGAAACAAGGCGGCGCTGACCTTCTGGTCGCGCCGCCGAAGTTGAACGTCAGATTGCCGTGCCAGGGCCCCTCGCAGCGTCAAGAAGACCGCCGTTCGGTAGAACGGCGGAATTTAGTTGTTCAGCATGCGGTCGAAGCTTCCCGAGTCGCCATCCCGATAGTCAGCGGTCATCAGAATCTCCTGCGGAATGCGCCCGCCTTCACGTAGCACGTTGCGGAACTGCACACGCGTGACCATGGGCAGATCCTTGATCGTCGCCGCCAAGTTCTGCGGCACGCCCTGGTTGGCAGCCGCGGGCTCGCACTCTCCGCCGGCCTTCACGCGACGCTTGTGCTCGGCGAGCATGGCGCGGTACATGCCAGCATGCAGGCGAATCTCAACCACATTGGCATTGCGAGCCTGCTCGACGATGCGCGCGCCCTCGCGGTCGATATCGCCCACGTAGTAGACGTAGTTAAAGCGATAGCCAATCTCGGCCAGATAATCGTCCAGGGCATGCGAGACGCTCGCCTTGCATCCGCCGCCAAAAATCACGCCGCCCACCTTGATGCCAAAGAGCTTGGCGTGCTTGCGGCCACGCAGCAGCTTGACGATCTCGTCGTAGGTGTCCAGGTTTTCGACCATAATGAACGGCTTGTCGGCGCCCAGCGTAAAGAAGCCCGTAAAGTGCACGGGGCGATTGGGGACGACCTTGATCGCCTGCATGCTGATGCCCTTTTCGGTCATGCGCCTTATCAGGCGCTCACCGTGCTTGCCGTCAAAAGCCTTCTCGTCGTTAAAGATCTGGTAGGCACGCTGGCGGCGCGAGGCAACCGGCGTATCGGCACCTCGGTTCTGCTCGATCCAAGCCTGGATGATTGCGATTTCCTCGGCAATCTTGCGGTTGGACATCTCGTTGTGCTGAGTGCGCTGCGGAGCCTTTTTGCCGTCCTTGCCCTCAACCTTTACGATCTGCGTCTGCTGCTCCTTGATCTTAGAGAGCGCCGTGGGCGTAGGGACAACTTTGAGCAGCTGCCTGCCTAAAACGCGGGCAAGGGCAAACGCCGAGACCTCGCCGTGAACGGCCGACTCGGGCTGCCGGGCAGCAGTATCTGCTGCGGCAGACTCCGGCTTCTTCTGAGACTTGCGCTTAGAATCGCCCTGGGAATTGCGCTCGCGCTTCGGCATAGACGCCTGCTTCTGCGGACGATCGGACTTGCTCTCCTTCGCCGGCTGGCGCTTAGGCTGCCCCGAAGAAACTTCGGCCTTCGCATCCTCGTCCTGCGGCGTGGTCCTCTCGGCTGCAGTCTCGGCATGGGAACTGCGGCCCCCACGATGGCGACGGCGGCGAGGCTTGCTCGACGTGCCCTGCTCCGCCTGCTCATCAGTAGGCTGCTGGCCCTTGGCCTCGGCATCAACCTCAAGCTGCGGCTCAGCAGGCTTCTGTTCGCGAGCCGCCGGCTCAACGGCCTTCTCGGCCTTCTCGTCCTGAGTGGTCGAAGCTGGCTCGCTCTTCTCCTGATGCCTTACGGGATACGCGCGCCCCGCAAAACCACGTCCGGGACGGCATGAACCCGGAGCCTTCTTGGCAGACTCTTCAACATCGTCTGCAACCTCAGAAGACTCTTCAACCTCACGCACGGCGTCCTGCTGTGCAGCCTTAAAGTGAGCACCGCGACGGCGCTTGGGCTCTTGGGCCTCCACGGGCTTTTGCTCCTTCGTGGGCTTCTGCGACTCGGCAGCAACCTCGGTCTCAACAGCCTCGGCATCCGTCTCACCCTTTTGAGCAACGGCGCGACGGAAGCGCTCCTGCTGGGCGCGGCGCTGCGCATCGCGCTTGCCACCTCCGCCAAAACCGCCGCGTCCTGCCTTGGCCGTAAAGGCACGCACGACGTTCTCATCAAGCAACTCATCGGTATCGACATGCTCACGCGGAGCAACTTCTTCCACAGCAGGCACGTCAGCGGAATCCTCGACGACAAAAACTTCGACGGACTCGGCAGGCTGCTCCTGGACATCGCGGATCTCGGCATTGATGGTATAGAACGCCGGGCGCCCGTTAATGCCGCTACCCTCGATCTTTGTCACGATATTTGCCGCGATAAGCTCATCGCGCATCGCCTTGGTGTCACATTCCTTATCGACGGAGCGAAAAATTTGCGCCAGCGCACTCGACTTAATCTTGAGCGCCTTGCGGCAGAGCAGGTCGTAGGCAACCAGCTTGGCACGCTCGGCAGAAAGCGACGTCTGGCTGCTCAGACGTTCAGCCAGGGCATCGACATTATTTTGGTTATCGGAATATACCGTCTTGGCCACGGGGCCCCTTTCATATGTACACATATACGTTTATATGGTACAACGCGCGCCCTTATCCACGCAAAACATCTGCGAGAACACTCGGGCGTCGCCCGCTTTTGCATGAAAAAAGACCGAGTCCGCGTCGTTGCGGACCCGGTCTTTCCGAGTCATATGGATGGAACGGCTAGCCCATCAAGCTGACTAGGCCTTGGCAGCCTCGGCGTCGGTGGGAGCCTCGGCAGCAGCAGCGCGGCCATACTCGGCCTTGCCCATCTCGGACCACTCGGGCTCCTCGTCGGGCATGGAGCCAGCCTCCTTGCCGAAGAACTCCTTGAGGCAGTTGACGGCGACGATGAGACCCAGGACCATCAGCAGGACAGCGAAGACGAGCTGCAGGCCCTTGGTGGCGGCGACGGAAACGGCGGCCGTGGTGGCGGTAGCCGGGATGGTACCGAAGAAACCGTAGGCCTGGACGGCGGTCATGCAACCCATGGCGCTCTGGACCAGCGAGGTGAAGGTGCAACAGAGCAGGAAGGCGACGGGCACGTAGAGCATCCAGCCCTTGCGGCCGGTGCACTTGCAGAACACGGCGAGGGTGATCATGGTCATGCCGCCGAGCAGCTGGTTGGAAGCACCAAAGAGCGGCCAGATGTTGGCATAGCCACCAAAAGCGAGGGCGAGACCGGGAAGCAGGGTGACGACCGTGGCGAACCAGGGGTTGCCGAGGACCTTCATATAGCCGGCCTTGGACTCGATGGCCAGAGCATCGTTGGTCTGGGCAAAGAACTCGGAGAACGAGGTGCGGGCGATGCGGGCGACGGCGTCGAGCGAGGTCAGGGCCAGAGCGGAGACGTTCATAGTCATGAAGACGGTAGCGAGCGTGCCGTCAACACCGAAGGCCTGCATACCGCGGGAGATGCCAGCGGCGAAGATCTGGAACGGGGTGGAAGCGACACCAGCATTGAGGGCGCCGGTACCGGCGGTGTTCATATCGGAGAACATGATGCCGGCGACGATGATGGCAAGGATGCCGACGAAGGACTCGACGATCATTGCGCCGTAACCGACCTTGACGGCGTCCTGCTCCTTCTCGACCTGCTTAGAAGAGGTGCCGGAAGAAACGAGGCTGTGGAAACCGGAGAGAGCACCGCAAGCGACGGAGACGAACAGGACCGGGAACATCATGCTGGAGGCAGTGGAGAAGCCGGTGAAGACCGGAGCGGTGATGGTGGCCTGACCGTTGACGCCCAGGACGACGATGCCGAGGACAGCGCAAACGATCATGACGATCATCATGATGGAAGTGAGGTAGTCACGCGGGGTCTTGAGCATCTGGATGGGCATAGCGCCAGCGAAGACCAGGTAGACCATGACGACGGCGAACCACTGGAACTTATCCAGGTAGACCGGGAACTGCATACCGACGGCGAACATGAGAACCATGAGGACCACGCCGGTGACGAACTCGGTAGCACCGGTGAGGTTGAACTTCTTCTGGGCCCAACCAAAGGCGATAGCGACGAAGGTGAACAGGATGGAGATGGTACCAGCGCAGCCGGCGGCATAGGACTTGGTGAAGTCGATGGCACCGGTAGCAGCACCAGAAGCGTCAACGGCCGGGGTGAACATGAACGTCTTGCAGACCATGTCGGTGAAGGCGGCGATGACGATGATGCAGAACAGCCAGCAGAACAGCAGGAACAGGCGACGGCCGGTCTTGCCGATGTACTTCTCGATGAGCTGAGCGAGCGACTTGCCGTTGTTCTTCATCGAGGCATACAGGGCGCCAAAGTCGTGGACGGCGCCAAAGAAGATGCCGCCGACGAGGACCCAGAGCACGACGGGCAGCCAGCCAAAGGCCATGGCGACGATCGTACCCGTAACAGGGCCGGCACCGCAGATCGAGCTGAACTGGTGCGAGAACGCGGTGAAGGCGGAGACGGGCGAGAAGCTCTTGCCGTCCTTCATGCGCTTGGCCGGCGTGAGGGCCTCTTTGTCAACGCCCCACTTGTTGGCCAGCCATCGGCCATAGCCCAGATAGCCGCAGGCGAGCACCGCCGCGGCCACAACCATGAGCAAAACTCCGTTCATTACATTTCCTCCTCTAAAAAGAACTTCTCAGACATAAAAAATGAGGGCCGTCGGTTGCGCTCGACGGCCCTCATCTTCATCAGCCGCCCGTTATCGTACGGGCTAGCTGTATGTGCTAACCCGCATCAGATAATTACTACGCTGATAATGTTTAGCTGATGCGTGAACATGTCTAAAAAATCCTCTTCAATCATGATGCGAACGATCCGTGCGTGTTCACATCCCCCAGTGGTTGAAAAGGAGTATGAAACTTTAGTTACCTAAAGTCAACGCAAATTTGTAATGAATTTTCAACTATTTTTGAATTTCTCGGTATAAAACGCCATTGACCTCGGACTTTACCCAACAAAAGTTTTTGCATGAGAGATGCCCCTCGGGAGCGGGCGGGCGTATACAAGGTTTCCTGCTCTACAGTCCTGCTCGCACGGAGAGCACATTAAGTGCTCTCCGGCTCGTGCGGAACTCGCGATAAACCTTGTATACGCCCGCCCGCTCCCGAGGGGCTCCCATCCCAAATGCGGAGCAAAGCTCCGCATGCCATCTTTTCTTTCAGCTAAAGCACGCCGGAAATTCGACGCAGCTGGCTAACCTTGCCGGACGTTGTCGACGCCAAACCAGCTCAGAAGCTATATCGATACAGAAAGGTCCCCGGACGGGGGGCCGCGCCGTACCAGCTACAGCGTCATGTTCGGATCGGCATCGACGTCGAACGGCGAGATTTCACCTCGGTCGAATTTACGGCGGGCGACCTCCGCGATCATGGCAGCGTTATCGGTGCAGGCAGACAAGGGCGGCACCGTCACGCGGATCCCCTGACGCCCGAGCTTCTTGATCATCATCTCGCGCAGATGCGGATTGGCCGAGACACCACCGCCGATGCAATACTCCTTGCACCCGGTGGCGTGCAGGGCGTTTTTGGCCTTCTTGTACTGCACGTCAAAGACCGCCGCCTCAAACGAGGCCGCTAGGTCGGGCAGGTGAATCGTGCGCCCGGCCTTGGTCTCCTGCTCGATGTAGAGCGTCACCGCCGTCTTGAGGCCCGAAAGCGAGAAGCGATAGTCCCCCCTGCTGTTAAGCGCACGGGGGAAATCGATCGCCTTGGGGTTGCCCGTCTCGGCAAGCTTGGAGATGATAGGGCCTCCGGGATAGCCAAGACCCAGTGCCTTTGCCACCTTGTCGAAGGCTTCGCCCACGGCGTCGTCGAGCGTCTCGCCGAGCACCTCGTAGTCGCCCCACGCCTTGACGTGAACAAGCATGGTATGACCGCCCGAGACGAGCGTGAAGATAAACGGCGGCTTGAGGTCGGGCTGCGCCAGCAAGTTGGCAAACAGGTGCCCCTCCAGATGGTTGACGCATACGAGCGGCTTACCGGCAGCGTAGGCAAAGCCTTTAGCAAAGGCAACGCCCACCACGAGGGCGCCCACCAGGCCCGGACCCTGTGTCACGCCCACGGCGGCAAGCTCGCTAGGGGCAATGGCTCCACCCTCAAGACCAAGCGATGCTGCGGCGTCCTCGAGCGCCGCGTCCACGACGCTCACGATGACCTCAACGTGCTTGCGCGAGGCGATCTCGGGCACCACGCCGCCAAAACGGGCATGGAAATCGATCTGCGTCGACACCTGGTTGGCCAGCATATTGCCATCCGCATCGATAATCGCCACCGCCGTCTCGTCGCAGGAGCTCTCGATAGCGAGTACTAGGCGGCGATGCTCAATTTCGGCACGCTCCACCTCTGAGCGCCCAGGCGCAGGCAGCGGCCACACGCGCTGCTCTGCCGCCGTCGGCTCGGGCGAAGCATTGTCGACCGGAAGTACGAGGGGAAGTGGGGCCGTCATGACGATGGCGTCTTTGCCGGCACCATAGTAGCCGCGGCGACGACCCACCTCGGTAAAGCCCAGAGCGTTATAAAGCGCGATCGCTCCCTCGTTGCCGTCCTCGACCTCGAGCGAAGCCGTGGTGCAGCCGAGCATTTGGGCATCATAGCTCACATGCGACAGCAGCTTGCGGGCAATGCCCTCACGGCGATGTGCCGGGTCGACGGCGACATCCAGAATCTGCACATCACCGTCCACGACCATACCGCCGGCAAGGCCCAGCAGTTTGCCGTCGTCGTGTGCCACCCACCAACTACGCGGCGCAGCGACGTCCTCGCCCAGTTCGGACAGGAACATGCCCGGCGTCCACGCCTCGTGTCCGGCACCTTCAAAGCAGGCAGCCTCTAGCGCGCTCGCGCCCTCGGCATCCGCCGCGCCCATGGGACGGAACTGCAGATGACGACCGGCGAGCTCATCGGCAACGCCCGTAATTTCGCTCTGCGCACTCTCGGCAAGACCAAGACGCTTGCGCTCGTTTTCCTCGGCATCCGAAAGGCGCGTGTAAATCGGCAAGACGCGGGCCGGATCGCCGTCACCCGCAGCGTGCGCGAGCAGCAAGCCCTCGCCCGAAGGCCACCACAGGTCGCGCTCCACGCAGCGGGCGGTCTCGTCCTCACCCAGCAGCTTGCCATAGCGCACGAGACCGTCACCGGTCAGCTGAAGCTGGTCCCAGTCCGCTGCTTGGCGCCACTCATCGAGCGCCACGGCGGCCTTGACCACGTGTTCGCGCTCAAATTGACGCTCGGGGCCCTCATCGACCAGCATATACAGCGCTGGATATACCTCACCGCGCATAGCATCGGCCAAGATACCAAGCTTGCCGCGCACGCCAGCCTTCCACGCCGTCCAAGCGCAAGCGTCGAGCGTCGACACGCCCAGCAGCGGAACATTGGCACCACGTGCGAGGCCCTTGGCAGTGGAGATGCCGATGCGCACACCCGTAAAGGACCCCGGGCCGCGGCCGACCACGTAGTAACCAACATCGCTGCGATCCAGACCGGCTTGAGCCAGCACGCCATCAACGGTATTCACGAGCTCAACGTTGGCGTGACGGCGACACATGTGGTCGCCACTCACGAGCTTCGTCTCGCCCGTCTGCCCATCAATCCAGCTTGCCGCGCAGGCAAGCATGTCGGTCGAAGTATCGAGCGCCACCACCAGCGCGCTGTCGTTATGCAAGCTCATCTTGTACAGCCTTATCAATCAAATGGGAAAGCTCCATTGCGCGGTCACCGTGCGCCTCGAGCGTTATCGTTCGCACATCGCTGTCGCCCTCATCACGCTTGAGCGTCACCGAAAGATACTCATCCGTCAGCTCGTCTTGGAATTGTTCGCCCCATTCCAGCAGGCAAGCACCCTCATAGCCCAGCACATCGAAAATGCCCGTATCCTCGAGCTCGTAGGCATGCTCCAGGCGGTATAGATCAAAGTGAAACAGCGGAATACGGCCTTGATCGTGAACGGCCATGAGCGCAAACGTAGGGCTCGTAACCATATGCCCATCGCCCAGCCCGCGCGAGACGCCCTTGGTAAAGTGAGTTTTGCCCACTCCCAGGCCACCGGTCAGGATGAGCACATCGCCGTCCTCAAGGCACGGTGCAATTAGCTCGCCAAAGTACTCCGTATCGGCAGCGCAAGTCGTTTTGTAAGTACCTACCCCCAGGCGCTCCAGGGACATATATGCTCCTTATTATTCCGAGGCGTCCTCTGGTGCGGGATGTCGCTCCAGATAGTCGCCCAGCATCTTAAAGTCTTCCTCCAGCAGTTCCTGCCACGCCGGATTGCGTAGCGCTGCTGCCGGATGGAACGTAGGCATTACTACAAAATGCCCCATCTGGTGGAACCTGCCGCGCAGCTTAGTAATGCCAATCTCGGTCTTAAGCACAAAGTGCGTCGCGGGGTTGCCGAGCGTCACGATAATATCGGGCCAGATGCTTCGAATCTGCTCACGCAAAAACGGCGAGCAAGCCAGCACTTCCTCGGGACGTGGATTGCGGTTTCCCGGCGGGCGGCACTTAAGCACGTTGGCAATGTAGACGTCTTCGCGTTTGAGCCCCGCCAGCGACAAAATGCCGTTGAGGTCCTCGCCTGCCGCCCCCACAAAGGGCTCGCCCTGCAAATCCTCATTGCGGCCCGGCGCCTCGCCAATAAACATCACACGAGCGCGGGGGTTTCCCACGCCAAACACGATATTGTGACGCGACTGGTAGAGCTGGCAGAGGTGACAATCGCCCAGAACGGCCTCAATTTCCTCGAGTGCGACCTCACGTGGTGCCTGATGGGTATGGCCGGGGATGTGCATGACGCCCATGGCGACTCCTACACGTAGACCTTGTCGAGGCGCATGCCAAAGCCGCAGGCGACCTCGTAGTTAATCGTTCCGCGCAGTCGGGCCATCTCGTCCATAGTGATCTCGGCATCGCCATCGCGGCCGACAATAATCAACTCGTCACCATACTCGGCCTCGGGAATCTCGTGTGCCGGGTTGGACTGAATGGCGACCATAAACTGGTCCATGCAGATATTGCCAACCTGATGCACGCGCTCGCCGCGATACAGCACATCCATACGATTGGAAAGCGTACGCGATAGGCCGTCGGCATAACCGATCGGCAGCGTGCAGATCTGAACGCGCGTGCGCGGTACGCGGTAGGTAAAACCGTAGCCCACGCCCTCACCCATCGCAGGGTGTGCCACGCGCGTCACGCGCGCATGGACGCTCATAACGGGATCAAGCTGCATCACGCGGCCACTCAGCTCGCACGGCTGCATGCCATACAAGCCAACGCCGGCGCGAATCATATCAAAATGCATCGAAGGGTCGAGCATCGAGGACGGCGTGTTGGCGCAGTGCACGATACCGCACTCAAAGCCCGCATCCTTAATGGCCTGAACGGCCTCGGTAAAGCGCTGACACTGCAGTTTGTAGTCCCAGCCCGAAGGTTCATCGGCCGTGGCGAAGTGCGTAAATACGCCGTCGCACTGAATACCGCGATGGAAATTTATACCGCGGACAAAGTCGAGCACCTGCGTGTAGTGAACGCCGATACGATTCATGCCCGTCTCGATGGCGAGATGATACTTGCCCACTTTGCCCGCCGCGACGGCACATTCGCCATACGCAAGAGCAAAGTCAGACGTATAGACCGAGGGCATGATATCAAACTCGAGCAACGTCGGAATGGCCTCGATAGGCGGCTCGCTTAGGATGAGGATGGGTTTCGTAATCCCGCCCTGTCGGAGCTCAACGCCCTCGTTAACCGTCGCCACGGCAAACATGTCGGCACCGGCCGAATACATGATCTTGGCGCACTCAACAGCTCCATGGCCATAAGCATCGGCCTTGACCACGCAGCACAGGCGCTGACGTGGATTCAGCAAGTTCTTGTAGGCCCTCGTGTTACGACGGAGCGCCCCACGGTCGATCTCGACCCAGGACCAGCGCGTCAAATCGGCTTTATTCATGATTAGTCATCCGACCCTTCGTCCATGATTCCCAGATCTTCGAGCGCATCCTTTGCCGCCAGCTCCATGGCAGGACCGATCAAGTCGATAAGATCGGTCGCGATAACGCTCTTCTCACCATACTCCGTCGCCGCGGCAAAACCGGCGTAGCTGTGAAGTGCGACGGCGTACGAATACAGCAACTCCCAACGATCCATCTCGTCGCGCATGGTGGCAAGCGTGCCGGCCAAAATACCCGCGAGAACATCACCCGAACCGGCAGTTGCTAGAGAAGCCGGACCCGAGAGCGGCAGCAACACACGCTCAACGCCACAGATAGCCGTCGTCGACCCCTTGGCAATGACCACCAGATTGTCGGAGCCTGCAGCCCAGACAACCTTCTGCGCGGCCGCAATCGCGGTACCAAGGTCGTTCACCTCGTCACCGGCAACCAGACGCGAAAGCTCACGATAGTGCGGCGTCATAACCAACGGCTGCTCGCGACGATACATCTCGGGATTACTATCAATACCGTCAATGGCAATCTTAGCAAGGCAGTTGAGTGCATCGGCGTCCAAAATAAGCGGCACATCAAGCTCGAGCAAGCCCGAAACCACCTGCATAGCGCCGGCAGATGTCGTCATACCGGGACCGCACAGTACGCAGCTGTACTTCTTTGCAATCTCGCACACCGTCATGCGCGCAGCGGCGCCAAAGGAGCCGCGGGAATCAGACGGAATAGCAAAGACGGGAATCGAAGGAAGTGCCATGCGAATAAGATTGGCGCAGGCGTCAGGAGCCGCGACTGCCACGTAACCAGCACCCGCGCGAGCTGCAGACTTGGCCGCCATAATGGCAGCACCAGGATATTGCGCAGATCCGGCGACAATAAGCACAGAGCCACGGGAATACTTATCGATATTCGTAGGTAGTGGAGCAAAGTAATCAACTAAGTCACCGGGCTCGACAATCTCGGCGGCGTGGTCGACATCATCGATGACCTCGTCAAGACGGTCGTAAAGATTGCCGCAGATCAAATCGCCAGCATACTCAGGGCCATCGGCGCTATACAAACCAATCTTGGGCGCAATCATCGTCACCGTATGCTCGGCACGAATGCAGTCGTCATCAACAACGCCCGTCTCGGCATTCAGGCCCGAGGGGACATCAATGGATACGACACAGTCGGCGCATTCATTGACCGTAGGAATCCAGATGGAGAACGGCGCACGCAGATTCCCGTGAAAACCGGTACCAAAAATGGCATCGACAACAACATCGGCCTTATCGATCAAAACCTCGAGTTCATCACGCGAGGGGCCGACGCAAACGTGCACATCGCGGCCGGCAGTACGACGAGCAACATGACGTGCCAGAGCAGCAGGAATCTCATCCGGTTCAACCGGAGAAACGATATCCACGTCCACACCCTTATGGCTCAGGATATCGGCGGCAACCCAACCGTCGCCGCCATTATTACCAAAACCGACCAGAACGAGAACCCGATCGGGATTGAGCTTCAAGACCTCGTTGGCGGCAAACTCACCCGCTAGCTCCATAAGCTCGGCCTTCGAAGTCCCTTCGCGTTCGATGATATCCTCGAGACGAACGACTTCTTCGGTACTCAAAACCGGTTTCATCTATGCTCCTAGCGTATCTTGCGAAGCATCGCCCAGGTGCTCCGTCAATGCTGAATTCTGCAGCTGCTCAAGCTCATCTAAAACAGAGCGAGCCTCTTTAAATGTCTGCGCTACGCGTTTCTTGGTGCTCACCTTTTCCTCTT
This sequence comes from Collinsella sp., assembly GCA_019419505.1. Taxonomy (GTDB): domain Bacteria; phylum Actinomycetota; class Coriobacteriia; order Coriobacteriales; family Coriobacteriaceae; genus Collinsella. The sequence goes on along the minus strand of DXZS01000008.1, from coordinate 556 downwards.
TTGGCTTAGGCCGAGCATCTTCGGTAATCGCGATGGCATTCGCAACGGCCAAGTCTCCTGTAAGCGTAATGGAAAGAGCGACTTCAACAACACCCAGTTCTTGAGCGATCTCGAGAGCACGGCCCGAAAGCAGCGCCTTCGGTTTGCCGAGTTTATCACGCGTAACCGAAACATCCTTGCGACCCACGCCTTGACTAAAACCCGTGCCGAGAGCTTTAAGTACCGCCTCGCGCGAAGCAAAGCGGCTCGCATAGTGAGCAGCGGGACGCGATGATGCATCGCAATACGCACGCTCTTCTTCGGTAAACACACGCCGAGCAAACGACGGCGTCTTTTCAAGAATTGATTTCATGCGGGAAATCTCGACGATATCAACGCCGATACCAGCTTCAGCCATGTTCACCTCCATATCGCACAGACTAAGTTATTGTAGCCCGTTCGCAGAAGATGCGACAAACGAGGGTTATAAAACACAGCTACTATGTGAGACAAAAGCCCGTAAACGCAAAAAAGGGGGAGGCCGCGAGGCCTCCCCCTTTTCAGTTCAAGCGTACGG
>DXZS01000007.1 GCA_019419505.1 Collinsella sp. | reverse complement strand
CCAGGCGGCCGAGCATGGCGAAGCCCATGGCCGGCAGGATGTTGGCGGCAACGCCGCAACCGTCGATGATGAAGGGCGGGATGAAGTCGAGCAGGCCCTGGATGGCGTCGGAACCCAAATAGAAGGCGCCGCCGCACAGCAGGAAGTACTCGACGCAGCCCCAGATTCCAATTCCCCAATGAACGGCGTAGATGCCTTTGAGGTTTCCCTTGAGGGCGAACTTGTCTGCCATATCGACAAACACAGGGAACAAGGCATTGGTAATGTTGCCGATCGTCAGCGCAAGGACGGCGATGGGCATGGCGAGCGCGATGGCCGTCTCGGTACCCTGACCGAGCTGAATGGCAAACGCGCAGGCGAGCACGCCGCCGACGGTTTCGTTAGGCGGCACGTAGGCGCCGATGGAAATCGAGCCCATGAACAGCAACTCCAGGCTGGCGCCAACGGCAAGGCCAGTCTGCAGGTCCCCCAGCACCAGGCCCACGAGCGGGCACAGGACGATGGGGCGGAACGCGTAGAGGGTGCCGAGCTGGTAGTCGAGGCATCCAAACGCTCCGACTAAGCCGACGAGGATTGCTTGGACAAGCATAATTCCTCCCAATAAGGAATCTCGAACCGTCGTCACTCCCGTCGCGCGCGTTGTTGATATCAATTCCGGGAGTTCGATTCCACGGCTCGAAGCGTACCTGGTGTGCTGCTAACACCCATGCCAGGCACAAATGATTTGATACCAATTATAGGTATGCAGGTTCGCCTTATTTAATACCAGTCGCTCAGCGGGGTGTTTTTTACCGTAAACGGCAGGCGCATCCCATTAGGCACGCTCTTTGTTTCGATGGCGGACAAGCGCCACCAGAAAGCCGTCGCCAAAAGCATCGGATGCCAAGTTGGCCACAATCACCAAAACGATCATCGCTGCGCCCAAAAACTCGTTCCAGCGAAAGACCTCGCCAAAGAGGAGCGCCGACCAGCAGGGAGCGAGCACGACCTCACTCATGCAAACCAAGTTGGCCGCAAACGCGTTGGTGCGCGCAATCCCCTTGGCATACAGCACACTCGCAAGGCCGCTGCAAAAAAGGCCATGCACCAGCATAAGCCCCCACTCAAAGGGTTTCACGGAGCCTAGGTCGCCGGCAAAATAGACGATCGGAAGTATCGAGATGCCGCAGGAGATGAGCGAGGACACCATGGGCGACGCATCGGGGCGAGAGTTTAAAAAGAAACACAGCCCAAAGGTGGCGCCCGAAATGACGGCAAGCAGATTTCCGAGCATGCCCTCGGCGCTCAAATCACCTAAAAAGAAAAGTCCCATACCCGTAAAAGCAACCACCACGGAGGCAATCTTCGCAGGCGAGGGCAACGTGCGAGTTGCGAGCGATTGATACACGATAACGAAAATCATCGAGGTGTACTGCAGAACGATCGCGTTGCCGACCGTCGTGAGCTGGTTGGCAAAGTTAAACGTGGTGCCCGTCACGAAGTTGCAGACGGCCACAAGGACAATAAGACGGCTGACGCGAAGGACGGGTCTGCCGACGAGCAGGATAAAGAGCGCCATAAATATTGCCGTGACGGCACCGATCAAAAGAGCTGACTGCGAATTGGCGCGAACGAGGATGCCGATAAAACTCCACAAGAGCGCCGTGCCAAATAGATACATCGCCCCGCTCACGCCATTATCGGGTGGATTGTCAGATCGAATCACGAAGCACCTCCAACTAGCTTTCGGTAATAAAAAACGGCGACCGCAATGGGTCGCCGTTTCCCTTGGGGGCAAATAATAGGCCGGGCCCTTACGCCAGCACGCCGAAGAACGCGCCGATGATGCCCACGACCATG
>DXZS01000006.1:8040-145577 GCA_019419505.1 Collinsella sp. | reverse complement strand
TGCGGCGTAGTCGCTATTTATTCAGTCCAAGTTTCGGGGCGCAGTTCACAGGCACACCCGGTGGCGGGTTCTTTTTTGCTTCGCGCATACAGGAAGGACATCATGGAAAGCCGCAAGCCGTATCTCGCCACCCTACCCGGGCTCATCCTGGGCTGCCTCGTCTGCTGTGCGCTCTGGGGGTCGGCTTTCCCCTGCATCAAGATCGGTTACGGGCTCTTTGGCATCCCCGCGCACGATAGCGCCTCACAGCTGCTCTTTGCGGGCTTGCGCTTCACGCTTGCCGGCGCCCTGGTTATCGTTGGGATGAGTGCGGCCCAACGCCGCCCCCTCATTCCGCAGGCTCGTGACATCAAGCCCATCTTTGTCTTGTCACTCTTCCAGACTATCGGGCAGTACTTCTTTTTCTACCTAGGACTCTCGCGCGCCAGCGCCATGTCGAGTTCCATCATCGAGGCCAGCGCCAACTTCCTCGCAATTCTCTTTGCCGCCTTGGCATTTCACACCGAGAGGCTCAATACGCCCAAGGTGCTTGGCTGTGTGCTGGGCTTTGCAGGCGTCGCGCTCGTCAACCTTTCGGGCGCGGATGGCACCTTTGGCTTTACGCTCAACGGCGAGGGATTTATCTTGGCTTCCACTGTTGCGGGCGCCCTGTCGACCTGCCTCATTGGCATCTTCTCGCGCGAGCATGACGGCGTCTTGCTCGCCGGCTGGCAGTTTTTAGTCGGTGGCGTGGTCCTTACCGCAATCGGGTTTTTGATGGGCGGCACGTTTTCCCCCACCGAAATCGCCCCCGCCATCGCGCTCATCATTTATATGGCGCTCATTTCCGCCGTCGCGTACTCGCTGTGGTCCCGCCTGCTCGCCGTCAACCCCGTCAGCCGCGTTTCGGTCTTTGGCTTTATGAACCCGGTCTTTGGCGTGCTGTTGAGCGCACTGCTGCTCGGCGAGGGCGCTGGCACGAGCCCCGTTACCGTACTTGTTGCCCTGCTGTTGGTCTGCGGCGGCATCATCATCGTCAACAAACCCAAAAAAGCCTAGCGAACCGCCCTTATTTAGTAGAGGAGATTCACATGCTTTAGCTTAATGGAGTACATCGGTGAGCTGAGGGCCGCAACGCACGCCAGCGTTCGCCCTTTTTTTCTAGCGTATCTGGACGCCGGCTTTCTTCTTCTCGCGCTTTACGCGGTAAAGCTCCGCGTCGGCAGCGCGAAGCAAGTCTTGCCAGGTATCGACGCCATCACCAACCCGTGCGTAGCCGATGGACATCCGCAACAGATACGGGACCTCGGCGCGCGCGAGCTCGTCGCTGATTGCCGCGCACAGACACATGATGTCCTGCTCCGCCGTCGCCTTTTGAAGCACCACAAACTCATCGCCGCCATAACGTGCGATAAAGCCACCAGACGCCGAGCAGACCTCTTTGAGCGTAGCAGATATGACCTGGAGGGCATGATCGCCCTCAACATGTCCATACCGGTCGTTAATCTGCTTAAAGCCGTCAGCGTCCATCATAAGCAGATATACATCTTCGGCCTGATCCACATTTGAAAAGAGCGACAGCATATAGGTCTCAAAACGGTTGCGATTGTTGAGGCCAGTCAACGGGTCGGTCGAGATCAGCTGCTCCTGGTAGATGATGTAGAGCAGCAGGATGCTCAGCGTTATACCGACACAAAGGCCCGGTACCGAAAACAAAACCTGGAAGGTACCGCCCACCAGAGCGGGAACCGCAAAAAAGGCGAGGGTGCGATAAATGGCCTTCTTTTGCAGACTTTCGACTTTTCGAGTCTGAATAAAGGCATGCAAAGACGTATATATGATGTAGCAGTAGCTAACGATAGGCTGAATCATATAAAGCGCTCCGCGACGATATACGCCCTGTGCATCGATATAGAACATAGTGTGCGTCCAGTAGCTGGTAAATGCCAGCACGACCACCAATACGGTTGGCAACGTCACGAGCGCCACCCTATAGCGCGCGGTCAAAAGGCGTGAGCCCTGCACTGTCTCGGAATAGAAAAACCAAATGAGGCACGCGATGGCGAACAGCGAAAACGAGACCGCGTTGGAAATCCAGTTGGCCGTGATGCCTACAGGAGTGCTCACGCCGTCCGAGAGCGTCCAGATCATATCGAAGAAAATGTAGGCTGCAGACGTGTAGCCCAGCATGCTAAACAGAAGCTGCTGGGTGCTCGAGAACAAGGAGCGGCGGCTTCGTGCGGCAAGCCCGATAAGAACAATCATGCATAGCAGGAATATCTCAATTTTGAGTGCCTTAACCACTAGACGCCATCCATTCAATATTCAAGTGGTCAGAATCGCCCGATTCTGGTCTGGGCAACAAACACCCCCTACCCGCAGGGGTAAGGGGAATCATAGCAGAGCGCCCGAACGTCACTGCAAAACAGTCATCGTTCGGGCGCTCAAACGGCGCGAATTGCACTCCGGCATCATTGATGGGTAGCGATTGCTATTCGCCATCGATGTCGGTCGCGACGGCCTCCTCGATGGTCTCGACACCGGCAGGCGACAGATCCTCCTTGCCCTGGCAAAACTTCTTGTCGACCCAGCCGGTCAGAATCGGGGCCATGATTGCCGTGATGATGACGGCGGTGGCGATCTGCGCATACGCGGTGGGCGCAAGCTCGGCATAGCGCGGAGCGACCTCGGCGAGGGCGACCGGCGTGGTCATAGCCGTGCCGGCGATAGTGGAGCAGGCAACGGCCGCCTTGCCGTTACCACCGCACAGGCGCTCGAAGGCAAAGGTAATGGGACCGACGATAAAGAGCGTGATGAGGCCCAGCAGGATGCCCGAAATGCCGCCGGTGATAAAGCTCGAAAGACTCATGGACGCACCGAGCTGAAAACCGATAACGGCAATCGCAGGATTGGCGCCGGGAACCAGCAGGTTCTTGATGAACGGGAACAAGTTGCCCAGAACCATGCCGATAACAAGCGGCAGGATGGATCCGATGATGGTGCCGACGGGGATGTTGGCGAGACCCGAGACACCGAGGATGATCATCGTGACGGCGGGGCCGGCCGTAAAGAACAGGATACCGACGGCGCCTTGCTCGGACTCGTCGCCGAACTCGCCCATGATGCCGGTGTAGAGCGCCATGTTGCAAAACGTAATGCCGCCGATGATAGACACGGAGCTCAGACCTAGGAAGTTGTCGTTAAAGAAATATGCCACACCCAAGCCAAGGGCAGCCGCAACAACAAGCTTAGGAATCAGCACAACGATGCCGGTCTTGATGGCGCCCGGCGTGGACTTAAAGCTGATGCCGGCACCCACAAACAGCAGGATCGCGGCAACGATGGTGTTGGAACCACCGCGGCAGGCGGCGGTAAAGAAGCCGCCGATCTCAAAGACCTGCGGGCAGAAGGTATTGAGCAAAAGGCCAACGATCATCGGGTAGATCATGATGTCACCCGGGATACGCGGGACTTTGAATTTCTTTTGCTCGTTGGCGGTCGCTTCCTGTGCCATGAAACCCCCATTTCCGCTGACGCAGAACAAAAGCCCACGTCATACTTTGCTACAGTAAAGTTTGACCATGGTACCAGAAGAAGCAGACCGGCTCGGTGAGAAATTCGATACGTGTGCCGGGACGCTAAACGTGCTCCGCTCTTATATGAAGCTCAAAACGATATAGAACACGATGCCCGAGACGCAGCACCACAACATCGACTTTGTCTTGATTGCCACCGCCACGACGCCGGCGGCCGCAATCCAGGGAATCAAGCCCTGCCACAAGCCGGCGTCGAAAGCGCCAGGGCTTATCAAATCGTTGGCGACCAGCGCCGCAAAGGCGGCAGGCGGAATATAACCCAAGGCCTCGGTAACGCGGGGCGACAGCGTTCTCCCGCGCAAGGCAAACGCCGGGGCAATGCGGAAAAACGCGATGGCCGCCCATGACGACAGCCATAGAACCAAAAACTCATTAACGGGCATCGCGAGCGCCCCTTCCCTCGGCGAGGACATCGCACGCGAGTGCCGTGACAACGCCGACGAGCACACTTGCCGGCACGGCGATATTCGTCCACCCCAAGAACTTGCATATGGCGACGGACACCGCAGCCAAACCGGCAGCTACGACATTGCCGCGCGACAGTCGCTGCGAAAAGAGTAGGCAGATAAAGAGCGATGTGCAGACAAAACCCGCAATAGCGGTGGGAACATCAACAACGGCGCCGACGATGGCGCCCGTCGTACACGAAACGCCCCATGTTGCGATGAGGATCACGTTGAGCACAAAGGACTCGAGCGGACCCCAATCCTCCCCTTTAACCAACTTGGCAAGCGAAATGCCGTATGCCTCCTCGGTAAGTGTCGCGGCAACAGCCAGCGTCTGACGCTTCGAAGCACCCCTCAAATGCGGTGCGATCGATGCCGAGTAAAGCGCAAAGCGCGAGGAGATTGCGGCCACACTTGCGACAATCGATGCCGCAGGCACACCTGCCAGCCACAGGTTGCAGACCATAAACTGCCCGCTGCCCGTCACGAACGTGCTGCTCAGGGCAAAAACCATCCAGGGTTCCATTCCCGTCTGCGCCATAATCATTCCGCACGGCGCGGCTATCGCAACATAGGTAAGCATCACCGGCCAGACGGTTTTAACGATTTTGAGCACCATAACGTTCCTCGTCCCGACAAGATTTCCGAGCCGCATTCAACGACGCGGCAGAACCATCGCCCGATGGCAACCGAGTTCACCTACAATTGCCACCGGATCGAAAGACACAGAAAGACACAACTTTTTAGGAAGTCATTATGACAGCTATCGATCGAACGCGGGCTGCCGCGGCCTTCAAAACCTACACCGATGCCTACGATGCCGCCAATCCGCGTATCGCGCTCAAAATCGAGCATACGTACCACGTTGCCGAGGCATGCGATGCCGTGGCACGCGAACAGGGCTGGTCACCTCAGGACATTGACCTAGCGTGGCTTTGCGGCCTGCTGCACGATATGGGTCGCTTTGAGCAGCTGCGACGCTGGGACACGTTTAAGGATGCCGAGAGCATGAGCCATGCGGCGTTGGGCGTCGAGGTTCTCTTTGGCGAAAACCCTGCAGACGCGCCCGCGACAACAAGTATCCGCGACTTTATCGACGATCCGGTAGAAGACGAGTTGATTCGCGCAAGCATTGCCTATCACAGCGATTTCCGTCTACCCGCGCAGCTCGACGAGCGCACGCGGCGCTTCTGCGATATTGTGCGCGATGGCGACAAGGTCGACATTATGCGCACCATCGCCGACAGCACCGTCGACACCATCCTCAAAGTGGATGAGGACGTGTTTCTTGCCAGCCACTTCTCGGCACCGACGCTGGCTGCCTTTGACGAGCACCGCTGCGTCACGCGCGATGAGCGCGATGAGCCCGCGGACTACTTGGTGGGGCTTATCTGCTTTATGTTTGAGCTCGTCTATCCGGCAAGCCGCGCGCTGACGCGCAAGCAGGGCGATATCTACCGCCTGCTCGACGCACCTTTTGGTATCGTGCGGCCCTTTACCGACCCCGCCACGCAAGCGACCTGGGAACGCCTAAAGAAAGAGATGCGAGCCTGGCTGGCCAGCGCCTGGCGCTCGAGCTGGGCCAGAAGCTCCTCGACAACTTCGACGGCGTCACCGACAACTTTGTACTGCGCAGCGCCGAAGATGGGGGCATCCGGGTCCTCGTTGACAGCGATGATGCACTCCGCGCCGCCGATGCCGGCAAGATGCTGGATAGCGCCCGAAACGCCGATACTCACAAGGAGCTTGGGCGAAACCGACACGCCGGTCTGGCCAATCTGGTGGCGATACTCCAACCAGCCTGCCTCCACAACGGGACGCGTGCAACCAAGCTCGGCACCCAAGGCATCGGCGAGTTTTCGCATCAGGGGCAGATTCTTCTTGGAGCCGATGCCGCGGCCCACCACGACCAGGCGCTCGGCATCGGCAATTGATGCCTGCTGCCCCCACTCCTCGGCGGGAATCGAGATCTCGACACGGGCCTTAACATCATTCGCAAGCGATACCTGGGTAATCGTGCCAGAGCGGCTGTAGTCAAACTTGGGTGCCCCAAAGATGCCGGGGCGCACCGTTGCCATCTGCGGCCGATGATTGGGGCAGATAATGGTGGCCATCAAGTTGCCGCCAAACGCCGGGCGGGTCTGCTGCAGTAGACCCGTCTCCGTATCCATCGAAAGCACCGTACAGTCGGCCGTAAGGCCCGTCTGCAAGCGTACGGCCACACCGGGCGCCAGCTCACGACCAAAGGCGGTCGCGCCGTACAGAATGGCCTCGGGTCTGCGCTCGGCCACCAAATCGCAGATGAGACGAGCATAGATCTCCGCATCGTTTTGGCGCAGTCGCTCGTCGCGGCAGACCACGACCTCGTCGGCACCGGCGCAGACCAGATGTTCCAGGTCCTCAAGCGAGCCCTCGGGGCCCATGCCGGCCAATGCCACCAGACGGCAACCGCGAGCATCGGCAAGCTCGCGCCCCTTACCCATGAGCTCGTAGGCCACCGGAGCCACGACATCGTGACCGTCGGTCTGAACGAATACCCATATGTCTCGATACGCATCGAGGTCAACCGCGCCGGCGGCCTCGTCGCGCTCGATCGAAATGGCATTGACGGGGCAGGCGTCGACGCACCCGCCGCACAAGATACAGCCGTCGGTCACATGGGCGCAGCGGTTGGGGCGCTCGCCCTCCATCACAATGCCACCCGAGGCACAGGCGCGAACGCAGCGGCCACAGCCAACGCACGCCTCGCTATCGATTATCAGTCCGCTCATCTATGCCATCCCCTCGATAATCTTGGCAATCTTTGCCGCCTGCTCGACCGGCGTGCCCTCGATGGCCTCGCACGTTTGGTCGCGGTCGGGCACAAATGAGCGCACGACCTGCGTCGGCGATCCGGTAAGGCCGCAACGCGAAGGGTCAGCATGTACATCGGCAGCACAGACCACCCGCACATCCGCATCTTCGGCCGCGCGAATGCCGGCGATGCTCGGCATGCGCAGCTGGCCGATCTCCTTGGCGGTCGTCATCGCGCACGGCATCTCCAGATAGACCGTCTCCTCGCCGGCATCGCAACCGTGAACGAGCGAAAGCGCACCGCACGTCGTAAAACCTGCGCTCTGCACGCAGCTCACATCGGTCACGCAGGGAATCTCGAAGGCGCCGGCCAGCTCGGGGCCAATCTGGGCGGTATCGCCATCTACCGCCATCTTGCCGCAGATGAGCAGGTCGAAGTCCTCGTCGAGCGCCTCGATACCGCATTTGAGGGCATAGGTGGTCGCCAACGTGTCCGCGCCCGCAAAGGCGCGATCGGTCAGCAGCAGCGCATCATCGGCGCCGCGGGCAATGCAGTCGCGCAGCAGCGATTCGGTTGCAGGGATACCCATCGACACCACCGTCACGCGCACATCCATGCCAAAGCCGATAAAGTCGTCCTTGAGCGCCAGCGCGCATTCGAGGGCACTTGCATCGAAGGGATTAATGACCGCCTGCTTGCCCTCACGCACGATGGTATTGGTTTTGGGGTCCATCTTGACCTCGGTGCTTCCCGGTACCGCCTTGACGCACACCACCATATGGAAATCGCTCATCTTCACGCGCCCCCTTTCTGGACGAGTTCATCCAAGAGCTTCTCCGAAAATAGGTTGCCACGACCCAGCTGCCCGGCAGGATCGAGCTGCAGCTTGAGTCGAGCCGATTCGACCATGGCCTCGTGGCCGTACATCGTCTCCAAAAAGCCCGCTTTGATCTTGCCGACGCCGTGCTCGGCAGAGACGGCGCCGCCCATAGCCGTTACCTCCGCAGCCCACCGGGCAAACAGCTCACCACCGCGACGGTAGTCCTGCGCATCGCGCGGCAGGATATTCACATGCAGATGGTTGTTGCCGATATGTCCCCAGGCGGCAGACTCAAGCCCGCTTTCGGCCAGCGTGCGGCGATAGAAGGCAACGACATCGGCCAGGCGCGCGTTGGGTACCGACATATCCGACCCCAGTTTGGTAATGGTGGGGTCGGTGCGGCGACGCTCATCGATGAGCATGTTGACACTCTCGGGGACGGCGTGGCGGAAGAACCGCTGGCATTCGCGATCGACCTCGGTGCGCGCAACCCAGGTCGCGTCATCGCGGCCGCCCGCAAGCTCCAAAACCCATCCCAGGTGGTACAGCTCCTCAGTCGCTTGAGCCTCGTCGTCGCAGTCGAGTTCCACGTAAATACAGACCTTTGCCTCATCGTCGAGTGCCGGCAGCGAGGCAAACGCGGTCGACTGCTCGCGCTGGCGGCGAAGGATATCCAAGGCGCCGGCATCGAAATACTCAATAGCGGCGGCATGGGACAGCACGGGGCGCACGGAATCGGTAAAGGACACTGCCTTGTCCTCGCTGTCGAAAAAGCAGCTCACGCCCCATACGACCGAAGGTGCCGCCTGCAGGGCGATCTCGAGCTCGGTAATGACCCCGAGTGTGCCGCATGCACCGATAAAAAGATCGATGGCGTCCATGTCGTCCGAAACGAAATAACCCGACGCGTTTTTGGTCTTGGGCATGGTATAGCCGGGAAGATCCAGCTCAAGCGCGCGGCCCCCTGCCGTCACGAGCGACAAGTGGCGTGCGTCAGCGTGTGCCCGACCTCGATGAAGCTCGAGCAGGTCGCCGTCCGGCAGTGCCACGTGAAGCCCCGTAACGTGCGGGCGCATGGGGCCATAGGCATAGCTGCGGGCACCGGAGGCATTGCACGCCGCCATGCCACCCAGGCAGGCAGATGCCTCGGTGGGATCGGTGGGAAAGAACTGCTCGGGAGCTGTCTGGAACTCCTCATAGGCCTCAAGCGATGCCTGATCCCAGCCAGCGGTCGGCAATGCCTTCTTGCCCAGCTGCTTGCGTAACTCAGAAAGCACGACGCCCGGCTCCACGCGCAGCAGAAAACGGCCTTGCTCGTCGCGGCGAAGACCCAGGTAGCGATTCATACGAGAAGTGTTGAGGATGTGGCCGCCGTGGGGCACGGCACCGGCAGCCAGACCGGTCCGAGCACCCTGGACCGTTATCGGAACATGCTCGGCATGGAGCTTTCGCAGAATGGCGCGGACTTCGTCCTCCGTTGTCGGAAACGAGATACTCGACGCCTCGCCCGATGTGCGAGATTCATCGCGACCATATTCTTCGAACTCGTCGCTGAAGGGTTTGATGGCTGCAGACACGCAAACTCCCCCTTTAGTTAACTACAGTATTTGCAGGGAGATGTTACCGCATCGTTTCGTCGACGTGACTGAGACCGTCTCCATAATTGGCGAATTTTACGTTTGTGCAATTCGGCAAGCGGCGGCGTTTTCTCGGCAGGCGCTCTATTTAACGCGCTCCTTCCCATCACTGCCATGCATGCAATTGGCGCTCGAAAAAACTTGAGATATTTTTTAGCATCTCTCACCTGCGGCGATGTAAACCCGTCAAGCATTTGGTCAGAAATTGGTCAAGTTGTGGCTGATACGGTCGGCATCGACAGCCAGAGCCAATAGAAGGTTTGGCCCAAAAGCAGGGAGGTTCCCATGGCATATTACTGGCCCCAGTATGGCGTCGCCATCGAAGTTGACGATGACCCATATCTTCTGCCCTTCGACGAGGAGGCGTTTCCCGATGCGGTCGTCTATCACGTCACCACCGACGTGATCTGCGATCCCGAATCGTTTTCGGCACTCGCCCACCATATCGCCCACATCCACGACATCAAACTCGACCCAAACTTCGACGAGCTCATCTACTCGCGACGTCTCATGCTCCACATGCTCTTTGGCGCCGATCCGTCCACGTTCGCGCGCGTCTATACCACTAAGGATGCCGCATGAACGCACGGAAGCGGTCGAGCCCCCTGGGGTCAAAACATCGAAAAAGGCTCGGCATCGTCTGCTTGGCCATCGCCTGCGCCCTTATCGCCGTCGGCCTTTACGCCTGGCAGTCAAAGCCTGTCGCCGAGACGGGCGCCTCGGTCACAGCGGCAGAGGGTAAGTCGCGCCAAGAAATCCAGGACGAGCTCGATGCCATCGTCCGCGACAACATGATGACAATCTCGGTCGCACCGGTCGCCCAGCTACAAAAAGGCGGTAAGCTGCGCGTCAACGTACAAAACGTCCAGGATAACAAGTTTCCCCAGCGTTTCCGCGTGATCCAAAACGACGAGACCGTCTATGAATCGGGCGTGGTCGAGACCGGCAAGACCGTTGAGGCCTGCCCTGCAGGCGACATCAAAGAAGGTGAGGCGTATATCGAGATTCAAGCGCTCGACGCCAAGACCTACGACGCCCATGGCAATCCCACGCGCATCAAGGTGCGGGTTGCGCAGGCCGAAGACTAGATCTGCCGCCTGTTATGAAAATGCGCACCCGTGCCGTTTTCGTCTAACCCTCACGGAAACGTTCCGTGACGAATAGAAAGGAACGATTATGGACATCACCAGGAACTTGAGCGGGACCAGGGCGCTCGTCGTGGGCGCAGGGCTGGCGCTCGCACTCGCAATGAGCGCCGCGCCGACCACCGCTCTGGCGGAGGGACGCGTTGGAACCACCGACGTGACCATCAGGACCGAAATCGACAACATCGCGTTTAAGACTCCGACCGTCATTCCGTTTGTCGCCAAGGCCGATGGCACGCTTCAGGGCCCTTCCGAGAACACAACCACTATCGACAATCTTTCGGCCTATGGCATCCACGTTACCAACATGAAAATCGGCGCCAAGAACTCCTGAAGCATCGTCGCTGACGCCAAGACGGGAACCGCCCAGAACTCCATCGATTTTAAGGTCGGTCCGGCCAAGGCACTCCAAGACGCTCACGCCGCGACGCAGGAAGCGGGCCTCGACCTTTCCAAAAATGCATCCTTCGACATGGGCTACCAGGGCATCGCCGATGGTACGGACAAGATTAAGCTCAAGACAAGCGGCAATGTCGCCCGCGTCACGCGAGACATCTTCCATGTGACTGGCGAGGGCGACCAGGTCGCAAGCATTACGTGGACGGTCGAGCCCGGTGCGCACACGGCCTAAGGCGATGGTCCTTGCCGTCATCATCGGCGTTGTAACGTTTGCCCCGATCGCCGCCTTTGCCCAACAAGAGCAAGCGCAGGCTGCCACGCAAGTGACTGTCGATCTATCGGAGCTCGAACGCAGTGGCCAACATGAGCCCCTCGCGCAAACGGGCGACACGCGACAGCTCCTGGCAGCAGGAGTCGCCGCGGCAGGCGCAAGCGCCATCGGCCTTGGCCTGCGCATGAAACGCAGCCAGTAGCCGCGAAAATCGAGACCGTCCAGAACAGGTAAGGAGAACCCATGGCATCAAAGAACCTTTTGCCCGTTGCCGCGCTCTGCAGTGCGCTTGCCACCGGCATGCCCGTCGCCGCTCTAGCGACACCCGCCGCGGACGTCCCCTTACCTGCCGTCAACTGTCTCGCCACAAACCAGATGAGCACCATCGCGCGCCAACGCTTCTCGCTTGCGCAGGCAAGCATTTCGACCTCGGGGTGCCTCCGTCGCTGCACGAACAGCTCGATAGTCGTGGATACCGAGCACTCGAGCACAGCGGACGGTCCCCTAACGGGATGCGTTATCTGCACATGGCGCGCAGCTGCAACTGATGCCGATGGCGATTCCTGCGACGTGAAACTGTGTCTCGACATCACCCTGTCCGATGACTCGGCGGACGGGGCAACAGTCGCCTTCGACAGCACGTTTTTCGAAAACGGAGGGGGTGTATGCCTGGGCTGCGTCCCCTCGAGCGCCGATGGCACGCAGCCCGCTATCTCATTCACCGCATCGCTGAAAATGACCAAGGCGGGCACCGACGCCACGGCAAATGGCGAGATCGCTCTGATGTTCTACGCGAGCGGCACAGAAAGCCAGGAGATTCGGGGCAAACAGCGGACCGGATCGCTCAGCCTGACGCGAGGGGCAGACCCCGGTCCTGTCGATATCAGTGCCGAAACGCAAGATGTGCATCACGTCCTTGTCGATCCGGCGCTCCTCGAGATGGAATGGAGCGGAGTAGGAGCGGTCGGACTCGCCCCCTCGACGGGTGACATCGCAAGCGACTCCAGCGAGAGCAGCGGTGAAATAGCGCCTGGGGACAATGGCGCACCAGGCGGCATAACACCGCCATCGAGCGGTCCTTCAGCCACTTTCAGCGAGCCAAGCGAAACAGCCACCGCAGTGGGCGGCACGCAAGCTGGCGAAAACTTGGGGTGTCCCATGCCGGCAGACATCGACGAGGGCAATTGTTGCATGATGGTCGCGCTCGACCGCACGGAAACCGTCGACGCCGCGAGCATTGAGGTCACCGCTGCCGATAAGCCCGTCCGCAAAGCAGCCATTATCGCATTCCCTAAAACCGTCGAAGTTGTTTTTCTGCCATCGGGCGAGGTCGTAGCCCCCACCTTGCTCACCTTGCTTGGGGCAAAGGGCACGGCCAACCAAATCGACAACCTCACGGTCGCCGACCCTGCGACCACCGCAAAACTGCACCTGTATGCCGTAACCTCGGACGGAGGCAAAACCGAGGAATTCGACGGTGAGAACCTCCTGAATAACCGGATACTCCATAAAATGGAAGAGGTCTCGTATCAAATTGAGCTCGTGGGATTTGACCGAGCTCGAGATGCCGATATCATCGCCGCGGCCATTGAGTCCCCGCAGCGACTCATGACGCTGTGCTTCGATTACAGCCCCTATGTCGTGATGGGAGGCTGAGGCTTGGGCACCAAATGCCGTCATTAATACCACTTATATAACGTATAGGATGAGGCATGACGCACCCTGCAGCCCGTTCTGCTACGATTGCCAGGTTGGTATCAATATGGGAGGGTTCATGCCGGGTTTGGGAACGGTCATCAACGTCGCACTTTTGATTGCGGGCGGACTGCTGGGCCTTATAGGCGGACGCTTTATCACACCCCGCATCCAAGACACGCTCATGAAGGCGTCGGGGCTGTGCGTTTTGTTTATCGGACTGGGCGGCACCATGCAAAAGATGCTCGTCATTGACGGGAAAGCGCTGGAGACCACCGGCACCACCATGCTCATCGTCTCGTTTGCCCTCGGCTCGCTCATCGGCGAGGCCGTTAACCTGGAAGCCGGCATCGAAAACCTGGGCGAATGGCTCAAGCGCAAAACCGGCAGCGAGGGAGACAACGAGTTCACCAATGCCTTTGTCTCGACATCGCTGACCGTCTGCATCGGTGCCATGGCTATCGTGGGATCAATCCAAGACGGCTTGCTCGGCGACTGGTCCACGCTTGCCCTCAAGGGCGCGTTGGACTGCATCATCGTCTGCACCATGACGGCTTCGCTCGGCCGCGGCTGCATCTTCTCCGCCCTGCCCGTTGCCGTATTCCAGGGAACGATTACGCTGTTTGCCGGCGCGCTCTCCCCCATCATGACCGCCGCCGCCCTCGACAGTCTATCGCTCGTGGGCTCTATACTCATCTTCTGCGTCGGCGTCAACCTCATCCGTCCTCAGACCTTCCGCACGGCCAATATGCTCCCCTCCGTTGTCATAGCCGTCATCTACGCCCTCCTGTTCTAAATCTATCTACGTAGCGGTATCTCGAACACCTGTTTGATGCTGTGCTATGATATGAGGTCACCGAAGCTGCGTTAGGAGAGGAGAGACGGTGGCCGACCAGGACATCAAGATGCCCATCGAGCGCATTATGGCCGAGGCCCGGACCCATCAGTCTGCTCGCTTCTCAAACGAAGTCTATGCTGACGAGCCGATTCTCAAGACCGGCCGACAGATGCAGAATTTCCTTCCCGACCAGTACCGCAAGATGCGCGAGATATCGCGCTGGCAGGATGACCCCAAAGGCGGTGCGGGTCGCTGGCTTTCGGAAGCCGAGCTCTTCTACCGTCAAGGCCTGCTGATGGCCGACTTTGAGGACGACTGCCCCTACAACGGTACGTTCAAGTCGTACTTTCCCACCTATAACGCCATGAGCGATCGGCAGTTGCGTGGCTATTTTACCTGGCGTGCCCAAGTGCGCCGCGGAACCATCGAGGAAACGTCTACGTCCTTTGCCTTCCTGTATCTCTATGAGCTGATCTGCGGCATTGGCGTAGATAGCCCACTCGATGGTTTTAACAAGATCAAGGCCTTTTGGGATGCCTACCGCGCCTTCGAGCCCGGCATCGACCGGTTTGCACGCGTGTGGCTGCAAGATTACGCCGTATTCCACGGGCTCGACCCCAAGCTGCTTCGCGACTCTAAAACCGTCATGTTCGATAACGCCCTCATCGAGCTGCGCCGCGCAGCGCGAGACCTCTCGCCTGTACCGGCGCCGTCGGACCTGGCTCCCAAGCGCCGCAAGACCTCCGAGCCCACGCTCCCCCTTCCGCCCGACGAGGCAGGCGAGGAACGACTCATGGCCGCTATCAACGCCCTCTCCACGTACAACCTGAATAACTCACGGCTCGACCGTTCCCACCATCGCGACCTGCGCCACGTGGCATGCGCCGTGTATGTCCGTATGGCGCGCTACTATGACACGCACCGAAAGACCGGCATCGTAGCAAGCTTGTTTGGGGAGGAGACGGCCATGCCCTACACCATGTTTGCCTCGGCCGTGTTCTTTGCGCCCGAGCGCCACGAGGACTGCGAATATCGCCTGGACCCCATTCACATCTACCGCTGCCAAAATGGCTTTTGGGAATGCATGCGCATCCACGGCAGCAGACAAAAAAGTAGCAAGCTCGGTGAGATGATGCGCGCCTGCGACCAACGCCTGCGCCTGGCCCTAGACCCCACCCATCCCCTAAAGGAGGAGAAGGTCCCCAAATATCTGGCCAAGATCATCGATGACGAGATCGTGGCATGGCTTTCGTGGGACGCCGCGCACCAGCCTGTCAAGATCGATATCGATTTGAGTCAGCTGGGGCACATTCGGAGCGCCGCCGCGCAAACGCGTGAAGCGCTTTTGATTGATGAGGAGCGCGAGGATGATGTGCCTATGGAAGCCGAGGTGACGATTATCGAGCAACCGAACACCGAGTCTGCGCCCGGCATGGCTGCCGAACCTGGCGAGATGACCATACGGCAAGACGAACCCGACGAGCCGACTGTCTCCACCGAAGAGTTTGGCGTCGTGGCACCGCTCCTCGTGTCTGCGCCCGCACCCGTAACGCCCGCGCCCACTTACGCCGCGACCGAACTCGCGCCCGCCGCAAATGCCTATCTGCGCGCGCTGCTCGAGCAAAACGCAGCGCAAGCGACATCGGCAGTGGAGAGGTCGGGGCAGAGCGAGGACATGCTCGTCGATACCATCAACGAGGCGCTCTTTGACCTGGTGGGCGACACCGTTATTGAATTTGGCTCAGCAGGACCGCACATTATCGAGGACTACGAAGCAGACGTGAGAGGATACCTAGACCATGAGTGATACCGCATCCGCAGCACCCCGCGTGCCCAAGCGCGTCGCCGCCGTCATTCTCAACTCGCTCAAGGGCGGCGTGGTCCCGCGCATCGGCCTTCCCTATATCACCGTGGGGCGCGAGGTCGAGATCCGTGCTCTGCTCACCGACCTGAGCCTCATCGCCGATGGCGGCGCAAGCTTCCGTTTCCTAGTCGGTCGCTACGGCGCCGGCAAGAGCTTTTTGCTCCAGACCATCCGCACGCACGCCATGGGCGAGGGATTCGTCGTCGCCGATGCCGACTTATCCCCTGAACGCCGTCTGCAGGGCGGCCAAGGACAGGGCCTTGCCACCTACCGTGAGCTCATCCGCAACATATCGACCAAGACGCGCCCCGAGGGCGGTGCGCTCAACCTTATCCTGGATCGCTGGGTCGCCTCGTGTGCCGATGCCGACGAGTCTGCCGTCAATGCCCAACTGGCCCCACTCGAGGAAATGGTCCACGGCTTCGACTTCGCCCGCATGCTCCGCCGCTACCGCGCGGCCGTATCCGAGGGCGACGAAGAAGCTATGAGCCGCGTGACCAAATGGATTCGCGGCGAGTACCGCACCAAGAGTGAGGCACGCGCCGAGCTGGGCTCCTCGACCATCATCAGCGATGACGACTGGTACGACTACGTTAAGCTCATTGCGCGCTTTTTGGTCTGCAGCGGCTACAAGGGCATGCTGGTGCTCATCGACGAGCTCGTGAATCTGTATAAGATTCCCAACGCCATCACGCGCCAATACAACTACGAGAAGATCCTGACCATGTACAACGACACGCTCCAGGGCAAGGCGCAGTACCTGGGCATGATCATGGGCGGCACGCCAACCTCCATCGAAGACCGCCGCCGTGGCGTGTTCTCCTACGAGGCCCTGCGAAGTCGACTCGCTCAGGGCCGCTTTGCACGCGAGGACCTTAAGGACATGCTCGCGCCCATCATCCGCCTGCAGCCACTCACCTACGAGGAGTTGCTGGTGCTGATCGAAAAACTCATGCACATCCATGCCGGATACTTTGGCTGGACGCCCACGCTTACCGAAAACGACTTGGTAGACTTTCTCAAGATTGAGTTTGGCCGCGTGGGAGCCGATACGCACCTGACGCCGCGTGAGGTCATCCGTGACTTTATCGAGCTGCTCGATATCCTGTGTCAGAACCCCGATGCAAATGTGGCCGAGCTGCTGCAAAGCGTCGGCGGCGACGCGTTGGCGCCGGCAGCCGCAACAGGCGACGCCGGCACCGCAGGCGGCGACCGCAACTTCGCCGAATTCACCATCTAACCTGCCAAAAAGGGACAGGTTTATTTTGGCAGGTTTTATCTGGGCAAACGCTGAGGCAGTAATGCAGCAAACCATTGCCAGCCGCGTTGAGAAGTTCGTATTTGAGGGGAGGTCCCGTGAACGCCTTTGACCGATATGCTCCGTTTATCCAAGACTTCATCTACTCCCACGATTGGGAGAGTCTACGCTCTATCCAGGTTGCAGCAGCTGATGCCATCTTTAACACACAAGATAATGTGCTCTTGACGGCATCCACGGCTTCCGGCAAAACCGAGGCAGCCTTCTTTCCCATCCTGACCGAGTTTTGGGAGAACCCGCCCGCGAGCGTGGGCGCCCTCTACATCGGCCCCCTCAAAGCGCTCATCAATGATCAGTTCGTCCGCCTCAACGACCTCTGCGAAGAGGCCGATATCCCTGTCTGGCACTGGCATGGCGATGTCTCGCAGTCGCACAAGGCTAAGCTCATTAAAAAACCGAGCGGCATCCTGCAGATTACACCCGAGTCACTCGAAGCGCTTTTAATCCATAAGCACATGGCGATCCCGCGCATGTTTTGCGACCTGCGCTACGTGGTCATCGATGAGGTCCACTCGCTCATGCGCGGCGACCGTGGCGGGCAAACGCTCTGCCTTATCGAGCGACTCTCGCGCATGGCCGGTGTGCAGCCTCGCCGCATTGGCCTTTCGGCTACCATCGGCGACCCCGAGCGCACGGGCGCTTTTCTCTCACAGGGAACGGGGCGCGACTGCGTTATCCCCCGCTTTGAAGAACCGCGCCGCGTGTGGCGCATCTCCATGGAGCACTTCTACAACTCGGGCCCCCAGGCGCAGCAGCGGGGATTCATGGGTACAGGTCCTCAAGAGGCCGAAGTGCTTGTGTGCGAGCGCATCGATGCGGCGGCATCCGCGGCACTGCCCGCCGGCGCCCAAGACATGCGTCACAGCGGACAGCTCACACAAGAGGAGCGCCGTCAACGTCGTGAGCGGGCACAGGGCAAGGCCGCTCCCAAGGACCGCCAAGTTTCCTCGGCCCCCGAGGGCGAAGTCGACATCCCCCAAGCACCCGAACAGGCATTACTCAACCCCACCGATACAGCACCAGACAACGCCGACCCCGGCATGGGATATATCTTTGAGCACACGCGCGGCCGAAAGTGCTTGGTCTTTGCCAACTCGCGCGAGGAGGCAGAGGCCGTATGCTCCATGCTGCGTAGCTACTGCGAGAGCCGGCACGAGCCCGACCGCTTCCTTATCCATCACGGCAACCTCTCGGCATCGCTACGCGAGACGGCAGAAGAGCTCATGCGCGACGAGGAACAGGCACAGACAACCGTCACCACCTCCACGCTGGAGCTCGGCATTGATATCGGTCGCCTGGAGCGCGCGTTCCAGATCGATGCACCGTTTACCGTCAGCTCCTTTTTGCAGCGCATGGGGCGCACGGGACGCCGCGATCTTCCGCCCGAGATGTGGTTTGTCATGCGCGAGGAAGAGCCCGAGCCGCGCACGATGATGCCTGAAACGATACCTTGGAAGCTCCTCCAGGGCATCGCGCTCGTACAACTCTATCGCGAGGAAAAGTGGGTCGAGCCGCCCGAGCTCGATCGACTCCCCTACAGCCTGCTCTATCACCAGACCATGTCGACCCTCGCCAGCACCGGCGAACTCACGCCTGCCGAACTTGCCCAGCGCGTGCTCACGCTCAGCTATTTCCACCGCGTCTCGGCCGATGACTATCGCGTACTGCTGCGCCACCTCATCAAGATCGACCACATCCAGGTCACCGAGGGCGGTGGGCTCATTGTGGGCCTCGCGGGCGAGCGCATCATTAACAACTTTAAGTTTTACGCCGTGTTCCAGGAAAACGAGGAGTTCACCGTTCGCAGCGAGTCGGCCGAGTTGGGCACGATCGTCAATCCGCCACCGCCCGGTGAGCGCATCGCCATCGCCGGACACTGCTGGATTGTCGAGGAAGTGGACTGGAAGCGTCATACCGTCTTTGCCACGCAGGTCAAGGGCCGGGTGCCGGCCTACTTTGGCGACTGTCCCGGTGACATCAATACACACGTACTCGAGCGCATGCGCAAGGCGCTCAACGAACACGCCGCGTATCCGTACCTTATGGGTAACGCACGGGCCCGCCTTGCGCAGGCTCGTCATACGGCCGAGATTTCGGGCGCGGGAACTAAACCGCTCATTAACCTGGGCGGCGATACCTGGGTGCTCTTCCCCTGGCTGGGCAGCTACGCCTTTTTGGCCCTCGAGCGCATGCTCAAGATTAAATGTGCCGCGGAGTTGGGCCTTCGCGGACTCGACCCATCACGCCCGTACTTTATGCAGTTTAAGATGAAGGCCGACGAGGAGACGTTCTTTGAGGTGCTCGCCGCCGAGGCCGAGAAGGACTTCGATCCCATCGAGCTCGTCTATCCCGACGAGGTGCCTTATTTTGACCGCTACGACGAGTTTGTTCCCGAAGAGCTCGTGCGCAAGGGCTTTGCCGAAGGCGTGCTCGACATAGAGGGCATGAAGCAGCGTGTCCGCAGCTGGAGCGACCACGCCTAAGACCCGTCTTTTTGGGACGGAGAGACTTACTTGTCGTGAAGGACGGTGCCGAGGAAGTCGGCGTCGAAGGGCACGGCTTCGGCAAAGGCATAATCGCCGTCACTGGCGACGAGCAGGTAGTTTTCCTCGCCGCCGAACTCCGCGTCGCCGCATGGGACCACCCAGGCGTGGGCGAATACCTCGAGTGCCGCGGCAACGCAATCGCGCAGGAACGTCACGCCGCTCCCCCTGTTCGCACTCACGATATTGGCAACATAGATGCCCCCGGGGTTCAGGCTGCCTCGCACCAAACGCAATGCCTCAACCGTCGCCAGCTCGCGTACGGGCTCGGCACCGCCAAAGCAATCGCTCACGACCACGTCGTAGCGACGATGACCCACGCTCGTCACGCCCAGATACGAGCGAGCCTCAGCGGTAATCACTCGCAGGCGATCGCCCACCGTGCGCTCCAGCTCGTCCAGGTAGAACCAACGGCGCGCCAGGCGCGTAATCTCGGCATCGTACTCAATGACGTCCATGCGCAAGCTCTCGTGCGACATCAGTGCAAACTTGGGATAGGCAAACCCGCCGCCGCCCAGCATGAGCATACGGTCGATACCATGCCCGTAAGCATCACGCATTGCGTCCTCAGCCTCAAACACGTCGTCAAACGCGCGATAGTACGCAAAGACGGGCTCCGCCCAACGCTCGCCAACGTAGCTTGCGCTTTGGTAAACGCCGCCTTGCACCAATACACGGACTTCGTCGCCTCCCTCATCGTGCACGCGTTTCACACGCGCCAACCCATGGCGGGTTCGCGCAACCTGCAGACAGGCAGCACGGACAGCGACAGCGGCCGCGCCAAGCGCCGCGGCCCCCAGAGCAACGCCGGCAACGACGCCGGCAGAAACACTCGGCTTGTTCATCTAGAGCTCCTTTTGCAGATAAAGGCCATGGTCATAAAATCCAAGATGACGATAGTACTCACGTGTGCCAATCGCGCTAATCACGTTGATACGCGCATAACCCGCATCCCGGGCAATCTCGCACGCACGTTCTACGAGCAAACGCCCTAACCCGTGATGCTGCGCCGCCTGGCCTTGATCGCCCACGCGCGCCGCCATGCCATACACGTGAACCTCGCGAATCATCGCCTCGTCCGACACCGTCGGCAACTCGTCCGCATGCGCGGCAACAAACGCGCGGTCGGGCAGCGACAGGCGCAAAAAGCCCGCGATTTTGCCCTGCGGTGTCACCCACTGCAAAAAGCGCTCGTGCGTCACCGGCGTCTCGTACGCCACTTCCTCGTCAAGGGTCAACTCGTCCAGGTCGGCGCCCGCCGTGCTGATCTCGCGATAGCGAATCTCACGCACCGTCGCACCGTCACCCCAAGCAGCCAAGCGGTTCTCAACGAGCTGGCGCAGGTTGGGTTTCTTGTTGCCCACCATGATGTCATCGGAGCTAAAGTCGCGGATCATGCGGCTGATGCGGCAGAACGCCGGCGTCACCACGATGTCGTCGGCCAACACATCGAGCAGCTCGTCCTCGGTATAGGGGCGCCACTCGCCACGCTCGTAACAGCCCACCAGACGCGAGCCCTCGATGAGCGCGCACGGGTAGACCTTGACCTCGTCGGGCATAAAGGCGCCCTCGGTCATAAAGCGCTCGTAGTCGCACTTGTCCCCATCAGGCGTGGCGCCCAGCAAGTTGAGCATAAAGTGCGCGTGGATCTTAAAGCCAAACAGGCGCGCGAGCGAAAACGCTCGCTCGATCTGCGCCACCGAAATGCGGCGCTCGTTGATATCGAGTAGATGCTGGTCAAGACTCTGAATACCCATCTGAATCTTGGTGCAACCCAGGCGGCGGATGAGCGTGAGGGCCTGCGGCGTTACGGCATCGGGGCGCGTCTCGATAACGAGCCCCACCACGCGATGCTTCGCCGTCTCGTTGATGCGCTGCTGACGCTCAAGCTCCTCCATCGTTGCCGTCTGCCACTCGGCAGCCTCGCCCCATGGCGTACCGGGGCCGTACAGACGGCGCACTGCGCGGTTATAGCCACCAACGACAGCATCCACACGCCCCTGCTCGTCGGCAACGCCGGCAGCAAGCTCAGCCTCGTCTGTCGCAATGCCGGCAGCCCGATAGCGCTCGCGGCGCTCTGTTACCACCGGCGGCAGGGCATCGGCGGGAGCGTCATCGAGCAGGCGCCCTGCCTCGGCACGGCTGATGCCCGGACGCGCCAACATGGGGTTTGCCGCCACGCCGGCGACGGCATCGTCATTGAGCGCACGGAAAAGCTCCGACATAAACCACGTTTGATACCCTTGCGGATAGTCGCTCCAGGTGCCACCGAGCACGATGAGCTCTATCTTGTCGGTCGCATGCCCCATCTGCGAAAGCGCGGTCAGACGAGCGCTCACCTGCAGATACGGGTCAAAGCAGTTTTGCTCCGCACGGGCGCACGCCGGCTCGGCGTGCAGATAGCTTTTAGGCATGCGCAGGTCATTGGGGCAAAACAGGCAATCGCCCGAGCATGGCCAGGGCTTGGTAATGACGGTAATGGTCGCCACGCCCGAAGCCGTGCGACGAGGCTTCATACGCAGCACCTGCAGCAGTCGACGTTCCAGCTCGGTATCGACATTCCACGCAGCCCAACGAGCCGGCTCCTCACGTTTAACCCGCTGGTAGAACGGCAGTAGACGGCGCTTGGCCAAATCGCGTTTGTCGGCACCCTCACGGCGCGCCTCGGCATGTATCAGTTTGACGAGCGCCTTGTCGTCCATGGTCTCGCCGCGACGCAGGGCCTCAAGTATGTTCAAGATAATCTGTTCCATGCCCCCATTGTAAAGGCAAAGGCGCCGGAGCCCGTCACGGCTCCGGCGCCTCCATTAAACAGCGCAGCTATGGTTTATAAGTCTTCGATAACCGCCCGTCACTCTGAATCAAATGACATGTCGCCCGAACCAACCTCAAAACGATACGTGGCGGACTTATCGCCATTATCGAATTCAAGATTCAAAATGGTCTCGCCGTCGTAGTCAAGCGGAAGGAAATCGCTCTCGAAGTCGCCGCTGCCCAAGGTGAGGCTCGCCTTAAAGCCCGTAGAGTTCGGAACCGTCATCTCCACATCACCCGAGCCCACACTCACGTCCATCGACTTCGCGGGCGCCTGGTAGAGATCGAACGTCATGTCGCCCGAACCGACCTCGACATTCAGGGTATCGGTCACGGTACCCGTAAACTCGACGTCTCCCGAGTCCAACGTCAAATCGAAGTCGTGGCACGCAATGTCCGTAATCGTCAGATCCCCCGACCCCACATTCGCCGAAATGTCCATCATGTTATCGGCAAGCTCGCGCGGCAGCTCGATGGTGACCGTACGGTCAAGCGCACGCTCGTCATCGCAGTCGAACTGGTTAATCCTGAGCGTAGAGCCCCTAATCTCGGCCAGATTTTGCGTGGCAGCATCGTAAGCAGTTACTCCTTTTGCAACGCGACCACTCTCGATGACACGCACCGGTCCATCGGAAACGTACTTAATATCGACCGTACCCGACGTCACATCCAGGTCAAGGGACTGGAATGAGTCGGCATCGAAGGTTTCACTCGAAAGCTTTTGAGACTGAGCGGAGTAAATACCGTCATCAAAAACATCGTCCTCGTCAAACGCATCGTCCATACCAGACAAGCCGGATACAACATCGTTGAGATTCCACGGTCCATCAAAATGAATCAAAGTCCGCGAAGTGCCAACGACAAGCCCGATGATGAGCACAAACGCTCCGATGCCAATGCCCAAGCGCCTCTTAGACTCATGCGAGAGCTTCATCATTCATCACCTTCTTTGGCGCTCGACTCAGCGGTGGTCGCGGCAGCCATGTCAGCGTCAACCGCTGTGGAAACGTCCTCCCCCTTAGTCCTAGCGACCGCCGGCGCCGGACCAACCTGGATATCCCCGCGCGCCCAATCACCATCGAGCGCACGCGCCACCCAGTGATAGATGGGAATCGTAAAGAAGATCAGCGCGGCAAAGGGGCCGGCACCAAACAGGAACATCAGCAAAAAGAACAGCAGCCAACACACGGCCCAATACGGGAACGACTGGAACGGGCCCTTCACCGGAGTCGAGCCAACTGCGCCGCCACTCGTCGCCTGAGCCGTCGCCGCATTGGCAGCCTGCGCACTCCAGCTTGCCGCTTGCGCCGCCTTGGCCGCAGCATCACTCGCCTGCGTTGCCGCCTCGGTAGCGCGCGCCGCCGCCTCATGGGTGCGAGCACGCTCTGCCGCCTCGGCCTCGCGCTGGCGGGCGCGGTCCTCGTTCTCAAACTCGATATCGTCCTCGATCTCGTCGCTCGGATTGAGCAGCTCGTCCAGGCTCACGCCATAAAGTTTGGCGAGCGAGATCAGGTTCTCGGTATCGGGCGAGCTCTCCGCGCGCTCCCATTTACTGACCGCCTGGCGCGACAGCCCCAGCTTTCGCGCCAGCCCTTCTTGGCTAAAACCCTTGCTGCGACGAAGGTCGGCGAGCCGCTGCGCAGTTTCTACATTCATGGTTCCTCCTATGTGATGCCAGCCGTGCCGCCGGACCGTTTTTGTTCTTAAGGCGCCTTGCACAGTTAATAATCTATCCGCCACCGCCAAAAGCATGCCACCTATTCTAGTGAGATTTTTGACAACCGGCGGTTGCGGGCACATATGAGCTGCGGAAATGTGTCCAAACAAAGCAATGACCCACGGCTCGGTTGTCCCCGTTGCGGCGTTAACGGTAGTATGGTCGTACTGTTTATTCCGCACCGCCAACGGAGGGAGTTCCGCGCCGTGAACCGCGATTTCGCCTCATCGCTCATCCAGCTCAACAACACGTTCTATCGCGAACACTCCGCCTCCTTTTCCGATACGCGGCAGGCCCCGTGGCCCGGCTGGGTGCACACCATGGACATCGCGCTCGGGCAGCTCGACGTCGCCACGATCGAGCATCCCGTCCGCGTCTTCGATCTTGCCTGCGGCAATATGCGATTCGAGAACTTTGCTGCCGGCGGCGCACTTGCCGCCAAGGGCGTCGACGGCGCAAACCCCTCAGCAGATGCCAGCTGCCCGTTTGAGTTCTATGGCGTCGACTCGTGCCAGGATTTGGCTATCGATGCGCGCGGTCACGCCCTGCGCATTCCCAACCTGCACTTCCAGGAACTCGACGTGCTCGATGCCCTCATGAAGCTCAACCCCGCCGAGACGCCCGATGTGCTTTTCGACGCACCGCTCGCCGACATCTCGGTCTGCTTTGGTTTTATGCACCACGTGCCGTCGTGCGAGTACCGCGTACGCGTGCTCGACGCCCTGGTGCGCCAGACGCGCCCGGGCGGCATCATCGCCATCAGCTTTTGGGAGTTTATGAATGACGAGCGCATGGCGCGCAAGGCCGTTCGCGCCGAGGCCCGCGCCGAGCTCACCCCGCCGTTTGAGGGTTACGATTCCGCGCAGTTTGAAGCCGGCGACCACCTCATCGGCTGGCAAAACGACCGCCACGCCTACCGCTATTGCCACCACTTTGACGATCAGCAGATCACCGACCTGGTGCGCGGCGTCCGTACGTTCTACAAGAGTGGCGAGGTCCCCGTGCGCGAGCTCGAGCGCTTCCATGCCGACGGTCGCAGCGGCGATCTCAACCGCTATGTGATTCTCAAGCGTCTGTAGGCACCGACGACTCGCCGTCGAGCCGCACCGCGTCTTTCGGGCAAACTATGCCCACCCCCTTTTCAACCCATTGACGGAACGCGCAGCTATACGTTCCATACTTATGACCAAGGAGCCTCATGGGAGCCGTCCACGTTCGCACGCCTAAGAACTTTGTGCTCGAGGAGCGCCTGGAGCGCTACGCCGATGCAATTGAGACGAACCCCGAGGCCTATGCCGGAGATTGGCGCGAGGCCTGTGCGCCAGTTGGCAGCAAGCCCTTCGAACACCTTCACCTGGACCTTGGTTGTGGCAAGGGAACGTACCTTGTAGAGCGCGCGGCCCACGAGCCAAACACCCTCTTTATCGGCATGGACCAGGAGCCCATCTGCATCGCCTATGCCGCACAGAAAATCTGCGAGCAGGAACTGACCAACGCACTCGTTCTGCCCCGAGGCGCCGCATCGCTGCCGCAGCTATTTGCCGCAGGCGAGCTCGATGCCATCACCATTAACTTTCCCACGCCGCAGCCCAAGGCCAAGTACGCCAAAAAACGACTCGTCCATGTCGACCATCTGATGATCTACCGCCCGCTCTTTGCAGCCGGCGCCACCGTCACGCTGCGAACCGACAGCAAGCCACTGCGCGACTACGCCCTGGGGCAGTTTGCCGCGGCAGGCTACGACACACTTTGGGTAAGCGACGACGTTCGCCGCGACCATCCCGAGCATCCCGAGACCGAATATGAATGCCGCACGCGCGAGATGGGCGCCGTCGTCTATGGCATTTGCGCCACACCCGGTGCGCAGCCAACCGACGATGCGCTCACGGCGGGCCGCATGCAGGAGCAAAGCCTTGCCTGCTACCTGCCCGATAACCTCGATGAGCTCACCTATGTACCCCTGGGCATGGAAGAGGCCGTCGAGAACTTTAGAAACCGTGCCCGGAAAGGCAAGAAGCGCCTGCCTCAGGAACGCTAGCACCGCACGCCCATTTCCTGCATTTTCTCGCGCGCTGCCGCTCCGCGCCGCCGCTACGCCATAATAGTTGGCGGACAATCGCGAGAGAAAGCAAACACATGGCACAGACCACGACAGATACCGCCGCCAGCACCGTCTCCGGCGCCGGCGCCGCCAGCTCATTCTCGGGCGGCACGGGAACCGAAGCCGAGTTTGGCTCGCTCGGCGCGCTCTCCCCCACCTGGTGGGAGCCCGAGGATGGCAGTGAGCCCGAGCCATGGCTCACGCCCGACCAGGCCTTCGAGCGTTTCTTTGAATGGACGAGCGATCGCGGTATTGAACTGTGGGATCACCAAGAAGAGGCCCTCATGGACCTGGCAGCCGGCGATCACGTCATCTTAGGCACACCGACCGGATCGGGTAAATCGCTCGTCGCGCTGGGTATGCTCTTTATGGGCATGGCGCAGGGTAAGCGTTGTTATTACACGGCCCCCATCAAGGCCCTGGTCAGCGAAAAGTTCTTCGACCTTGTGCAGGTGCTCGGCCGCGATAACGTCGGCATGATCACCGGCGACACGCATATCAACACCAAGGCACCCGTCATCTGCTGCACGGCCGAAATCCTTGCTAACGATGCGCTGCGCGAGGGTGAGGACGCCGATGTGGGCTGCGTGGCCATGGATGAGTTCCACTACTTTGCCGACCCCGACCGCGGTTGGGCCTGGCAGGTGCCGCTGCTCACCCTGCCCCACACGCAGTTTATGCTCATGAGCGCCACGCTCGGCGATGTCACTGCCATCGCCGCCTCACTCGAGGAGCACACCGGCGCTGCTTGCGACTTGGTTGTCGACGCCCCGCGTCCTGTTCCGCTGAGCTACGACTATGTGACGACCTCCCTCGAGGGCACCGTCGAGCTCGCCATGCGCCGTGGCGAGGCCCCGCTCTATATCGTGCACTTTAGCCAGGATGCCGCCCTTGCGACGGCGCAGTCGCTCGCCAATTTTGGCATCGCCAGCAAGGCGCAGCGCGAGGCCATTAAGGAAGCTGCCAAAGGCACGAGCTTCTCCACGGCCTTTGGCAAGATTCTTAAGCGCTTGCTCGGATGCGGCGTCGGCGTGCACCATGCTGGCATGTTGCCGCGCTATCGTCTGCTGGTCGAGCGCTTGGCACAACAGGGCCTGTTGCCCGTCATCTGCGGCACCGATACGCTCGGCGTCGGCATCAACGTACCCATCCACACCGTGGTACTCACCGCGCTCACCAAGTTCGACGGCTACAAGATGCGTCGTCTGCGCGCCCGCGAGTTTCATCAGATTGCCGGTCGCGCCGGCCGCTCGGGCTTCGATACCGAGGGCATGGTGATTGCCGAGGCACCCGAGCACGAGATCGAGAATGCCAAGCTTATGGCCAAAGCGGGCGACGACCCCAAAAAACTCCGTAAGATTAAAAAGAAAAAAGCCCCCGAGGGTTTTGTCACCTGGAACAAGCAGACCTTTGAGCGCCTGATTGAGACGCAGCCCGAGACGCTTAAGCCGCGCCTGCGCATCACGCACTCCATGGTGATTAGCGTGGTCGAACAGGGCGGCGATGCCCGCGCCCGCGTACACGACCTCATCGAGACGAGCCTGCAGACCCCCGAAGAAAAGGCCAAGCTCGAGGTTCGCGCCGACGAAATCTTCGCCACGCTCATCGATTCCGGCGTCGTCGTTCGCACCGAGGTGCCGCCCGCACCCGACGCCCCGGCTGACGCCGCACCGGACATCGACTATGCGCTGACGGTCGATCTGCCCGAGGACTTCGCGCTCGATCAGCCACTCTCGCCGTTCTTGCTTGCCGCGTTGGAGCTGCTCGATCCCGAGAGCGAGACCTATACCATGGATCTAATCTCGATGGTCGAGGCAACGCTCGAGGACCCCAAGCAGGTGCTGCGCGCACAGGAGCGCGCCGCGCGCGACCGCGCGATGGCCGAAATGAAGGCTGACGGCGTCGAGTATGAGGAGCGCTTGGAGCGCATTCAAGACGTCACGTACGAAAAGCCGCTCGAGGATTTGCTCGACGGCGCCTTTGACAAGTACTGCCAGGAAGTGCCCTGGGCAAACGACTATCAGCTCTCTCCCAAGAGCGTCCTGCGCGATATGCTGGAAGGCGCGAGCGATTTTAAGGGCTACATTCAAAAGCTCGGCATCGCCCGCTCCGAGGGCATTCTGCTGCGCTACCTAGCCGAGGCCTACCGTTCACTCGACCGCACCGTGCCCATCGAGAAGCGCGACGAGCGCCTGCGCGACATTATCTCGTGGCTGGGCTTTGTGGTGCGCTCGGTGGACTCGAGCCTGGTGGACGAGTGGGAGAACGCCGGCAACCCGGCAGCCCTCGACGCCGCGCCGCCGCAGGGCATCGACGAGGTCGTGGCGGACCGCCGCGGCTGCACGCTGTTGGTGCGCAACGCGCTCTTCCGCCGCGTGACCCTTGCCGCTCGCGAGCACGTTCGCGACCTGGGCGAGCTCGACGACGACTGGGGCATGAGCGAAATCCGCTGGCAAAAGGCGCTCGATGCCTACCATGAGCAGCACGAGGAGATCCTCACCGACGGAGATGCCCGCAGCGCCGCGATGTTTTCCATTGACGAGTCCGACGAGAAGACCGCGCACGTATGGCACGTGCACCAGATCTTTGCCGACGAGGATGGCGACCACGACTTTGGCATCATGGGCGATGTCGACCTGGACGCCACGCAAGACGGCGGCGAGGTCATCTTCAAAAACTACCGTGTCGGCTTTATCGAGAACCTGCTCGAAGTCTAGCCGAACTTACCGGAACGAAACGGGGCCGCTGGCAATATCGCCAGCGGCCCCACTTTTGCACTATACGCTATGCCTTACTCGGCATCCTCGACCTCATACGAATCCGCCTCGGCTGGCTCATCGTTTGTCTCTGTCGCAGCCCCGCGTGCCTCGTCAAACGCTGCTTTCATGGTCTTGTTGCCCCACGTGAGCTTGCGAATGGTAAGATCGTCGGCCTTCTTGTTGGCTAGGCGCAGATTGTTCTCGGAGGACAGCAACGCCTCCTTGGTTTTCTGCAGATGGCTAATCGTCTTGTCGATCTCATCAATCGCCGTTTGGAACTTTCGGCTCGCGATCTCGTAGTTGCGACCGAAATCATTCTTGAACTTTTCCATCTTGGCTTCGAAGTTCGTGACGTCGATATTCTGCTGTTTGTACTCCGCCAGCTCCTGCTTATAGCGCAGCGAACCCATGGCGGCGTTGCGAAGAAGCGTGATCATGGGAATAAAGAACTGTGGGCGAATCACGTACATCTTCTCGTAGCGATAGCTCACGTCCACGATGCCGGCGTTGTAAAGCTCGCTCTCGGGTTCGAGCAACGTGCAGAGCACCGCGTACTCACAGCCTTTCTGGCGACGATCGTGATCGAGTTTCTTAAAGAAGTCCTCGTTTTTATGTTTGGTCGCGGTCTCGTCGTTCTCGTTTTTCATCTCGAACATAATCGAAATGACCTCGTTACCGCTTGCGTCGCACTCGCGGAAGATAAAGTCGCCCTTGGTGCCCTCGGACGCATCGTTATCCTTCTCGAAGTACGCGTTAGGAAACGCCGTCATGCGCAGACGGTTAAACTCGGTCTCGCAGTGCTGCTCGAGCGACTCGCCCACCATCTTGGTGGACAGGCGGACCTTCATGTCCTTAAGGCGCTCGATCTCTTCATCCTTGTAGCGAATCAGGTCATCGCTCGCACGCTTGGCCTGCGCAAGCTCGAGCTCGTGTGCCGCCTTGGCCTGTTCCTCGCGAGAATCGCGCACAGCCAGCTCGCTCGTCAGTTTGGCACGTGCCTCATCGCGCTCTCGCTCCGCCGCGGCGACCGCCTCTGACAGGTTCATTTTTGCCATCAGTTCCTGCTCGCGCAGCTGGGCACGCAGGCCCTCGGCCTCTTGCTCGGACTGAGCCTTTGCGGCGGAAAACTTCTCCTGCGCCTTCGCGCGATAGTCAGTAAGCGCGCGCTCGGCCTCGCTGCGAGCGGCATCGAGCTCACGCTGCGACTCTGCCGCGGCAGCGGCAAGCGCCATCTCCTGGGCTTTGTCCGCCGCGGCGAGCCTGGCCTGCAGCTCAGCAATCTGAGCGTCGCGCGCAGCTAAATCGTTTTGAGCAGCGTTGCGCGCCGCCGACTCGGCAAGCTTTGCTTCGTCATCTTTGCGCCCAAGCTGCGCACGCAGGCTATCAATCTCACGCTGGAGTTCGGCATTTTCCTTTTGAGCATTGGCTCGTGCCTCTACCGCCGCGCGCTGGCTTGCACTCTCGCGCTCTGCGGCAGCGCCCTCGAGCTTAGCGCGCAGCTCGGCAAGCTCAGCATCGCGCTTGGCAACCTCTTGTGCCAGTTGCTGAGCCGCAGCGTTCTTCTGCTCAACGAGCTGAGCGTTGCGCTGAGACTCTGCCTCCTGCAAAGCAGCCATCGAACGCGAGCGCTCAAGCTCCAGCGCCTGCTCGCCCTCGCGCTGGACTGCCTTCACACGCTCATCCAAGTCGCGCGAAAACTCGGCATCGCGCACCTGCTTGACGATATCCGCATAGCCGGATGCATCGACCTTAAAGACTTCGCCACAATGCGGGCACTTGATCTCATTCATAGCAGCTCCTCGATGGACGCAAATTTCAACCGCCTACACTCTACCGCGCCGCACGGACAAAAAAGCGCCGCCGCCATAATGTCAACGGCGCCAGAGCCACCACAAAGGTGCCTGTCCCCTTTGTGGTGGTTCTGGCGCCCTATAGCCCAAAGAAGCTAAGAATCTGGTCGCGGCTTACGGGCTTGTACTCGTTGGCGTCGAGGCCCACATCGTAGCGGTAAATGGGGCGCTCGCGATCGCGGTTGCGTGCGTTGGTGCGGTCTCCTCTGCTGTGGATATGCCCGTGTAGCATGATGGCGCCACGCGCCTTACCATTCCAGCTGAGCATGGGGTAATGGCTCATCACCAGACGATGGCCCTTGGCATAGCCGGGAGCAACCTCCAGGTAATCGCGCACGTCTTCCCAAATTTGCGGGGCGTCGGGATCTTCCCAGTCGCCGTCATGGTTACCGCAGATGAGCGTCACATTCTTGCATTCGATACGCTCGCGCAGGCGCACCGCCTCCGCCATGGGCAAGCGATACGTAAAGTCTCCCAAGATATAGAGGCGGTCGTCCGCAGCCACGCACTCATTGATGGCATCGATGACCTTGCGGTTCATCTCCTCGACCGAATCAAACGGCCGATCCATGTCGTGCAAGATATTCGTATCGCCCAGGTGCAGGTCGGCGGTAAACCACATCATCGTCTATGCCCTCATTTCGCAACGCGTCAAACTCGTGCTAAGTATACAGACACAGCGATACGGCGGTTAGCCAAAGAGCCCGCCGAACAGGCCGCGGCGGCGTTTGTCTTGCTTTTTCGAAGCGTCACCCTGAGTTTTCTTGCCCTGCCGTTTCCTACGATCCTGCTCCAACTCATCGTCATCGAGTAGCAGATCCCACTCAAACGAATCGTCTGTCAGATTGAATAGGTCGTCGTCATCAAACATGGCCGCCTCCCTTGCCGACTAGCGAGCATCCACCACATAGAGGCCAACGCGCACCTGGTGCCACGGGCTGCGCTCGGGAGCAACCTGTTGCACGCGAGCCTCAAATACGTCCTCGTGGCCGTAATACATCATCAAGGACAGCGGGCCGACCTCGTTTCCCGGAACGTAGCCAAGTTTGGTCTTGCCATAGTAGATCGCAACTGCCTCGGGGTCATGGGGATTATCGCGCTCGGCGCACAGTGTCAGTTTATCGCCCGCTTTAAGATCGCCCAGGACCAAGGTGCCATCGGCATATTGAAATCCTGCGATATGAAACGACAGAAGAACACGTGAAGGCTCGTACATAGCAGCTCCCCTAACGGCCGGATAAACCGGTGTTTAACCTTATTGAGAAGTCTACGGGTCCGTGCGGACACAAATTCGCCCCACCCGCGCCTTTTCGACCGTTTGTCGCTACGCCATCTGATTCTAATGCACAAACATGCGCACGAACTTGTGCTTCCAGCTTGCGTAAGGAGCATAGCGGAATGGCACGTCCAGCCACGTTGCCTTGTTCACGATGCTCTTCTTGTGGCTAAACGTATCGAAGCTCTCGCGTCCATGGTACTGCCCCATACCGCTCGCACCCATGCCACCAAAGCCCATATGGCTCGTAGCCAAGTGCATAATCGTGTCGTTGACGCAGCCGCCGCCAAAGGGCACGTAACGCACAAAGCGCTGCTGAACTGCGCGATCCTGGCTAAAGATATACAGAGCCAGCGGCGTCGGACGATCCGTAATAAACGTCTCGGCCTCGTCTAGGCTCTCAAACGTCAGCACCGGCAAGATGGGGCCGAAAATCTCCTCCTGCATCACGGCGTCATCGGGGGTCACGCCGTCTAGGATCGTCGGCTCAATCTTGAGCGATGACTCGCGCGCCGTGCCTCCAAGCACAACCTTATCGGGATCGATCAGCCCACGCACGCGCGCAAAATGCTTGGCGTTGACGATATGCCCGTAATCCTCGTTATCGAGCGGATGCTCGCCAAACATACGGCGGGCCTCTTCCCTGATGAGGTCCAGCAGCTCGTCATGCACGCGCGCATCGACCAGCAGGTAGTCGGGCGCCACGCAGGTCTGCCCCACGTTGAGCCATTTACCAAAGGCGATACGCCGCGCCGCAACCTTCAAGTTTGCCGTCGCATCCACGATACAGGGGCTCTTTCCGCCCAGCTCAAGCGTCACGGGCGTAAGGTTTTTACTTGCGCGCTCCATGACGAGTTTGCCGACCGGAACGCTACCGGTAAAGAAGATCTTGTCCCAGCACTCATCGAGCAGCGCTTCGTTCTCGGCGCGCCCGCCCTCGACAACCGTCACCAGGCGCGGATCAAATGCCTCTTCACAGATTTGCTTGAGCACCGCACTCGATGCCGGAGCATAGGCGCTCGGCTTGATGGCCACAGTATTGCCCGCGGCAAGGGCGCCGGCGAGCGGCTCGAGTGTTAGCAAAAATGGGTAGTTCCACGGGGCCATGATGAGCGTGACGCCATAGGGCACGGCTTGCGTTTTACACACACTCACGGCGTTGGCAAGGTCACACGGACGCAGGCGCGGACGACTCCATCGAGCCACGTGAGCGATCTGATGACGAATCTCGGAAAGCGACGTACCGATCTCGCACATATATGCCTCGTCATGCGACTTTCCCAAATCGGTCTTGAGTGCATGGGCAATATCGGCCTCGTGCGCCCGTACCGCATCGCGTAAACTCACGAGCGCGCGACGTCGGGCATCGACATCAAACGTAGCGTGCGTTTTAAAGTAAGTGCGCTGATCGCCGACGATGCGCGCAATTTCCTCGGTGTTCATGGCACCCTCCTAGTTCTCGTCCTCAAACATACCACCCGCGACGACCTCGTACATACGCTCGAGCTCCAAGCGGTCCATCAAAAGCGGAACGGGGTACAGCGGATTGGCCTCGGCATCGGCATGCGCCGCCATCTCGGGAATGTCGGAGCGGCGAATGCCCGAGACATATTTGGGGATTCCCAGGGCCTCGTTCATGCGGTCGACCCAATCGATAAAGGCCTCGGCCGCAAGACTGTCCTGCGCGGTAGCCGGCGCAATGCCCGCCATGCGAGCAAGATCGGCAAGCTTGGGGGCGGCGGCGTCACCATAAGCGCGAAGCATGTGCGGCAGGATGATAGCGTTGGCCAAGCCGTGCGGAATCCCGTAACGCCCACCCAAGCTGTGTGCGATGGCGTGAACGTATCCAACATAGGAGCGGGTAAACGCAACGCCCGCCTTATACGCCGCCGAAAGCATATTGCGACGCGCACGCATGTCGTCGCCATGCTCATAGGCCTCGAGCAAATTGTCGTGGATGAGCTGCACCGCCTGTCGCGCCATCTTACGCGTATAGGGCGTGGTGCTTCGCCCGATAAAGGCCTCGACGGCATGCGTCAGGGCGTCCATACCCGTCTGCCCCGTAATGGAGGCGGGCAGACCGCGCGTAAACTCGGGGTCGTGCACCGCAAAGCGCGGGATAAGCACAAAGTCGTTAATGGGGTACTTGTAGTGCGTCTCGTCATCGGTGATAACCGCCGCGAGCGTGACCTCGCTTCCCGTGCCTGCCGTAGTGGGAACGGCGATAAGCAGCGGCAGGCGACGATGAATCCGCAGCAGGCCGCGCATCTTGTTGATGGGCTTGCTTGGCTGCGTGATGCGTGCACCCACGCCCTTGGCGCAGTCCATGGCCGATCCTCCGCCAAAACCGATAATGGCCTGGCAGGCGCTCTCTCGATACAGGGACGCCGCTTCTTCCACGTTTGAAACCGTGGGGTTTGCACGCGTTTCGGCATAGACCGTAACGCCAATCCCCCTGCATGCGAGCGCCGTCTCGAGCGGTGCCGTGAGCCCCAGACGGGCAATGCCGGGATCCGTCACGATAAGGACCTTCTGGATCGAGCGCTTTTGAAGCACCGCGGGCACATCCTCGGCATGCTCTAAAATGCGCGGCTCGGTATAGGGCAGGATCGGCAATGCAATGCGAAAAACCGTCTGATATGTTCGGCACCAGGCACGACGGGCTAGATGCATAAAGGAAACTCCTTCATTTGTTGATAGGTCAACATTTGCTCGCCCGATTGTACTCAGCGGCGGTCAAAGACGGCCTGCCAATCGTTAATCAATCAACATCTTCATATCTCAAAATTGTTTTATTAAAAATCATTCCTAATAGGCTTCACATTTGGTTGCATTTATGGATAATAGAACTCGTCAAGACGCACGTCCGGAGAGGGCCCTTACGGGACCGGACGAGCGCGCAATCGCCATCGATCGAAAGGATCGAATCATGAAGTTTGTTTGCCCCGTTTGCGGTTATGTGGAAGAGTTCGACGGCGACCAGCTGCCCGAGGATTTTAAGTGCCCCCAGTGCGGCGTTCCCGGTTCTCGTTTCCTGAAGCAGGAGGAAGGCCAGCTCGAGTGGGCCGCCGAGCACGTCGTGGGCGTCGCCAAGATGGAGGGTGTCTCTGAGGACATCGTTGCCGACCTGCGCGCCAACTTTGAGGGCGAGTGCTCTGAGGTCGGTATGTACCTGGCCATGGCTCGCGTCGCTCATCGCGAGGGCTATCCCGAGATCGGCCTGTACTGGGAAAAGGCTGCCCACGAGGAGGCCGAGCATGCCGCCAAGTTCGCCGAGCTCCTGGGCGAGGTCGTGACCGACTCCACCAAGAAGAACCTCGAGATGCGCGTTGAGGCCGAGAACGGCGCCACCGCCGGCAAGACCGATCTTGCCAAGCGTGCCAAGGCCGCCGGCCTCGATGCCATCCACGACACCGTGCACGAGATGGCTCGCGACGAGGCCCGCCACGGCAAGGCTTTCGCCGGCCTGCTCAAGCGCTACTTTGGCTAAGCCAACCGCCTGAGACATAACCTCAAGCTCGATGAGGCCCGGACCGTATTGGTTCGGGCCTTTTTCGTGCCTCACGAACTTGTTAACGCCCTGAAATAGGACCGCCTTCGGCATCGGCTTCTCGTCAAAAACTAAGTGAGTAGACTTTTTGGAACTTGCCGAGCACACCACCCATATTGCTTTATAAAGCCGCAGGTAAATGACTTGTTGCAAAACGGCCTGGTCGCCAAAGTGCCAAAAGTCTACTCACTTAGAACCGCAGCCGTCCACGATTGAGCCGTTTTGTGTCTAACGGGCATCTTCCCGTCGATTACTCCCAATTTTGTCCAGTCAACGAATAGTTCAGACCGGAGTAATGTCTCAGCCCTTTGCTCATCTGAGCTTTTATCACGATATTCAGCATCGAGCATCCTGCATATGGCCTTAACGATCGCGCGGAATCTATCCTCATCGGATATCTGTCTGTGTGTCAGGAGAAGTACATCGTAGCCCATGGCCTGAAGGGCCGTCATGCGGTCAGCGTCACGCAAGCCATCCCCTGCGCGTCCGTGCGAGGCTTTTCCCTGACATTCAATGGCCACCTGTCGCCTGCCGTCCGGCGAAGAAAGAAGTAGGTCGATATATACACGGGACTTTTCCACAATCGCTCGAGCACTTGTGTTTAGCATCACTTCAACATTAAGCTCTATGCCGCAAAAACCTTCGCCTCCCAGGGCTCGCGGCAGTCCAAGCAACAAATACGCCTCGACCTCAAAAGGCGACGCGGCACCCAATGGAACGAGTTGCGATACCGCCATAAATCTATTGCCGCAACGCATCCCGCAAACATCTGAACAAAAACGGTCAAGGTCTCCGCCCAAAACCAAAGCGTCTCGACGCCATAAATTTGAGGCGATGCCGTCCTCGGACGGGCAGCGCACCCAACCGAACGTTGTCGAAATCGCGCCCGAATCAATTGCACGCGAAAGCTCCGCCTCAAGTGCCGCCGGCAGGGCACACACCGCAAACAAGCCACACATCTCCGCCAATACCAAAAGAAGCTGAAGATCCGTCAGATGCCGCGACATGATGAATGTCGTCAGTAGAGGAGATGTAACCAAAAACCCATGCTCCGTTTCCAGCACGGATTCCCTGGGGAGCTCACCAAGAAACAGCCGCTGCCTAATGCTGGCAGGACAAGTCCGTTTGTTTCTCGTCCGAACCAATGTATACAACGGAAAACCGAGCGCGACCGCAGCCGTCGGGTTGCGGGCGAGATCATATCGCTGCCGGTCTTCTTCCGGTCGTGGAAGCGGCGGACACAAAGCGCGGACTTGAGGAGGCAAACGCCAGTACCTAAAAGCCGATATGTCACAAAGTAGATCCTTCATAGGCACAGGAAAACACGAATTTCAACCCAGTCAGTCACGCATTGGCGCGAACGCACCAAAAATGGCGCCGAACGGACTGCAAAGTTTTCAACAGCCCTCCCCAACTGGCCAAAAGCTTGCCAAGAGCTGGACGAAGCCCTGTTGAAAACCCCATTTTTTTCTCATGCAGGAGCTTTGCGCGGCAAGTGAGTAGACTTTTTTGAACATCCCGAGCAGGCCGGTCATCCTGCTTTTCAAAACCGCAGGTAGATAGCTTGTTACAAAACTGCCTGGTCGCCAAAGTGCTAAAAGTCTACTCACTTAGATTGCAGAGTGCCCCCCATTAGCTGCAATTCCAAGGTAGTTAGTACTTTTGGACTCAGGTCGTCATACTGGACAAGAATATGAGTTGAGTTTTCAGGGGCAGATGCGCCATCGGCACACCAAAAACAGTCACCGATATCGATAAAAGGGATGCTCGAGCGCGTGAGGGCCCGTGCAAAAGTGCTTCCGCCCGTTCCACGCTCCGCAACCACGGTACAGTAAAGGCCCGCATCTGCCTGCTCGATCGAGACCTCCCCTGCCGGAAACGCTTTCCGCACAAGCGCCATCAGGCCATCACGCGCCTCACGAGCACGAACGCGCACGCGGTTCACATGCCGCTCGTAATCACCCGATTCCAGCAAACGAGCCAAAGCGACCTGGTCGACAGAACTCACCGACGAGGCATAGAAACCAAGGTTGCACCTAAACCGCTCCATCAGCTCATCGGGCAGCACCATGTACGCTAGACGCAACGCCGATGAAAGGCTCTTCGAAAACGTGTTGGTGTAGATAACCGACTGGGCGGCATCAATCGACGCGAGCGCGGGAATCGGCTTCCCGGCAAGGCGAAACTCACAATCAAAGTCATCTTCGATGAGATACCGACCTGGTCGCTCAGCGGCCCAGCTCAGAAGCGCATAGCGACGCGCAATGCTCGTCACAAGACCGGTCGGATACTGATGGGACGGCATCAGGTGAAGGACATCGGTCCCGCTTTTCTGCAGAGTGCTCAAGTCCACGCCCTCATCATCCAACGGGATATGTCGAACTTTGCAGCCCATAGCCTGATAGATACGCGTCAGACGCAAATAGCCCGGATCCTCAACCGCATACACCTTGTCCGCGCCAAGCAACTGAACCAACATGGTATCGAGCAGCTGGGCGCCCGCACCGATAACGATGTTGTTGGGGTCGACATTCATACCCCTTGTCCCGTGCAGATGGTGAGCAATTGCGCGTCGCAGCCGAGCAGTGCCCTGCGCCGGTGCGGGCGAAAAGATTTCGCGCTCGTCTTCGGATGCCAGCGTCGCCCGTAGCGCGCTTTGCCAAAGCCGCGCCGCCTCCAAAGCAGAAGGAGAAAGCGCATCGAATCGCTCGACCTGTCCGTTGACATCATGCACGCTGGGGCCCACAGAGACGGCATCTCGGTCGATGCCCTCCGCAGCCGAAGCCAAAACCGGTGCATCCGGAAGCTCGCAAGCGTAGTAGCCACGACGTGGTATTGAGCAAATATAGCCCTCAGCGAGTAACTGGCTATATGCATTCTCGATGGTAATAACACTGATTCCCAGATGACTGGCAAAGGCGCGCTTAGACGGCAAATGCTCCCCCGCCACAATGCGTCCAGCTACGATATCATCTCGAATTTGCTGGTAAACATACTCATAGAGCGATGCTTCGCCGCGTTTTTCCAAATTGTAGTCAAGCATGAGCCTATCACCTGACCTTATTAAGTCATTCAATCTGGTATTAGTCTGACCTTGTAATTATCTCGAAAACTGAGTATTTTGTCATACCCAGCTCCCCGATAGGATGTTCCGTCAAGCAATGCACATGCCAACCAAGGGAGCAACCATGGCAGAACAGAACAGCAAGGCCGACCGCGTCAAACTCAATCGCGAGCTCGCGCAGATGCTCAAGGGCGGCGTCATCATGGACGTTACCACGCCCGAGCAGGCACGCATCGCCGAGGAGGCAGGCGCCTGCGCCGTCATGGCCCTCGAGCGCATCCCGGCCGACATCCGTGCCGCAGGCGGCGTCTCGCGCATGAGCGACCCCAAGATGATCAAGGGCATCCAGGAGGCCGTCTCCATCCCCGTCATGGCCAAGTGCCGCATCGGTCACATCGTCGAGGCGCAGGTCCTGCAGGCCATCGAGATCGACTACATCGATGAGTCCGAGGTTCTCTCCCCTGCCGATGACGTCTATCACATCGACAAGACCCAGTTTGACGTGCCGTTTGTCTGCGGCGCCCGTGATCTGGGCGAGGCGCTGCGCCGTGTTGCCGAAGGCGCCACGATGATTCGCACCAAGGGTGAGCCGGGTACGGGCGACGTCGTTCAGGCCGTGCGTCACATGCGCAAGATCCAAAAGCAGATCCGCGACGTTGTTGCCCTTCGCGATGACGAGCTCTTTGAGGCAGCCAAGCAACTGCAGGTTCCGGTCGAGCTGGTGCGCGAGGTCCATGCCACGGGAAAGCTTCCAGTCGTGAACTTTGCCGCCGGCGGCGTGGCAACCCCTGCCGATGCTGCGCTGATGATGCAGCTGGGTGCCGAGGGCGTCTTTGTCGGCTCGGGCATCTTTAAGAGCGGCGACCCCGCCAAGCGCGCCGCCGCCATCGTCAAGGCCGTGGCAAACTTCACCGATGCCAAGCTCATCGCCGAGCTTTCGGAGGACCTGGGCGAGGCCATGGTCGGCATCAACGCCGACGAAATCGAGATCATCATGGAGGAGCGCGGGCGCTAGTCCAGCAGAAAGGATCGCACATGAGCGATTATGCAGACCAAACGGTCGCCGTGCTGGCGGTCCAAGGCGCTTTTGCCGAGCACGAGGCAAGGCTATCTGAGCTGGGCGCACGTTGTATTGAGCTGAGGCAGGCGGCTGATTTGAAGCAGGACTTTGACCGTCTGGTACTTCCCGGCGGCGAGTCTACCGTTCAAGGGAAGCTGCTTGATGAGTTGGGCATGCTCGAGGAGCTTCGTGCCCGTATCGCTGAAGGCATGCCCGTCCTGGGCACTTGCGCCGGCCTGATTCTACTGGCTCACGACATTGCCGCCCATGACGATAAGGGCACGCCGCGTTTGGCAACCATGGATGTGCTTGTCGAGCGCAATGCCTACGGCAGGCAGCTCGGCAGCTTTCGAACCAAGGGGCAGGTAGCCGGCATCGACGATGAAGTGCCGCTGACGTTTATCCGCGCGCCCCGCATCGTCGAGGTCCACGGCGACGCCAAGGCCTTAGCGAAAGTCGACGGGCGCATCGTCGCCGCCCGCCAGGGCAACCAGCTCGGCGTCACCTTCCACCCCGAGCTCGACGACGACACCCGCCTCCACGAGCTCTTCCTCCAAATGTAGGCAGAAAACAAACGAGCGTGGATTTTCGGACGCATAGCAAATGAGAGTGGATAATCTCCCACTTTGAGCTTGAATGCAGACTCAAACCGGGAGATTATCCACTCTCATGCTATGTAGTCGTTTAAGAACGTTCCCAACGGCTGCTCCGGCAACGCCGATGTCTTGGTACCGACAGCGAGCGCCCACCAGAGCGACAACTTGGCATGAAAAGAGGACGGCATAGACCTTCTGGTCATGCCGTCCTCTTTGAATGACAAGTTGTCGCTCTGGTGGGCGCGCAGCGTCAACTAGTTACGCGGTTT
This sequence comes from Collinsella sp., assembly GCA_019419505.1. GTDB lineage: Bacteria > Actinomycetota > Coriobacteriia > Coriobacteriales > Coriobacteriaceae > Collinsella. The sequence continues at coordinate 105,176 of DXZS01000006.1, read as the reverse complement.
GGTAAAACCGCGTAACCCAACTAGAAGCGGTTACCGCGGAAGCCGCCGCCGTTGCGGCCGCCACGATCGCCACCGCGACCGCCACGGTCGTTACCACGGTTGCCGCCAAAGCCGCCACGGTTGCCACCGCGATCGCCATAGCCACCACGGTTGCCGCCAAAGCCGCCGCGACCGCCACGGTCGCCGCCACGGTCACCAAAGCCGCCACGGCCACCGCGATCGCCACCGCGACCGCCGCGGTCACCGCCACGGCCACCGCGATCGCCAAAGCCGCCGCGACCGCCGCGGTCACCGCCACGGCCGCCACGGTCGTCACGGCCGCCGCGAGGACCGCGGTCCTCGTCCAGGCCCATGGCGACGAGCGGAGCGATAACCTTATCGAGAGCGGCCATCAGCTCGGTGGCCTCCTCGTAAGAAAGCTCGGGCAGGAGCTTCTCCTTCTTGTTGGCAAGCTCGACCAGGCCCTCAGCGGCATCCTCGGCGGCGAAGACAACAATCTTGCGCATATCGCCCTCGGCGTCGTCGATGCGGCCGACCAGATCGGCAGCCTCGGCCTCGGCCATCAGGCCATCGAGCTCACGGAGGCGCATGCCCAGCAGGTCGGACATTTCCTTCTGCTCCATCTTGGGCTTGAGGTCAAGAAGCTTGATGGCGCGCTCGATGTTCGCCATGCGCTCGGCCTTGGCCTCCTCCTCCTTGGAAATAGCAAAGCGACGGCTACGCAGCAGGCGGGCGGCCTTCTGCATCTTGTCCATCAGCTCTTCGTCATCGTAATCAACGGCGGCCTCGACAACCTCGGCCTCCTCCTCGGCGGAAACCTCGTCAGCAGCCTCAACCTCGGCAGCTTCGGTCTCCACGGTCTCGACTGCCTCAACCTCGGCAGCCATGGTCTCGTTCTCGGTCTCGTTCATGATCTCTTCGTTCTCGGACATGAGACTCCTTCTTAGCCCTCTCGGGCATCATCACCCCATTCGCGGGGCCCGTCGCGCACTCTTTGCGCTTTAAACATTCATGCCTCTCGGCAAAACGTCCATTAGTTTATGGTGTTGCCATCCAATCTAGCTGCAGAATCTATGTGCACACATTAATGCGACATGTGCGACTCGCGACGAGCGTACACCAGCGACGTCGCGAACCCGACCACGGCAATCACAGCCGCCACACGCACGGCAGCTGCAAATCCAATCGCCTGGGCAACGTCGGTCGCAGCGCCAGCGGCGCCGACAGCCGCCGCAGAACTCGAGAGCAGGCCGATAAACAGCGACGGGCCAAACGATGCGGCAATCATGTTCCACGTGTTGAGCAATGCCGTTCCGTGAGGATGCTCAGCGGCAGGCAGCGTCTCCAAGCCGGCCGTCTGCGAGGGGCTCAGTACCAAACCGACTCCGGCATACACCACAACGGCCAGCGCCACGACGACGCCGATGTTCATGCTTGCCGCCGTCATCGAGATTGCGATCTGCCCCACGGCAATCAGGGCAAAGCCGACCGGCAGCAGCGGCCATGCGCCACGGGCGTCCATCACGCGTCCGCCCACAATCGAGGTCACGGCGTTGCAGGCAATTGCCGGCAAAATGAGCAGGCCCGCAACAAGTGCGGTCATGCCGTATGCGCCCTCAAAATAGAGCGGCAACAAAACGCTCATCGAGAACGTCGTCATCATCGACACCACAACAAGCAGACACGCAGGCCAAAAACGAACGCTCGCCATGGGACGCACGTTAAGCACCGGATGCTCGAGCTTGAGCTGGCGGGCCGCAAACAGGCCGAGCAGCACAATGGCGGCGAAGAGCGTCGCGATGCCGGCAATTAGATTGGTCGAGAACTCGCCTACGGAATACACAAATGCCGTAATACCGGCAGCGAGCAAAACCACCGACAGAATATCAAGCGTGGCGTTCGAACGCTCTCCGACATTCTGAACGAGCTTTACGCCCGCCGCAGCGACCACAATGCCGCCCACCAGCGGCACTACGAACACCGCCCTCCAGCCAAACAACGTGCACATTAGACCGCTGATCACGGGCCCAAACGCCGGCCCCAGCGTAATGCAGGCACCGCCCAGGCTCAGATACAAACCGAGCTTCTCGCGCGGGGCGCAAGACAGTACCACGTTCATCATGAGCGGAAACAAGATGCCCGATCCCGCAGCCTGCAGGATACGACTCGGCAGCAAAACGCTAAACGACGGAGCGACCAGGCACAGGACTTCGCCGGCGACCATGCATCCGCTTGCGAAAAACAGCAGCTTGCGCGTCGAGAAACGGCCGGACAGAAAGGCCATGATGGCCGTAAAGATCGACGTCACGATCATGTAGCCCGAAACGAGCCACTGCGCCGTGGTGGCACTCACCGAAAAGGCCGCCATAATGTCGTGCAGCGCCACGTTAATGATGTTCTCGTTAAACGCGGCAACAAAGGCTCCAACATACATTACGACGAGAATCGCCGAGGCTGTCGACGGTGATTGAGTTTGCTTTTGGGATTTGGTCCCCATGAAATTCCTTCCTCTTAGAACGACAATCGCATCGCCCCAGAGGAACGGTCCAGGGCGAAAATGAGCCCTAGACTTACGCCAGACAGCGCAAATGGCACATCTGGCAACATGGTCCAACGTCGAAAGATTGTAACGCGGACGCGCAGCTTTCCTTCCGCGCTATTATTAAAAGTCCACGAAAGCATAAGACATGAGGAGCCCGCCATGATTAAGCCCATCATGAAATCCGAGTTCTTTTTGCGCCTGCCTTCCGAAGACGCAGGACCCGACGATGCCGCGACCGGGCAGGACCTCCTGGATACGCTCCACGAGCATGAGCACGAGTGCGTGGGCCTCGCCGCCAACATGATCGGCGTGCGCAAACGCATCATCTGCGTAAAGGACGGCAGCAAGTCGCTGCTCATGTACAACCCGCAAATTCTTGAGCAGGTCAATGCCTATCAGACGAGCGAAGGATGCCTCTCGCTGATCGGCGAGCGTCCCTGCACCCGTTATCGCCGCATTAAGGTTGAGTATTTGGACGAGAACTTCGTTCACCGCATCAAAAACTTCTCGGGCTACACCGCCGAGATCATCCAGCACGAAATCGACCACTGCCAAGGAATCGTTATTTAGTTCCGCCGTTCTACCGAACGGCGGACCGCTTGACGCTGCGCGAGCCGCATTCACGCCAATCTGGCGTTCAATTTCGAGGACGCGACCAGAAGGTCAGCGCCCTCTCATTTCACGTCACCTTGGCGCAAATGCGGCTCGCTCGCTGTCGTATGTCTATCCTGCGACGCCTCGATTTTTGCGGCGGTAGATACCTAATCCCCTACGCCTGGCGGTAGTGATCGAAGAAGTCGGCGAGGTCTTCGAGCGACTCTTTGAGCACTTCCATGCGCGGCAGGTACACGATGCGGAAGTGGTCGGGCTCGGCCCAGTTAAAGCCGCCGCCGCGCGTGATCAGGATCTTCTTCTCGTGCAGCAGGTCAAGGGCGAACTGTTCGTCATCGGTGATGTTGAACTTCTTCACATCCATCTTGGGGAAGATGTAGAACGCCGCACGCGGCTTAACCACCGAGATGCCGTCAATCTTGTTGAGCGCCTCATACACAAAGTTGCGCTGCTCATAGACACGGCCGCCGGGACGGATATAGTCGTTGACCGACTGATGGCCGCCGAGTGCCGTCTGAACGATCGACTGAGCCGGCACGTTGGAGCACAGGCGCATGTTGGAGAGCATGTTGATGCCCATGATGAAGTCGCTCATGCAGCGCTGGTTGCCCGAAAGCACCATCCAGCCAATACGATAGCCCGCGATCATGTGCGACTTGGAAAGGCCGCTAAAGGTGACGCAGGGCAGATCGGGGGCGAGCGAGGCAATCGAGACGTGCTCGTAGCCGTCCATGCACAGGCGGTCGTAGATCTCATCGGCAAAAATCATCAGCTGATGCCTGCGTGCAACCTCGACGATGCCCTCGAGCACCTCGCGCGGATAGACGGAACCCGTGGGGTTGTTGGGGTTGATGATGACGAGGGCTTTGGTCGCGCTCGTGATCTTGGACTCCATATCCTCCAGGTCGGGATACCAATCCGCCTGCTCATCGCACAGATAGTGCACGGGATGGCCGCCGGCAAGGGTTGCGCACGCCGTCCAGAGCGGATAGTCGGGGCTGGGGATCAGAATCTCGTCGCCATTGTCGAGCAGCGCGTTCATCGAAAGCTGAATGAGCTCGGACACGCCGTTGCCCGTGTAGATATGCTCCATCTGAACGTTGGGCAGGCCCTTGATCTGCGAATACTGCATGATCGCCTTGCGCGCGGAGAACAGGCCACGCGAGTTGGAATAGCCTTCGCAGTCGGGCAGCTGCTGGCGCATGTCCTTGATGACCTCATCGGGCGTGCGGAAACCGAAGGGCGCCGGGTTGCCGATATTGAGCTTGAGGATGCGCTCGCCCTCGTCCTCCATACGGGCGGCCTCGTCGACGACGGGACCGCGCACGTCATACAGGACGTTATCGAGCTTGGTGGATTTAGAAAAAGTACGCATGGTGGTGCTCCTTGCAATTTGAGCTGAGGGATGGGGTTCGGGCTTGGAATCGTTGCGGGGTGATGATGCCTCGCCTTGATCGGCGTCGCCGGCAAGCAGCCAGGTAACATCGACCTCCAAAATACGGGCGAGCAGCTCAGCCACATCGCGCCGCGGGATCGTCTTGCCGCTCACATATTGGCTCATCTGACTCTTGCCGAGTTTTTTGCCGAGCATCTCCGATGCGCGAATCACGTCCGACTGGCGAACGTCGCGATCGGACATAACCTGTCGCAGGCGATCGCTAAACGTCTCTTGGGCCACTAGAACCTCCTTGCTGGCAAAGTTCAATTTATAGAACACGAATTGAACCATGGTTCAATTTAGCAAGCAGTATAACGCGGCGCTTCATTCGAAAGTTCAATTTCATAAGAAAATGTACCGGACTCCGAGATCTGCCCAAAGCAAACAATGGCGTGTACACGTTTAGAGGTATTCGAGAAAACGGGCGGCGGCAAGCGAAACATCGGCCGTTCGATATATGGCGTTGATCTGCCGATGGGGATGTCCCTCGAGCGAACGCACGGCAACATCGAACTGACAACGGCGCAAGATGAGCGCGGGAAGAATGCTCACGCCCAGGCCGTCCTCGACCATAGCCATAATCGCATAATCATCCCAGGTCGACAGCTTGGAGCGCACCGTCAGCCCCGCCCGACGGAACAGCGGCGTAATTTCGTCATCGGTGCCGCGTTCTAGCAGAATAAACTGCTCGTTGGCTAAATCGGCAAGAGAAACGACCTCCGCCGTGGCAAGCAAAGAATCTGCCGGCACTACCGCCATCAACTCGTCGCGCACCAAAGACCGCGATGCCATGCCGTTTTCTCGGGGTTCACGCGGGATAAAGCCCAGGTCACAACGACCCTCAGCCACCCATTGTTCAATCTCTGAATAGTCGCCCATCAGCAACTCATAATCGACGTCCGGGTGATCGGCGCGAAAGCGCGCAATCACCGGCGGCAGCACGTGGGTCGCCACGCTCGAAAACGTACCGATGCAGATTTTGCCGCGCATGAGCCCACGCATCTCATCCACCCGTCGCTGCAAACGAACAAATTCCTCGCATAACGCCTCGACCGCCGGCATGACTTGCCGCCCATCGGCAGAAAGTACTACGCCCTCGCGGCTTCTATCGAGCACTTTAAAGCCCCAGTCTGCCTCAAGATCGGCCACCATACGGCTCACGCCCGACTGCGAATAGCTCAGCCGCTCGGCGGCGCGCGTAAAACTGCCGGCGTGCACGGTCTCGAGCAGCACCTGCATCTTTTGAATATTCGTTTCCACGGCACCCCTCCACCTTTGCATGAGTTTTTGTCATGTTATCCATGCATTATATTCGCTTTTCTTCTAAATCCAGTTCACCCATAGTGAACATGCTCGGATATAGAAGGGATGTCAGCGCATGAACAACGGACTGTTTACGTACTTAGCAGCCTTGCTATTGTTTGGCTCCAACGGCATCATCGCCGCCGCCATCGCGCTGCCGAGCTCCGATATCGTGCTACTACGCACGTTTTTGGGCGCACTCTCGCTTGTCACCATCCTCGCCATCACCCAACGCCATAAGTTGCAGGCGCCATCTCGCCCCAGCGAAGCCGCAGCCCTCCTCCTCTCGGGAGCCGCGCTGGGCGCCAGCTGGATTTTTCTGTTCCGCGCCTACCAGACGATCGGCGTCGGCGTATCCTCGCTGCTGTACTACTGCGGCCCCATCATTGTCATGGCGCTCTCCCCACTCATCTTTGGCGAAAAACTGACCGGCGGCAAAATCGCCGGGTTTATCGCCGTCGCCTGCGGTGCTTTTCTCATTGCAGCACAAGGTCTAGGCGGCAACATGCCCATTGCGGGTATCGTCTGCGGTATCGCCTCGGCATTTTGTTATGCGCTGATGGCCATCGCTAGCAAGGGTGCGCCGCACATCGAGGGCCTCGAGAACTCCGCGCTCCAGGTGAGCGCCGCCTTTTTGACCGCGCTGGTCCTTACGCTCCTCACGCAGGGCGCCCCCTCATTCCTGTCCGCCGGCGTCGCCGCCAGTATTGATTGGCGCGCCGTCGTCATGCTCGGCGTCGTCAACACCGGCATCGGCTGCCTGCTCTACTTTAGCGCCGTCGCCAAACTGCCCGTCCAGACCGTCGCCGTCGTCGGCTACCTCGAGCCGCTTTCGGCGGTCGTGTTCTCGGCCGTCCTTTTGGGCGAAGCCATAACACCGGTCCGTCTGATGGGCGCCGTGCTTATCATCGGCGGCGCGATCTTTTGCGAACTCGCCGGCAAACGCGCAAACGCCAAGGCTGGCATCGCCCAGGCAGCACGTGCTTAAAGCCCCTGCTTTGAAATGCTACCTGCGTACATAAATAATCCTCAGCTGGGGATTATTGTCTAAAATAACCTGATGTGCCAAACTGCTCTTGTATGTATAAAGACGGCATAAAGGTTATCTGTCCTAGACGGATAACCGGATGTCCAAGGGAGTCCACGTGGCACATAACAAACTGGAGGCAAGCCCCCAAGATCAGCGTGGTCAAGGCGGGCATGGAGCCATTCCCCTCTCCGCTGGCATGCTGCTCGTTACGCTCGGCGTCGTCTACGGCGACATCGGCACGAGCCCCATGTACACCATGAAATCAATCGTCGCCAACAACGGCGGCATCGGTACCGTCAGCGAGGACATGATCTTAGGAGCGCTTTCGCTCGTCATCTGGACCATGACGCTCGTGACCACGGTCAAGTACGTGGTTATCGCCATGAAGGCCGATAACCACAACGAGGGCGGCATCTTCGCCCTGTTTAGCTTGGTGCGCAAAGTGGCGCCGTGGCTGATCCTTCCCGCCATGATCGGCGGCGCGGCGCTGCTCGCCGACGGCATCCTCACCCCCGCCGTCACGGTTACCACGGCCATCGAGGGCTTGCGCACTATCGAGTGGGGCCATGCGCTTTTGGGTGACGGCCAGACCAACGTCATCATCATCACCATCATCATTATCTGCGGCCTGTTTGCCATGCAGCGCGCCGGCACCTCGTCGATCGGCAAGCTGTTCGGCCCGCTCATGACGCTGTGGTTCCTGTTCTTGGCTGGCGCCGGCCTGTTCAACATGCTCGGCAACCTGTCCATCCTACGCGCGCTCAACCCCATCCGCGGCATCATGTTCCTGTTCTCGCCCATCAACCACTCGGGCATCATGGTGCTCGGCTTCGTCTTCCTGTCGACGACCGGCGCCGAGGCGCTCTATTCGGACATGGGTCACGTGGCAAGGCTAACATTTACGCATCCTGGCCGTTCGTAAAGGCAGCCCTCATCCTTAACTATCTGGGTCAGGGCGCTTGGCTGCTCGCCAACAATTCCAATCCCCAGATGCTCGCGATGGATATCGTCAACCCGTTCTATATGATGCTCCCCGAGCCCCTGCGCCCCTTTGCCATCGTGCTTTCGGCCGTGGCGGCCATCATCGCCTCGCAGGCGCTCATCACCGGCTCGTTCTCGTTGGTTTCGGAGGCAACGCGCCTCAACCTTATGCCGCATCTGCGCATCCACTACCCCAGCGACACCAAGGGCCAACTCTATATTCCGCTCGTCAACAACATCATGTGGGTCGGCTGTATCTTCATCGTGCTGCTGTTCCAAAACTCCGAGCGCATGGAGAGCGCCTACGGCCTCGCCATTACCGTGACCATGCTCATGACCACCACGCTGCTGACGAGCTATATCGCCGGCATTCTCAAGCGCAAGCTGGGCGCCTGCGTCTTTGCCCTACTTTTTGGCGCCATTGAGCTGTGCTTCTTCGCCTCGTGCCTCACCATGTTCTTTGACGGCGGCTACGTCATGATCTTCTTGGCCTCGCTGCTGTTTGGCCTTATGTACGTGTGGCGCCGCGGCACCGCCATCGAGCGCACGCAGACGATCCTGCTGCCCGTCTCCAAGTACATTGACCAGCTCGACCGCCTGCGCAACGACGAGACCTACCCCGTGCTCGCCGACAATCTGGTGTTCCTTACCAACAGTCCCGACCCGCTCACGCTCGACCGCGACGTGCTCTATTCCATCTTGGATAAGCATCCCAAGCGCGCCAAGGCATACTGGTTCATCAACGTGCACGTTACCGACGAGCCCTATACGCACGAGTATTCCGTCGAGACCTTTGGCACGGACTTTTTGTTCCGCGTGCGCTTGGACCTGGGCTTTAAGGTCAACCAGCGCATCAATGCCTACCTGCGCCAGATTGTTGGCGACTTGATGGCATCGGGCGAGCTGCCGCCGCAGCACCACACCTACTCCATCTACGAGACGCGCGGCAACGTGGGCGACTTCCGTTTTTGCATGCTGCGCAAGATGCTCGCCCCCGAAACGGACATCAACCGCAACGACCATCGCGTCATGGCCATCAAGTACGCCGTCCGCCGCGCCTGCGGAAGCCCGGCACGTTGGTATGGTCTCGAGAACTCGGCCATCATCATCGAGTACGTGCCACTGTTTGCCCGCATGCGCCCGGCAGTCAAACTCGTGCGCACCCAGGTGCCGCTCGAAGTTCAGATCGAGGAAGCCGAGGAAATGGAAGTCGACATCTTCTCGGACGACTTGGTCAACGGCAACGAGGCCGGTAGAAACATGAACGTCGATCCCACCGAGCTGCTCGAGAGCGTCGCCGATACGCCCGAACAGCAACAGCTCGACGGCCTCGAGAGCGAACAACTCAACGACGTCAACTTCTAGTGACGTCACAAATCAACGACAGCGGCCCTGCACCTCACGAGAGACGCAGGGCCGCTTTGCATTGCAGTAAAGCTAGCGGCTACGAACGGCGCGGCTCGGGAACCACGAGCCTATCGGAGCTCGCGCCCTCGGCATCCATCAGGCTCACGTAGCGAATCGACGGATCCCCATACATCGCGTAGTAATAATTGCCCGTGCGCGCGCTAAAGCATCCGGTGTAGATAGTCTTCTCGAACTTGCCATCGCCCATCCTGGACGCTCCCTCGATCATCACCACGCCCTCGAGCGAGCGGAACATGCGAACGACGTTTTCGGTCTCGCTCTCCTTTTGTGGGTAATTGGCATTGAGGTACGCCGCCTTTACAAAACGGCTCGGCGAATAGCAATCGCCCGGAATGCCGCGCATGCCGGCACCGGCTCCATAGGGCTTAAGCTCGGCGCCACGCCATGTCGCCGTCTGCGGAAAATCGCTTGTGGCGGTGATATAGGTGCGGAGGTTTTCCATGTGCCACGGGAAGGTGGGCTGATTGGCGAGGGTGTCGACCGGATCGCCGTATACATGCAGGCCGTCAGCCATCATCTCGACCACGATGCTACGCTGGCTGTCGCCGATAATCCAATGGAGCAGCGACACGCCCAGCCCCTCTCCGGCAGATTTGGCGACAATCACCGTATCGCGCAGCGCAGCCTCGACCTCATCGACCGTCGAGAACGTCGCTGCCACCCACAGGGGAAACTCATAGGCCGCGATATTGGTCTTGCCGTCGACAGGGTCCTCGGCATACTCGGCATAACCCGGGAAATTGAGACCCGCCACGGCAAGGCCTGCATCGTTGCCGCAATCGAAGAACATAGGGTAGTTCTTGTAATCGATGCACATACCGATCACCGCGTGTGCCGCTGTCGCGTCGTCGATAAACGAATACGGAATGTGAAACCCGCGCGGCATCACGCGAACCTGTTGGCCGTAGTCAAAGCTCCAGTCGAGATTGCGGCCCAGATACATGTGGCCAGAATTATCGGTAAATCGAATACTCGTACACATAGCGCCTCCTAGCTTTACGTTCTTGCTAATTTCATTGTCTCCAAACAAAAAGGCGCTAAACACAAAAGCCCGGACATGACAACAATGTCACGCCCGGACCAAAAACCACATATGAACGTAATAAAGTCACCCTAACAGGTCGGTCTAGGGTGCCACAGTGCCACAGATCGCCCCGAACGAGGAGCGCCGCGTACTAATGGTACGCAAGCGACGAGTGAGCGGCGAGGTGTGGTGCTGTGGTCACCCTAGACAAGCTTGCCGAGGCAGTGGTCGATCATATGCTGGATCATCTGCGCCTCGAAGCCCACAAAGTCCTGCTTGCGCTCGCGCATCTTGCCGTCGACGATCACGTCATAAGCGACCTTGCACTTGATATAGCGCGTGGACTTGGTGACCTCCTCGTGCGTCAGGCAGCTCTCCTCCATCTTGCTGGCACCCAGGCCAAACACCAGACGGGGGTTGTAGAGCACGTGGGGCTCGCCGGCGTCGTCCAGGTAGACGCAGACCTTCTTGGTAACGCCAATCTGGTTAGCGGCAAGGCAGCCGGCATCGTCGAGCGACTTGATGGTATCGATCAGGTCCTGAGCAACCGACTCGTCCTCGACGGTCGCAACCTCGCAACGCTGGGACAGGATAGCCTCGTCGTGGCAAAGCTCTTTAATCATACGTTCCTCCATAGGGGTCGTTGTAACCGCTTAAGTATACGGTACCCACACATTTTCATGCGAAAAATACCGTCCGTCTGCTACAAAGCGCCGAACATCAACATGCGAGGAACAACAGCGTCGTAAAGGGGGCTATAGTGGGTGAGTTCGTGTCAATCGGCCTAAACTCGGGGCCGAACAAGGAAAGGGTATGCATGGACGAACTATTTCACGTCAGTGAGCGCAAGTCCACAATCGGGACCGAACTTCGCGCTGGACTGACAACATTCCTGGCGATGGCCTACATCATCGCCGTCAACCCCGCAGTGCTCTCGGGCGCTGGCATCGATGCGGGAGCGCTCGCCTGCGCCACCTGTCTGGGCGCTGGCATCATGACCATCTGCATGGGCATCTTCGCTAACCGCCCGCTCGCCTGCGCGTCGGGCTTAGGCGTCAACGCGATGATCGCTGGAATCACCACCACCGTCTGCGGCGGTGACTGGCACGTGGCCATGAGCGTCATCTTCCTCGAGGGTATCGTCATCTTGCTGCTCGTGCTTTGTGGCCTGCGCGAGGCCATCATGGACGCCATCCCGGTTGTCCTGCGTCACGCCATCTCGGTGGGTCTGGGCCTGTTCATCGCCATGATTGGCCTGTGCGATGCCGGCATTATCACCGCTGGCGCCGGTACACTCGTCGGTCTGGGCGACATCACCTCCCCCACCTTCATCGTCGGCATCATCTCCATCCTGGTGACAGTCGCCCTCGCCTGCCGCAACGTCCCCGGCTCGCTGCTCATCGGCATCGTCGTCGCCGTCATCGCCGGTATCCCCCTAGGTGTGACCCATGCTCCGACCGGTATCATCGCCCCGCTCGACTTCTCGAGCATCGGTGGCCCCATCGCCGACGCCGGCGGCGTGCCCGCCATCGTCAAGGTCCTTACCGACCCCACGCTCCTCGTCATCTCGTTCTCGCTGCTCATGAGTGACTTCTTCGACACCATGGGCACCGCGATGGCCGTGGCCAAGCAGGGCGAGTTCCTCACCGACGACGGCAACGTCGAGAATATCAAGGAGATCCTGATCGTCGACTCCGCCGCCGCTGCTGTGGGCGGTTTCATGGGCGTCTCCTCCATCACCACCTTCGTCGAGTCCACTTCCGGCGCCGCCGACGGTGGCCGCACGGGCCTCACCTCCGTCACCACCGGCGTGCTGTTCATTCTCGCCGCGTTCTTCTCCCCCATCGTCACCATCGTTTCCAGCGCCGCCACCTGCGGTGCTCTGGTCTACGTCGGCTACCTCATGATGAGCGAAGCCTCCGAGATCGACTGGTCCGACGTGTCGCAGGGTTTCCCGGCGTTCATGATCGTCGCCGGCGTGCCCTTCACCTACTCCATCTCTGCCGGCATTGGCCTGGGCTTTATCGCCTACGTGATCGTCGCGCTCTTTAAGGGCGAGGCCTCCAAGATCAAGCCGCTCATGTGGATCGCAGCCCTCGCCTTCCTCGTCTACTTCTTCGTGGCGTAACGGCATAGTCTGCTAAAGCAGAACATCAAGGCGCGGAGTCGCATCGAGCGGCTCCGCGCCTTTCTTTTAGCGTCTGCCCCCGCGCCAGCGAGCGACAATTGAGGCTGTCAATATCACAACACCGAGAGAAGCCTGCCTTGGAAGCGCATCATAAGCAGATAACCGTTTATTCAGAGTGTGTGGAAGGCGCGCCCGTCATCTACCTTCCCGTGGTTATGGGCGACGGTAGTGAAGTCTACGAGCGCTGCCGAGAGCTCGACTGCCCGCCCTTCACCCTTGCCGCCATTGGAGGACTCGATTGGAATCGCGAGCTGAGCCCCTGGGAATGCGACGGAACTATACGAGATGCCGAGCCCTTTGGCGGACAGGCGTCTGAGTTTCTCGATGAGCTGCTGAATCAGATAATCCCAGAGGCCGAATCATCACTTCCCTGCCCGCCCACCTGGCGCGGCATTGCCGGCTACTCGTTGGCGGGTCTTTTTTCACTGTGGGCACTTTGGCAAACAGATGTCTTTGAGCGCGCGGCAAGTGCATCGGGGTCGCTGTGGTTCCCCGGCTTTATCGACTACGCGCGCGAGCGCACGATGACAGCCACGCCCGACGCCGCCTATCTGTCGCTCGGTAAAAAGGAAACCAAGACGCCCAACCGCATGATGCGGCACGTACTCGACGATACGCGTGCGATGGAAGAGCTGTTTATCGAGCGTGACATTCCAACAACGCTGGAGCTCAACCCCGGCAATCACTTTGCCCAAACTGACCTGCGCATGGCGCGCGGCATCCACTGGATACTGACGCATTAAAAATGGCGTCCACGCGTACATACGCATGGACGCCATTTTTAATTTGGCTGAACGCAGCTGCTATTCAGCAGTCTCCTCAAGCTCGGAAGTATCGAACTCAAAGTCATTACCGGGCAGGATAGCGTTGAGCACAATTCCCACCAGCGAGCCCACGGCAAGGCCCGAAAGCGAAATCGTCACGCCGCCCAGCTCCAGCACGATGGCACCGGCGGTACTGTAGGCAATGCCGAGCGAAAGCACGAGCACCAGAGCCGCCACCAGCACGTTGCGGTTGTTCTGGAAATCAACCTGATTCTCGATGAGGTTACGCACGCCAACGGCGCTGATCATGCCGTAGAGCACGAGTGACACACCGCCGATAACGCACGCCGGCATAGCAGCGATCACAGCAGCAAACTTGGGGCAGAACGAAAGCACGATGGCACAGCACGCGGCAATGCGAATCACGCGCGGGTCGAACACGCGCGTCAGGGCAAGCACGCCGGTGTTCTCGCCATACGTCGTATTGGCCGGAGCGCCAAAGAGCGACGCCAAGATGGTCGCCAGGCCATCGCCGAGCAGGGTACGGTGCAGACCGGGATCGGCAATGTAATTGCGTTCGCAGGTAGAGCCAATGGCGGAGATATCGCCAATGTGCTCAATCATGGTCGCAAAGGCCAGCGGCATGATGGTGATGATAGCCGTCGTGGCAAGACCGCTATCGAACTGCGGGCCAAAGAGCGCAAACACGGTGTTGTCCCACACGATGGGCAGACCGACCCACGGAGCGGCGGCAACGCCCGAAAAATCAACCTCGCCCAGCACCGCCGCGACGGCATAGCTCACCACAACGCCCAGCAAAATCGGCACGATCTTGACCATGCCGCGGCCCCAGATGTTGCAGATGACGATCACGGCCACAGCGATAACGGCGACAAGCCAGTTGGTCTGGCAGTTGGCAATGGCAGAGCTCGCCAGGATCAGGCCGATGGAAATGACGATGGGACCGGTCACCACCGGCGGAAAGAAGCGCATGACACGCTTGGCGCCAAATGCGCGGAACAGCGCCGCCAGCACCGGATAGAGCAGGCCGGCGCAGGCAACGCCCAGGCAAGCGTAAGGCAAAAGCTCGGCCTCGCCGTTGGGTGCAATGGCGGCATAACCCGCGATAAAGGCAAACGACGAGCCCAGAAACGCGGGCACCTTACCGCGCGATAGAAAATGAAACAGCAGCGTGCCGATGCCGGCGAACAGAAGCGTCGCCGAAACGGAAAGGCCGGTGAGCACAGGCACGAGCACCGTGGCTCCGAACATCGCAAACATGTGTTGCAAACCCAACACAAACATGCGCGGGCGGCCGAGCGACGATGCATCGTAGATGGCATCGGTGACGGCGGGCGTCGAGGATTGGGACATGGAAGTCCTTTCATGATGGAAGGGCGATCAGGCATATCGGATAACCTGCCCGAACGATACGATCCGAACCATTGTACGCGATACGCCATGTCTCGCACGCGCCGTCACCTGCAAACGGTAGCGTTACTTCCAAACGCGCTCGGCAATGCGCTTGACCAGCGCGATCTTTGCCCACTGTTCGTCCTCGGTCAGTTTGTTGCCAATCTCACAGCTGGCAAAGCCGCACTGGGGCGACAGGTACAGGTTCTCGAGCGGCACATACTTTGCGGCCTCGTGGATACGTTCGACGATGGCATCCTCGTCCTCGAGCTCAGCGGCCTTGGTGGTCACCAGGCCCAGCACGACCTTCTTGCCGGGAGCAGCATACTTGAGCGGCTCAAAGCCACCGGCGCGCGGCGTATCGAACTCAAGGTAGAACGCGTCGACATCCTCGTGCGCAAACAGGTACGGTGCAATGGGATCGTAACCACCCTCGAAGGCATACGTGGAGTGATAGTTGCCGCGGCACACGTGCGTATTGATAACCAGATCGTCGGGCTTGCCCGCGATGGCAGCATTGTTGAGCGCCACGCCCAGCTCGCTCACCTTTTGCAGGTCAACCGGACTCATGCCGGTCTTGGACACAAAGTCGGTATCGCAATAGATGCCCCAGGTGCAGTCATCAAATTGGATGTTGCGGCAGCCCGCGGCATACAGGTCGGCAATCACGGTGCGGTATGCTGCGGCAATGGCATCGGCGAGCTCTTCGTCGGTCTTATAGACGGCACGCAGGCTCTCCTGCTGGCCATCACAGCGGTCGAGTGTGACTTCGGAGAACGTCTGGATCGGCGCCGGAATGGTCTGGCGCGCGATCTGGCCCTCACCCTCGAGCGACTTGACAAATTTGAAGTGCTCGACGAACGGATGGTTCTCGCCGCTAATGGGACCGGTTACCGCGGCGGTGTCGGCGGTAGTCTCCTCATCGTGAAACATGTAGCCCGTGCGCGAGGCGCGGCGCTCAATGCCGTTGAGTCCCCACATAAAATCGAGGTGCCAGTAGCTGCGGCGGAACTCGCCATCGGTAATCACCTGCAGGCCGGCAGCCTTCTGCTTGGCCACTAAGTCGCGGATGGCCTCGTCCTCGACGGCCTTAAGGCCGGAAGCGTCGAGTTTACCCGCGACATAGGCGGCACGGGCATCCTTTACAGCCTGCGGACGAAGAAAACTGCCGACGATATCGGCGCGAAACGGCGCGTTCGGTTGAATCGAAGTGCTCATAGATATCTCCCTTTGCATCGGTTGCTTTACTGGGACAGAGTATGAGCGCTCATATGGTCATCGTAAAATATACGTTTATAACAGTTTGATATAGATGCTTCCTATATCAGTCTGGACTGTCATAAAGAGACTTGAACCGTGCGGAGCACAGCAGCCTAGATATGCTGACGAATCGCGTCGATATAGGCCCGACCGTAGCGCGTGAGCGTCGTGTTCTTGAGCGTGATGATGCCAATCTCCATGTACTCGTCCACGTCGAGCGGAATCGAGATAATGCCGGGGCCGTTGAGCTCGTGGCTGATCACGCCCGAGCATACCGTGTAGCCGTTGAGGCCCATGGCCAAATTGAACAACGTCGCACGATCGCGCACGCGGATATTTTTGCGACGCTCGAACGTCGAGGTCAGCTCCTCGGAATAGTAAAACGAGTTGTAGCTGCCCTGCTCGTAGGACAGGAACGGGTAGTCTTCCAGATCCTCGAGCGTCACGCTGGAGCGGCCCGCCAGCGGATGGTCGGCGCAGACGAAGACATGCGGCGTGGCGCAGAAGAGCCCTTCGAACACGAGCTCGTTGGCGGCAAGCATGCGCTCGATGACCTCGCGATTGTGCTCCGACAGATACAGGATGCCGAGTTCGCTTTTCATATGCGCGACATCCTCGATAATTTCGTGGGTCTGCTCCTCGCGCAGGGTAAAGTCGTAGCGCGCGGCATCGAACTCGCGGATCACATCGACAAACGCATTAACGGCAAAGGAATAATGCTGGCAGCTCACACTAAAGTGCGGCACCTGCTCGGACGTGCCTTTGTACTTGCCCTCGAGCAGGTCGGCCTGGTCGAGCACCTGGCGCGCGTAGCCCAAGAAGGTCTCGCCTTCCTCGGACACAATGACGCCCTTGTTGGTGCGCTCAAAGATATGCACACCCATCTCGTTTTCGAGATCGCGAATCGACGCGGTAATCGAGGGCTGCGACACAAAGAGCCGGCGCGAGGCCTCGGTGATGCTACCGCATTCGGCAACCTTAACAACATATCTGAGCTGCTGAAGCTTCATAGCCTTCTCCCTAGACGTTCGTGACGCCAAAACCTGCCGCGTCCATTTGACGCATAAACGACGGCATCTCCCCCGTCGCGGCGCAGGCGGCAATCTGATGCAGAGCCCCGGCAACCGCATCATCTGCCGCAGCGCCAATATGCCAGCGTGCGGCAGCCGTGACGGCCTCGTTGGCATTGGCGACTGCAACGGAGTTAGGAACGGCATCGATCATGGGCAAATCGTTATCAGAATCGCCGAATACGGCCACCTCGTCGGGCGTCAGGCCCAAAGCGCGCGCCAGCTCCAGCGCAGCGCAGCCCTTGTCCCAACCAGCCGGAAGGATGTCGAACAGGCGCACTCGGTTGTTGGGAAACACAAGCGAGAGTTCCGGCACCTCAGCGGCAACGCGCTCACGTAGCTCCGCGAGCTCCTCACGCGAACGGGCACTCCAGATATTCGCCTTAAACACCGACGCGTCATCGACGACGGGACGACATGGGGCCTCTTCGCCTTTGAGCCACGCGTTGCCGCCCGACTCCATGGCGCGACGAACGCGCTCGGGGTCACTCGTCACACAATGGGCATCGTTGCCCCAAAAGTCATCGCCCAGGCTGTAGACTTTTAGAAATGTATCGTCGGTCTCTTGCTCCAGATAGTCGGCCAAACGCATCAGAGCATCGTTGTCGATTGCGCGCGAGGCGACTACTTCGCCGTCAACAAACATCACCTGGCCGTTACAGAACGCACCGGTCGAATAACACCCGGAACGGTTTTTGAACATCCAGCCCATCGCGGACGGCTGACGACCCGAAACCGGCCCAAAGTGCAAACCCGCCGCCTGCATGGCATGAATACCCTCAATGGCGTAGTCGCTGGCGCCGTCATGCCCGGCTGGAATCAGCGTATCGTCCATATCGGTCAGCACAAGTTTGATCATAGAGTCCCCTCGGTCATTCTTAATCCCATCTATTGTACCGACCTGCCAAAAAGGGACAGGTTTATTTCGGCAGGTTTCATCTGGGAAAACGCAAAGTCCCAGTTGTTACCTGCCAAAATAAACCTGTCCCTTTTTGGCAGGTGCGCTAGTATAGGGAACAACAGATTCGATGCGGGAGTGCCGGCGGTGCAAACCACAAGGCTGAGAGGGCATGGGGCCCAATCCTTTGAACCTGTCAGTTAATGCTGGCGTAGGGAGCATGCCGCCTTTACAGGGGCGCTGTCTATGCACAGCGCCCCTTTTCTATGCCAAGGAGGCATGTGCAGTGATTGATTCGGAACAGCTTAAGCAACATATGGTCAAGGCCGTGGAGGAGATTCGCACCACCAATCCGATGGCCGGCTCCATCACCAACACGGTGACGATCGACTTTGTCGCCAACGCGCAGCTCGCTGTGGGTGGATCGGCCGCCATGGTCTATCTTCCCGACGAGGGCGAGGCGCTCGTTGCCGGCGGCGGCGCCATCTATCTCAATATGGGCACGCTCTTCCCCATCTACGAGCAGACGATTCCCCGCGCGGCCAAGGCGGCACACGACGCCGGCAAGCCCTGGGTGCTCGATCCGGTGGGCCTGGGCATCGGCAGTCTGCGCACCCAGTTGGTAAACGAGCTTAAGCAGTACAAGCCCGCCATCGTGCGCGGCAACGCCTCCGAGATCATCGCGCTCGCCGGCCTGTGGGGTCTTGAGGGCGAGGCGGCCGATCTGAGCCGCGTGCGCGGTGTCGATACCACCGACACGGTAGACGCCGCCCGCGATGCCGCCGTGGCGCTCGCCCGCTACACCGGCGGCGCCGTTGTGGTCTCGGGCGAAGTCGACCTGATCACCGACGGCATGACCGTGGCCAAGTCCCACGGCGGCAGCCCGCTCATGTCCAAGATCACCGGTTGCGGCTGCTCGCAAGGCGGCGTGCTGGCTGTGTACGCCTGCGCTGCCGACCCGTTTACGGCCGCCGTCTGCGGCACCGCCGTCTACAACGTTGCCGGCTCGCGTGCCGCCGCTGTCGCCGACGCCCCGGCAAGCTTTAAGGTCGCCTTTATCGACGAGCTCTACCGCGCAACCGCCCAGGACATCGCCAACAACCAGCTCGACCTCGAGGAGGCATAGGCCATGTCCGAGCCCGCAACCAATGCCGGCATGAATACGCTCGTCGCCGTGGCCATCGCCCCATGCGGCACCGGCGATGAGCTGTCCGCCGAGGTCGCCGAGGTCGTGCGCGTCATTCGCGAGAGCGGCCTTCCCAACCGCACCACCTCGATGTTCACCGAGATCGAGGGCGACTGGGACGAGGTCATGCAGGTCGTGCGCGACGCAACCTTTGTGTTGGCGAGCAAGGGCATCCGCACCGAAGTCGTGCTCAAAGCAGATATTCGACCCGGATTTACCGACACCATGACCGACAAGCTCGAGCGCATGGAAGCTCAGATCAAAAAGCAGGAGGAAACACGATGAGTATCCGCGACAACCTTGATATCTCGGCCTATCTGGTGCTCGGCCCCGAAAACACGCTCGGGCGCCCCGTGGGCGATGTGGTGGCCCAGGCACTCGACGCCGGCTTTACCTGCATCCAGGTGCGCTCCAAGGTGGCAAGCGCCCGCGAGATCATTGCGCTGACCGGCGACGCCGCGCAGGCAATCGCACAGGCCGGCAAGACCGGTCAGGTCGCTTTGCTGATTGACGACCGCCTGGACTGCGTACTCGCCGCGCGCGAGCAGGGCATTGCTGTCGACGGCGTGCACGTGGGTCAGAGCGACATTCCCGTCGAGGTCTGTCGCAAGCTGCTGGGGCCCAACGCCATCGTGGGCCTTTCCGCCCGTTGCGAGGAGATGCTCGAGTACGTCAAGACCGCCGACATGAGCCTAGTCGACTACCTGGGCATCGGCCCACTCCACGAGACCGAGACCAAGCGCGACTGCGGACGCGCGGCCGACGGCTCTATCATCACCAAGAGCTTTGAGGACCTGGCCGCCCTCCACGCGGCAAGCCCCGTGCCCATCGTGGTGGGCGGCGGCGTCAAGACGGCCGACCTGCCACAGCTCAAGGCCACCAGCGTCGACGGCTTTTTCGTGGTGAGCGCCGTCTGCAGCGCCGATGACCCCTACGCCGCGGCCAAGGAGCTCGTCGACACCTGGCAGCAGGCGTAAGTCTAGGCCGAGCAGCTGATTCGCAGCCTCATATCTTCAGCAATGGAAAGCGCATCCCAGTTTGAGCCTCCATTCCGGGATGCGCTTTCCGCCGAGATGGCGGCAGCAGCCTCTACCCTGCCAGATATGCCTCCAGTTCCGGCAAGGTCGCCTCCGCATCGCGGCGACCAATCTGGTAGATGCGCTCAAGTTCATCGGGCTCGCGACACAGCGACGGCACCTTCACCGATTCGCTCGGACGCACCACAAAGATCTCGCCGGCAGCCTCGCGACGTGCCAGGTCATCGAGCGTGGCATTGTAGACCTCATGCCGGTGCTCAAGCGCTGCGACAAACTCCGGATAGTGACGGAACAAGCGCCGCAGCATGGGCATCACGCTGTTGGGCTGCTTCACAAAGCCCGCCGGCTGCGTGAGTACCACGATATTGCGGTCATACCCCTGCGCAAACAGCCACGCGCTGGGAATAGAATCAGCCACGCCACCATCCAGATACTTATGCCCGTCAATAGCAACGGGACGCGTCGCCACGGGAATTGCCGACGACGCCCGAATCCACTCGATATCGCGCTCGTCGCCATACGGCAGATCGTGATAGACGGCCTTGCCCGTCTCGATATCGGTACACACGCACGTAAATCGCATGGGACAGGTGCGATACGCCTCCAAGTCGATAGGATCGCGCTCGATAGGCACCTCGTGATAAGCAAAGTCGGCATTGTACATATCGCCGGTTCGCAGCCAGCTGGTCACGCTCGCATAGCGCTTGTCGGCGCAATAGGCCTTGTTATAGCGAATGGCGCGGCCGATCTGGCGCGATTTAAAGTTGTAGCCAAACGCCGCGCCCGCCGAGACGCCCACCATATGGTCGCAGGTCAAACCGTGCTCCATCCAAACGTCGAGCACGCCCGCCGTATACATACCGCGGTAGCCGCCTCCCTCGAGCGCCAGCCCCACCGTGCGCGTCATATTTGACTGTGCCATGCGACCATCTCCGTTCCTGCGTTTTAAAACGGGACAAGTATACCCGTCAACATATATCGTCCCAGTCGCATTTTTATCGAACATCGCATCGTCGCGCTACCGTTTGTCGAATAACAGCCGCCCACAGCATGTGCACCCATATATAATTGTGCACTATTGTTTACACTACTCAGCTGTTATCAACAGCGAACATTAGCCGGCAAATTAGCTCAACAACGCGGCAAGGCGGGGGCCTGGATACATGCAAAGCGCTGAGCAACGATGCATGTACACAACGAGCTCGCCCGACGCAATCCGCCCCGACCTCAGAAAGCCGCTTAGAACATGGATACTGTCAGCAATTACACCGAAACGCTCGAAAAGACCGTCCGTGACCTTCTCGAGCGGCAGGAGGATCTGATCAGGACTGCCTTTACCGACCAGCTTACTGGGCTTGGCAACCGTGGCGGCTTTGCCCGTTCCCTCGAGGAGCTCTGGGAGCAGGACGCCCCCGTTACCATGGCGTTCATCGATATCGACAATCTCAAGCACTGCAACGACGTCTTTGGGCATGACGAGGGCAACCGCTATATCTTGCAGGTAAGTCTCTATCTTAAGCTGTATATGAAGGCGGGCGAAGCGGCGTTTCGCATAGGCGGCGACGAGTTTGCCATCCTATCTACGATTGCGACCGAGGACGACCTCGCCGAACGTCTGAAACACTGCCGAACGGTTCTGCTCAAAAACAACGATTCCGAGATGCCCCACTCGTTTAGCTACGGAGTGTCACATACCGACCCCGCCCTGGGCGAAGCTTCCAATCGCATGACGCTCGATGCCGACCATCGCATGTACGACTACAAGCTACGTCATGCCATGCACCTCGATCGACGCAATATCACGCAAGTCCACGCCGACGACTTCGAAATAAGCGACCGCGTTTTCGACGCGTTTTCGATGCTTAACGAAGGCCGTTATTTCTTCATCGAGAACTTGGACAAACATCGCACCCTTTGGTCACAAGGTGCCTTGCGCGATCTTGGCCTTCCCTCGGAGCACATAGATAACTGTCGCGATTACTGGAAAACGCGCGTCCATCCCGACGACCTTGAGGCCTGCATCAACGACATCGACCAAGTCTACAACGGCACCAAGCACCGTCGCGTCATGCAGTATCGTGTGCGCAACGCCGTCGGCGACTACGTCCTTTGCCGTGCTCGCGGGTTTCGTATCGACGGCGACGGAAATGTCCCCTCGCTCTATGTCGGCGAGCTCGTCAACCACTCACTTGCCGAAACCGTCGACGCCGCCACAGGCCTCGGAACGCAGCGCATGCTGGCCAACGCCATCGACGCCTGCCGCCGCGATCGTTGCGAGACAGGGCTTATAGCGGTGCGCGTTCGTGGCACGACAAAGCTCAACGAGCTCTACGGGGCCGAGGCTGTCGACAACATGCTTGCCGAATACGCAGGCCGCATGCTGTCGATCACCCGCGGCAGGAGCCGGGTCTACCGTTCACGAAGCGTCCAGTTCGTCGTGCTCAGCAACGACCTAGACCACGAGGCATTCGAGCAACTGACCCGCCACCTTAAAGAGGCCGTTTTCGCTCCTGTTCGAATCGCAGGCGACACCATTACTCCCGTCTGCCTTGTCGTCCCGGCCTTTTACGAGCACTTAACCCATCAAGCGACCGCCGTTTTAGGCGAACTCGACCGTCGCCTTCGCACGGCCGGCGGGCTTGTTCCCAACGACAGCCTCCCCATACCCGAGGCGGAGCGCAAAAGCGCCATAGCCGAACGTATCGACTCGCTCACGGGCCTCTATCGACCCAGCGAGTTTATGCGGCGCGCCAACGCATTTCTCGAGGCAAGGCGCAACGGCACCTGGTGCATCGCCACGGTCGACATGGGCCACATGCGCCTGTTTAATGAATGGCACGGCCAAGCCGAGGGCGACCGCGTGCTCGCCGATGTGGGCACGGTCCTCAAGGACATCGAGAATGCCGATATGGGCGTCGCAGGGTACTGGGGCCAAGATGACTTTTGCGCACTCATCCCCTTTGAGCACAACACCGTCCGTCAAATCTATGGCCGCGTTCGCGAGGCCGTAGCCAGACATGATGACGGCGTAGGTTTTTGGCCGTCCATGGGCGTTTACCCCATCGACTCCAATGAGGAGATCGCCATCGATGCGCAGGCAAAGGCCATGTTTACCAATCGACGCGCCAAAAACGACTTCAAGGAGCGCATTGCTATTTTCCGCCCCGAGGAATATGAACACGAGATTGCGTTCCACCGCACGCTGACCGAGTTCCAGTACGCGCTCTCAAACGGCCGCATCACGTACTACCTTCAGCCCCAGGTCGATATGGAAACCGGCGAGATTATTGGCGCCGAAGCACTCACCCGCTGGATTGACAAGGACGGCTCTCTCATTTCGCCCGCAACGTTTATCCCCGCACTCGAGGAAAGCGGCTTTGTAGTGACGCTCGACAAGTACATTTGGCAGGGTGTCGCCACATGGCTTCGCGAGCGTCTCGATCGCCGTCTTCGCGTGGTTCCGGTCTCGCTTAATGTGTCGCGCGTGGATATCCTTGCCTGCGACGTTGCCGAACATATGGGGGCGCTCGCCGCCCAATACAACCTACCGCCCGAGCTCATGCGTATCGAGATCACCGAGACGGCTTATACGGGAGAATCCGAGGCCGTGGATAAGCTGACCGCAGATCTGCACACCCGCGGCTTCTCGACCTATATGGACGATTTTGGCACCGGTCAGTCCACGCTCGCGATGCTCAAGAACGTCAACGTCGACGTCATCAAGCTCGACCGCACCTTTGTGCCCACCGACCGCGATCAAGGCCGCAGCACGCAAATCATTTCATCGATGCTCGAAATGGCGCAGTCGCTCCATCTGCCCGTCGTGGTCGAAGGCGTCGAGACAAATGAGCAGGCAAACATGCTACGACAAATGGGCGCCCGCTACGCTCAGGGCTTCCTCTACTACCGCCCCATGCCTGCGAAGGATTTTGAGGCATTGCTCGATGGTGGCAATAACAACTGATACGTTCGCGCGCAAAACGCCACCGTCGAAGGGGGCATTTGTCTCCATTAGCTAACTTATATCCCCAATTCAAACCGAATTGGGGATATGATACAAACCGTTGTTCCGCCCAAGGAGGTTATCCATCATGAACGAGTCATATCGCCTGGGCGAGCAATCGATTATTGCCTATCTTCAGCGACTTGCGAACGGCGTCTCGACCGCTGAACTCGATGTTGCCGCGCTGCCCGCTGGGCTACGCGCCGTTGGTGAGCAACTGCAAAAGACGCATGCTATCCTGCAACAAGAGCGCCAGCTGCTTGAGCGCAACGCCTATATCGATCCGCTCACCAACTTGGGCAACCGCAACGGATTCGACCGTCACGTCGAGCAACTCTGGCGCAAAGGCGACCCCTTCACCTGCGCCTATATTGACATCGACCATCTCAAGCATTGCAATGATAGGTTTGGCCACGCCGAAGGCAATCGCTATATTCTGAGCATCTGCCGCACGCTCTCCGAAACTATGGAGCACGATGAGATGCTGTTCCGTATCGGTGGAGACGAGTTTGTGCTCATCTCGCCCTCCGCAAACGAGATTGAACTCGAACAGCGCTTGGAGCAGGTACGTACCAGGCTGATCGAGGCGAGCTCAGGTGGCAAGGCGCCCATGATCGGCAGCTTTAGCTTTGGCTGCTCGCGCGTCGATCCACTTGCTGGCGACACGCGTCGCCAGATGACGATGGATGCCGATCGCAAGATGTATCGCTATAAGCTTATGCATCGTGTGCAGCAACCGAAAGACGATGACGCGCCGCAACGCCCAATCGTCGATCAGCTTCCCTGCAACGACCGGGTGTTCCAAGCGATCTCCATGAGCTCCGAGACGCGCCATCCGTTTATCCTCAATCTCGATACGGGAGAATCGCAATGGTCGGTTAACGCCGTGCGCGATTTTGACCTGCCCTCCCAGCACCCTTTTAACTCACTCGACATGTGGCTCGCCCGCGTTCATCCCGAGGACCGCGACAACGTACGTGCCGAGCTCGACATGGTGATAAACGGCACATGGCACTTCCACTACATGCAGTATCGCGTAATGGATGCCACCGGAAAATACGTGCTTTGCGACTGCACGGGCTACCGCTTGGACGGCACCGATACCGAGCCCGGCATGTATGTGGGCATTATCATCAACCGAAGCTTGGCAGATACGACCGATTCCGTGACCGGCTTGGGCGATATTCACGCCCTGGTCAACGCCATTGGCGAAATGCGTCGCGTGGCGCGCAAGGCTGGTTTGATCGCCATCAAAATCGACGATATCGCTCAGGTCAATGCCCGCTTTGGCTTTGATGCGGGCGACCGCGTTTTGGCAGAAAGCGCCGCCTGCCTCATGGAATGCTCGCGCGGCAAGGGTCGCCTGTTCCGCTCGACGGGACCGACGTTCGCGGCGCTTTTCGACGACTTTGATCCCGAAGAGACCGACGCGATCGCAGAAGAAATCGAGCGGTTCCTGGGTTCTCCCGTGCTCATCGGCTCGCTTGAATATCAGCCACCCATTCGTGTGGCGACACTTCATCTGGACGCTGTCGATCGACAGCCCGTTTCCATTTTGAACGAGCTCAAAGCGCGGCTTATAGAGGCACCGCAAGTACCGGGCACCAAGCTGGACTAGCGTTGTGGGGCGCGATGTGAAACACAAGCCGTTTCACATCGCGCCCCACGCCATCTGCCCTCTCGTGCGATAATCCTCCGCAGAAGTCACCAACAGCAGAGGGAGTTTGTGATGAAGGTTCTTTTGGTCAATGGCAGTCCCAAGGCAAACGGCAACACCGCCCGCGCACTCGCCGAGGTCGCCGAGCAGCTCAATACCGAAGGCATTGATACCGAGGTGTTTCAGCTGGGCGCCAAGCCCATTCGCGACTGCATCGGCTGCGGTCAGTGCGGCAAACTTGGCGGTCGCTGTACCTTTGACGACGACGTGGTGAACGAGCTCATCGCTGCCGCCGAGCAGGCCGACGGTTTTGTCTTTGGCTCGCCTGTCTACTACGCGCACCCCAGCGGCCGCATCCTTTCGGCCCTCGATCGCGCCTTCTATGCAGGCGGGCATGCCTTTGAGCACAAACCCGGCGCCGCAGTCGCCGTCGCCCGTCGCGGCGGCACGTCGACCACCTTCGATGTGCTCAACAAGTACTTCACCATTAAGCAAATGCCCGTGGTTGCCTCCACCTACTGGAACAACGTGTTTGGCCGCGTGCCCGGCGACGCCGATGGGGATGCCGAGGGCCTTGCCACCATGCGAAACATCGGCAAAAACATGGCCTGGCTCCTGCGCTGCATCGAGGCAGGACAGGCCGCCGGTATCAACGCACCCGAGGCAGATCGCGCAACGACCAACTTCATCAGGTAGAACGGCGGAGCATGAATATCCAGATTTTTGGCACCAAAAAGTCCTTCGATACCAAGAAGGCCCAGCGTTATTTTAAGGAGCGCCGCATTAAGGTGCAGTTTATCGACCTTAAGGAAAAGGAGATGAGCAAAGGCGAGCTCACGAGCGTGATGCAGGCGGTCGGCGGCATCGACAAGCTGCTCAACCCCAAAGCCAAGGACGAGGAGACGCTCGCGCTCATTCAGCACCTCACCCCCAGTCAGCGCTTCGACAAGCTGCTCGAGAACCAGCAGGTCTTGGCCGAGCCCATCGTGCGCAACGGCAAAAAGGCCACCGTCGGCTATTGCCCCGACGTGTGGGGAGCCTGGGAGTAGCCTGTGTTATTTGCCGGCGCGTGGGTATAAGAGCAGGCGTTTGGCATAAGATTCAACTGTAAGCCAAGTCTAACAAAGGAGGGCACATGCCCAACAAACCCGTGAAGATCATCATGCTTACCGGATACCTCGGTGCCGGCAAGACCACGCTGCTCAACCACATCCTCGCTAACGACGGCGGCATCCGCGCCGCCGTGATCGTCAACGATATCGGCGAGATCAACGTCGACGCCAGCCTTATCGCCGACGGCGGCCTTTCCGAGACCGACGACCTCATCCCGCTCACCAACGGCTGCATCTGCTGCACGCTTTCGGACGACCTTGCCAACCAGCTGCAGGGCATCGCCGATTCGGGCGACTTCGATTACATCATCATCGAGGCCTCGGGCATTTGCGAGCCCATCCCCATCGCCTACACCATCTCGAGCTTCTGCGACGAGGCCAAGGTGGGCGGCGAGCCCAAGCTCGCGCTCGACAACATCGTGGCCGTGGTCGACTGCGCCCGCATGTACGACGAGTTCAACGGCGGTCGCGACCTGCTGGCTGAGGATATCGACGAGGACGACATCGAGAGCCTGCTCATCCAGCAGATCGAGTTTTGCTCCACGCTGATCCTCAACAAGACCGATACCGTGAGCCCTGAGCAAATCGCCGAGCTCAAGGCCATCGTGCGCAGCCTGCAGAAAGACGCCGTAATTGTCGAGGCCCAAAACGGCGAGGTCCCCATGGAGGAGCTGCTCGATACCGACCGCTTCGACTTTATGCGCGCCTACAACTCCGCCGCCTGGATCGAGGCCATGGAGCACCCCGAGGAGCACGACGACCCCGAGGTGCTCGAGTACGACATCGAGACCTTTGTGTACTCGCGCCGCAAGCCGTTTGACCTGCAGAAGTTCACCGATTTTGTTGAGCAGGAATGGCCCGACGAGGTCATTCGCGTCAAGGGTCCGCTGTGGCAGACCGGCGATCCGGACATGTGCTACATGTTTGAGCAGGCCGGCCACCAAATGCGCCTGATGGAGAACGGCCTGTTTGTCGACTCCGCGCCCGAGGGCGAGAAGCAGAAGATCATCGACGAGAACCCCGAGATCATGCAGATTTGGGACGACGAGACGGGCGACCGCATGACGAGCCTGTGCATCATCGGCCGTCACATGGACAAGGATGCGCTCATCGCCTCCCTCGATGCCTGCCTGACCGACTGGCACCGCGCCTAGGTTTATCCAAGCGGGCATTGTTCCGCCTACGTAACCGCCAAACCACCACGAAGGTGCCCTTCGTGGTGGTTTTTCGTTCTAAGCCAAGGAGATTCATGTTCAACATTGTGCTGTATGCGCCCGAGATTCCGGCCAATACGGGCAATATCGGCCGTACCTGCGTGGTCACCGGCGCCCATCTGCATCTGGTGGAGCCGCTGGGCTTTTCGCTCGATGACAAGACGGTGCGTCGCGCCGGTCTGGGCTACTGGCAAAACTTGGACGTGACGACCTATGCCGGCTGGGAGGATTTCCTTGCGCGCAACGGCCTCTCCCCCGCCGACGAGCGCCTGCATCTGCTAACCAAAAAGGCACGCCGCACCTATGTGCAGAGTACCTACCGCGATGGAGACTACTTGGTCTTTGGCAGCGAGAGCTCGGGCATTCCCGAGCCACTGCTTGCCGCGGCGTCCGAGCGCTGCGAGCGCATCCCGATGCTGCGCGATTGTGACTCACTCGATAACGCCGAGGCCTGGGAAGCCCACGAGGAATCGCTGGGGCATACCCAGGACAGCCACGAGGCCATCCTTCGGCAGGATATCTGCGGCAACTTCGTCGACCCGGACGACTACCGCATCAGCGCTCTCAACCTCTCCAACAGCGCCGCCATCGTCCTCTACGAGGCCCTGCGCCAAACAGGCTTTCCGGGAATGTGACAAAGAGGCTGTCCCTTTGTCACATTCGGTTATAGGTAGCGACCGGTAATGCTCTTGGAGCAGGCTGCGATGTCGCCCGGCGTGCCGGCGCAGACGATTTGCCCGCCGGCATCGCCACCGCCCGGGCCCATGTCGATCACATAATCGGCGTTACGGATAAGGTCGAGGTCGTGCTCGATCACGACAACTGTGGCGCCCTTGGCAACGAGGCCGTCGAACACACTCAGCAACACCTGAACATCGAGCGGATGCAGGCCGATCGTGGGCTCGTCAAACACAAACGCGGCATCATCCTGCACGCGGCCCATCTCGCTCGCAAGCTTAAGACGCTGTGCCTCGCCGCCCGAGAGCGCCGGCGTGGGCTCACCGAGCGTGAGATAACCCAAGCCCAGGTCGTGCAAGGTTTGCAAGCGCGCCTGAACCTTCTTGAGTCCCACCGTGGCGTCGAGAGCCTCGTCCACACTCATGTCCATGAGCTGCGGCAACGTAAGCAAGCTCCCGTCCTTGCCCTCGCGATGGATATGCGAAGCCGCATCCGCATAACGCGAGCCGCGACATGCCGGGCAGACGATCTCGACATCGGGCAAAAACTGCACGTCGAGCGATATCGAACCCGTGCCATCGCACGTAGGGCAACGCAAGGCGCCAGTGTTGTAGCTAAAGGCGCCCGCCTTGTAGCCGGCCGCCTTGGCCTCGGGCGTACGGGCGAAGGCGCGGCGCAGCTCATCATGGATGTCGGCATAAGTCGCCACCGTCGAGCGCACGTTGGCGCCGATGGGCGTAGCGTCAATCAGATTTGCGCGGGCAATGCCCTCGGCATCGACCCAACGCACGTGCCCCGGCAGGCGCTCGCCGGCTGCCTGCGCCTTGAGTGCCGGAATGAGCGTCTCGAGCACCAACGTCGTCTTACCCGAGCCCGAAACGCCCGTAACCGCGA
Source organism: Collinsella sp. (assembly GCA_019419505.1). Taxonomy (GTDB): domain Bacteria; phylum Actinomycetota; class Coriobacteriia; order Coriobacteriales; family Coriobacteriaceae; genus Collinsella. The sequence continues at coordinate 75,445 of DXZS01000006.1, read as the reverse complement.
CGAGACGGCCGCGCGGGATATCGACTTCGAGCGGCTTGACGGTATGGATAGCATCGGTTGCCATGTGGATATGCCCCTGGTCGAACATCTCGTCGTCAGTCACCTGCGGACGCAAGCGTTTGGGCTCTGCGCGCAAAAACGGAGCGATGCGGCTGCCCCGCGATTGCTCGACCTCGCCTACCGTACCAGTGGCAATCACATTACCGCCGTCTGCTCCGGCAACGGGGCCCATCTCGACGAGATAGTCGGCTTCCGCCAGTACGCGCGTATCGTGGTCGACAACAACCACGGTGTTGCCGTCATCCACCAGATCGCGCATCACACCCACCAAGCCGTCGACATTGGCAGGATGCAAGCCGATCGAAGGCTCGTCCAGCACATAGAGCACGCCTGTCGATCGGTTGCGCACCACGCGAGCAAGCTGCACGCGCTGGCGCTCACCCGTGGAGAGCGTGGCACCGGCGCGATCGAGTGAAAGGTAATCGAGACCCAGGTCGACCAGACGACGGGCCGTGCTCAAAAATGAATCGCAGATATCCGCTGCCATGGGCTGCATCTCGGGCGGCAAGGATGCGGGCACCCCACGCACCCACTCAATCGCCTCGCCCAAAGTCATGGCCGCCGCCTGTGCCAGATTGATACCGCGCACCTGGGGCTGCCGCGCAGCCTCGGAGAGACGCGTGCCGCCGCAATCGCGGCATGGGCCCTCGCGCAAAAAGCGCGCAACGCGTTTTAAGCCCTTATCGTCCTTGACCTTGGCGAGCGCATTCTCGACGGTATAGACGGCGTTGTAATAGGTAAAGTCGAGTGGCGTAGCGCCCTCGCCGTTTTTGGGCACGTAGAGGATGTGCTTCTTAACCGCCGGACCATGAAACACGATGTCGCGCTCTTGAGGCGTGAGCTGGTTAAACGGCACGTCGGTGCGCACGCCCATCTCGCCGGCCACCTGCTTCATCAGATCCCACATGAGCGTGCCCCAAGGAAGCACCGCGCCCTCGTTGATAGTCTTTGACTCGTCGGGCACCAAGCTCGCCTCGTCCACCTCATGCATAACGCCGGTGCCGCCGCAGGTGGGACATGCACCACCGCTATTGAAAGCCAAATCCTCGGCACCCGGCGCGTAGAACTCGCGGCCGCATGCGGGGCACGTGAGCGACAGGCCCGCAGCCACGTTAAGGCTCGGCTCCACACGCGCCCCGCAATGCGGGCACACGTGATGGGCGCAGCGGCTAAAGAGTAGACGCAGGCTATTGTTGAGCTCGGTCATGGTGCCAAAGGTGGAACGCACGCCCGGCACGCTGGGGCGCTGATGCAATGCGAGAGCCGCCGGCACGTGCAATACCTCATCCACCTGAGCGTGCTCGGCCTGCGTCAGGCGACGGCGGGTATAGGTGCTGAGCGCCTCCAGGTAACGGCGCGAGCCCTCGGCATAAAGAACCCCCAGCGCCAGCGAACTCTTGCCCGAACCCGACACGCCGGCAATGCCCACAAGCTTTCCCAGCGGAATATCGATATCGATGTCTTTAAGGTTATGAACGCGCGCGCCACGCACCTCGATAGCACTTGGTTGTTGCGACACCGCCATCGCTCCCCTTCCTGTTAGCCGAACGTGGCAAAGGAACTGTCCCTTTGTCACATTACTTGCACTGTGCCTGCCTGCGCCAGTCTTCGCGGGTCAAATACGTAAAGTACTCGGTACGCACATCGCCCATAAGCTCGCAGGGCACGTCGCGTTCAACGTGATGAGGCATGAAGCCGCATTTTTGCTGAACGCGTAGCGACTTGTTATTGCCCTCGTAGTATCCGCACCAAAATGCCTTGCAGCCAAGTGTTTCGAACGCATAGCGCTGCATGGCTTGCACCGCCTCGGGAGCAAAGCCTCGGCGCCAGAACGGCTTGGCGATCCAATAGCCCACCTCGAACTCGAGTCCGCCTCTTTGGCTGTTCGACTCACAGCGAGGCGGCATGAGCCCGATGCTGCCCACGGGCTCGTCTGTCTCAGGCAGGCAAATGGCAAAGGTATGGGGCGCCGTAAAGACCGTCCGAATGATCTCTCTGCTTTCTTCAATGCTTCGATGGGGCGGCCAGCCCGCAGCCGGCCCCACGTCCGGGTCGCTCGCGTATGCATACAAGCTCGCCGCATCTGTCTCGCGCCACGGACGAAGCGTCAATCGCTCAGTTTGAATCGCCATGTTTTGACCTCACATCTATCGATGTCACAAAGGGGCCGTCCCTTTTCACATTACTCGTGCCATAAAATGCGGTCGCGGATGTACTCGCCCAGCATGGGCACAGTAAACCGGACGAGACCGTATCCGGCAGCCTCGATGACGCGCTCGCGAATCAGGCTTGCGCGATATTTACTCGCCCAGCTCTGGGTACGATCACAGCGCTCAATGATATCCGCCATGCGCGTCGGTTTGTCCTCGTCAACCGCCATGGCCTCGATAAAGAGGCGCTGTGGACTGCGCAGCCCGTAATACAGGGGCGCGTCAACCGCTTCGTAGAACTCGGAGACGGCATCCGCATGGCCATCCTCGACATCGCGCCTTTCGATGACCTGCGAGCCACGCCGGACAGCAGACCGCCACATGTAATATCCCACCAGCTGAACCATATAGGGATGCCCCATGCTCTTGCGTGCCGCAAGGTCCGCCGTCTCCGCGTCAACGTAAAGACCAGCGTCTTTGACCGTCTGGATATATGAATCGCGCACCTTGGGCAAAGATATCGCCCCCAGCGTACGCTGCTGGGCGCGGCGCAAAAACGTCACGCTCGGCTCTTCGAGCAGATCGTCAACCATACTGGGCAAGCCGGCAAAAACCAGCGCAAGACCGCGCTGGTCGCTATCGGGTAATCCCGTGGCATCCTGGTCTCCGAGCACCTGCTGATAGAGAACGGCAAGAGCCGCCAGTTCCTCGATAGACGCCGATTGCGCCTCGTCAATCGCAAACAGTATGCCCTTGCCTGGACCGAGCTTCTTAAGGCGCTCGTTGACCAGCCCTCGCAACGTCTCGCCCTTTGCTCGCGCCGCCTCGACCGACATCCGGCCAAACGAAGGACCGAACTCCATTGACGTCACAACGGGTTTATTCGAGCGAAGCGCGTCGGCCAAGCGGTCGCATAAGCCAAGCGAAGCGGAATCGGAGACAACCGCCCATCCGCGCTCGCTGGCCAGACGTTGCAGCTCCCGCAGGAGAACTGTCTTGCCGCAGCCGCGGTTTCCCGTAATGAGCATGAGCCTGCCCGGCGCTCCGGCGCCGTTATCGAGCCCTTCCTCGAAATCTTCGATGACCGACTCGCGACCAATGAGCATCGGAGGCCGCTTGCCTGCCGTTGGCTTAAAGGGATTTGGATTCATGTCGGCCTCCTCGGATTGGCAAACCCTGGTAATAGTTATACCAACTTATACCGAGTTATACCAACTGAATCTGCCAAAGGGGCTGCCCCTCTGTCACATGTGGCCGAAAAACTCGGCGTCTGCTGCTCGCCAGGGGCGGAAGGTGGAGGGATCGACCTTTACGTGGGCTGCCTCGGGGACGTCGTACCATTTGACCGTGTAACCGGCGCCGTGGGAGCAAAAGACCGAATCGGGCGTGTTGGGCAGATCGGCCTCGGGCTCATAGGCGGCCGTCTCGATGACGCGCTCGGCATCATGGCAAGCCGCATAGCCGGCGAACTCTAGGTACAGATGCCCACGACCACTCGTATAGGCGGCCACCTCCAGCGCGTAATCCTGCACCTCAGATGCCGGCACGCGACCCACAAGCTTCGCCCGGTCTCCCGCCATCGTCGGCGGCTCGTACTCGGCACCCATGCGCGTGGCATCCGAGAGTGCCCGGCCCACGCACTCCCCCGGCACCTCGAGCTCAAAGCGATACCACGGCTCCAACAGCACCGCCGCGCCAGCCTCACGCGCCTGCATGAGCCCCTGGCGAATCGCGCGGTACGTGGCCTGGCGAAAATCGCCGCCCTCGGTGTGTTTGGCATGCGCACGGCCGCCCGTGAGCGTAATGCACACATCGGTGATGGGCGAGCCGGTCAGCGCGCCCAGGTGATCGCGCTCCATGGCGTTGGTGAGTGCCAAACGCTGCCAGTTAAGATCGAGTTCGTCGGTCGAGGTCACGGTGCCAAACTGCACGCCCGAACCCGCTGGCAACGGCTCCAGGCGCAGATGTACCTCGGCATAGTGGCGCAGCGGCTCAAAATGGCCCACGCCCTCGACCGGCTGCGAAATAGTCTCCTTATAGAGAATGCCGCCAGACTCAAACGCAACCGAAAGGCCAAAGCGATCGGCCAACACCCGCTGCACGACCTCGAGTTGCACGGCGCCCATCAGCTGTAAATGAATCTGCTCAAGATGAGTGTTCCAGCTTACGCCGAGCATGGGATCTTCGTCCGCCAACTCTGTCAGTGCTTTGAACACCGCGTGGACATCGTGTTCGCCCGGAAGCACCGTATAGGTGAGGACCGGAGCGATGACAGGCACATCGCCCACGGGCTCCGCCCCCAAGGCATCCCCTGGGCGAACGTGCGCAAGGCCCGTCACGGCACAAATACCGCCAGCAGCAACTTCTTGGGCAAGCTCATACTTCTCGCCGTTATAGATGCGCACCTGGTCGATCTTTTGCTCCCAAGCGGAGGCGCCAGAGCATCCCTCGACAACTTGCTTTGCACGCAGTACACCGCCCGTCACCTTGACCCAGGCAAGACGCTCGCCACGGTCTCCACGACTCACGCGGTAGACTCGCGCGGCGAACTCCTGGGGCCATGTTCGCTCGCGCATCAAAGCGCATATGCCGTCGAGTAGCTCTGCCACACCCTGGTCCTTGAGCGCCGAGCCCGCAAAGCAGGGAAACAACTTTCGCTCTGCGACCAGCCGCGAAAGCGTGGCAGTCGAAAGCTCCCCTGCGTCGAGAAACTCCTCGAGCGCCGCCTCGTCCAACGCAGCAGCGTCCTCCTGAACGGCACCACCCACCAACAGTTCGCTGGCATCCAGGCAGCCCTCGGAAAGACGTTGCCCAAGCTGTGCCAGCAAAACATCGCGGCCGGGATTCTCCAAATCGATTTTGTTGATAAAGATGAACGTCGGAATGTCATAGCGCGCAAGCAGGCGCCACAGGGTTTCGGTGTGCCCCTGCACGCCGTCGTTGGCACCCACAACCAAAATCGCATAGTCGAGCGCGCGCAGCGTGCGCTCCGCCTCGGCCGAAAAATCGACGTGGCCGGGCGCACCCACAAGCATGACGTGGGTATCGCCGTGGTCGAGCACGGCCTGCGACGAGAAGATCGTAATGCCGCGCTCGCGCTCGATCGCGTTAGTGTCCAGATGCGAATCGCCATCGTCCACGCGGCCGCGCTTGCGAATGCGACCCACGTTGAACAACATGGCCTCGGCCAACGTGGTCTTGCCGGCATCGACATGCGCCAAGATTCCAACGACTGCCTGCTTCGACATGGCTCTCCTCTTATTACAAGCTACAAGCCCATCGCACGCGGCAACGGGCGTCCTCGTTCCACACTGGATGATACAATTTACGAGCCGGCGGGCGAAGCGGGCCCTATCCCCCGACCAAGCTCATCGCCCTGCGTTGCCGCGCGGCGATTTTCGTAGGTTCGCGCCTTGCGAAAGCCGGCTTGCAAATCAGCGCAGCGAACGAAAATGGCCCCACCCGGGACCATTTTCGTTCGTGCGAATTGTTGACACGTGCCCCTACTCTTACGCCTCACGCAGCCAGTCGAACGCAACACGCGGCGTGCCGTCCGACACATACACGACGCCGGCACGCTCGAACCCCGCCTTAATACTCGCGCCCTGCATGGGCAGGTTGTCCTGATGCGTGTCGATGCGCAGGTGATCGGCACGCTCCTTGGCAAAGGCAAACATCGCAGCCGCGATACCGTGCACGGTGCCATCGGACGCCACACGGTGCAGCACGGCGTACGGAGTGTCGCTGCGCCATTGACCATCCTCAATTACGTCATAGCACTCGTCCGGGCCCGGCAAAAAGGCAAACGTCGCCACCACGCGGCCATCGACTTCGCACACATAGCTGCCACCGGCGGCGATATCGGCAGCCAGTTGCTCGGCAGAAGGCGTGCCCTCGGGCCACTGTGTGGCGTTGCCATGCGCGCGCATAAAGGCGCGGGCCGCGTCATAGATAGCCATGACAGCGGGAATGTCGGTATCGAGGGTTTTTCTGATCATCACGCGGCGACCTCACGTTTATTGGTATCACTTTGATTGAGCAATGATACCAACGTTTGGAGAGGGGCGCGATGCAGATGGGGAGCAAAAAGCGAGCCGCCTGGTCAAAAGCAAAAAGCGAGTTTTTGAGCACTGCCACCGGCGGCGATATGAGCGACCTGTTTGCACGCGAGGACGAGCGCCGCGACGCCCTGGACGCCGAGCGCAATGAGGCCTGGCGCTACAAATCGTGCGAGCGCAAAAACCGTTACGACACGCGCGTCGAGGCCGAGGCAGTTATGGCCGACTGCGAAAGCCGCGGGCGGCGCGGTTTGGCCTGCTACAAATGCGAATACTGCGGCGGCTGGCACCTGACATCGCACCCTTGGAAATAGGCACCGCATCGGCACGGCACTGACGGAGCGCCAACCGTCGCACGCAAGCTATGGACGCGGCGGTACCAAAACGTCGTAGCGAACGGCCTTGCCCGCAAGTTGATAGCTCGGCTTAACGCCGGCAAGCAGTGGCCCCTTCACCGGTCGCTTGATAACGACCTTGCGCGGGCGCACCGCAAGCGCAGCTTCAACCAGCGTCTCCTCATCGGCGCACGGCTGTTCCAGATGATGCAAGAGTTGGAACTTCTTTTTGACCGCCGCGCTCTTGGTGCGTTCGGGAAACATGGGGTCCAGATATACCACGTCGGGAGTCGCGAGCTCGCCCTGCTCGATTAGCTCAGTTACATGGTGAAGGCCGGCAATGCTGTCCTCGCCGGCATGTAAGCGCATGCGCGCCACAGCTGTCGCAAGCGCCGGATCATCTGCCGCGCGATCCAAGGCATCCTTGAGGAGCGCCGCGATCACGCAATCCTGTTCATATAGATCGACGGAAAAGCCCGCGGCAGCCAGCAGCAGCGAATCCTCGCCAAAGCCTGCCGTGGCGTCAATCGCCCATGGGCTCTCGATGCCTTTTGTGCGCGCGGCCTTTACCAGCAGCTCTTGCTGCAGACGGCCCCGCTTGAGCCGCGGAAGCATGCGGCCAAAATCGGCACGCAGCTCCATCGTGCCGTCGGTGAGCGTGAGGCCCTCGGGCTTCCCGGTCAGCTCAAGCCCCGCGGCCCGAGCAACAGAAAAGGGATCGACGACACCCATGGACACTCCTTAACAAGCAAAACGAATACGTGAGCGCCGTTCATGTCGGCACCCAACCGTCCGCTATTGTCCCACATGCGACATGGCCCACAGCATCCCAATGCAAAGCACCGCCATCAATCCCGTGCACACGGCAGCGATCGCAGAATCACTTATGCGCCTTCCCAACGACCGCGGTTCACGCACTTGCCCTGCTCCGTACATCATGGCTCCTCCTTGAGACCAGCTCTTACCATGGACCCATCATCGCAGCGCCGCGCATACGCTGCCATCGATTTGACTTACGCCCAGCTTTCTTTTTTGAAAGGTTGGACCGTGCGGGCAAGAGACGCTTTCAAACGCATGCATCGCCGCGTTGAACTACAATGTGCTTCACCATATGTGCAGTACATTGGGTGCGCCAAGTTGGCGTACTCGTATCGAAAGGACCAGCCATGAGCTTCACTCGCAAGACTCTCAAAATCCTTGCTCTCATCTACTTTGTTTTGGGCATCGCCAGCCTCGTCACCGCCGGCGTCGGTATCGCCACGGGCGGTCTCGATTCCACGTACGGTTCGTACGCCACGCTCGCAGCGGTCGTGCTTATCGCCAAGGGTCTCGTCGACCTTGCCGCAGGCGTCGCCGGTATCAAGGGCGCCAACAAGCCTTCGCAGGTGGACGGCGCGTTTAAGCTCGGTATTGTTGCCGCGGTCGCCACGCTTGCCCAAGCGGTGCTCACGCTTCCCGCGTTTGGCGGCGACGCCATCAACTTTGGCGCCTTTGTCATCGTGGTGTACGACCTGTTCTTTGTTCAGCAGGCACACGCCGTTAAGGCCGAGAACAAGGACCGCCTATAAGCGCTCGCTTCTCATAACCTCTGCAGCCAAGCAACTAAAAAGGGCCGATCGCGCATCTCCGCGGTCGGCCCTTTACGTTTGCCCAGATAAAACCTACCAAAATAAACCTGTCCCTTTTTGGCAGGTTGTTAGCTGTGGCGGTACTCGGCGATGATGAAGTCGATGTCGGTCTGAAGGGTATCCAAATTTGCCAGGCGCTCTTTGTCGGCGGGGCGCGTGCGGTAGTAGTACGGCGTCATCTGGAACACCGCCTCGATGTCCGCCTGGGTCTGAAGCGTAATATTCGCAGACACCCGCTGCGTTCCGACCAACTCGAGCTCGGTGGTCTTCGGCAGCTTCTCATCGTTAAGGTACGGCGTGTCGTAGAGTACCTCCTTGAGCCCAAAGAGGTGACGAGCACCCGGCACCACGGTGTAGAGCGAACCCTCCGGCGCCAGCACGCGGGCAAACTCGCGCTCGTTAAAGGGGGCAAAGAGCTCGGTCACCATATCGAAGGCGCCATCGGCCACGGGGATGTCCTTCATGTTGGCCACGAAGTAGGTCGCATCGCCGCGCTTGGCGGCCAGGCGCACCATCTCCTTGCCCAGGTCAAAACCGTAAGCATCTACGCCCGGCACCGCGCCCATGGCACTGGTGTAATAGCCCTCGCCACAGCAAATATCGAGCAGCGTCATGGGGCCGTTCGCAGACGTGGCGCGCCCAGACACCTGCTTGCGCACCAGCTCGACCATCGCATCGCGCAACGGCGCGTAGTATCCACGGTTCAAAAAGTCACGACGGCTGCGCGCCTGCGACTTGGGATCGCCCATGGAGTCGCCGCTCTTGGACGAGCGCAGTAGATATAGATAACCCTCGCGCGCACGGTCAAACCGGTGTCCGCCCGCGCATGCGGCCCCACGCTCATCGTCCACCAACGGTTCATGGCAAACGGAACACAACAACATGGCAACTCCTTAGCGCGAACAACACAACGCCCACCATTGTCGCACGCCTTCCCCACCTAGTCATTGGGGACGTTCTTGAATGACTAGTTAGAAGAGATAAGGAGTGTCCCCAGCTGCCGACAGAAAAGGAACGTCCCTAAGTGCCGATAGGAACACCCAATGACTAGTCGATTAGGAGTATCATCATCTGCGCAAATAAGCACGAAAGAGCATGTTAGAGATTGAGAGCGTATGGCTGATACCGCATCTAAGCACATTGACATGACCACCGGCTCGTTGTGGCGCAATATTCCCCTGTTCGCCTTCCCCGTGGCCGCCACGAGCATCTTGGAGCAGCTGTCGAACCTCATCGCCACGGTCATTATCGGTAACTTCTCGGGCGACCAGGGAACCCTCGCCATGGCGGCGGTCGGCTCCAATGTTCCGCTTACCAGTCTTATGCTCAACCTGTTTATTGGCATGTCGCTTGGCTCCAATGTGGTCATCGCCAACGCTATCGGCCGCAACGATCAGAATATGGTCAACCGCGCCGTCCATACCTCGATTTTAATGGCGCTCGTGGGTTTTATCGTCATCGCGCTGGGCGAGATCTTTGCCGAGCCCATGCTCGCCGCGCTCAACGTTCCCGCCGAGACCATGCCGCTCGCTTCGCTCTACCTGCGCGTCTTTTTGCTGAGCATGCCCTCGATTTTGCTCTACAACTTTGAGGCCGCGATCTTCCGCTCCGTCGGCATCACCCGCATGCCGCTGCAGGCGCTTGCCGTGTCCACCGTCCTCAACATTGGCCTGGACCTCATCTTTGTCCCTGTACTCCACTGGGGCGTCGCGGGCGTCGCCATCGCCACCGCCATCGCTTACACCGTCAGCGCCGCTACGCTCTTTATCCGCCTACTCAAGACCGACTCCGTCGTCCGCGTCACCCCACGCGACCTGGCTATCGACCCCGTCGCCCTCAAGCGCATCGTCAAGATTGGCCTGCCCGCCGGCATCCAAAGCGCCGTCTTTGCCGTCGCCAACATCATCATCCAGTCCGCCATCAACAGCCTGGGCACCGAGGTCATGGCGGCATCGAGCGCCGCTATGAGCTTGGAGTACGTGTGCTATAACCTGCTCAACAGCTTTAGCCAGGCTTGCACCACCTTTGTGGGACAAAACCACGGTGCCCGCCAGATCGACCGCTGCACCAAAACGCTCAAGGTCTGCCTGGTCGAAGGCGGTATCGTCGCGCTCACCACAATTATCGTTATTGTCGGCCTGGGGCGTGAGATCTTGTCGCTGTTCAACAGTGATCCCAACATCGTCTCGATCGGCTATATCCGCGTGTGCTCGATCTTCCCGGCGTACGCCTTTAGCATGTTCTACGAAAACATGTCCGGCTACCTGCGCGGCTTTGGTATCTCGCTCACGCCCGCCCTCATCACCATGATCTGCGTCTGCGGCATCCGCTTCTATTGGGTGTTCTGCGTGTTCCCGCACTTCCGCACCTTTGCGAACATCATGATGGTCTACCCCATCAGCCTGGGCACCACGGCGTTCTTTATGGTCGTGGCGGTGCTACTCTGCCACCCGGCACGCACCTATCGCGCCACCCAAGCCAAAGCGACAGCCCGCTAAACACCGCACCCAACGCTACGCCAGTCATTAATTGACAATATGCGAGCTCATATAGTCGATAAAGCGCCTCGTGGCGATAGGCATGGTGTCCCAGCTGCGCCAGGCCGCCACCACGTCGCGCGAGGGGGCATGCACGATGGGCCGCACACGAATATCGGCTCGCATGCCCTCCACAGTACGACGGTAGAGCATGCTCACGCCTAGGCCCTCCTCCACCATCGCCATGATGGTGTAGTCGTCGGTGACCTCGCTCGTCACGTGCGGCGACAGGCCATGCGCCGCGAATGCATCGAGCACCAGGCTCTGTTCGCCCTCATCCAGAAGCACAAACGGCTCGGAAGCCAGGTCGGCGAGTGTCACCTTTTCCTTTGCCGCCAGCGGATGCGCGACAGGCAACAGTGCCACCAACTCGTCGTGATAGACCACGCGCTTCTCGAGGCCAGCGGTAAACCCGCGTGCCGTAAAGCAAAAATCGACCACGCCATCGTGCACCCATTGGGCGTTGCGCGTGTAATCGCCCTGCTTGAGGGTAAAGCGTACGCCCGGGTGCAGGGCTCCAAAATCGTGGATCACGCGCGGCAACACGGTTCGACTCACGTTGGTAAACGTCGCGATTCGAATATCAGTCGACGAAAGCCCCAGCAGCTCCTGCCGCTTGCCCTCGAGCTCGAGCTCGGCGGTCACAATCTGGCGCAGGTACGGCAGATATTGTTTACCGTCGCGCGTAAGCGAAACGCCCTGCTTTCCGCGCTCGATAAGCGTGGTGCCCAGCTCGCGCTCGAGCGCCTTGACGGCCTGGCTCACCGCACTTTGCGTATAGCCCAACTCGTCCGCCGCGCCTTTAAGGCTGCCGCGGTCGACCACCATACAAACAATCTGATACCGCGATGCCATCGTGCCTCCACATCAATGCAGCCGTAAAACGTTTTGCCAGCGCTTTTCGCGCCTACTTTAGCGTTTCTTAATCATACTGAAGATACATTCGCTTTACTACATCAACATCTGAGAGCAGAATCCTTTGTGCGAAACCGTTCTGTAACAAAAGGAGTCCCATGGATCGCAAAAAAGCAATCGCGCTCTCATTTTCCGTTCCCGTCGCATGGGGCTTTTCGTATCCCCTCATGAAGATCGGCATGGACAGCATGAACGCCACGAGCATCGTCGCGTTGCGCTGCATCATCGCCTTTGTGGCCTGTCTGCTGCTCTTCCACAAGCGCGCGTTCCGCATCAACCGCGACCTTATGGTTCGTGCCGCTATCATCGGCGCCATTATGGCAACCGAGCTCACCTGCATGTGCTTGGGCTCCAGCCTCACTTCTGCCTCCACTGCCGGCTTTTTGCAGAGCCTGACGGTCGTGATCGTGCCGTTTGCCAACGCCGCCCTGCTGCGCCGCGCCCCCGAGCGCAAGGTGCTCATCGGCACGGCTATCGTCACCTGCGGCATGCTGCTGCTCTCGGGCGCCGACTTTACCAGCCTGAATCCCGGCGCGATCATCATGCTGCTCTCGGCCTTTATCTATGCCAGCCACATTATCGTGGCCAAGCGCTTTGTCGAAGAAGTCGATCCGCTGTCCCTGGGCGTTTGGCAGCTGGGCTTTGGCGGCCTGTTCTCGGGCATTGCCGCATGCGTCTTTGGCGGTTTCGCACTTCCCAGTACGCCCAGCGAGATCGTGGTCGTCGTTGCCCTCGCGCTCATCTGCTCTGCCTACGGCTTTATCACCCAGACGCTCGTGCAGCCCCACGTGCCCGCCGAGACCACCGGTTTCGCCTTCTCGCTCGAGCCGGTCTGCTCCGCCGTCTTTTCGTTCTTCCTGGTCGGCGAGGTCCTGAGCCCCATCGCCTTCTTTGGCGCCGCCCTCATCCTCACCGGCGTCATGGTAGCAACCGTCGAGCTTCCGCGCCTCCGCGCACATGGACAGGCTCGCATGGCAGGAGCGCCCGAGCACGTCTCGTAGACCCCACTCTTCATACAGCCGCGGCATAAAGGCAACCGGTGCGCCTTTACAATAGATGCCAGCAGAGCATCTGACGTAAAGGAGCCCCATGGACGCCGCGACCCGCGACCGCAACATAGCAACTTGGTTGGGCGATGCACCGCAGCCGGTACGTGACACTACGAACCAGCTGCTCGAGCGCATCGCCCTTTTGCGTGCCGAGCAGACTATCTACCCAGCACAAGACGACATCCTCAATGCCCTCGCCTACACGCCGGCCGACCAGGTCAAGGTTGTCATCTTGGGTCAAGACCCCTATCACGGACCCAACCAGGCAATGGGGCTGTCGTTCTCGGTCCCCGCGACGCAAACCAAGTTGCCACCGAGCCTGCGCAACATTTACAAGGAACTCAAAGCCGATCTGGGTTGTCCCATTCCCGCCACGGGAGACCTAACCCCATGGGCACAACAGGGCGTCCTGCTCCTCAACACTACGCTCACCGTGCGCGAGCATGCCGCCAATTCGCACGCCAAACTAGGCTGGAGCGCGCTCACCGACTACGTTATCGAGCGCTGCTGTCAGCTGCCCCAACCGGTAGTCTTTTTGGCATGGGGTCGCTTTGCCCAGCAGATGGTCGAAGGTAAGCTCGTCGCAACCGGTGCGGGCAAGGCAACCGGCAAGTTCTGCCTGGCCTCCACGCACCCCTCGCCGCTTTCGGCCAACCGTGCCACGGCAGAACTCCCCGCCTTTATGGGATCGCGTCCCTTCTCGGCAGCCAATCGGCTACTCGAACAGCACGGCTCGACCCCCGTCAACTGGACTTGCCTCGGCTAAAAATCGATACATCAAAAACGCGCCCGACGGCTTTCCATCGGGCGCGTTTCCTATTCGGGCCAAATAAATTGTGTGCGGCCGGCCTCGCCGCCATCGATCAGCAGACTCTGCCCGGTCATAAACCGGTTGGTCACGCCCACAAAGTGGATCCACTCGGCGATCTCTTGGGCAGTGGCCCAGCGCTTAAGCGGCGTGAGCTCCATAATCTGGTTCCACAGGTGTTCGTCTTCCATCACGCAACGGTTGAGCGGCGTGATAACGCCACCCGGGTCCACACTGTTGGCGATAGCCTGCGGCGCCAGACGGTTTGCAAGGTTCTTGGTGTAGGCGATAACGCCGCCCTTGCTGGCGGCATAGTCGGGAAACTCCGATCCCGTATGCCCGCTCGCCGACCCCACATTGACCACGGATTTGATAGCCGGCGCCGGCTTGGCGGCAAGCCCCTCCCCCGCAAAGGCGTAGCGCTCGGTCACGTTGATGGTGCCATACAGGTTGGCGGCGATGTCGTCAGCCGAATCCTGCGTACCGGCAACGTTCACGATCACCTGGGGTTCAAGATCGTCTGGAAACGCGTCCGGCTTGCGAACATCAACGATCAGATGGCGGTAGCGCTCGTGTTTGATCGCCGCCGGTAGCAAATCAAAGCCCACGACCTCGTGGCCCTCGTCCAAAAATCGTTGCACGCATGCGGCTCCGATACCGCCCGAAGCACCCGTGATCAAAACCCGCATACTTGCTCCTTAGGCGGTTGCGTGGCGCTCGAGGTACTCGGAGCCCACATTCTCGCGCTCCCAGCCGCGCACGACCTTGTAGCCCACGGGGCTCAGGAAAACCTCGCACAGCAGCTCGGCAACAGCGCCGGTCAGCGAGCACATAAGGACCTGCACCCAGGTCCAACCAAAGAACGTGTGGCTCACCACAATGGCAAAGACCAAGTTGTCGATAAACTGGCCAACACCCGTGGACACATAGGAGCGGAAGGCAAAGCTCGCAAAGTTATTCTTTTTGAGCATGCGGCCGAGCGACTGGTTGAGCGTGGAGTTAACCACGGCAGAAACGAGCATTGCCAGCGAAGAGCCCAGCACCACGTACCAGGTGCCGCCGATGGTGGCGTTAAGGGCAGTGTTGACCTCGATCATGCCCGTGTCGTAGTAGGCGCCCCACATGCCGGGCGTGAGCGAGCATGCCCAAAAGCACAGACTCACGGCCAGGTTGACCAGCAGCGCGAGGATAGAGATTTTGATGGATGCCTTGGCGCCAAAGCGCTTGCAGATCATGTCCTGGCACAAAAACGAAACCCAGCTCACCACAAAGCCACAGTCGAGCGCCAGATATGGCAGGCTGATGAGCTCTTTGTTGGCCAGCAGGTTCATCATGATGACGCTCACGAAAAACAGCGAAACCGTTGCCGCGGGAATGCTCCGCAGCAGGACCTTGTAGTCCTCCATGACCTTCTTGATCATTATGTACTCCTTTGGTTTTAGGTTTAACGAGCAGGATATCGGACCCGAACTGCTCGGACGCCCCGGTCTTGAGACGACGGTGGGTATGATAGCCGCTCGCGCGGCATCAGGCAAGCAATCGGCGCGGCAGCCCCGCAGGGCCACCGCGCCGATGCGTTAAAACGCTACGTTGCCAAACTCCGACAGGATAAGGTCGGGGTTGTGGTCGGTTGCCCAATCCACGTTCCACGGGCTCGTGAACAGCAGCAGCTTACCGCCGCGCATGTCCTCGACACGCAGGGTGTCGCGCGTGAGCGAAAGGCCCGGGATATCGATGGTGTCGGGGTCGTTCTGGATCCAGCGGATGTCCGTATAGGGCAGTGGCTGGCGACGAACCTCAACACGGTACTCGGCCTTGAGGCGGCGCTCGAGTACCTCAAACTGCAGCACGCCGACCACGCCCACGATGACGCTCTCCATGCCGGCACCCAGCTCGCGGAAGATCTGGATGGCACCCTCCTGGGCAAGCTCCTCCATGCCCTTGACGAACTGCTTGCGCTTGAGCGTGTCGACCTGCGTAATGCGAGCGAACATCTCGGGGGCAAACGTCGGGATCTGCGGATACTGCACGTGGCGCTTGCCAGAGCACACAGTGTCGCCGATGCTAAAGATACCCGGATCGAACAGGCCCACGATATCGCCCGCGTACGCCTCGTCAACAATCGCACGGTCATCGGCCATCATCGAGGTGCCAGTAGCAAGCTTAAGCTTGCGGTTGCCCTGCACGTGGAAGGCGTCCATGCCGCGCTCGAACTTGCCCGAGCAAATGCGCACAAAGGCGATGCGGTCGCGGTGGTTCTTGTCCATGTTGGCCTGGATCTTAAACACAAAGCCGCTAAAGTCGTCGCGGCAGGGATCGACCGGCTCGCTGGTGAGCGTATCGGTATAGGCGCGCGGCGTCGGGGCCAGACGCAGGAACTCCTTGAGGAAGGGCTCCACGCCAAAGTTGGTGAGCGCCGAGCCAAAGAACGCCGGGCTCAGCTTGCCGCAGGCCACAGCATCCAAGTCGAGCTCGTCGCCAGCGCCATCGAGCAGCTCGATGTCGTCCATCAGGTTCTTATGGTTCTCCTCGCCGATGAGCTCATCCATGGCAGGGTCGCCCAGCTCGGCCTCGACCTCGGCGACCTTCTTGGTGGCGTTGGCGTGGCCGTCGCCCTCGAAGGCAATGACGCGACGGGTCTGACGATCGAACACGCCGCGGAAGTTGCGGCCGCTGCCGATCGGCCAGTTCATGGGATACGTATTGATGCCCAGGACGTTCTCGATCTCTTCCATGAGCTCAAACGGATCGCGAGCCTCGTGGTCGAGCTTGTTCACAAAGGTGAAGATGGGAATGTGGCGCAGCGTACAGACCTTAAAGAGCTTTTTGGTCTGGGCCTCGACGCCCTTGGCGCCGTCGATGACCATAACAGCAGCGTCGGCGGCCATAAGGGTACGGTAGGTATCCTCCGAGAAGTCCTGGTGGCCGGGGGTATCGAGGATGTTGACGCAGGCGCCGTTGTAGGTGAACTGCAGCACCGAGGAAGTAACGGAAATACCGCGCTCCTTCTCGATGTCCATCCAGTCCGAGACGGCATGCTTGGCCGAGCTCTTGCCCTTGACCGAGCCGGCAGTCTGGATGCTGCCGGTATAGAGCAGCAGCTTCTCGGTAAGTGTGGTCTTACCGGCGTCCGGGTGGCTGATGATCGCGAATGTGCGGCGCGACGAGATTTCATCCGACAGGCTTGCCATGCGGATCCTTTCTTGCATTGAGTGCATTACGTCGTTGTAACCGCACTATTGTAGCCGCGAAATCCCGCTCTAGGGCGCCTATCAGGACAAATTCATCAGTTGGGGCCTAGGCAGCCGGCCCAATCCGTATTTGCCTCTTGCATAACTGTGCATAGTGTATATATACTGTGCTTACCGGTTATATACACGTGTAGCCCATCAGCTAAGGAGCCGCTGTGGACATCATCCTATCCAATTCGAGCGATAAACCCATCTACGAGCAAATAGCCTCGCAGGTCAAAGCTCAGATCCTTTCGGGCACGCTCGCTGCGGGAGCCAAACTCCCCAGCATCCGTGCGCTCGCGAGCGATCTTGGCGTGAGCGTCATCACCACCAAGCGCGCCTACGCCGACCTGGAGCAGCTCGGGTTTATCTGCACCGTGCAGGGCAAGGGCTGTTTTGTCGCCGAGGGCAACCAGGAGCTCTTGCGCGAAAACCAGCTCTGCCATATCGAAGAGCTGCTTGCGAAAGCGGCAAGCCAAGCCGAAGCCTTGGGCGTCACGCGCGACAAGCTGCACGAAATGCTCGACCTGGTAGCCCCCGAAACCATGCAGTAGCCATCTGCAAGAAAGGCTATACCATGCAAAACCTTTTAGAACTCAAAGGCATTTCACGCCGTGTGAGCGACCGTTTTTCGCTGCGTGACGTCACGCTTGCCGTGGAGCCTGGCCAGATCGTTGGCTTTGTGGGCGCAAATGGCGCTGGCAAAACAACGACGATTCGAGCCGCGCTCGGGCTTATCAAACTCGATGCCGGCGAGGTGCACCTGTTTGGGCAGCGCTGTGGCGCCGACGCACCCGGTGAAGCGCAGCGCTGCTTGCGCACCCGTGTCGGTCTCGTGCTGGACACGTGTCCTTTCCCTTCAACGCTCAAGGTGGGCCAGATCGAGGCACTCGTAGGCCCGGCGTACCCCACGTGGGACCGCAAAACGTTCGCCGGATTCATCGACCGATTTGGCCTCGATCCCAAGACAAAGGTCAAGGACCTCTCCCGCGGCATGGGCATGAAACTGCAGCTTGCCTGCGCGCTCAGCCACCAGGCCAAGCTGCTCGTTTTGGACGAAGCCACCGCGGGCCTCGATCCCATGGCACGCGAGGAGCTGCTCGATGAGCTGCTCGCCTTTGTTTCCGACGGCCTGCACAGCGTGCTGCTCTCGAGCCATATTACGTCCGACCTCGATCGCGCCGCCGACCGCGTCATCTGCATCGATAACGGCTCGATTATTTTTGACCTGCCGCGCGAGGACATTACCGACCGCGTCGGCATCGCCCACTGTACCCAAGCACAGGCCGCCGAGCTTATGGCTTGCGTCGAAGGCGCCCGTGCCGTCCACCACGCCTATAGCGTGGACGTGCTCGTGCCCAACCGTCGCGAAACGCTCGAGGCCTTCCCAGAGATTCCCTGCGATCGGGCAACCATTGATGACTATCTGCGCCTCATGCTGAAAGGGGCTTCGAAATGAAACGCGCCTTTATGTCCGAGCTCGCCATCGTTCGCACGCTCACCCCGAGCATCGCGGGCGTCGGCCTGTTCATCTTCGTCGTGCTAACCCTTGCCAACGCGTCGGATGGCGATTCCGGCATGAGCGCCGGCGCCTGCGCGGTCAGCGCCATGTCGCCCATCATGGTCATGAGCTCGCTGGCCGGCTTCGACAATCAAAACGGATGGGAGCGTTATCGGGCAACGCTGCCTCTCACGCGCAAAGACATAATTTGCGCACGCTACCTGTGCATCGTTGTCTTCTCGGCCATCATGGCCTGCGCCGCCGTGCTTTTGAACATCATCGCCCTTCCGTTCTTCAACAGCGCGGGCGTGGCCTCGACAGGACAAACCATCTTTGAGATCGCAATTGCCTCGGCAGCATCGATGCTCATCTCCCTCATGATGGTGTTCTTGGCACAGCCGCTGTTCTTCCGATTTGGACACATGGAGGCACTGCGCCTATCCGTTGGCCTGTTTGCCCTACTCGGATGCCTTACCATGGCAGCGCTGAGCTCCTCCAACCCCATCAGCAACTGGCTCATGTCGATTGCCGGGGCGAATCCCGATCCTGCCGTCCTTGGCTGTCTGTGTGCAGGAATTGCCGTACTGGTGCTCGCACTATGCGCAATCAGCTGCACCGTCAGCACCAAGGTTTATCGAGTACGCGATCTGTAGCCACACGAGTCTCAATCCGCGAAGGACGCGATCGCCCCCCCTCCCCGCAAATCCGTGGCAAAGGGCATGTCCCCGGCGTGCGCCACTGTACTACTTGCGCAGCGGCTTGGGCAGTGGAATGCCGGCGGCGATGACGGCGGCGATGATCATGCAGACGATACCCTTGAGTGGGAAGCACATGAGCAGCAGGCCCACGACCATGACCGGCTGGCGCATGACCGCACCCATCGTCGATGCCGTGCAGACGGCGACGCAAAAGACCGGATCTGCGCCGGTGAGGATGGCAAGGCCATAGCCCAGGCTTACGCCCGAGAAGATAACCGGGAAGAAGTGACCGCCGCGCCAACCAAGGTTGATGAGGGCGGGCGTCAGCATGGCCTTAACAAGACCGGTCGCGATAAGCACACCGGCGGGGATGGTAAGATAGGTTTCCATGAGCACGTCGGCCTGGGTCTCGCCGGCAAACATGGTATAGGGCAGGACCGTGCCACAGATGGCGAGTGCCAGACCGGCCAGCATGGCCTTGACGACAGGACGCTCCCCTATTGCATGGGACAGTGCCTCGCTTGCATGCTCAGAGACAAAGTACAGCCAGCCGCAGACGGTGCCGATCAACGACAGAGGGACGAGCCAGGTAAGCTCTAGGTTGCCCACCTCGGCGGACTCGAACCTGGGCATGCCCATGCCGCCGCCCACAAGCTGTCCAAGCAGCAGGTAGGTGCCCAGACCGCCGGCAATCGCAATACCGTAGACCACCGTCTTTTGCGCCTTGGGCAGCTTGATGGTGATCTCGCCGGACGCGGACTCATCGTCGGCGTCTTCACCCTGGCCGTCGGTGCTACCGGCAAGCGGCGCCACAAAGCCAAAGACGGGCGCGGTAAAGAGCGCCGTCAGGGCAGCCTGGGTGCCCAGCAACGTGAGCTCCCTAAACTCGGCGCCAAAGCGACGCATGCGGTCGCCGACCCAGCTGCACAGACCGGCGATAACGCCGGTCAGGCCGGCCTCCGGTCCAATGCTTCCGCCAAACAGCAGCGGCAGCAATGCCGCGAGCGAAAGCTTGCCCAGGTTGTCGTACGGGTAGCGCCCGTCTTGCTTAACCTTAGCCATCACCTGGTTGAGGTCATCGGTCTTGGTGCCTGTCATCTTTTCGTACAGACCGATTAACAGGCCGCCCAGCAGGCAGACAAAAAACGGGTACGGCAGAAAGCCAAACGGGCCGCTGGCAAGCTCGGGCGAAGCGACGCCCAGCGCGTGCGGAATCTCAGTCCATAGATAGTCGATACCGTGCTCCATCGCAAAAAAGAACAGCCAGACTGCGGCACCCGCGAGTGCACCGGTCACGGCAACGCTGACCAAAAACAGCGCTCGGTTCGTGGGTTTGGCAAGGTTATCCATCGGGTCCTCCCGCGGTCAAAGTCGACATAGATACGTTTTATTGTAGAGCGAGCGTTGCCCGAACGAGCCAACCACCTGCGCCGCAAACGGCACCATTGGGAGCCATAGTGGGGCAGGCTCAAGACTTATCCGTTGATAATCGAGGCAATCTCGGGCAAATCGTCGGCAAAGTAGATGCCGTGCTGGCGCCTCGGGCTCGAAAGCCCCTTATCAATCATGTGCCCGAGCAGCGCCTTGAGGTCGTTGTAGTAACCGTCAAGGTTATACAGGATGCACGGAGCACTCAGGTGCCCCAACGACACCGCGGACATGACCTCAGCAATCTCCTCGAGCGTGCCCGTGCCGCCCGGAAATGCGATGAACGCATCGCCGAGCTCGATCATCTTGGCCTTGCGCTCCGCCATATCGCTCGTCACGATAAGGTCGTCGATACCGTCATGTTGAAACTCGGCCTCGATAAAAAAGCTCGGCTCAACACCCGTCACGTGTCCGCCAGCATCGAGCACGCTATCGGCAAGCGCACCCATCAGGCCCGACTTGGAGCCGCCGTACACCAGCGCGTGCCCGTTGGAGCCAATCCAGTTGCCCAGCTCTTGCACCGCAGGCAGAAATGCTGGGTCGTTACCAACGCTGGCGCCCAGGTATACCGTGATATTCATATTCAGTCCCCCTCGTCGTGACGCGCGGCGCCCGTTCTAGCGCTGGCGTCGACGATACTCGCGCACGCGACGCGAAAGATCGGCGAGCTCGTCACGATCGAGCTCTTCCAAATGCTCAAGATCGTCCATAAAGCGCGCCATGGTGTCCTTTTGGCGCATCTTGATAAGCGTATTGCAGTAGTTCACCGCCACGCCCGTAAGCATGGCGATATAGAAGATACTGATGACGCTTAGGATAACGGTAATGCCGCGGGCAACCGGCGTTTCAGCGGGGATATCGCCAAAGCCAATCGTCGAGACCGTCTCAAAGCTAAACCAGAGACCATCGCCAAACGTGAGGGTCGTGGGCTCGGACAGCCAGACAGCCGTCGAGCAAAGCAGATAGAAAATAAGAAACAGGCCCGTGATGCGTGCAAAGCCAGCCTGGCGCAACACGTCGGCAAGCGTCCTCAACTTGTTCATCGCGACCCCTTTTCCAGACGCCCAATCACATTCGCTCGGTATTGTCCCACGCCTCCCCCGCAAACGGAACCAGTCATTGGGGACGTTCTTGTTTGACTAGTCATTTAAGAACGTCCCCAATGACTACCCAACCGGCAGTTAGGGACTGTCCCCAAGTGCCGGGCGGGACCGTTTAGCGCTCAGCTGCCGACTAAGCATGCTGAGCTGGTATCCTTATGCGAAACTGTCTCAACTCGATAGGATTTCATGTGAAACCTTCCGCCGTCCTTCGCTTGGCTCTATATCGCACCCTGGCCGTCGCGCTTGCCGCGCTCGCCATACTGAGCGCCGTCATGCCCGCCCCCGCCTTTGCCGCCGACTCCGACCAGCAGGTCAAGACGGTCCGCGTTGGCTGGCTCGTCAACAACAAAGGCTTCCAGGAAGGCATGCCGGGCGAGCGACTCTCGGGGTGGGGCTACGAGTACCTCCAGACCCTCTCGTATTACACAAAGGGCTGGCAATACGAATACGTTAGCGGCACCTTCTCCGAGCTTATGGACATGCTCGAAGCAGGCGAAATCGACCTCATGCCCAACATCTCGTATTCGGCAGAACGCGAGCAGAAGCTGCTCTTTTCCTCGAACCCCGAGGGCACCGAGCGCTACTACATCTACGCCAGGCCCGACCGCGACGATCTGGCCAAGGGTGACCCCCAGGCGCTCCAAGGCCTCACCATCGGCTGCAACTCTGGCGTTATGCAAACTATCGTCGGCCAGCAGTGGCTCGCCGACGAAGGCGTCACCTGCACCTATAAAGAAATCGACACCGGCAGCGCCCTCTTTGACGCGCTCACAAACAACGAGGTCGATGCCATCATCATGAACGACACGACCTCGTCGCCCAGCGCCTCCCCCATGTTCTACATTGGTTCGAGCGACTACTATTTTGCCGTCCCCAAAAGCCGCCCCGACCTGATGGACGACATCAATGCCGCCATGTCGGCAATCGCCCGCGTCAACCCACGCTATATCGACGAAGTCAAATCTAACTACTCGGCCCAAAACAGCGGTTCATCATCGCTCAACGGCCCCGAACGTTCCTGGCTCAAAGCAAATGACAACACCATCACGCTCGGCTACATTACGGGCAAACTCCCCTACTGCAACGAAGACGAAGACGGCAAAATGGAAGGCTCGCTCGCATCGCTTGCGACGACACTGCACGATAAATTTGGCATTACGGTCAAAACCGTCGCCTTTGATAGCTACAAGATGATGTCAAAGGCCCTGTCAAAGGGAAGCGTAGACGTCGCGCTGCCGGTATACCGAGATTACTGGTTTGCCGAGCAATCAGGCGTTGTGCAGTCGGTATCGTTGGGGACCATATCCCTCACCGCCATCCACAGCGGAAGCAACCTGAACAAAGACCTTCAGAACATCGCCTGTACCAAATCATCGTTTATCAACCGAAAAGTACTTGAAAGTCTGTTCCCCACAGCGACCGTGACCGAATACCGATCCGACGATGAAGCGTTCGACGCCCTCAGGAGGGGAACGGCGCGCTGCGTCGTCGCTCCCAGTTCACGCGTAAAAACCCTCGGCGATCGTTATGATCTCGAAGACTGCGAGACGGTCGAGCTCCCTGACACCTGCGAGCTCTCGTGCTGGATTTCGCGCGGAAAGCCCGAGCTGCTGGGAATCATCAACAAGGGCATCATCAATGCCGGAGAATCGCTCTCCGCAAGCAATTACTCCTCCACGTCGTACACGGCCCAGGAATCCAACACGCTTCAATTCCTTTATCGCAACCGCACCGCCATTGCAGCTACCCTCATCGGTATGTTGTCGGTCGGCATCGTCCTGCTCATCTGGGCACTCGCGCGCGCTCGAACCGAGCGCAAAAAAGCCGATGCTGCCAACGCCGCTAAGACGGCATTCCTCACGCGCATGAGCCACGACATCCGTACGCCGCTCAACGGTATCCTGGGCCTTATCGAGATCGAGGAATTGAAGGAAGGCGATATCCAGGTCGCCCGCGAGAGCCGTGCCAAGGCGCGCGTTGCCGCCAATCACCTGCTCTCGCTGATTAACGACATCCTCGAGATGGGCAAAATCGAAGACCGCAAGCTAACACTGGAGCATGCGCCTTTTAACCTCAAAAAGCTCTGTGACGATACGCTGGTGCTGTGCAAGCTCCGCGCGTCCAGTAACGGCATCACCATGCAGGACAATAGTCTGCCGTACGCCACGGGGCCATACATGATCGGCAGTCCCACCCATATCCGACAGATCATGATCAACCTGTTAGACAACAGCATTAAGTACAACAAGCACGGCGGCTCCGTCACCTTTAGCTCAAAGACCAAGCCACTCGATAACGGGCGCGCGCTCTTTTGCTTTAACGTTTCGGATACCGGCATTGGCATGACTCCCAAGTTTTTAAAGCATATCTATGAGCCGTTTGCCCAAGAAGGTGACGATGCGCGCAGCAAGTTCCAAGGAACCGGCATGGGCATGCCAATCGTCAAGTCGCTTATTGAACTGATGGGCGGCACCATCGAAGTCACCAGTGAGCTCCATGTGGGCACCTCGTTCTACGTGGAGATTCCGCTCGATATCGACGAGAATCCCCAGGAGCGGGCGAATACGGTTGAGAGTGCGCCCGACTGCTCGCTCGCCAACATGAACGTACTGCTCGCCGAAGACAACGAATTGAATGCCGAGATTGCCCAGGCGCTGCTAGAATCCGAGGGCGTCGTGGTCACCCGCGCCGCCAACGGCAACGAAGTCGTCGATCTGTACCTGTCGCATCCCGCCGGCAGCTTCGATGCCATTTTGATGGACATTATGATGCCGGACATGGACGGCTACGAGGCAACCCGCGCGATTCGTCTGAGCGAGAAGGTCGATGCAGCCGATATCCCCATCATCGCGCTCACCGCCAATGCCTTTGCCGAGGACGCCAAGGCGGCACACGATGCCGGCATGAACGCCCATCTGTCCAAACCGCTCGACTTTAACAAGCTCAAAAACATACTCGCCCGCATCAAGAAAAACGGATCCGTTTCGCTATAGTTTTTGCAGCAACCACGCACGACCAGAAAGGAAGCCAACGATGTTTAGGCCCTTACGTCGAAAGAAACGCGCCATCACCGACGAGGAAGCGCGCGAACTGCTCGCCACCTGCAAGCGCGGCGTCTTTGCCGTCAACGGCGACGATGGCTACCCGTACGCCATTCCCGTCAACTACTTCTTTGACGCCGAGCACGACAAGATTTATTTCCATGGCGCCAGGGCTGGCCACAAGGTCGACGCACTCAAGCGCGATGACAAGGTCTGCTTTACCGTTTACGGCAACGAGTGGTACCAGGACGGTGACTGGGCTCCCTACGTTATGAGCACCGTCGTCTTTGGCCGTTGTCGCCTGGCGAATGACACCCCCGCGTTTATCGAGGACAAAGTCCGCCAGCTCGCGCTTAAGTACTACCCTTCTGCCGAGGAAGTCGAAGAGGAAATCGCCAAGGACATCAAGGGCGTCCAGCTCTACGAGATTACGATTGAGCATCTCTGCGGCAAGCAGATTCAGGAAAAGTAAGTCCCTCAACAGGCCTCATCAATAGCAATATGGCCCGGTTCCAACCCACCTTGGAACCGGGCCATATGCTTATGAAGCGTCGGCGGCAATGTGCGCTAGCGCCTCGACGAGCTCCTGCGAGCTCACGGGTTTACTCAGGTGCGCGTCCATGCCCGCCTCGCGCGAAAGTCTGCGGTCGTCGGCAAAGGCATTGGCACTCACGGCGATAATCGGCGTGGTCGCGGCATCCTCGCGATCGAGCGCTCGAATCTGACGCGTGGCCTCAAGGCCATCGATACCGGGCATCATGATGTCCATCAACACCACGTCGTACT
The DNA here is from genome assembly GCA_019419505.1 of Collinsella sp. Lineage (GTDB taxonomy): Bacteria > Actinomycetota > Coriobacteriia > Coriobacteriales > Coriobacteriaceae > Collinsella. Next base: position 50,115 of record DXZS01000006.1, on the reverse strand, counting down.
CGTGCGGTGCGCTCGCGGCAAACGCCTCAACGGCAGACTCGCCATCCTTAGCATGCGTCACGACGGCACCGGCACGGCTGAGCGTAAACTGCGCGATCTCGGCATTCAGATCGTTATCCTCTACGAGCAAAACGCGCAAGCCCTGGAGCGCATCGCCATCGCCCGCATCCGCGCGAACTGCCTGAGGAATCTCGGAGCGCTTGCATTTCTCGAACGGCAGGCGGATGGTAAACGTCGTCCCCTGCCCCAAGACGCTCGTAAAGCTCATGGTTCCGTCCATAAGCTCCACCAGCTGTTTTGCGATAGGCGCGCCCAGGCCAGTTCCCGATGAAGCGCCTTCCACTTGCTGCTCCTCGCGGCAAAACGGCTCGTAGAGGTGCTGTTGGAACTCCTCGCTCATGCCAATACCGTTGTCGGCGATCGTGTATTCATAGACGGGGACGCCATCCGCTGGCTCCACCTCGCGGCACACCAGGCGAACATATCCGCCCTGGCGGTTGTACTTGACGGCATTACCGGCAATATTGAGCAACAAGCGCTTGAGGTGCGTCACGCTCACCCGCGCATAGGGATGATTAAGCGTCTGCTGGTCGCAGATAATTGTCACCAGACGCTCCTCGGCCTGGCGCTCCAGAATATCGCGCACTTCACAGTTGAGGGCCACCAAATTTATGGGCACGAGGTTCAGGTCGACCTGTCCGCTCTCCAGGCGACTCATATCGAGTGCCTCGTTGGCAAGGTCGAGCAGCAGTCCCGATGCCGTCCAGATTTTTGAGCGGCACTCAGTCTGCTTTTGCAGATCGTCCGCATTGGCATCGCCAACCTCGACCATGCCGCGAATGCCGTTGATGGGCGTGCGCAGATCATGGCTCATGCGACGCAGAAACTCTGTCTTTGCCGAGTTGGCAGACGAGGCCTCACGCGCCGCCTTTGCCAGCTTGTCGCCATAGTCGCGCTCCTGCTGCAGCAAGTCCGTCAAACGTCGACGATCAGCGCGGCGACGCACCGTCACAACAACGGCTATAACACCGCCGTAGAGCACCAGCACGCCGGCGGCAACAGCCGCGGCGACCTCAAAGTAGCGCTGCGCCGAGGCATAGGTGTACACATAGAATTTGTGCGCTTTTCCAAATGTGCCCAAATACCACTCGCCGTCGGCGTTGACCAATCTGACCTTACCAGCCAGGCATCGATCCTTAATACCGTCGACAATAAAGACATCCGTTGCAGGCAGATTGAATACGCCCAAAATGGTGGGTTCAACGGCATTGGTCGCAACGACCTTGCCGTCGCTTTCGATCACGATATTGCCGCTATCGATGGTTTCATAGCCATCAAGCAAGCTCTGCAGTTTGAGTGTATTGCTTGCAACCGCTTTCGCGCTCTGATGCCTTACCGCGATAACAATGCCCTCGCCATCCTGCCGAGTCACGCAGCCAATGTCTGCGACCGAATCATCCGCAAGCGTGATGCGGGCGGTATAGGACTTAAGCGGATGAGTTGCCACCTCAAGCACGGGTGATTCTTTGAGATACGTAGCGAGCGACCCGTAGTCCACATCGCCCGTCGAGGACTCGGACACCAAATTGCCCGATGCGTCCGTCACGATCAGCGCGCTCACGTTGAACTGGTCGGCGTATTGCTCCAGCATGGCGTTATCCACCGAACCGTCGCGCTCCATATCGCGGGCAGCCTCTCCGGCGATCTCCATAACGCGAATCAGGTTTTTGGTTGTATAGGCGCTGTTGAATGCATCGTAGGAAAGGCTCTGCGTCGCCACGTAATCGACAACGTCGGCAAAGCGCTGCTCGGCTTGGGCCGTCGTGTAACCGTAGCTCATCATGCCGGCAACAACCGAGAGCGCTATCCCCAGCAGAGCGACAAGGAGCCATGCCCCTGCCGAACGATTGCCCCGCTCCTGAGCAGCGTGGTCGGGCGCATCGATCATGATAGGCCCTCCATATTCAAAAATGGCGAAGGGTCATCAAAGTACTTTGACACCAGGCGTTCCATGGTGCCATCGGCAAGCATTTCTTGATAGGCATGAGTGAGCTTGACGTCGATGCCACGCGTATCGTTGATATCGAAAGCGGTGCCCAAACCGACCTCTAGCAGCGGCTCATCCAAAATGCGATATGTCACACCATAGTCTTTTTCGTAGGTGAGGAACGAGGACTCATGCGCGGCGATAGCGTCGACCAGGCCCTCGACGAGCGCCGGGTTCAGGTATGAACCGTCCGAAAAGCTGTAGAGTTCCTTGATCTGCGGAACGTTTTCATTTATGCGATTGAGCAAAATGTCCTCGGGCTTGGTGGTGGACTGAACCGCCACGATCTTATCCTCAAGATCGGCAAACGTGTAGATATCGCTCTGGGGATCGACCGCGACCACCTGGCGGCTCGCAAGGTACGGGCCGGCCCAACGATATTCGTTTTCGCGACCCGTCATACTAAAGCTGCCCATGACACAATCGAGTTCGCCGCTCGCCAGCAGCTCCTTCTTCTTTTCCCAGTCGATCAGCTGGTATTTTGGCTTGTAACCAATGCGAGCCAAAGCCTCGGTCAATATCTCGACATCCAGGCCAACGATATCGCCGTACTCGTCGGTATACACAAACGGTGGATAGAGGTCGCTTCCGACGTTGAGCGTCTTAAGGTCGTCGTCTTTGACTTGCGAGGCGTCCAGACCTTCTAATGCAGACGTCGAGGCTCCGTCATTCGACCCGGAGCAGCCAGCTATCGCTACGACAAAGACGCTCGCCACTGCAAGCGCAACAAACAACGAAATGGCAACCGAGCGACGGGATCTTTTCATCGAGCTCCATACGATCCTGTTTACAGACTTAAATGGTTAAAGATAATAGCAAACAAAACCACACGAGTACCCAATGGTTACAGGCGCTTTACCGTGTGGGACCTTCCAGCCGACTTGGCAGAAGGCCCCGCATGCAGTGCTCACTTACCGTGCATTAAAAACGTAGCGGTCCAGGCGGTCGCACGCCTCCCTTACGCGCGAAAGCGGCAGCGCCAGATTCACGCGAATGTGGCAGGGTCCGTGGAACGGGCGGCCGTCCTGATACCCCACGCCCACGCGTGCCCCCTCATCGAGCAGCCACTGAATATCGCGGCCATGCTCTCGGCACCACTCGGTGCAGTCCAGAAACACCATGTACGTGCCCTGCGGACGTGAATAGGACACGCCCTCAAAATGCTCGTCCACGTAATTGCAGAAGTACTCGATATTGCCGGCAAGCACCTGATTGAGCTCGTCCACCCACTCATAGCCCTGCGGCTGGTAGGCACCGATAAGCGCATGCATGGAGAGGACGTTCATCTCGTTGTAGTGGGTCTTGTTGGACACGGCGCAGATGCGGTCACGCAGCGTCTCGTTGTAGACAATGTGGTAGCTGCCGACAAGGCCCGCCAGGTTAAACGTCTTGCTCGGCGCATAGAGGGCAACCGTGCGCATGCGGGCATCCTCGCTCACCGACTGCGTCGGGATGTGCTTGTGCCCCGGCAGGATGATATCGGACCAAATCTCGTCCGATATCACCACGCAATCGTGCTGGCGATAGATGTCCATGGCGCGCTCGATTTCGTCGCGCTCCCATACGCGGCCGCAGGGATTGTGCGGCGAGCAGAACACCGCGGCATGGATGTGGTTTTGGGCGAGTTTGCACTCCATGTCCTCAAAGTCCATGCGCCACACGCCCTGATCGTCGAGCTTAAGCGGGCTATGGACAATACGATAGCCCGCGGCCTCGATGGACTTGGTAAAGCCGATGTAGGTGGGGCTGTGGACCAGCACCGCATCGCCCGGCTGGACATACGCGCGCAGCGTCGACACGACACCGCCCAGCACGCCGTTTTCGTAACCGATATGTTCAGGGCGCAGGCCCTCGACGCCATTGCGGCGGCTCTGCCATTCGATGATGCGGTCGAAATACTCGGAGCGCGGATTGAAATAGCCAAACATGGGGTGCTGGGCGCGCTGAATGATGTGTTCCTGGACCGTGGGCACCGTGGCAAAGTTCATGTCGGCCACCCACATGGGAATGCGGTCGAAGCCCTCGTCGGGTGCGTTCGGGGCCATACCGGGGATCTCACCCCAAGAGTCAACGGCGATGGCGTCCATGCCGTGGCGGTCGATGATTGAAGTGAAGTCGTATTTCATGCTGGACTCCCGTGCAAAGTTGATTGTTTTGGCAGGCGTTATTGTCCACCAGCGTGGGCGGTTTTGGCGCGGGGTTTGGCGCTTAATTTGACGGGTGCGGACGAATGGCTGGTTAGTCTTGCGCGTCGTTGACGGCAACTACGGTTAGCTGGGTTTCATCGACCGTAAACGATATGTCGAGCCCGGCGTAAGCCAGATGATAGACGCGGTGTGGCTCGTGCTTGCTGCCCGCGCGGCGCGGGTCTTGGCGAAGGACCTCGACCAAGCCGAGGAGCTTTGCGGGCGGGACCTTATCCTGCAGTGCTTGCGGAAACTCAACATCGAGCTCTTGCCACGGAGCATCCTCGATCCAGCCTCCGGTCGCATCCGGGCGGCAGTCCGCAAACGGAATGTAGGGCTTGATGTCGTAGATGGGCGTACCGTCGCGCAGGTCGGCCCCCAACACATGGATGATGGGGCCATCGTCGGTGAGCTCGACACGATCAAGCTTGACGCAGGTGAGCCCGATGGGATTAGGGCGAAACGGACTGCGCGTGGCAAACACTCCCACACGTTCGGCTCCGCCCAGACGCGGCGGGCGCACGGTTTTCGACCATTTTGCGTTGGTGCCGGACCTGTCCTGCGTTTTAGCGTCGACGGCAATATCCTTAGCCGTGCCGCCGGGCGTTCCGTTTTCGAAGCGCCACAGCAGCCACAGGTGAGAGAAGGAGTCCAGGCCCTCAACCGCTGCATTGGAGGCAAATTCCGGCTCAAAAAAGATTCGTCCCTGCAGATGGGGCGCCAAAAAGCTGTTGCGCGGAATGCCGAACTTCTGCGGCAGGTCGGTATGTATGCGTGCGATAGGTTCCATGCCGGTCATTGTACGGCATGGAGGCGTGGGGCGTTGCGCGCAATTCTTCGCCGCGGTCCCCCGTCGTGCAACCAACGGTTGCTTGGAAGGGCGCCTGCCGCCGCGTATACTTAAGCCATCAACCAGCAGAAAGGAGCCGCTATGGCCTTTGCAGAAAAGCTCATTGCTGTCCGTCGCGCCCATCACCTTACCCAAGAGCAGCTTGCCGCTAAGCTCTTCGTCACACGCCAGGCCATCAGCCGGTGGGAGCGCGGCGAGGTCACACCGGGCATCGACATGATGAAGCTCATCGCCGCCGTAACCGGAGAACCGCTGTCCCACCTGCTCGAAATGCCTGAGCACTATTGCCAGAGCTGCGGCATGATACTCACGCCCGACGACTGCGGCACCGATGCCACGGGCACCGCGACCGATCATTACTGCAAGTGGTGCTACGACCACGGCAAGTACACCTATGACACCACCATGGAGGCAATGATTGAGGATTGTGCCCCGCGCCTGGCACAAAACACCGGCATGTCGCTCGACGAAGCCGTCTCGCTCATGGGCGCCGTCCTGCCGCAACTGGAGCGCTGGCGCACCATGCAGGAAAACGAGGCGCGCTACGGTGCCGAGGCGCGGGCGCGCTACGGCGATGAGGCTATCGATGCAGCAAACGAAGCGTTGCTGGACATGGACCCCGAGACATGGAACGACATGAAGGAACTTGAACGCGCTATTCTGGGCCAGCTCTCAATTGCCATGGGCATTGGCGACCCAGAGAGCAACGAGGCTCGTAAGCTTGTCGCGATGCATCGTCGCTGGATTGCTCTCAACTGGGGATGCGAGCCCCAAGACGAGGCGTACCTGGGCCTCGCCCACGGTTATCTTGCCGACCAGCGCTTTGTTGACTACTACGACAAGCCCTGCGCCACCGGAGCCACGGCGTTTCTGGTCCAGGCCATCGAGTCTTCGTTGACGCGCGCATAGACCGCGGCGGCTTTGGGTATTTCAATCAAAACCTCAACCGATTGGAGACCTATGGCTACTAATCACGAGCTCGCGCTGTACGTTATGACCGGCTGCCCGTATTGCTTAAAGGTCAAGCACTTTTTGGCCGATAACGGCGTGACCATTCCCGAGCGCAATATCTCGACCGATTCCGATGCCGAACAGACACTCATCGCCGTCGGCGGAAAACGCCAGGTTCCCTGCCTGTTCATCGACGGCAAACCACTCTACGAATCGAGCGACATCATCGCGTGGGTGCAGGAAAACCTGCTCTAGTACGCACGCTCTGTCCGTCCAGGGCCCCAACCCATACGACCCAAACATGTACACCAGCATCCAAAGTCGACATTTTTCGACATCTTTGGATGCTGGTGTACAGTTTTTGCGGGTAGTCATCGGGGACGTTCTTAAATGACTAGTCGCTAAAGAACGTCCCCGATGTCTAACTAGCCGCGGAAGCGAGCTATGGGTGCGAGTGGCTGCTCGCGAAAGACCCGCTCGACGGCGGCGCGGTATTCGTCGACCTTTTTGGTCTTACGCACGAGCTTGTGAACGGTAGCGGGGTCAGCGAAGGCGCACTTGGCGTAGAACCACCACTCCTTCATGCGAAAGACCGCGTTGCCGCCAATCTCTTCTGCATAGGCCGCGAACAACGTGTCGTGGAAGCGCTGCAGCTCGGCTGCCGTGGCAGCAGGGCCGCCGTTGACCATACGGGCCAGAGCGGGATTCGCGAGCAGGCCGCGCCCCAGCATCACATGGCGTGTACCGGGATAGGCCTCCACCAGCGCATCCATGTCCTCAAGATCAAAAATGTCGCCGTTGTATGCCACGGGAAACGGTGCCCGCTCCAACGTCTCGCCATAAAACTCTTTGCGCGGCGAGCCCGTATAGCGGTCCTTTTGTACGCGCGGGTGCACAATCAGCTCCGCCAGCGGCATGCGGCAATACAGATCGAGCACGCGCTCGTATTCGTCGTCATTCTCCAGGCCCAGCCTGGTCTTTACCGACACCGGCAACGGCGACCGCTCGCACACATCGCTTAAGAACGCCTCGAGCTCGTCGAGATTGCGCAAGAAACCCGAGCCCTTGCCCTTGGCGACAACCGTTCCCGAAGGGCAACCCAAGTTGAGATTGACCTCGCGGTAGCCCATGTCAGCGAGCACCTGTGCCGCCCACACAAACTCGTCCGCGTTCTTAGACATCAGCTGAGGCACTACGTTGAGCCCCTGGTTATTGGCAGGATCGATCTCCTTAAACGCTTTGCCGCCAAAGCGGTTTCCCACCCGCGGCGGCGGCAAAAACGGCGTGTAGTAGCAGTCGAGCGCACCAAAGCACTCCGCATGCAAGCGACGGAACACATGCCCGGTAATCCCCTCCATAGGGGCCAACGATAGAATCATCTACTCTTCTCTCATATCAACGAACGTGACAAAGGGACTGTCCCTTTGTCACATTATTCGGAGCGCAGGGCTTCGACGGGGTCCTTCTTGGATGCGCTACGGGCCGGCAGCAGGCCGGCAACAACCGTCAGCAGCACCGAAATTGCAATGAGCACCAGCGCATCCTGCACGGGCAGACTCATCAGGTTGGGGACCTGTTTGGCCGCAAGCGCCCAGGCATTGACCGGGAAACTCACGAGCACCACGACGACAATGGCAAAGACGCCGGCGATGAGGCCCTCGATAAAGGTCTCGGCATTGAATACGTTGGCCACGTTGCGCTTCGACGCGCCGATCGCGCGCAGAATGCCAATCTCCTTTTTGCGCTCCAGCACGCTGATGTACGTGATGATGCCGATCATGATGGAGCTCACGACCAGGCTGATACTCACGAATGCGATGAGCACCAAGCTGATGGTGTTCACGATGTCGGTCACCGAACCCATGATGATACCCATGTAGTCTGTGTACGAAATTGCCCGATCATCGTGGCCAGCGGCTTTGACCTGCTTGTTGTACGCATCGATGTGATCGAGTACGCGCTCCTTGGCCTCAAAGTCGCGCGGGAAAATCTTAACCGAGATGGGATCGGCCTCGTCCGCATAGCCCAGTGTGGCCAGATTGTTATCATAGGTGAGCTTCGACGCCTTGGCATAGCTCATCATGAGCGAACTCAGGTCCTCGGCGTCCATGTTGAAATGGATGGCATGAGCAAAGGCACTCGCATCCACGCGCATGGCGCTCGCTAGGTTGGCAAAACTCGACGACATCTGCGTCGCCATCTGGTCCATAAGCCCTGCCGCGCCCGCCTTGAGCCGGGATGATACCGTCGACGCTATCTGCTCGCTGATCGACTTCATCACCTGATCCATAGCCTGCTGCAGATACGGAGCCAGCTGCTTTTGCACATAGTCGGTCATCGCCTGCTGCAGGCGCTCGGCCAGGGCATCGCCGCCGAGCGCTTTGAGCTGGGCTAGGATTTGCTGGGCTGTGTCATCATTCTCAAGATACGTCGAGAATGCGGCAGAGAGCTTTGACGCGTCCTTAAGATCATCGGGCGACAGCGCCTTAAACTGATCAGACTGCAAAAAGCCCTCAAACAGCTGGTTGGCTAGTGTTCCCACGTGCTGCATTTGCTCGGGCGTGAGTTCCAGACCGTCAAAGATACCCGAGAAATCTGGGGTTGGCGCTTTTGCCATGATGTCGCTGAAGTCGATGTCCTTGCCAACGTCCGAAAGGTCAATGTCCAGACCGGACAGATCGACGTCCGAGAGATCAATGCCGCCGCCGGCAACACCCGAGAGTGCAGACGAATCGAACGAGAACGCGCTCTTAAGTGCTGCCTCGTCCACACTGAACATGCTGCCCAGATCCACTCCTTGTTTGGCCTCGCCTTGTAGTTCGTCGAAGGTTTTGCCCGTAAAGACATCCGTCTCGGGGTGGTCGAGTTGCTCCTGCACAATCTGCGAATCGGCGGCGCGCTCCATAAGCTGGCGAGTCAGCGCATGCGTATAGGCAATGCCCGGAGACAACGCACTCGCATTGGCCGTCTCGTTAGGTCGCACCACGCCCACAATGTGCACGTCAATACCGTCGGCAACCTTAGCAGCCATAAAGTCGGCGTCGTCAGACATGTCGGTCCACATGCCGGTCTCTTCGTTTTTGCGATAGGCATCGGCCGGCGACAGCACCTTAAACGTCATGGACAACGCATCATCGTAGGTAAAGTCGGCGCCGGTCTCGGACGTCTCGATCTTACCGTCGGCCGTCATGGCACTGTTTACCAGATCGTTGAGCTCATCGATATCCAGCGCACCGATGCTGTAGAGCGTATAGTCGCCCACCGTGCCACGACTCGAAAGCACCATCACGGCTTCGTTGGCAGACGTGGGCCAATGACCGGCGACGACATCGTACTGGCTGTCGAGCAGACTCTGGTCGTCGATCATCTCGTTAAAGACCGAGGTTCCCATGGATTCCATGCTCACCGTTGCCGCCGAGCTCGCGCCTCCGCTCATGGCCTCGGTCATGGCGTTGGGCACCAGCCGGACAGGCTTCTCATCGCCCTTGCCGGCACGATAGACAACCGGCGATACACCGTAGCCGTACTGAATGGCGTTGACCTCTTTGTCGATACCGTCGCCGCCGTCGTCAAGCCATGCCTTAAAGCTCGTCATGTCGTTGGACTTAACGCTCGCAAACATATCCTTTACGGCCGTGACCACGGGAATCTTATCGGTTTCGGCACTGTCGTCGGACGAATCCACGTTTTCAGGCGAGTCATCATCCGCAGCCCCCTGTCCGCCCATCATGGACGACAGGTCGTAATCCTGCTTGGAAATGGTGAGTGGGTAGCTCGAGAGCGTATCCTCCTCGACCTTTTTGATGTAGCCGTTTACGCCGTTGGACAGCGCCAGAATCGCCGCGATACCGATAATGCCAATCGAGCCCGCAAAGGCCGTCATGGCCGTGCGGCCCTTCTTGGTCATGAGGTTTCGGGCAGAAAGCCCCAGCGCCGTCACAAAGCTCATCGAGGTTTTGCGCGTAGGCTTGGCCTCGCGGCGCGTGGCGTCAGCGACATCGAAAGGATCGGAATCGTCGGTGATCTTGCCGTCCGCCAGGTTGACGATGCGCGTGGCGTATTGGTATGCCAGGTCGGGATTGTGCGTGACCATGATGACCAGACGGTCGCGCGCAACTTCTTTGAGCAAATCCATAACCTGCACGGATGTCGTTGAATCCAAAGCGCCAGTCGGCTCGTCGGCAAGGACGATCTCAGGGTCATTGATCAGGGCGCGGGCAATGGCCACGCGCTGCATCTGCCCGCCCGATAGCTGGCTCGGGCGCTTGTTAACGTGTTCGCCCAGGCCAACCGCCTCGAGCGCCTCGCGCGCACGCTGGCGGCGCTCGGCATGCCCCACACCTGTGAGCGTAAGCGCCAGCTCCACGTTTTCCAAGATGGTCTGATGCGGAATGAGGTTATAGCTTTGGAACACAAAGCCGATGCGGTTGTTGCGGTAGGCATCCCAATCGCGATCGTGAAAATCCTTGGTCGAAATACCGTCGATGAGCAGGTCGCCAGAATCGAAATGATCGAGCCCACCGATAACGTTGAGCATCGTAGTTTTACCCGAACCCGAGGGACCCAGAATGGCCACGAACTCGTTATCGCGAAAAGACAGGCTTACGTTGTCGAGCGCCACCTGCGTAAACGACTGCGTAACGTACCTTTTGCAAATACCTTTGAGCTCCAGCATGGACGGCAACCTCTCCTGCGCAGGCACCCTGCCCGCTCTCCTCCGCCGTTCGTATTCGACGCTTTTGTCCTACTCTATCCCCATTTTTTGCCGACGCCAGTGAGGAATGTAACAAACCGCGCCAAAAAACGAACGGGACGGCGCCCAAAAGAAGAGGTCCCGAGCGGGACCTCTATATGGTGGAGCTTATCTTGAAAGGCAGCAGACTACTTCGCACAGCGACACACGATCCTCGCTATGCTTTACGCGGTTTTTACTGCTCGCTATTCGCAATCGCCTGGTCGATAAGCTTGTCGAGTGCTGCGCGCTGCTCGGCGGAGCTGATGGCTCCCACGATTGGATCCCCTACGATGTTGCCATTCTGATCGATGACATACGTTGTCGGGAACGAGAACAAATTTGACGTAAACTTACCGGCCTCGCTATCCGACTTGAACCAGATGTTCTTATATGTCACGCCCTTCTTGCTCAGCACGTCCTTGGCATCTGCAATCTCGCCCTTGTTGCCATCGAGCGTAAAGGAATTGACGCCCACGACCTGGCCGCCCTTCTCGGCAAGCTCCTGATTCAGTTTCTCAAGATCGCCCAACTCACCCACGCACGGCTTGCAAGTGGTGAACCAGAAATTCATGACGGTAACCTTGTTCTTAGAGAACAGCTCGTCGCTGCTCACGTCGTTGCCGTCCAGGTCCTTGCCCGTAAAGCTGGGGAACTTCGTCGCCTCGCTCGAAGCATTGGCACCAGCCGTCATGCCAGCGGTCGAAGCGTCGACGCTCTCGCCTGCGCTCGGCGTGCTTCCACAGCCGGGGAACTCCTTCTCCAAGCTCTCGAGCTTGTCCTCGATTTCCTTGATCTGCTGCGCACCGGCCTTGAGCGTCTTAAGCTCATCCGCCGTAAACTCATCCTTGGCGCCGTCGATGGTCTTGAGCAAGAAATCGCCGTAATTGCTGCCGTCCTCAATCATTGTCGAGTCTTTATTTGCCGCATTGAATACCTTTTCCCACAGCGCGTTATCACTCGAAAAGATCTCGTTCTCCTTCTGCATGAGTTTTGCATACAACTCGGCGGCCTCGTCGGCATTGGTCGGCTTCTGCGCAGTGAGTTCTGCGATCTTAGGATCGGAGCTCGCAGATTCGCTCACATTGCCACCGGGCGCCGAACATGCCACAAGACACAAGGCCAATACCGGCACCATAAACAGGGCCGCAATCTTAGAAAGCTTCATAGTCATTCCTCCGTTTTGTCGAAGCTTGTTTACTTTTTATCGGCGGTCAAGGGAAGCTTTTCCGCCGACACATCCAGGCCATAGCGATAGCTGATGGCATCGACAGGACAGGCCCCGATGCACTTTCCGCACCGGATACATTCGGCATGATTGGGCGCGCGGACCACATCAACGTCCATCTGACAAACCCTTGAACACTTGCCGCACGAGACGCATTTGCATGCATCGACCCGAATCCCTAGCAGGGATACCTTATTCATGAGCGCATAGAATGCGCCGAGCGGGCAAATCCATTTGCAGAAGGGGCGATAGAACAAAACGCTCAGCACTACCACGGCAATGAGAACGGCAAGTTTCCAAGTAAAGAGATGTCCCAGCGCAGATCGAATGCCGGCATTGGCAATGGCCAGAGGAATGGCGCCCTCGAGCACACCCTGCGGACAGATGTACTTACAAAAGAACGGATCTCCCATCCCCAGGTCGTTGACCACCAGCACAGGCAGCAATACCACAGCAAACAGCAGCACGAAGTATTTGATATACGTAAGCGCCTTGAGCTTTTTTGTCGAAAGCTTTTTGCCGGGAATCTTATGAAGCAGCTCCTGCAGCCAGCCAAACGGGCACAGAAAGCCGCATACAAAGCGTCCCAGCAGCACGCCGAGCAAAATGAGCGTACCGGTAACGTAGTAGGAGAAGTTAAACTTAGATGAACCTACCACCGACTGGAACGACCCGATGGGGCACGCACCCGATGCCGCGGGGCACGAATAGCAGTTAAGCCCGGGTACGCAGACTGTTTTTCCCGCGCCCTGATAGATGCCGCCTTTAGCAAAGTTTGGCAGGTGAATGTTGGTGATGAGCGTTGCCGCCGCCTGAATGAATCCGCGAGATCGGGCCAAAACATGCGACACGGTGTTTTTTCTTTTATCCAATTCCGATACACTCCAAGCACAGCCTAATCGCTTTGGCCAGCACGGCATCCGCCTCGCCACGCATAACGCCAAAGCACACCATGGCAATTCCGACGATCAACAAAGCGACCTGTACCACGGGTTTTACTGCTTTGAACAACCCAACCACTCCTTTCGTTACGCGACCATTGGACCATATCGACTATAAAATCCGTGTTAAGCGCGATTTGGAATGTGCAAGGAGACTGTTATGCGTATTTTGATCGTCGAAGACGAGCGAGCACTGTGCGATGCAATCGCACGCAGCTTGCGAAACCTGGCGTACAGCGTCGACTGCTGCCACGATGGACGGGAGGCACTCGACCTGCTGGGCGTCGAAGTCTTTGACCTCGTGGTACTCGACCTCAATCTCCCCCGCATCGACGGCATGACCGTGCTCAGGGAACTTAGGAAAACCGACTGCGAGACCAAGGTACTGATTCTGTCCGCACGTGGCGAAGTATCCGATAAAGTCGCCGGACTCGATGCCGGCGCCAACGATTACCTCACCAAGCCGTTTCATCTGGACGAACTTGCGGCAAGGATCCGCAGCCTCACCCTCAGGCGCTTTACACAAAGCGACATAGTTTTAACCTGCGGAAAGCTCCGTTTTGACACCAAGGCGCGCATCGCTTCCGTGGACAGCGAGGCTTTATCTTTTACGCGCAAGGAAACGGGAATCTTGGAATACCTGATGCTTAATCAGGGGCGTCCGGTAAGTCAAGAGGAGCTTATCGAGCACGTTTGGGATAGCAGCGTGAACAGCTTTAGCAACGCAACCCGCGTTCACATCTCGTCACTCCGCAAAAAGCTACGCAGCGCTTTGGGATACGACCCGATTCGCAATCGGATTGGAGAGGGCTACGTTATGGAGGATAGCGAATGAAAAGGCTTTCGCTGCAATGGCGCATAACGATTATGACGGCGCTGCTCACGTGCGCAGCGTGCGTGTTGACGAACTGCCTGGTCGGCTATACGGGCATGCGCTACATGGATGCCATCGGCAGTGACATCTCGGCCTTTACCGCTACCGGCGCGGATTCGCCCCAGGCGTTTGACCCAACACAAGCAGCCCTCGATGACGAGGTCACGGTCGTCGTAAACGACGCACAAGAGTCTTTTGGCACGACAACCTGGTACATCACGGCTGGAGTCACACTCCTTGGCGGCGCGCTGGCATACTTTGTGAGCGGCCGTGCACTCAAACCGCTGCGGGCTTTTGCGGCCCAGGTTGAGCGCGTGCAGCCTGACAACCTAAGCGAAATTAAGCTCAGCGAAGATGTGCCCACCGAGCTACAACGATGCAGCGCCTCTTTCAACGACATGATCGCCCGTCTTTGCGAAGGGTTCTCTGCACAGCGTCAGTTTACCGGCAACGCCGCACACGAGCTGCGCACCCCGCTCTCCCTTATGCAAGCACAGATTGAACTATTCATCTCTGAGCACTCCGGTTTGCAACCCGAAACAGCCGAGCTGCTCGGCCTGCTACAAGAACAAACTGAGCGCATGTCTCGAATGACCAAGGTATTGCTCGAGATGAGCGAGCTCCGCAGCGTTCCTTGCGAGGACGATGTTGAACTCGGTCCCTTGTCCGAAGAGGTCCTCACCGACCTTGCGCCACTTGCCGAAAATAAGGGCATAGCCCTCAATTGTGCTGGAGACGCTTTAGTAATCGGGAGCGACACGCTCCTCTATCGGCTGGTGTTTAATCTGGTCGAAAACGCCATCCGTTACAGCCGCCCCGGCTCGACTGTCAACGTCTCCATCTGCGACAACAACAGCCACGTGTTCCTGCGAGTCGAGGACCAGGGCCCGGGAATACCCAAGCAGTACCGTGAGAGCATCTTCCAACCGTTCTTTCGCCTGGATAAATCCCGCAGCAGGGCATATGGCGGCGCAGGACTCGGGCTAGCGCTTGTTTGGGAGATTGCAGCGCTTCACGGTGGCACGGTAGAGGTCGAAGCAAATTCCGAGAACGGAACCGTGATGCTCGTGACCCTCTCAAAGGGGGCCACCACGTGATCCGACTGTCCAGGAGTCCCACTCGACATTGTGAAACGCGTCCCAAAACTTGGACATGAGAAATGGGAGACAGTTCGCATCTATGCCGAGGACGAAGTCCTGGCGGGGATTCAGGATGCGCAGAGGAAGCTTGCGGCAGAAAACCCCGACAGAGTCGTGACCGTCGGCGGCAACTGTATGGTGTCGCCTGCCCTCTTCGATTACCTGCACGGGAAATACGAGAACGTTGGAATCGTCTGGATCTATGCGCATCCGGATGTATCCACGCTGAATGATGGCTACCCCAACGCTCACGCCATGGTACTTGGCAGCCTTTTGGAACAGGGTGCACCGCAACTCGTTTCGCGGATGCGGCATCCGGTGTTTAAGCCGAGCGATGTCCTGCATGTCGGGCTACAGCAGCTCCACGACTATCAGGAAGTTTGCTTAAACAAGCATAGGTGTTGCGGTTTTAGCCGATGTCCTCATGGAGGAAAACGACATGCCGGGTCTGTCTGATTAAAGTCCAACAGTTTCCATGAGGCATCTAGCACGGTAAAAGCTAAAGACCCGGGAGACCCCAAACTGTCAACCATCTTTACGGGTGCAAGGGAAACGGGCAAGACAGCCCCCTCTCGCTCCTATCCGAAACGGCGCTTGAACACGGCTGGATTGCAGCGAATGTCTCCGCCATGCCCGGCATGCTCGAAGATATCATCGAGCACACAAAGGAGGCCGCAGGCCGTTACCTCTCGCAGCCCCATACACGCGTGAGCGGAGTTCAAGTTGGGCAGCGGGGCGGTTTAGCGCGCCAATATAATCAAATCGTGCACTTCCATAGCCTCTCGTCTACGTGGTGTACCGTCGTCTCCCCTTTTATCAGAGTTGGGCGATTTTCAGGCACCCGAGCTGAACTCAAATTGAACTCAACGATGCCTTATCGGTCGAGGGCGTCCTAGCGAGAATATACAGAGGCGCACATTTCGCAGGGAACCTCCCATTCGTTATCATATCGGGATGCTGTCAAGGCAGCGTCAATGCGTTCGACCTACACCTTCTCGCTTTTCGAGGCCTCGTCTGCAGGACCATCGGAATCGATACGGAATCGATCGGCATACCATTCATCCGAAGCAATCACCTTATGGAGCATCTGGAGATGCAGGTCGACATAGTGGCAGAACGCCTTGCCGCATTCCACGAGAGGCGCATTGTTTCTCTCGTTGGGCTCGGCTCCAAAATTAAACTCGACCTCATAGCCCTCCCCAGGCACACCCATGCTCGGCAGAATATCAATGGAGAAGTGGACGAATCCAGACGTCACCTTGTATACATCTTTTACCTTTGGATCGAACTTCTCGAGTAAGTCTTGAAGTCTTCCATCGGACATCTTCTCACCCGAGAAATCTTTCAGCTTGTTCACAGGCACACCTTGAAACACCTGCTTGAGAAAGTCATCCTGGTCTTCGGCGGCGAATAATGCGAATGTCCGCAGGCAGACTCCAACCTGTGCGCGGAGAAGCTGGGCGACGCAAACAAGATTCCTCGACTCGAGCATGGAGATGAATCCGTCTATCAGTCTCATCGCATACTCAGAGGAGGATGCCAGATATAGATCCCATTGGGTAAAGTCGCCGTTCATGAAGGGAATCACTGCATTGCGCTCGGCGACTCTCAAGGCACTCAGGCTTTGTTCTATTTTCTCAGCTTCTTGTTTGAACTGTTCGCTATCCAAAATGCCCCCAAATGCCGGCTTCTCAACAAATCAAAAAAGCAAGAGAGACAGAGATTAGGTTCCTGCTCCACCGAACCCACGCTTCCAGTCGAGACACTCCTCCTCGAAGATCTCCCCAGAGTCCCGCCTCTCGCGCCCCTCACGGAACTGTCCATATCAGTGTAGCCAATCCAAGCACAGCCCCACCGCACGGCCCAGTCGCTTCCGGTCCTGCGTGGCCCCGTGAAGGCGGAAGGGCGTGGTTGTCGTCATCGCGTTCCTTTCTCCTCGTACCTTTTTGGGCATGCGTCACGGGCCCCCGCGCGGCGCTGAGAGCGAATCGGCGCAGGCTTGGGGCCAGTTGCGTAGAGGTTGAGGTTCGGGTTTCGCCGGCTTACGCAGCTTGGCGGGCAGAGCGCCCGGGCTCGCTGCGCCTAGGGCGCGGCGGGATCCGCGACGCCGGAGGTGTCGATCTCGCCCAGATTGGCGAGCTGCTCGATGAGGGGGAGGCCCATCGGGTCGTCCACCTCGACGCCGCCGAGCACGATGGTGCTGTCGCGTGTGTCTATATGGGTTGTGAACACGGCCGGGTCGAAACCCGAAGCGATAAAGCCAATGCCCGCGAGGACAACACCCGCGGCAACGAGCCCGCCCGCCACGGCGAGGTAGATCTTCTTCGCACTGGTCATGGTACTCACTCCTTTCTACGCCGCGAGATGCGCGGCAGCGCCGCCCTTCTCGCCCTTACCCTTCCAGAAGGGCGAGGCGGCCTTCCTCGCCCAGAGCGCCGAGAGGCGCGCAATTTGTTTTGAGGCTGCCCAAGCGCCAGCACCAACGAAGAGCGCCACGCCGACGAGGCCGAGCCCCACGCCCGCCGAGGCGAGGGCGTACGGGAAGTGGCCGATGATGACGCCGCTTACGGCAAGCAGGAGCTCAACTACGCCCACGCCCCCGAGTGCCACCGCGACGATCCACACGCAGAGCGCCAGCACCCAGATGCAGATATAGACCGTGACGGCCACGGCGGCGAAGGCGGCGAGCAGCGGCACCCACACCGGGGAGCCCACGATGGCCAGCACCCACAGCAGCGCGGTGCTGCGCCGGCGCGTCCTCGCGATCGCGCGCGGCACGGCGGGCAGGTCGTCGAGCGTGGCCTCCGCCACCTCGCCGGGCGTGCCCATGGCGGCCACGGCCTCCTCCTCGCTCATACCGTCCTCCATGCGGTCGGCGATGGCCTCCGCATAGAACGCCTTGGTCTCCTCCACCTGCTCGGCCGGCAGGCAGGCGAGCAGCTCGCCCAACCGGCCCAGAAACTCATCGCGCGTCATGGTGCGCCTCCTCAACGTATGCGTAAATCTCCCGTACGGACGGCCACTCGGCCAGGAACTCCTCGATGCGCGCTCGCCCGTCGTCCGTGATGCGGTAGTACCGGCGCAGCCGCCCGTTGTGCTCGGCGGAGCGCGCCGTGATGCACCCGGCCTTCTCCAGGCGCTTGAGCAGCGGGTAGAGCGTCGACTCCGTGAGCCCCATGCTCGCCGGTACGTCCTTCACGATCTGGTAGCCGTAGGACTCCTCGCCGGAGACGGCCGCGAGCACGCAGGCCTCCAGGAAGCCGCGCTTCATCTGTGCCTCCATCCGCACACCTCCTCTCGTCATATACTATGCTATACACACTATACGATGCAAGGTATTAGACGTCAACTCTCATCGCGAAGATTCTCCGGCCCCTGCGCGCTGCGAACGTGATATCGCGGGTCGGTTGGCATTATGCATGAAACGTCAAGTAACGCTCTTTTGATCCACTTCCACTCGGCCCCATATGCCTTGTACAACACCCCCCTTCAACCTTGGGTTCAAGGGAGCCGCTAGGCTGGGCGTGCCGGATGGTAAGGTCCTGGACGCGATGGTGGACTTCTCCGATGCCATAGGGGTCATGGGTCTACGCCGATGGAGGCCCACGCACGCGGCAGGGCTCGCCCGTCACCGCTGGTCGCCGGACGGTCCCCACGCCCCGCTCGCCAACGCGCAGGCGACAGCAGCAGTCCAGCGCTAGCTGGAGACGCCGGAATGCCCAGAAGATGCGTTTCCCATCACTGCGACAGAGCTTTTTGCAGGGGCGGCAATTTTTCCTAATATCGAGGTCAGCTTGGCTTCGGTAGCCACCTTGAGAGCATCGCCAATAGACTCTTCCTTTATGCGTTCGGCATAATCGTAGGCAATACCCAAAAATTCCAGTCCCGAGTAACAGGAGTACAATTGCTGCCAGTGTTGCCAGCTGTTGGGAGATGGAAGATGGACTGCGATGGCTACCCATGCGTTCCCATGCCGTTGATGTGCACCGCCTTTGTGCCGGGGCAGATTGACGCTGCGGTTGCAGGCATTTCCGACCCCAATTCGCGTGCCATTGCCACGGCAGAAGCGCTGTACTTTCGCGGACAGGCCACGCTCGCCGCCGAGGCAGCACGCCCCTATCTTGACGCCACCGACCCCGCACTGCGCTATTCCGCATGCCTTATCTGCGGATATGCCAGTCTGTCGCTCAATCGTATCGCCGATGCCCGCCGTTGCCTTGCGGGCATCCTCGATACGCCAACTGACGAGGAATCGCCCGCCGTCCACGCCACGCATATCCTATTCGTCTCCGCCGCGAGCGTCCTGCTGCACTTGCCTTCCCCGCATTCCGCCGAAGAGTTTTATCCGCTTGCGGCGCATCTGCCCGAAGGCCTGCGCCTGTTCGCCAGCTACGTGATGGCGCATGCCCTGTACCTGCGCGGCGAATATGGCCGCAGTCTGGGCATGGCGGAAAACGCCCTGATCATGAAACAGGGAAGTTATCCCATCTCGGAGCTGTTCCTGCACTTGTCGGCTTCCATGGCCTGCATGAGCCTCAAGGACATCGACACCGCAAAGGCACACTTCGGAGCCGCTTGGGACGTTGCGCGTCCCGACGGCCTTATCGAACTCATCGGCGAACACCACGGCCTTTTGCAGGGGCTTATCGAGGCGTGTCTAAAAACGCGATACCCTGACGACTTCGCGCATCATCGAGATTACGTATCGATTCAGCTACGGTTGGCGGCGCATCCACAACCCCGATTCGGGCGAGGACGTGGCCGACGATCTAACGACCACGGAATTCACCATGGCCATGCTCGCCTGTCGTGGGTGGACCAACGCCGAAATCGCACGCCATATGGGAGTATCGCCGGGCACCGTCAAAAACCGCCTATCAGGAGTGTATGCCAAGCTTGGTATCGGAACTCGCGCCGAGCTGGTTGCCCACATGTTGCGCTAGCGGTCAGACTGCCCGACATATCGAAAGCGTCCCGGGGGCCCGACGCCTTCGCGCGCTCAAATTGGACATTTTGACCCTTGAACGGCACTACCGCCACGGGGCGCCTTCTCGCAAAATTGGATTATTTCCACCGATACTTGCGGGATGGGAGCCCAAGATGCTTGATCGCCGTTCGTTACTTGTCGCCGGAGCGTCCTCGCTGGCGAGCATTATGATGCCGCGCGTGCCGGGAAGCGCAAACGCCTTCATATTGCCGTTCGCACCCACCGAAGCCCATGCCGACGAAAAAGACCCCTTCAGGGTGCTCGTTCTCTCGCGCACCATGTTCGGTGTGGTCGTGGTCGACGTCGCCAACAAGAATACGCCCATCACGGGTGCCCAGGTCACGCTCATATCGCGCTATGCCGCAGGCAAGCAGCTCACCGCCACGACCGATGACGAAGGCACGGCCATCTTTGAGGTCGCGCCTCTTTCAGAAGGCTACGTGGACGAGGCAACGCTTCTCGACGCGTACGACTTTAACGGCGGCATCTCCATTAGCATGGCAGGCTACCGCGATGTCGAGATTCCCCTTGCGCGTATCCAGGGCGGCACCGCTATTACCGCACCCACACGTCCGCTCTCCGATGGCGAGCCGTACTTTCGACAGCTCACGTTCGACGAATGGGACATCCAGTACGCCGACGCCACGTTTATGGCAATGCCAGCGGACGAAGCAGCAAACGACCAGCCCGACACGCACGCTTTTACCGTGCAGGCTCATCTGCCGCAGGGCGGGCAGGCAACGTTGCATATCAATAAAGTGATGCCCTCTGCGGGCAGCTCAACCGAAACCGTCACGCAGATCGGCCAGATCAAGGCCAGCGCATCGGGCGCGGATAATCTGGCGACGTTCACGCTCGAAGACACGTTCCTCGATGCAGCTTCGGGCCTTCTGGAGGAAGGGTGCAAGCTGCGCTTTATGCTCGACTACCAGGGCAAAACCTACACGCTCTCATCCCCTATGGCCGTTGTCACCGCGCCGGCCGCAAAGGCGGAATCGGGCTCGACCACCATCATTCCCACCACCATGGACCAAGAGATCACTCCGTTTGATTTCCCCGCGGCGTTTCCCGGCATCGGCGGCAACAAGTTCACCTGCTGGATGCCCTCGTTCCCCATTCTGTTCGATTTCTCTTTTGCCGGGTACGTGCTGTTTGGCGGAGGATACAAACCGGTCGGCTACATGAACGATTCGGGCAATCCGGATCCGGAGTACTGGAAGAAGTCACCGCGCGAGTCGGGCGCCAAGCAGGCAAACCGCTACCTCGACGAAATGGAGGGGAAGTGGAATCAGTACAAGAGTATGAGTGCCGGTTCGGGAACCGATCCAAGAAACACTAAGCTCCTTCGCCACCATTGCACGCTGCTGTTCACGATGGATATCGCCACACAGCTGTACGGCTCGCTCGCCTACGATTGGGTGGGCAAAACCTGGGGCAACAACAACGACCCCGCATACGGCAATATTAAGGCACTCTTTCAAGTAAGAACCGACCTCAATTGGACCGAGCAGTTTACCCTAGGACCGGTGCCGTTTTTCCTAAACGTCAACCCCTGGGTGCTGGCGAAGCTGGCGCTCGCCGTGGGTGCCCACACGCACGGCAGCGGCGCGGCGTTTTTTAAAAACAATTCGCTCGACTATTCAAACACCTCGGGCTCGTTCACCATCCAGATCGGGCTTGCCGTCACCTTTGGCGCCGGCGTTGCAGGCGTCGCTTCGTCTGCCGTGCGCGGCGCCGCATCCCTCACGCTGTTCATTGGGTACGAGAAGGCAGATGGACACCAGCTTCCGCGACTGCGCGTAGGTGCAGACGTCGATGTCGATGTGATACTCCAGTTCGTAATGTTCAAGTGGACCACCAAGGCTTGGTCGGGGTCGTGGCCCACACTCCTCGATTCGTGGAATATGTCGGTGAACAATGGCAACCAGTATGTGCTCCAGCGCTCTGAGCTCGCATTGGGTGGAGATACGCCTTACACGTTGGATGCTCACTTCGGCACGCCCAGCAACATCGACGCGGGCTGCGTGCCGCAATTTATCGCATCGGCCACCATCGTCACCAACGCCGAACTGCTCGCACGCGCCGAGGTTAAGGCCACTGCCGTAAACACCGCGCCTGTCGTGCGCGATTGGGATCAAGCGGTCACGCGCATTGAGCTTGAGGCGGATGCAGAAAGCGACGACACGGGACAGATCGAGCATTTCGTCCATGCACTGATAGAGAACGACGAAAACGCCGTGCCGATGTATGAGTACACCTACATCGGTCAGGCAACAAACGCCGTTGCGGACCCGAACGCCAATTCTGCCGGCGTGTCGGAGGACGAGCGTGGCGGCATCAAGCCTTCGAGCGACAACGTGCTGTTTGCTGGCGTGCTCAGCGAAGCCCACATGAAGCTGGCAATGGTTGCCGGCGTGGAGTGCCTGTTCCGCATCGCTTCGGTGCGCTACGGCGAGAATGGCCGTTCGCGTCTGGTGGTGCACACAAAGGCAAACGGCACATGGTCCGCTCCTATGCCGGTCGACTTTCCCCTTGGGTTTGGCGAGGGCGACGTGGAGCGCGACGGCATATACGATTACGACTTCGACGTGGTGGAATATACGGACGGAAGAGGAAACCAGGACGCCTACGTGCTGCTGGTCTCGGGCGAGCGCCCCGCCGGCGACAACACCCATTTCGATACGGCGAGCACATCCGGCATACTGTCCGTTGTGCGCCTGCGCATAAGCAACGACGGAGTTCGCGTGATATCGCACACGTCGTGGCGCAGCATCTCGCGCGGCCGCCTTCAGGAGGATGGCTACCATTGCCTGCAGTGCCCACGCATCACGGTGGGCAAGACACTTGTCGACGGACGTCTGTCGGGCGCCTACCTCCACCGCCACGGAGCCACCGCAGAGAAGGCGCTCGGCAGCGAGGCCGAGGTTGCGCTGGAATGCTTTGCCCTGTGGTCGGATGATTTGGGCGACAGCCTGACGTTTCGCCAAGTTCTCCGCTTTCCGCAAGCGCCGTCGAGTATCGAGCTAGGCGCGCCCGAGAATATCAACGGCAAAATGGTGGTGCCCGTTGCATACGAGACTGCAGGTGGTTGTGGCTGCGCATCGTACGCCGTGATCGGCCAGTCCATCGCAGGTTGGGGCGTTATGTCGCCAGATGCCACAGTACCCCACGCGGTGCCGTGGCCGCAGCACACGGGCTTTTTGGCAACCGTCAACGAGCAACTGCAGCATATTACTTGGACGCGAGGCGCATCGGCATTTGCAACGCAGCCCGTGGGTGCCGCAGGCTGTGGCCCGGCATCGTTTAGCGTAAGCAACAACGGCAGGTGCGTGCTCTATGTAGAGAACACCGATGGCAAGGTAGGGCAAACCTACGACGAAGAAGGCAACCCGGTAGCAGTGATGGGCAAGCACTTCCGCATCTTCGCCAGCACCTTGGCAGGCGATCTGTTCACGGAGCCGTTCGTGATGTGCGAGCTGGACCATCCCGTCGATCAGGTTACAACATTTTTGACGTCGGGCGGCATGCTCTCGGCGCTCGCCACGCACATTGTGAGTGCAGAGAAGAGCGAGGCAGAGCTACACGGCATCGAAGTGCCTCTGGTGGCATGCGCGACGCCGACGGGCGCGGTAGCCACCTCGGGCGCGGTGGTGCCCGGAGCGGCAGGCGAATCCTTCATGGTCACGGTGCGAAACGACGGCAACACCTTGCTGACCGCCGGCACGATCGATCTGTACCGAGAGGGCTCCAACCAGCCGTTCTCCAGCGCATCCATCGGATTCGGAGTGAATGCACGCATGGCTTCGATCTACGATCCAGAGCTTGCCGAGGACGCTTCGGACAACGACGTTGCACACGTGAAGTACGCGCTCGAGACGCTGGGCGAGCGCTTCGCTACGCACCCGCTGGCAGCCGACAACGGCAACGCCGTGCTGGCACCGGGTTGCACGGCACAGTTCCGCATGAGCTTTGCCATCCCAGAGAGTTGGGGCGACGAGGTGGGCAAACGCGTAACGCTATATGCGAAGGCGCGTAATCTGGTGGCGCTCGATCCCGTAACGCTCGAGGAAATTCGACCGGGCGCAAACTCGGCGCTGGGTGCCGTACTGCACGAGCTTCATGTGCCCGGCGCGGCATGCGAACGCTCAGAAGTTCAGGTCGGCGTATGCGACAGCGCGGATACGACGGGGCTTCACGATGCACCGATGACGGCGGACGGCGGTGGTGGCTCGAGTGGCGGCGGTACCGACGAGGGCGGCGGCTCCGGCGGAAGCAGCTCCGGCAGTGGCAAGGACCACAGCAATAACAAGCGCTCCGGAAAAGCGGGCGCGCTCGCTGGCACGGGCGATGTCAATGCACCCCTTACGGCAGCCGCTGCAGCACTCGCCGCGGCAGGCGCCGGCCTCATCGCCTACAGCGCCCGCCGCACGGCGCTCGAAAACGACACCGCCAATGAGGTCAATTCGGATAGGCCTCGCTAGCTCCTAAATTACCTTTGCGAGAGACGCCGACTCGGCTCATCGAACATCAAAAAAGGGCTGGCCCCGATAACTCGGAGCCAGCCCTGAGTCGCCTGACATGGGAATCACAGCGCTACTTGAGCTTTAGCGCCTCCATCATGGGCACGGCGGCGTCCCAATCGATCTTCCAGCCAATCGACACGCGGACGGTTTCACCCGTTGCGGGAGCCGTCGCAAACAGCGTATGGCCGTTGTCGGGACCGGTAAAGCGCAGCCACGTTATGCCGTTGTACTCGACCTGGTCGGTTGTTGTCTCCTTGCCTTCGTAGACCTGCTCTAGGCTTGCAACCTCTTCCTCCGGCGAGCGCGGGAAGATGCTGATGTGCAAGCGTCCTCCAGTCTCGTCGTGGAAGAAGTCTGCCTTTTCGTGCTCTTCGTTGGACGAATCCAGCGTGTACCCATCGGCGGCCTCGATACTGTACGATGCGCAATCGATGCCGGTCATATTGGCCGCGTCACCAGAATCGGCCACACCGCCGGCCGCCTTGAACTCCTTGGTCTCGCACCCCGTGGTGTCAAAGTGCATGGCCTCATGATTCTTGGCGGGGGCGTAAGCATCTACGAACTCGACAGTGATGGGCCCGTAGTACGCCGTCTTGGGCGCCCAGAAATACACGTACTCAACAGTCTCGCCCGGACCGATATCTGGCCTCTCGGAAAGATCGATGCCCTCGTGAAGCTCATCTGGAGCCTCGCTTGCAACGTAATCGAGCACGGCCGCCTTGCCGGAAGTAAACAACGGGTCGCCTGCCTCAAGATCGCCCTGGGCAGCATGCACGTTAAAGGAGCTAAACGTCCTGTTCTTTGCATTATTGTTGGTGGTCTTGATGTGCAGATAAAAGCCGTCCTGTAGCTTGGCATCGCCACGATAGAACGTACCGTGAGCCACCGACTCATAGGTAATGCCTGCCACCTCGACCGTCTGCGAATCATAGGCCTTGGGCTTTTCCTGCACAGGCGCGCTGCCGCCCGAACTGCCAGCCGAGCCGCTCGGAGCACTACCGCCACAGCCGGCCACCGTACACGCCAGCACGGCCGAAAGCGTCACGGTGGGAATTCCTAACAGCAGCTTCTTCGTCATGGGCTTCATCATCCTCACCGCTCCTTTCGCTTGCAGCTCATCCGTTGCCCAAGGCCTTCGTCGTCCTGTGGCATCGGCTTCCACTATGAGCGTATGACGAAACACGGCGCCGGCGAAGTTACCCGTGGCCCAAATAACGACCCACCAGCGTTCCTTATGGGCCAAAAGAACTCGCACATGCACGCCCCCGGCCCATAAAACGAGACGTCTGTCCCAATGTTCGATTCGATCCAACAATCCGCACGACACGTTTTCGACAACGTATCCAACCGCAAACGCAGCAAGACGCATTCGGCCGCCTTCAAATTAACTCGGGCAGAACCGACTCGGTTTTGTCCGAGTAAACTCGAGCATAAACTGATCCATGCGATACAATTAACTCGGACAAAACCGAGTCGGAAGGAACCGAGTAAGTGGAATTTATTGGCAGGGAGCGTGAGCTCGCCCGTATTAAGAAAACGCTCAAAGCACCCGAGCAGCGCAATGTTCTCATTTACGGCAGGCGTCGCGTCGGAAAAAGTGAGCTCATCAAGCAGGCGCTAACCGATTTGTCGGACGTCGCAACGGTCTATTACGAGTGCCGCCAAACCTCCGAGGCAGACAACCTCGAGAGTCTGTCCGTCCTTGTTGCTGAAGCGCTGAGCTTTCCTCCGCTCGCCTTCACAGGCATCCGCGAGCTCATCGAATTTCTGTTTGCCCAAGCTAAAGACAAGAACATTACCCTCGTTCTCGACGAATACCCCTACTTGAGAGATGCGGTTAAAGGCCTAGACAGCATTCTTCAGACCTCAATCGACGCCCACAGGGAAGACTCACGTTTAAACATTGTCCTGTGCGGCTCCTACGTTGAGATTATGAAATCCCTCATCGAGCATGAAAGCCCCCTCTACGGGCGAATTGATCTCGCGCTTGAGCTTAAGCCCATGGATTACTTTGACGCTGCGAAGTTCTATCCCGCGTTCTCGCCCGAGGACAAGGTGCGGCTCTATAGCGTTTTTGGCGGTATCCCCTTTTACAATCGCCTCATCGATCAATCCCAAAGCGTACGCGACAACATCATCGAGCTCGTCACGGAACCTGGCGCCCGCTTAGAAAGCGAGGTGCCGTCCTATCTCAACGCCGAGATCTCGAAGATGACCAACGCCAACGAAGTTTTCGGGGCTCTCGCACAAGGCTACTCCCGTTGGGGGGACGTGCTGGCACAGTCGCACGTCTCGAGCGGTCCGGCCATGGCAGACGTGCTCGACAAGCTCATGTCACTCGAAATCGTCCAAAAGCGTGCACCCATCAACGACCCTACGAACAAGCGCAAGTCTGGCTACTTTGTAGTGGATCCGCTTTCGCTCTTTTACTATCGCTATGTTTTCCGCAATGCCTCAGCGCGTCAGCTGCTCGACCCGGAAGTCTTCTATGATCGTCACGTCTTCCAAGACTTCGAGGAAAACTACGTTCCTCATATGTTCGAGGAGATCTGCCGTCAATACCTCGTGCGGCAGAACAGGACCGGCAAGATCGAACCGGCTTTCGACGCCATAGGCAAGTACTGGTACGACGACCCCGCAAACAAAACGAGCGGCGAATTCGATGTGGTAACGCAAGACCCCGAGGGCTACGCATTCTACGAAGCAAAGTTCCGCAAATCCCCCATCACGCAAAAAATGGTCGACGAGGAAATCGCCCAAGTCGAGGCAACGGGACTCAAGTGCCATCGCTATGGATTCTTCTCCCGTTCGGACTTCGAAGCTGGCGAAAGCGATCGAACCGTCTTCATCGACCTGCCGCAGATGTTTGGATAGGACAGGACAGGTCCCTCCCGCATTCCAAGCATTCATTATCTAATCGAACGATTGTTCGATGGATTTCGTGTTAGGTGGAATCGCCCACGGCCTGGGCTATGCTACCTTGACTATCTATATGACTTAAACGCAGCAAAAGGAGCACCGAGAGAGCGAGTATGGCAAAAAACACCGCAAACTATGGTAACGACAGTATCCGCCAGCTCAAGGACGAGGAGCGCGTACGCCTGCGCCCTGCCGTCATCTTTGGCTCGGACGGACTCGACGGTTGCGCGCATGCCGCCTTCGAGATCCTGTCCAACGCCGTTGACGAGGCGCGCCAGGGCTACGGCAAGCTCATCACCCTTACCGCCTTTCGCGATGGCTCCATCCAGGTAGAGGACAACGGCCGTGGCTGCCCGCTCGACTGGAACCCCTCCGAGAAGCGCTTTAACTGGGAACTCGTCTTTTGCGAGCTTTACGCCGGCGGCAAGTACAACAACAACCAGGGCGGCGACTACGACTTCTCGCTCGGCACCAACGGCCTGGGCTCGTGCGCGACCCAGTACGCCTCCGAATACATGGACGTCACGGTTTGGCGCGACGGTAACAAGTACTCTCTGCACTTTAAGAAGGGCAAGGTCGTCGGCGCCAAAAAGAAGGCACTCGAGATTGAGCCCAGCGATGAGGACCGCACCGGCACCACCATCAAGTGGCGCCCCGATCTTGAGGTCTTTACCTCCATCAGCATTCCCCACGATTGGTATCGCGAGACCATGCGCCGCCAGGCCGTGGTCAACGCCAACGTGACCTTCCGGCTGCGCATCGAGGGCGACGACGGCGAGTTTTCCGAAGAGGATTTTTGCTATCCCAAGGGCATCGAGGACTACGTGCTCGAGAAGGTCGGCACCGACTATCTCACCGAGCCCTTCTTTATCGAAGCCGACCGTCGCGGTCGCGATCGTGAGGACCTGCCCGACTACAACGTAAAAATCACCGCATGCATGTGTTTCTCGCGCACCTTCACGATGCAGGAGTACTACCACAACTCATCGTGGCTCGAGAACGGCGGTTCGCCCGAAAAGGCCGCCCGCAGCGCTCTGACCAGCGCCATCGATGCCTACATCAAGAATCAAGGCAAGTACAACAAAAACGAAAGCGGCATTAAGTGGCAAGACGTCCAGGACTGCCTGGTACTTGTGACCAACTGCTTCTCCACCCAGACGTCCTACGAAAACCAGACCAAGAAAGCCATCAATAACCGCTTTATCCAGCAGGCCATGACGGCCTTCTTTAAGGAGCGCCTCTCGACCTACTTGATCGAGAACAAGGACGCCGCCAATAAGATCATGGAGCAGGTGCTCATCAACAAGCGCTCGCGCGAGAACGCCGAGAAGACGCGTCAGAGCATCAAGACCAACCTGCAGCAGAAGACCGACATGGCCAACCGCGTGCAGAAATTCATCGACTGCCGCTCCAAGGACAAGAGCCGTCGCGAGATCTACATCGTAGAGGGCGACTCGGCAGCAGGCGCCATTCGCACGTCGCGCGATGCCGAGTTCCAGGGCGTTATGCCCGTCCGCGGTAAGATCCTCAACTGCCTGAAGGAGGACTACCCGCGCATCTTTAAGTCCGACATCATCATGGACCTCATGCGCGTGCTGGGCTGCGGCGTGGAGATCAAGGACAAGCGCATCAAGAACCTCGGTGCCTTTGACCTGGACAACCTCAACTGGAACAAGGTCATCATCTGTACGGACGCCGACGTCGACGGTTATCACATCCGCACGCTCGTGCTCACCATGCTCTACCGCCTGGTGCCAACGCTTATCGACGAGGGCTACGTGTATATCGCCGAGTCGCCGCTCTACGAGATCAACTGCAAAGAGAAGACCTACTTTGCCTACACCGAGCTCGAGAAGAACGGCATCCTCAAGGAGATCGGCGACCAGAAGTGTTCCATCAACCGCTCCAAGGGTCTTGGTGAGAACGATCCGGACATGATGTGGCTCACCACCATGAACCCCGAGACGCGTCGCCTGATCAAGGTGGAACCCGAGGACGTCACCAAGATGGAAACCATGTTCAACCTGTTGCTGGGCAACGACGAGGCGGGCCGCAAGCGCCATATCTCCGAGCACGGCAAGGAATACCTGGACCAGTTGGACCTGCAGTAGCAGCAAATCGATAACGACGGCCCATAAGAAGTTCAAGAGGATATCGTGGCAAAGAAGAAGACGAAGAACCAGCCAAAGAAAAAGCAGGTCAACGCCGAGAACGTCATCGGCCTGCACTCCGAGGTCACCGACCAGCCGATCACGCAGACGCTCGAGGTCAACTACATGCCCTACGCCATGAGCGTCAACGTTTCGCGTGCATTCCCCGAGATCGACGGCTTTAAGCCCTCGCACCGCAAGCTGCTCTACACCATGTACAAGATGGGCCTGCTCAAGGGCGAGCGCCAGAAGAGCGCCAACATCGTGGGCCAGACCATGAAGCTCAACCCGCACGGCGACGCCGCGATCTACGAGACGATGGTGCGTCTGGCAACCGGCAACGAGGCGCTGCTCGCCCCCTTTGTGGAGTCGAAGGGCAACTTTGGCAAGTACTATTCGGGCGACCTGAGCTACGCCGCCTCGCGTTATACCGAGGCCAAGCTCTCCCCCATCAGCGCCGAGATCTTCAAGGACATCGACAAGGACCCGGTCGACTTCGTCGACAGCTATGACGGCGCCATGAAGGAGCCGCGCCTGCTGCCCACCACGTTCCCCAACATCCTTGTCTCGGCCAACAAGGGCATCGGCGTCGCCATGGCTTCTGACATCTGCGGCTTCAACCTCAACGAGGTCTGCACTGCCACGATGCACTACCTGCAGGATCCCGACTGCGACCTGCTCGAGTACATGCCCATGCCCGACTTCTCGACCGGCGGTGAAATTATCTACCGCCGCGAGGAGATGGAAAAGATTATCGAGACCGGCCTGGGCAGCTTCCAGATCCGCTCCCGCTGGCGCTGGATTCCCGAAGAGCGCATCATCGAGGTGTACGAGATCCCCTACACCACCAAGACCGATGTCATCATCGAGCGCATCGTCAAGCTCTCCAAGGAGGGCAAGGTCAAGGAGATCGCCGACATCCGCGACGAGACCGACCTTTCAGGTCTGCGCATCGCCATCGACCTTAAGCGCGGTGTCGACCCCGACAAGCTCATGGCCAAGCTCTATCGCTCGACCACGCTGCAGGATTCGTTCTCGTGCAACTTCAACGTGCTGGTCGATGGTTACCCTCGCGTTATGGGCGTGCGCCAGATCCTGCACGAGTGGGTCAAGTGGCGTATTGAGTCCACGCGTCGCCGCATTAACTTTGACCTGGGCAAAAAGTCCGAGCGCCTGCACCTGCTGCACGGCCTCGAGGCGATCCTGCTCGACATCGACAAGGCCATCGCCATCATCCGTGGCACCAAGCTCGAGGCCGAGGTCGTGCCCAACCTCATGAAGGGCTTTGACATCGACGAGACCCAGGCAGAGTTTGTTGCCGAGCTCAAGCTCCGCAACATCAACGAGGAGTACATCCTCAACCGCACCAAGGACATTGCAAAGCTCGAGGGCGAGATCGCCGAGCTTGAGGAGATCCTTTCGAGCGAGGAAAACATCAAGAAGGTTATCAGCGACGAGCTGGCCGCGGTCAACAAGAAGTACGTGATGCCGCGCCGCACGGGCAGGATCGAGCCCCATGAGGTTATCGAGGTAAGCTTGGAGCCCGAGGTCGAGGAGTACCCGGTCACCATCATGCTCTCGCACGATGGCTACCTTAAGAAGATGACGGACCGCGTGCTCAAGAAGGCGACCACGCTCAAGTACAAGGACGGCGACAAACCCTTTATCGAGTTCCCGTCCTCCAACACTCACGAGCTGCTGGTCTTTACCAACAAGAGCCAGGTGTACAAGTGCAAGGTCGCGGCGTTTGAGGATACCAAGTCGGCCCAGCTGGGCTCGTACCTTCCGACCGATCTTGAGATGGAACCCGACGAGAGCGTCATCTGGGTCATCGACCCCGAGGACTACAAGGCCGACGTGCTGTTCGTCTTTGAGAACGGCCGCGTGGTGCGTGTCGCGCTTTCTGGATACGTTACCAAGACCAACCGCAAGCGCCTCAAGAACGCCATCTACAGTGGCAGCAAGCTGCTGTATGCCCAGGTGCTCAAGGAAGATCGCGACATCGCGCTGGTCTCGAGCGACTATCGTTTGATGAACTTCAACACGTCGCTGCTCAAGACCAAGACGACCACCAACACGCAGGGCGTCCAGGCCTTCACGGCCAAGAAGGGCCGCTCGGTCACCACCGTCGGCACGACCGAGGAGATTCTTGGCGCCGGCGTCTCGGCTGAGAAGTTCACCGCGCAGAGCCTGCCTTCTGCCGGTGCCCTCATGAAGGAAAACGACATGCCGAGCCTGTTTGACTAGAACGACAGCAGAACCGCCATAAGCTCTTAAAACGGTGGGGCCCGGAACGCAGCAACATCGCGCTCCGGGCCCCGTTCGTTGCAACGTATATCATATGCCCCACACGGGAATCGCTTGGACATCCTTGGTAATAAGGTATGGATCCGGGGTTTGGCAGACAACGTGTCCAAACCCAATTTCATAGCCGGTCAGGCCCTCGAGACAGGAAAAATTCTTCACCGCATCTTTGCCCACCGTGGCTGACATCTTCACCTCGACGGGATGGAGAATATGGCCCTCTTGGATGAGCAAATCAATTTCGCGCTTCTTTTGGTCTCGATAGAACCATACGTCGCGAAGGCTCTTCCCCGCGTTCATAAAGCTTTTCAAAATTTCCGAGACAACGAACGTCTCAAATATATGCCCCGCCGCAGCCCCGTTGCGCAATTGCTCCGGCGTTATCCATCTCGTTAGATGACAAACAAGACCTGTATCCATAAAGAATATCTTAGGGGTCTTGGTCAGACGCTTATCGACATTAGGCCAAAAGGGCTCGACAATCCGAACGATGTTCGACGCCTGCAAAACCGAGAGCCAAGCCTTCACCGTCTTACGGTCGACGTCAACGGTGTTTCCAATATCGGTGGCATTTAACAGTTGCCCCGTTCTCGCTGCGCACGCGACCATAAAGCTGTAGAACTTCGCCTCATCCTTTACGTTTACAAGATCGCGAACATCGCGTTCGAGATATGCGGCAACGTAGTCGGAATAATAGGAGTCCCAATCGATATCTGGGTCTTGCAGTTCGGGCATCGAACCCCTATGGATGATGTTCCAAATATTTCCCGAAGACATCTTAGAGGCCAAGAAAACCTTTTTGGGGATATACGGACGAGGGCCCTGGGAACCACCAACGAGCTCTCGCAAGCTTAAAGAGGGCATCTCCAGAATTCTAATCCTCCCCGCCAAGGATTCGCTCACCCCTTTCATGAGGTGATATGTTTGGGATCCCGTGAGGACGATTCGGCCCTTCTCCTCTGATTGATCGACAACCCACTTCACCGGAGAAAAAAGCTCAGGCACGCGCTGAATCTCATCAATGATGATCGGCAGATCATGAGACTCGAAAAACAGGGCGGCATCCTCTTTTGCAAGAAGATAATCCCGCGGGCTCTCCATCGAAACATAGTCGAATCGGTCGCCTAGATGTTGCTTGAGAACCGTCGTCTTCCCAACTTGGCGCGCTCCGGTCACCAGGACAACTTTTCCCTGTCCCAGCATCGAATCTATCGTCTGTTCAATTTCGCGCTCGATGTACATAGAATCGCCTCCCGTTATGGAGCCTATTATCTCGTACAAACGTTAATTGGTCAAAATCGGGAGCACTAATCCCGATTTTCACTCACAGTCTTCTGCCCGATTCTGGCCTCAGCAGGGTCTCGGAGATAGCCAAGGCCTACTCGCCAAGGAGCTTGCCTCCCATGGCAATGAGTCTCTTCAATGATGACGATACGGAAGCTTCCCGCATCGTCTTGAGCCGTTAGCAAAACTTGCAAAAGTTAGCAAAACTTGCAAAAATTAGCAAAACTTGCAAAGGAGCTACCATGGAGTACAGCAAGAACCCCTTTACCCCGACGTTCGGAAGCGTCCCTCCCTTTCTAGCGGGTCGCGAGCATATCCTGCGTGACATCAACCGTGGCTTTATCAACGGCCCGGGAGATCCCAACCTGTCGACCATTTTTACTGGCGCAAGGGGAACGGGCAAGACGGCGCTTCTCTCGCTCCTTTCAGAAACGGCGCTTGAACACGACTGGATCGCAGCAAATGTCTCCGCCATGCCAGGCATGCTCGAAGATATTATCGAGCGAACCAAAGAAGCCGCAGATAGCTACCTCTCACAGCCTCACGCACGCATAAACGGCGTTCAAATTGGTCCAGTGGGCATCGATTGGACATATGCTCAAGAGGCCCAGGGCAACTGGCGCACACGCATGAATGGCATCTTTAAGCAACTCGAAAAACATGACATCGGACTTCTCATCACCATCGATGAAGTCACCGTCGATCTCGAAGAAATGCTTCAATTTGCCTCTGTTTACCAGCACTTTGTACGCGAAGGTAAAAAAGTTGCCCTACTCATGGCAGGACTGCCCTACAAAGTATCGGCGCTGCTGCGCAACGATTCCGTCTCGTTCCTCAGACGCTCCCAGTATCATCAGCTGGGACGAATCACTGATGTTGAGATTGCAAATGCATTTCGTAAAACCATTGAAGCAGGAGGACGCTCAATCACGCCAGAAGCGCTCGAGGATGCCGTGAAGGCCGTCGACGGATTTCCCTACATGATGCAGCTCGTCGGATATCGCACTTGGGATGTTTCGGAAAACTCGCCCCAAATCAGTACATCCGATGTCCAGCAGGGTTCTCTGCTTGCCCGTATGGAGCTGCGCGATCGTATTCTCGAAACGACCTATCGAGAGCTTTCTGACAAAGACATTGAGTTTTTGCTCGCGATGCTGCCCGATTCTGGCCCCAGCAGGGTCTCAGAAATTGCCAAGCGTATGGGCGTCGCCAGCAACTATGCAAGTCAATACAAACGCCGCCTCCTCGAGGACGGCGTTATCGGGGAACGCGGACGTGGCCTCGTCGGCTTCGACATCCCCGCGTTCAGGGAATTCTTGAACGAGAAGGCCTCCTAGCGCGCCAAGATTGTCCGCAAGGACTTCAACGCATGGCAATCAGCAATCCTCTTGGTAAGGACAGCAAGCATTTCCACCAACACCGATTGCCATGCGTTCTTCTTGTCCTTAGACGAGCTTGCGAGCGAGCTCGCGCACCTCTTCCAACTTGGGCGACGATGCCATGCTGTCGCGCTCGGTCATACCGCTGATGGTGACAATGCCCTGGTCCTCCCACTTGCAGTACGCGCAGGTTGCCTTGTACATGGCGATTGCCGCATCATAGACGCCTTCGCTGTGGCTATCGAGCAAAAGTGCCGTCTTGGTGAACGGGAAGCCCGTAGCGCCGAAGGCGTACAGGCGGTCGATGACGGCCTTCTCCTGCGCGGTGATATCGAACCAGTAGATCGGCGAAGCGAAGACAACCATATCGGCGCCTTTCAGCGACTCGATCACGTTGGCCATGTCATCCTTCTGCACGCAGACGCCCTCATGAGCGAAGCAGTACTGGCATCCCAAGCAGCCGGCGATCTTCTTGCTGGCAACGCGGACGACCTCGACCGCATTGCCGCCTTCACGCGCGGTCTCGGCAAACGCTTCGACCATGGTGTCGGTATTGGCGCCCTTACGCGGGCTGCCGCTCAATACAACGATATTCATAGGAATCTCCCTCCTTCATGCCGCAGGCGCACGATGATTCGGGACAGGTTTTCGTTAGCACCCTCGTAGCGGTTCTCCGCCCCCCAAGCGATGTGTCTGCTACGAAACAATTGTCTTGTAATAAGCGCCGAAGTCTGCCAGCGAGTCCATGATGGGCATCATCTGGCGGCCGAGCTCGGTAAGGCCATACTCAACGCGGGGAGGATTCTCGCCATAGTCATGGCGAAAGACCAGCCCATCATCCTCCATCTGCCGCAGGCTGTCGGTAAGCACCTTCTGAGAGATCCCCTCCAGGTTGCGGCGCAACTCGTTGAAACGCCAAGGGCGTACGCGTAAGTTACGAATAATGAGCAGTTTCCACTTGCCGCCAATGAGCGCTACCGCCGTTGCGACCGGACACTCCGGAAGCTCCTCTTTCGCCATCATGGGAGACCCAACCTCCTTGACCATACCGGTTTCACAAAAAGGCGCGCAGTTACAAATATGTGCGTACTCGTATTTGCATGCGCTTTCGCGTTGAATATATCTCACGCAGGAGATGCCTGCAAGGTAAATCAACCCCAAGAGAGGAACCATTATGGCTAATTATGCAAAGACCCACATCGGCAATGAGAGCCGCGTTGAGCTGCACGAGGTGCTCGGGCTTACCGGGGCAGAGGTGAGTATCAACAGTCTTCCCGCCGGCGCTGGCGTTCCGTTCGTCCATGCACACAAGGAAAACGAGGAGATCTATGGCGTGCTCGAGGGCGCAGGCTCGGTCACGATCGACGGTGAGGATATCGAGCTTGCGGCCGGCGACTGGCTGCGCATTTCCCCCGCTGCGCATCGTCAGTTCCGCGCCGCGTCCGACTCGGAGATCACATACGTCTGCATTCAGGTCAAGCAGGGATCCCTCGATGCCTTCACGGCCGACGACGCCATCATGTTCTAATTCGCGATTAATCTGCAAGGGGCCGATACCGCCCACATACCCCCTTCGGAATAGGCGCTGAGCAGCTCCTGAGCGTGGGCAAACTCGGGCCCTCGCCTCCAACCGAGCAGGCGGTTGACCGCGAGATTTCCCTGGACGTTGTGGACGAAGAGCAGATAGGCGTCCTCGCGCGAAAGCCCAGTCTCCTCCATGATCGAGGGAACCATCTGCTCGGCGCCGCGCTCGACGACGCGCTGTGCCACCCGGGCGTACGCGTCGTCATCCGAGTAGAGCAGATAATAGTCATCGTTTGCCGGCGGACGCTGGCAGAGGGCACCCGCCTCCGTTCCCTCGAGCGGCGGCACCGCCGCCAAGGCCTCGTCGATAAGCGCGTCGAGCAGGGCGAACTTGTCCTCGTAGTGCAGATAGAACGTGCCGCGGTTGATATC
Source organism: Collinsella sp. (assembly GCA_019419505.1). Taxonomy (GTDB): domain Bacteria; phylum Actinomycetota; class Coriobacteriia; order Coriobacteriales; family Coriobacteriaceae; genus Collinsella. Next base: position 13,665 of record DXZS01000006.1, on the reverse strand, counting down.
GGCGCGGCGGCAGATATCCGCTACCGTCATCTTCGCGAAGCCGACCTCGGCCAGCAGCGCGAAGAACGCCTCCCGTATGACCGAGAGCGTATAGCGTCGGCGACGATCGATCTTGCCCGCTTCCATTACCCCTCCAATTGCAACGCTCGACAATGCCCGGCAAACGCTCGTTTATCGACAGCAGGCCGAAGCTGTTCATTGCTCTTAAGCAAATCGACATGGATACTTTTTATAGACACCTGTTTATAATAGCTGAAAGAAGGTATCCAGTGACCCTGTACGAGCAGCTCGTTATCGAGCTCACCAACCAATCGTTTTCCCTTCAGGCCGCCTACCGCAGCGGCGGCACGCCCTATGAGCTGAGTGACCGCGAGCCCGAGCCCTACGACCAGCAAATCAGGGACTTCGCCCGCATGATCGAGGAAGCCGATTGCGTGCTGGTGGGCGGGGCCTCTGGGCTCTCCGCGGCGGGCGGCGGCGACTTCTATTACGAGGACAACGCAACCTATCGCAGGCATTTCGGCAAATTCGCCGAGCGTTACGGTTTCAAGGGCGCTTTCGAGGGGTCGTTCTACCGCTGGCCCACCGCCGAGGCGCGCTGGGGATACCTCGCCACCTTCCTCGACACCACGCTCAACGCCCCGCTGCGCAAGCCCTACAAGGACCTCGACGCCATTCTCGCCGAGAAGGATTTCTTCGTGCTCACCACCAACCAGGACACGCAGTTTGTGAAGCTCTATCCCTGGGAGAAAGTGGCAGAGATCCAAGGCGACCACCGCTTCTTTCAGTGCTCCCGCTGTTGCACCGACGCGGTGTGGGATGCGGTCGAGCCGGTCTCCAACATGGTAGAGGCCATGGGAGACGGCCTTGAGGTTCCGACAGAGCTCGTGCCGCGCTGCCCGCACTGCGGGGCAGAGGCGTTCCCCTGGGTTCGCGGCTACGGCAACTTCCTGCAGGGCGAACTCTACGAGGAGCAGTACCGCAAGGTGTCCGACTGGCTCGACGCGCACGCACGGCAGAGGATCCTCTTCCTCGAGCTGGGTGTGGGCCGCATGACGCCCGCGTTTATCCAGGAGCCGTTCTGGGCCCTCACGGCGCAGTTACCGCAGGCCAGCTACATCGCCGTAAACAACAAGACGCAGTTTCTCCCCCGCGCGATCGAGGATCGGGGGCTCGCCGTTCGCGCCGACATCGCCGACGTGCTCGCCGACGTGCGCAAGACGCTGGGGAGGTAGCGCATGGAGTTGGCGGAAGCAGTTCGCATAGGCAGGGCGCTAGCCGAAGCGGATCTTGTCATCATCGGCGCTAGCAACGGACTCGACATGGCGGAGGGGCTCAACCTTTTCTGCGCCGATGCTCATTTCCAAGAGGCGTACGGGGACCTCGCCCAGGCCGACGGCATCGGCTGCATACTGCAGGGGCTCGCCTCCCCGGATGCCAGCGTGCGAAGCCGATGGGTCGAGCGGTTCCACCAAAAGGAGTATGTCGAGTATGAGCCCGGCTCGCTCATGAACGGGCTGCGGCGTCTTACAGAGCACGCTGACACCTTCCTGGTCACATGCAACATCGACGGGCACTTCGCGCGCGCCGGGTTCGACGAGGAGCGCGTGCTCGAGACTGAGGGGAGCACGCGCACGTCGGTTGACGAGCGGCGCCTCGCCCATCCAGACGCCCTCGCCATGGCCCAGCTCGACGAGCTCGCGCGTCTTGTGCAAGCCCATCGCAACGGCAGGGTCGCCATCCTCGAACTTGGCGTGGGACTGCACAACGGCGTCATAAAGCGCATGCTCGCCCAGATCGCGAACGCCTGCGAGCACGCCACCTACATCGTGTTCAACTACGGCCAGGCCATGGCGCCCGACGCTTCGTGCGAGACGATTCTCGTTGACGGCGATATGGCCCCGGCTTTCGAGGAGATCGCCCGATGCCACCCCTAGAAAGAGAAGCGCGTAGGCTTCGAAGCCTTATCGACGATGCCGACGCCATCATCGTCGGCATCGGCTCGGGCATGTCGAGCGCCGCCGGGTTCAACCATTACAACCGCGCGGGCATGGCGCGCGCAGGAATGGCGGACTGGCAGCAAGCCTTTGGCTTCAAGAGCCTTTTCGACGGCTTCTACCACCTCTACCCCAGCCTCGAGCAGCAATGGGCCTACTACGCGCGATACATCGACTTCATGCTGCGCGAGCTGGCCTCGCAGCCCTATCTCGACCTACGGTCCCTCATCGGCCATAAGGATTACTTCATCCTGAGCACCAATGTAGACACCCAAGTCGAGAAGACGTTTCCCGCCGAGAGAATCTGCAACTATCAGGGAAGCTTCGCGCACCTTCAGTGCAAGCAGCCATGCTGCGACGAGCTCTTCGATTCGAGTCCCTACGTCGAGCGCATGCTCGCGGGCATGACGGGATTCGAGGTCCGCAGCGAGGATATCCCCCGGTGCCCGCACTGCGGCTGGCAGCTTGTGCCGTGGGTGCGCGACGACACATTTCTGCAGGGCGCGGCATGGCGCGAGGGCCTCGAACGATACGAGCGCTTCGTGTGCGAGCGCGGCAATGGCCGCGTGCTGTTGCTGGAGCTCGGCGTGGGCGAGATGACCCCTGGCATCATCACGCTCCCGTTCTGGAGCATGGCCGCAAAGCTGCCGGATGCGCACCTGCTGAGCGTAAACATCTCGGGCGACTCGGCTCCGCTGCAGCTTGGAAGCAAGGCAGAGGCGATCCAGGCCGATTTGGGCGCCCTGCTCTCGGTGGCGCGGGCAGGTGGCGAGTAACGCGGAGCGGTAGACGCGCAATGAGGTTTTAGCCGCAGTCTCCGAACGAGAGGGCTCGGAGGCTGGTATTCCTGAATCGCAGGTCACGATGGGTTATCGGAATCGCGAAGAGCGGATACCGCCAGTAAGCCCCCTTCGGAATAGGCGTTGAGCAGCTCCTGGGCATGGGCGAACTCGGGGCCTCGTCTCCAGCCGAGCAGGCGGTTGACGGCCAGATTGCCCTGGACGTTGTGGACGAAGAGCAGGAAGGCGTCTTCGCGTGAAAGCCCTGTTTTCTCCATGACCCAGGGAACCATCTGCTCCGCTCCGCGTTCTATGACGCGCTGGGCTACGCGAGCGTATGCGTCGCTGTCCGAATAAAGCAGGCGATAATCGTCGTCTGCCGGCGGACGCTGGCAAAGCGTTGCCGATTCAACCCCCTCAAGCGGGGGAGCCGCTGCCAATGCCTCGTCGATAAGCGCATCGAGCAGCGCGTACTTATCCTCGTAATGCAGATAGAACGTTCCCCGGTTGATCTCGGCGCGGCGGCAGATGTCCGCCACCGTCATCTTCGCGAAGCCGACCTCGACCAGCAGCGCGAAGAACGCCTCCTGTATGACCGAGAGGGTGTAGCGCCGCCGGCGGTCGATCTTGGTTTCTCCCATCGCCTCTCCAATCTGAGTCGTTTGACAATGTCCAGTAGCTGTTCGTTTATCGACAGGTGCACGCGTTTGTTCATTGCCCCTGCGAAAATCAACAAGGATACTGTTTATAGACACCTGTTTTTTATAGCTGAAAGGGAGCACGGATGACCCTGTGCGAGAAGCTCGGCATCGGGCTTGTCAGCCGATCGTTTTCCCATCGGGCCGTCTATCGAAACGGCGGCACGTCATACGATTTGAGCGATTGCGAGCCTGCTGCTTGCAAGCAAGATATCGAGGCTTTTGCCCGCAAGGTGGGGAAGGCTGATTGCGTGTTTACGGGAGAGGCAGGTAGGCAGGCGTTATGAGCATCTGCATCAAAAATCAGATTCAGAATATGAATATCGTCATCGGCTGCACGGTGGGGTGTCCATATTGCTATGCCCGTAACAATGTGAAACGTTGGCATATGATTGACGACTTCGCTGATCCTGCGTTCTTCCCGAGCAAGCTCAAGATGATGGAAAAGAAACGCCCGCAGAACTTTCTCCTTACCGGCATGAGCGATCTCTCCGGGTGGAAGCTGGAATGGCGAGACGAGGTATTTGCAAAGATCCATGAGAATCCACAGCATCAGTTCCTGTTCCTGACCAAGAGACCCGATTTGCTGGATTTAGATACCGACCTGGAAAACGCATGGTTCGGCGTTACGGTGACGAGGAAAGCGGAGCTGTGGCGTATCGACGCCCTTCGGAAAAACGTCAAAGCAAATCACTTCTTCGTTACTTTTGAGCCGCTATTCGACGATCCCGGTACGGTCGACCTTTCCGGAATCAACTGGATCGTCGTCGGTACCATGACCGGGGCGCAGAGCAGGAAGGTTCATACGGAACCGGAGTGGGCATGGTCTTTGACGGACCAGGCGCACGCGCTTGGCATTCCAATGTTTATGAAGGAAGACCTCGTCTCTGTCATAGGGGACGAAAACATGATTCAGGAATTGCCGGAAGAATTCGAAAGAGTGCTGGAGGTGCAGAGAACATGGCGGAAGTGATCGATGGAATCCTCATCAATGAGGTGGAAGCAAAGAACATCATGACCAAGTCCAGCCTGCCGGTAGGCGGCTACTCGGTCAATCCCTATGTAGGCTGCACGCATGCCTGCAAGTATTGCTATGCCTCCTTTATGAAGCGCTTTACCGGACACAAGGAGGAATGGGGCACCTTTCTTGATGTGAAGCATTGGCCGGAAATCAAGAATCCGAAGAAATACGCTGGACAGCGGGTGGTTATCGGTTCTGTGACGGATGGCTACAATCCACAGGAGGAGCGATTCGGGAATACCAGGAAACTCCTGGAGCAGCTGATTGGCAGCGATGCAGATATTCTGATCTGCACAAAGTCCGATCTTGTGGTACGGGATATCGATCTGCTGAAGAAGCTTGGACGAGTGACCGTTTCATGGTCGATCAACACGCTGGATGAGAACTTCAAGAACGATATGGACTCCGCGTCGAGCATCGAGCGTCGTATCGCTGCTATGAAGCAGGTGTATGACGAAGGTATCCGTACGGTCTGCTTCGTGTCCCCGGTATTTCCCGGCATCACGGATTTTGAGATGATTTTTGAGCGAGTAAAGGATCGGTGCGATTTGTTTTGGCTCGAAAATCTCAATCTTCGGGGTGGTTTCAAAAAAGCGATCCTGGATTATATCGCCGAGAAACATCCCGATTTCGTACCGCTTTACGATGAGATCTATAACAAGCGCAACCGTAGCTATTTTGAAGCGCTTGAAGTAAAAGCTGAGGAAATGGCCAAGAAGTACGATTGCCCCTTTGTGGACAACGAAATGCCTTATGGCAGAGTCCCCCAGGGGCATCCGGTGATCGTGGACTACTTCTATCACGAGGAAGTCCGAGGGTCGGATAATAGCGGAAAAAGAAATCGTTAAACGGAAACCGACGACGATTTGCTCGAGCGATTAGCGTCCACGCGTGGCTTCTGCCGATTGGCGCAACGGGCAACGGATTAAGGGATCGCTCGGGCGGATGATCCCGCTGCAGTACAGGCGGTCGCTCAATTTAGCGGCATGAGCGTTTTCGCACGGAAAGCCAGTATCCCCTGCGCCGAGTTTAATCGTAGCGAATACAATGGGCACTGAGCATCAATCGAAAGTAGTCAAGAGCCTTTTCGACGGCTTCTACCACCTCTACCCCAGCCTCGAGCAGCAATG
>DXZS01000006.1:0-7940 GCA_019419505.1 Collinsella sp. | reverse complement strand
GGCCTACTACGCGCGATACATCGATTTCATGCTGCGCGAGCCGGTCTCGCAGCCCTATCTCGACCTGCGGTCCCTCATCGGCCATAAGGACCACTTCATCCTGAGCACCAATGTGGACACCCAGGTCGAGAAGACGTTTCCCGCCGAGAGAGCCTGTAACTATCAGGGGGGCTTCGCATACCTTCAATGCAAGCAGCCGTGCTGCGACGAACTCTTCGACGCGAGTCCCTACGTCGAGCGTATGCTCACGGGCATGGCGGGGTTCGAGGTCCGAAGCGAGGATGTCCCCCGATGCCCGCACTGCGGCTGGCAGCTTGTGCCGTGGGTGCGCGACGACACGTTTCTGCAGGGTGCGACATGGTGCGAGAGCCTCGGACGATACGAGCGCTTCGTGCGCGAGCGCGGTAGTAGCCGCATGCTGTTGCTGGAGCTCGGCGTGGGCGAGATGACCCCCGGCATCATCACGCTCCCGTTTTGGAGCATGGCCGCGAAGCTGCCGGACACGCACCTGCTAAGCGTAAACATCTCAGGCAACACGGCTCCGTTGCAGCTCGGGAGCAAGGCGGAGGCGATCCAGGCCGACTTGGGCACCCTGGTCTCGGCGGCACGGACGGCGAAGGTATTTAAGCCTCCTTGTTAGTCTCTTTGAGATATTCCCCGTCGCCCTCGGGCTCCAACCACTCGTTGGAGGTCTCCTCACCCGGAACCTCCAGCGCAAGATGGGAGAACCAGCTCTCGGGCGCGGCTCCGTGCCAATGTTTCACACCCGGGGCGATGTTGACCACGTCGCCGGGGCACAGCTTCATTGGAGCCAGCAGATCGATTCAACGAACACACCCTCCGGGTATAGGGCCTATGTCTCGTACGGGCAATGAGCGCCTTCGGGAACGTATCCCTGATTGACAGAAGCGACGCGAGCTCCCTCTCGAGCGTCGAATCGGCGCTGACGTCGTCGCTCACCTGTATGTAGACGGGCTCCGACCCCCCCCTCGCGACGAAGTCGACCCCTTCTGGTACAGCTTTCCGACATAGGGTTTGAGAAAGCATAGGGAGAAGAACGTAATCGGTAATCTGACTCTGCAAATTATTACCGGGGAGCGTCATTAATTATCCCAAAAATGTTGGCAGACAACTCGAGTCAGATGAGTTAGAAAGAGTTAACATGTCGTTATGAGGATGAAATCATGAGAAACAGTCAAGATTTTTGGGATAAAAACGCCGGGCGGTACGACTGCTTCATGCGCAAGGACGCAGCGGCTTACGAGCGGCTGTACGAGCTGCTGCGCCCTGTGGTACAGCACAAATCGGTGCTGGAGTTGGCCACCGGCACAGGCTCGATCGCTAAAAATATCGTGAGCAGCGCCAAGTATATCGAGGCTACGGACGCATCGCCGGAGATGACCGCGGAAGCGCGGCGGTGTAACCGATCCGCCAAGCTGCATTTCTCCGTGCAGGATATGTTTCACCTCCCCTATGCAGATGGTAGCTTTGACGTGATCATTGTGGCCAATGCCCTGCATATTGTGCCGGAACCGCAGAAGGCCCTCTCCGAGATTCGCCGGGTGCTGAGGGACGACGGAGTTCTGGTTGCGCCCACCTTCACCCACGCGGACAACGATTTCTTGGGAAAGCTCAAGGCATTTCTCATGAAATTGGCGGGCTTTCCGCTGCACAGCAAGTGGACGAGCGAAGAATATCTGTCATTTCTGCGGGAAAACGGCTGGACGGTACAAAAAAGCACCATGCTGAAAGCCTCGTTCCCGTTGGCTTACGCAGAGTGCGTGAAATCAAAGGAACTATGACATGAAAGAAAAGATCAGGCTCTCCGGCGTGCCGGAGACCATGCTGCAAACCGTTTATGCAAGAGCGAAAGAGAGCCGGGGGCGCGGCACCATTCACGATGCAAAAGCGGAGGAAATCATTGAGATGCTGGACTACGATTTTTCCCTTGCCGACAAGGATGCCGCCATGCACAGCAGAGCTATTGCCCGCACCATTGTGCTGGATCGTCTGACGGAGGGTATGGCGGCGTTTTCGCCGATCTATAAGCTACTGGACAAGCTGCCTGCCGTGCGGAACATGACCAATAAAATCATCACTCTGGAAAAGGAGTGACGCGAAAATGTCATTCTTCGAAAATACCCGCAAGCCTGTAGGCCTTGGTGGCAGAATCATGGTTTCCATGATGAATCTTGGGCATACACCTGTGGCAACATGGGGACTTAAATTCCTGCATCTCTCACCGAATGCCAAAGTGCTGGACTGCGGCTGCGGCGGCGGGGCAAACATCAAGAGATTGCTGAAGAACTGCCCACAAGGGATTGTCGAGGGCATTGATTATTCCGAAATCAGCGTGGAGAAGGCCCGAAAACTGAATCAGCGCGCCATTCGGGACGGACGCTGCACCGTGTGTCAGGGCAGTGTGGCACAAATGGATTTTGCGGATGCGTCCTTTGATGTGGTCACAGCCTTCGAAACGGTCTATTTCTGGCAGGATCTGCCAAAGTGCTTTCAGGAAGTCTACAGGGTACTGAAGCCCGGTGGGACGTTCCTGATCTGCAATGAAAGCAACGGGGATACAAACAAAGACAAAAAGTGGACGGATATCATTGGCGGCATGACCATCTATAAAGATACCGAGCTGAAGGCATATTTGGAGCAGGCCGGATTTAATGACATCCAGATTCATAAGACGAAAAGCTGGCTGTGTATGACGGGGAGAAAACACCATCAACACTGAGAAGGCGCTGCTTGCGGACGAGCACCTTAGGGTGTGGGGTGATACAGGAGGATGACTGTGCGCTATAAAATTGAAAAGAACACGGTGCAGGAGACGCTGATCATTCCGCTGTACGCGCGAAAAAAAATGCTCAGAGCTGTACCCAAGTTTGTACCGGGACGAGGCAGCGCGGCAACTTGTAAGCGCGTTGGATTATGACTTTTCCGCCTTGGAGCAAAAGTCCAGCAGCCTGCTGCAACGCTTCGGCGCGCTTGAGGTCGCCATGCGGCAGAACGACCTTGCCTATGAGGTGCGACACTATCTGAAAACGCATCCCACGGCAGCGGTGGTCAATCTGGGCTGCGGGCTGGACTGCACCGGCCGTGCCTGTGACAACGGCAAATGCAGGATCTACAATCTGGACTTTCCGGATGTTATCGCAATCCGGAATGAGCTTCTTCCCGCCAGAGAGCGGGAAGCGAACATTCCCTGTGACCTGAACGATCCGTCGTGGTTTGAAAGGATCGACGCCTCCGGCGGTGCGGTGTTCTTTGCGTCCGGCGTGTTCTACTATTTTCTGAAAGACCAGGTGATGACACTGGCACAGGCCATGGCAGACGCCTTTCCGGGCAGCGTGCTTGTCTTTGACGCTGCCAACGAAAAGGCGGTGAAACTGATGCTGAAGACGTGGCTGAAAGATGCGGAAATCAAGGATGCGGGCGCATACTTCGCCGTTTCGGACGCGAAGCGTGAGCTTACGCCGTGGGGCGAGAATATGCGTATTTCCAGCCGGGGGTATATGTTGGGCTACCACGACCTGAAAGACCCGTCGGTCAGCGGACTTTTCCGCTTCCTTGCCAAAATTGGCGACCGGATGATGGACATGCAGATTGTGAAGATCGGATTTGAAGGGAAGCAATGAAGCACCTGCACTTTGATGTGGAGACCTCCGGCTTCTACGGCGCGTATTGGCCGTGCGCCGATGATTCGAGCTGCGCGGTGATCGCCATGATCGGGGATGATCCGGAGGATCGGCTTGCCCGCTCGGCTGCAAAATGGCTTTGCGCCCGCGGCGTCAACGTACTCACCATGTCGCCCGCAAAAAAGGATTACGGCCACCACAATTACCCCCTTGAGCGCATAGAAACGGCTATTTCGTGGCTGAAGGCCAACGGCAGTCGAAAAATCGGCATAGCCGGGGCCTCCACCACCGGAACGCTGGCGCTGACGTCGGCGGCCATGTTCCCGGACATCACCCTGACCATTGCCATGACGCCCAGCGATTTTGTGTGGCAGGGCTTTATGCAGGGCAAAAGGGACGGCTGCAAGGAGTGGCCGGTGGAGGGCGAATCGCTGTTTTCCTACAGGGGTAAGCCGCTGCCCTATATGCCCTTCTGCTACAAGCACCCCGATTATTGGCACTGTATCGTCGCCGAGAGCAAGCGCACCGGCGATATGGTCAACTCCCGCAAGCTGTTCGACGATTCCGGGTTGATTTCCGATCTCAGCCGAACACATTGAGCAAATAGGCCGTTCCCGCACCTAGCCGAACGCCCCCCGCCGCCCCTCCCGGGGCCCGGGGGCGCCGTTTTCCCAGTTGAAGGAACGGTGGAGATGTGTTTCGATGGGCCCGGTGGCCATGCTCCGCCCGCCGCCCGGCGCCTCTTCCCAGACTCAGCCGGACGGTCGGTTCCGTCTATTCCGTTTTCCCTTAGGCTAGGACAGCGGGGCATCGCCCCTTTCCGCGCGCGCCCGCTCGATGAGCCCCGGCGTCAGGTCGAGCTCCTCGATGGGCACGTCCTCGATGCCGTACGCCTCCAGCAGCGCCGCCGCGTCGTCGCCGAGCATCGCCCGGAAGGCGCGGGCGGGCGTCGCGAAGCCGAGCGCGCCGCGGGGCTCGGAGTTCACGTGCGACATCGCCAGCGACAGGTCCGCCGGGGCCAGCCGTGTATTCCGTAACATCTAAATCGACAAAAACGGCAGCATAAAGTCGACACTTCCCGCAAGGGGCATGCTGACCAGATCGCAGGGCTATCTTGATGGTGCTTCGTATCTACCAAAGGAGGCCCGGAGAGGAAATGATCAGCATGACCGATAAGAATTCTATACGCCTGCTGTGGCGGCAGGGGGACAGCGTCGCCGAGATCGCGCGCAAGACCGGCGTGAGCCGGGACACCGTCTACAAGTACCGCGACATGGACGACTTCAGCCCCGAGCCGCCCGCGAGGCGGGCGCAGGGCTCAAAGCTCGACCCGTACAGGCCCCTGATCGAGTCCTGGCTCGACGACGACACGCGCAGCGGACGCAAGCAGCGCCATACCGCAAAGCGCGTCCACGACAGGCTCGTCTCCGAGTGCGGCGCCGACGTCTCCGTCAGCACCGTGGAGCGGTGCGTCAGGGAGATTAGGGCCCGCCGCTCGGCGGAGGCGGCCGACGCCCAGTACCTCGACCTCGTCTGGGGCCCCGGCGAGGCGCAGGCCGACTTCGGCGAGGCCGACTTCTACGTGAGGGGGATGCGGACCACGCTGAGCTTCTTCGTGATGACGTTCCCGTACTCCAACGTCGGGCTGGCCCAGGTCTTCCCGGGCGAGACGTCGGAGTGCGTCTGCCAGGCCCTGCGCAACGTCTTCGAGCACGTCGGCGGCGTGCCGACCAAGATCGTCTTCGACAACGCGACCGGCGTCGGCCGCCGCGTCGGCGGCGGGGTCCGGACGACCGAGCTGTTCGCCGCCTGCAGCGCCCACTACGGCTTCCGCTTCGGGTTCTGCAACCCCCGCTCGGGCAACGAGAAGGGCAGCGTCGAGAACAAGGTGGGCTGCGTGCGCCGCAACCTCTTCGTCCCCGTCCCCCAGCTGTGGGACGCCGGCGCCTTCAACCGCAGGCTGCTCGAGCGCAGCCTCGCCATGTCCGACAAGCCCCACTGGATAAAGGGCGAGCGCGAGCTCGATCTCTTCGAGGCCGACAGGCTGGCGATGCTCGGGCTGCCGGCCAAGCCCCTCGACTGCGTCACCTACGTCTCTCGCACCGCCGACAAGAAGGGCAAGGTCTCGGTCGGCGAGAGGGGCCGCCACCTCTACTCCACGCACCCGTCGCTCTCGCGCCGCAGGCTCACGGTCGGCCTGCGGGCGACGACCGTGAGCGTCTACGACCCCGACAGCGGCGAGCGAGCTCGTCTGCGAGCACCCCAGGGCCTACGGCAGCGCCCCGACCGACACGTCCGACCCCGCCTCGCAGCTCGCCCTGCTGGCGTGGAACGCCGGCGGCTGGGAGAACAGCAGGGTGAGGGAGGCGCTCCCCGACGAGCTCAGGGAGCATATGGACTCACTGGACAGGGCGGGCCTGAAGGCCGAGCTGAGGGTGATGCGCGACCAGGCGGCCACCTCCGGATGGGAGGCCACGCTGCAGGCGGTGCGCTGTCGCCTACGAGGCGACCGGCCGCATCGACGAGGCGTCGGTCGCCGTCAGCGCGGCGCGCGCCGCCACGGGGACCGTCACCTACGACGAGCCCGTGGACCTCGGCGTCTACGACGGCTTCATGGGGGTGGCGTAGATGGCCAGGGCCGCATGCCCCGACAGGCGCCTGCTCGAGTCCTCGCTGAGGGGCAAGGCGCGCTCGATGCTGTTCTCGAACAGCGTCGTCGACGAGTTCTGCGAGGAGGCGACGCTCCCCGAGATGAGGGCGGTCGAGGGCCTGCTGGCCAGGCAGATGGAGGTCAGGGCCGCCAACCAGCTGGAAAGGAGGATGCGCAAGGCGAGGTTCCCCGCGGCCAAGTCGCTCGACGGCTACGACTTCTCCCAGGTCTCGTTCCCCGACGGCTACGGGGAGGCCGACCTCAGGTCGCTCGCCTTCATCGACGCGTGCCAGGACTTCGTCTTCCACGGGAAGACGGGCAGGGGCAAGACCCACCTCGCCATCGCGGTCGGCGCCGCCGCCGTCAGGGCCGGCAAGTCCGTGAGGTTCTTCACCGTCGCGCAGCTCGTGATGCACCTGGCCGACGCGCGCGGCCGCGGCAGGCTGCGCAGGGAGCTCGACGACCTGCTGTCGGCGGACCTGCTGGTACTCGACGAGCTCGGCTACGTGCCGCTCGACGTCGAGGGGGCGAGGCTGCTGTTCCAGGTCATGTCGGCCCCCGAGGGCACCCAGAGCCTCATAGTCACCACCAACATAGAGTTCAGCAGGTGGGGCACGGTGTTCGGCGACGACAAGATGGCCGCGGCCGTCGTGGACAGGCTCGTCTACACGGGCAGGCTGGTGGAGTTCAACGGCGCCAGCTACAGGATGGAAAACGCGCTGATGCTCGGGAAGGGTGAGGCCGAATGAGGTACGCCGCGGAGGACTGCCCGGTGAACAGGATGAAGGACCGCGACGCCGGCGCCTGGGACGCGCAGACGCTCTGCGGGCTCTTCCAGTGCCCGGGCTGCGGGCTGACGCCGGACCACCCGCTGATGACGGGCGAGCGGGGCGGGATGGAGGAGGTGCCCCCGGAGGACTGGGAGATACCGTTCTAGGCAGCGGGCGGGCCGGCCGCGACGGCGCCGGCCCGCCCGGAGGCGGTCAGCATGAGGGTGTCGAAATTCGACAGACGTATTTGTCGATTTTTACTTGACGGAACACACAGCCGGTCGAACCTGAGGCCGCGGCCCTTGGGCAGCAGCTTCCTGATCTCGACGTGGTTGCGCTCGCAGGCGCCCTTCTGGTCGCTGCGCCTAGGGTCGCAGTAGAACAGCCTCGTCTCGCCGGGCCCCTCGCCGATGAGCGCGGCGATCGCGCCCTCGTCGGAGAACTCGGGGCCGTTGTCGGTCAGCACGGCCCGGAAGACCCTGCCCATGCCGCCGGCGCCCAGCACGGAGCGCACGCCCCCGAGCGCCGCCGCCACGCTCCCGGCGTCCTTCGCCGCCAGCGGCAGCGCGAGCTGCAGCCTGCTGGGGCGGTGCAGCAGCGTGAGCAGGCAGGCGCCGTCCTCCCGCGCGCCCTCGACGGTGTCCATCTCCCAGGCGGCGGCGCAAACGTCCTCGCCGAGGCCGAGGAACGCGGCATATGACCTGCGGGCCGAGTGCGGCGTCGCCCTCTTCGGGGCCCGGTGCGACCTGGGCCTGTAGCCGACCTTGCGCCTGAGCTCCATGTTGGTCATGCCGTCATAGCCCGCCGCGACCCAGCGGTAGATCGTCGAGGGCGACAGGTCCACGGGCCCGCCGTTGCGGGCCGACAGCTGCTCGGGCG
>DXZS01000005.1:20142-59059 GCA_019419505.1 Collinsella sp. | reverse complement strand
ACTGCGGGAATGGCCTATTTGCTCAATGTGTTCGGCTGAGATCGGAAATCAACCTACTTCTTTGGCACTTCGATGCGAACCGTGTTGGGAATGAGCTCCGTCGCGCAGGACCACCAGCCGTTTTGCAGGGCAGCGTCGGCAAGCCTTTCGACCGTGGCGGCGGTGTCGCAAATGGCAAACGAGCAGGCGCCCGATCCACACACATCTACAGCAACCGTGCCGTCCTGTTTACGCAGCCAATCGAGAACCGTTTGAATCTGCGGCTCCATCTGTGCGGAAATGACGCCCAGGTTGTTATGGATGAGTGCATATGCCGTCTCGGCATCACCGGCACGCAAGGCAGAAGCTATCGCGCCGGGCTTGTCCGCAGGCACCGGGGCCTCGTCAAAACGTCGATAGGCTTCAATTGTCGAAACGCTTGCCTCGCGCGGCTTGACCAACACGACGGGTGTTGCGGGCAGCACGGGATACTCAGTTGCCAGCACGTCTCCCCCACCTACGTAGAACGAAGGGCTCGCGTGCAAAAAGAACGGGACGTCAGCACCAATGCCCCGCGCAATGTCGTCGAGCGCGGGGTCGGAGCGATCAATTCCCCAGAGCTCCGCCAAGGCGACAATGACCGCGGCCGCATCCGTCGAGGGACCGCCCAAGCCGGCGCACAATGGAATGCGCTTCTCAATCGTCACGCAGATGCTTGCCTCGCGACCATAATGCTCGGCCATAGCAACCGCAGCCCGATACGCCGTATTCTTTTGCATGGGAAAATCTGATGCCGGAACCGTCTGGACGGTCGGCGCCTGTGCCGGCGTAACCGTCACGGTATCGGAAAGACCGACAGCTGCCATCAGGGAATCGACCCTGTGGTAGCCGCGGTCATCGCGCTCGGTATGAACCCCCAAGTAGAGGTTAATCTTTGCCGGCGCGGAAAGAGTCAGGGACCGATCGGTCACCGCTAGTGCTCCTCGAGCTGATTGCCGAGCGGGGTAAAGATATGCTCGCCGCTCTCGGGGTCGAACAGCTCGACCTGACCGGTGAGGACATCGATATACTGGTAGGACTGACGCGACTTGCGCCCGCGACGTTCGTCAACCTCGACGATAAAGACGGCGGGGTGGACGCTCTTGATGGTGCCCATGCGCTCGACGACGCGGGTGCGGCCCATGTTGGCCTTCACCTTAACGCGATCGCCCACCATATCGGTCAGCTTCTCGTGGATGTCGTCGACGTGATTGACTTCCATCTCTTCCATGAACAGGGCCTCCAGAAGGTGCAATTCAAAAAGGGGATAATACCCCTAAGATAGACAAAACTCTAATACTATAGCACCCTGCTGCCGCCATACGCAAGTAGCTAAATAAACCCCGTCCCAAATACGTACCAGACGACAACCTCGCATGACCAGTTGTTACGCGGTTTGGTAAAACCGCGTAACCTAAAGGTTGTCCGTGTCCAAGACGATGGTGAATGGGCCGTCGTTGACCAAGTCGACTTTCATATCGGCGCCAAAGATGCCGTGCGCCACGTGTTCGACATCTTGGCGAACGAGCGTCAGGAAGTACTCGTAGAGCTCGTTGGCGACATCGGGGGCGCCGGCATCCGTAAACGATGGGCGGCGGCCGTGACGGCAATCGGCGAACAGCGTGAACTGCGACACTACGAGAACCTCGCCGTCGACATCGGCAAGTGCCAGGTTGGTCTTACCGTTCTCGTCCTCGTTAATGCGCAAGCCCCGGAGCTTGCCCCACAGTTTATCGGCCTCGGCGCGCGTGTCGCCGTGGCCCACGCCCAGCAGCACCAGATAGCCGCGCCCAATTTTACCCACGCACTCGCCGTCGACCGTCACGCCGGCGTTGAGTACGCGCTGCACCACCGCACGCACGGCTTACTCCTCGCCCGTCAGTTTGGCGGACAGATGCTCGAGCGCATGGAATCGATGGCTGATGGCGTTCTTCTCGTCCGCCGTCAGCTCGGCCATGGTCTTGCCCGGCGTGTCGACCGGCAGGAACAGTGGGTCGTAGCCAAAGCCATGATCGCCGCGGCCCTCGTGTGCGATAGCGCCCTCGCAGGCGCCCTCGCCATAAGTGACCAGGCCGTCCGTGTCGATAAGCGCGACGACGCTCATAAAACGCGCGGTGCGGTCCTCGTCGGCCACGCCCTCCAGATTCACGAGGAGCTTGGCGTTGTTGGCGGCATCGTCGCCGTGCACGCCCGCATAGCGTGCGCTGTACACGCCCGGCTCACCGTCCAGGGCATCAACGACCAGGCCCGAATCGTCGGCGATGGCCATAAGCCCCGTCTCCTCTACCGCGGCCTGCGCCTTGATGATGGCGTTCTCCAAAAACGTCGTGCCGTTTTCCTCGGGGTCCTCAAAATCACCCAGCTGACCCAACGCCACAAAGCGAACCTCGGGCATGACCTTGCCCAAAATGGCCTCGATCTCGGTGAGCTTATGGGCATTGCCCGTTGCCACGACGATGGTCGCCGCCGGGTCGAGGGTGTCGATATCGATCTTCTCTAGTGCCATGACTGGCTTCCTTGTCTCTATAGCAATGCCGCCCAAGGGAAACTGGCCTCGAGCCCTCTCCCCTCCCTGGCGACAGAAACCTTATACTTCGACGTTTTCCCAGATAAAACCTACCAAAATTAACATCCCTTTTTGGCAGGTTAGGCGAGGGCTTGGCGCTGAAGCTCGATGAGCTCGGCAACGCCCTTGTCGCCCAGGTCGAGTAGGGCGTTGAGACGCTTACGGTCGAAGGGCGCCTGCTCGCCGGTACCCTGAAGTTCGATCATCTCGCCGGTGTCGGTGGCGACGAGGTTCATGTCGACTTCGGCGTGGCTGTCCTCGGAATAATCGAGGTCAAGCAGCGTATTGCCGTCGACAACGCCCATAGAGATGGCAGCCACCTGGCCGGTAAGCGGGATGCGCTCGATCTTGCCTGCCTCGACCCACATGGCGAGGGCGTCGTGCAGCGCCACCCAGGCGCCGGTAATGCTCGCCGTACGCGTACCGCCATCGGCCTGGATCACGTCGCAGTCGACGGTGACGGTGTACTCGCCGAGCGCCTTCATGTTGACGACGGTACGCAGGCTGCGACCAATGAGGCGCTCGATCTCCATGGAGCGGCCTTTGCGGTTGGCGTGCTCGCGCTTGCAGCGCTTGCCGGTCGATGCCGGCAGCATGGCGTACTCCGCCGTTACCCAACCGGCCTTGGCGCCCTTGCGCCAGCCCGGCACGCCCTCCTCGATGGTGGCAGCGCACAGCACGCGCGTATCGCCAAACTCGGCCAGGCACGAACCGTGGGCGTGCTTCATAACGCCGCGGGTAAGCTTGATGGGGCGCAGCTCATCGGCGGCGCGGCCGTTGGCGCGGTTAACCTGCATGTACTCCATAGAAATATCCTTTCGGCAAAAGATGTGGCGAAGGCTTTGGCGGCTGCCTTACATCTATTTCAGCTCATCGATATCGATATGTTCGATGCTCTTGAGCGGCTGACCAAAGATAAAGCTGCCCGCCACCGCAAACTCGGCAATGTTATCGGCCGTCGTGGCAAAACGATGCTGCGGCTCGGCGGCGTCGCCCGCCAGCTGCTCGCGGCGCGTGAGGATATCGGTCAGCTCGCGCGTGGTCTCCTCGGCGGAACTTACGACGCGCACCCCAGGCCCCAGCGCATGCCGGATAGGTCCCACCAACAGCGGAAAATGCGTACAGCCGAGCACCACGGTATCGATACCGTGGTCGCGCAGCGGCTCAACCGTGGCACCCACCAGCGCACGCACGGCAGGCGTATCGAAGATGTCCTCGTTCTCGAGCCACTGTTCCTGCAGATGTGCACCCGAGGCGAGCTCGTGTTCGACAACCTCGACAAAGCTCGAGGCAGGACAACCGTATACATCGACGCCGGCATCTAGATCCTGAATGGCGCGCGTGTAGGCGCCCGAGCGAATGGTGAGGTTGGTGGCGAGCACGCCCACGCGACGCGAACGGGTGCTGTTGATTGCCGCACGGGCACCCGGCGCGATCACGCCGATCACGGGAACGTCGAGCACCTGCTGGGCCAGACGCAAGGCCGCAGCTGTCGCCGTGTTGCAGGCGATGACCATAATCTTGACGTCGTGCTTCGACAGCCAACGGCCCGCCTGCAACGCAAACGAGCGCACCTCATCCTCGGTGCGCGTGCCGTAGGGGCAGCGTTTGGTGTCGCCGAAGTAGTAGACGGACTCGTGCGGCAGCACCGTCGCGATGGCGCGCGCAACCGTCAGACCGCCCAAACCAGAATCGAACACGCCAATCGGGCGCGTGTCGCCTGTCGGATTCTCGATATCGGACATTACCTCACCAGTCTCTCTCGAAAAGACATGTCCAAGTGCGGCGACGCCGCGCTACGAACGCGCCGCGACCAGCAGCTCTGCCGTCGCCGCCCAACCGTCGACAATTTTGCCGCGCGTAACGAAAGCGTTCTCGCAAGCAGCCAGGAACTCGGGCGCGCCGGCGCTCGTCAGGCCATTCTCGACCAGGCAGAACGTGCCCACGTGATCGGCCATGTAGAAGTCGGACTCGGAATCGCCGAGCGCGAGCGTCTCCTCGCGCTCAATCCCCAGGTGCTCGCAGAAGCGCGCGATGGCAACGCCCTTGTTGAGGCCGGCGGGATTGATGTTAAACGCGCGACCGTCCTCGACGCGATCGAGCTCGAGCGTCGTCGGCTTGGACAGATGCGTCAGGTGACCGTTACAGGCCCACACCAGGCCGCAGCCGGCCTCGTCCAGGATGGCCTGGACCTCATTGTCGGGCACATCGCCGCGCATGCCGACGGTGACCTCGCGGTACTTGTAGCCGGTCGACATGTCGTTGTGATACTCGATCTTGTGCGGCCAGCGGGCAAGAATCTTCTCGCACACGCCGGTCTGCTCGATCACCTGGTGCGGAGTAAGGCCGCAGGCGGGGTCGTAAGGCATGTCGCCAGTCAGATACTCCCAATCGTTGGCTTTGAGGTCGTACATGACCAGGCCGCCCATCTCACCGATGTAGGAGTTGAGGCCGAGCACGCGCGCATCCTCGTGGATCATGGTACGGTTGCGGCCCGAGGTGGGAACCACCTGAATACCAGCGCGGGCAAGTGCCACGACGGCCTCGACGAGTTTGGTCGAGGGGTTACCGTCGTTGTCGCGCAGCACGCACGAGCCGGGCGCGAGCATCGTGGCATCCAGGTCGGTAAAGACGTACTTGACCTTGGCCAAGCGCTCGCGCATCTCGCCCGAAAGCTCGGCAACGGTCGGCAGGGTGTTGTGGGACATGGTTACTCCGTTTACGTAGAAGGGTTTGGACTTGGACGGCATGTTTTGATTGAGGGAACACGCTTATGGCGACAGCGCACTCAGGGCGCCGCCGCCATCATGGTTCATTAGTCAAACTGGGTAACATCGATCAGGCGATTGGCCAGCGAAAGGTCGCTCTCGATGGGCACGAACTCGTCGCCCACGTGCATGAGCTCCTCGTCACCCTTTGCCAGCAGCAAGACAATGGTGGGAGCATCGGGGTTGACGTACTCCTCGCGCGCCGCCTTGAACGCCGCATGCACAGCGGCTTCGCGGTCGAGGATGATCTTGTTCGGCGTATCGTCGGGAACATGCTCGGCAAGCTCGCGACAGACCTTCATCGGGTCCTCGTGAGCCGGGTCCTCGTTGGCAAAGATCATCAGGTCGGAATATGGTGCGGCCTCGCGCGGAAGCTGCTCGCGGCGCTCCTGCGCCTTGCCGCCGGCAGCGCCAAACACTGCAATGACTGGACTAGCGGGAAACGCGCGCTTGACCGACGAGAAAAGCGAACGGAACGAAAGCTGGTTGTGCGCGTAGTCGACAACGCAAATCACGCGGCCGTCCTTCGACTCCACGACCTCCATACGGCCCGGCACACGCAGTTTGGAGAGGCCCTTCTTGATGGCCTCGATACCGATGCCGATCTCGCGCGCGGCGGCGATAGCGACCAGCGCGTTCTCCACGTTAAAGTCTCCCGCGATACCCAGCAGGATCTTCTCCCCCGCCTCGGACTCGTCGGCACACAGGCCATGCAAGTTGAACTCGATGCTAAAGCCGACCATGCGTGCGTCGCTCGCCCACAGGCTCGCCTCGGGATGCTCGACGCCAACGGTCACCAAGCGCTCGGCCGTCGACGCTGCCTCCAGCACACGGTCGACCTCTTCGGTGCCCAGATTCACCACGGCAGTCTTTGCCTGGTCAAAGATCCTGAGTTTGCTCTCAAAATAATCCTCAAACGTGGGGTGTTCGATCGGCGAGATGTGGTCGCGGCCGATGTTGAGGAAGCACGCCACGTCAAACGGCAGATTCTCGACGCGTTGGTACTTGAGCGCCTGGCTCGAGACCTCCATGACCATGGACTTGCGACCGGACGTGCGGCAGTTGGCGATATGGCGCCAGACCTCGGGGGCCTCGGGCGTAGTATTGGTGCTCTCGTAGCACTCGATACCATCGTCGGTACTCACCGAGCCGATCATGCCGCAGGACTCGCCCGCCGCTTTGATAATCGACTGGAGCATAAAAGCGGCCGTGGTCTTTCCCTTGGTGCCGGTGATGCCCACGATCTTGACGTCGTGGTCGGGACGGTCGTAGACCTCCGGCGGCAACAGGGCCATGGCCGTGCGAACACTATCAACAACCAGCATCGCAGCACCGCCCTCCTTCGCCAGCGGCTCCAGAGACTCGACCAGCGACTCCTCGCACACAAATGCGACGGCGCCCGCATCGAGCGCCATGCTCAAAAACGCGGGCTTAAAGGCAGCACCTTTACAGAAGAACACGTCACCTGCCGAGACCACGCGCGAATCAAACGAGCAGCCGGTCACGGCACGCTCGTCAACCTGCTCTGATGCGCGCAGCTCGCCGCACACGTCGAGAAGCTTGGCAAGCGTATCGACCGTGGTCACGGTCGCGGAATCCGAATGGTGCATCTTTCACCTTTCTCAGCCATTTGGCAGGGACGGTTTTCATAGTAACTGAAACGTGCTCGCGCAAAAACGGCTCCCGGAGGAGCCGTTACGCGCAGGCGTTCGTAAGCCGAGGCTAGGCAGCCTGAACAGAAGGCTGGCCCTCGTCGATAAAGAAGCGCTTGTACCACACTAGGAACACGAGCGGCGTATAGATCTTGCGCTGGAAATCGCCCTTGCCCGCAAAGTGCAGATCGAGCAGGTGCATAAGCTCGTCGGTATTGAAGAACTCGCTTGCCCACGGCGCGGTGAAGTACTCCTTGACATAGTCGTACCACTTTTGCTCGCGCAGCCAGTAGACAATCGGCACCGGGAAGCCCACCTTGGGACGGGTGGCCCACTCATCGGGCAGCGACTTGTTGGCAGCGTGGCGGAGTACCTGTTTGTTGCCGTTCTCGTTGATGCGGTAGCGGTCGGGAATGTGCTCGGCGAACTCCATGACTTTGCGGTCCAGGAAGGGCACGCGCAGCTCCAGCGAGTGCGCCATGCACATCTTGTCGGCCTTGAGCAGAATGTCGCCCGGGAGCCACATGTTCATGTCCAGGTACTGCTTCTTGACCAGTTCGGGCTGACCCTTCACGCGTGCGTAGATGGGTGCAGCGAGCTCAAAGGCGCCATCGCCGGTGTTGTACTCGGGCTTGAGCACGCCGTCGACCTCGCGCTCCGGCCATACCAGAGCCTGTCCCAGGAACGACTTCTCGGGGATCTCGGCACCCTTGACCAGGAAGTTATGTCCCTTGAAGTACGGCATATGCAGCGCCAGGTTACCGAGCGCGCGACGGATGGGCAGCGGCACCATCTTTTTGTACTTGCGCACCGGGACCGTGTCCTCGTAGTAGGCGTAGCCGCCAAAGAGCTCGTCGGCGCCTTCGCCCGAAAGCACGACGGTAACGTCCTTGCGGGCCATCTCGGCCAAGAACCACAGCGGCACGGAAGACAGGTTGGACTGCGGCTCGTCCATGTGATACTGGATGTCCTCGAGCGCACCGAAGAACTCGTCGGCGGTAATCATCTTGCGAACGTTCTCGACGCCGAGCTTATCGGAAAGCTCCTTGGCGTAGTTGGTCTCGTTAAAGTTCTTGTAGTCAAAGCCCACCGAGAAGGTCTTGTCGGGCATGAGGCAAGCGGCGATGTAGCTGGAGTCGACGCCACCGGAGAGGAACGACGCGACCTTGACGTCGGCGATACGATGGGCCTCGACGCTCTCGTGCACGACCTCGTCCAGCTCATCGACATACTCTTCGAACGGCTTCTCGACGGCAGAGTAATCGCAATCCCAGTAGCGCTCGATGTTCATCTTGCCGGTCGGGATATCGACGGTAAAGTAGTGCGCCGGCGGCAGCTTGTAGACACCCTCGAAGAAGGTCTCCTCGGTTGCCGAATACTGCAGCGTCATGTACGGACGCAGGGCCTTTTTGTTGACCGCCTTGTGGAAGTGCGGGTAGTCCAGGAAGCTCTTGATCTCGGAACCAAAGAGCACGCCCGGAGCGCCGTCGCCCGCATCGGCCATGGGATAGTAGTAGAGCGGCTTGATGCCAAAGATGTCGCGGGCGCCAAAAAGCTTGTTCTTCTTTTTGTCCCAGATGACGAAGGCGTACATACCGCGCAGGCGATCGAGAACGGCCTCGCCCCACTCCTCGTAGCCGTGCAGGAGGCTCTCGGTGTCGGCGCCGCAGTGGAACTTGTAGCCCTTGGCCTCGAGCTCGGAACGGAGTTCTTGGAAGTTGTAGATCTCGCCGTTGAAGACAATGACGACGCTACCGTCCTCGTTGGCCATGGGTTGGGCGCCAGCCTCGGTCAGGTCGAGGATCGACAGGCGGCGGAAGCCGAGGGCAACGCGGCCGTCGATAAACTGACCGCCCATGTCGGGACCGCGATGGACGATGCGGTCCATCATCTTGGTGAGCACCTCGGATTGGTTATCCGTCCCACCGACAAAACCGACAAAACCGCACATATACTATCCCCTCTGCTGTTGCTGGGCATCAAATCGAATCAGTAGCTTTTGAGTATACCCGAGGGCGTAAAGAGGGGCGGAATGTTCAGGCAATCTCAACTGAATCAGCTCCGCTGTGACACGCGCCGGTTACCTTTAATGGATATGAGGTGAATGAGGCGATTGTTTTGCTATACTCTCTCCGCACGGGCGATTGGCGCAACGGTTAGCGCAGGTGCTTTACACGCACAAGGCTGGGGGTTCGAATCCCTCATCGCCCACCATTGAATTGGAAACGGTCCTCGAAAGGGGACCGTTTTTGTTTGGGCCCATTTCATGGGATTCGAACCCGCAAGGGTGCGGAGCTGAGGAAACGCGAAGCGTTTTCCAGCGCAGCACGCGAGGAGCGAAGCGACGAAGCGGATGCGGGCGGTGGAGCCGCACGCGGACATCCCTCATCGCCCACCACTGATTTGATAGGCTCCCAGCAATGGGAGCCTTTCTTTTTTGGGCCCAGCGCATGGGATTCGAACCCGCCAGCACGTCTGTCACAAAGGCCGTGGTCAAAAAATGGCAAAAATGAGTACTGCTACTTTGTTTGCAACATATAAATAGACAGTATTTGCTTAAGTTACGCAACATATGTCCATTATAAGGACTAACAGTTAGATCAAAATCGTGCTTTCATCGTCATTTCGACTTGCTATCTGGCCTTATTAGTCCAAAATTGCTGCTACCAAATCGGTAACAGTACTCATATTTGATGTTTTTTGACCAGCAGGTCTCCCTGCCTTAGCAAATCTAAGGCAAAACGGGCTCCAGACCGCTGAATCATGCCGCATAGGACACGCCCACAGTCCGGAACCCGGTCCAAATTGAGTTATTGCGCCGCGTTAGCCCAAGACATCCGACAGGATCTCGATCAGGCTGTCCACGTCGGCTTCCTCGCAGACGAGTGGCGGCAGGAAACGCAGCGTATGGGCACCCGTAGCGTTGATTACGGCACCGGCCCCCAATGCACGGGCCACAACGTCGTGTGCATCACCCGCAGTATCGTCAAGATCGCAGCCGAGCATCAGGCCACGGCCACGCACCTCTACCACATGCGGAAGCTTAGCCAGCGCCTGCTCCATATAGGCACCCACCTTGGCAGCATGGTCGGCATAATCGCCGCGCACGAGCGCGGAGAGCGTCGCGGCGCACGCCGCAATGGCTAGGCAGCTGCCGCCAAAGGTCGAGCCGTGGTCGCCCGGCTTAAACACGTCGGCAATCTCCTTCTTTGCCATGACGGCACCCATGGGCACGCCATCGGCAATGCCCTTGGCAAGGCTCATGATGTCGGGCTCCACGCCATAGGTTTGGAATGCAAACGGCTTGCCGGAGCGGAAGATGCCGCACTGGACCTCGTCGGCGATAAGCACGGCGCCCACTTCGTGTGCCAGGTCGCGCGCTGCCGCCATAAACTCCTCGGTCATGGGATGCACGCCACTCTCACCCTGGATCGGCTCGAGCATCACGGCACAAATCTCGCTCCCCAGCTGCTTAAAGATCGCACGCAGCTCGTCCACATCGTTGGGCGTGCAGGCCACAAAGCCACCCGGCAGCGGGCGGAAGCTGTCCTGCAGCCAATCCTGCATGGTGGCGGCAATGGTCTCGAGCGTACGGCCGTGGAAGCCGCCGCGCATGCACACGATGGTGTTGCCGCCATTACCGGCACGCTTGGCGTACAGACGCGCGAGCTTCATCGAGCCTTCGTTGGCCTCGGCGCCAGAGTTGGCAAAGAAGGTCTCCCAAACCTGCTCGCCCGCAGCCGGGACACCAAGAGCAGCTGCCGTGGTCTCATCGCCGGCGACAATGGCATCGGCAAGCACGCGCGCACCATCTACGTCGTCGTTAGCAAGCTTGGACAGCAGCGCCGCGACCTGTCCGCGCTGCTCGATGTAGAAGTAATTGGAGACATGCATGAGCTTTTTGGTCTGCGCCTCGAGCGCCGAGAGCACAGCCGGGTCGCCATGACCTAGGCTGCACACGCCGATGCCGGCAAGAAAGTCGAGGTACTCACGGCCATCGTCGCCGGTGAGCTTCATGCCGTGACCCTCGACAAACTCGACCGGAGAGCGGCCAAAGGTATGCATAACGTAATGGGATTCAAGCGATTGCTGAGCTGCAAGTGACATGAGATGCCTTTCGTTGGGCGCCAGACGGCGCGGGGCTATGGGTGCAGGAATGGGTCGGCTGCGGGCCAGCTAGACCGTCTGGAGCTTCTCGACCTCGTCAAGGTTCTCGGTCAGACGCGCAGCAAACGTCGAAAGCGGATGCGGATGCGTATCGAACTCGTAAGCCGTCTCGGTGGAATGGATCACGGTGCCGACGCCGGCATCGGTCAGCAACTCCAGGAGCAGCGAATGCGGCGTAGTACCGTTAATGATGTGGGCACGAAATACGCCGCCGGTAAGCGCATCGACGGCCGCACGCAGCTTGGGAATCATGCCCTTATCGACCTCGCCGCCGTAGAGCATTTCGTTAACCTCGTCGAGCGTTAGGTTGGAGATAAGCGAGTCCTTGTCGCTAAAGTCCTTGTACAGGCCATCGACATCGGTCAAAAAGATCGCCTTATGCGCGTGGAGCGCCGCGGCAACGGCACCGGCGGCGGTGTCGGCGTTGATGTTGAAGAAACCGCCGTCCTCCCCCGCCGCAACGGTAGCAATGACGGGGATGTACTCGCTATCGAGTAAGCGCTCGATATAGTCGGTGTTGACGTGCGTCACTTTGCCCACACGACCGAGCTCGGGGTCGAGCGGCTCGGCGATGAGCGTGCCGGCATCGCTGCCCGACACGCCCACGGCCAGGTTGCCATGGTGGTTGAGCGCTGCGACCAGCTCCTGGTTGACCTTACCGCCCAGCACCTCGCGCACGATATCCATAGTCGCCGGCGTGGTCAC
This sequence comes from Collinsella sp., assembly GCA_019419505.1. GTDB lineage: Bacteria > Actinomycetota > Coriobacteriia > Coriobacteriales > Coriobacteriaceae > Collinsella. The sequence goes on along the minus strand of DXZS01000005.1, from coordinate 47,183 downwards.
ACGCTGGCCGTTCTTAAACTCGACGGGGATGTCGTAGTGGCTGAGTGCCTCGTTGATGGCCTTGCCGCCGCCGTGCACGATAACGGGGCGCATACCGATGATCTTGAGCAAAACGATGTCGCTCATCACGTCGCGGCGCAGCTGCTCATCAACCATGGCGGCTCCGCCATATTTGATAACAACCGTCTTGCCGGTCAGGTTCTTAATCCACGGCAGCGCTTCGAACAGCAGCTGCGCGGTTGCTTCGTTGGATTCGCTCGAACGACAATCTCGTGCGAATTTCATAATCTGCCTCGTCTTTCGTATCGTTATCGCGCCGTGCTCCGCTGTCCGCAATCGCGGCAAGATGCGCAGCGTGCCCGGAATCTAGGAACGGTAGTCGCCGTTGATGGAGATATACTCATGCGTGAGGTCGCAGGTCCACACGGTCGTTGCCGCGTCGCCTGCGCCCAGGTCGGCCGAGATCACGATCTCGGGCGCCTCGAAACGTCGTAGAGCCTCGTCCTCGTCAAAGGGAACAGTCAGACCGTCGCGACAGACAGGCATGCCCATCATGTCGATGGAAACGTCTTCCTGATTAAACTTCACGCCGCACTTGCCAAGCGCCATAGCAACGCGGCCCCAGTTGCAGTCGTGGCCGGCGATGCAAGTCTTAACGAGCGGCGAGTTGGCAACGGCACGGGCGGCGATATCGGCCTCCTCGTCGTTCACGGCGCCGGTAACGTTGACCGTAACAAGCTTGGATGCGCCCTCGCCATCGGCGGCGATATTGCGCGCCAGGCTCTCGCACACCTCGTGCACGGCAAATGCCAACTCGTCGAAGGCATCGGAGCCCTCGACGATAGGCTCGGCATCTGCGGCAGCGGCGCCGGAGGCAAGCATGATGCAGGTGTCGTTGGTCGAGGTGTCGGAATCGACCGTCACCTTATTAAAGGTCTGCTTGACGGTCGAGAGCAGCAGGGCATGAAGTGCCGCAGGCTCGACGGGGGCATCGGTGGTGATAACCGCGATCATGGTGGCCATATTGGGCATGATCATGCCCGAGCCCTTGCACATTCCGCCTACCGAATAGACGTTGCCCGCATGGCCCGCAGCCTCACTGACGTAGGACACGGCGTACTCCTTGGAGTGCGTGTCGGTCGTCATGATGGCGCGAGCGGCATCGGCGCCACCGTGGGCAGAGAGCGCCTCGTAGGCAGCAGGAATGGCAGTCTCAAACGTGTCGATCGGCAGAATCTGGCCAATCACACCCGTGGAGGCAACCAGAATCTGCTGGGGCTCGCAGCCGATGACCTGCGATGCGATGCTGCACGTCTCGCGCGCGCATGCAAGGCCGGTCTCACCCGTGGCGGCGTTGGCATTGCCAGAGTTGACCGAAACGCCGGCGATGATACCGTAGCCCTTGTCGGCACCGCCCAGGTTGGCGCGGCTCACCTGCACGGGCGCCGCGCAAAAGCGATTGGCGGTAAACACTCCAGCGCCGGGACAGGGTTTATCGGGCACGACGAGCGCGTAATCCAGACGCTCGGGGTTCTTGCGGAACCCAGCGTGGATGCCTGCAGCCTTAAAACCAGCCGCAGCCGTAACGCCGCCCTCGACGGCGCGAATCTTGATATCAAACAGCTCGGTATTCATCGTCTTTATGACTCCTTATGTCAAACAAAAAACGGACATCGGTTGGTGCGCCATGCCAGTCGTAATCATGAGACCAGCTTAAGAGTGGCGCCCCACTCGATGCCCGACTACCAAATCGTTAACAATCGAATGTGCTACACCGGGCACGCCACTGTGGGCAAGCCTCGTCGCTCGTCAAAGCCAAAGACGATATTGGCGCACTGGACTGCTTGGCCCGCAGCGCCCTTGCACAGATTGTCGATGGCGCCCGTCGCCACCAGCACGCCCGCACGCTTGTTGAGCGCGAGGCCAATCTGGGCGGCGTTGGTGCCGACGACCGAAGCCGTCTTGGGCTGCTGGCCGGCATCGAGTACGCGCACGAAGGTGCGACCAGCGTAGAACTGCTTGTAATAGTCGACAACGTCCTCAAGGGTCAAGGTATCGATAGCCTGCGGCGTGAGCGGCAGCGTCACCGTGGAGAGCAGGCCGCGCTTGAGCGGTGCCAGATGCGGGGTGAAGACGACACGATCGGTCAGACCAAGGATCTGCTCAATCTCGGGCGTATGACGATGCTTGCCTACGCCATAGGCCTCCAGGTTCTCGTCTGCGCCACAAAAATGGGTGCGAGCGTTACAGGACTTACCGGCACCCGTCACGCCGCTAATGGCATCAACGATCACGGGGCCGCTCTGGGCAACCCAGCCGGCGCGCACGGCGGGCGCGGCGGCAAGGCTCGTTGCGGTGGGATAGCAACCAGCGCAGGCGACCAACACGGGTTTGCCGTCGGCATGGTCAGATGCGGCGATCTCCAAGTCTTGGCAGAACAGCTCGGGCAGGCCAAAGGCACGGGTCTTGAGCAGGTCGGGGCTCGTGTGCTCGGCGGCATACCATGTCTCAAAGACGAACGCGTCGCTCAGACGATAATCGGCCGAAAGATCAAAGCAGGAAACGCCCGATGCAAGGAGCGCGGGCACCTGTGCCATGGCAGCCGTGTGCGGCACGGCAAGAAAAACCGCATCGCAGCTCTTGAGCTCGGGGGCGTCATGCGTGGTGAAAACCAGATCGCTCACGCCAGCAAAGCTCGGATACACCGCGGACAGCGGCTGGCCGGCATCGGCGTTGGACGTAATGGCAACAAGTTCAAACTCGGGATGACCGAGCGCGAGGCGAATAAGCTCGGCTCCGGCATATCCAGCCGCGCCGACGATTCCAACCTTCAAAGACATATCAGACTCCTTGTCTGCGATTTATGCACCGATGCGCATTTCACAGCGGTCGTTATGAAGTGGGTTGAAACTTTAGCACCAAAAGATGCATTAACACGTAAATGGTTTACATATTCATGCATTGAAACATTCCCGACACATTCGCTTGAAGGAATTGACAAATGGAGCGGGCCCCGTATTGACCGGCGCTCCTAACGGCGCCGGGCAATACGGGGCCCGCCCATGCGAAAACCAAGTTGTTAGGATGAGCCAGCTGGCTAGAGCTCGACCGGCACCCATTCGTCGTGATTGCAGATAAAAGCCTCGGGATCCTCGACGCTAAAGAAGACGAGCGTGGGGTCGTTAGGCCCCTCATAGTGCTCGCCCAGGCGCTCTAGATGCTTCCACCCGGCTTCGCGCATTTCGTCTAAGGCCCGGTCATCCAAGCCGGCACGCCCGCGCAAGATGAGCCAGCCATGGCCCGGCCACCAACTCGTGGCCTCAAAGCGCTGATTTTGTAGCAGCTCTTGCCACACGTCTTTGGTGCGCGCCGTCACAAACCACAGCTTACCGTCCTGAATCTGAGCAAACGAGAACGGACGCACGTGCGGCTGTCCATCCACGCTCGTCGCCAGATACCACGCCGGCACCGACGTCAGATACTCCAAAACCGTATTCAATCCGTCCACGTTTCCTCCTGTACTAGCTAGTTTGGGAACCTGGTTTGTGCGAGCTAGAGCTCCAGGCGCTCCTCGCTGCCATCGATATCACAGAAGCGCGCAGCAATGTTGCGGACCGAAAAGAAAGCAAGGCGGCCGTCGTTGGCACTCTCGTGTTCCTCGCCAATGTCCACCATGTGCTTAAAACCCGCTTGACGCACCTTGTCGCTCGCAACTGCGTCGTCCTCAAGTGCGGCTTCGCCGGTCAATACGATCCAACATTCCCCCGGCTTCCAGCCCGAGAGCTCAAACTTGGGATTCGCGCTCAGCTCCGCCCACACATCCTTGTCGCGCGACGTGCAAAACCACAACTTACCGTCATCGACCATGGCAAACGAAAACGGCCTCACGCGAGGCTGATGCCCGTCGGCCACATCGGTCGTGGCCAGATACCACGCCGGAATGCGCCTGAGATACGAACAGGCGCGCTCAAGCTGAGCCGTGCGGTCGTTGTCGGTCATAGGGACCCCTTTCTTGCGCTCGAATCGCGCCTAAACAAGTTGAAGATTGATGACGATGACGCAGATGAGCAGCAACGCCGTCACCACCGCCGCCAACGCATCGCCGCGGCCAAATGCAAGCGCATGCAGGCGCGTGCGGCCCTGCTCGCCGTGATAGCAGCGTGCATCCATGGCAGCAGACAGCGTCTCGGCATGGCGGAACACGCCGGTGAACAGCGGAATCGCCACACTGCCGAGCATACGCACGCCGCCGAGCGGGCCCCCCGTCACGCGCGCACCGCGGCTCGCCTGCGCGTCCGCCGTCTGCTTCATCTCGGTGGCAAACTGCGGCATAAAGCGCAACGCGATACCCATGATCATGCCGAGCTCGTGCGCAGGAAGTCCCACACGCGCAAACGATGCGAGCAGGCGCTCAAAGCCCGCGGTGAGGTCGAGCGTCGGCGTGGTGAGCGTGATAGCGCTCATACCGGCCATCATCAAGGTCAGGCGGCACGCCATAAAGGCGGCGGAATGCAGCGAGCCCTCGCTTATCTGCAAAAAGCCGAGCTGCCACAGAATGCGCCCGCTCTGGTCGGTAAACAAGTTGAGCACCGCGACCACGACGACGATTGCCAGCAGCGGCGCCATCGACGACAGAACGCGACGAACCGGCACCCGAGACACGGCATAGATCAGCACGACAAACATTGCGACAGGGGCCAGTCCGCGGAAGCCGCCGACGGTCAGCGTCGTGATCAGAAACACAAAGCCCAAGAGCAACTTAGTTCGCGGGTCCAGGCGGTGGATCGCACTATCGCCGGGATAGTAGCTGCCAAACGAAAACGCCTCCATTAGCAGCCCTTCTCTCGCGCGACCGTCTTGGATTTAGCAATGTCCGCGACGTTAGAAGGACCGCCCGAGCGACCGATTAGCAGGTCCACCAACTCGTCTGCCAGCGACTCAACCGTATAAAGGCCGTCAAAGCGCAGCGGCACGCCTGCCTTCGCAAGCGCCAGCGCCATGCGCTGGGCAGCGGGAACACCCAAGCCGATTGATTTAAGCTCATCCGCATGCGCAAACACCTGAGCGGGGGTTCCCTCGGCAAACACCGCACCTTCGTTCATTACGACGATACGGTCGCAGCAATTGGCCAGGTCATCCATGCTGTGCGAAACCATGACAACGGTCAGGCCCTCGCGATGGAGTCGATCGATGAGCTCCAGGAAATCACTGCGCGCCGCCGGATCGAGCCCCGCCATGGGTTCATCGAGCACCAGGACTTCGGGCTCCATGGCGAGCACGCCGGCGAATGCCACACGCCGTTGCTGACCGCCCGAAAGCTCAAAGGGACTCTTGTCGCCGACCGTGGAAAGGTCGAGGCCCACGCGCGAGAGCGATGACTCGACACGACGGTCGACTTCATCTTGCGGCAAGCCAAGGTTATGCGGACCAAACGCCACGTCCTGCGCCACGGTTTCGGCAAACAGCTGACGCTCAGGATATTGAAACACCACGCCGACCTTGGCCTTAACCGCGGCGGCGTCTTTCTTGTTTGACAGATCGAGCCCCAGCGCGCGAACGGATCCCTCCTGGGGGCGAATCAAACCGTTGAGATGCTGGACCAGCGTCGACTTACCCGAACCGGTATGACCTGCCAAGCCCAGGAACTCGCCGCGACGCACCGTCAGCGATACATCGCGCAGCGCCCACGGGCTGCTGGGGTCGTTTCCCCAGAGAGCCTGTTTGCTCGATTTGTCCGCAGTGGCCGAGCGCTTATGCCAACGGCGGCGCTCGCGCGGACTGAGCGAATAACTGTACGAAACATGGGATAGCTCTATGACGGGCTCCGACGCGTTGCCCTCGTTGTCTACCGGAACAGTGCCGTCAGCGATTTCCAACTGGGATGCGGAAGACTGCCCCGCGATGTCTGCCCCACTTCGCTCGGCATAAGCCTGCGCAATCTCGGCGACCATATCCGCCTCACGCACCTGTGCGCAAACGGGCACGCCCTTCGCACGAAGCGACCTGCCCAGACAGCACGACGCCGGCATATCCAGGTTGAGCTGCGCAAGTTCGTCTGCCCGCGTCAAGATTTCCTCGGGCTTACCGAGCATGGCAACGCGCCCCGCCCGAAACACCGCGACACGATCGGCCTCGGCGGCCTCTTCCATAAAGTGCGTAATCATCACGATGGTCATGCCGCGAGCGTGCAACGCGCGGCAAGCCTTCATGAGGCCCTTGCGTCCACGCGGATCGAGCATCGAGGACGCCTCGTCCAATATGAGCACGCGCGGTTCCATGGCGAGCACGCCGGCAAGCGCCACGCGCTGCTTTTGGCCGCCCGAAAGCGCATGGGTCTCGTGGCACTCAAAGCCCACCAGGCCCACGCCCTTCAGCGCCTCGCGTACGCGCTGCGCAATTTGCGCCGATGGCACGCCAAGGTTTTCGGGACCAAACGCAACGTCATCTTCGACAAGCGTTGCCACCAGCTGATCATCGGGATTCTGGAATACCATGCCCGCGGTCGAGCGAATGTCGTAGACCAGCTCGGGATCGGACGCATCCATGCCGTTAATGCGCACCGTGCCCGCATCGGGCTGCAGCAGCGCATTCAGATGCTTGGCAAACGTCGACTTGCCCGACCCATTGCCACCGAGGATGCAGAAAAACTCGCCGTCCTCGATATTCAGATCGACGCCGTCGAGTGCCGGTACGGCACCGTCATAGCTAAAGGAAACGCCCCGACACTCAATCATGCGCGGCCTTTGCCCTGGTCCTTTTTAGGCGTGATGAGGTTGGAGACCGCTTTATACACCGCCAGTGTCAACACCGAGTTAAGCACGGTCTTGATAAGGTTGAACGGCAGCACGGCAGGAATCATGAGCGGGGCGATCACATCGACCGAGCCATACCAGAACCATACGCCAATGGTAAGGTTTGCGACCATAGACAACGCCGTAGCGGCAATAACGCCGAGCACCAGGCCAATCACGGCACCCTTATAGGTATGCATCTTCTGATAGACGATAGCCGCAGGCAGAATGTAGCCCAGCGTGGCAACCAGGTTCATAAGCGCGCCGACCCAGTCACCCGTGGTGAGCGCATGGATAACGATAGCCATAGCGGCAACAGCAGTGCCGGCGCCAGGACCATACGCAAACCCGCACACCATCGCCGGTACCAGCGACGGGTCATACGTCAAAAACGGCGCCGAAGGAAGGATAGGCAGCTGCACGTACATAAACAGGGCGCCCAAGGCGCACATCAACGCCATGGTAACGAGCTGTTTGGTGCTCCACCTATTCGTGTTCTCAAAATGGATATGCTGCGACTGTTCAGACATAAGATCACCTGCCTCTTTCATCCGGACTCTAACCGTTGGTACTGGGATCTCACCAGTTCAGCCGGCATGCGAACCAACACACGCACGGGTCGCGGACTCATCGGCTCGGTCGCAGACACCTCGCCTGCGCCACGGCGTCCCTTTGACACCGCCCGATTTACCGCCAGTGGGGAATTCCACCCCGCCCTGAAACAGCAATTGCAAGTGTAGCACGAGCAGGTTCTCGCGCAAGTATGCCAAGGGTAATTTGTGGCGGAGATCAGTTGCCAAAGCAACCACGTCCCCCACCCATCCCAAAGCAACGCGCCTTTCGCGCAAAGCGCGAAACAGCGAAGGGGACACGTATCCCTATCGACCACATCCTTCTCCGCCCGCCGGCCTCAAGGCCGTAAACGCAGGGAATCCGGGGGCGGGACGGGGACTTCTCTCCGGAATATTCCGCAGGACGCAAAGAGGCTCCGCAGCGCGAAGCGCGATGCGGAGCCTCTTTGCATGTCCGAGGACGTTCCGGAGAGAAGTCCCCGTCCCGCCCCCGGATTCCCGGTGGGAGTTCTAGACCTTGTCGGCCTTAGTACATACCGCCGCCCTGCTGACCAGCGGTAGCAGCAGCGATAGCGTCCTCAAGCTGAGTGTTCTTGGGCACATCGGAGACGGTAGCCTCGGTGATGAGGATCAGGCTGGCGACAGAAGCAGCGTTCTGAAGGGTGACGCGGCTGACCTTGACGGGGTCGAGGACGCCCATCTCGATCATGTCGCCCCACTCGCCGTTGGCAGAGTTGAGACCCTGGCCGGCGGGCAGCTCGGCAACCTTATCGACCACGACAGCGCCCTCAAAGCCAGCGTTCTTGGCGATGGTAGCGACCGGAGCGGTCAGAGCCTTCTTGACGATGTCGACGCCGATCTTCTCCTCGGGGTCGTCGATCTCGACAGCATCGAGCGCAGGAGCAGCGTCCATGAAGGCGACGCCGCCGCCGGCGACGATACCCTCCTCGACAGCAGCGCGGGTAGCCTGCAGGGCGTCCTCGACGCGATGCTTGATCTCCTTGAGCTCGGACTCGGTAGCAGCGCCGACCTTGATGACGGCAACGCCACCGGAGAGCTTGGCCAGGCGCTCCTGGAGCTTCTCACGGTCGAAGTCAGAGGTGGTGTTCTCCATCTCACCCTTGATCTGAGCGATACGAGCGTCGATGGCCTCCTTGGAGCCAGCGCCGCCGACGACGACGGTGTTGTCCTTGGAGATGGTGACGGACTTAGCGGTACCGAGCATATCGGCGGTGATGTCAGCGACCTTCACACCCAGCTCGTCCAGGGCAGCCTGGCCACCGGTGAGGACGGCGATGTCCTCGAGGATGCGCTTGCGGCGATCGCCGTAGCCCGGAGCCTTGACGGCGCAGACGTTGAGGGCGCCACGGATCTTGTTGAGGACCAGGGTAGGCAGGGCCTCGCCGTCGATGTCCTCAGCGATGATGAGCAGGCCGCGGCCAGCGCGCTGGACAGCCTCGAGAACGGGCATAATGTCCTGAACGCTGGAGATCTTCTGGTCGGTGATGAGGATGTACGGATCCTTCATCACGGCCTCCATGCGGTCGTTATCCGTGACGAAGTAAGCGGAGACATAGCCCTTGTCGAACTGCATGCCCTCAACGGTGTCGATGGTGATGTCGAACGTCTGGGAATCCTCGACGGTGATGACGCCGTCCTTGCCCACGACCTCCATGGCCTCGGCGATCTTCTCGCCGACCTCGGGGTCACCGGCGGAGATGGTACCGACGGAAGCGATCTGCTCCTTGGTCTCGACCGGCTTGGCCTGCTTCTTCATCTCGGCGACGGCGGCGTTAACGGCCTTGTCGATGCCGCGACGAATGGCCAGCGGGTTGGCGCCAGCGGCGACGTTGCGCAGGCCGTCGTTGACGATGGCCTGGGCGAGCAGGGTTGCGGTGGTGGTGCCGTCACCCACGGTGTCGTTGGTCTTGGTGGCGACCTCCTTCACCAGCTGAGCGCCCATGTTCTCGATGTTGTCCTCGAGCTCAATCTCCTTGGCGACGGAAACGCCGTCGTTGGTGATGGTCGGGGCACCGAACGTGCGCTGCAGGGCGACGTAGCGGCCCTTGGGGCCCATGGTGACGGTAACGGCGTCGGCCAAAGTGTTGACGCCCTTGGCGAGCTTAGCGCGGGCATCGGTGTTGAACGTAATGTTCTTTGCCATGGTGAGTAATCCTCCAAAAGAAATGTGACTCGCGTCGCCGCTTCCGAGTCCTATGCGGCAGGCGCGTTCAAAGACGAATCAGAGATTGCGACGAGACTAGGCCTCGACGACGGCGTAGATGTCGTCGGCGCGCATCAGCAGATACTTCTCGCCGTCGACCTTGACCTCGTTGCCACCGAACTTACCGTAGATGACAACGTCGCCAACCTTGACGTCCATGGGGATGCGCTCACCCTTGTCGTTGACCTTGCCGGCGCCCACGGCAACGATGGTGCCGCGCTGCGGCTTCTCCTGAGCGTTGCTGGCGATATACAGACCAGAAGCGGTCTTCTGCTCGGCCTCGTCGGGCTTGACCAGAACACGATCTGCAAGCGGCTTCAAAGACGACATGCTTGTCTCCTCCTTTTTGGGCCGCGCGGTTATGCCACGCGAATTAACCCTTTTTGTTTGCGTACGCGTTGAATGGTACCCACGAACGGCGGGTTATACAACACGGAGTCAAAAAATCTTATTTTTTGGCACTTAGATTTTCTGAATGCCGGGGGATAACTTAGCGGTGGCTCCCGGGGCGGACCGGAGGGCATGAAGTTTGCTGCTCTACAGTCCTGCGCAAGACGGAAAGCACATTAAGTGCTTTCCTTTGCGTGCGGAACTCGCGACAAACTTCATGCCCTCCGGTCCGCCCCGGGAGCCAGGTTGACTAACTAGGGCCCGGCATTCAGAAAAGTCAGTGCAGCAAAATGGCGATGCAGATGGTGCGAACAAGAAAGGGGCACGTTGCTGAAACGTGCCCCCTATGAGTGGGGTATGAGGCTAGCGCTCGTAGATTACGTTACCTGCCAGGTAGGTGGTCTGAACCTTGGTAGCCTGAAGCTCTTGGGGGTCGATGGTGAGCGGGTTTTGGTCCAGGACTACCAGATCGGCGTATTTGCCGGGCTCCAAGCTGCCGAGGTTTTGCTCGTCGCCCGCTGCATAGGCGCTGCCCAGGGTGTAGTTGCGCAGGGCTGTTGCTGCATCGATGCGCTCGCTCGGTAACCAGCCGCCCTCGGGCCAGTGGCTTTTGGGGTCCTGGCGCGTGATAGCCGTGTAGAGCACATTCATGCTGGTAACGGGCGTGATAGGGCTGTCGGTACCGAAGGCTTGGCGAATGCCGCGCTGCTTATAGGTTGCGAACGGCCACATGATGCGGCTGCGCTCCAAGCCCAGGTCGCGCTCCGGACCACCCGGGTCGAGCGTGATATGGCAGGGCTGGCTCGAGGCAACCACGTCGAGCTTGCGCAGGCGGTCGATGTCCTCGGGCAGAAGGTTCTCCAGATGCTCGAGCGTGTTATGGCCGTGCTGGGGCAGGCCGTACAGGTCGGCGGCCTCCTCAAAGATATCGAGCGCGGCATGGATGGCGCCGTCGCCGATGACGTGAATACGCACAGTGTGGCCACGCTCCGCAGCCGCCAGAACCAGCTTACGCATGCGCTCGGCGGGAACTGTCAGACGGCCCTGGTCGCCCGGGAAGCGCGGATTGGTATAGGGCTCGGTGAGATACGCCGTGTGTTCGCTCGACACGCCATCGAAGAACTGCTTAAAACCAGGCGCCGAGAGCAGCGCGTTGTTCGCGTAGCGGGTCTGTAGCTCTTCCAAGCGCGATTGGTCATCCAGCAGCGTGGGAAACAAATGGGCGCGGATGCCCAGCTTGCCGGCTGCCTGCAGTTTGTCGTAGACATCGTCGCGGATAAAGTCGCAGCCCGGCATGGGCATGAGCGACATATCGCATATCGAGGTGATGCCCTGCTCGGCCATACGCTTCATCTGGTCGGCGTAAGCGCTCGCGATGCGGTCCTCGCCCAGCCACTCAAGGCAGCGCGGTAGCAGCTGCATGGCAGCCGCCTCGTGAGCAATGCCCGTGAGTTCGCCGTTTGCATCCTTGTCGTAACTGCCGCCCGCTGGCGGCTCGCTGTCGCGCGTGACGCCGAGCGCCTCGAGTGCGCGGCTGTTGAGCCAAAGCGTGTGCCCGTCGCCCGAATACATAACGCAGGGACGATCGGGGAATGCCGCATCGAGCGACGCCTTGGTAGGATGCTCGGGCGGATCCCAACGGTAATCGCGCCAGCCCTGCGTCACAACCCAAGCGTCACTAGGCAGATCCTGGGAAAACTCGAGCGCATGTTGCACCAGCGCCGCCTCGGACGTGCCCATATCCATGAGCATGTACGGCGAGGAACCGACCGAGGTATGGAAGAAGTGCAGATGAGCGTCATGGAAACCGGGGCAGACAAACTGCTCGCCGTAGTCGATAACCGGCGTGGCGGCAGGCGCGGCGGCAATCACGTCATCGGGCGCACCGACTGCGACGATACGGTCGCCTGCGATGGCAATCGCCAGCTCGCGGGCGGTATCGATGCCGTCTTGCGCGGTAAAGACGTTCTTGGAGCGGATAATCCGATCGATATGTTGCATGGGCATCCCCATCTCTGGCAGGAAATTCAACACCCCCGAGTGTACTCCCCCGCCCTTGTAACAAAACCCCAAGCGGCAAACGGCAACTTTACCAGCCCTAGCGGCAGGTGGCATACTGGAGAGAGCCTGTACGATTTTGCGATCAACCCAGCAAGGAGCAAATCGACCATGACGAAGACCAAGGCACAGCAGATTATGGCGGCGACCGAGGCTCGCGCGGCCGACGACGTCACCGCAGCCATCAAAGATATCGCTACCGAGTTTGAGCCCTATATCATCAAGCAGCGCCGCCACTTCCATAAGCACCCGGAGCTGAGCCTCGCCGAGGAGCGCACGACCTCCGACATCGCCAACCAGCTCGACGCCATGAATATCCCCTACGAGCGTCCGCTCAAGACCGGCTTGGTGGCAACGCTTCGCGGTACCGCGCCGGATGCCTACCGCGAGGACGGCACGCCACGCCGCCGCATCCTGCTGCGCGCCGACATCGACGCCCTGCCCGTCACCGAGCAGACCGGCGAAGAGTTCGCCAGCGTCAACGAGGGCTGCATGCACGCCTGCGGTCACGACTGCCATATCGCCATGATGCTCGGCACGCTGCAAATCCTGCGCCATATGACCGACGACATCCACGGCGAGGTCCGCATCGTCTTCCAGCCCAGCGAGGAAAACGGCCAGGGCGCCAAGCTCATGATCGGCACGGGCGTGCTCGACGGCGTCGATGGCGCCTACGCCGCGCACATCTGGAGTGAGGTCGACGCCGGCACCGTGAGCTGCGAGCCCGGTCCGCGCATGGCCAATACCGACTGGTTCCGCATCGACGTCCGCGGCACCTCGTGCCATGGCGCCATGCCCCAGCGAGGTCACGACGCCGTCATGGTTGCCGCCGAGATTGTCAACGCCCTGCAGACCATCGTCTCGCGCGAAATCAGCCCCTACGAGCCGGCCGTCATCACCGTCGGCGAGCTGCACGGCGGCACCGCGCGCAACGTTATCGCCGGCACGGCCTACCTCGCCGGCACGGTGCGCACCTACGGAGATTCGACCCACGAGGAAATGCCGGAGCTTATGCGCCGCATCGTGGAGCATACCGCGGCCGCCTTGGGCGCCGAGGCAGAGCTCACCGACTACACCATCGCCAACTACAAGGTCGAAAACGACGCCGCCTCGAGCGAGCGCTGCCGTCAGGCCGTAATCAAGTGCCTGGGCCCCACCGGCCAAGGACATTATCGCGGCACGCTTTCGGGCGAGGATTTTTCGGAGTACCTGCACCGCGTACCGGGCGTGCTCGCCTTTGTAGGTACGCGCAACCCCAAGATTGGCGCCACGTACGCCCAGCATTCCTGCTTTTACAAGATTGACGAGACCGTGCTGGCAAAGGGCTCCATGGTGGCCGCCCAGTATGCTATCGACTTTTTGGCCGAGCCCACGCAAGAGGAGCTCGACGGCCCCGCGATTACCGCAGTCGCCGAAACCAACCCCGATCTGGCCGCCAAGTTGCGCTCTGCCAAGGCGACGACCGCCGAGGCTCGCGACGCCATCCATGATGCCCGAACGGCTCGCCATGCCGCGATCAAGGGCATCCACGACGCACGCGCTGCTGCACGCCGTGAGGAGAAACACGACGAGTAGTCGTCACACCCATCCATAACAGCCTGGCTAAAGCAGAGCGGGGGCGGACGTATCGAAACGTCCGCCCCCGCTCATTCTTCAAGCGCTATTTCTACCATTTCTACCCCGTCCCCAAATAGCAGGCGGCGTGGCTACTCGTCCTGAGGCTCCTCATCGGAGCTTGGCTCGGACGCCGACTCAGGTGCAGGTGCCGGCTCAGGCTCAGGCTCAGGCGCAGGCTCGGGCTCAGATGCCGTCTCAGACTCGGGCGCCGGCTCAGACTCGGTCGCGGGAGCGGGTGCAGGCGCCGGCGAAGCATCCGGAGCGCTGTAACCCGAAGGAGCGGACTTCTTCTCGAAGGGCAACACAAAAGTCAGGACGTCGTCCTTATCCTCATCGGCCCACTCGCTTGCATAGCGTGCGGCCCAATAGCCAACGGCACGGTGCTTGAGCATCTTGCCAAAGACCGTAAGAAATACGGTGACGAAAGCGACCAGCACCAAGAACAGCGCGAGCGTGACGCCACCGCCGGTAACAATTGCCTCAATACCCGTAGGACGATAGTAGTAGCTATACATACCGACAGAGGCAATGGCGCCAAAGACGACCGTCAAGATCCATGTGACAACGTTGGCGACCAGGCCCGTCAAAAACTCGGGAAGGAACGAAGCACAGAACAGCTTGGTCTTGTTGTGCTTAAACGCCGCCCAGACCTTATCGAGCGAAAACGCGCTCTCGACACGCCCGGTCACCGCAAAGTGCATCACGGCGATGTCGGCGAACATCTTAAAGAAGACACCCAGAATCGCCGAGGCAATTAGCGCCAGGACAAGCAGGCCGAGCGAACCGAACAGCGCAGCCTCGAGTGCATAGGAGCCGTAATAAGAATACGAGCCCGCGGCGCCAATTACCACGCCCTCCACCAGCGAAAGCACTACACCGATAACGGGAATGGCAGCGATAACCTCGAGCACGACCGAAATAACGCTCGAAAAGACTCCGAGACCAAACGACGTGGAACGCATGAGTGGACGGTCCATGCCGTCATCGACCTTGAGCGAAAGATCACGGCCCCACTCGATACCAAAGCCGGAACCACACACACTCGCAATGCAAGCTGCCAAAAAGCCGATGGCAGCCGCAATGCCGCCAATAACGGGAATAAACAACACGAGCACCGACACAACGCAAATCAGCGCCGGCAAAAACGCGATTTGGCATACACGCTGAAGCACGCCCGGAGTCTTGGTCATATCTTGGAACGCCTGAGCCACACAGCCCTTTGGCGCATTCGCCACGGGCGGTTGCGGAACAAACTGCTGGGGCTGAGGCTGTCCCTGGGGAGCGGGGCCAGAGGCACCGGCATTAGGAGCACCACACACGCCGCAGAACTTGTCGTTATCGCCCATGGGGGCGCCACACTGCGAGCAGAACATAGAATCATCCCTTCGCATCTTGAACGAATCACTTGGATCGCAAACGATGTCTTTAGCATCATTATTGCCCAATGTGGGGTCAAATACTCAAAGATGACCGATTTGCAAGGTACGCGGCGCCAGCAGGCGGTTCGTTGAATATGTCTGTGCTAGTTCGTTCCGCGGAAGCCCTTGCCGACGATCTCGGAGCTGTCGACGATCGTGATAAAGGCACCCGAATCGACTTCGCGCGCATAGCGGCGTAGTTGCACGGCCTCGCGACGGCTCAGCACGCTCATGATCACCGTCACGCACTTGCCCGAGAAGGCACCGTAGCCGCGGCTGATGGTCGCTGTGCGGTTGAGATGCTTGACGATAAACTCCTCGACCTTAAGGGGTTCGGAGCAAATGACCGTGCAGACCTTACGAAGATGGATGCTCTCGATGGCCTTGTCGACCACAAGCGTCTTGGCAAACAGGCCGAGCACGCAGTACAGACCGACACGCGGGCCATACAAAAAGGCCGCCATGGCCACGATGCCGATATCAACCAACAGCAGCGCGCGGCCAATCTCGAGCGTCGTGCGGCGCTTGAGGATCATGGCAAGAATGTCCGTGCCGCCCGTCGAGGCGCCAATATCAAAGACAATGGCGCTGCCGAGCGCCGGCAGGATCACGGCAAAGCACAGGTCAAGCCACATATCGCCCGTCATCGAGACATCAGTCGGGATAAAGAGCTCAAACAGCGAAACATAGGCCGAAAGCGCAAACGAGGCGAAGACGCTCCAAAGAATCGCCTTGCGCTCCAAAAAGATAAAGCCCAAGACGACGAGAACCGCGTTGATAATCCACATAAAAACGCCGACGGGCAGGGTCGGGAACAGCGTGGACAGAATGACCGACACGCCCGAGGTGCCGCCAAAAGCAAAGTGATTAGGGGTTTTAAACGCAACGATGGCGAAGGCCGTAAGAATCAGGCCCAGATTGAGCTCGGCAAAAAAGCGCGGGAAGCCCGGCTCCTGGCTGCGCTTTTGACCGACACGCTCGCCGCGCTCGATATCGGTGCGATCAACCACGCGCTCCATCGGCACCACGGGAGGACGATGCACCTCCTCGGCAGCACGCGATGCCGCCTCTGCCGCGGCGGCCTCAATCGCCCATGCCTTGCTTTCTGTTTCGTGCTCGTCGGCCATTACGGCAACCCCTCGTTAACAATTTGGAAACAATGCGCCCATTAGGGTAACGCGGAACGCGACGATTGCAACCCCTAGTTAGACGAGCGGTATGCCCACATCGGGGGGCATACAAATAACGGCCGGCCACGCTTTTGCTTGCGCGGTCGGCCGTTTAACGTTTTCGCAGATAAAGCCTGCCAAAACAAACCTGTCCCTTTTTGGAAGGTTACTCGTGCTGGCTGGTGCGGTGCTCGTACTCCTCGGTGGTGATGACGTCCTCGATACGCAGGTTGACGCCCGCCACCTCAAGGCCGGTCATCGCGGCAAGGCGCTCGGTGACACGCGCCTTGACATCGTCGAAGATCGCGGGCGCATAGGCGCCGTACTCGATAATGACGGAGATGTTGACGACCACGCGATTGTCATCGGTGACCTCGACCGTCACGCCCTTGGTCAGATTCTCGGCACCAAACTGCTCCTGCACAAAGTGCATGAGGTTACCCTTCATGCCCAGAACGTGCGGAACCTCGCGGGTGGCCATGGCAACGATCTTCTCGATCACACCGTTGGAATAGGTCAGCGAGTCCTCGGACTCGTCCGCTTCCTCGTCGTCCTCATCCGCATCGGACTCGGCCTCGACGAGAGCCTCGTCCTCGAGTGTTACATCCTCGGACTCGGCGGTGACGGTCTCGTCCGCCTCGAGCTCGGTATCGGCCACATCGACCTTCGTATTAAAAGCCATGGTTCCTCCTTATGCCTGCCGCGGATGCGACAGTCGAATACATATTAGCGGCCGCTAAACAGACGGCCGAAGAAGTTGACGATCCCGTTCTCGCCGTCGCGAATTTGGCCGATCACGGCGCCGATCAGCACGAAGAATGCAATGACGAGCGTGTCCCACAGGCCGAGCGTGAGCACCAACACGGCGAGGATAAAGCCAGAGACGGCACCGAGCGTGGTGTTGGGATGACGCACAGCATAGCTCCAGATGGCAGCGCCCGTACCCTTGATGAGACCCATAGCCTCGTCAAAATCCGCGGCTGCCACGTCTTGTAACTCGGTTGCCTCTGCTTTGGAATCAACAGGTTCGCTCGCCGGTGTGGCGCTCTGGTCAATCGTCAGGCGCGGCGTACGAGCGGTCTTATCTTGATTGGTATCACTCACCGGAAACCTCCACGGTCTGGACGGTAGTCTTGGACGGCAAAAAACGGACGCGCGTGGTCGTACCCGGCGTGCCGAGCATGGTGTCGCAAGCTTCTTCGATGCGCTGCTGCATCGCGGTAGCCAGAGATGCCACGTCCTTATCGTCAAGCGCGATAGCCTCGACCTTAAATCGGACGTGCGAATCGTCGGGGCCTTGGACGCGGGCCTCGACATGTTCGACCATCACGCGGTCGTCGCGCTCGGCAGCAGCCCTGGCACACGAAGAAAGCGCCGCGAGCGTGACCTCGATATTGCGCTCCCCCGCCGGATGCACGCAGGACGGCTCGCGACGAGCAAACATCAGGCGGAAGAAGCTTACCAGTACGCCAATCGCCACAACTCCGCCGCATGCCGTCACGACAATGCGCGGCATGGGGTCGCGCATCAGCAGCATAAAGCGATACGTATACGGCCCCCAAAACTGGCAGACAAGCGTACCCAGCGCCACGATGGTGGCGGCAAGATACACAATCGCTAGGGCTCGTTTGAGTACGCGCACGCGGCGCTCCCTTCAAATCTCGGCTCTCGAAATGCAAAACGGTTCGCATCATTATAAAAGAGCCGGGTCCGGTGCTCTACGCACGCGGATCCGGCTCATCTATTCCACGAGGCTTGCATGCTCGCTTCATTATGCCCAGATATGCACGGCTTAACCCGTGCGGGCGCTACTCCTCCTCGAGGGCAGCGATGACCTCGTCGGTCATGTCCATGGTGCTGTAAACATCCTGGACGTCGTCGAGCTCCTCAAGACGGTCGATGAGGCGCTGGACCTTCTTGGCGTCGGCGCCGGAGACCTCGGTCGGGGTGGTCGGGACCATGGTGGTCTCGGAGCCCTTGACCTGGACGCCCTGCTCCTCGAGCGCCTTGGAGACAGCCATGACCTCGTTGGCAGTAGTCCAGACGATCCACTCCTCGCCGGCGTCCTCGTAGTCCTCGCCACCGGCCTCGGCGATGGCCATCATGAACTCATCCTCGTCACCGGCAGCACCGTTGGCGATCATGGTCTCCTTCTTGGCGTTCTCGTCCAGGATCTCCTTGGCGACGACGATCTGGCCCTTGCGCTCAAACTGGAAGGCGACGGAGCCGGAGGTGCCCAGGTTGCCACCAGCGTGGGAGAAGGCGGAACGGACATCAGCGGCGGTACGGTTGCGGTTGTCGGTCAGGCAGTCGACGTAGACGGCGACACCGGCGGGACCGTAGCCCTCGTACACGATGTTCTCGTAGACGGCAGCGTCGGCACCCGAACCAAAAGCCTTGTCGATAGCGGACTTGATCTTGTCCTTAGGCATGGACTGAGCCTTGGCCTTGGCAACGGCAGCGGCGAGGCTGGCGTTGTTCTCGGGCAGCGGGTCACCGCCGAGACGGGCAGCAACGGTGATGTTGCGGCTGAGCTTGGAGAAGAGGGCGGAACGCTTGGCGTCCTGCGCGCCCTTACGATGCTTGGTTGTGGCCCACTTAGAGTGTCCGGACATACGTGTCTCCTATCGGTTTCGACCTAAAGCCCAGCGCAGATGCTCGGGCAATATAAACAAACGTCGTTATGATATACCTACTGGCCTGCGAGATAAACCCCAAAATGAAGGCGTCGTGATGATGTCCCCTTTGGTGCAAAGAAACCTGGCCCTCAATGCACCAAATTAGAACCAGAAGAAGTCGCTGCGGGTGACGGTGGCGCCGATGGCAAAGGGCATGCAGGCGATGACCGGATACAGGTAGCGCATGTAAGTCGAGCCGTTGCACGGGCCAATCAGGCACACAGCGAGCACGCCCAACAGCGGCACCCAGATCGCCAGCGCACGCCATGAATGACGACGCAGCAAGTAGACCACCACGGCGATCATGATCCACACATAGGTGGCCGAGCTCATGGTGAGCGAGATAAAGGGAACACGCTGCACCGCCACACGGTACAAATTGATCAGGTGGTCGCACCAGCGCACCACGTTGCTGTCAACCGGATGGAAGTCGAAGTACTTGAGGTTGTCGGGACGCGCCATGATCTCGGCACTACGCGCCGTGCTGTAGACCCAGGCATCGCGCGCGCTCGGATAAAAATAACCGTAGTAGTTATTGATGAGCGCCGAGATATAGCACTCGGGATCCTTTTTGAACATCTGGGCCCACACCTCAAAATAGGCCTTGATGTCCTCCTGCGAGGCGTACTCGTTAAAGCAGTTCTTGACGGCATCGGACTTGTCGGGGTTGTAGCGGCGGCCCAGGTTCTCGTACTTGAGTACGCGATCGATCACGGCACGCTCTTCGTCGGTCACCGAACCGTCGCAAGGAGCCTCCACGATGGTGCCGTCCTCCTTAACCGTGGGGTTGACGCCCGAGTTGAGGCCGTCGTGCTTTTGGACGAAACGAGCCGTCTGCTGGAACGGAATCGAGAGGATTTCGCGCTTGGAACCAGGCGTGATATCGTGCGCCGGCATAAAGACCTTGGTGAAGTACATATTAGAGGCAAGGCAGAGCGCGAGCACCGCGAGAACGCCAACCCAGCGGAAACGCGGGATGGCGCCTGAAGGCGCAGCACCAGTCTGCTTGGCTGCACGACGAGCCACATGCACGTCCCATACGCAAAACGCCGCCGCGATTACGCATGCCGCCAGGGGAAACACCAGGCCGCCGTTGCGCAGGAACGTGGAACCCATGGAGCCCAGAGCGAGCAGCAGCCAGTCGTGGCGCGCAAAGAGCACGGGGGCTTTCTCGCCCGCTCGCTCGACATTGGCATCACGACGGGGCAAGCCACATGCCACGAGCTTGACGGTCTGTACCAGCAGCACCAAGAACGCGTCGGCAAAGAGCACGTCCTTGGTGAGCAACGCCGCGTAGTTAGAGAACATCGGCATAAACGCAAAGAACAGCAGGATCGCACCGCGAACCGGCAGGCTCACGCCCAGTTTGCGCAGCGATGAAATGGAATAGGCCATGCAGGCGGCCGTGATGACAAATTGAGCGCAGGTGTAGATGGCAAGACCCGCGTTAGCGCTGTTGAACAGCGAAAGCCCCAGCTGAACGCACGAGCCGATAATGGCCGTGTGCACTACGGGATGATGCCCGTTGAGCAGCACGTTGGGGTTGAGTAGGCGCAGGTAGTCGCTCGTGCCGTTGGGATAGTTGAACCACTGGCGAATCTGCGCGCCCGTATCTCCCATAAAAAGGCCGGGCAGCGAAGCGATGAGCGTGGGCGTCCAGGCGATCATAAGCACCAGGAAGGGCCCGGCAAAGGGATGGACCGAGAGCACGGCGTGAGTCACACGCCATACGCGGCCAAAGTGCGCTTCGGAAAACGGGATGCGCCGAGAGCTCAGCCAATCTAGACACTCAAAGGCAAGGTAGAAGGCAACGATCGCCAGGAGCATCCAGCCCGCGCCGCCAATCCAGGCGCAGATGATGCGAGCTTTGTCGCCAAGGACAATCTCGGCCGAGTCGGTGAGGTCGTAGCTGCGGCCGAACACCATGCAGATGGCGAAGAACAGCGACGGCAGAATGATCGATGGACGCCAGGTGTCGCCACGGCCAAAGAACACGTAGCGAAACGGCAAGGTGAGCAGGCAGGCAAGTGCAAGCAGCATGACCGCGTCGGTATGGCCGGCAAACGAAAGGAGCACCTCGTAGCACACGTACAGCATGCCCGAGGCTTTGGGGTCAATCGCCAAGACTGCGTTGCTCGACACCGGGGCAGGATCGATGGAAAACGCCGTGGTCGCCAACAGCGCGAGCAAAAATGCGATGAGCGTCTGCTTGGCGGGGTAGCGCTTAAACCAGACGATGCGGGCAGCGTCGCGCGCAGCCGTTGTGGAGAGGTCGGAATCCTTCACAGTCCGAAAGCCTTTCTAGAAACCTGCCAAAAAGGGACAGGTTTATTTTGGCAGGTTTTATCTGGGGAAACGTTACGGTTCTGTCATCGTTGCCCAGCGAACCACCACAAAGGTGCCTGTTCACTTTTTGGTGGTTAAGCGTCGAGGTAGATGCGCTGGGGTTGGTTGCGGCGACGAGCAAAGATGATGAGCGCCAGGCCCGCGATTACGAGCGGCAGGCTCAGCAGCTGACCCATGGTGATGACGCCGCCCAGCAGATAGCCCAGCTGCGCATCGGGCACACGCACAAACTCAACCAAAAAGCGAACGATGCCGTAACCCATCACAAACACACCCATAAACGTTCCCTGAGGAAGCAGCGGTTTTTTGCGGCTGAGCACCTGCAAGATGCAAAAAAGCACAATGCCCTCGAGAAATGCCTCGTAGAGCTGGGAGGGATGGCGCGGCATATCGCCCGCGGTGCCGCCAAAGATCACGCCCCAGGGCAAATCGGTCGGCTTGCCCCACAGCTCACCGTTGACAAAGTTGGCGCAGCGCCCCAGGCACAGGGCCAGCGGAGCACCGATGACCGCGAGGTCTGCCAAAGTCCACGCATCGAGCTTGTACATGCGGCACACGAGCACGCCGCCGATGATGCCGCCCACCAGGCCGCCATGGAAACTCATGCCGCCCTCGTTGGTGGCAAAGATCTCGAGCGGGTGGGCCAAATAATAGCCATCACCGTAAAAGACGACGTAGAACAGGCGCGCGCCGATTATAAGGCCAAAGACCGCGCCGACCACGACGCTCGTCAGGTCATCAATCGTGATGTTGAAGCCCCAGCGGCGCTGCGTGCGATACATGACGACTGCCGTAAGCAGGGCGCCGACCACATAGGCCAGACCGTACCAGTAGATCGTGATGGGGCCCGCCGAGATCGCGACGGGGTCAAGCATATGATAGAGGTCGTTGAGCATATCGATCTCCCTGCTCCCTACATACAAATGCGGCCGCGGGCCTTGTGCTCGCAGCCGCATATCTGGGCGTAACGTCTATGCGGAGCATGTCGTCCGCGGCTTTCGCATCTTAGAACGGCGCGTACTCGTCGTACAGGTCGTCGGTCTCGCCGGAAGCATTGACCTGCTCGACGCGGGTAACGCCGGGCACGTGCTCCTTCAGGATGCGCTCGATGCCCATAGACAGAGTCAGTGCACTCATAGGGCAGCCGGCGCAGGCGCCCTGCAGTTCCAGCTTGACGACGCCCTCGTCGTCGACGCCCACATACTCCATATCGCCGCCGTCAGCCTGCAGGTTGGGGCGAATCTCTTCAAGAACCTTCTTAAGCAGCTCTTCGTTAACAGCCACAGGGGCTCCTTTCTCATAATAACGCGGGCACGCCCGCGGACAGAAGCTATGTTACTACAGCCATGTACCCGCTCACGAGCCGTCCATGCGCACAGACGCGACCTTCACGAGTAGTCAATTTGGAACGGAGCTCTTTGAGCTGCGTTTGTCGTCAGACAGCGACAACGCATATTACTGCCGAGCCTGTCCCCCGGTACCAATCTGAACATCGACGATAACCTGGCGGTAGCTGATGCCGCAAGAGTCGAGAATGCGGCGGCTGATACGGCCGTCATCGGTGTCGGCATACTTATTGTCCAGGTAGACGACCTCGCCCACACCCACCTGCGCCAGGATCTTGGCGCAGTCGTGGCACGGGAACAGCGTGACGTAGACCGTGGAACCCTCAAGGTCTTTGAGCGAGCCGCGGTAGTTGAGCACGGCGTTGGCCTCGGCATGCACCACGTAGTTGTGCTTATCCTGCAATGGGTCGTCGCTCGTGCCCCACGGGAAAAAGTCGTCGTTGAGCGCCGAGGGCGTACCGTTGTAGCCCACCGAAAGGATGCGGTGGTTGGTGTTGGCGATGCACGCGCCCACCTGCGTGTTGGGGTCTTTACTGCGGCGCTGCGCGGCAATGGCCACGCTCATAAAGAACTCATCCCAGCTAATAACGTCGCGGCGCTTGCCCGACGCAGTTTGATGAAGATCGTCCGACATGGCAGACACCTCCGTAATCGCAACAGTTTGACCCATTGTAGCAGGTGGAAGGTGGAGACGTTTTTGTCCCACCGCCCCATCGCTACACGCGACGGGGCTTTTGATTGATGTGGTAGAACTCGGCCAGGCCGCGAAGCGTCAACGCGTCGTCGACCGTCAGGCTATGACCGACAAGGGCCGCAAGCGCCTCGGCATCGTCGCCGGTAATGACGATGGGCACGCTGCCCTCCCCCGCCGCCTTGGTCGCGCGCATCTCGGCGAGCACCATGTCGAGCATGCCGTCAATGCGGGCCACCTCGCCCAGAACCACGCCCGAGCGCATGGCCTCACGCGTGTTGCGGCCGATGACATGCGTCGGCGCCGAGGGCTCAACCTGAGGCAGGCGCGCCGCAGCGGCCGAGAGCGAACGGGCGCCAAGCGCCAGACCCGGCGCGATGACGCCGCCGACAAAGGTTCCGCGCGCATCGATGACCTCGATATTGGTCGTAGTGCCCAGGTCGATCACGATGCACGGAGAGCCGTAGACGGCACGGGCCGCCACGGCGTCGGCGATGCGGTCGGGGCCGATCTCGGCCGGATCGTCGTAGTGCACGGACATGCCGGTCTTGAGGCCCGGTCCCACGGTGAGCACGCGCCCCGTGCAGGTGCGGGAAAGCGCCGCCTTCCACGGGCGCTCGAGCGCCGGGACTACACAGCTCAGCACGGCAGCCGCGGGCACAAGTGCACCCGGCATGCCCGCATCGGCCGCCAGTGCGGCCATGACCTGCACGAGACGCATGCGCGCCTCGTCTGCTGTGATGCTCGACGGCGTCGTGATCTCGCACGTCGCAAGCGGACATTCCTGCGCCGCGGCCGAATCCTCGGCAAACAGGCCAAAGCGAATGAACGTGTTGCCCACGTCGACCGTCAATATATATGCGCACCCATTAAGCATCGTCGGCGCTCCTTTCGTCTGCCCAGCAGTATATCGCCTACCTAAACCAGTCATCCCAAAATGACTAACTTGCGGCTATACTGGTGCGCGGTCGTTTGCGAGCTCACGCGGCGGCCCTTGGTAACCCGACTTCCCGCGCCGTATCCGTAGCGGCGCTCCCGGGGGAAGCGGATATACGCAAAGGAGTTCTATATGAGCAATCCCTCGAACCGCACCTCGATGCGCGGTCAGCTCACGCTGCGCGGCGTCGTCATCGGCGTCCTTGGTTGCGTGATCATCACGGCGAGCTCGGCCTACACGGCCCTCAAGATGGGCGCACTCCCCTGGCCGATCATTTTCGCTGCCGTCATTTCGCTGTTCTTCCTGAAGCTCATGGGCAACGCCAGCCTCAACGAGGCCAACGTCACCCACACCATCATGTCCGCGGGCGCCATGGTCGCCGGCGGTCTGGCGTTTACCATCCCGGGCGCCTGGATGCTGGGCTATGCCGATCAGATCAGCTGGCTCGACATGTTTATCGTGGCGCTCGCCGGCACCGTCTTGGGCCTTCTGGCGACAGCGCTCATCCACCGTCACTTTATCGTGGACGCCGCGCTGGAGTTCCCCACCGGCAACGCCGCAGCTCAGACCCTGCGCGCCACCGAGGCCGGCGGCAAGACCGGCAAGCAGCTCTTTGGCTCCATGACCATCGCAGGCATCTACAGCGTGCTTCGCGACGCTCTGGGCGTGGTGCCCAGCATGCTGTGCACGCTCAATATCCCCGGCGTGACCTTTGCCATCTATAACTCGCCCATGTTGCTGTCCATCGGCTTTTTGGTGGGCTTCGCCCCCGTCGCCTTCTGGTTTGCCGGCGCGCTGCTGAGCAACTTTGGCATCATCGTCGGCGGCACCGCTGCCGGTCTGTTCGACGTCGTAACCGCGCAGGGCATCGTCAAGTCCCTGGGCATGGGTCTTATGATGGGCTTTGGCGTCGCTGTCGTCCTCAAGGACATCCTGCCGCAGGTCGCCGGCATCGTCCGTGGCCTCGCCGCCGACAGCTCCACCGACACCGACGAGCAGTCACTCATCTCGGGCTCCCTTAAGCTCGACGCCGGCATCATCGGCCTGGGCACCGCAGCCATCGCCGTGATCGTTGCCATCGCGCTCGACCTTGGTCCCGTTCCGGCCGTCATCGTCACGCTGTTCACCTTTGTCACCACCATCATGAGTGCACAGAGCTGCGGCCAGACGGGTATCGACCCCATGGAGATCTTTGGCCTCATCGTCATGCTCATCGTGGCAGCCTTCGCGCAGCTCGCGCAGGTCAAGCTTTTCTTTATCGCCGGCATCGTGGCCGTGGCGTGCGGCCTTGCGGGCGACGTCATGAACGACTTTAAGGCCGGCGCCGTGCTGGGCACCAACCCGCGCGCACAGTGGGTCGGCCAGGCCATCGGCGGCATCGTGGGTGCCCTGGTCGCCGCCGCCGTCATGGTCGCGCTCGTCACCGCCTATGGCCCGGACGCCTTTGGCCCCGACAAGAGCTTTGTTGCCGCGCAGGCAAGCGTCGTCGCCACCATGGTCTCGGGCATCCCGAGCGTGCCGTGGTTCGTTGGCGGCTTTATCGCCGGCATCGTCATGTACTGGCTCGGCATTCCGGCCATGATGATCGGCCTGGGCGTGTACCTGCCGTTCTACATGTCACTCACGGCATTCCTGGGCTCCTGCGTCAAGCTCGCCTACGACAAGTGGTCCGCCCACCGCGACGCCACCGCCGGTCTTTCTGACGAGGAGAAGGCTGCCAAGGACGCCGCCTTCCAGGAACAGGGCTTGGTTGTCGCCAGCGGCCTGCTCGGCGGCGAGTCCATCGTCGGCGTTATTCTGGCGTTTGTCTCCGTGGGCCTGAGCCTGCTGGGCTAAGTCGAGCAGCTGCTCGCCCGAATCCATTTTGCCTACGGCTAGCCCGGTAGGCGGCCCATGCGGTCGCCTGCCGGGTTTTTTGATGCCGATACAAATAAAGGCCGGCGCGCTGCCATTAACAGCACGCCGGCCTTATCGTTTGGCTACCGAGACGGTCCTGCTACGAATTGAAGTTCCTTGCAGAGCCGACGCTCGAGACGCTACATGTGCTTGCGACGACGATCGCCCAGCGTCACGCCCGCTGCCACGAGCGTCACACCGCCGATGACGAACACCTCGCCCGCAAGAGCGGAGTCATCACCGGTCTGGGCGAGCGCGGCAGGCGCAGCCTGTTTCTTGGCGACGGGGGCCTTTGCGGCGGCCTGCGTAACCTGGGGCTTGGCCTGAGGCTTGCTCTGCGGCTCGGCCTTGGGATGATACTTGTCGTACTCGGCCTGAGCGGCAGCAAGGGCATCCTTGGCATCTCCGAGCTCGGCCAGTGCAGCGGCATAGGCGTCGTTGGCATCGGACAGCTTGGCATCGACATCGCTCAGGGCAGCCTTGAGACCAGCGGCAGCATCGACGGCAGCCTTGTAGCGAGCGTAGGCGGCGTTCAGCTTGACCAGCTTATCGTTGCCCGTCGTGCCCGCGGCAAGAGAGGCCTTGTGGTCGACAGCCTCAAGATCGGCCTTGAGTGCCTCATCGCTGGCAAGCTCGGCCTTGGCCTTGAAGATCTCGAGGTTCGCATCGACGACGGCTTCGTTGGCGGCCTCGAGCTGCTTCTGGGCATCGGCGACACTGGCCACGGCAGCGTCATAGGCGGTCTTGGCGTCGTCGACCGCCTTCTGGGCGCCGGCGAAGCGCTCGAAGGCCTTGTTTGCGCCGGCCAGCTCGCCCTCGGCAGCCTTGGCCTTCACCTGTGCGTCGGACAGGGCCTGCGTCTTGGCGGCAACTGCCTGCTTGGCATCCGAAAGAGTGGTCACGGCCTG
>DXZS01000005.1:0-20042 GCA_019419505.1 Collinsella sp. | reverse complement strand
CGGCCTGGGCCTTATCCACACCAGCCTGGGCGGCATCGTCGGCCTTCTTTGCCTCGTCAAGCGAGCCCTGCTTGTTCGCAAGGTCCGTCTTGGCGGCATCGAGCTTGGCGGCAAGGTCCTTGACCGAAGCGGTAGCGTTGTCATACGCCTCGTTGGCCTGATCGGACTTTGCCTTGGCGGCGTCGCGGGCGCTGCGAGCCTTCGCCTTGTGAGCAGCGGCATCGGCCGCCTTCGTCTTGTTGTCAGCAAGCGTGGCGTTAGCCTTATCGAGAGCTGCCTGGGCAGTAGCGGCCTCGCTCTTGGCGGCTTCGAGCTTGGTCTCGGGCGTCTTGACGTCGATACCCTTGAGTTTGGCTTCGGCGGCGGTGTAGGCGGACTTGGCGGAAGCGGTGGCGGACTTAGCCTTCTCGTACTCGCCCTTGGCGGTGTTCATGTTCGTGTCGGCCGCGGTATAGGCGTCTCGGGCGCTTTCTTGCTTATCCAATGCGTTAGAATAAGCCGTTCCAGCAGTCCCGAAGTTCTTCTGCGCCTCTGCCAGCTTATTCTGCAGCTGCTTCAGCTGCTCCTTCTGCTCCTGCGTGCCGCCTGCATTGTAGGCGGAAGCGATGTAGTCGTTCAGGAGCTTCTTGAACTCGGAGACAGTGAAATCAGCCTGAGTGTCATCAGCGCTGTAATCGAATACGGTTACCTCGGAATCGGTGTTCCTTCCGCTACCGGTTGCGATACCGATAGCCACCGTGGCGGAATCGATAATGTTGAGATAGTGCCCGCACTTGTCTCCTCTTTCCTTACCGTTCTCATCTTTTGTACCGTGATACACATCGTAATAGTTTTGGTAGATATAGTACGAATCATAGCGATGAGCCATGAGATCTTTGCCGGCCTCGCTATCCACCCCGTACTTTTTAATCCAATTCTCGTAATTAACCTTCTCCTGAGTGTAGAGACCGGTATAGGGCCATCCGAGAGTGTCCTCAGTCTCGCCGCCGGTATATGCGCCGCCGCCGCCGGCAAGATTTTCACCGTTATCATAGTAGCAGCCAGAGTGTCCCCAGATGTTCGATGAATACGATGTATTGAGGGCGGCTGCCACAGTCATGCGGAGGCTGACGCTGAGTGCCGACTGACCGTTCGCCTTGCGGAGGTTGTTCTGGGTGTCGAGATATGTCAGGGCGTTACGCATCTGCTCCAAGGAAAGCGGATTGGTGTCGCGCGACATGTCCTGATCGACGTACTGGTCATACCATTCGGCCTTGTCATCGACGCCGGTCAGCATCGATACGGCGTCCCGGGCATTCTGTTTCTGCGTGGCTGTGAACTGGCTGCCGCCGATGATGTAGTTCATGAAGCCGAACATGCCCTGGCTGATGACATTCTGGTCTACGGTCATGTTCGACCTGAGGTCGGCAATCTGCTGGTTAAGCTTCTCGACCTCGGCGTTTGCGGCGTCGTATGCATTATGCGCGTCGGTTACTTCAGCACGAGCCTGATCGAACTCGTTGCTCTTCTGCTGGCGGACCTCGACAAGTCGGTCGTACTCCGCCTTCTTGTCGGCTTCGGTCTGCTGGGCCTGCTCGTATGCCGACTTCGCGGTGTCACGCTTACTGGCCGCGTCCTTGTACTTCTTGTTTGCCGCATCGTATGCAGACTGGGCAGATGCCACAGCAGCGTTGGCGGCGTTGGCCTTCTCCTGCGCGGCAGCGACGGCAGCCTGGGCGGCCTGCAGATTTGTCTGTGCGGTGGCGTCGGCATCCGTCGCGGCATTGAGCTCCGCCCGCGCGGTCTTGAGCTCACCAGCAGCAGCGATCTTGGCGGCCTCAAGCGCACTCAGGTCGACACCCGTACCCGAGACGGCAGCATCGAGCGCGGTCTGCGCCTGGTTGAACTTCTGCTGGGCGTTATCGCGCGCGGTGGTTGCGGCTGCGAGAGCAGCGGCAGTCTCCTGCTTCTTGGCCTGGGCAGTCGTCAAAGCTGCCTCGGTATTCTGCTTTTCCTGCTGGGCGCTGGCCTCGGCAGCCTTGGCCTGGTCCAGATTGGCCTGTGCAGTAGTAACGGCCTTATTGGCGTCATCGAGCTTTGCCTGTGCGTCCTCGACGGCCTTCTTGGCGGCCTCGTACTCGTCCATACCCATGGCCTCGAGCTTGGCCTGGGCATCATCGAGAGCCTTCTTGGCCTCATCCTGCTTTGCCTTGGCGTCCTTGAGCGCCTGGGTCTTATCCTCGACACTCTTGTTGGCCTGATCGAGCTGATCGTTCAGGTCGCCCAGCTTCTTCTGCTGCTGCTCTGCCTTGTCGACGGCCGCTTTAAGCTCGTCAATCTTCTCCTGAAGCGCGGCTACCTCGGCCTCGTTCTGCTCGGCGGCGTTATCGGTCACGGCCTGCGAGGCCTGATTCTTTTGCTGCTGCGCCTGCTTTTGAGACTGGCCCGCCGCGTCGGCCTTCTTCTGGGCGGCATCGTAGGCGGCCTGAGCGTCCTTGAGCTGCTTTGCCGACTCCTCGGCCAGCTGGGCAGCCGTCTTTACGACCGCTTGGTTACCGGCGGCAACGGTATTCTCTACAGAACTACCCCCCCCCTGAACAGAATCGCCGTTATCGGTTGACGGTGCGGCGATTGCCGCCAGCGGCGACATGAGCGGCTGAGCGATGAGGCCCGCCGTCAAAACGGTTGCGACGGCGCGGTTGGCAACGCCCTTGACGTTGACGGCCTTAGCCCGAGGCTCAAAGTGTTGTGGACTGTAGTTTGTCATGGCTTTCTCCCTTTGACACGGATGTATCCATACGCTTCAAAATGTAGGAGCTGATTTTTGAATTCTGTTGCGCAACATTGGCGACCAGCGTATTTTTTGAAATTCATGCTCCTGTGCTTCACAATTTCGTCACATTTGAAGGAGCTGGTGCATCATATTTTCGCGTGATGGAATTGAGCCTGTGATTTGCATTTGCCCCCGCGTCATCCGCCCCATCGGATCCCGCGTCCAACAGGTACCCCGCCCGCCACGGTGTAGAGTTAAGACAACGGGCGCGTTGCGCGGACCGCGCGGGAACGAGGTGGACATGGAACTCGACAAACAACAGATCAAGCGACTACGCGAACGCCATCACCGGCGCCACGGCATCCGCCCTGCTCATAGTGAGGCTGCCGAGCAGGCTGGTCGCTTTTTAAAGCGCGCGTTCAACATTCGCGAGGGACGCGCGCCCTATCACGTGATCCGCAAGCGTTTTGTAAACGGGGCGCGTCTGACTGGCTCCCACCTATGCATCCTCATCATCGCCATGCTGATCGCGAGCATCGGCCTCGATATCGATTCGGACATCGCCATCGTGGGCGCCATGCTCATCTGCCCGCTCATGGGCTCGGTCCTTGCCATGGCATACGGCATCGCCACGCTCGACCGCGAGATTACCGTCGAGGCCGTCGCCAGCCTTGCGCTGCAGATGGCCTTTTGCCTGGTCACGTCCACGCTGTACTTTAAGCTCTCGCCCCTTGGCACCACCACGGCCGCCATCATCGACAACTCTACACCCACCGTCTGGGACCTTACCGTCGCACTCGCAGGCGGCTTTGCAGGCGGGCTGGGCAACTCGCGCGACCAGGAACCCGCCACGCTCATCGCCGGCGTGGCCGTGGCGACCGCGCTCATGCCGCCTCTGTGCGCGGCGGGCTATGGCATCGCCATCGCAAGCGGGTCGCTGTTTCTCTCGGCGCTTTACGAGTTTGGCATCAACGTGGTCTTTATCGCACTCGCGGCCGAAGCCGTATTACTTATCTTGCGCGTGCCGCTCAAGCGCGACCTCAACGGCGACGGCATTGTAACCGCCGAAGAAGATGCCGAGGTCGACGAGCTATCGCGCAAGGTGCGCCGCCGCATCATTGTGGGTACGGTAGTCTTTGCCATCCCCTGCATCGTTATGACGGCGGGGTCTATTGGCTCGGCGCAGGCCGGCGTGCAGGATGGCTACGGCGTCACCGAGACCACGCGCGAGCTTGCCGCGGTGCTGCCAGGCTTTAAGGATTACACCGTCGCCGTCGAGACCTCGGCCACCGAAGGTGAGGAGGAGGGTATCGTCGAGCGCGAGGTTGTCGCCCACGTGACGACAAGCGAGATGCTCGGGGCACACGACCGTCACGTCGCCCGCAAGCTCATCGACCTCAACGTGCCCGAACTCGATCGCGTGGAATTTAACGTAAAGTGATGCGGAGCATGGGATGGCTCCCGCGCACAGGCGCAAGTCGCGGCGAGGCTCAGACGCGACGCAGGCACAAGCAAAAAGCGGGACGTAGTTCACGTCCGCGCCCCGCTCGCTGTTTTATTGCCGTAAATCAGACGTCCGCATCGACATCGCCAGACTCCACCGTAAACGCCGGATCGGTGCTCACAAGATAAAATCGGGTCACCTTAGTATTTCTAATTAGGTAAATCTGCCCCTGATTGCGTCGGCGTGACATATACGCCACGTGGACCGTACCGAATTCTTCGCCGTTTCCCTTCTTTAATATCAGGATGTTGGGGTCATCCGTACGCTTAAACTGCCCGTCTGTGCAGATTCCGTCTTTGTCGACCAGCTGCCATCGACAGTTGTCCTCCTCATGAAAAGCCAGGCTTTCCCGACTCGTTTTGTCATCCCGATAGATACCATCAATGGCAAACCCTTCGGAAGCGCATTCCTGCATATAGGACGTTTCTCGACTTATAGCAAACAGCCCTGTAGCGCCCAAGAGCACAGCTAGGCAGACCACTGCAAGGGTTATCGAAATAATACGGCGACCCATGTTAGCCCAACCGATAGTTGTTTAACGGAGCGCGAAACATACCTGAAACCTCCGATGTCAGGGGGAACGTCGCCAGCAGGCTGGCGACAACTATATGTTTCTGACATCAAACCATATGGCTGCTACTCGCGGAAGGGGCATCGGCGAACGGCGTGTTTTCATACTCCATTGGTCAAACCTAAGCGCGGCCCTACAGCTCGTACTTGTACACGCGGTAGATGTACTTCTCGGCTTCCATCTCGTAGGTGGCGATGGGTAGACCGTAGCGGTCGTACTCGGTGAAGGTCTTGGCCTGACCCGATGCCACGAGCATACTATTCGAATCGCCGACGCGCTGTGCGCTGCTCACGTAGCCCGAGAACGGCACTGCGATCTGGCCCACAAGCTCGTAGGCACGCGCGGTCTCGTCCACCGTAAAGACGCGGCCAAACGAATGCGTTCCCTTACTGTAGTCAGTCACCACCGCGGCGCCCAGCTGGCCCCAGTCGAACTTGGGATAGCGCTCGGTCGCACCAAAGTTGTTGTCGTATAGCAGCACCTGGTAGCGACCAGTCGCTGCCGTGTCAGAACTCGGCAGATACGTCACGCTGTGCTGGCCTGCATTGAGCGAGAAATCGCCCTGGGCCTGCAGCAGCTTGTCCTCAAAGCCCGAGCCGGCCCATTGCCACTCCTTTCTATTTCTGGGTCCATCTTCTCACTGTTGGCGGCCGGAAATGATCCGTTTTCCTCCGACCCCGAGGGATCATTTTTAGTACTTGAAGAAGCCCTCGCCCGAGCTTTCGCCCAGCTTACCTTCGTCGAGCATTTTCTTGAGGACGGATGCCATAGCCTTAAAGTTGTAGGGCATCATCATCTTCTTGAGCAGCGGGCTCACCAGGCCCGGGACCTTCTGATACTGCATGACGATGTTGTAGGCCGTCTGGATACCCACCGTGTCGAATACGCGAAACGGACCCTTGGGAGCGCCGGTGCCGCGCGTCCACGCGAGATCGATGCTCTTGGGGTCGCTCACGCCCGAGACATACAGGTCAAGGCCCGAAAGCAGCCACGGCACCAGCATGGAATTGAGCAGGTAGCCGTTCTTTTCCTTGTTGACGGGCAGGGCAAGCATGCGGATATCGTTGGCGAAGTCGACGAGCTCGTCGAAGTAGCGCTTGTCGGTTTGGCTCTGGGCCATGACCTCGGTCATGTTGTTCTTCCAGATAGAGTTGGCAAAGTGCAGCGACAGGTACTTCTCGGGGCGGCCGGTGTACTTGGCAAAGGTGCTCGGCAGCAGCGTGGAGGAGTTGGTCACGACGACGGTCTTTTGCGGAAGGACCGGGGCGAGCTTCTTGTAAAAATCGATTTTTGCCTGGGTGTCCTCGGCCATAGACTCGATGACCAAGTCGGCGTCGGCCACTGCCTTGGCAAGATCGAGCTCCAGCTTGAGTGTGGAGTAGGCGCGCTCAACGGCGGCGAGTGCCGCCTCTTTGTCGAAGGGCTTGCCGCTATCGGCGATACCGGAGCACCACTCGCCCGTGCCGTCCGCCATACCCTCGATTGCCGCGATGTACTCCTCGCGCACATGATCGATCTTGGGCTGGGTGCGACCGATGCTGCCCTCGCTGCGCAGCCAAATCGTTACATCGAAGCCGCAGTAGGCAGCCTGAAAGGCAATCTGGCTTCCCAGCACGCCGCCGCCGGCAACGCAAACGGTCTTGTAGCTCATAGGAACAGTCCTCTCTTACGTAATTCCATAGATGTGTATTTATTCAACCGTAAGAGGGCTGCACACTGGGGGTGGGTTCTATAAACGGACGGTAATTTGCGGCGAACGGCTACATCTGTTCATTATCTCAGGGTTCCGAGGGCGATTTTTTGTGCCACCGAGACGTCGTTTGCGGAAGTATGCGGCAAATTCCGGAACCCTTGAGCACCCCCCGATTTTCCGCCAATAAAACCGCAGGTACAGGGCTTGGACATATTCGGTGTGCTCGGTCTATTCAGATTTTGCCGCATACTTCCGAAATCTGAGTTCGCAAAGGGTGATAGTCGGGGCGTTTACGCAACATATGTCCAAGCAAAAACGGGTGGTAGCCGGTACGGCCACCACCCGTTTGTCTCATATCCGGCCCATAGCAGGCCAGCTACTTCTTAATGCCGCGTCCCAGGCGCTCAGCGACCGACGCCACGGCGCTCTCATCGACCGAACCGCAGCTCACGCAGCCGTCGTGGGCACGCATCTGACCGGTGACCTCGTCCATCGCGAGCGGCGCCACCTTCTCGAGCTTAAAGCCCTTGCCGGCGCGCATGTTCTCCTTTGCCACGCTGATCATGAGCTTAATACGGTTGAGCTGGTTGACCTCGGATGCACCGGGGTCGTAGTCCACCGCGACGATGTTGCTCTCGGGATGTTGGCGGCGCAGCTCCTTGATCACGGCCTTGCCCACCACGTGGTTGGGCAGGCACGCGAAGGGCTGCGTGCAGATGATGTTGGGCGCACCGTGGTCAATCAGATCGAGCATCTCAGCCGTGAGCAGCCAGCCCTCGCCCATGTTGTTGCACACCGAAAGCACCGTGCGGGCCTTGTCGGCCATGGTGCCGATGCGCTCGGGCGCCTCGAAGCGGCGGGACTTCTCGAGCATCTCCTCCACCGGCGTGCGCATCCAGTCCACGAGCTTGATGAGCGCCTGCATACCAGCGCGCGTGGTAGCGGAGCTTCCCAACTCGTCCTTCTGCAGCTCGGCGTTGCTCATGGAGTACAGGAAAAAGTCGAGCAGACCCGGCACCACGGCCTCGCAGCCCTCGCGCTCGATGACATCGACCACGTGGTTGTTGGCTGTGGGATGGAACTTGACCAGGATCTCGCCGACCACGCCCACGCGCGGCTTGGTACCCTCGCCCACGAGCGGCATGGTGTCGAACGCGCGGATGGCCTCGCGGCACAGCTTGGTGTAGTTGTGGCGGTTAAACTTGGGCGCCAGCTTGCGAGCGCGCGCCATGTACTCCTCGTAGAGCGCGTTGGCGGCACCGGGCGTAGCCTCGTACGGGCGGCAGCGATAGAGCATCTGCATCATCACGTCGCCAAAGAGCACCGCGTAGACTGCCTGCTTAAGCAGCGCCGGCGTAATCTTAAAGCCAGGGTTGTCCTCGCCCAGCGCCACGGCCGAAAGCGAGATCACCGGGATCTCGGGGTGGCCGCTCTCGCGCAGGGCCTTGCGGATGAGTGCGATGTAGTTGGTGGCACGGCAGCCGCCGCCGGTCTGGCTGATAACCACGGCTGTCTTGGACAGGTCGTATCGACCGCTCTCGATGGCCTCCATGATCTGGCCCGTCACCAGGATCGACGGATAGCAGATGTCGTTGTTCACGTAGCGCAGGCCGGCCTCGACGGCATCGTGATCGGTCGAGGGCAGCAGCTCCAAGTTGTAGCCAGCACCACGGAACACCTCTTTGACCAGGTCAAAGTGGATCGGCGCCATCTGCGGGCACAGGATGGTGTAGCCCTCCTCGCGCATCTGCTCGGTAAAGGGCACCTTGGGCCACGCGGTCGAAGCGCTCTCGCGCTGCGCCTCGAACGTGTACTTACGGCTCGCGAACGCGGGGGCATCCGTGGAGGGCGCCACCGGCGCGGCATCGCCCTGCTCGTAAGTCTCGCCCGCGGCCGTAGCCTCGGCCAAGCGCTCGGCCTCCTGGTCCTTGAGCGCCGCCATGAGCGAGCGAATACGGATACGCGCGGCGCCCAAGTTGGACACCTCGTCAATCTTGAGCACGGTGTAAATCTTGCCGCTGGCCTCCAGGATCTCCTGCACCTGATCAGTGGTCAGAGCGTCCAGGCCGCAGCCGAAGGAATTGAGCTGGATCAGGTCCAGGTCGTTGCGCATCGTCACAAAACGGGCGACGGCGTACAGGCGGCTGTGATACATCCACTGATCGACGACGCGAATCGGACGCTCGGGCTTCACCAGATGCGCGAGCGAATCCTCGGTAAAGACCGCAAAGCCAAAGCTCGAGATAAGCTCGGGCAGGGCATGGTTGATCTCGGGGTCGTTATGGTAGGGACGACCGGCGAGTACGATGCCGTGGCCGCCGTGGTCCTCGACCCACTTAAGGGCCTCCTCGCCCATGGTCTGGATGTCCTCGTGAAAACGCGCGTCGGCCTCGTAGGCGGCGTTGACGGCGGCATCGACCTCAGAGCGCGTGATCTTGGGACCGCGCACGCGACCGCGACCGGCCTCAGCATCGGCCACACGGTCGACGGCGAGCACCTGGTATAGACGGCGCTTGAGCTCGGTCTTGTCGTGATAGGGCACAAACGGGTACAGGAACTCGATGTTCTGCTCACGGATCTCGTCGATGTTGAGCGCCAGCGCCGTGGGGTAGCTCATGACGATGGGGCAGTTATAGCAGTTGCCGGCGGTCGGATCCTCCTTGCGCTCCCAGCGCACGCACGGCATCCAGATAAAGTCGACGTCACGGTCAATGAGGTTCATCACGTGGCCGTGGCTCATCTTGGCCGGATAGCACACGCTCTCGGACGGCATGGACTCGATGCCCGCCTGGTAGGTCTTTTTGCTCGACTGGCCGGACAGCTGCACGCTAAAGCCCAGGCGCGTAAAGAACGCATGCCAGAAGGGGTAGTTCTCGTACATGTTGAGTGCGCGCGGGATACCCACGGTGCCGCGCGGGGCCTCGTCGGGGCTCAGGACCTCGCGGTCAAAGAGCAGCTCGTTTTTCTTTTTGAAGAGGTTGGGGGCCTCAGTCTTCTGCTTTTTGTGGCCGGCGCCCTTCTCGCAGCGGTTGCCGGTAATGAAGCGCCTACCGCCGCCAAAGTCGTTGACGGTAAGCTGGCAGTTGTTGGAGCAACGGCCGCAGCGGACATGCTTTTGCGTCACGGTGAGGTGCGCGATGTCCTCAGCCGAAAGAATGGTCGAGGCGCCGTCGGCGCCGGCGCGATCGCGGGCGAGCAGGGCCGCACCGTAGGCGCCCATGCAGCCGGCGATGTCGGGACGCACGGCATGAACGCCGGTGAGCTGCTCAAACGCGCGCAGCGTGGCATCGGACATAAAGGTGCCGCCCTGGACGATTACCTGGCTGCCGATCTCCTTGGGATCGCGCAGCTTAATGACCTTGAACAGGGCATTCTTGATGACGGAATAGGACAGGCCGGCGGCGATGTCGCCCACCGTGGCGCCTTCCTTTTGCGCCTGCTTGACGCGCGAGTTCATAAAGACCGTGCAGCGACTTCCCAGGTCGACCGGGGCTTTGGCATGGATGGCGGCGTTGGCGAACGCGCGCACGTCCATGTTCATAGAGACGGCGAAGCTCTCGATAAAGCTACCGCAACCCGACGAGCAGGCCTCGTTGAGCATGATGTGCTCGATGACGCCGTCCTTGACGCGCAGGCACTTCATGTCCTGGCCGCCAATGTCCAGAATGAACTCGACGCCGGGCAGGAACGCCTTGGCGCCGCGCAGGTGCGCGACGGTCTCGATCTCGCCGGAATCGGCCTTGAGGGCCTCGATGAGCAGCGCCTCACCGTAGCCCGTGGTGGTCACGTGGCCGATGGTGCAGCCCGCGGGGATGTGGTTGTAGAAATCGGCCATGATGACCTTGGCCGTGCCTAGGATGTCGCCGTTGTTGTTGCCGTACCAGGTGTGCAGCAGCTGACCGTCCTCGCCCACGAGCGCGGCCTTCATGGTGGTGGAGCCGGCGTCGATGCCGATGAACACGCGTCCGGTGTAGCCTTCGAGCTTGCCCTTGGGGACGACCTCGGTGTCGTGGCGGGTCTTGAACTCGGCAAAGTCCTCGTCGGTGGCAAAGAGCGGATCCAGACGCTCGACCTCGGCACCCTGCGTGTCACCCAGGGCATCGATGGCCCCGATGAGCTGCGGGAACGTGCTGAGCTTGTTGGACTCGTGCGCCATGGCGGCGCCGCTCGCCACAAACAGGTGAGCGTTTTGGGGCACGATACGGTGCTCCTCGTCCAGATTGAGCGTGAGGTAGAAGCGGTGGCGCAGCTCGGAGAGATACTGCAGCGGGCCGCCCAGGAAGGCGACGTTGCCGCGGATGGGACGGCCGCACGCCAGGCCCGAGATGGTCTGGGTCACGACAGCCTGGAAGATGGAGGCGGCCACGTCCTCGGGGCGGGCGCCCTCGTTGAGCAGCGGCTGCACGTCGGTCTTGGCAAAAACGCCGCAGCGGCTGGCGATGGGATAGATGGTGGTGGCGTTGGCCGCGAGCTCGTTGAGGCCGCTGGCGTCGGTGTGGAGCAGGGTTGCCATCTGGTCGATGAACGCACCCGTGCCGCCGGCGCAGGTGCCGTTCATGCGCTGCTCGATGCCGTTATCGAAGTAGATGATCTTGGCATCCTCGCCGCCCAGCTCGATGGCGACATCGGTGGCCGGGATGAGGGTCTCGACGGCACGCTTGCTGGCGATGACCTCCTGGACAAACTCCAGGTCGAGCCACTGGGACAGCAGAAGGCCGCCCGAGCCGGTGATGGCGCAGGTCATCTGGGCCGTCGGCAGCACGGTCGCAGCGCCCTCGAACAGGTCGCGGGCGCAGGCACGGACGTCGGTGTGGTGGCGCTGGTACTTGGCGTAGACGATCTGGTTGTCGTCGTTGAGCACGGCAAGTTTAACGGTGGTGGAGCCCACGTCGATGCCCAGGTGCAGGTTGCCGCGAGCGTTCTCGGGGTTGAAGATCGCGCCTTCGGGGGCGTGGGCGGCGGCTACGGGCTCGGCAGCGGTAGCGGGCTCGCTGGCGACGGACGTCTCCCCTGCCGCGTTCTTGGCATCGGCAACTGCCTCGGCAACTTTCTCGGCAGCCGCGGTCGCGGCCTTCTGCGCGGCGTCCACCACGGCGGGCGCGGTCTCGCGTGCGGCAGCGACCATGCGATCCTTGATGCCATCGACGAGTTTGCTCATTATCTCTCCTCTTAGTTGTTGGACTCGACGGTTGCGGCGGTGTCGGCCGTATCCTCGAGCTGCAGGTTCAATAGCTTCAAGCCGTATTCCGGCACGTTGATATCGATGGGTTGACCATATAGGTCGCCGGGACGCACAAAGGCGATAACCGTCATAATGCGTGCCATGGCCTCGGGCGATTCGGTGAGGCCGTGCTCAAACCAGCGCTGAATCATGCCGACCTCGGCGCTCACGACGTAGGTAACGTAGTAGTCAAAGAACGTGCCCAGCGCCAGGCCCAAAATGCCCGTCTGTGCACGAGGCACCACGGCCTCACGCGCGGTGTCGATAATCTTCTTAATGAAAGCCTGGTCGCCGCCCGGGCCCAGCAGCGATCCGATTAAATCGCGGTTGGCCGCAAGGTAGCGCAGCAACTCAACCGAACCGGGCGCCGGCTCGAGCTCATCGATGTTGTGATAGAGATCGGGCAACTGAGCTGCGGTGATGAGCTCAATGCGCTCGCGGATCTCGGCCAGCAAGCCGTCCTCGATTTGATTGATAAAGTCGGGAATATCGCGGTAGTGCGAATAGAACGTGCGGCGCGTAAGGCCAGCGCGCTCGGTGAGCGACGCGACATTAATGTGCGAAAGGTCGCCGCTTTCGGCAAGCTCGCTGGCAAGTGCTTGGCGTAGGGCACGCTGCGAGCGAAGGGACCGGCGATCACATTTCTCGAGCTGGGACAAGCGTCCTCCTTGTTACTCAGTCTGCGCGCTATTGCACAGTGCGAGTATTATTGCACACCGTGTGTATCAACACGTAAAGGCAATATTTTGGATGTGACAAAGGGGCTGTCCCTTTGTCACATTCAGCGACCGCCTAGGTTGTGCCAGTTGTGCCTGGCTTTTGAAGCGGCATTGCCGATTGTTCAAAATGTCATTCGTGGGTAGAATAGTGTCGACGGCAGCCCAAGTTCTGGAAAGCTGGGCAGCGCCGTTGTTTGCATTAGGGGGTCAACGCCTTAGCGGCGGCGACCCCTTCTGTTGCGCTTCGAACGCTGCTTGAGTGCCTCGGAAAGGCCGACAAGTGCCGTGAAGAACGAGACCAAAGCGGTCAGAAGTCTCACGAAATCAATCAAATCGGTCATGGGCATCACCTCCCATCAGATGGAGGGCGCTGCCCGGCACATGGAACTGCCGCCAACAGTATCAATTCTATCAAAGCGCAGTTAGATATGCGAATGTTTGTTCGCATATCAGAAGATCGGAACTCGGGCATGGCGAAGGAGCAGTTCCTTTGCCATACCCGAGCTTGTCGCCGAACTGCTACCTACATTTTTCGAGTTATTCGGCCACGCTGCTGGTTCTGCATAAATGCACCACCGGGATTATCTGAGAGTTTTTGTCCTTATTTGAGCGCATACATGCCCATTTGCGCACTTACGTCACCGAATCAAACACCGTTAGAGGTATGAATGTTCCTGCGAGGGCATCTTTAGCCATTTAACGACCTCCGACAGGCCGAATAACTCGAAATTTGTTGGTGGCGAAAGCGTAACAGTCCTATACGCCAAAAGCCGGCATCTCCCATGTGACAAAGGGACTATCCCTTTGCCACATTATTCGATGACGGTGCGGGAGTTTTGCTTGCGCATGGTGGCGAGCATGTGTTTGGGGACGGCGTGGACCATGCAGCTACCGATGGTCGCGCTCGCGGCGGTCTTAGCTGCATCGCTTGCGTTTTTGGTCGCGTAGCTGTGGCGGAAACGTTTGAGCATGGCAATGTCGTTGCCGCCGTCTCCGTAAACCGCAACCTCGTCCTCGGCAATGCCGTAGTAGCCCGCCAGCCAGGCCACGCTCTCGCCCTTGTTGCATGCCACATCCGTGATCTCAAACATCACCGGATCGAACGGCGCGTTGACCACGCGGTCCGAGCGCTCGGCCAGATACGCCTTAAGGTCACGCTCCAGCTCGGGCGAGGTCACGCGGCAGTTGATCTTGCACACATCGTGGCGCAGGATGTCGCCGATCGACTGATCGAAATACTGTTCCTCGTGATAGCCGCCACGCGCGCGCATGCCGCGCATCACGATACGCTTGATGGGTCTGTCCTTTTTAAAGCCCGCCTGGTGCATCTCGAACGATCCGCTCGAAAACATGCCATCGGGCGTGGAGCAATCAAAGCAAATGTCCGGAAACTCCTTGAGCAGCTCCTCGGTGATCTGCGGGTCGATGGTCCAGGTCTTGAGCACCTCGCCATGACTGTCGCGCACAATGGAGCCGTTAGAGCAGCAGGCGTCAAGCGCCAGGCCCGTAAAGCCATGCTCGCCGATCGGCAGCGTCGAGCGTCCGGTCGCGGGAACCACATGCAGGCCAGCCTCGGTCAGCTCGCGAATGACACGGCGAATGGTCCCGTCTGCCTCGTGCAGGGCATTCAACAGCGTTCCGTCTAAGTCACTCGCAAACATCTTGATCATGGGCATGCCTCTCCTTCGTCTGCACGATATTGTAGACGAGAGCGGGCGCGTCCCAAGAGAGACGCGCCCGCTAGGCGAAAGATTGTCCTACACCGCGGCGGGGCCGTGTTCGCCGGTGCGGATGCGGATAACTTCCTCGACCGGCTCGACCCAGATCTTGCCGTCTCCAACGGCACCGGTGCGAGCAGCATTGCAGATAATCTCGACAATTCCGTCGACATGCTCATCGGCGCAAATGAGCGTGAACTGCACCTTAGGGATCGTGTTGACAAGCAACTCGTTGCCGCGCGCGTATTCCTTCCAGCCATGCTGTGCACCGCAGCCCTGCACCTGGTTGATAGTCATGCCGCGAACATCGGCAGCAAACAGCGCATCTTTAAGAACCTCAAGCTTTTCCTGGCGCACGATAGCCGTGATCTTTTTCATAATGAATTCCTCTCAATAATCAACGTATCCCTTTACATGAGACGCGGGTTTCCCAGGTGCCGCAGATTGGGTTGAAAGAGGAGCGCCGCGTACTTTTGTACGCAAGCGACGGTTTGAAACCCAAGGTGCGGTGCCTGGGGAAGCCGCTAGTCAAGTCCCGAGAAGGAGGGATATGCGCTCTCGCCGTGTTGACTCGCGTCCAGGCCCAGCGCCTCGTCGGCCTCGTCCACGCGCAGGCTGCCGTGGAACAGCGCCTTGACCACCGCGGCGGTCACCAAGTCGAGCACCAGTACAATAGCGACCGTCACCACAATGCCCAAAATCTGCGAGACGAGCAGCGACACGTCGCCCGTGTAGAACAGGCCACCCTTACCGGTCCACGAGAGCTCCGGCACACAGAACAGGCCCGTGAGCACGCCGCCCAAGATGCCGCCGATGCCGTGGCAACCGAACGCGTCGAGCGCATCGTCGTAGCCAAACTTGGTCTTAAGATGGCTGATGGCCAGGTAGCAGACAGGCGAGACGATCAGGCCCATGACCAGCGCCGCCCACGGCTCGACAAAGCCCGCACCCGGCGTGACCACCACAAGGCCCGCAACCAGACCGGTGCTGGCGCCCACCAGCGTGGGGCGACCGGTATGCACGCGCTCGACGGCAAGCCACGAGACCATGCCCGCCGCGCTGGCCGTCACGGTGTTGAGGATGGCAAGCGCCGCCACGGCGTCGGCCTTAAACTCGCTGC
This sequence comes from Collinsella sp., assembly GCA_019419505.1. GTDB lineage: Bacteria > Actinomycetota > Coriobacteriia > Coriobacteriales > Coriobacteriaceae > Collinsella. Next base: position 4,744 of record DXZS01000005.1, on the reverse strand, counting down.
CGCCGTTAAAGCCAAACCAGCCAAACCAAAGCAGGCCGGCGCCCAGCGCCACAAACGGCACGTTATGCGGACGGTAGCTCACCATGCCAAAACCACGACGACGGCCGAGCATTAAGCAGAGAATCAGGCCCGTCAGACCGGACGAAATGTGTACCACGTCGCCGCCGGCAAAGTCGAGTGCGCCGATGATGTCGCCGATAAAGGAGCCATCGCCGCCCCAAACCATGTGGGCGAGCGGCGCATAGACCACAAGCAGCCAAATGCCCAGGAAGGCCGTCATGGCACCAAACTTAACGCGGCCGGCCAGGCTGCCCGTGACGATAGCAGCCGTGATCATGGCAAATGCCATCTGGAAGGCAATGTTGATGATCTGAGGGTAGGCGGCACCGTCCGCGGCATTGCCCTCGGCCGCCTGCAGCACCTGGTTGAGTACCGGCAGGCACAGCAGCTGGTCAAGGCCTCCAATAAACGGGCTGGAACCGTCGCCGCCGTAGGCCAGCGACCAGCCGGCAACAATCCACAGCACACCAACCAGGCCAATGGCGCCAAAGCACATAAGCATGGTGTTGATGACATTTTTGCGCCTGGACAGGCCGCCATAGAAAAACGCCAGACCCGGTGTCATTAAAAACACGAGCATGGTGCAGACGAGCATAAACGTTGTCGATCCCGTATCGTACATTCGCTCTCCCTTGGTCGCATGAACGTTGTCGGCGCCCATAATGCGGCCGAGGGGCAACTGGTGTAGACCAGTTACGGCGTTGTTAAACGCGGCGTTGTCGAATGGAAACGGTGCCGCAATCTTGGAAACGGCGCGGCAACGGACGCGAAACGGACGGGAAATACGCGAGCAAGGAAGCCGTGAGCGCGCCCGTCCCGGCTAGCGGCGGAACAGCTCGTGGGCGCGGTCGCGGAGATTAGTTGCTCGAATAACACCTTCGTAGCGGTTGATGCGCAAGCGCGGGAAGGCATTGAAGAAACGCAGGTCGCGACGACTGAGCGATACACTCGGCACCGGACGGCTCATGCACTTGCCGGCAAGGCGACGACTGAGCGACGGACGCGGCATGCTCGGCGCGGCATCGGCCACGCGGCGGGCAGCGAGCGCCAGGCCGCGAGCGCCGTCCGCGATAAACGTCGGCATCGAAGCCTTCTCGCGCAGAGCATCGAGCGTCGCGTCACCCAGCTCGGCCAGCCACGCGTTAACGGCACGGCTACGGATGTGCGTCTGTGTCACCGAGTCAATCGTCGATTCGGGAATGCGCTCGAGCATTGACTCTGAGGCATCGGCAAGCGACTCGTTGATGCGGTCGGCAAGGTCGGCGCGCACGCGCTCCAGCTGATCGGACAGACGCCGCCAGCTCGCCAACGAGCACGCCGCGTCGACCATCATCGCGACCGCGACGATAAAGGCGGACAGCCGCACAATCAGCACCGGCAGATGGCCAAGCAGCCCCAGCAATGCCGGCTCCACTAAACGGCAAATGCACAACACACCCAGGCCAAACGCGCATGCCCAGTACAGGCAGATACGTCCGTGCAGATTAAACGGCAGGTGCGAATAGTCCCAAAAGCGAGCGCCCGTTGTTTTTTCCAGCAGCACGCTTACGCTGTACTCAATCACGCTGCATACGAGCGCTGCAGCGACAAACTGGCTCGAGGCATCCGGAATCCCGCGCAGCAAAAGCCAGCAGGCTATTCCGCCCACACCATAGATAGGACAACACGGTCCCAGCAAAAAGCCACTGTTGGCAAATCGTCCGTGATTGAGCATGGCGCAGACCGTCGACTCCCATGCCCAGCCGCAAAAACCGTAGAAGGCAAACGAGAGCACCAGTGCCGAGAGCGGACAGGCGGCAAGCGTCGCGCCGCTAAACGCCATGTCGATCGCGGTTTCCACCGTCTACCCTCTCCTCTTTTCGCTCGATTCGCTACTCACGCTATCGACCGTCTCGTCTTTGCGCCGCAGACGACCGGCGACCGTCTCGCGCAGGGCACACCATTTATCGGCCAGGCACACAATCCATGCCTCACGACACATCGGCGGCACCGGTACCAGCGGAAACATATGCCGCACGATAATATTCCGCTCGCGAGACGTCAGCTCAAAATCTTCCTCCGCACGCGCCAGGGCAAAAAACGGGTGGCGAAAGCCATGCAGCCGATGGCTTGGGTCGGGATCGTGCCAGTCATAGAGAAAGTAATCGTGCAGCAGGGCCCCGCGCAGCAGCGAGGCACGGTCGACCGAGACACCGACGCGGCCCAGGCGCTCGGCAAAGGACAGGCTCGCCCGCGCCACCGAGGTCACATGCGTATACACCGTCACATCGCCATGCTGGATAAACTCGCGCGTCAGGTCCAGACGGCCCGCCTGTGCCAGTTGACGGGCAGCATGGTCTACTTCGCACGCGATTTTCTCGGCACGAACGACATCAGACATGCTGTCTCCTTCCAGCGACTCACGGCGACAAGCTACGGCCTGTGCACAATCGATAAAAACATCATGGAACATATTAGTATGGCATCGGACAAAACGTTTTGCCCCACCAGTTGGCGAATTACCGCGCCGCCGTCACATATCAAACGCCAAAAAGTGCGAGACTGTCTTGTGCAATTGTGCCGGCCGAGGGAGCGCCGGCGCTCGATTCGCATGGAGTAACCCACAACGATGCTGCTTACGCAAACGACAACGCCCAAGGACGTCAAGGCTCTCGACCGCACCGAGCTTCCGCTGCTCTGCGGCGAGATCCGTCAGGCAATCCTCGAAAGCTCCGCCGCCGTCGGCGGGCACGTTGCCCCCAACCTGGGCGTCGTTGAGCTTACGGTTGCGCTTCATCGCGTGTTTAACTCCCCCACCGACAAAATTGTCTTTGACGTGTCACACCAGACCTACGCCCACAAGGCGCTGACCGGGCGTGCGTACACTTATATCGATCCGGAGCGTTATGGTGAGGCTTCTGGCTTTGCCAATCCCGACGAGTCCGAGCACGACCTGTTCGCCATGGGCCACACCTCCACGTCGGTAAGCCTGGGCTGCGGCCTGGCGCACGCTCGCGACCTGGCGGGTGACGCGTACAACGTCATCACCATCATTGGCGACGGCTCGCTTTCGGGCGGCCTGGCGTTTGAGGGCTTCAACAATGCCGCCGATCTCGACAGCAACCTGATCATCATCGTCAACGATAACGACCAGTCCATCGCCGAAAACCACGGTGGCCTGTATCGCAATCTGGCCGAGCTGCGCGCCAGCAACGGCACCTGTGAGCGCAACGTTTTCCGCGCGATGGGACTCGACTACCGCTATCTGGACGCCGGTAACGATGTGTTAGCCCTCGTCGACGCGCTGCAGGAACTGCGCGATATCGATCACCCCATCGTGCTGCACGTCTCCACCGCCAAGGGCAAGGGCTTTGAACCAGCCCAGAACGACCCCGAGCGCTGGCACCACGTGGGCCCGTTTGACATGGCGACCGGGCGCAAGCTCTGCCCGGGCCATCCGAGCGAGCCTGCGCCGCGCACCTATGCCGACATTACGGGCGAGGCGCTCAGCGCCGCCATCGAGCGCGATCCGCAGGTCGTGGGCATCACGGCCGCCACGCCCTACATCATGGGCTTTACACCCGAGCTTCGCGCTGCCGCCGGCAAACAGTTCGTCGATGTGGGCATTGCCGAGGAGCACGCCGTGACCTTCGCCACCGCGCTTGCGCGCTCGGGCGCCAAGCCGGTCTTTGGCGTGTACGGCACGTTTTTGCAGCGTGCCTACGACGAGCTGTGGCACGACCTGTGCCTCAACGACGCCCCCGTAACCATCTTGGTGTTTGGCGCGTCGATCTTTGGCACCACGTCCGAGACGCACCTCTCGTTCTTTGATATTTCCATGCTGGGCGGTCTTCCCAACATGCACTATTTGGCGCCTTCCTGCATGGAAGAATACCTGTCCATGCTGAGCTGGTCGCTCGACCACCGCGAGCATCCCGTGGCGATTCGTGTGCCTGGTATTGGCCTGGTAAGCCGTCCCGATTTGGCGCCCGCCGAAGACGCCGACTACAGCACCGTTCGCTACAACGTGGTGCGCCAGGGTCGCGACGTTGCTGTGCTCGCGCTCGGCGATTTCTTTGAGCTGGGCGAGCGCGTGGCAAACCACCTGGTTGCCGAGTACGGTATCGAGGCCACGCTCGTCAACCCGCGCTTTGCAACCGAGCTTGACCGTGAGTTCCTCGACAGCCTTGCCGCCGAGCATCGCCTTGTCGTCACCCTCGAGGACGGCATCTTGGACGGCGGCTGGGGCGAGCGCGTGGCATGCTATCTGGCATGCACGCCGTTGCGCACGCGCACCTTCGGCATCGCCAAGGGCTTCCCCGACCGCTACGACCCCAACGAACTGCTTGCGCAGAACGGCATGACGGTCGAGAACATGGCCGCCGAAGCCGCAAGACTGCTCAACGAGTAGAAAAACCTCCGCAAGGGAAGCACCCCTGCGGAGGTTTTTGTTTTCGTGGCGCGATTATCTCGATCTGTAACATCTAGGGCCCGAATTCCCGTCTAACTGTTACAGATCGAGACAAAACGTCTTAGTCCCTGACCTTTGTCTCAATCTGTAACAGATAGAGACCTTTTGTCCGTCCAGATGTTACAGATCGAGACAAAACAGTAAGGCATGCCGCTGCATCGGCCAGAACCACCACAAAGGTGCCTGTGAACTGCGCCCCGAAACTTGGACTGAATAAATAGCGACTACGCCGCA
>DXZS01000004.1 GCA_019419505.1 Collinsella sp. | reverse complement strand
ACTGCGGGAATGGCCTATTTGCTCAATGTGTTCGGCTGAGATCGGAAATCAACCGAGCGCACGGGCGCATCTGCCTGATCGCGGAGCCAACAGGAACCGCCTGAGCTGTCCAGGGTGCCAAAAATACACCCCGCGAGACAAGCACTCCATGTTGCAGACGTGTAACGCTGCAGCAAAGGTGCCCCTTTTGGCGCCAGACAGGTACAATGATGAACACTGTACCGTAGCGGAGCGCACCCGCGCGCCGCAACCACGCGAAAGGGTTTCCCATGGCCGAGATCTCGTCCTCCCGCATCGTCATCACCGTCCTTGGCAAGAACCGCCCCGGTATCGTCGCCGGCGTCACCCGTGTCCTGGGCGAGGCCAACGTCGACATCCGCGACATCACGCAGTCCATTATCGAGGACATCTTCACCATGACCATGCTGGCCGATACCGCCGAGTCCAAGCTCGACTTCGCCGAGCTGCAGAAGGCCCTGGCCGAGGCCGGCGAGCTTTCGGGCGTCAACGTGTCCATCCAGCGCGAGGACGTCTTTAACTTTATGTACCGCCTGTAGCGAGCAAGCCGCTGGGGATAGCCTGACGCGCGCATGCCCATGCAAGCCACCCCGATGCGGCCCGGAGAGGAGCGCGCATGGCCTACGACGCCAAGAAAATCTATTACCGCTTCGATGACCACTTGAGCCGACTGGTTCTGGATTACGAAGCAAGCCGCCAGATTTCGTCTGAGAGCGAAAGCCTCTACCACGGCCTGCCGACCGACCCTTATGACGAGGACCTGTTTGTCGAGCACAATGTCAAGCGCGGCCTGCGCAATGCCGACGGCTCGGGCGTGGTCGCGGGCCTCACTCGTATCTCGGATGTGCACGGCTACAACAAGGTCGACGGAAAGGTCGTGCCCGATCAGGGCAAGCTCACGCTTCGCGGCTACAGCATCGAGGATCTGGTCAACAATGCCCAGGCCGAGAATCGCTACGGCTACGAGGAAGTCGCCTATCTGCTTATCACGGGTTCGCTGCCCAACAAGGAAGAGCTCGACGGCTTTTGCGAGCGCCTGGGCGCCTTTAGACATCTGAGCGACGAGTACGTTAAAGAGTTCCCTATGACCACGGTATCGTCGAGCATCATGAACGTGCTCCAGCGCGCCGTACTGCTGCTCTACGCCTTCGATGCCGAACCAGACGTGATCACGCCCGAGCACGAAATCGACGTCGCCATTTCCATGCTCGCACGTCTCCCGCGCATCGCCGCCTTCGCACACATGGCCTCGGTCGCCAAGCTTCGCGGCTCCGAGGTTCACGTGCCGCACCCCACGCCCGGTCTCTCCACCGCCGAGACCATCCTGCAGGTGTTGCGCGGCGGTATGGCGTTCACCCGCGACGAGGCCATGCTGCTCGACGTGATGCTCATGCTGCATGCCGAGCACGGCGGCGGCAACAACTCCACGTTTGCCTGCCGCGTGCTGTCCTCCTCGGCCACCGACCCGTATTCCGCCTACGCCGCGGCTATCGGCTCGCTCAAGGGCCCGCGCCACGGCGGTGCCAACGCCAAGGTCGTGTCCATGCACGAGGACATCCGCGCGCATGTCTCCAATTGGGAGGACGAGGACGAGGTCGCGGCCTACCTAGGCAAGATCCTCGATAAGCAGGCCTTCGACGGCACGGGTCTCATCTACGGTATGGGCCACGCCGTCTACACGCTGAGCGACCCACGTGCCGAGGTGTGCCGCCGTTACGCGCGCACGCTTGCCGCCAAGAAGGACCTGGGCGATGAGTTCGCACTCATCGAGCGCATCGAGCACCTGGCACCGCAGGTGATGCGCGACCACGGCATGACCAAGCCCATCTGCGCCAACATCGACCTGTACACGGGCTTTATCTACAAGATGCTCGGCGTGCCCGAGACGCTCTTTACGCCGCTATTCGCCGTTGCCCGCATGGCCGGCTGGTCGGCGCACCGCATGGAAGAGCTCTTCTGCGCGCACCGCATCATCCGTCCCGCGTATCGCCCGGTTATCGAGCCGCTGGAGTATAAGCCGCTCGCCGACCGCTAGGACGCGGACCGTTATAGAACCCGAGCGTGGCCAGGGCATCACCGCCCTCGGCCACGCTTTTTATGCCAGTAGAAAGGATTGCAGCGAATGATTGTGTTTTCCGATATGGATGGAACGCTGCTGACGAGTGATAAGCAGATGAGCGACGCCACCTGGGCAATGCTCGACGAACTCGCTCGACGTGGGATTGAGTTTGTACCCTGCACGGGGCGTCCTCTGTCGGGCATCTTTGAGCCCATCCTCGCCCACCCCGCCGTACACTACGCGGTCTGCGCCAACGGTGCCAGCGTCTGGCAGCTCGACGACGTTGTGCCCACCGATGTCTCGCGTGCCACGCGCATTTTGAGCCGACCGCTCGACCGCGCCATCGCCCACCGCGTCCATAGCATTGCAGCCGGCCACGATGTGACCTTCGATATCTTTGCGGACGGGCAGTGCTTCCTCCCCCGCTCGCTCTACACGCGCCTGGACGAATTCTGCGGCGGCGACCCCCACATCGCGGCTTCGCTTAAGCGCACACGAACACCGATCGACATGGATATCGACAGCAAGATCGACGAGGTCGAGACGCTCGAACGCATCGCCATGTACTGGCACAACCCGGCCGATCGCGACGCCATCGCGGCGGCGCTCGACACGCTCGGAGGCATTGAGGTCACGCGTTCTTACACCATGAATATCGAGGTCATGGGTAAGGGCGCCACCAAGGGAACGGCCCTCACGTGGCTATGTGAGCATCTGGGCGAGCGTCTCGCCGACGCCTGGGCGTTCGGCGACAACATCAACGACATCCCCATGCTGCAGGCAGCGGGCCACGGCATGGCAATGATCAACGCCGAGCTCGAAGACCGCGAGGCCGCCGACGCTATCACCGAATACGACAACGACCACGACGGCGTCGCCCGCACCATCATGGCCGCCCTCGCTTAGTCATTGGTCAGTCACTGGGGACGTTCTTAAACGACTAGTCGTTGGGGACACTCTTCGCGAGAAAGCTGCAAGGACTGTCCCCCACTGCCGGCGGAAAAGGAACGTCCCCAACTGCCGGATCAGGCGAGGCTCTCCAAAACGTGGCGGAGCTCCTGCTGGACGGCGTGGTCGCGGTTGCGCCCCACCACGCGATCGGCAACGGCCTTGAGCGCGGGGCGCGCGTTTTCCATCGCGCAGCCTGTGCCGACAAAGCGAATGATCTCGTAGTCGTTCATCGAGTCGCCAAACGCCATAACCTCGTCGCGTCCAATGCCGTAATGCTCCGCGAGCTGCGCGATACCCGAGGCCTTCGACACACCGGGCTGCATGGCATCGATCCACGCGTTGCCCGAAGGCGCAAAAGTAAAGAGCTGACCAAGTTCGCGCTGTAGCACGTACGCACTGTCCATAACCGCACTGTCGTCGCAAAAGATACTCGCTTTGATGATATTTACGCTGGGATCGGGCAGCTCCCAAATACGCTCGGCATTGGGAAGGTCCTTATCGACCTCACGCACGAACTTGCACTCGTCATCGAGCAGGAAGGACTTGGTTCGGTCAAAGAGCGCAAGATGCAGATTGGGAAACGTCCTGACGGCTTGGGCGAGCCTTCGAATCGCCAGGTGGGAATACACCTCACGGTCTACCATCTTACCGTCGGCGTAGACTTGGGCGCCGTTAGCGGCGACAAAGTCCATCTTGTCGCGAACGGGCGCAAAGAACTCGCACAGGCGATCGTAGCGACGACCTGACGATGCGGCGAAATGCACGCCATGCTCGTGTAGCGCCAGAATCAGTTCGTAGGTCTCGGGAGGCACCTGGCCGTTTTCGTCAAGCAGTGTGCCGTCCATATCGGATGCAATCAGTTTAAACATAGAAAAGCTCCCTTCGGGCTTGTTGGAATCGAACGCGTATCCGATTCCAACGTACCCAAAGGGAGCTCAAATAAGACTCCGCGGGCGTAAACGTTACAAGGACCTGGCAAATAGCTCACACATGCCAGAGGTCCTACGGTCGCGGCGTCAAGCAGCCCGCCAAAGAGTGTCCCCGATGACTAGTCGTTTAAGAACGTCCCCGATGACTAGTCGGCGTAGGTGAAGGTCGTGACGTCGAACATGCCCTCGGGGCGGATGCGAAGCGTCGGGATCACCGGCAGGGGCAGGAAGATGATGCCCATGATGGGGTCGAGCGGCGGCTCAATACCCATGGCGCGCGCCTTGACCATAAAGTCGTCGTGCTGCGCCGCAACGTCTTCGGCAGCGCCCTCGCTCATCAGGCCGCCGAGCGCCAGCGGAATGCGCGCCACGACCTCGCCGTTGCGCACCAGCACGTGGCCGCCCTGGCCCACGGCCTCAACGGCAGCCATCATATCCGCCGCATTGTCGCCCACCACGCACACGTTGTGCGAGTCGTGGCCGATCGTGGAGGCAATGGCGCCACCGGTGATGGTAAAGCCGCGCACCCAGCCGCGACCGATATGCTTGCCGACCAGGCCCAGGCCAGCGGGGCCGTCGCCGTCGGCGCCCTCGGCCTGCAGCGACACGCCGCGGCCATGGCGCTCAATCAGCATAATGCGGCGCAGGCCCTCGGTGTTCTTGGGGCGAACCATGCCCGTGATGGCCTTGCCCGGCACCACGTCAATCACGGCCTCGCCCGGCTTAAAGGCATAGTCGAATACGTCGAGCGAAAGCTTCGGCAGCTTAACGGAGGCGCGTAGCTCATCGGCAAGGGCCGCGACCTCGGCCATCTCGGGTGCAATCTCGCCCACAAAAGTGCCGTCCTGTGCCACGAGCGCGCCGGCGGCATACACGCGATGCGGAGCCGTGGCAAACGTCAGGTCATTGAGCACCAGCAGGTCGGCACGCTTGCCCGGGGCAATCGCACCACGCAGCTCGTGTGGGTCGCGGCAACCGTGGTCCAGGCCAAACGCCTCGGCCGTGGAGAGGGACGCCATAGAGATAGCGACCACGGGGTCGATGCCGGCCTCGATAGCCGCGCGGCAGGCATTGTCGATCATGCCGGTCGCAAGCGCATCGGAAGGGGCGCGGTCGTCGGTCGCGAAGCAGCAGCGGCGGGCGCGCGCGGGATTCTCTAGCAGCATCGGCGACAGGTTGGCCAAGTCGTGGCTACACGTACCTTCGCGCAGCATCACATACATGCCGCGGGACAGTTTATCGAGCGCCTCCTCGGGAATCGTCGACTCGTGGTCGGCGATAATACCCGCCGCGGCATAGGCATTGAGGTCCTTGCCGGCAACGAGCGGCGCATGACCGTCGACTTGCTTGGACGGCGTCTGGTTAGCGGCATCGATGCGAGCACAGGTCTCGGGATCGGCCATAAAAACGCCCGGAAGGTTCATCATTTCGCCCAGGCCAAAGACATCGCCCGGATGCTCGGCAAAAAACGCCTGCATATCGGCAGCCGAAATAACGGCACCGGCCTGCTCGTCGGGCAGCGCGGGCACGCACGAAGGCATCATGTACTTGATGGAGATGGGTGCGCGGCGGCCGTCCTCGATCATAAAGCGCAAGCCGTCGAGACCGGCAACATTGGCAATCTCGTGGCTGTCGGCAATGGCGGTGGTGGTACCGCGCGTCGCCGCCATGCGCGCATACTCGGCGGGGCGGATGTTCGAGGACTCAATATGCAGATGCCCGTCAATAAAACCAGGAGCGAGATAGCGACCCTGGCAGTCGATGACCTCAGTTGCCTCGTAGGTGCCAGCGGCATCGTCGCGACCATCGTAGAGCACGCCGACGATCAGACCGTCCTTGACGGCAACGCTACCGGGCGCCACGCGCTGACCGTACACGTCGACAATCTGCGCATTGGCAAACAGCGTGTCGACGGGCACGCGCCCCTCGGCAGCATCGATCACAGACCTCATGACCTCAACGGACATACATTCTCCTTTAACCGTAGAAAACAGCTACGGAGCGGACAGGCCTTCACCGCAGCAAACCAATAGCCATTGTATGCCAACCAAATGACGAGGGCGGATAATCTCCCACTTTGAGCCTGCACACAGGCCAAAAACGGAAGATTATCCACCCTCGTTCGGTAGTCATTGGGGACAACGAAAACGCCGATGTTTTGCCAAAGTCAGCGAGCGGGCCGCATTTGAGGCAATGTGACGTGAAACGAAAGGGCGCTGACCTTCTGGTCGCGCCCTTGAAGTTGAACGTCAGATTGTCCAAATGCGGCCCGCACAGCGTCGGCCGGTCCGCCGTTCGGTAGAACGGCGGAACCCAAAAGGTCATGCCGCCGAAGTTGAAAGGCAGATTGCCGCGCTGGCGGGTTTGCAGCGTCGACCGGTTACGCGGTTTGGTAAAACCGCGTAACTAAATAAGCTTGAAGCCCTTGCGCTTGCCCACGGAGAGGGTGTCGCCCAGCTTGAGGGCGCTCGGATCGATGTTGTAGCTCTTGGGAGCCACGGCCTTGCCATTGATCTTGACGCCGCCGCCGTCGATATCGCGACGAGCCTGGCCGGCGCTCGCCGAAAGACCCAGGTCCTTGAGCAGGCCGGCGAGGTAGATCTGGCCCTCGTCGTTAACAGTCAGCTCAACGTGCTTCTCGGGGAAGTCGGCGAGCTGGCCCTCCTTGAACACGCGGTCGAACTCGGCCTGAGCCTCGTCGCCGGCACCGGCGCCGTGGTAGGTGTCGCACAGGTCGCGGCCCAGAGCGCGCTTGAGCTCGTAGGGGTCGGCAGAACCATCGGCCAGGGCAGCGTCGATCTTGTCGACCTCTGCAGGGGTGAGCGAGCTGGCCAGACGATAGTACTTGCCGATCATCTCATCGGGGATGGACATGGTCTTGCCGAACATATCCTTGGGGGCGTCGGTCAGGCCGATGTAGTTGCCGTAGGACTTGGACATCTTGCGCACGCCATCGGTGCCCTCGAGCAGCGGCATGGTGAGCGCGATCTGGGGCTCCATGCCCATCTTCTCCATGAGCTCACGGCCGGCGAGCAGGTTGAAGAGCTGATCGGTGCCGCCCATCTCCACGTCGGCCTTGATCTGCACGGAGTCGAAGGCCTGCATCACGGGATACAGGAACTCATGCAGGGCGATCGGCGTCTGAGACTGGTAGCGCTTGGTAAAGTCATCGCGCTCAAGGATGCGGGCGACGGTGAACTTGGAGCACACCTGCAGCAGGCCGGCCAGGTCCATCGAAAGGATCCAGTCGCCGTTGTGCACGATGGTGGTCTTCTCGGGATCCAGGATCTTCATGGCCTGGCTCACGTAGGTCTCGGCGTTGGCCTCGATCTGCTCCTGCGAAAGCTGCGGACGCGTGGAGTTCTTGCCCGAAGGATCGCCGATCAGCGCGGTGCCGTTACCGATGATAAGGGTGACGTTGTGGCCCAGGTCCTGGAACTGACGCATCTTGCGCAGGGGCACGGCATGTCCCAAGTGCAGGTCGGGGCTGGTGGGATCGACGCCGAGCTTGATGTTGAGGGGCTCGCCCTTCTCAAGCTTCTTGCGAAGGTCGGCCTCGGGGACGATCTGCGCGGCGCCCGAGGTGATGATACGCATTTGCTCGTCGACAGACAGCATTGGGTATCCTCCTTTTGCTATAGCACCCTCGCCGGATACGGCGGTGCTGGAAGTCCATAAACTCTCATATGATAACAAACTGACGCGACGCGGCACCTACGACAGGAAAATCCTCGTCCTGCCGCACGCGTCAACGGCGATCGGCAGACGCGTACCGTCATGTTCAACTAAATAGCGCGTTTGCTGACGACGAGAGCAGTCACGACAATGGACCTGCCCCGTCGCATCGGTGGCGCAGACGCCCTCGGCGGTCAGCAGGCAGTGCTCGCACACCATAAGCTCGGGACGGTCGGCGTCGACCGGACCCAAGACGCCGGGTTCAGCAGCCAGTTCGGCAATACGCTCCGCATCATTGCCGAGCAACTCGGCCGGCAAGTACACCCGCCCCGCACCAAGCCCACGCAGCCAGACAAGCGTGGCCCGGTTGGCGCAAAACACTGGCGCCGCCACATCAAACGTCACGCCCAGCTCGCGAGCGATCACCACCTGTCCCAGGTTGCGGCAGACAACGCGCCCGGCACGCTGCATCAGTGAGCGGGTCCAGTCAGCGTCACCCGTGCGGCACACCTCGTCAAGCACCACAACAGCGTCGGACAAATCGAGTTCTCCGCGCGGGTCGGCATCCATCAGCTGCCAAGCAAAAACCATGCGAGCGGGAACCGCGCACTCCACCAACTCCGTCGACGCACCGCCATCCACCGTAACGCCCTCAAAGGGCAGCACCTCAACGGCACGCGCAACGGGCGCAATCGCATCCGCCTCGGCCCGCATGCGCTCCAACACCGCCGCCGTCTGATCCAACACGCCGGCGCTGCGAATCAGGTACACCTCGCAGCCCGTGTCCACCTTACGCTTGCAATGCACGACGACGCGCTCCCCCGCCGCGGCATCCACCGGACAGGGCACCTGCGGCCAGCGCTTGGGCACATCGGGACGCGCGTCGGCACCCGGATAGAACCGAATCTCGAGCGTGTCACCCGCCGCCACGGCGGCATCGAGCTCAACGGTCACCTCTTCGTGGCCAACGGCCACCAGGCGTCCCACGCGCACACCTTGGTTGATCGCACGCTCAAAGCTCATAAGCTCGGCACCCGAACGTCCTCGCAGGTACGCATCGGTAAACCCACGGTTAAACGACCTTCCCAGCTCGCGCTCGAGCTCTTCCACGGCACCGGGGTCCCACGCGCCGTCGCACAGCATATCGAGTGCCCGGCGCCACACCCGCACCACGTTGAATACGTAATCAGGGTTCTTCATGCGCCCCTCGATCTTGAGCGACGCCACGCCGGCATCTACAAGCTCGGGCAGATGCGCAATACCCAGATAGTCGCGCGGGCACAGCAGGCGATCTCCCTCGACGGCGACAACGCTCTGTCCAGCCTCGTCCACCAGGTCGTACGCCAAACGGCACGGCTGCGTGCAGTCGCCGCGCATCGCCGAGCGCCCACGCCGCAGGGCCGAGAACTCGCACGCCCCCGAATAGCCGATGCAAATCGCACCGTGGCAGAATACCTCGATGGGCACGCCCGTGGCACATAGCGCCGCAATCTCGTCGACCGCCAGCTCGCGTGCCGTCGTCACGCGCTCGACCCCAAGCTCATCGGCGGCAAGCCGCACGGCGCTCTCGCTATGAGCGCCCGTCTGCGTGGACAGGTGAATCTCGACCCCGGGAATCGCCGCGCGCAGCGCGCAGGCCAACCCGGCATCGGCGACAATCAGAGCATCGGCGCCCAACTCCAGTGCATGAGCTCCCAACGCCACCGCGTCGGACAACTCATCGTCAAACACGAACACGTTGAGCGTTACGTACACACGCACGCCATGGGCATGCGCCACGGCGCAGCCGCGTGCAAACTCGTCGTCGGTAAAACCGTGCGCACTCACACGGGCGTTAAAGCCGCCCAACCCCGCATAGATGGCATCGGCGCCCGCGGCGATGGCCGCAAGCATCTGGTCGAGCCCGCCCGCCGGCGCCAGCAGCTCGGGCAGCGCCGCACCGGCAGCATCCAATCCAGTCTCGTATTGTCCGCTCGGCCCCATCGTCCGAATCGCCATCGACAAACTCCTTACCAAGGTATGCATTCACTCTGAAAAATGCCGTCTTCCAGCATACACGAGGCCTCGCGCGCCCCGTTTGGTTTATCGTGTAATAACTTATGTCCATCCTGCCCCGACGGCACATCCACCGTCCGGCACGACATACCTGGAGGTCAATATATGGGTCCTCGCCAACGACAGGGACGCAGCCGTTCAAAGACGCATGCTCTGCCCATAATCCTGCTCTCGTTTTTGGGCTTTTTGCTTATCGCGGGCGTGGCATTTGGCATCGGCATGGTCGGCAACGTCAACCGCTGGCTGTCCGATCTGCCCGACTACACCGACGCCAACGCGTATCTGGTGAGCGAGCCCACCGAGATCGTCGACTGCAACGGCAACAAGATCGCAAGCTTCTACACGCAAAACCGCAAGTCCATCACCAAGGACGAGGTCTCCCCCTACGTGCTGCAGGGCACCGTTGACGTCGAGGACGAGCGCTTCTACGAGCACGGCGGTATCGACCTGTGGGGTATCGCGCGCGCTGCGGTGGCAACCCTCGGCGGCGGGCACGAAGGTGCCTCGACTATCACCCAGCAGCTGGTGCGCAACACCATCCTGCAGGAGGAGCAGTTCGACTCGACCATCGAGCGTAAGGTGCGCGAGGCCTACATCGCCGTCAAGATGGAGGATATGTACTCCAAAGACGAGATCCTCATGATGTACCTCAACACCATCTATTACGGCCACGGCGCCTACGGTATCGAGGCCGCCGCCGAGACCTACCTATCCAAGAGCGCCGCCGACCTCACCCTGAGCGAAGCCGCGCTGTTGATTGGCCTTCCCAACTCGCCCTCGCAGTACGACCCCACGGTCAACCCCGACCTGGCGCTGTCCCGTCGCAACAAGGTCCTCGACAACATGTTGCGCCTGGGCCACATCACGCAGGAGGAACACGATGCCGCACAGGCCGAGCCCATCACCCTCAACGTGACCGAGATTTCGGGCAGCGGCGTCGACGTATACTCGCAGCCCTACTTTGTCGCCTATGTTAAGCAGCTGCTGGAGCAGGAGTTCTCGACCGACGTGCTCTTTAAGGGCGGCCTGACCGTCAAGACCACCATCGACCCCACGATGCAGCAGGTGGCAGAGAATGCCGTCCGCCAGCAGCTCGACACGCTCTCACTTGACGGCCTGGACATGGGCATGGTCGTCGTCGACCCCAAGACCGGCTACATCAAGTGCATGGTGGGCGGCTACGACTACAACGCCGACGAGAACCACGTAAACCATGCCACGGCCAAGCGTCCTGTCGGCTCCACCTTTAAGGCCTTTACGCTGGCAACTGCCATCCAAAACGGCATGAACCCCAACGTCACCCTCAACTGCAACTCGCCGCTCAAGGCCAAGGGCACCACGACCGAGGTCCAAAACTACGCCAACCATAGCTATGGCAACATCACGCTTAAGCAGGCGACGGCATACTCCTCCAACACCGGCTACATCCAGGTGGCGGAAGCCGTCGGCAACAGCAAGATCATCTCGCTCGTCAAAAAGCTCGGCATCGATCCCGCCAAGGACAACATCGAGGACGTTCCCGTCATGACGCTCGGCACCGGCTCGATCTCGCCGCTCGAGATGGCCGCCGCCTACGCGACGTTTGCCAATGGCGGCTACTATCGCCAGCCGATCGCCATCACCGAGATTGACTCTCGTACCGGCTCGGTGCTGTACCAGCACACTGACAATCCCTCACAGGTGCTTACCGAGGGCGAGGCCGCCGCGGTCACCGATGTCCTGTCCGGCGTCATGCAGGGCGGCGGTACGGGCGCCGCCGGTGCCCTAAGCGTCAACCAGCCCTATGCCGGCAAGACGGGCACCACCGACAACACCACCAACCTGTGGTTCTGCGGCTATACCCCGCAGCTGGCGTGCGCCCTGTGGACCGGCTATTCCGCGGGCGAGATCCCCATCCAAAAATACGGCACGGACCTGCTGGGCGACAGCACCAACCTGCCTGTCTTTAAGCGGTTTATGAACACCGTTCTGACCGGTACCGAGCGCGAGGAGTTTGCGACCGGAACGGCGCCCACCTACAAGAACAACAGCGTCTGGAAGTTCTACGGCACCAACAACGCCAAGAAGACGGAGAACGACGACAAGGACGAGGACGAGGACGAGGACGAAGAGGAAACCACCACAACAACTACCACGACGACCACGACCACCGAGACCACGGGCGGCGACACCACCGGCGGCACCGGTACGACCGGCGGCTCGACGGGCGGCTCCACTGGTGGTTCGACCGGCGGCGA
Organism: Collinsella sp.; assembly: GCA_019419505.1. Lineage (GTDB taxonomy): Bacteria > Actinomycetota > Coriobacteriia > Coriobacteriales > Coriobacteriaceae > Collinsella. The sequence continues at coordinate 133,686 of DXZS01000004.1, read as the reverse complement.
TGGCGGCACGCCTACGCCTACGCCCACTCCCGACCCCTCCCCCACGCCTGACGATACGGTCGGCTAGAAATCATCCGGCCATAAGCAACAAGGCCCCCGAGCAGCTTATTAAACTGCTCGGGGGTCTTTTAGTTTAAAGCGACCTGGTGGGCGGTCTTTATACCGGCAAACAAAAAGGGGGTACCGACCAACGTCGATACCCCTTACAAGCCACGATGTCAGCGCGCACAGTGCCGAGCGCACGGCCCGCACGCCTACTTGCGAGAATTGCTCAGCTTATTGATCAGCGCCTCGAGACGCTCGCCGTCCTCGGCCGTCTGGGCAATAACCAAAATCGTATCGTTGCCGGCAAGCGAGCCAAGCACATCGGGCAACTCTGCCGCATCAACGGCGGCGGCGATGCCGGAAGCCGTGCCAGGCTGAGCCTTGATCATAACCAGATTATCGGTACGCAAAACGCCCGTTACGAGCTCGGAAACCATACGCTGCAGATGTAGGTCCTCTGCCAGAACATAGATGCCCTCAGGGAGCTTACGCAGCCCCATATCGGCAATATCGCGAGAGACAGTCGCCTGCGTGCAATCAAAGCCCATAGCACGGAGCTCATCGACCAGCACGCGCTGCGTGCGGACGTCCTTATTGCGCACAATATCTCTAATGGCATCCTGGCGCCCATTGCGTTTTTTAGCCATACAAACCCTCTCTCCAAAAGATGGCGGAGACAATCAATCAGTGATTGAATAGTTTAACGCTATTTGAAGGCTTTTGTGTATAAGAACGCATTTCGAAACAATTCTATGCAAGTTTGTTTCGTAATGAGCCGTTTAGGCGGTTTTTGCGCCCGTCCGGTTAAGAAAAGCTGCCAGATGCGTACACATCACGCAGCGCGCGGGCTTGGCGCTGGCAATCGGCCTAAACAACAGACCGAGTCCCCGATGGTTGTCCTTGAGCGCGGCGACCATCTGACGGGTTCGAGGCGCATCGAGCATATCACGCATGCGGGCGGAACGCTCGATTGACGACACCCCGTGCGGGCTCAGACACAAATTCTCGATGCAGGCGACCAGTCCGGCAAAGTAGAACTTTTGGCTTGCCAGCTTGAGCCGACCACCGCTATCTGCTTCCGAGAGTGAGTCCGCAAGCTCGTCGAGCGCTCGGGTGTCATCGGATACCCTGGCATACATGGTGGGATCAAAGGCATCTGTAAGCTTAGGTGCCGCCGCGTGGAAACAAGCATCGCCGAGGCCGGACACGCATCGTGCCTGCGAGAGCGCATATGCCATAAACTCAACCGTACGGTACGCCTTGCCGCGCGACAGGCATGCCTCAAACAGCGGACGGCTATACATCACGCCAGAGGTCTGAGCGACTAGGCCGCCCAAAATCAACTGGGGCAGCCCAGTCACCATAGAAGACTCGTCTTCTATGGCAATAGAGGCAGCATCCAAGACGCGCGAATGGCGCTCTCGATGTGCATCATAGCGGTCGAGCGACACCGTGGGGAACACTATGTCTGCCGCAGTATCGCACGCGGTATCGACCATCTTGGAAAGGGACTGCGGAGCAAACCACTCATCGGCGTTCATAGCGATGATTTGAGAGCCGCGCGAGGCATCAAAACCGGCACGAAGACAAGCGCCGCGCTTCGCGTCCTCGACGTCAATCAAATCAATATGGATGTCCCTGTCGGCAGCAACTTGAAGCGAATGGCGCACACCGGGCGCAGCATCGCGGCAGGCAACGACAATCTGCAAATCGTAGAGATCTTGGTTCTGGATACTCTCGAGCGCACGCATCGCATAGCTGGGCGAACCTTCTACCACAAGGATCACCGAAAGTCGCGGATGCGAGCCACGTCGAACCAAGTTATCCGTCCTCTCGACAGCAGTGAATCAAACTGTCGTTCATGGTACACCCCGGCAATAAAAGCAATGAGACACCGGTTGTATTGCACGCCAAGAACAGATGTTGCACACGCGCAGCCCACAGATGACAGGTGTCGACGCACGACGCGTCGAGCCCTCCCCTAGTCGAGCACGACAAGCTCGGCGGGATCGTAATCCACGCCCATAAACGTAAGGCCGCAGGCAGGAGCCGTGGGGCCCGCAGCGGTACGGTCGCAAGCATCGATGACCTCACGCATCCACTCAGGTTCACGGCGATGCATACCAATCTCGACAAGCGTGCCCACGATCGTACGGACCATCGAATGCAGAAACGCATTGCCCTCGATGGTGAACGTCAGGATGTCCTCGCCAAACGCAACCTCATGGCCAAACTCGGCACGCATCACGCAGCGATGCGTGGGCTTGCCAACGGCCGAGGCAACCTTGCAAAAGCTTTTAAAGTCCTGCTCGCCCAGCAGCGCGGGGCAGGCAGCAGACATAGCCTCAACATCCAAGGGATAGCGATGCCACCACACGGCACCGCGGGACAGCACAGGGCGCGCATCTCGATCGGCAATACGGTACGTATACGTACGGGAACGCGCGTCAAAACGTGCAGAAAAGCCTTTACGGGCCTTGTAGACCTCGTTGATGGCGATATCTTTGGGCAGCAGGGCATCCATAGCCCGCAGCCACCTACGGCGCGTACAAGCGAGCTCAGTGTCCGTTACGGGCACGCTGATGTACTGAGCCACGGCATGCACGCCGGCATCGGTACGACCCGCGCACGTCAGATCGATCGGACGGCGAAGCAGCGTCTCGATGGCTCGACGCAGCTCACCCGCAACCGTCATCTGTCCCGGCTGCTCGGCAAATCCGCTATACGACGAGCCATCATAGGCCACGCGAAATACGAGCGTGGCGTCAAGCTCGGAAATCGAATTGAAATCAGACGGCGCAGTCATGGGCGCTCCCAACAAACAAGTAACGGTATCGCGACAAAAAAAGAGGGGTACGCGAACGTACCCCTCGAATATAGCCTATGCAGACGGAATGTCTACTCAGCGGTCTCCTCAGCAGGAGCCTCCTCGACAGCCTCGACCTTCTTGGGAGCAGCGGCCTTCTTGGGGGCCGGAGCAGCCTTCTTGGCCTTAGGCGTGCAAGGCTCGGTGACGAGCTCCATGATAACGATGGGAGCGTTGTCGCCCTTACGGTTACCGAGCTTCATGATGCGGGTGTAACCGCCGTTGCGGTCCTGCCACATGCCCTGAGCAGCCTTGTCGAAGATCTCGGCAACGAGCTGCTTATCGCCGAGCTTGGCGATAGCCAGACGACGAGAGTGCAGGTCGCCCTTCTTGGCCCAAGTGATGATCGGGTCGACGACCGAACGCAGCGCCTTAGCGCGGGTCTCGGTGGTCTTGATGCGGTCGTTCTCGAAGAGGGCCTTAGCAAGGCTCTTCTTCATGGCCTTGGTGTGGCTCGCATCGGTGCCGAGCTTCAGGCCCTTCTTAACGTTGTGACGCATGGTCTAGTTTCTCCTCAAATATGCGAAGCATTAAGCCTTCAGGCTCAGGCCCATGGACTCAAGCTTGTCCTTCACTTCCTCGATCGACTTAACACCGAAGTTACGGATGTTGAGCAGATCGTTCTCCGAGAACTCAACGAGCTGACGGACCGAGTGAATGCTGGCGCGCTTAAGGCAGTTGTAGGAACGGACGGAAAGGTCCAGATCCTCGATCTGCTTGTCCAGCTCGGCGTTGTCGTTGGTGACCTCGGGAGCGAAGATCGAAGCCTCCTCCTCGACCTCGGGGGTCTCGGCAAGGTTCATAAAGGCGGCCATATGCTGGTTGATGATATTGGCAGCCTGGACCACGGCGTCGCGCGGGGCGATGGAGCCGTTGGTCTCGATCTCGAGGACAAGGCGGTCGTAGTCGGTGTGCTGACCGACACGGCAAGCCTCAACGAGCTTGGCGCAACGGGAAACCGGCGAGTACAGCGAGTCGACGTGGATCACACCGATGGGATCGTTGTCGCGCTTGTTGGCCTCGCCAGAAACATAGCCGCGGCCATAGCCGATGCGCATGCTCATGGTGAGATGGCCACCCTCGGTGAGCGTAGCAATGTGCTGCTCGGGGTTGACCAGCTCAAACTCGGACGGAATAAAGAAGTCCGCACCGGTGACCTCGCAGGGGCCGTCAACCGAAATGGTGGCGGTCGCCTCGTCGGTCGTGCCGAGAGCCCTGAAGACAAGACCCTTGACATTCAGGACGATGTCGGTGACATCCTCGACCATGTTAGGGATGGTCATGAACTCGTGCTGCGCACCATCGATCTGAATAGCCTCGACGGCGGCACCCTCGAGCGAGGACAGAAGAACGCGACGAAGGGAGTTACCCAGCGTATCGCCGTAGCCACGCTCGAGCGGCTCGACGGAGACACGAGCAGACGTCTCGTTGATCTCTTCGACCTGAACCTGAGGCCTAATGAATTCTGACATGTATTACCTCCAGCCTCAGCAGCCCGGATGGACTACTTAGAGTAGAGCTCGACGATGAGCTGCTCGTTGATATCACCGCTGATCTGCTCACGCGTCGGCAGAGCGAGCACGTTACCAGACAGCTTCTCGATATCGACCTCGAGCCAGCCAGGGACCTCAAAGCGCTCGGAGGAAATCAGGGCCTCCTTGATGGGGAGGAGGTCACGGAACTTCTCGCCGACAGCGACGACGTCGCCGGCCTTGACGCGGTAGGACGGGATGTCCACGCGCTTGCCGTTCACGGTGAAGTGACCGTGACGGACGGACTGACGAGCCTCTTTGCGGGTGCGGGCGAAGCCAAGACGGAAGACGACGTTATCGAGGCGAGACTCAAGGATGATCATGAGGTTCTCACCGGTGACGCCGTTCATCTTACGGGCCTTGTTGAAGTAGCCGTGGAACTGCTTCTCCAGAACGCCATAGATGAACTTAACCTTCTGCTTCTCGCGCAGCTGCATGCCGTACTCAGATTCCTTGCGACGGCGCTTGGGCTGACGGATAGATTCCTTCTTGCTGCTGTAACCGAGCTCAGCGGGATCGATCCCGAGCTGACGGCAGCGCTTAAGAACAGGAGTCCTGTCGATTGCCATATTGATACGATCCTTTCAGTTACACGCGGCGACGCTTCTTGGGGCGGCAGCCGTTGTGCGGAATGGGGGTCTTGTCCTGGATGCTCGAGACCTCGAGGCCAGCAGCCTGGAGGGAGCGGATGGCGGTCTCACGACCGGAGCCGGGGCCCTTGACGAAGACGGAAACCTTCTTCATACCGTGCTCCATGGCCTGCTTGGCAGCAGCCTCGGCAGCCATCTGGGCAGCGAACGGCGTGGACTTACGGGAGCCCTTGAAGCCCACCTGGCCAGCCGACTTCCAGGAAATGACGTTGCCCTGGGGATCGGTGATCGAAACGATCGTGTTGTTGAACGTAGAACGAATGTGAGCCTGGCCCACGGAAATGTTCTTACGGTCCGCGCGCTTCAGACGGGCAGCGCGAACGTTCTTCTTAGCAGTAGCCATCTATCTAGCGCTCCTTATTTCTTCTTCTTAGCACCGATCTGACGCTTCGGGCCCTTGCGGGTACGAGCGTTAGTGTGGGTGCGCTGGCCGCGGACCGGGAGGCCCTTGCGGTGACGAAGGCCGCGGTTGCAGCCGATGTCCATAAGGCGCTTGACGTTCTGGTTGCGCTCACGGCGGAGGTCGCCCTCAACCATGATCTGGTTCTTGTCGATATAATCACGGATGGCGTTAACCTCATCCTCGGTGAGGTCCTTAACGCGCGTATCCACGTTAACGTTGCACTCGACGCAAATCTTCGTCGCAGTGGTGCGGCCGATGCCGTAAATGTAGGTCAGACCGATCTCAACGCGCTTCTCACGCGGGAGGTCGACACCATTAATACGGGCCAACGTAGTCTCCTCTCTTAACCCTGACGCTGCTTATGACGGGGGTTCTCGCAAATGACGAGGACCTTGCCATGGCGCCTAATGATTTTGCACTTATCGCACATCTTCTTGACCGAAGGACGTACCTTCATCGTTCTTCCTTTCGGTAGCGCTCAAACTACTTCCCTACTATCTACTCGCCCAGCCGCAGGCGTTTAAAACTATGGCTGGTCTTCACACACAATCCGACCGTAGGTTGAGCTAAGCCTGCAGTCGGAAATGGAGTGCGTGTATGCGTGCCGCTATTTGTAGCGATAGGTGATGCGGCCGCGGGTCAGGTCGTACGGGGAAAGCTCCACGACAACCCTGTCACCGGGGAGAATACGGATGTAATTCATTCGGATCTTGCCAGAAATGTTGCACAGAACCGAATGACCGTTCTCGAGCTCAACCTTAAACATGGCATTGGGCAACGGTTCCTTTACCGTACCCTCGAGCTCAATTGCGTCTTCCTTCTTCACAAGCAATCATCTTTCTCTAGAAAACGACAGCGATTGAGTATTTTACAACACGTATGCACGCATCGTAATAACTTCGTAATGGCTCCACAACTAAGTGGAGCTTGTTACATTTGAAATGTTAAGGCGTGCATTTGACGCAAGTCCTACATTTCACCGCCCTGCAAGGAACACCAAGCACCTTGCGCGTCGGTGGTGAGAATCACCGGACCGTCATTGGTGATGGCGACGGTGTTCTCGTAGTGCGCGGCGGGCAGGTGGTCGTTGGTCGTAACAATCCAACCGTCGGAGCCCGTGCTCACATGGTTGGAACCCATCGTAACCATCGGCTCGATGGCAATGACCATGCCAGCCTGGAGGCGAACGCCCCTCCCCTTCTTTCCATAGTTAGGAACGTTGGGGTCCTCGTGCATCACACGGCCAATGCCATGGCCCACATAGTCACGAAGCACGCCGTAACCGTGAGACTCGGCGAGGGACTGAACGGCATAACCGACATCCCCGATATGGTTACCGGGAACAGCCTGCTCGATGGCAGCCTTAAGGCAATCGCGCGTAACCTCGCACAGGGCCTTGGCCTCGGGCGTGGGGGTGCCGACGAAAAACGTCCAAGCGTTATCGCCGACCCAACCGTCGACAACGGCTCCCGTATCGATGGAGATGATATCGCCATCGCGCAGAATCATGTCGGGGTTGGGAATGCCGTGGACCACGGCATCGTTGATCGATGCGCAAATGGTCCCCGGGAACCCGCCGTAACCCTTAAAGGCCGGCGTGCCGCCATGCATGCGGATAATCTGCTCCGCGAGCTGATCGAGCTCAAAGGTCGAAACGCCGGGACGAACCATGGCTCCAACGTGGCGGAGCGCCATCTTAGATAGCGCTCCTGCCTTCTTCATCTGCTCGATTTGCGTTGCAGACTTAATCTTGATCATAGACCGAGAGCCTCTTTGACATCCCCGTACACGGTCTCGCGAGCCTGGTCACCGTTGACCGACTTGAGCAGACCCTGGCCACGATAGTAGTCGACGAGCGGGCTCGTGGACTTCTCGTAGACGTCGAGACGGTTCTTGATGGTCTCGGGCTTGTCGTCGTCGCGCTGATACATCTCGCCACCGCACTTGGGGCAGGTAGCATCGGCAGCGGTGCCGGTGTAACCGCAGGCGCGGCAGGTGCGACGCGAAGACAGACGATCGATAATGACCTCGGGGGCCACATCGACCAGAAGGGCACAGTCGATCTCGCGACCCATGGCGGAGAGCTCGGAATCGAGCGTCACGGCCTGGGCGGTGTTTCGCGGGAAGCCGTCGAGGATGAAGCCCTGCTGGGCGTCATCGGCGGCAAGGCGCTCCTTGACAAGGTCGATCACGAGCTGGTCGGGAACGAGCTCGCCAGCGTCCATGTACTTCTTAGCCTGAATACCAAGCTCGGTGCCACCCTTGACGGCAGCACGCAGCAGGTCGCCCGTGGAAATGTGAGCGACGCCAAACTCGGCGACGAGCTCCTGTGCGACGGTGCCCTTGCCGGCACCCGGAGCTCCGAGCAATACGAGGTTCATGAGCAATCCTCCTCTAGCCTATTTAAAGAATCCATCGTAATCATACATCTTGATCTGGCCTTCGAGCTTATCGACCGTGTCGAGCACGACGCCGACCATGATGAGGATGGACGTGCCGCCAAATGCCTGGATCAGATGGTTACCCGTGAAGGAGAAGATGATCGAAGGCACGATAGCGATGAGCGCCAAAAAGACAGCGCTGGGAAGCGTAATCTTGTTGAGCGCGTTCTTGATGTAGGCCGCGGTAGCCCTACCCGGACGCACGCCCGGAATAAAGCCGCCCTGCTTCTTAAGGTTATCGGCCGTGTCATCGGGGTTGAACACCATAGAGGTGTAGAAGTACGCGAAGAACACGATGAGGACAACGTTAAGCACCCAGTTGAGCCAACCGGTCGAAAGCGCGGAGGCAACTGCCTGAATCCAGCCGATACCGGGGAAGAACACGGCAATCTGAGCCGGGAAGTACAGCAGCGCCGAAGCGAAGATGATCGGCACGACACCCGCGGTGTTGACCTTGATGGGCAGGTAGGTGGTCTGGCCACCCATCATGCGACGGCCCACGACGCGTTTGGCGTAGGAGACCGGGATGCGGCGCTGGCCGCGCTCAAGGAAAACAATCAGCGGGATAACCAGCAGGATGATGGCGCAGATGATCACCATGGTGATGATGCCACCGGCATTGCCCTCGGTGCTGGAGAAGATAGCCTGCGGCAGACCGGCCATGATGTTCGCGAAGATGATCAGCGACATGCCATTGCCGATACCGCGCTGGGTAATGAGCTCACCAATCCACATGATCAGCATAGCGCCCGCGGTGAGCGTACCGACGATCATGAGGTCGAAGATGATCTCGGGAGCGCCGGCGCCATTGAAGCTGATACCGAAGCTCTTAAAGAGGAAGAGGTAACCCACGGAGTTGAGGATTGCCAGAGCCAGGGTGAGGTAACGCGAATACTGCGTAATCTTGGTCTGACCGACCTCGCCCTCGCGGGCAAGCTCATGCAGGGAAGGCACGACGGCCTGGAGCATCTGGAGGATGATCGAGCTGGTGATGTAAGGCATGATGCCCAGCGAAAACACCGACACATAGCTCAACGCGCCGCCAGAGAAAAGATTCAGGAGGGCCATAGCACCTGCGGCGACCGAATTGTTATCGGTCGAGAAAAGGCCCAGCATCCCCTGGAAGGGAATGCCGGGCACAGGAACGTGCGCACCAATGCGGTACACGACGAGCATAGCTATGGTAAAAAGAATCTTTTCGCGCAATTCTTTGATGCGGAAAGCATTCTTAAGACCATTTAGCACGGCAGCTCGACCTTTCCGCCGGCGGCCTCGATCTTGGCCTGCGCAGAAGCGCTGACCTTGTCGACCTTGACCGTGAACTTCTTGGTGAGCTCACCATTGCCGAGCACCTTGACGGGCTCGAACTCGCTCTTGGTGATGCGAGCGGCCTTAAGAGCGGCACCGTCGATTACAGCGCCGTCCTCGAACTTACGCTCGAGACGCTCAACGTTAACAGCGGTGTACTCGATACGACGGGGGTTGCGGAAGCCCGGAAGCTTGGGCAGGCGCATAGCCAGCGGAGTCTGGCCACCCTCGAAGCCGGCACCCTTGGTGCCGCCAGAGCGGGAACCCTGGCCCTTCTGGCCGCGGCCAGAAGTGGTGCCGTGACCCGAAGAATTGCCACGGCCGACGCGCTTGCGGTTCTTGGTGGAACCGGGCGCGGGAGTAAGATCGTGAAGCTGCATTTGCTACTCCTCTACAATCTCGACAAGGTGCTTGACCTTGAAGATCATGCCGCGGACGGACTCGTTGTCAGCAATCTCGCGAACCTCGCGGATCCTGTGGAGACCGAGGGCACGGACAGTACGGACCTGGTCCTGCTTGCAACCGTTGGTGCTGCGGACCTGCTTGATCTTGATGGTGTCAGCCATGCTTAGTTCTCCTTACCGACGAACATCTCGGAGACCGTCAGGCCACGGCGAGCCGCGACGTCCTCAGGGCTGGAGAGCTCCTTGAGGCCCTCGACGGCAGCCTTGATGATGTTGAGGCCGTTGTCGGTACCGAGGGACTTGGACAGGACGTTCTTGATGCCAGCAAGCTCGAAGAGGGGACGCACAGCGCCGCCGGCGATAACGCCGGTACCCTCGACAGCGGGCTTGATGATGATGCGGCCGGCACCAAAGTGACCGAGAACCTCGTGCGGAATGGTGCCCTGATCGGTCACCGGCACGTGGAACATGTTCTTCTTGGCATCGAGAGACGCCTTGGAGATGGCCATGGGCACCTCAGCGGACTTGCCCATGCCAACGCCGACGTTGCCCTTGCCGTCGCCAACGACGACGAGAGCGACGAGGCTCATGCGACGACCGCCCTTGACGGTCTTCGACACGCGGTTGATGTAAACGACGCGCTCCTCGAACTCGGAGGCCTCGCGCTGCTGCTTCTGATTACGAGCCATGTGCTACATACCTCCTAGAACTCGAGACCGGCGGCACGAGCACCGTCGGCGAGGGCCTTGACGCGGCCATGGTAGATACGGCCACCGCGATCGAAGGCGACCTTGGTGATGCCGGCCTCGATGGCGCGCTTGCCAACGAGCTGACCGACCTTCTCCGCAGCCTCCTTGTTCGAGGTGTGGGTGCCCTTGAACTCGGCCTCGAGGGTCGAGGCAGAGACGAGCGTCAGGCTGGAGCCCTTGCTGTCGTCGATGATCTGGGCATAGATGTTGGCGTTAGTACGGGTCACGCGAAGACGCGGACGCTCGGAGGTACCCGAGACCTTGCCGCGAACACGACGCTGACGACGCTTGAGGCCTTCCAGCTTCGCCTTATGCTTGTTCATACGTAAACTCCTAAAAAGGTTGATCTTGCCAGCACCTGACGGGGTGCTGGTCTTATGCGAGTGAGTCAGTTACGACTACTTGGCGGCCTTACCCAGCTTGCGGCGGATGTGCTCGCCAACGTAGTGGATACCCTTGCCCTTGTAAGGCTCGGGAGGACGATGGCCGCGGATCTCAGCGGCGATCTGACCGACCTGCTGCTTGTTGATACCCTTGACGTTCACGTGGGTGTTGTCGGGAACCTCGAAGGTGATGCCCTCGGGAGCCTCGACGATCACGGGGTGCGAGAAACCCAGGGAGAACTCGAGGTTCTTGCCCTTCTGCTGCACGCGGTAACCGACACCGGCGAGCTCGAGCTTCTTCTCGAAGCCCTCGGAAACGCCAACAACCATGTTGTGGATGAGGGCACGGGTGAGGCCGTGGCGGGCACGGGTCTCACGCTCGTCGTCGGGACGGGAAACGGTGAGGACGTTGTCCTCGACGTTGATAGCGAGCTTCTCAAAGACATCGAGCTCGAGCTGGCCCTTGGGGCCCTTGACGACAACGTTGTTGCCGTTGACTGCCACTTCGACTCCGGCGGGAATCTGGACAGGCTTATTACCGATACGAGACACGGTGATCTCCTTTCCTTCTACCTACCGAGCGAATTACCAGACGTAAGCGATGATCTCGCCGCCGACGTTGTGCTTGCGAGCATCGCGGTCGGTCATGACGCCATGGCTGGTGGAAATAATGGCGGTACCAAGGCCACCGCGGACGCGGGGCATGTCGGCAACGCCGGTGTACTTACGCAGGCCCGGCTTGGAAATGCGGCGGATGCCGTTGATGACCTTAGCCTTCTTGGGACCATACTTAAGCGTGATGTGCAGAGTCTTCTGGGGAACGGTGTCCTCGACATCGTAGCCCTCGATGTAGCCCTCCTCGTGCAGAACACGAGCGATCTCGACGAGCTTCTTGCTGCTCGGCATGGAGACCGTGGCCTTGTTCACAGAGTTAGCGTTACGGATGCGCGTAAGCATATCTGCGATCGGGTCTGTAAGGTTCATACAGATTCTCCTTCGTTCTTGATGAACACGTGCTCTTGGTTCTTCGCCGCCCTTAACGGCAAAGCCTAACTAGCGCGTTTTCCCAGTTCCAAACGGATGCTTGAAACGCTGGTAGTGACTTACCAGCTGGCCTTCTTAACGCCGGGAAGCTCGCCCTTGAGTGCAAGCTCGCGGAAGCAGACACGGCACAGGCCGAACTTGCGGTACACAGAGTGCGGACGGCCGCAGCGCTGGCAGCGCGTGTACTCACGAGTAGAGAACTTCTGCTTGCGATTGCACTTGACGATCATCGATGTCTTAGCCACTTATATCCTCCTCACATAGAGTATTGTTCGCCCCAAGCGCCGCCCCCTTGTGGGAACGGCGCTTATAGGGCAGGTGAACCTATTTCTTGAACGGGAAACCGAAGGCGTCCAGAAGGGCCTTGGCCTCCTCATCGGTATTGGCGGTGGTCACGAAAGTGATGTCCATACCACGCTGGTGATCGACGGAGTCGAAGTCGATCTCGGGGAAGATGAGCTGCTCGGTGACGCCCATGGAGAAGTTACCACGGCCGTCGAAGCTCTTGGCGGAGATGCCGCGGAAGTCGCGGATACGGGGAATCGCGACGGAGGTCAGACGATCGAAGAACTCCCACATACGGTCGCCACGCAGGGTAACCTTGCAGCCGATCGGCATACCAGCGCGCAGGCGGAAGGTAGCGATGGACTTGCGGGCACGGGTGATCATCGGCTGCTGGCCGGTGATGGCGCGCAGGTCGCGCACGGCACCGTCGATGGCCTTGGAATCGGTAGCGGCCTCGCCGACACCCATGTTCACGACGATCTTCTCAAACTTGGGGATCATCATGACGTTCTCGTACTGGAACTTGTCCTGAAGCTGCTGCTTGACCTCGTTGTTGTACTTGGTCTTCAGACGCGGCACATACTTCTCTTCTGCCATTGTTCACTCCTTCTTGGGGTTTTAAGCACGGGGCGTGGCCACGATGGGTTGTCCTCGTGCCTCCTGGCTGCATCCGCGCCGCTCATGGCATTTCGCGGTTTGGACTCGACGCAGCAGGAGCCGACAAAACAATCGGTACTATACGCGCATTGGGTGCGTATTTCCAGAAAAACCTCGTCTGCCTGCACAACTCCACAACTCCCCCGCACAAATTGATCCCTAGGGCACGGAGGAAAACAGCAGTTGCGGTGAGATAGGGACTGTTTGATGGCTTAAAAGGCTTAAACAGTCCCTATTCCACCGCAACTCATATATGGGGCGTTATTTTTGGCGCGGGAGGACCAGGTTGAGGATCACAGCAACGAGCGCGGCGACGGCAATGGAGGATCCGCCAAAAACGGTGCCGACCCATGCGGGGAATCCAGCGCCGGCAAGCGCGCCGGCCGTGCGCTCAATGCCCGTGCCAAAGGCGATAGAGAGACCCATGAGCGTGGTATCGCGCTGAGACAGGCCGTGGCGGGCAAACATGACCACACCGTTCATACCGATGGTCGCGAACACGCCAATCGTGGCGCCACCGATGACCGGCTGCGGAATAGACGTGAGCACCGCCGCACACTTGGGCAGCAGGCCCGCGATGAGCAAGATGGCGGCGGCAAGCGTAAAGACCATGCGGTTGACGACCTTGTTCTCGGCGATAATGCCCACATTCTGGCCAAAGGTTGCCGTGGGGACGCCGCCCAAAAAGCCTGACAGCATACCGACCAGGCCGTTGGCGATCAGGCCACCCGAGATCTGACTATCGGTCGCGGGGGTATTGAGCGCAGCGGACGACACGGCGGCAAACTCGCCCATGACCTGCACGGCGTTGACAATGGCGACAACGCCCACGACGGCGCACGCGGCCGGGTCGAACACTAGGCGATGGGCGCCCAGAGCCGGCGGGGCGAACCAGCTGGCAGTCGCGATGGCCGAGAAATCGACCATGCCCAACACCGCAGCCAAAACAAAGCCCGCGCAGATACCGGCCAAGATGCTGCCCAGCCTAAGCGCGCCCTTGCCGTAGTTACCGGCCACAAAGGTGACGACAAACGTCACGAGCGCGACGGCCCAGTTGGTGACACTGCCGAAATCGGCAGCGCCCTCCCCGCCCGCCATAGAAGCCACAGCGACCGGGCACAGAGACAGGCCAATGACAAAGATGACGGTGCCGAGCACCGGGGCCGGGAACAGAAAACTCACGCGCCTAAACAGCAGGCCGAAGAGCACGACGAGCGCGCCACCGATTACCTGGGCGCCCAGCACGGCCTCAAAGCCAAGCTCGAGACCGACCGCCTTGAGCGCCGGCACGAAGGTGAAGCTCGCGCCCATCACGATGGGCAGGCCCGAACCGACGACACCTTTTATGGGGAACTGTTGAAGGAAAATGTCGAGCGCCGAGAGGACGAGCGACGCCTGGATGACAGCGGCTTCCTCTTGAGGGGTAAAGCCACAGACCGACGCGATGATGATAGCGGGCGTGACGATACCCGCGAATGCCGCCAGCACATGCTGCAGTGCATGGGGCAATACCTGCACAAACGAAACTTTTCCCGTACGCTCGAACAGGGCGTCCCCTGCTGCTGACTCTGCCATTTGCGCCTCCCATACCCTAGGCAGCGGCCCCATGCCGCTCAACGGGCGGACATTATAGGGCATATGGCACAGGTAGCATTTTGACCCGCATGCGGCAGAGGGCTGGGGCAGCTCATTTGGGATGCGACTAGCGCTTGCGGGGGACGAGCTTGGTGCGGCGCAGGTGGATCATTTCGGCGGCTATGGAGATGGCGATCTCCTCGGGGTCCTCGGCTTCGATGGCGACACCGATCGGCAGGTGCAGCTCGTCGATCTGGTCCTGCGCAAAGCCCTCCTGCTCCAAGCGGGCCCGCACAAAGGCCGTCTTGCGGCGCGAACCCAAGCAACCCAGATAGGCAGGCTTGGCGCGCATGGCCTGAATCACCACATCGATATCGGACTTGTGGCCTGCTGTTGCCACGACCACCAAGTCGCGCGGGCCGATGGGGCACTGCTCAGCAAGGTTCTTGTAGTCGACCAGACGACGGTCGTAGACGCCGGGCACCCATTCGGGGGTCAGCGTGCCGGGGCGGTCGTCGCAAGCCACGACGGCAAAGCCCGCCGCCGTGAGCACCCGCGCCGTCGCAGCGCCCACGTGGCCGCAGCCAAAGATATAGGTCAGGCCCTCGGGGCAGAGCGTCTCGATGTGCGCCGGGGGAATCTCGGAGGCGGCGTTGGTGTAGGTGACCTTACTCCCCTCCTCCACCAGCGAAAGCTCGGGGCAGCCGGCAATGGTATGGCGCGATGTCTCGCCATGGTACTCAACCACATCGCCCTCGAGCGCGCTCGCGATAAACGGCTCAAAGTCGATGACGAAGTCGCCGATGCGCCGATAGGCCAAGACGTCGGCAACCGACTGGAACAACGGTGCCTGGGTCGAGTCCAGATGCAGGTAGCACAGGCAGATGGCCCCGCCGCAGATCATGCCGGTATCGGAGTTCTCGCCGCCCATGGTGTAGCGGACCAGACGCGATTGCCCTGCGGCCAGCAGCTCGCGCGCCTCGTCCAGCGCAAAAAGCTCAATCTTGCCGCCGCCGATGGTGCCCGCTTGGCTGCCATCGGCAAAGACGGCCATCCAGGCGCCCACGCCGCGTGGTGATGACCCCGCCGTACCGGCCACGACCACGAGCTCGCACGTCTCGCCAGCACGCAGGGCGGCAAGCGCCGCATTCACAACATCGAGCTTTTCCATTGCCGCCTTCTATCCTCTAAAGACATCGGTGAGCATAGCGAGTGCCTCGAGCACGCCGCCGCCGACCGATGTCGCCTTGTCCGAAATATAGTTGATGTAGCTGGCGTCGCCGCGCGGATCGACATCGGCGCATTTAAAGCCCTCAGTCACCTGCACGCCGTTCGCCAAAAGCCCGCGCAGACAGCCATCGATCTGCGTGCACATGGGCGTATCGCCCGCGTAGCCAATCACGTCTCCGGCGCTCACGATGTCGCCGATTGCGCGGTCGGACCGAAACACGCCGGCGGCGGGGCTGTGGATAACACGTTCCTTGCCATAGCCGGCGATAATGCCCGGCACGCCCGTGTTAGGCTGGGGCGAACCTTGGGTAATGACACGGCCGAGAAAATGCCCGCGCATGGTCTCGACCACGGCGTCGCAGTCAACCGGCGCGGTAAAGCCCGGCCCCACGGCGATGACGGCGGGCGCCATGTCGCGCGTGGTGCCCAAGTTGCGCTTAGCCAAAATCGCGTCGACCACAGCCGCGGGTTTCAGCTCGCCGATCATCTTGGCCTGGGGGTCTACCACAACGGCGACGTCTCCAGCCTCGGCAATCGCAAGCGCCTCAGCCGGCGTCTGTGCCAAGCGAGCGCGAATGCCCTCGACCTGGACCTCGCCCAGGCGAATGGCCTCGCAAAAACTGATTGTGCGGCGGATGCACGTGGGAACCGCGATATCGGCCATGACAACCGACACGCCGGCGCGCACCAAACGGGCAGCGACACCCGTGGCGATATCGCCGGCGCCGCGAACATAAACGAGCATTCCCGGGGCACCTCCCTGTGCTACGGTTTGAGCAGAGCAAAAGCGGTTCGACTGCTACTCTGATGATTATTTATTATCACAGTATTATACGGCGGTGAACAGATGGAAACGGTTAGCGGCAATCTTGCCTCGGCGCTCAGGATCGAGCCGGGCATTACCGCGATTATCGGCAGCGGCGGCAAGTCGACCTTGCTCAAGACGCTGGGTCTTGAGCTCATGCGCGCTGGCGGCCGCGTGCTCCTCTGTACCACCACGCATATGCTTCCCGTTGCCGGCGTGCCATGGGACGGGTCGAATCGTCGCCTGGACGCCGCACCTTGGAAGCCAGGTGCCTTACACGCCCCCGGCTGCACCTGCGAGGCCTGCGCGGGCCTTGTGCGCGGAAGCATCTGCCAGGCAGGCGTCTTGGACCCGGAGACAGGCAAGCTCTCCGCCCCCGCTGAGCCGCTCGACCAGCTGGCGCAGCGCTTTGACTATGTGTTGGCCGAGGCAGATGGCAGCAAGCGACTCCCGCTCAAGGCGCATGCCGCCTGGGAGCCGGTAATTCCCGCCGCCACGGCAAACGTTGTCTGGGTCGTCGGCGCCTCAGGGCTGGGCAAGCCCGTCGCCAAGGTTGTCCACCGCCCCGAGCTCTTCTGCGAGCGCTGCGGCTGCGAGCCCACCGACGCTGCCACCCCAGAGCGCGTCGCCATGGTGCTCAATGCCGAGCTGCAGATGCTGAACCTCGACAATGCCCGCATCATGCTCAACCAAGTCGACACGCTTGCCGATCCAACGATGGCAGATTGCTTCGAGGCAGCCCTCGGCCGCCCCCTCATCGCCACCAGCCTCCAGGGGTAGCAAATTTGGGACGGGGCTCTTTTTGCTACCCCGTCCCAAAAAATCATCTCCCAAATTAGCTACCCCGGCGGTCTTCCCGTTAGCGGGGCACGTAGCGGCCGGGTTGGGCTCCGGTGGGCTCGCCGTCGCGCGCAGCCAGCACGCCGTTCACAAACACGGCCTTGGCGCGGCCGTGCGCCTCAAAGCCCTCGAGCGGCGTATAGTCCACAGCCTGATGCTGCGTCGCGGCGCTAATCGTCCAGCGCGCCTTGGGATCCCACACGCACACGTCGGCATCGGAGCCCTCGGCAAGACAGCCCTTGCGCGGATACATGCCAAAGACGCGCGCCGGGTTCTCGCTCATCAAGCGGCACAGATCCTCGGGGCCCAGCTGTCCCTCAAAACTCGTAGCGATCGCGACGGGGCGATGCTCCACACCGGGCCCGCCGTTGGGAATCGCGCGGAAGTCATCGCGCCCGCGGTCCTTTTGCCCGTGCAGGTTAAAGCTGCAGTGGTCGGTCGCAATCGTATCGATCTCGCCGGCCACAAGCGCCTCGCGCAGTGCCGCACGGTCGCCGGCATGGCGCAGCGGCGGGCTCATCACATACTTGGCGCCCGCAAAGCCGTCCTCGCCCTGCTCCAAGTAGCGCGTATCGTCGAGCATCAGATATTGAGGACAGGTCTCGACATAGATGTTCTTCTGCCCGCGCGCTTTGGCAGCGCGAATGGCCTCGAGCCCCAACTTGGTCGAAAGGTGTACCACGTTGACCGGTGCGTCGCCGGCCAGGTGTGCCAGATACAGCAGACGGCTCACGGCCTCGGCCTCGCACACATCCGGACGGCTGAGCGCATGGCCCTCGGGCCCGTGGATACCCTGCTCAAACACGCGCTTCTGCAGCTCATTCACCAGCGTACCGTTCTCGCAATGCACGCACAGTATGCCGCCAATACGCTTGAGTTCCTCCAGCACCTCGAGCGTCTCGGCATCGTCCAGGCGCAGATGATCGTAGGCAAAGTAGGTCTTAAACGACGATACGCCCGCCTCGCGCATGGCCGAGAGGTCGGCGCGGTTGCGCTCGTTCCACTCGGCGAGTGCCATATGAAAGGCGTAGTTGGCCGTGCAGGTTCCGTCGGCGCGGCGATGCCACTCGGCCAAGGCATCGGGCATGGTCACGCCGCGATCGGCCGTCGCGTAGTCCACGATGGTCGTCGTACCGCCGCAGGCAGCCGCACGCGTACCGGTCTCAAAGCTATCGGCCGTCCAATCCATGCCGGTCCAGCACTGCATGTGCGTGTGGCCGTCGATAAAGCCCGGGAACACCCAGCAGCCCGCAGCATCCTCGACGGTATCGCCCTCGGCCGGCTCAATCGCCGCGGCAATCCGCACGATCTTATCGCCATCCATGGCAAGATCGGCGCGGCGAAGCCCCTGGGGCGTCACGAGCGCGCCGTTTTTGATGATGATCATAATTGCTCCTTATTAATTGATGCAGTTGGCCACGCGATCAAAATACGAGCAGGCGGCGATATGCTCCGTTATGCGTCGCTGTCCCTTGACGGTATCGACGTCCCACAGCTCGTAGGCACGCGCCTCGACCAGCACCACGTCGGTACGGTCCTTGAGGATCGAACCGCCGCCGTCCTTACCCTCAAGACACATAAGTGCATCGAACAGTTCCGCCGGAAAGAGCACCGGGCTCGAAGGCTCACCGTTGCACGCAAGACGCACCGGATACTTGCGGCCACGCTCATCAAACGCGCGAACCATGGCCTCAAAAGAATCCGAACTCACGAGCGGCTGGTCGCCCGGCAAAAAGAGGCAACCTTTCCAGTTGCGTTCGACTCCCCACGAAAGGCCCGCACGGACGCTTTCGCTGCGCAGCTCGCCATCGTGCAGCACGCACGGGCAATGCTTGTCATCACAAATCTGAGCGACCTCGGGCCAACGCGTCGAAACCACAACGTCAAAGCCCCGGGGAACCGAATCAATGGTCCGGGCAATCAACGGCTCGCCATAGATATCGGCGAGCATCTTGTTAGAGCCAAATCGCTTGCCCTCGCCCGAAGCCATAATGACACAACCAAGTTTCATGGCGATACCTCCCCTGAAACCATCGTACCCATAACTCGCGTCGCGGGGCATCTACATCGAAAGCGCTTATCCCGCACGCCCACGATGCAAAAAGGGGCACCCCGCCGGTTGGCAGAGCGCCCCCTTTACATGGCTTACCTCAACCCAGCTTTAGGCCTGGAACCAACGGGCGGTGTTGCGCTCGTCGAGGGCCTTGAGGGTAGCGGCGGGATCGGCAACCTTCTGCAGGAACATCATGGCTGCGATGGCGTACGGCTTGTAGCTGGCCTCCTTGTACATGCCCACGCGGTGCATGTCGAAGACGTCGGCGTTGACCTCGCCGTGCTCGCAGGAGACACCGGAGATGTCGGCGGGCAGCGGATGCATAAAGATGGTGTCCTGGCCGTTGGCGGTCTTCTCCATGAGCTCGGTCGTAGAGCACCAATCCTGATGTGTGGCGTTCTGAGCGAGCAGCTCCTTCTCGAGTGCAGCGATGCCGGCGTCGTCGCCCTCGGCGTACAGGTTGGTGCGCTTCTCCATGGCGGCAAACGGGGCCCAGCTCTTCGGGATCACGATGTCGGCGCCCTCGAAGGCCTCGGCCATGGTGTTGACCTGCTTAAAGGTGGTGCCGGACTCGGCGGCATAACCCTTGGCGCGCTCGACGACCTCGGGCATGAGGTCGTAGCCCTCGGGGTGGGCCAAGGTGACGTCCATGCCAAAACGGGGCAGCAGGCTGATCAGCGACTGCGGGCAGGACAGCGGCTTGCCGTAAGAGGGCGAGTAGGCCCAGGTGACGGCAACCTTTTTGCCCTTGAGGTTCTCAAGACCGCCAAACTCGTTGATGAGGTAGAGCATGTCGGCAGAGGACTGCGTGGGGTGGTCGGAATCGGACTGCAAGGAGATGAGCGTGGGACGGTGATCAAGAACGCCGTCCTCGTAAGCCTGCTGCACGGACTCGGAGACCTCGACCATGTAGGCGTCGCCCTTGCCGATGTACATGTCGTCGCGGATGCCGATGACGTCGGCCATGAAGGAGATCATGGTAGCGGTCTCGCGGACGGTCTCGCCGTGAGCGATCTGGGACTTCTTCTCGTCCAGGTCCTGCAGCTCAAGGCCGAGCAGGTTAGCAGCCTTGGAGAAGGAGAAGCGCGTACGGGTGGAGTTGTCGCGGAACAGGGAGACGGCCAGACCCGAGTCGAAGATCTTGGACGAGACGTTGTTCTCGCGCAGCTCGCGCAGGGCGTCGGCAACGATGTAGAGAGCCTTGAGCTCATCGGTGGTCTTATCCCAGGTGTGCAGGAAGTCGCTGCCGTACATACCCTTAAAATCGAGGCCGTTCAGCTGCTCGACGAGCTCGGTAAACTTAGCATCCATGTAAATGTCCTTTCTAAAGGTGAAACGATCGCAATGAGTAGATGTGCCCCGGCATGCGCGTGTGGCTAGAACATGCAGAGCGCTATGACGAGGACCCGCTACCGTTGAGGAAGCATGGGAGATAACGACCGCGGGCCCCAAGTCAACAGGGGGTGCCGGGGACACGAGCGGCCCCCGGTTCAACAAGATCGAGGAATGGGACTAATCGATCTTGTTGTTGGTCAGACCGGCACGGAACACGGTGGCGTCGCCATCGGCCTGGCTCGGATCGTAGAGGTTCAGGGCAGCCACATACATGGCGGCAGCGGTGACCAGGTCGTCCTTGTAGGTGACCTCGTTGGGAGCGTGAGCCTGAGACTCGGCACCCGGGCCAAAGCCGACGCAGGGGATGCCGTAGCGGCCCTGGATGGAAACGCAGTTCGTGGAGAAGGTCCACTTGTCGCACAGCGGACGACCGGTGCGCTTGTCCATGCTGGGCTCGCAGCCGATGCGCTCGTCACCGAACATGGCCTTGTGGGCGTCGACGAGGGCCTTGACGTGCGGAGCGGTCTCCTTGTTGATCCACGTGGGGAAGTAAGCCTCGGTCTCGTAGACCTCGCCGGTCCAGGACGGACGGTCGTACATGTACATGGAGACCTTCACGTCGTCGCCGTACTTCTTGGCGGCCGGCAGGTTGCGGATCTCGTCCAGGCAGGACTCCCAGGTCTCGCCGGCGGTCATGCGACGGTCGATGGAGATGGCGCAGGAGTCAGCGACGGCGCAGCGGCTGGGGCTGGTGTAGAAGATCTGGCTGACGGTGCAGGTGCCGCGGCCCAGGAAGCGGGCGTCCTCGAAGTGCTCGGGGTTGTACTTGGGGTCGAGCATCTTGACGAGGCCCTTGATGTCGGTCGATTCGTCGCAGCCGTTGTTGTTGAGGGCGCGGACGTCGGCGATGATGTCGGCCATCTTGTAGATGGCGTTGTCGCCGCGGTCGGGAGCGGAGCCGTGGCAGGAGGTGCCGTGAACGTCGACGCGGATCTCCATGCGGCCGCGGTGACCGCGATAGATGCCGCCGTCGGTGGGCTCGGTGGAAATGACGAACTCGGGCTTAATGCCGTCCTTGTTGTAGATGTACTGCCAGCACATGCCGTCGCAGTCCTCTTCCTGGACGGTGCCGACGACCATGATCTTGTAGCCCTCGGGGATGAGGCCCATGTCCTTCATCATCTTGGCAGCATAGGTAGCAGAAGCCATGCCGCCCTCCTGGTCAGAGCCGCCGCGGCCGTAGATGATCTCGTCGGTCTCGTAGCCCTCATAGGGATCGGCATCCCAGTTCTCGATGTTGCCGATGCCGACGGTGTCGATGTGGGAGTCGATGGCGATGATCTTGTCGCCCTCGCCCATAAAGCCCATGACGTTGCCCAGGCCGTCGACCTTGACCTCGTCATAGCCAAGGCTCTCCATCTCGGCCTTGATGCAGGCGACAACCTCACCCTCCTCGCAGGACTCAGAGGGGTGAGAGATCATGGCGCGCAGGAAGCGAGTCATATCAGCACGATGGGACTCAGCCGCAGCCTTGATAGCGTCGAAATCGAGTTCTTTAGCCATAACAGTCAACCTTTCTACAAGGGTTTACCTACAGGTAGATATTTCAGATAGATCACTTGTGCCAAGCGGCGTGAGGTTGAGCACCCCACAAGCAAGTAACCATAGGAGGCGGACGGAGGACTTTGCTCCGTCGCGAGTTCCGCACGAGCCG
Source organism: Collinsella sp. (assembly GCA_019419505.1). Lineage (GTDB taxonomy): Bacteria > Actinomycetota > Coriobacteriia > Coriobacteriales > Coriobacteriaceae > Collinsella. The sequence goes on along the minus strand of DXZS01000004.1, from coordinate 111,367 downwards.
GAGAGCACTTAATGTGCTCTCCGTGCGAGCAGGACTGTCCGAGCAGGGAGTAAAGTCCTCCGGCTGCCTCCGGACAGGTCAGTCTGCTAGCAGGTCGGATACTCGCCCTCCCAGACGATGCGACGGTACTGATCCGGATCGGTGTCGCCCTCGGTGGAGAAGCAGAGCACGGAGCTCGTCTTGTCCAGACCGATGAGCTCCTTGAGCTCGGCGTACTCGGGATCGAGCATGAGGGTCTCGACCAGGCCGGTGGTCACCGCGCCGGACTCGCCGGAGATGACGCGCGGGTCGCCCTTCTCGGGAGCGCCCAGAGTGCGCATGCCGCGAGCGGTGACCCAGTCGGGGCAGGACACGAACGCGGTGGTGTGGTTGCGCAGGATATCCCAGCCCAGAATGTTGGGCTCGCCGCAGCACAGACCGGCCATGATGGAGGGCATGTCGCCGTCCACGATGCGCGGGTCGCCGTCGCCGGCGGCAGCGCCCTTGTACAGGCAGGCGGCCGGTGCGCACTCGACCACGACGAAGGTGGGCGGGTTATCGGGATACAGGTTGGTGAAGTAGCCCACCACGGCGCCGGCGAGCGAGCCTACGCCAGCCTGGACAAAGACGTGCGTCGGGCGGTTGATGGCCATCTCGCGCAGCTGCTCGGCAGCCTCGGAAGCCATGGTGCCGTAGCCCTCCATGATCCAGGACGGGATCTTCTCGTAGCCCTCCCAGGCGGTGTCCTGAACGATGACGCCGCGCTCGCAGGCGTCGGCCTCGGCGGCGGCCATGCGCACGCACTCGTCGTAGTTGACCTCTTCGATGGTCACCGTGGCGCCCTCGGCGGCAATGTTATCGAAGCGGGGCTTGGTGGAACCCTTGGGCATGTGCACGACGGCCTTCTGGCCCAGCTTGTTGGCAGCCCATGCCACGCCGCGGCCATGGTTGCCGTCGGTGGCGGTAAAGAAGGTAGCCTGGCCAAGGTCCTCGGCCAGCTGATCGGAGGTCAGGTAATCGAAGGTGCAGTCGGCAACGTCCTTGCCGGTCTCGTCGGCAATGTAGTTGGCCATGGCAAACGATCCGCCCAGGACCTTAAAGGCGTTGAGGCCAAAGCGGTAGCTCTCGTCCTTAACGCACAGGTTGGACAGGCCCAGGCGCGCAGCCTGACCGTCCAGGCGGGCAAGCGGAGTGACGGTATATTGAGGGAACGACTGGTGGAAGGCGCGGGCCTTCTTCACGTGGTCGAGGCTCATGATTCCCAAGTGCTTATCATCGCTCTTGGGCATCGTGTTGCCCGCCCACTGGATCTTATCGGCCATACGGTGAACTCCTTAAGTCCTCTCTTGCCGGCCCCCGCATACGCGTTTCAGCCCGATCCCATTCACACGGCTGAACTTTTATGTGGATGCCAAACAAAAAGTTTGTTAGCAATGTTCTATCACACTTTTTGATTGGATAACCTAACAAATTGTTTGTTGCCGCAATCGGTACCTTTTCGCCGCCGAACGGTTACATAACGCAGCAACGCTTTCGTTATTTGCGAACAAGTGTGGTTTATGGCAAAGTGTGCCCAAACTAATTTTTAGGAAGGCACCCATGACCCCCGCACAGATTGAGTTTTACAAGCGCCTTGCACACGGTCTGGCGCTCCAATTTGGCCCCAACTGCGAAGTCGTCGTCCACGATCTGGAGACCGAGGACGTGGACCACTCCATCGTAGTGATCGAAAATGGCCACGTCAGCGGGCGCAAACTGGGTGACGGCCCCAGCCATATCGTGTTTGAGTCCATGCACGAGGGCACCACCGACGTACACGACCGCGAGCCGTACCTCACTAAAACCACCGATGGCAAGCTGCTCAAGTCCTCGACCATCTTTATCCGCAACGACGAAGGCAAGCCCGTCGGCATTTTGGGCATCAACTTTGACATTACGCTTATGAAGGCTTTTGAGCGTTCGCTCGACGCCTTTACCGGCACCGGCGGCACGGGCTACACCGAGCCCGAGCCCATTACCAAGAACATCGGCGACCTGCTCGAGGACCTGCTGCACGAGTGCGAGCAGTTTGTGGGCAAGCCCGCGGCGCTCATGACCAAAGATGAGCGCATTCGCGCCATTGGCTACCTCGACCGTCGCGGCGCCTTCCTCATTTCCAAGTCGAGCGAGCGCGCCTGCGAGTTCTTTGGCATCTCCAAGTACAGCTTCTATAGCTACCTCAATGAGGCCAAGGCGGCGGCCGACGACAAGTAGGCACTCGCCTGGATTGCCCCTCCCCTTTTGGGCGCGAGTTCTGGAAAGCATGAATCCAAGACCGAGCCGCTTGGGAAGTTCCATATAATCGATGTCATTAGTATTTCGAAAGGGTGGAACAGAATGGCGTTGAGCAAGGCATCATGCACCGGTCGCGGATTGATTCCGGCAATTGGTGGACATGTGCACCGCATGTTCGATGAGGGTGAAGACGACCTGTTTTCGCTGAGCCTTGACGACGTGATGGATGATCGCCCGTGGACCGCCGACGAACTCATGGGCGGCGGGGCTCGCCCGTCAAGCCCCAATCCCGCACTTGCGCCTAAGCCCGCATCTGCGCCGACTCCTGCGCAGCCGCCTGTTTCGACGCCCGCGTCTACGCCCGCACCCATTTCGGCGCCCACACCCGCTCCCCGCCCCGCAAGCGACCCGTCCGAGACGGCGGCATTTCTCGCTGCGGCGACGCGGAGCAAATCGGCCGACAGCACCGTTATGTACAGCGCCCAGCAGTTGCCCGTTCCTGCGGCACGCAAGTCTCCGGTCACAAGGCTCGATGAGCCCGTTGCCCATCAGGTTGCCTACGATTCCTGGGCTGCAGCCGATCTGGATGAGACCTCTACCGGCATGCCGGCGCTCGACGTTCCAGTTAACCCGCTTTTTGCCGCCAACACGAGCGCCGCGGACTATGAGGGCGGTGCGGCATATTCCGATTATTCCGATGGCTATGCTGGCACCGATCGCATCGAGACCGAGGATTATGGCACCGCATCGAGCGATTATCTCAACGATCCGTACGCTGCCACGTCTGCACCGGAATATGACCCGGAGGCCACGTCCGCACCGGCGTATACCAAAAGCACGGGCGAAGAGCGCTTCGCCGATTATTACGCCGAGGAAAAGGCGCTGCGTTTCTCGGAATTTCCGCAGGCAGTCAAGGTTGCCTTTATCGCCATTGTCATTGCCCTGCTCGGTGTCATTGCGTTTGAGGGATTCCAGCTGTTCCGCGGCCCCACCCAAGCGGAGTCGGAGACCCAGCAAAAAGAGGACGATAACCAATACCTGGACATCAACACCCTCAAGGGCGACCCCAACGACGAGGACGACGAGTAGCGAGGGCTGAAGGCGGCCGCAGGATCCCGCATCCAGCACCGGCTTCTAAGTGCTGTTTTGTCATCCAGCTACACTTTTCCGGATAATTTGCCCATCGAATTTGACACTTTTCCGAAGTTTTAAGGTGCCTATTTCGACACTTTTCCGTACTTTTACACGGCTGATTTCGGCACTTTTCCGGATGAAAGCCGAATAATCACTTGGGAAACCAACGCCGTTCACGCGTCATTTCGCAGGCGGCGCTTGATTTCTGTCCGTACACGTTGATAGGCTTTCTCTTGCCCGCAAGGAGCGGGCACGTTTTATCCAGAGTCGGGGTAGAGAGTTGGCTCCACGATCCCGACGCCAACCGGCCAAGAGGCACGGTGGCCCTGCCAACATCGATGAAAGGAGTCCGTATGGACAATTTCTCCGTGCGCAGTGAGCGCAATTTTCACAACCTGGCAGCCAAGCCAAAACTCCGCACAGGTCCTCGGTCAGCTTGAGCCTGTTGAAGAGATCCAGGTACGCAGCGATGGTCCTCTCGTCCGGGCCCGCCTCACCGTACGAGGCGTCCTTTATGAGCGTCTTGTACGTGACAGCCTGGCTCTCGTTCATGGCAAGAGCTCGCAAAAGGCCGTGTGCAAGCTCGGGCAATCATGCGATATACGAAATTACGCCATTTTCAATGCGGATTTTACGCTACTTCCAATGTAGTTTTTACGCCGTTGCGGATGTAGTTTTTACGCTATGTTCATTGAAAGTTTTACGCTTGGCATCCTTAGCGCGACGCTCGCTCAACCCCTGACCACCGGATTGCCCGAATTCCGGGATGCTGCCTCCGCTCCAAACAAAAGGCCCAGCTCGCGATGAGCTGCCTCCCATTTCTTGAACATTAGAAATGGGAGGCTTTCCACCCCATGCCTCTATCGGAAACGGCATCCCGTCCTGAGCATCGAATCCGGGACGCAGTTTCCGCGAGGGGCCGATCCGGAAAGGCCATCCCACTCTGGAGCTATAATCTGGGACGCGCTTTCCGCCAAAGGCCGCAAGGGGAAAGCGCGTCCCATTCCGAGCATCACATCAGAGCGCTTGGTTATCTCCGCTCGCACATCTCGGCAAACGAGATCAGCTTGACGTCTCCCCTACTCTCCGCGGCATCCCGACATCCCTGCGTAAAGCCGCTTTTTGAGAAAAGCGCATAGCTTTTTCGTTGCCGTCTAAAGAGCTCGCTTCGATGAACGAGCTTTTGCAGCACGTCTTCGCCCGCCGGTTCATTGCGCCATTTGCACTCCGCAAACAGCGCAGTGCCCTCGCCATCGTCAACAATCAAGTCGATTTCTTCCTGCGTATGCGTGCGATTATCCGTCCCCCACCAGCGCCCGACGCTCGCCGGAACCACATCGAGCCGGCCTGCGCGCGCGAGTTCGTACACATATTGCCTGCATATAAGCTCAAAGACCGTACCCATGTAATCCGATACGTGCGACTCAATGCGCTTATACGCCATCTCGGCCATATCGTTTTGAATCAGCCCGATGTTCTGCGGAACAAACTTGTACCAGAACCTAAACATCTGATCGCTCAGCAGATACACGGCTCGCTTATTGCTCGTCTCGTTTAGGGGCAGCTCGCGCTCGACAATCCCAAGCGACGCCAGCTTATCCACATAGCTCTTTACATTGCTCGCAGGGATTCCCGTAGAGCTCGCAATCTCCGAGATCCTCGAGCGCCCCTGAGCAATTGCTTGCACGATCGCATCATATTGCTCAGGATTGCGGCGCTCTTGCAATAGCAGGTTACTCGGCTCCTCAAAGAGATAGCCCGTAGGAGTAAGAAAAAGACGTTTGATGTTATCCTTGAGCGGTGCGGCAGGATCGACTTTCTCGATATATGCAGGAATGCCGCCCGTCATGCCATAGCAAACTGCAGCATCTTCGCGACTCATGCTCTGCCACAGGCCGAGGGTCGTCGTAAAATCGAGCGGCATGATCTTAAACTGGGCCGTACGCCTACCGTATAGCGGACTCTCGTAGCCCAACACCTGTTCCTCCATAAACGAAAGAGACGAGCCGCATAGGATCAGCATGAGCCTGGTCTCTTTGTACAAGTGGTCGATCTTGTCTTGCAGCAACGAGCTGATTTCGGGATTCGATTGGGCGAGATAGGGATACTCGTCAATCACGACAACCAAACGTTCCGTGCGAGCCATGGTGGCCAATGCATCGAACGCTTCGTCAAAACTACGAAACGACACGTCTGCGGCACCAACCGAGCCTGCAAGTATCGCCTGGCTAAAGCCGTGCAGGTTTGCCTCCGCATTGGTACGACGAGCTTGAAAGTAAATAGCCTTCTTGCCTTGGATGAACTCTGTGATAAGGCGCGTTTTACCCACACGACGGCGGCCGTAAATCACAGGCATTTCAAAGGAGCCCGTGTCATACAGTCGATTGAGCTCGGACATTTCCACTGTTCTTCCGATAAACATAGGGCCATCCTTCCTTTACGTTATAGCTAGCTATATTATACCTTCCTATAATATGTCTAGCTATAACGTAATTCGACAAGCGGAGCACGAAAAGGGGCGGTACACCCCCGCACGTGGACCGTTCCGGATAATGTATCCCGTTCTGGAGCCTGGTTCCGGGATACAGCTTCCGGTTGAGGACCGATCCGGAAAGCACGACCCGTTCTGAGGATTGAATCCGGGACACAGTTTCCGCTCCAAACAAAAGGCCCCGACTCGCGATGGGGCCGGGGCCAAAGGCGCAGCATATGCAGTTGATGTTGAGCGCGAACAGCCCGTCAACAATGGCTGTCCGCACCCCGCCCTACCCGCGGTTGCGGACGCGGCTGTAGGGCGTATCCACCATGGGCAGATTTGGACGCAGCTTGCCGTCAAACGCGCGGTAGGCGTTCTGTACGGCGGGCGCCGTGGGGATCGTTGCGATCTCGCCGATGCCCTTGCCGCCATATGCCACAGGCAGTAGCTCGTCCTTCTCCACGTAAATGGCGTGGATATCCGGAATCTCGGGCGCACGGAACAGTCCGAGCGTACCGTACCTTGCCTGGGGTACACAGTCCTTGAGCGGCCAGTCCTCGGTAAGCGCATAGCCCATACCCATGAGTACGCCACCTTCGATCTGACCCTGGATGGAGATGGGGTTGACCACCTTGCCGGAATCGTGCGCGGCATAGACCTCGCTCACGCGGCCGTCGTCGTCCAAAATAACCACATGCGTGGCAAAGCCGTAGCAGATGTGGCTCTTGGGGTTGGGAACATCCGCACCCAGCTTGTCGGTCGGCTCCAGGTACACGTAGCCGAACTCGCATCCTTCGAGCGCCTTGATGGCGGCCGCGGGATCCTGAGGATGCATACCCTGGCCGGCGACGAGCTCCTGCGTGTGCAGCTGATAGGCGCGACCGTCGTCGTACTCGATCTTGACGCCGTCGCCATGCGCATTCACGGGAGCGGCGGGCGCAGACTTGCCGGCCTCGATGTCAAGCATGGCATCGCGCAGCAGGAAGGCGGCACCGCGCACGGCCTCGCCGGTCACGACCGTCTGACGCGAGCCAGACGTGGTGCCGGAGTCGGGAGCGTTCTCGGTGGAGCACTCACCGTTGGCGATGCAGCGAAGCGGCAGACCGCATGCCTCGGCAACGTCCTGCAAAAAGACGGTGTTGCAGCCCTGGCCGATGTCGGATGTGGCGGCATAGACCACGGCGCGGCCATCCTCGATGCGAATCTTGCAGCGGCCGGCATCGGGCAGGCCCACGCCCACGCCGGCGTTCTTCATGGCGCAGGCGATACCGGCGTGTCCGGGATGCGCATAGTAGGCATCCTTGACCTCGAGCAGCGTCTCCTTAAGCGCCGTGGAGCAGTCGGCAATCTGGCCGTTGGGCAAAACCTCGCCCGGCTCGATAGCGTTTCGGTAACGAATCTCCCACGGATCCAGGCCGACCTTCTCTGCCAGCAGGTCGATCAGGCTCTCGAGCGCAAACTCGGACTGGCAAACGCCAAAGCCGCGGTACGCGCCGGCGGGCGGGTTGTTGGTGTAGTAGCCAAAGCCGCGAATGTCGGTGTTCTGGTACTTGTAGGGGCCGACGGCATGCGTGCAGGCGCGCTCGAGCACCGGGCCGCACAGCGACGCGTAGGCGCCGGTATCAAAGTTGATCTCGCAATCCAGGCCGGTAAAGTTGCCCTCGGCGTCGCAGCCCAGCGTAAAGGTGCCGTCCATGGCATGACGCTTGGGATGGAACGCGAGCGACTCGGCACGCGTGAGCTTGCACTTCACAGGACGCTGGAACTTATATGCGGCGAGCGCGGCCAGATGCTGGATGGACACGTCCTCCTTGCCGCCGAAGCCGCCGCCCACGAGCATGGTCTCGACGACCACGCGCTCAGGCTCGTTATCCCAGCCAAACATATGGGCGCACTCTTTGCGCGTATCGTAGGCACCTTGGTCGGTCGACTGCACCTTGACGCCGTTCTTGTACGGGAAGGCAACGGCGCACTCGGGCTCCAAGAAGGCATGCTCGGTAAAGGGCGTGGTAAAGCGCTGCGTCACGGTGAACGCGCTCTCCGCTAGCGCCTTAGCGGCGTCGCCGCGCGTCACGTGACGGCTCTGGCACACGTTGTCCTTGAGTTCCACCGTGTTGCCAAAGGCAAAGAAGCTGTCGTGCAGGCGCGGGGCGTCGGCAGCCCTAGCCTCGACAATGTTGCGCACGGGCTCCAACGGCTCGTAATCGATCTTTACGAGCTTTTTGGCCTTCTCGAGCGTCGCTTCGTCCTCGGCGACCACCAACACAATGGCATCGCCCACGCAGCGGGTGATATCGCCTGCCGCGATCATGACGTCCCAGTCCTGGATAAGGTGGCCGACCTGGTTGACCGGCACGTCCTCGGCGCGCAGGATGCCCACCACACCGGGCAGGGCCTCGGCCTTGGAGGTATCGATGGAGAGCACGCGGGCGCGCGGATACTTGGAGCGCACGGCGCTGGCGTAGGTCAGACCCGGCTGATCGAGCTCGTCGATGTCGTCGGGATACTTGCCCTCGCCGAGCACTTTCTTGCGCACGTCAATACGGAAGGCGCGCTTGCCCACGCCGTAGTCGTCGCCGCGCTCCAGGTCCTCGTCGATCTGCTTTTCGCCGCGGAGCACCGCAGCGGCTAGCGAAATGCCCTCGATAATCTTCTTGTAGCCGGTGCAGCGGCAGACGTTGCCGCGGATGGCGTACTTGATCTGCTCCTCAGTGGGCTCGGGGTCCTCGGCGATGAGCGCCGCACCCGCCATGACCATGCCGGGGATGCAAAAACCGCACTGCACGGCGCCCACGGCGCCAAAGGCGTACACAAAGGCCTCGCGCACGTCCTCGGGCAGGCCCTCAACGGTCACGATGTTGCGGCCGGCGGCAAGAGCGGTGGTCAGCACGCATGCCTTGACGGCCGCGCCGTCTACATGGATGGTGCAGGTGCCGCAGGCGCCCTCGGAGCAGCCGTCCTTGGCGGAATGGATGTGCAGGTCGTCGCGCAGGTAACGCAGCAGCGGTTTATTCTCCGTCGTCGTGCGTTCAACGCCGTTAACGGTAAAAGTGAATTCCTGTGCCATGGTGATTCCCTTCTACACGCCGGCGGCGATGCCGGTGCGGTCGTGGATGGCGCCATGCGGGCAGACGACGGCGCACATGCCGCACGACAGGCAGTCCGCGCCGTCGATATGGGCGCAGTTGTCCTCGATGCGGATAGCGCCGGCGGGGCACTTTTTAGCGCACATGCCGCAACCGATGCAGCTGGTGTCGCAGATCTTGCGGGCGATGGCCCCCTTATCGGTGTTGTTGCAGCGCACCAGGATGTTCTGGTAGCCGGGAACGAAGGCAATCACGCGCTGTGGGCACGCCATGCCGCACAGGCCGCAGCCCGTGCACTTTGAGCGATCCACGCGGGCGATGCCATCGACCAGCGCAATGGCACCGTGGGGGCAGGCCGTGACGCAGGCGCCACAGCCAATGCAGCCTTCGCTGCAGCGGGCATCGCCGCCTGCGGAGGCACAACCGCTTCCGCAGGCAACGTAGGCCACGTTATGTTGAATGGATTTGGCCATAAGAGACTCGCCTATTTCTTAAGAAGGTACGAATAGTTGTCGCGCACGGCCTTGATGGTCAGGCGGACGGCCTCGGGCAGACCGGTGTTGACGGCATCGACCGAGACGGTGCGGACCGTGCCGGCGACGCGGACCTTAAAGTGGCCCTCATCCACGGCCAGGAAGCCCTCGTTCTCGGAGTTCTCCATGTCCTGTTCGCTCCAGAACAGGGTGAGCTTGTCCTTGTAGGGACGGCCCTCCTGGTAGGGGCAGAACACGGCGCAGTTGCCGCACTCGTTGCACATACCGTCGACGTGGACGACCTGATGCTTGGCCAGGCCCGGCACCTTAATGGCAACGTTGGCGCGGTTGGGGCACACGTCGCAGCAGACCTCGCACACCGAGCCGCAGCCCAGGCAGCGGGTCTTGGTGCAGTTGCGCTTGTCGCGGCACAGCGACCCTTTGCGCTCGTAGCAGGTGTCCTCGCGGCCGGCCTGCTCGTTGCAGTCGGCGTACTTGTTAAAGTCCACGCCGGCGATGGCACGGGCAACCTCGGCGGCGTCGGCGATAGCCTCGACCACGGTGGCCGGACCGCGGCGGCAGTCGCCCGCAGCCCAGACGCCCTCGACGCCGGTGGAGGTGGCGGCAAGACGGCCGCGACGGTCGTGTTCGACGCCCGCGGCATCGTACAGGCTGGCATCGATGCCCTCGCCCACGGCGCAAATCACCGTGGTGGCGGAAAGCTCGACGGTCTCGCCCGTGGCGACGGGGCTGCGACGGCCGCTTGCATCCGGCTCGCCAAGCTCCATAACATCGCAGGTCAGCACGGCACCGTTGAGTGCCTTGGGCGCCAGCAACTCGCAGAACTCAACGCCGTCGGCAAGAGCAAAATCGAGCTCTTCCTCGTCGGCGGGCATCTGCTTCTTGGTGCGGCGATACACCAGGCGCACGTTCTTCACGCCAGCCAGGCGCTTGGCCACGCGGGCCGCGTCCATGGCGGTGTTGCCGGCGCCAATGACCACGACGTCCTCGCCCAGCTCGAGCTTCTCGCCCTTCTTGGCGGCCTCGAGGAACTCCAGCACATCGAGCTCGGCACCCTCGCCCAAGCCCGCAGAGCCGGGCATCCAGGCACCGGTGGCCACGACCACGTCGGTAAAGCCCTGGGCCTTGAGCTCGTCAATGGAATCAACGCGAGCGTTGAGCTGCACCTTGGCGCCAAAGGCCAGGCAGAGCTCGGCGTCGTGGGAGATATCGTCGCTCGCGATACGGAACTCGGGAATCACGTGACGGACCACGCCGCCGAGAGAGTCGCGGGCCTCAAAGATGGTGACGGGCACGCCGGCGCGCGTCAGGAAGAACGCCGTCGCCAAGCCGGCCGGGCCGCCGCCGATAACGGCAACGTTGCGCTCACCGTCGTTGGCGATGGCCTGGGCGCGCAGCTTGGGCAGCACGGCGGTCATGGCCTCGCGGGCGGCCTTGAGCTTGCTGGCGCGAATCTGGGCGCCCTCGGGCTCGTAGAACGCACGCTCGCAGGCACGGCCGCAGGGATGCGGGCAGATGGTGCCGGTAATGAACGGCAGGGCGTTGCGCTCGATGATAATGTTGAGCGCGTCCTCGTAGCGGTCCTCGTCAACAGCCGCCAAGTAGGCGGGAATGTCCTGCTGAATGGGGCAGCTCGTACGGCATGGCGTGGTAAAGCAGTCGTTAAGCGGGCTCTTGCCGGCGACCTTGCGGTCGGGCAGCGGACGTAGCGGCTTCTTGTAGAGCGGGTTGGTGAGCGAATCGGTCTGAATCGCGGTCACGGCATCGAGAGAGACGCCCTCAAACGGCTTGCCGTCCAGATCGGTAAACTCGCCGGCCATCTGGCTAAAGCGCTCGTAGCCGCCGGGCTTGAGCACGTCGGTCGCCAGGGTGACGGGCCAAATGCCAGCGTCATACAGGGCGCGAATGTTGTAGACCGTAGCACCGCCGGAGTAGCTGATGCGCAGCTTGCCATCGAACTGCTCGGTAATGCGACGGGCGGCCTCGATGGTCAGCGAGAACAGCGAACGGCCCGACATGTACATCTCGGTGGAGGGCAGCTCGTCCCTGGTCACGTCGACGGGGAACGTGTTGGTCAGCTTGACGCCAAACTCCAGGCCGTGCTCGGCGCACAGGGCAATCAGGCGCTCGAACATGGGCACGGCGTCGGCCCACTGCAGGTCCTCGCGGAAGTGCGTGTCATCAAAGACGATGTAGTCAAAGCCCAGCTCGTTGAGGCGCTGGCGGGCAAACTCATAGCCCAGCAGCGTGGGGTTGCACTTGATGTAGGTGTTGAGGCCCTTCTCGGTGATCAGATAGGTCGCGATGCGCTCGATCTCGGCGGGCGGGCAGCCGTGCAGGGTAGACTCGGTGATGGAGTTGGAGACGCGTGCCGGGATGGATTCGACAAACGCGGCGTCGACATGCTCAAACTTGTCCAGGTTGGCAAGCGCCCATGCGCGGCACTCATTCCAGACGTCAGAGCCGCTGGCGTCCTTCATGCCCTCGATGTAGGCGTCGACCTTGGGGCTCTTAATACCCTCCAGGTCATAGCCCACGGACATGTTAAAGACAAAGCCGTCCGGGCTGCCCAGGCCGTACTCGCGAGCGATCAGGTGGCAGGCAAACCATGCCTTCACGTACTCGGCAAAGGCCTGCGGAACCTCGAGCTCGGTCGACCACTCGCAGTTGTAGCACTCGTCCTGCGCCACAATGCAGGGCTTGTTCACACACTTGGAGAGCTCCTCGCCGTCCATAACCTGGACGGTCTTGAGCTCAAAGAAGCGGGAACCGGCCACGTAGGATGCCACGATGTTCTGGGCAAGCTGCGTATTGGGGCCGGCGGCCGGGCCAAACGGAGTCTCGATGCGCTCGTCAAAAATGGGAAGCGCGCCCTCCTGATTGGTCGTGACCATCTTACGCACGCCAAAGATGGCGTCCTGAGTCTTGTGCTCCTCGATGATCCAGTTCATCAGCTGCGAAAACGGGATCGGCCTCATGATGTCGCTCATAGTGAGCTCCTCTCTGTAACGCCCGGCGAGACCGCGCGGCGGGCGCAAATACGGTGTAGCGCTAGCACAGCGCCGGCGACCCCGCGGAGGTCGCCTATACGCGTGTCAGATGCGGCGAAACATCCGGCGCGCGTGAATCTACTTGTAATTAGTAGGTGCGATCGTTGAGCGTGCTCCAGAGCTTCTTGGACTCAGCCATGGTCCACGCGTTGATCTTGTCCTCATCAATGCCAACGAACTCGCGATCCTTGTACAGGACGCGGCCGTTGATGATGGTGGTGCGGCAGTTTTTGCCCATCATGCCAAAGAGCATGTGGCCGTCGATGTTCTCCTCGCTCAGCGGCGTAAAGGGCTTGTAGTCCATGACGATGACGTCGGCGGCAGCGCCGGCCTCGAGCACACCGAGCTTGCGATCGAAGTACTTGCTCGCCATCTTGGCGTTGTTCTCGAACAGCATGGTCATGGCCTCGCACCAGCCCACGTTGGGCATGGCGGCGTTGTGGCGCTGGATGATCAGGAAGACCTTGAGGCTCTCGAGCATATCGTGGGTGTAGGCATCGGTGCCCATGCACACGGGGATGCCGCGACGGAAGAACTCGAGCACGGGGGCGCAGCCCACGGCGTTGCCCATATTGGATTCGGGGTTGTTGACGAGCCAGGTACCGGACTCCTTGACGATATCCATCTCGGCAGGCGTCACGTGGATGCAGTGGCCCAGCATGGTGTCGGGACCCAGCAGGTTGTGCTGCAGCAGGCGCTCGACGGGGCTGATGCCGCCGCGATTGAGGCGGGAATCCCACACGTCGTTCATGCCCTCGCACACATGGATGTGGAAGCCGGTCAGACCGTTGTTGGCCTCGGCCATCTTGTCCATGGTCTCGTCCGAAAGCGTAAAGGTGGCATGTCCGCCAAACATGGCGGCGATCATATGGTTGTCGTTATCGCGACGCTCCTTGGCGGCCCACTGGGCAAATTCGGCGTTCTCGGCAATGGCCTGGTCGCATTTTTCCTGGCCGCGGCGATCGGAGACCTCGTAGCACAGGCACGAACGCATGCCCAGCTCCTGAGCTGCATCCTTAATGGTAAAGAGGCTTCCCGGGATCTCGCAGAAGCTCGCATGGTGATCGAAGATCGTGGTGACGCCATCGCGGATGGAGTCAAGAATCGTGGCATAGGCGCTGGCCTTGGTGCCGTCGAGCGTCAGGTTGTCGTCGATCTTCCACCACTGCTGCTCAAGATTCTCCAGGAAGTTGGTGGGGTTGCAGCCCTTAATGGCAAGGCCGCGGGCCAGACCCGAGTAGATGTGGGTGTGGCAGTTGATGAGTCCGGGCATGATGAGGTTGCCCTGGGCGTCGACGTACTCGGCATCCGGGTACTTGGCCTTGAGCTCGCACTCGGGGCCCACTTCGACGATCGTATCTCCGTCAATGGCGACCGCACCGTTTGGAATGAACGGGGTCTGAGCGTTGCGGGTAAAGACGGAACCGTTAGCGACCAGAAGCATGGATGCTCCCTTCAACATCAGGGGCGGGGTTTGACACCTCTGACATGGCGGAGTGCGAAGCGCCGGCCTACACCGGAAACGGGCCCTCTCCCGTCAACGCTTCACCAAAGGGACAAACCCTTTGAAGTGCGGCTTGACGCCGCATGACGTCGGCGGACGAGGCGATGCGTCCGCCGACGAATAGCACCGAATTGATTACTTCTTGCTCTCGGGCAAGACCAGATCCACGGCAGCGTCCTTGGCAGCATCGATGTGCTGAGCCACGACCGGCGTCTGCGGAAGGATCAGGTTAAGGACAATGGCCATGATGGCGGTGGGGGTTACGGCATTGGAGCCGATGACGGTGGACACCCAGGCGGGCATACCCTCGCCGGCAAGGCAGCCGCTGGCCATCCAGATACCCAGGCCAAAGACGACGGAGGTACCGACGATGGTGGTAGTGCGCTGCGTGAGGCCCTCGCGGGTGAACATGCGCACGCCGTTCATGGTAATGGTGCCAAAGACGCCGACGGTCGCGCCGCCGATGACGGGCTGCGGGATGGCGGAGAGCACGGCAGAGAGCTGCGGGAACAGACCGGCGATGGCAAAGACGGCCGCGATGATCACAAAGACCCACTTGTTGACGACCTTGTTGGAGCAGATGATGCCCACGTTCTGGCCAAGGGCGCTGGTGGGAAGACCGCCCAGCAGACCGCCGACCATAGAGGTGAGGCCCTGGGACACGATGGCGCCGGAGAGCTCGCGCTCGGTGGGCATACGGTCGATGGAGCCCAGGCAGGCGGCGGAGACGTCACCGATAACCTGGATGGCAACCATGGGGAACACGACGGCAAGGGTAATGCAGACCTCGGGATCAAACTCAAGCGCATAGGGCATGAGCTTGGGAAGGGCAAAGACCTGGGCGGTAGCGACGCTGGAGAAGTCGATCATGCCAAAGGGGATGGAGACAATCATGCCAACGATCATGCCAAAGAATACGGAACCCAGCTTGAGCGTGCCCTTGCCAAAGTTGGCGAGCGCGAAGACCACGGCGAAGGTGATAAGAGCGACGCACCAGGCCTGCGGGGTACCCCACAGCGGCGTGCCCATGCCACCGGCCATGTACTTGACGGCCGTGGGATAGAGGGAGACGCCAATGGAGAAGATGACCGTACCGGTCACGACGGGCGGGAACAGCCACTTGATCTTGCTGTAGGCCAAACCAAAGAGGACCGCGACGGCACCGCCGACAATCTCGCCACCCAGCAGCGCGCCAAA
Organism: Collinsella sp.; assembly: GCA_019419505.1. GTDB lineage: Bacteria > Actinomycetota > Coriobacteriia > Coriobacteriales > Coriobacteriaceae > Collinsella. The sequence continues at coordinate 96,173 of DXZS01000004.1, read as the reverse complement.
GCTAAAGCCCGAGGCGCCCATGGCCTGCAGGGCCGGCAGGAACGCGAACGAAACGCCCATGACGATGGGCAGGCCGCCTCCGATGCGACGGAAGGGAGCGAAGGCCTGAAGGGCCGTGTCGATTGCCGAAAGAATGAGCGCAACCTGGATGATGTCGGTGCTCTGCTGGCTATTAAAGCCGTAGACGCCGGCCATGATGACCGCCGGGGTAATGATGCCGGCAAACGATGCCAGTACGTGCTGAAGGGCACACGGGATCATTTCCTTAACGGGAGGCATGCCTTCGCGAGTGAACAGGGCTTCAGTGCCGTTCGTAACCGTCTCCTGGGTCATTTGACCACCAATCCTCGAAGTAGTTGTTTTCGCATCTAACGCTCTATTGTGACGCAGTGCGGGGTTGAGGTTGTGCCTTCGTTGCATATCGTATTAAAGATGATTCTCATTCTCAATAATAATTTTTTGTTATCAGACTATTCTTCAGCTGAGATAACGCATTTCCGCAGGTCACGAATGTGTCTGGTCAAAATAACATCTTACTTTTCTTTTGGTCGACCGTTTACCGCCAAATTCCTACCGTTCGTCTGCATTACGTCATGTACCTGCGGATATACGAGATGATAAGCAGCGTGTTACCATGAGAAAAAATTGTTATGGAACTTCCGATTTCACCCAAAGGAGTTGCCCGTGAACGAGACCGTACGTCGCTTTTTGCCGATGGTCGATTTCCTGGAGCAGGTACTCGGCAAGAACAGCGAGATCGTGCTGCACGATTTCTCGGATCCCGACCACGCCATCGTCGATATTCGCAACGGCATCGTGAGCGGCCGCAAGGTCGGCGGTCCCGCCACCGATCTGGCACTCAAGATCATGCACGACGCCAAGTATCGCGACCTGCCGTTTATTACGGGCTACGAGGGCCGCGGCGCCGGCGGCAAGACGTTGGAGTCAGCGACGTACTTTATCCGCGAGCATGACGAGATCGTCGGTATGCTCTGTGTCAACACCGACCTCTCGACCGTGCGCTCCATCAACGCCATGGCGCAGCAGCTCATGGCGTGCTTCGACGCGGCGCCGACGCACACGGAGCCCGCCCCTATCGAGGTCGAAAGCCTTTCGGAGTCCACACAGGAGCTCATCGACCGCAGCATTGCCGAGTTGCTGAGCGCGCGCGGGCTGGATGTAGCGTCGCTTGGTCAGAGCGACCGCGTGGACGTCATTCGCCACCTTAACGGCAACGGTGTATTTATGCTCAAGGGCGCTGTTGCCTGCGCTGCCGCCGCACTGGGTATCTCGGAGCCCAGCGTCTACCGCTACCTGCAAAAAGTTCGCAAGGAGGGCTAACGAGCAAAATGGAGCGCGGCTCCACAAGCGATCCGTCACTTGACAAAAGACCCTGCAGTTCACACGCGCTGCAGGGTCTTTTTGCATGTCATGTTTAGCTGTTGCCAACGCCTTAGAGAGCGGCGACGACCTCGATCTCGACCAGACCGCCAGCCGGAAGAGCGGCAACCTGGAAAGCGCTGCGCGCGGGGAACGGGGCCTCGAACTTGGAGGCGTAGATCTCGTTCACGGCAGCGAAGTCGGCGATGTCGGCCAGGTAGACCGTGGTCTTGACGACATCGGCAAAGGTAGCGCCAGCAGCAGTCAGCAGGGCCTCGACGTTAGCAAGGGACTGCTTAGCCTGGGCCTCGACGCCCTCGGGCATCTTGCCAGTTGCGGGGTCGATGCCCAGCTGGCCGGACAGGAACACCATGTTGCCGGTCTGGATGCCGGGGGAATACGGGCCGATGGCTGCGGGTGCGTTATCGGAAGACACGACGGTCTTGCTCATGTTTATCTCCTTACGATCAATTGAGAGAGCGTGAGCGCGGCGTTCACACCGGGAGGCACAGTTCGGTCTGAACACCGCGCTTGATTTGGGATAGTACTCAAGGTTTCCGCGCGATGCAAGATTATTATCACGTTGCGAGAATATTTTATCGTCCAACGGTTTCCCTGGACCGCTGAACGGTTCTCCACGGGGTCAGCCAGCCCAAGCTGCTGAAGACTTTGTCCTGCTTAGGCTGCGGGCATCGTCCATCGCGACGGCGCCACTATACTTTTGAGTATCTGAGCATTTTGAAAGGCAGGATATGACCGCAACCGCCAGTCGAACCATCAACCGCAGACCCGAGCTTTTGGCGCCCGCCGGAGGGCCCGAGCCCTTTGCCGCCGCACTCGCCGCCGGGGCAGACGCCATCTACTGCGGCATGGGCAGCTTCAACGCCCGCCGCAAGGCCACCAACTTTACCGACGAGGCCTTTGAGCAAGCCTGCCGTGCTGCGCACCTGGCCGGCTCGCGCGTCTACGTCACGGTAAACATCGTCATCAAGCAGTCCGAGATGGGCGATGCGCTGCAACTCATCCATCGCTGCTCCACGCTGGGCGCCGACGCCTTCATCATCCAGGACTGGGGCCTGTTCTTTGAGGTCAAGCGCACCATGCCCGGCATCGAGACGCATATCTCGACCCAGGCGAACATCCACGACGACCGCGGAACCCTTTGGTGCCGCGAGCAGGGCGCCGACCGCGCAACCCTCTCGCGCGAGCTTTCCATCGACGAGATTGCCGCCATCCACGATGCCGCGCCCGATGTGGACCTTGAGGTCTTTAGCCATGGCGCCATCTGCTTTTGCTACTCGGGCCTGTGCCTGCTTTCAAGCTTTGCCATGGCGGGACGATCGGCCAACCGTGGCATGTGCGCCCAGCCCTGCCGCCTGCCCTACGAGCTGATCGACGAGAACGGTCGCACGCTCTCCCCCGCCGGCCGCGAGCGCGCGCTGTGCCCGCGTGACACCAATACTTCGCAGCTCGTTCGCCGTCTGTATGACGCCGGTGCCGCATCGCTCAAGCTCGAGGGCCGCATGAAGGCGCCCGATTACGTGTACTCCATCGTTGATGTGTATCGTCACGAAATTGACGACATGCTATCCGGAGCCACCGTTGCCGAGGACGAGGAAGCCGCCCGGCAGCGCCAGCTCAAGCGCTGCTTTAACCGCGACTTTACGCACGCCTATCAGGACGGTACCTCGGGCGACGAGATGATGAGCTATGAACGTTCCAACAACCGCGGTCAGATCGTGGGCACGGTGCTGGGCAGCCGTCTGGCCAACCGCGACGTGCGCGGGCTCAAACCCGACGACCGTCGCCGCCGCGCCGCCATCGCCCGCATTGAGCTGTTTGAGCCTGTGGGCAAGGGCGACTTGTTGGAACTTCGCCACGACGACGAGTTCGACCAGTTCCTGACCACCATCGCTACCGATGATGCCGCCGCCGGCGACATCATCGAGTGCCGCGTGCCCCGTAGCATGCCCGAGGGCTGCCGCGTGCGCGTCATCCGCAGCCAGCGCGCCATCGATGCCGCCGGCGCCGCGCTCAAGCGCGACGTGCTGCGCCGCCGCGCCGTTGATGTGTCCGTCGTGGCGCGTCTGGGCGAGCCGTTTACTGTCACTCTCACCTGCTGTGACAACCCCGCGCTCACCGCCTCCGCCACGGGCTTCACTGTCGAGGCTGCCAAGACCCGCGCCGTCGAGGCGTCAGACCTGGTTGAGCATGTGGGCCGCATGGGTTCCTCGCCCTTTGAGGCTGCGAGCTTTGATGTGGCGCTCGATGAGGGCTGCGGCATGGGCTTCTCCGCTGTGCACAAGGTGCGCGCCGCCGCCTGCAAGGCGCTGGAGGAGGCCATTCTGGCACCGTATGAAGAGCGCGCGAAGACGCTCGAGTTGCCGGTGCTCGACAAGTGCACGCGCCCCATGCCCGAGCACTACCGCGACGAGCCGCAAATCTGCGCCACCGTCACCTCGCTCGAGGCCGCCGAAGCAGCTCGTGCCGAGGGCGCCACGCGCATCTACATGACCACCGATGCGCTCGAGGCTGTCGGACTCTCCCCTGCCGATGCATTTGAGCAGGGTATCGTGCCCGTACTCGACGAGGTCTGTCGCGCCGTCGACCACGTACGCGTCGACCCGTGGGTTGTTGCCGGCGCCACGGTCGCTATTGGCAACATCTCTGAGCTTGCCCTGGCCGCCCAGGTTGGCGCCACGGCCGAGATTCGCTCTTGTCTGCCCGTGCACAACACGCCCTGTATGGAGGCACTTGCCGAGCGCGGCGCCGGTGCGTTTTGGCTCTCCCCCGAGATCACGCTCGACGAGATCGTCTCGCTCGGCGCCGCCGCACCCGCGGCTCTGGGCATCACCGTCTTTGGCCGCCCGCGCGTCATGACAAGCGAGCACTGCATCCTGCAGGTGGCCAACGGCTGCATCCACGATTGTGCCAACTGCCGCCTGCGTGCCCGCAAGCTCTCGCTCAAGAATATCGACGGCAAGGTCATGCCCGTCCGTACCGACATCCACGGCCGCTCTCGCCTGTACGATGCCTACCCCATCGACCTCACGCCGCAGGTTCCTCAGCTGCTCGATGCCGGTGTACGCAGTCTCATGGTCGACGGAACCTTGCTCGAGGCCGATGAGATTGGCCGCGCCGTCGCTCGCGTCCGTCGCGCCGTCGAGGCCGCGCAAGCCGGCCGCAAGCCCGCCGCCCGCCTACGCGGGGCGACCTCAGGCTGCATGTTTGTGGGAATTAGCTAACCGAAAGGCTTACACGTGAACGAAGAACCTCAAGTCCTCTACTGCGACGCCTGGCTCATGGCCATCGACAAGCCCGCCGGCATGATCGTCCACGGCGACGGCACCGGCGAGCGCACGCTTACCGACTACGCCAGCGATCTGCTGCTGGCGATGGGCGACGGCTTTGCCGCGACTGACATGCAGCCGCTCAACCGCCTGGACCGTAGCACCACCGGCGTGGTGCTGTTTTCGCTCGACAAACAGACGCAGCCTGCCTTTGACCAGATGGTCATCGACCACGCCTTCGAAAAGCACTATCTGGCGCTGGCCGAGGGCAAGATCGACTGGAACGAGAAGCTCATCGACAAGCCCATCGCCCGCGACCGCCACGACAGCCGCAAGATGCGCGTCGGCGCCAGCGGCAAGCCGTCGCAGACGCGCGTGAAGGTGCTCAAGCGCCTTAAGAGCCGTCGAGGCCTGCCCACGCGTTCGTATATCGATGTCGAGCTGCTCACCGGCCGCAAACACCAGATCCGCGTGCACCTGGCAAGCGAGCGCCATCCCCTGGTTGGCGACGACCTGTACGGCACGCCGCGTCCTTGCGGTCTCATGCTCCATGCCCACAGCGTGTCCTTTACGCATCCCGTAACCGGCGAGCACATCCACATCGAAGCCCCCTGCCCCTGGGAGCCCTAAACCACCACAATGGCTCAGCCGTGGCGCCAAAACGTCTCGATCTGTAACAGATAGAACCCATTTTCCGGTCTATCTGTTACAGATCGAGACATTCGAATCCCCCTCAAGGGAAAATCTCAATCTGTAACAGTAACTCGGCTAAATCAAGCTCAGATGTTACAGATTGAGACAAAGGGACGGCGCGGTTCGGAAGTATCTCAATCTGTAACACCTGGCCTACTTTTAACGGTCTAGTTGTTACAGACTTAGACAAACCGGTAGACAACAAAAGCGGCAACGCCCGTGATGGACGTTGCCGCTTTTCTATTGAGAAAACTAAATGGTTTTGGCCTTAGCCCGTCCCCTGCTGTTAGACCGTGATGACGTTGTCCATTGCCCGGTACTTGGCGGGGACATCGCCTGCGGTAATAATCGTTGCGTCACGGAAGTCCGCGAACTTGACGGGCGCCACCATGCCAAATTTACTGGCGTCCGAGATTACGAAGCGCTTGGCCGTATGGCGCATCGAGATACGCTTTACTTGCGCCTCCTCGATATCGGGCGCCGTGAAGCCCTGCTCGGCGGCAATGCCGTTAGAGCCCCAAAAGCCACAGTTGAAGTTGTAGCGGTCTAAGGTTGCCAAGGCATCGGGGCCAACGAGCGCCTCGGTCTCGGGTTTGAGCTCGCCGCCCAGCACCACGGTACGCATGCCGCGCAAAGCAAGGCGTTGAGCATGGAGCACGGAATCGGTCACATAGGTGACATCTTCAAGGTGTGGAAGATGCTCGATGAGCCTGAGCGTCGTCGAACCCGAGTCGATGTATACAAAGCTCTCGGGCTCCACAAGCGCCGCCGCACGGGCGCAGATACGCTCCTTGTCGTCGTTATGGAGGTCGCTGCGCTCATTAAGCGTTAGGTCGCGCGTCACGTGCGCGCGCTCAAGACTCGTCGCTCCACCGTGGACCTTGGCGATGCGATGCGCTCGGTCGAGCGTCTGCAGGTCGCGCCGAATGGTAGACGCCGTTACGCCCAGGGCTTCGGCAAGCTCCGGCACGGTAACCGAGCCGGCCTGCTGCACCATCGACACGATCGCGTTGAGCCTATCTTCCGCAAGCATCGTTTACTCCTCCTCGGGGTACACGACTCCCCAGTCGGCGCGAAGCTTGGTCATAAGCTCCATAACATCAGAAGCATAATCCAGCAGCTCGCGCTTAGAGTCGTCGCCGGCAACGGCCTTCTCAAGATCGGCCATCTCATAGCAAAGGGCGTAAGCCTCGGTGCCGGCGTGGACCTCCTCGCGGTGGCCGTCCGCAGTCCACACGATGGTCGCGTGATCGGCGCGCGGATACTCGTTGACCTCGATATAGCACTTGTCGAAGCTAATAATCGAGCGCTTGGGTTGCTTGGAGTGGAGTGTGAGGCTCACAACGCCCAGCTGCTGCTCGGCATTACGGCAGACGATGCCGCCCGCAACGTCAACGCCGGTCTCGCAGGTGTTGCCCAGCGAAATGACCTCAGCGGGCTGGCTTGCCATAAAGAGACGCATGACGGACAGGGCATAGACGCCGATGTCGAGCATGGCACCGCCAGCAAGGTTGCGGTTGTAGAAGCGGTTGGTCAGGTCGCCGTACTCCTTGTAGCTACCAAAGTTGAGCTGGGCAAGGTTCATGCGGCCAAAGTCGCCCGCATTCATGCGACGGCGCAGCTCCTGGTACAGCGGCATATGAAGCACCGTGGTGGCATCCATAAGGACCACGTTGTGCTCGTCGGCGATGGCACGCGCCTCGTCGAGCTCAGCGGAATTGAGGGTAATGGCCTTCTCGCAGAGTACGTGCTTACCAGCTGCCAGAGCGGCGCGCAGGTAGGTGATATGCGTGTTATGCGGGGTGGTGATATAGATCGCGTCGATGTTCGGATCGGCATAGAGGTCCTCGACCGATTCATAGACCTTCTCGATGCCATACTGCTCAGCAAAAGCTTGAGCCTTGGACAGCGTGCGGTTGGCGACGCCCACAAGCTTGCGGCCGGCAAGAGCGAGAGATTGGGCCATCTGGTTGGCGATAACGCCGCACCCGATCACAGCCCAGCGGAGCTCGGGAGCCGTAAAAATATCGTCGGGGAGCGGCTGATCCTGGACCGAGGCAAACGCCGCCTTAGCGGCTGCTTCGGCGTCGAGCGGAGCCTGTTTGGAATCTGCCATTATGTGCCTCCTGAGTTATCGGAAGTCCTTCATTTCTAACAACCCTATATTGGCACAATTGTGCGCGTATCTGCTCGTGTTTGCGTGTTTATTTGCTTATCGGTCATTATTTAGCCATAGTTGGCAGATGTTTGCGCGGTTATGCGCATTATCACGCAAACCTATGCGCGTAAATGCGCATGCAACGATCCTTGTGAAAGATAAAGGGGCGGAACACCATAGCCATAAAAGACAGAGTAGGCTGTATTACTCCACCCCTCTGGGGGGGGCGCAGCCATCAAAGGACTGTCCAAAACTGCCGGCAGATAGGGACTTCCCTAGCTGCCGGCACATAGGTAACGTCCCCAGCTACCGGCGTTTCAACGGCACTCATTTAAGTCTGTCCCCAATGAATGCCAAGCGACGGCCACTCATTTAAGTCCGTCCCCAATGAGTAGGGATAGAAAAAGGCCCGGGTGCTGTGGCATCCGGGCCTTTGCTAGCAACTTGATGTTGCGGGCAGCTTAGAACTTGTGGCCGCACTTCTTGCAGACGCGCAGCTTGTTCTTACCGTCCTTCTCGTGACCGACGCGGGTAACCTTACCGCACTCGGGGCAGACGAGATTGACGTTGGAGGCGTCGATGGGAGCCTCCAGCGAAACGATGCCGCCCTGCTGGTTGGCAGCGTTGGGCTTGACGGCCTTCTTGACGACCGAAACGCCCTCGACAACGACCTTGTTCTCGGCGGGGAGAGCACGCAGGATAACGCCCTGCTTGCCGCGATCCTTACCAGAGAGAACCTGGACCTTATCGCCCTTCTTGATATACATATATCTCCCCTAACTACAGGGTCTCGGGAGCGAGCGAGACGATCTTCATGTACTTCTTGTCACGAAGCTCGCGAGCGACAGGCCCGAAGATACGGGTGCCGACGGGCGAACCATCGTTGTTGATGACAACGCAGGCGTTCTCATCAAAGCGAATGTAGGAGCCATCCTTGCGGCGGATCTCCTTAACGGTGCGAACGACGACGCAACGGACAACGTCCTTCTTCTTGACGTTGGCGCCAGGGGTAGCCTCCTGGACAGCACCGATGAACACATCGCCGATGCCTGCATAACGACGCTTGGAACCGCCAAGCACCTTGATGCAGCGAATCTTGCGAGCGCCGGAGTTGTCGGCGACGTTCAGCATGGTTTGCATCTGAATCATGGTAGATGTTCCTCCGAACTAAGAACCGAAGAGAGGTGCGCAGCCTTTATACGGCCCGTGGTATGCAAGCCAGGCATACGCACATCTTCGGAAACGTACAAGTCGTAAGAGCGACTGCTTATTTAGCGCGCTCGACGACCTCGATGAGGCGCCAACGCTTCATCTTGGACATAGGACGGGTCTCCATAACGCGGACGGTATCGCCCACGCCAGCCGTGCACTCCTCGTCGTGAGCGTGCAGCTTCTTGGAGCTGGTCATCATCTTGCCGTACTTGGGGTGACGTTTGCGCTCGGTGATGGTGACAACAATGGTCTTGGCACCGGAGACGGAGGTAACGACACCCGTACGGACCTTACGCGAGTTACGCGAATCAGTCATGTTCTCTCCTTAGGTCCTACTCGGCGACAGCGGACTTCTCCGCTGCGATCTCGCGGGCGCGCTGCTCCGTGAGGACGCGAGCGATGTCCTTCTTCACGGTGTTGACGCGAGCGGTGTTGTCCAGCTGGCTGGTGGCCATCTGGAAACGAAGGTTAAAGAGCTCGGCGCGCATTTCCTTCAGCTTCTCAACGAGCTGAGCGTCCGAGAGCTCACGAATCTCTGCGGGCTTCATTAGTTCTCCTCCTTGGCGGCGGCGGCGTCCTCAGCAGCCCACTTGGCCTCGAGAGCGGCCTCCTCAGCCATCTCCTTCTCGATGCGCTGCTCAGCGTTCTTAGCAGCAACAATCTTGGTCTTGATGGGAAGCTTGTGCTGTGCAAGACGCAGAGCCTCGCGAGCGACCTCCTCGGGCACGCCCTTGACCTCGAACATGATGCGGCCGGGCTTGACGACGGCCACCCACTCCTCGGGGTTACCCTTACCAGAACCCATGCGAGTCTCGGCAGGCTTCTTGGTGATGGGCTTATCGGGGAAGATCGTGATGTAGACACGACCGCCACGCTTCATGTAGCGGGTCATGGCAATACGAGCGGCCTCGATCTGACGGTTGGTGATCCAATGGGCCTCGAGAGCCTGGATACCAAACTCGCCGAAATGCAGCTCGGTATTACCCTTGGCCTGGCCCTTCATGGAGCCACGCTGCACCTTGCGGTGAAGAATACGCTTAGGGGCAAGCACTACTGACCCCTCCTCTCGGAGTTACGACGACGAGGACGGGAAGAGCCCTCGAGTGCAGGGTTGGGAACAGGCTGGCCCGGGAGCTTCTCGCCCAGGTAGATCCAGACCTTCACGCCGCAAGCGCCCATGGTGGTGCTGGCGACAGCCGTGCCGTAGTCGATCTTGGCACGGAGGGTGTGCAGAGGCACGCGACCCTCGCGGTACCACTCACGACGGCCCATCTCGGCACCGCCGAGACGACCGGAGCACTGGATACGGATACCCTTAGCGCCGGCCTTGCGGGCAGACTGGACAGCCTTGCGCATAGCGCGACGGAAGGCAACGCGGCCCTCGAGCTGCTCGGCGATAGACTGAGCAACGAGGTTGGCGTCGAGCTCGGGGCGCTTAATCTCGACAACGTCGACGGAGAGCTGGCCCTTGGAGACGCCAGCGACCTTCTCGAGCTCGGTGCGGAGGGTATCGATCTCGGCACCCTTCTTACCGATGACAACGCCGGGGCGAGCGGTGAGGATGATGACCTTCACCTTGTCGCCAGCGCGCTCGATCTCGACGCGGGAGACAGCTGCGCGGGAAAGACGCTTCTCGAGGTACTTGCGGATCTCGAGATCGTTACCGAGGGTCTTAGCGTAATCCTTCTCTGCGAACCAGCGGGAGCGCCAGTTCTCGGTGATGCCAAGACGGAAGCCGGTGGGGTAGACTTTCTGACCCATACAGCTTTACGCCTCCTTTCGAGGAGCAACGACGACGGTGATGTGGGAAGTACGCTTCAGAATGCGAGAAGCGGAACCCTTGGCGCGGGGACGGATGCGCTTAAGCGTCGGACCCTCGTCAACATAGGCAGCGGCGACAACCAGGTTGTCGGCACGCAGACCGTTGTTGTTCTCGGCGTTCGCAACGGCGGAACGGAGAACCTTCTCGACATCCACGGCGACGGCGCGGTCGCAGAAGTGGAGGATGTCGAAGGCCTGAGCGACAGGCTTGCGGCGGATCAGATCGACCACCAGGCGGGCCTTGCTGGGGGAAACACGCACGTACTTAGCGACGGCGCGAACCTCGGTGGCCTCAGTTTCAATAGACTTAGTTGCCATTTACGGTTAACCCCCTATTTGGCCTTGTGGCCACGGAACGTACGAGTCGGCGCGAACTCGCCGAGCTTGTGACCAACCATGGACTCGGTAACATACACGGGCACATGCTTGCGGCCGTCGTGGACGGCGATGGTGTGACCAACCATCTCGGGGAAGATGGTGGACGCGCGGGACCAGGTCTTCACGACGTCCTTCTTGCCAGCCTCGTTCATCGCGGTGATACGCGAGAGAAGGCGAGTCTCCACGAACGGGCCCTTTTTGAGACTTCTGCTCATAAGTGCTTTCTCCTAAAACTCGGTATCCGAAATTACTTCTTACGGCGACGAATGATGTGCTGGTTCGAGACCTTCTTCTTCTTGCGCGTACGAAGGCCCTTCGTCGGCTTACCCCAGGGGGTAACAGAGGGACGACCAGAGGTGTGGTTCTTGCCCTCGCCACCGCCGTGCGGGTGGTCGACAGGGTTCATGACGGTACCGCGGACGGTCGGGCGCACGTTCATGTGACGCTTACGGCCGGCCTTGCCGATGACGATGTTGGAGTGATCGGCGTTGCCGACCTCACCGACGGTGGCGCGGCAGGTAACGAGGATGCGGCGCATCTCGGAGGAAGGCATACGGACGATAGCGTACTTGCCCTCCTTACCCATCAGCTGACAGGAGTTACCGGCGGAACGGGCGATAGCAGCGCCCTTGCCCGGCTGGAACTCGACGGCGTGGATGAGCGTACCGACGGGGATGTCGGCGAGGGGCAGAGCGTTGCCCGGCTTGATGTCGGCGTCAGAACCGGACATGATGGTCTGACCGACCTCGAGGCCCTTGGGGGCCAGGATGTAGCGCTTTTCACCGTCAGCGTAGTGCAGCAGAGCGATGCGAGCGGAACGATTCGGATCGTACTCGATCGTGGCAACCTTGGCGGGCACGCCGTCCTTGTTGCGCTTGAAGTCGATCACGCGGTAACGACGCTTCACGCCGCCGCCCTGGTGGCGGGTGGTGATGCGGCCGTTGTTGTTACGACCGGCCTTCTTAGGCAGGGGCTCGAGAAGAGACTTCTCGGGCTTGGTGCAGGTGATCTCGGAGAAGTCGGAGATCGTCTGCCAACGCCTACCAGCGGAGGTCGGCTTAAGGTGCTTTACAGCCATTACAATCCCTTTCAATAGGAATCCGTTAGCCATCGCAGACAGGGATTCGAGGTTCTGCCTCGGGTGCGATGACACCGGACGTATACACGGTTCCGGGCGTGTCCATTTTATACGCCCAAAACCTTGAGCTCCCGCCTCCCCTATTTGGGAGGCATGAGCTCACTCAACAGCAGCGAGTCTTAGGCCTGGTTGCCAAAGACCTCGATGGTGTCGCCCTCGGCCAGCGTGACGATGGCCTTCTTCCAAGAACGGGTCTTGCCGGCGACATAGCGCACGCGCTTGGTCTTGGGCTTGACCGTCAGGGTGTTCACGCGAACGACCTTGACGCCGAAGATCTCCTCGACAGCGTCCTTGATCTGATACTTGTTAGCATCCTTGGCGACCTCGAACGTGTACTTGTTCAGCTCCATGCCGGAGAAGGAACGCTCGGACACGATCGGACGGATGATGATCTCGTGGGCGGTCATTTATGCAAGCACCTCCCCGAAGTGAGCGGCGATGTCGGCGGGCATCAGCACAGCGTTGTTGTTAACGAGATCGTAGGTGTTGGCCTCGTCAGCGGTGATGATGAACGTCTTGGGAATGTTGCGGAACGACAGGTAGGCGTTGACGTCCTCATCGCGAACGATGATGGTCAGACGCTTGCCCTCAAGGCCGAGAGCCTTGAGCATGGCGACGGCAGCCTTGGTCGAAGGCTTCTCGAAGCCGTAGTCGTCGACGAGCACGAGCTCGCCATCGGCCAGCTTGGCGGACAGCGCGGAGCGCATAGCCAGCTTGACCTCCTTGTTGTTCATACGCTTAGCGTAGGAACGGGGCTTGGGGGCGAAGACAACGCCACCGTGACGCCACTGGGCAGCACGGATGGAACCCTGGCGGGCACGGCCGGTGCCCTTCTGACGCCAAGGCTTCTTGCCGCCACCGGAAACCTCAGAGCGACCCTTAGCAGACTGGGTGCCCTGACGCCAAGAGGCCATCTGGCACTTGACGATGTGGTGCATAACGTGGATGTTCGGCTCGATGCCGTACACCTCAGCGGCGAGCTCGGCCTCGGCGACCTTCTTGCCCTCGCTGTTCTTTACTTCAAACTTTGCCATTTAAGTGTTCTCCTTGGTATGACGCTGGGCTAAATGGGCTGGGCCCTTAGGCCATACGGATGGCGACGAGACCATTCTTGGCACCCGGGACAGCGCCCTTGACCAAGATGAGGTTCTGCTCGGCATCGATGCGGACAACGGAAAGGTTCTTGACGGTAACGCGCTCGTTACCCATGTGACCGGCCATCTTGACGCCCTTGAGGACGCGCGCAGGATAGGCGCACTGACCGATAGAACCGGGGTGACGCTGGAAGTGAGAACCATGCGTCATAGGACCGCGGCGCTGACCCCAGCGCTTGATGCGACCCTGGAAGCCCTTACCCTTGGAGGTACCGATGACGTCGACCTTCTCGACATCAGCGAAATCAGCGACGGTGACGACCTCGCCGACCTTGTGCTCCTCGCCGTTCTCGACGCGGACCTCACGAAGGAAGCGGACAGGCTCGACGCCAGCCTTGGCGAAGTGACCAGCCATGGGCTTGTTCACGTTCTTGGCCTTGATGTCGCCGAAACCGATCTGGACGGCGTCATAGCCGTCGGTTGCCTGAGTTTTAACCTGCGAGACAGCGCAGGGGCCAGCCTGGATGACCGTGACGGGAACGACGTTGTCGTCCTCGTCCCAAACCTGGGTCATGCCAATCTTGCGGCCGAGAATCATGCTGATCAAGATATGATCCCAACTCTCGCGTGGTCTTGGGACAATGCGTACACCACCGAGCGTACGCCCCTAGAGGACCACTACTTACACGACGTGCTCCCCAGCCTTGTATTTCGCCCCGACTACCTGACAACCCTATTAAGCAGGCATTTTGTCCAGCCAGAATACTCCCCTGGTTACACACAGCTGTTTAGTATACACGGCTGCGGGCGTATCCATCGAGATTCATATTTCACTCACATTGTTTACGCAGGTAAAGTGCGTGGCACGTCTCCCGAGCACGGCGGAGGGCCGGAGAAATATATTAAGGTCCCTGCTCTACAGTCCTGCGCAAGACGAAGGCCACATTTAGTGGCCTTCTTTGCGTGCGGAACTCGCGATGACCTTAATATATTTCTCCGGCCCTCCGCCGTGCTCGGGAGACGACACGTTGATGTCTGCTTAACTCTGCTCGCTCAGGCTAATGGCTTTGTTGAGGGTCCACTATTTGCTGAAGGGTGAACTTGCATTGCATTGGCTCGCCTTCTGCTTGTGGCTTTGCCTCATCAAAATTGAAAATCATGATGGCGCAGTTGGGGAGTTTTGTTGGGAGCTCGAAGCCCTCTGGGGCTGCGACCTTGATGAATTGGCGGCTGGCGCTGCCGTGGCTTACTGCTAGTAGGGTTTCGATGTCCTCGGCGCTTATGAGATTGGTGAGAGCAGCTACCATGCGTTCTTGCAACGTTTTGCTTCCCTCTCCTCCAAAGGGGACCAAGTCCTCGCCCGGATCCCAGACGTCGGTAGGTAATGCGTCGTGAGGGCCTTCCTCGAAGGTTCCGTAGCAGCGCTCGATGATGCCTTCGCAGGGCTCGACTGCTGCGTCCGGGCCAAGGAGTTCGGTTGCGACGAGCTGAGCTGTGTCCATGGCTCGGCCTAAGGGCGAAGAGACCACTTTGTCGGGGACAACGTCGTGGCTCTTGAGCCATGCGGCAGCCATTCCCGCTTGTTTGCGGCCCAGGTCGGTCAGCGGCGAATCGCAGCGGCCCTGGACCAGCTTTTTAACGTTGAACTCCGTCTGACCGTGGCGGAGTAGATACAGCTTCTTCATGCTCTCCCCTTCTGCATAACCTGCTTTGCCGGCGCAGCCTTACTCGTGGGTATGGCCTACGTAGTCTTCGTCGATCGTGATCTTGGCAATCGACTTGGGGTATTCGAATTCCACCTTTTTTGCCAACGTACGCTTTAGGTCCTCGGCGCTCATCTGCAGATCCGAGGGACGCACGCAGTCAAAGATCACGTTGGTGTGCGTAGGACCCGGCACACAGCGTAGGTCATGAATCGAGAGGCGGTTATCGATCTCCTGAGCCATGGCGTGAATGCGCAAGCGCATGCTCGCCACCTTGGGGTCATCGGTCACGATGGGATCGTAGTGAAGCGTGACGATCATGCTGTCTTCGACCCTAAACGACTGCTCGATGTTATCGAGCGTGTCGTGACTTTCCAGCGGGCTGGCCTCGGCCGCCATCTCGGCGTGCGCACTTGCAAACTTCCTGCCCGGACCATAATCGTGAACCATAAGGTCGTGGACGCCCAAAACGCCGGGATAGCTCATGATCTTGTCTCGAATGTGCTTGACCAGCTTGGGGTCGGGCGCCTGGCCCAAAAGCGGGCTCACCGTATCTTGGATAAGCTCAAAACCACTCCAGCCAATATAGGCGCCAACGGCAAGGCCGACCCATGCGTCAAGATTGATGTGCGTCACCTGCGAAACAATTGCGCACGCTAACACGGCGCCCGTAGCAAGAACATCGTTCTTGGAATCCTGCGCGGTCGCATGCAGCGTCTCGGACTCAATGCGGTCACCGAGCTTTTGGTTGAGGGCCGCCATCCACAGCTTTACAACCATCGAAAGCGCCAGTACCGCCACCAGGGCAAGCGAGAACTCGACAGGTTCGGGGTGGATGACGCGCTCAACCGAGGACTTGATAAGCTCAAGGCCGATCATCAGTACGAGTGCCGCCACGACCAGACCCGAGAGATACTCGTAGCGACCGTGGCCGTAAGGATGCTCGGGGTCGGCCGGCTTGCTCGCCAGCTTAAAGCCCAGCACGCTCACGATGTTCGAGCTGGCATCGGACAGGTTGTTCATGGCATCCGCCACGATCGAAACCGATCCCGAAACCACACCAATTGCACCCTTCGCCGCACATAGTGCCACATTGGCGAGAATACACACCACGCCCGTCAACGTGCCCACGCGCGCACGGTCGCCCTGCGCACGACGAACAATCCACTCGACCATCTATATCCGCCCCCACGGTACTACCTATATATCTATTGCTCAAACGGATTGTAGTGTAGCCACTTTGTCCCCCAGATACAAAAAGGCCGCAGCCCACATGGGCCACGACCTTGGAATGTGACATGCAGGACTGTCCCTTTGTCGATCGATTTATGCGCTTGCTTCGACCGCGCTCTTCGAGGTTTCGGGCGAATCGACTCCGTCCCCCGTCGTCTGCCCCTTCGCCGGCACCACGCCAAAGCAGTAGCTCAGCGCCGCAGACACCGCAAATGCCGTACCGCCGGCAACGCAGCACCACAGCAGGTTCGAGATGCCGCCTGTGGCAAAGCCAATGACCATGAGGACATTCGTCATGCCGATGGTATAGGCCGTAACGTGGCCCACGGCCGCAACAAGGCCTCCGACGGCGCCGCCAATGGCCATGCACGTCAGGCACCTGCCATATTTAAAGCCGCAACCGTACAGCGCCGGCTCGCTTACGCCGCCAAGAACACCCGAGATTGAATAGCCCAGCATGAGCGCCTTCTCGTCCTTATCCGCAACGCGGAGCGACGCGCCAAAGGGCATGCCCCAAACGGCGAACGTTGCCATCGTCGCGGCGATCAGAATGCACGAATCCGTTCCCACACTCATAAACTGCGCATAGGCGAGCGATAGGACGACGTTGCTGACGCCCGCGATCTTTAGGAACTCCCAGCCCGCGGCAAGCCCCATGAGCGTGAGCAGCGACACGATGCCACCGGAATTGCCAAGCATAAACATAAGCTGGCCCAACAGCATGCCCAGATAGCTGCCCGCCGGCGCCGTAATACACAGCGAAACCGGAACCATGACAAGCATGGTCGCAAACGGAACGAACGAAAACGCCACAGCCTTAGGGATAACGCGCCGAAAGAAACACTCCACTCGCCATAGTACGGGCACCGAGATGAGAACCGGAATAACAGTCGTCGTGTAATCGTTGACCGGCGCGGGAAGCAGACCATACACGGAAGTCATCGATGCCCCCGTCGTCGATGCGGCATCGACGAGCTTAAGCAGATCGGGCGCAATCAATACGCCGCCCAGCATCATGCCCAGCTGCTCCGAGCAACCGAGCTGGCGGGCGGCCGCCCAACCAAGATAAATGGGCAAAAAGTAGTAGCCGGCGTTATAGAGCCAACTGTAGAACAGGCGATAGATTTCGGAATCGGCAGACCATAGGCCCAGCATGCCTTCGCCCATAATGACGGCGACGGTGCGGAACAACGCCGCGCAGACAATAAACGGCAGCGCCGACATCATGCTTTTGGACAGATAGTCCACCACGGCCATGGCGTTTGATGAAACCGTCGTTGTAAACGAGGTGTTAGAAACTTGTGACATGGAACGCCTTTCCCAATGTGACATGCGGACTGCCCCTTTGTCACATCGTGCGGTACCGACCGATTGCGCGGTACTTTTCGTAGCGGAGGTTTGTGAGGGTCGCGTCGTCGAGCTGCCCAAGCGTATCGAAGGCATCAAATGCCGAGGACATGACGGCGCCGGCGATCTCCTCATGCGACAGGCCCCTATCGTCGACAATGCCGTCGATGATGCCGAGCGCCAACAGATCGGGAGCCGTGAGCTTAAGCGCCTCGGCGGCCTCATTCGCGCGCTCGGTATCCTTCCACAGGATCGACGCACAGGCCTCGGGGCTCACGACCGAATAGGCCGAGCTCGAGAGCATCAGGATGCGGTCGGCCACGGACAGCGCCAGCGCGCCACCAGAGCCGCCCTCGCCTGTCACCACCGAGACAATCGGCGTCTTAAGGCCGCTCATCTCCATGAGATTCTGGGCAATTGCCTCGCCCTGGCCGCGCTCCTCGGCACCGATGCCGCAAAACGCGCCCGAAGTATCGACCAGGCACAGAACCGGTCGACCAAACTTTTCGGCCTGGCGCATAAGGCGACGCGCTTTGCGGTAGCCCTCGGGATGCGCCATGCCAAAGTTGCGGCGCATACGCTCTTTGGTCGTGGTGCCGCGCTCAATGGCGATGACCGTTACGGGGCGTCCGTCTTTCCAGCCAATGCCAGCCACCACAGCGGCGTCGTCGCCAAAGTAACGGTCGCCGTGCAGCTCCACAAATCCATCCAGGCCAAGCGAGATCATCTCACCCGCCGTGGCGCGATCTGCCGAGCGGGTCTGCTTGACAATCTCGAGCGCGGTTTTTGGTGCCGGCGAGCGCTTAAACAAGTGTCCCAGCTTTTTGCCGCGGCGACCCGCATGCACGATCTCATGCGGTGCCCCCAGGCCGGGCGCGTGCCCTTCGTGCAGCGCCAGCAGCTCGCCTACCGTGAGCGCAATCTCGCCACGCGGAACAACGGCATCGCAAAAGCCGTGCTCCAGCAAAAACTCGGAGCGCTGGAATCCCTTGGGCAGGCGCTTGTGCATGTTCTGCTCGATCACGCGCGGGCCGGCAAATGCCGTCAGGGCATCGGGCTCGGCCAGGATAATGTCGCCCTTCATGGCAAAGCTCGCGGTTACGCCTCCGGTCGTGGGGTCGGTGAGCACCGTGATATACAGGCCGCCCGCCTCGCTGTGGCGCCTAACCGCCGCAGAAATCTTGGCCATCTGCATAAGCGAGGTCACGCCCTCTTGCATGCGCGCACCGCCCGAAACGGTAAAGCCGACAACTGGCAATCCCAGCTCGGTCGCACGCTCAAATGCGCGACAGATCTTCTCGCCCACCACGGAGCCCATCGAGCCCATCATAAAGTTAGCGTCCATAAAGAAGAGCGCGGTATCGCAACCGCAGATTTTGCCCCTGCCGCACACAACGGCATCGCGCTCGCCCGAACGCTCGCTCACGCTCTTGAGCTTATCGGCATAGCCGGGAAACGAGAGGAAGTCCTCCGACGCCAGATTGGCATCCCATTCCTCAAACGTGCCCTCGTCGACCGTCATGCGCATGCGCGCGCGACCGCTCACGCGAAAGTGTTTGCCGCAACGAGGGCAGACCTCGAGGTTGTCGTGTAGGCGTGCCTCATCGATCACACGGCGGCACTCTGGACACTTGATAAACACGTGGCGCGCGGGAAACTCGGCGCACGACTCGGTTATCGGCCCCTCAAGGACATTGACCGTCTTCGCTTTTCTATTCATCAGCATAGAGATGCCCCATCAGATCGGTGTGATACATGCCCGACAAGAACTCGTCGTTTGCCAGTACGTCGAGCTGAAGCTCGCTGTTCTCGCTCACACCCTCGATCACGAGCTCGCCCAGAGCCGAGCGCATCTTGCGAATGGCGCCGTCACGCGTGGGCGCGCACACGATGAGCTTGCCGAGCATGGAGTCGTAGTACGGCGGAACTTTCGCTCCGGCAAACATGGCCGAATCCCAGCGCACGCGCGGACCACCCGGCACACGCAACGCGGTGACCGTTCCGCATGACGGTAGAAAGTCCGGCGTTTCGGCATTGATGCGGCACTCCATGGCATGGTTGTAAACCGGAATGTCCTCCTGCTCAAAGGGCAGGGGCTGGCCAGCAGCCACACGTAGCTGCCACTTGACCAGGTCGATATCGGTCACAAACTCCGTGACCGGATGCTCAACCTGCAGGCGCGTGTTCATTTCCATAAAGTAGAAATTGCCGTCGTCCGAATACAGGAACTCGATGGTGCCGGCTCCTTCGTAGCCGACGGCACGAGCCAGGTCGCGCGCGGCCTTGTGCATGCGCGCGCGAATATCATCGCGTCCGTCGAGGCACGGCGCGGGGCTCTCCTCGATCAGCTTTTGGTTGCGACGCTGCACCGAACACTCGCGCTCGCCGAGCGAAAACACATGGCCCTGCTTATCGGCCATAATCTGCACCTCGACGTGATGCGCCGGCGCAACGAACTTCTCCATGTAGCACTCGCCGTCGCCGAAAACGGCCTCACCCTCGGCACGTGCTTCAATAAAGGCCTTTGCCGCGTCTTCCACGCGCTCGACCTTGCGAATACCGCGACCGCCGCCGCCCGCGCGCGCCTTGATGAGCACGGGGCAGCCGATGCGCTCGGCCTCGGCCATCGCCTCCTCGGGGCTTTTGAGCAAATCGCAGCCCGGAACGATGGGCACGCCCGCCGCGGCAGCCGTTCGGCGTGCGGCGTCCTTGTCGCCCATGCTGTCGATGACCTCGGCCGAGGGACCAACAAACGCCAGACCGTACTTGTCGCAATCGCGCACGAAGCTCGCCTTCTCGGAAAAGAAACCGTAGCCAGGATGGATCGCCTTTGCCCCCGACTTCACGGCACAGGTGAGCACAGCATCGTCGTTGAGGTAGCTCTCGGCAAGACGCGGGCCGCCAATGCAATACGCCTCGTCGGCAAGCTGCACGTGCAGCGCGTCCGTATCGGCCGTGGAGTAGACGGCGACGGTCTTGATGCCCATATCGCGGCACGCGCGGATAACACGGACCGCGACCTCGCCGCGGTTGGCGATGAGCACTTTGTCGAACATGAAGCCTTCCTTAACTTTCGTGCATGAGTGCAAAGGACATATCGGCACGGCAGCAAACCTCGCCGTTGACGCTCGCGGTGCCCGTCGCAAACCGGAACGGCCCGCGCGCACGCGTGATAGAGCACACCAGGTCCACCGTGTCGCCCGGGCGTACCGGACGCTTAAAGCGCACCTTGTCCAGGCTCGTATAGAACGGTGTCGCACCGCCCGCTTCCTCATCGCCCATCAGCAGCACGCAGCAGTTTTGGGCGAGCATCTCGCACTGAATCACGCCGGGGACGACCGGGTTTCCCGGAAAATGCCCCTGCAAAAAGTACTCGTCGCCCGTAATCGTGATCTTGCCGTGGGCCTCGTCGCCCACCAGCTCGGCTTCGTCGAGCAAAAGCATCGGCTCGCGATGCGGCAACAGCTTCTTGAGCTCTTCTTTGTTCATGGATATCACCTATCCGATCCTCATGAGGCAGCTGCCGAACTCCACGAGGTCGCCGTCGGCCACGCAGATCTCGAGCACCTCGCCATCCGCCTCTGCCGTCACCTCGTTGAGAACCTTCATGGCCTCGATGATGCAGAGGGTCTCGCCGGCTTTGACCTTGGAGCCCACGTGCACAAACGGCTCGTCGCCCGGCGCCGGGGCAGCATAGAAAACGCCGACCATGGGAGCGGTCACCTCGGTGCCCTTAGGCTCCGGCGCGGCGGCAGGTGCCTGCGCGGCGGGTTCCGGTGCGGCAGGCGCGACTGTGGGAGCTGTAACTGGAGCGGCCATGGCGCTCGGCACGGGCATGGGCACGGCAACCGGCTGCGCGGCGCTCGCGCGCTCGAGCTCGACCGCGGTGCCATCGGGCTCCTCAACGCGTACGCGCGTGAGGCCGCGGTCCTCCATAACATCGGCTATCTCGGCAAGTCTTTTGGAATCCATGCTCTAGCTCCTCGTATATCTACGTAGCGCGATGGCGGCGTTGTGCCCGCCAAAGCCCAGGTTGGTCGAAAGCGCCCAGGTAAGGTCGGCGCGAACCGCGCGATTGGGCGTGTAGTCAAGATCGCAGGCGGGATCGGGCGTGTGGTAGTTAATGGTCGGCGGCACCACGCCCTGCTCGAGCGCCATGGCGCAGGCCATGACCTCGATGGCACCCGTGGCACCGATCATGTGGCCGGTCATCGACTTGGTCGACGAGACATGTGCGGCGCGCGCCGCGTCCTCGCCGAGCGCACGCTTAATGCCCGCCGTCTCGGACGAATCGTTGAGCTTGGTCGAGGTGCCGTGGGCATTGATGTAGAGGCCCTCGGAAGGCTTGACGTCGCCCTCGGCAACCGCCAGCGATATCGCGCGGGCAATGCCGGCAGCCTCGGGATCGGGACTCGTGATGTGGTAGGCGTCATCGGTGTTGCCGTAGCCCACGACCTCGGCATAAATGTGCGCACCGCGCGCCTGCGCATGCTCCATGCTCTCGAGTACCAGCACGCAGGCGCCCTCGCCCATCACAAAGCCGTCGCGGTCTGCATCGAACGGGCGGCATGCCGTCGCGGGATCGGGGTTGGTGGTCAATGCGCGACAGGACGTAAAGCCTGCAACGGCATCGGGGATAATGGCCGCCTCGGCGCCGCCGGCCAGGATTGCATCGGCATAGCCGTGCTTGATAGCACGGAACGCCTCGCCCACCGCATGGGCAGAAGTCGCGCAGGCGGTCACGACGGGCAGGGTCGGGCCCTTTGCCTTGTGACGGATTGCGATATTGCCCGATGCCATGTTGGGGATCATCATCGCGATCATGTAGGGCGATGCACGGCGGGGACCACGATCGGCAATCGTATGGACGTTGTCGACGAGCGTCGTCATGCCGCCCACGCCCGAGCCCACGTAGACGCCCAGGCGCTCGCGATCGATGGCGCCTTCGACATCAAAGCCCGCATCGTGCATTGCCTCGTCCGAAGCCGCCATCGCAAACTGAACGCAGGGGTCCAGATGCTTGGCGTCACGCTTACCGAAGTACTCGTTGCCGTCAAAGCCCTTGACCTCGGCCGCCACCTTGACGGCAAACGCATCGGTATCGAAGTGCGTGATCGGGCCGATACCGCACGTGCCGGCGCACATGGCCGCCCAGGTGGCAAGCGCAGTGTTGCCAAGCGGCGATACGGCACCTATGCCGGTGATTGCAACTCTCTGTTCCATCATGGTCTCCTCATCCAAGCCGTTCTTCGGCCCTGGTTTCTACATCGCCATTCCGCCGTCAACGCGTACGACCTCGCCCGTAATGTAGGCAGCCGCATCGCTCGCCAAAAAGCGCACCACGCCGGCCACTTCCTCGGGGCGCGCCATGCGCTTTAGGGGAATCTGCTCCTCGGTTGCCGTGCGAACCTTCTCCGAGAGCTTTGCCGTCATATCCGTCTCGACAAACCCGGGGGCAACCGCGTTCACTCGTACGCCGCGGGGCGCAAGCTCGCGCGCCACCGCCTTGGTCAAGCCGATCACGCCCGCCTTGGAGGCAGCGTAGTTGGCTTGCCCGGCATTGCCCATCAGGCCCACGACCGAGCTCATGTTGACGACGCATCCGCCGCGTTGGCGCATAAAGGTCTTGGTGAGCGCGCGCGTCATATTGAATGTTCCCTTGAGATTGACATCGAGCACGCGATCGAAGGCGTCATCACCCATGCGCATGAGCAGGCCATCGCGGGTGATGCCAGCGTTGTTGACGAGCACCCAAATCGAACCAAAGTCATTGAACACGACCTCGATGCAGGCATTGACGGCAGCGGGGTCGGCCACGTCGCATTGATATGCGCGCGCCGTGGCGCCAACCGCCTCGCAGGCTTCGCATGTCTCGCGCGCCGCATCGACGCTGCCGGCATAGACGACGGCGATATCAAAGCCGTCCTCCGCCAGACCGACAGCGCAGGCGCGGCCGATACCACGCGAGCCGCCCGTGACCAGTGCCACGCGACGTGAGTCGTTGCGCTCGAGCGTGCCGTTGTTCAAGTTGCCCATGTCATTCCTTTCGGGTTACAGCCCTATGGACTATGCGAGCTCGTCGGCAATAGCTGCGACCTGCTCGGCCGTTTCGCACGAATACACGCGAACGTCGCTCAGCGTACGCTTGACCAGGCCCGACAGCGTTTTGCCGGGTCCGACCTCAATAAACGTATCGATGCCCTGATCCTGCAGAGCGTGCAGCGTGTCGAC
The DNA here is from genome assembly GCA_019419505.1 of Collinsella sp. Classification (GTDB taxonomy): domain Bacteria; phylum Actinomycetota; class Coriobacteriia; order Coriobacteriales; family Coriobacteriaceae; genus Collinsella. The sequence continues at coordinate 72,495 of DXZS01000004.1, read as the reverse complement.
CCAGTGCACGGCATGGCTCACCTGGTTGGCCAATACATCCGATGCTGCTCGCGGGTCCGTCGGATAGGGCGCCGCCGTCATGTTTGACATGACCGGAATTAGCAGCGAAGACGGCGCGTGGCCGTCTTGGATATACGTCGCCAGCCCCTCAGTCGCCTCGGCCATATAGGGGCTATGGAATGCACCTGACACCGCGACTTTCATAGCGCGGCCGCCGGCCTCTTTTACTAGGACGTCGAGCTCCTGCAGCGCCTCGGGCGCTCCGGCCACAACCGTCTGCTGCGGACTGTTGTAGTTGACTGGCCAGCAGTCCTCGCCGGCCTGTTTTGCCAGGCCCTCGACTTGCACCGCATCGAGCTTGATGACGGCGCGCATGCCGCCCGGATGGCGCTCGGCAGCCGCGGCCATCAGCGCCGCGCGCTCGCACACGAGCTCAAAGCCCGCTCGCGTATCGAATGCCCCCGCAAAGGTGAGCGCGGCGACCTCGCCCAGCGAGAATCCCGCACAGGCGGCAGGCACCACGCCGCGCTCACGCAGAGCGGTAGCCGCTGCCAGGTCGTGAACGAACACGCACGGCTGCGTGTTCTCGGTCTGCGAGAGCTCCTCCTTGGAGGCGCTCCGGCACTGCTCGCTGGTCCCCGGGCGCACCTCGTCGGCAATGGCGAACACCTCGGCGGCCGCCGGCGATGTCTCGATCAGATCGATGCCCATCGCGGGGTGTTGGGCACCCTGGCCGGCAAACAAAAACGCTACGCCACCCATGCGCACGCACCCTTCAGGACGCGCTCGGCGCCATCGACCAGGTCGTCAACGATTTCGCGTGCGCTCTGGCGCTCGTTGACCATGCCGGCAATCTGTCCACACAAAAACGAGCCTTCTTCGTAGTTGCCGTCCTTGGCGGCCTTACGCAGCGCACCGGTTCCCATAGCACCGAGCTCCTCGGCACTCGCACCGGAACCCTCGCTCTTGGCATAGGCGTTGGTGAAGGGGCTCTTGAGGGCGCGCACCGGATGTCCCGTCGAGCGACCGGTCGCACGCGTCGAGGTGTCTCCCGCCTTGAGCACCAGCTCTTTGTATTGCTCGGAGACGGTACACTCATCGGCAACGAGAAAACGCGTGCCCACTTGGACGCCAGCGGCGCCAAGCATAAAGGCGGCCGCCACCCCGCGGCCATCCGCGATACCGCCAGCGGCCACGACGGGAATGTCGACCGCATCGACGACCTGCGGCACCAGTGCCATCGTCGAGGTCTCGCCAATATGGCCGCCCGATTCGGTGCCCTCGGCAACAACCGCCGTGGCTCCACGACGCGCCACGAGGCGCGCCAGCGCCACCGAGGCAACGACCGGGATGACCTTGATGCCCGCCTCGTTCCACGCCTTCATGTACTTGGCGGGATTGCCGGCGCCCGTCACGACGACCGGTACTCGCTCGTCAATCACGACCTGCGCGACCTCGTCGGCAAACGGGCTCATGAGCATGACGTTGACGCCAAAGGGCTTATCCGTCCTGGCGCGCAGCTCGTGAATCTGGTCGCGCAGCCAGTTGGCGTCGGCGTTCATGGCCGCGATAATCCCTAAGCCGCCTGCCTCGGATACGGCCGATGCCAGCGACGCATCGGCAATCCAGGCCATACCGCCCTGGAACACGGGCTTCTCGATGCCGAGCAGATCGCAGAGAGGAGTCTTGAGCATCTCTACTTCTCCAATGCCGCCTCAACCGTATCGGCGAACTCGCCGACCGTCTTGGGGTTCTCCTCGGTATCGAGCTGGATGCCAAACTCGTCCTCGACGGCGACGAGAATCTCGACGGTGCCCAGGCTGTCGAGGCCAATCTCCTCGAGCGTGGACTCGGGCTTCATCTCGACGTCGTCAAGGCCGGCGGTCTCGCGGATAACGTCGCAAACGCGCTCGAAGGTCTTCTGATCTGCCATGGTAGTTCTCCTTTGGTTGTGCCCTAGGGCGTTTTTATTTCCTACGTGCGACTACTTCCAACGAAGCAGATAGCCACCTATATCCAGACCGGCGCCAAATCCAACCAAGGCGATGGTGTCGCCCGTGTGAAGTGCACCGGCGTTTGCCAGCCGGTCAAGCGCAAAGGGAATGCAGGCGCTCGAAATGTTGCCGGTCTCGCGCAGCGTTCGAACCACGCGCTCGTCTGGAACGCCGAGGCGCTTGACCGCCTGACTCAGGATTCGTTCGTTAGCCTGATGGAATACAAAATGGTCGATGTCTTCGACCGAAATGCCCGCATCGCTCGCAAGCTTATGGACCGTGTCGCAGATGGCGTTGACGCCGAACTTGAACACGCGGCGGCCATTCATGGACAGCACGCTCTCGCTATCTGCGGAAGCCTTAAACGGCGAGGTGCCGACCAGACCGGGAACGTGCAACGTCTCGACGTCGGGCGCCGTCGAAAGCTCAACGGCAAGGGGGCTGTCTCCCCCAGCCCCAATCACTGCGGCGCCTGCCCCATCGCCAAAGAGCACGCAGGTGGCGCGGTCGGTCCAGTCGAGCGCGCGCGTCATCTGCTCGGCAGCAACGATAAGCACGCGCTCGGCACGGCCGCGGGCGATATAGCCCTCGGCGACATCGAGCGCAAATACGAAGCCGGCGCAGGCCGCCGAGACATCGAAGGCAGGGCACGTCGCGCCTAGCCGCTCAGCAACGGCACACGCCTCAGCGGGAACAAGGTGGTCACCCGTTGTCGTCGAGCAGACGATCAGATCCAGCTGGCTCGCGTCGATTCCGGACACCTGGAGTGCCCGCTCACTCGCCGCTACGGCAAGGTCGTCAAGTGACTCGGTGGTGCAGACGTGGCGGCTCTTGATACCTGTGCGGGTAAAAATCCACTCATCCGAGGTATCGAGGAACTCGGACAGCTCGTCATTGGAAACACTGCGCTCAGGAAGCGCCGAGCCTGTTCCAAGAATCGTGAAACCCATCACTAGCCTCCTTTGAGTTGTTGACGTGTTTACATCGACCAAGAGAGGATAGCGCATTTTAGTCGTTGTTGACGTGTTAACATTAAATTGTCCAAATGCGACAAAGACTTCACATTGTGTCAATCTCTCGACACCATTACGCGATTGCCTTATTAACTTAGGAGGTAGCAACCGTTATGGATACCAAATTAACGATAGTCGACGTAACCGGATCGACCAACGATGACCTGCTCGAAGCAGGAAAACAGGGAGCACCGCACGGCACAGGACTTGCCGCCCGGGCTCAAACAGCAGGACGCGGCCGGCGCGGGCACAAGTGGGACTCAACCGTCGGCAACTTATTGCTTTCGATTGTCCTGCGCCCATGCGTTAATCCTGCAAAGTTCTCTGGTCTTGCCGCCGTCAGCGGCCTAGCGGTGCTCGAAGCACTCGAAAAGAAGGGTCTTGCAAACGAGATTCGCCTTAAATGGCCCAACGACCTTGTCGCGCGAGGACGCAAGCTCGGCGGCATTCTGGTCGAGGCCGCACGCGATAACGAAGGCAAGCCCTTCGCCGTCTGCGGCATTGGCGTCAACGTAAACTACACGCCCCAAGAGGTACCCGATGGCGGTCTGGCGGCAATTGGCCTCTCGAACCTTAACGAGAGCGTTCCCACCGTCAACATGCTCCTCGATGAGGTCTATCACGCCGTTATAGACGCTGTAGATGCGTGGGCAGAGCGTCTTAACGCCATGGAAGAAGACGCCGGACCGCTCGCGCCCGTCCACGGCGAATATGTCACTCATCTCAATTGGATTGGGGAGCACGTTATCGCCCGTTCCCCTGCCGGCGACGAGCTGGCACGCGGCATCTTTAAAACCGTCGATGGCTTTGGTCGCGCGTGTATCGAAACGGAAGGCGGTTTGCGATCCTTCCATTTTGAGGAGGCATCGCTGCGTCCCGCGAGCAAATAGGGCGCCACAGCCAGCCGCTCGGCAGCCTTATCCGGCGGTCCAAACCATCATTCAAAACAAAAGGGCCCCGCTACCGTAACGGCAGCGGGGCCCTTTAAGCTAAGAGCGATATCACTTAGAGCTTGATGTCGATGTCGACGCCAGCGGGGAGGTCGAGACGCATGAGCGAATCAACGGTGCCCGAGGTGGGGTCGAGGATGTCGATGAGGCGCTTGTGGGTGCGCATCTCGAACTGCTCACGGGAGTCCTTGTTCACGTGCGGCGAGCGGATAACCGTGTACAGGTTGCGCTCGGTGGGCAGGGGGACAGGACCGGAAACGCGAGCGCCGGTCTTCTGAGCGGTCTCGACGATGAGCTTCGCGGACTGATCGACGACCTCGTGATCATAGCCCTTGAGGCGAATGCGGATCTTCTGGGTAGCCAACTTAAACCTCCAAAGAGTGCGAGAGATGTTCTCGCGGATTACGTAACAGGGAGCTCGAACTTAGGCGTTCTTGCTCATGACCTCGTCCACGATGGACTTGGGCGCGGGCTCATAAGAGTCGAACTGCATCGTGTAGGATGCACGGCCCTGGGTCTGGGAGCGAAGGTCGGTAGCGTAACCGAACATCTCGCCCAGCGGCACCTTGGCACGGATGAGCTTGCTGTTCTTGCGATCCTCCATGCCCTCGATCTTGCCGCGGCGACCGGAGAGGTTGCCCATAACGTCGCCCATGTACTGCTCGGGGGTCTCGACCTCGACAGCCATGATCGGCTCGAGCAGCTGCGGATCGGACTTCTTGAGGGCGTCCTTGATAGCCATGGAACCGGCGATCTTGAAGGCGGCCTCGGAGGAGTCGACCTCGTGGTAAGAACCGTCGAACAGGGTGACCTTGACGTCGAGGACCGGGAAGCCGGCGATAACACCGGTGTTCAGGGCCTCCTGGATGCCCTTATCGATGGACGGGATGTACTCCTTGGGCACGACGCCGCCGACGATAGCGTTGACGAACTCGTAGCCGAAGCCCTCCTCCATCTTCTCGAGCTTGATGACGGCGTGGCCGTACTGACCGCGACCGCCGGACTGACGGACGAACTTGCCCTCAGCCTTCTCGACGTCGTGACCAGCGGTCTCGCGGTAGGCAACCTGGGGCTTACCAACGTTAGCGTCAACCTTGAACTCGCGGAGCAGACGGTCGACGATGATCTCGAGGTGCAGCTCGCCCATGCCGGCGATGATGGTCTGGCCGGTCTCGTGGTTGGTGGACACCTGGAAGGTCGGGTCCTCCTCGGCGAGCTTGGTCAGAGCCAGGGACATCTTGTCCTGCTCGGCCTTGGTCTTGGGCTCGATGGCAACGTCGATAACGGGCTTAGCAAACTCGATCTTCTCGAGGACGATCTCCTTGCCCTCGGCGCACAGGGTGTCACCAGTGGTGGAGTTCTTGAAGCCGACGCAAGCGACGATGTCGCCGGCGGCAGCGTCGTCACGGTCGATACGCTCGGCGGCGTTCATCTCGAGGATGCGGCCGAGGCGCTCGCGCTGACCGTTGGAAGCGTTGACCACGTAGGAGCCGGACTCGGCGCGGCCGGAGTAAACGCGGACGTAGGTGAGCTTACCGACGAACGGGTCGGTCATGATCTTGAAGACCAGGCCGGAGAAGGGCTCGTCGAAGGAAGGATGACGCTGGATCTCCTCGCCGGTGTCCGGATCGGTACCGGTGACGGCCTCGACGTCGAGCGGGCTGGGCAGGTAGTCGACGACAGCGTCGAGCAGCTCCTGGACGCCCTTGTTCTTGTAGGCGGAACCCACGAAAACGAGGTTGAGCTCGTTGGCCAGGACGCCCTTGCGCAGAGCAGCCTTGAGCTCCTCGACGGTGAAGTCCTCCTCCATGAGGATCTTCTCCATGAGCTCGTCATCAAAGCTGGCAGCAGCGTCGAGGAGCTCCTCGCGCTTGGTAGCAGCGATGTCAGCGAACTCAGCCGGGATCTCGTCCATCGGCTCGGGGTAGGTCATGCCCTTCTCGTCGGCCTTGAAGTCCCAAGCAGTCATGGTGACCAGGTCGATGACGCCCCAGAAGTTATCCTCGGCGCCCATCGGGACCTGAGCGGCCACGGCGTTAGCGTCGAGACGATCCTTCATGGTCTCGATAGCGTTGAAGAAGTCAGCGCCCACGCGGTCATACTTGTTGATGAAGGCGATGCGGGGGACGTTGAAGGTGGAAGCCTGACGCCATACGGTCTCAGACTGGGGCTGAACGCCGGCAACAGCGTCGAAGACGGCAACAGCGCCATCGAGGACGCGCAGGCAGCGCTCGACCTCGGCGGTGAAGTCAACGTGGCCCGGGGTGTCGATGATCTGGATGCGGTAGTCCTTACCGTCCTTGTTCCAGAAGCACGTGGTAGCAGCGGAGGTAATGGTTACGCCGCGCTCCTGCTCCTGAACCATCCAGTCCATGGTGGCAGCGCCCTCATGGACCTCACCGATCTTGTGGGTCTTACCGGTGTAGTAAAGAATACGCTCGGTCGTGGTGGTCTTACCAGCATCGATGTGAGCCATGATGCCGATGTTACGGGTATCGGAAAGCTTGTACTTAGGCTTAGCCATGTTAGTTCCTTACCTTAACTTACCAACGATAGTGAGAGAACGCGCGGTTGGCCTCGGCCATCTTGAAGACGTCCTCACGCTTCTTGACGGAAGCGCCCAGGCCGTTGGAGGCGTCGAGAATCTCGTTGGCGAGACGCTCGGCCATGGTCTTCTCCTTGCGAGCGCGGGAGAAGTTGACGATCCAGCGGATGCCCAGAGCGGTGGAACGACGGGAGTTGACCTCCATCGGGACCTGATAGGTAGCGCCACCGACACGCTTGGGCTTAACCTCGAGCGTGGGCTTGACGTTGTCCATAGCCTTCTTGAAGGTAGCGAGAGCGTCGCCACCCTCGGACTTCTCGGCAACGATCTCGAAAGCGGTGTAAACGATGCGCTCAGCGGTGGCCTTCTTACCGTCAAGAAGGACCTTGTTGATGAGCTGAGTCACCAGGCGGTTGTTGTAAACGGCGTCAGGCTGAACCTCACGACGATTAGCTGCTGCACGACGCGGCATGTGAAATCTCCTTAAGTGTCTACCGTGCGGCGCTTAGACGGCACACGGCGAAAGTATCAAAACGTTATCTGGCTTATTTGGCCTTGGGGCGCTTAGCACCGTACTTGGAACGGGCCTGCATACGGTTCTGGACCGGAGCAGCGTCGTAGGCGCCACGGATGACGTGATAACGGACACCAGGGAGGTCACGGACACGACCGCCGCGGACGAGCACGATGGAGTGCTCCTGCAGGTTGTGGCCCTCACCCGGGATGTAAGCAGTAACTTCGATGCCGTTGACGAGGCGAACACGGGCAACCTTACGAAGAGCCGAGTTCGGCTTCTTGGGGCTCGTGGTGAAGACGCGGGTGCACACGCCGCGCTTCTGGGAGTTGTGCTGCAGAGCAGCGTTCTTGGACTTCTTGGGCACGGAACGACGGCCCTGGCGAACCAGCTGGTTAATAGTAGGCAAAGCGTACTCCTTCTCGAATGATTCCAGCTTTCTGTAAAGTGCAACGGCTTGAATCGAGGGGTCAGCATCCCCCTACGAAACACGCAGTTCGATAGGATACGTGGCGTTAGCTGTGCCGTCAACAGACCACGCCGCCGGGCGTATCCCAAAATTGGCATATTTCCGCAAAGCCTACACAAAAGGAATCCCCTCCTGTGCGCGGTGGTGGATTCCCGGGCCGGGCGGCACAGGGGTTAAGTTTGCTGCTCTACAGTCCTGGCTCGCACGGAGGCCACATTAAGTGGCCTCCGGCTCGTGCGGAACTCGCGACAAACTTAACCCCTGTGCCGCCCGGCCCGGGAATCCGACATGCTCGTTGGGGCAACGTTACCTGCCAAAAAGGGACAGGTTTGTTTTGGTCGGTTTTATCTGCGGAAACGTCGCGCTCCAGCGGTGATCCGCCCTCCTCTGTCATAGGGAAATCGGCGGCGCTTTCGGAAGTATGCGGCAAATTCTGGACCTGCCGAGCACACTGGGGTTTTGCGATAACAAACCCGCAGGTAGAGCGCTTGATCATATGCGGTGTGGTCGACCCATCAAGATTTTGCCGCATACTTCCGAAATTTGTACGAATGACGCTCCGTCCAACCGTCCATATAACGCTAAAAAGGCCGCTTCCCCTCGTGGGAAGCGGCCCCAAATCTTACGAATAGACAATGGTAAAGGGCACTTCTGTTTGGGTCTCTCCTGTTGATGTGCACCTCGTGCCCTCAAGGGTTACCGAGACCACTTGGTCGACATCAATCAACTTCGTTGGCACCCAAATGTTCTCTCCGCTATTGCGTCCCATCGAAACATAGAAATTGTACGCCCCTGCGTCGTCATCTTCGATAATCTGCTCCGATCCATCCTTGTAGGTAACAATCAGCTTTTCGTCGACTGCGTCATAGCCCAGATCATCGATGTGCGTCTGGATGGAAAACGGGCTGATCTCAAGAGGCGAGCCGTCAGAGCTCAGCTTCTTTGTATCGACGTACGCTCCGACGCTAAACTCGGGCGTCGATGCCTCGACCGGCTTCGCATCCTCGCCTTCGCCCTCGGTCCAGGAGATATTCCAGCTGACCGCACGTCGTACATCTCGATCGCGATTCCACGAGGCAAAGTACATCGTGCCGTTAACGACCGTGTCGCTTGATGTGTCTTTATCAATGGTGCAGCGTGTATCAGCCCATTCCTCGCCGAAGTTCATGCTGGGTGTACTGACGCCCCCTTCTTCTTCACCATAGAGAACAAGTTCGCCAAGCTCTGCCGCCGGCTTGTAGTAATTAACGCCATTCGGATTGGACAATGTAAACGTCACAGCACCGCAACCGTTTTTATCGATAGCCATATCATGAATGTCGAGTGTATAGCCGTTGCCCTCGACGGACAGATTGACCTTCTGGACTGCACCCTCCAGGCTTTGGGGCGCGATACCATCACCAAACTCTCTGGTGTAGGTATATTTCGTCCCCGACGAGCCGCCATTTGTCCAGGTAACGGACTCTCCGTTGCCATGGTTTCCCCAGGCAGAGGCAAAATAACTGGAATTGACGACGGCGTAGGCGACCCCTCCGGTCGCCAGCACTCCGGCAAGGCATCCGATCACGGCAACATACAGAGGCTTCGCGTGACCCTTTCGGCGAAGCGGCTCACCAGCAGCGGCATAAAGAACACGGTCAGCAAGATCGCTATCGGCTTGGACGGACTCGAAGGCCTGCTTGATTTGGTTGGATTTCACGGTCGCCCTCCTCTAGGATGAATTTGAGCTTCGATCGACCGCGAGCTAAACGCGTTCGAACGGTCGCGGCTGGCACATGCAGTAACTCGGCAATCTCTGAAGTCGAGAAGCCCAGATAGTAATAGAGCACGATGGGGATACGGAATCGTTCCGGAAGCCGCATGACATCTGACAGGACGGCCTTGGTCTCATCCTGCGCTGTCGAAAGCGACTCGGCCAGGTTCTCAATATCCTCCACACGCCTCCATGGCTTTCGAAAGAGAGATTTGCATTCATTGATCGTGACCCGGATAAGCCATCGACGAAGATGCTCCCAGCTTTCAAAATGCGTGTCGCTTTTGAGCAACTTAAGAAAGACGTCTTGCGCAACATCGTCGGCATCGGCGCGATCGCGCAGGTACGTCAATGCGATTCGAAACACGACATCCCGGTGATCTTCAACTGCCTGTCTAAAAGCTTGTTCTTCCATAATCACCTCCCGGTGACGTTAATGGTTCTCGATGAGGCCCTCACCATAGATACGCTTTGACCGAACGAAATGTTTCAAATCCAAGCAGGAAAAACCTACCAAAATAAACCTGTCCCTTTTTGGCAAGGGATCAACGGAACGCAACAGGTTGAGCATACGCAAGCGAGCGGCCCCCAGAGCGTACAAGATGGCATGAAAAAGGCAGGGCATTGACCTTTTGGTCATGCCCTGCCTTTTGAATGACAGATTGTAGCTCTGGGGGCCGCGCAGCGACGGAGGTCGCCGCCGTTCGTTAGAACGGCGGAACTAATTACTCCTCGTCGTTGTCCTTGGCCTCTTCGGCGTCGTCGGTGTCCACGAGCTGGTTGAGCAGCTCGTCGAGGGAAGCCATGTCCTCGTTGATGGCACCGTTGGCGGGAGCCTTCTTGTCGTCGATCGGGGCGCCCAGGAGCTCCTCGTCGGCGTCGGCGTGATGCGTCGGCGTGGCAGAGGTACCCAGCAGGATGTCGTCCGGACCGTCGGGGCTAAAGACCATCTGCAGCAGCTGCGAGAGGTCTTCCTCGTCGGCAACGTCGTCGTTGTTCTCGAGGATGTAGAGCAGGTCGTGGGCCTCCAGACCGTCACGGAGCTCCTCGATCGCCTTGGCACCGATGCCATCGATGCGCAGCAGATCTTCCTCGGACTTGCCGACCAGGTCGCCGACCGTCTCGATGCCGACCTCGCTGAACTTGTTGGTCCAGCGCTGCGACACGCCCAGGTCGTCGAACAGGTACAGGCGAGCCTTCTCGGCGGAGATGGTGTGGCCGTTGCGGGTGAACGAACCGTCAGCGCCACCGAACTCGTCGTAGCCGGCCCAGTCGAGCTGCTGCGGGAGCTGCTCGTCCAGGTCCTTGAGCTCCACAGGAGCCCACTCGGGCAGCGACTTGGCGTTGGGCGAAGCCGGGCCGTCGATGTCCACGTAGCCGTCGGCCGTGCGATACGTCAGCTTGGCGTTGGCGTACGGCTTGAGGCCGGTACCGGCAGGAATCTTCTTACCGACGATGACGTTGGACTTAAGGTCGAGCAGGTGGTCGACCTTGCCCTCGATGGCAGCCTCGGTAAGGACGCCGGCAGTACGGATGAACGAAGCGCTCGACAGCCAGGAGTCGATGTTGGACGCGACCTTGAGCGTACCCAGGATGACGGGCTCGGCCACGGGAGCCTGACCGCCCAGACGGGCAACGCGCTCGACCTCGTCGGCGAACTCGTAGCGGTCGACGTACTGACCAAGCAGGTACTTGGAGTCGCCGGGGTTGGTGATCTGAACGCGACGCAGCATCTGACGTGCGAGCACCTCGATGTGCTTGTCGTTCAGGTCGACGCCCTGGCTGGTGTAGACGTCCTTGACGCTCTCGACGAAGGTGTGCATCGTCGACTCGATGTCGGTCAGCTTGCGCAGGTTGCGGAAGTTGACGAAGCCCTTGGTGATCTGATCGCCGGCGCGAACCTCGCAGCCGTCCTCGATCTCGGGCATAAAGCGCACCGAAGCGGGGACGCGACGCTCGTCGAGAACACGCGTGTGATCCTCGGAGTCGGTGAGCGTCAGCACGTACTCGGACTTCTCGGGCTTGATCGAGAGGTGACCGGAGTACGGAGCCAGCTCGGCCTCGCGACCCAGAATCTTCTCGTTGACGTTGCCGACGATATCGAACATACGGCTGACCGTAGGCAGACCCTGCGTAATATCGTCGACGCCAGCGACGCCGCCGGAGTGAATGGTACGCATCGTAAGCTGCGTACCGGGCTCGCCGATGGACTGGGCGGCAATAATGCCGACCGCGGTACCGATGGCGACCGGACGACGGGTGGAAAGATCCCAGCCGTAGCACTTCTGGCACACGCCGTACTTGGAGCGGCAGGTGAGCAGCGCGCGAAGCTTGACCTTCTTGAGGCCGGCATCGACCATCTTCTGGATGTCGGCGACCTTCTCGATGTAACCGTCCTGCTCAAAGAGCACGGTGCCATCGGGAGCCACGACGTCCTCAATGAAGCAACGGCCGACGAGGTCGGTGTTGAGGTCGGTGGTGCCGGGGATGATGAGGTTGTAGGTGACGCCCTCGTGCGTACCGCAGTCCTCCTCGCGGACGATGACATCCTGGGCCACGTCGACCAGACGACGGGTCAGGTAACCAGAGTCCGAGGTGTGGGATGCGGTATCGACCAGGCCCTTACGGGCGCCGTAGGTCGAAATGAAGTACTCGAGCGGCAGCAGGCCCTCGCGGAAGTTCGCCTTAATGGGAAGGTCGATCGTCTCGCCGGACATGTCCGCCATCAGGCCACGCATGCCGCCGAGCTGACGCAGCTGGGTCTTAGAACCACGGGCGCCGGAGTCGGCCATCATGTAGAGCGGGTTCTCCTCGTCGAACATGTCGAGCATGAGCGCTGCAACCTTATCGGTACAAGCGGTCCACTCGTTAACGACTTCGATGTGGCGCTCCGTCTCGTTGATGAAGCCCTCCTCGAAGTACTCGTTGATCTGGTCGACGTTGGCCTGGGCGCGGTCGAGCAGCTCCTGCTTCTCGGCAGGGATGAGAGCGTCCCACACCGAGATGGTGAGGCCGGCGCGGGTAGCGTAGTGGAAGCCGGAGTACTTGATGGCGTCGAGGATCGGGCCGACCTTGGCCTCGGGGTAACGATCGCAGCAGTCCGCAACCAGCTTGGCCACGTCGCCCTTGACCATCTTGTAGTTCATGAACTCGTAGTCTTCGGGCAGGCACTGGCGGTTGAAGATGATGCGGCCGATAGAGGTCTCGAAGCGCGCGGTCTTGTTACCGGTGACGTCGTAGTCGACAAACTCGTTCTTGCCGTTCTTGACGCGGAAGATACGGGTGCCGTCCTCGTTGATGACGTTGGCGTCGGCAGCGGACACGCGGACCTGAATCTTGGCCTGCATGTCGACCTCGGAGCGGCAGTCATAGGCGTGCAGCGCGTCGTCGAAGCTGGCGAACACGTGGTTCTCGCCCGGCAGACCGTCGCGGACCTGGGTGAGGTAGTACACACCGATGATCATGTCCTGCGAGGGGATGTTGACCGGCTTGCCGGATGCCGGCGAGCGCAGGTTGTTCGCAGAGAGCATGAGCACGCGGGCCTCGGCCTGAGCCTGGCTGGACAGCGGCACGTGGACAGACATCTGGTCGCCGTCGAAGTCGGCGTTGAAGGGCGAGCAGACCAGCGGGTGCAGGTGGATAGCCTTGCCCTCGACCAGCACCGGCTCAAAGGCCTGGATGGACAGACGGTGCAGGGTCGGTGCACGGTTGAGCAGCACGACGCGGCCGTCGATGACCTCTTCGAGGATATCCCACACAAAGGTGGCACCACGGTCGATAGCGCGCTTGGCGCCCTTGATGTTCTCGACCTTGCCAAGCTCGACCAGGCGCTTCATGACGAAGGGCTTGAAGAGCTCCAGCGCCATGGTCTTGGGCAGACCGCACTGGTGCAGCAGCAGCTTGGGGTCGGTAACGATAACCGAACGGCCGGAGTAGTCGACACGCTTACCCAGCAGGTTCTGACGGAAACGGCCCTGCTTGCCCTTGAGGGCCTCGGCGAGCGACTTGAGCGGGCGACCGCCACGGCCAGAGACCGGGCGACCACGGCGGCCGTTGTCGAACAGGGCGTCCACAGACTCCTGGAGCATGCGCTTCTCGTTGTTCACGATGATCGCGGGGGCGTCCAGGTCGAGCAGGCGCTTGAGTCGGTTGTTACGGTTGATCACGCGACGATACAGGTCGTTGAGGTCGGACGCGGCGAAGCGGCCGCCGTCGAGCTGGACCATCGGGCGCAGATCGGGCGGAATGACCGGGATGACGTCCAGGATCATGTTCGCGGGGCTGTTGCCGCCCTTCAGGAAGGCGTCAACGACCTCAAGGCGCTTGACGGCCTTCTCGCGCTTCTGCTTCTGGGAATCCTCGTCGGCGATGATGGCCTTGAGCTTCTCTGCCTCGGAGGGGAGGTCGATGGCAGCGAGCAGGTCGCGGACGGCCTCGGCACCCATACCACCCTTGAAGTACATGGAGTAGTAACGGGTCATCTCGCGGAACAGCGGCTCATCGGAGATGAGGTCGCGCTCGGTGAGCTTCATGAAGGCGTTGAAGGCGTCCGTGCGGAGCTGCTTCTCGTCCTTGCACTCTTCCTCGATGTCGACGATGCCAGAGGCGATCTCCTCGGGGGTCAGCGGCTCCTCGTCAGAGAACTCGTCAAAGTTCTCGGGGTCGCCCTGCTCCTTGAGGGACTCGATCTGGCGAGCGCACTCGGCATCGATCTCTTCCAAATCGGCGGCGAGCTCCTCGCGCAGGTCGTCGGCGTCGGCCTCGCGAGCCTCGTAGTCAACCTCGGTGATGATGTAGCTGGCAAAGTACAGAACCTTCTCGAGGTCCTTGGACTTGATGTCGAGCATACGGCTCATCGGGAAGCTCGTGGGGCTCTTGAAGTACCAGATATGGGACACGGGAGCGGCGAGCTCGATGTGGCCCATGCGGTCGCGACGCACCTTGGCCGAGGTGACCTCGACGCCGCAGCGCTCGCAGACGATGCCCTTAAAGCGGATGCCCTTGTACTTGCCGCAGGAGCACTCCCAGTCCTTGGCGGGACCGAAGATCTTCTCGCAGAACAGGCCGTCCTTCTCGGGCTTGAGGGTACGGTAATTGATGGTCTCCGGCTTCTTGACCTCACCGTGCGACCAGGAACGGATCTGGTCGGCGGAGGCAAGGGAGATCTTTACCGAGTCAAAATCAGTAGCTTCGAAATCTGCCACAGTCAACTACTCCTTATCAGTGGTCGTGGCGGCGACAGCCTCGGGTGCCTCGGCGGTCTCGGCATCCTCGGCCTCGACGTCGGCGTCAACGCCGGCGAGCGCAGCCAGGTCGTCGAGAGCAGAGGTCTCCTCGGCGGTCACAGGGGCGGAGGCATCCTCGTCGGCATCGTGCATGGGCTCGATGTCCAGCGCGAGGGAGCGGATCTCCTTGACGAGAACCTTGAAGGACTCGGGGATACCCGGGACAGGAACGTTCTCGCCCTTGACGATGGACTCGTAGGTCTTGACGCGGCCCACGGTATCGTCGGACTTGACGGTCAGGATCTCCTGCAGGACGTTGGAAGCACCGTAAGCGTACAGTGCCCAAACTTCCATCTCGCCGAAGCGCTGGCCGCCGAACTGAGCCTTGCCGCCCAGCGGCTGCTGGGTAACCAGGCTGTAAGGGCCGGTCGAACGGGCGTGGATCTTGTCGTCGACCATGTGGCCGAGCTTGAGGATGTAGGACGTACCCACGGTAATGGGCTCGCGGAACTCCTCGCCGGTGCGGCCGTCGAACAGACGGGTCTTGCCGCGCTCGTCAAGCTGGGTGACGAACTCGGGGCGCATGTGATCGCCAAAGGCAGCGGTGGCCTTGTTGAGCATGTTCTTGTTGGCGCGACGGATGACCTCGGCGATCTCGTCCTCCTTGGCGCCGTCGAAGACAGGCGTCGCGGTGAAGAACGGACCGGGGACATACTTGTCGGAGTCGGCCTGCTCGGTATCCCAACCGCAGGCAGCAGCCCAGCCAAGGTGGCACTCGAGCAGCTGGCCGACGTTCATACGCGAAGGAACGCCCAGCGGGTTGAGGATAACGTCGATCGGGGTACCGTCAGCCATGTAGGGCATGTCCTCGACCGGCAGAACGTTACAAATAACACCCTTGTTGCCGTGGCGACCGGCGATCTTATCGCCCTGCTGAATCTTACGACGCTGGGCGACGTAGACGCGCACCTGCTCGTTGACGCCGGGGGCCAGGTCGTCGCCGTTCTCGCGGCTAAAGCGGACAACGTCGATGACGCGGCCGTAAGCGCCGTGAGGCATCTTAAGGGAGGTGTCGCGGACGTCGTGGGCCTTGGCGCCGAAGATGGCGCGCAGCAGGCGCTCCTCGGCGGTCAGAGCGCTCTCGCCCTTAGGCGTGACCTTGCCGACCAGGATGTCGCCAGGGCCGACCTCGGCGCCGATGCGGATGATGCCGTCCTCGTCGAGGTTGGCAAGCATGTCCTCGGAGAGGTTCGGGATCTCGCGGGTGATCTCCTCGGGGCCGAGCTTGGTGTCGCGGGCGTCGATCTCGTGACGGGTGATGTTGATGGTCGTCAGCAGGTCCTCGGCCACCAGGCGCTCGGACACGACGATACCGTCCTCGTAGTTAAAGCCTTCCCACGGCATGTATGCCACGGTAAGGTTCTGGCCCAGTGCGAGCTCGCCATGATCGGTCGAAGGACCGTCGGCCAGAGGCTCGCCCTGCTCAACGGTGTCACCGACGCGCACGAGCGGACGGTGGTTGATGCAGGTGGACTGATTGGAACGCTGGTACTTGACCAGGTGATACTCGTCCATGCCGCCGGCATGCTTGACGATGATCTTGGAGGCGTCGGCAAAGATGACCTCGCCGGCGTTCTTGGCCAGGGTGACCTCGCCGGAGTCCAGGGCGGCGCGGCGCTCCATGCCGGTACCGACATAGGGAGCGGCGGGGTGAACCAGCGGCACGGCCTGGCGCTGCATGTTGGCGCCCATGAGCGTACGCTTGGCGTCGTCGTGCTCGAGGAACGGAATCAGCGTGGCTGCGACGGAGAGCATCTGACGCGGCGAGACGTCCATGTAGTCGACGTCCTCGACAGGCACGTCGGCGGGAGCGCCAAAGGAGCCGTCGAAGTCGCGGGTACGGGCGATCACGGTGTGCGGACGGACGAGCTTGCCCTCGGCATCGGTCGTGATGAACTCGTTGGTCTTGGGGTCGAGCGGCGTGTTGGCCGGCGCGATGACGTGCTTCTCTTCCTCGTCAGCGGTCATCCAGTCGATCTGGTCGGTGGCAACGCCGTTCTCGACGCGACGGAACGGAGCCTCGATGAAGCCGTACTCGTTGACGCGGGCGTAGAGGGCAAGCGAGCCGATCAGGCCGATGTTGGGGCCTTCGGGGGTCTCGATCGGGCACATGCGGCTGTAGTGCGAGTTGTGAACGTCGCGGACGGCCGTCGGCACGTTGGTGCGGCGGCTGGAGCCGGACTTGTGGCCGGCAAGACCGCCAGGGCCGAGTGCGGACAGACGGCGCTTGTGGGTCAGACCGGTCAGGGGGTTCGCCTGGTCCATGAACTGCGAGAGCTGCGAGGAACCGAAGAACTCCTTGATGGAGGCCACGATCGGGCGGATGTTGATGAGCGACTGCGGGGTGATCTCGTCGATGTCCTGGGAGCTCATGCGCTCACGGACGACGCGCTCCATACGGCTCATGCCGATACGGAACTGGTTGGCGACGAGCTCGCCGACGGTGCGGATGCGGCGGTTGCCAAAGTGGTCGATGTCATCGACCTTGAAGCCCTGCTCGCCGGCAGCGAGGGACAGCAGGTAGCGCAGCGTCGCGACGATATCCTCGTCGGTGAGCACCGTGACCTCTTCCTCGGTGGTGAGGTTGAGCTTCTTGTTGACCTTGTACCGACCGACGCGGGCCAGATCGTAGCGCTGCGGGTTAAAGAGCAGGCCCTCGAGCAGGCTGCGGGAAGCGTCCACGGTGGGAGGCTCGCCCGGGCGCAGGCGACGGTAGATCTCGATAAGGGCATCCTCGCGGGTGAGGGCGGTATCGCGCTCCAGGGTGCGCTTAATGACATCGGAGTTGCCGAGCAGCTCGATGATGTCGTCATTGGTGACGGCAATGCCAAGGGCGCGCAGGAACATCGTGGCGCTCTGCTTGCGCTTACGGTCGATGGAGACCATGAGCTGGTCGCGCTTGTCGACCTCAAACTCGAGCCAGGCACCGCGGGACGGGATGATCTGGGCCTTGTAGATCTGCTTGCCCGAATCCATCTCGGAGCTGTAGTACACACCCGGGGAACGGACGAGCTGCGAGACGACGATACGCTCGGTACCGTTGATGATGAAGGTGCCCTGATCGGTCATCATGGGGAAGTCGCCCATAAAGACGAGCTGCTCCTTGATCTCGCCGGTCTCCTTGTTGGTAAGACGGACGTCGGTCAGAAGCGGGGCCTGATAGGTCATGTCCTTCTCGCGGCACTCCTCGACGGTATGCGCGGGGTCGCCGAACTGATGCTCGCCGAAGGTAACCTCGAGAACATGGTTCTGGCTCTGGATGGGGCTGGATTCCTTGAACGCCTCACGAAGGCCCTCGTCCTTAAAACGCTCAAAGGATTCCCTTTGAACAGAGATAAGGTTGGGGAGCTCCATGGCCTCCGGGATTTTCCCGAAGCTGACGCGCTTGCGCTCAGTGGCAGTGTATGCGTAGGTCACCAGGTTTTTCCTCCTTCACGGAAATGCTCGGTGGGTTGGCGAGGCATAGCTTCGCCAGTTATCGCAACCTAATAGTTTATCAGGTACCGACCGTTGGGCAAGAAAAGCCTTGACGCGATTGAGTTTTTGGAGTAGCAAAGTTTTTCGACAGAAAATGCGCAGGTAGATGCATGTATATCGAACACCTGTTCATATATTTTCTGTGAACAGGGGGCCGACAATCACAGCTCTTATAAGAAACGGGCGCGGACCGAAGTCCGCGCCCGTAAATGTCGATGCCCGAAGGCTTACTTGCGCATCAATCCGCCGCGCTCGTCGATGGCGTCCCAGAAGGCATCGGCAAAGCGGGGGTCACTTGCAGCCATGAGGGCGTTGGTGGCCATCCAGCCAGAGGGAGTGCCGGTGTCGTAGCCCGACAGCGGGTCGATGACGACTGCATACATGGCCTCGCGGTCAAGCGAACGGGCCATGGCGTCGGTGAGCTGGATCTCGCCGCCCTTGCCGGCCTGCTGGTCGGCAAGCAGGTCCATGACCAGCGGGCTCAGCAGGTAGCGACCGACGATGTACAGGTTGGACGGAGCAGCCTCGGGAGCGGGCTTCTCGACCAGACCGCCGATACGCCAGACAGCGCCCGGCTCAGCATCGGCAACGTCCTCGGCACCCTCGAGCGAACCGACGCGCTCACCGGCGATAACGCCGTAGCGGCTGACTTCCTCGGGCGAGCAAGCAGCGACGGCGATAACCGAAGCGCCACCGTGCTCCTTGGAAACGGCGAGCATCTTGTCGCAGATGTCGCGGTTAGGCACAACGTAGTCGCCCAGAAGAACCAGGAAGTTCTCCCCTGCCACGGCGTCGGCAGCAGAGCGAATAGCATGGCCGAGACCCTTGGGCTCGTACTGATAACGGAAGTCGACCGGCATACCGCCAGCGTGGGCGACGGCGTCGGCATAGGCGTTCTTGCCGCGCTCGCGCAGCAGGTTCTCGAGCGAGCGATCGGGCTGGAAGTAGTTCAGTAGCTCGGGCTTACCGGGAGAAGTAACGATGATGGCGTCGTCGACCTCCTCGGGATCGAGCGCCTCCTCGACGACGTACTGAATGACGGGCTTGTCGAGCACCGGCAGCATCTCTTTGGGCGTGCACTTGGTGCCAGGCAGAAAACGCGTGCCAAGACCGGCGGCGGGGATGATTGCCTTCATGTTATTCAAAGATCCTTTCGCAGGCGCAAAAGCGCCCCATGCGTGCGGCACACAGCCGCAGACCAAATTGCGATACGCAAGCATCTTACCGCTGGAATTATATGTCGCTACAAGGCAGAGACAATTCTTCAGCAGGTCAACGCAAATTATTGCTCGAATGGTGCAATTTTATTGCCCAACGGCAAGGCACCCGATACGACGCAAATCACAGAACCTGGCAGTTTGAGCAACCGATGTCGAGGGACCGAAAAACAAAAAAGACGGGGCTCGCAATGCGAACCCCGTCTGCAAAGAAATCTGGCGAGAAAGCCTGATTACTTGAGGGTGACAGCAGCGCCAGCAGCCTCGAGCTTCTCCTTGGCAGCCTCGGCGTCCTCCTTCTTGGCACCCTCGAGAACAGCCTTGGGAGCGCCCTCGACGACCTCCTTGGCCTCCTTCAGGCCAAGGTTGGTGAGCTCACGGACGGCCTTGATGACCTGGATCTTGTTGTCGCCGAAGCCCTCGAGCACGACGTCAAACTCGGTCTTCTCCTCGGCCTCAGCAGCGCCAGCAGCGGGAGCGGCGACAACAGCGGCAGGAGCAGCGGCGGAAACGCCGAAGGTGTCCTCGATAGCCTTGACGAGCTCGGAAGCCTCGAGAAGGGTCATTTCCTTAAGAGCATCGATGATCTCATCGGTGGTAAGCTTAGCCATTTCTAAGTCCTTTCGGTTTCCGTGTCTGTGCACGGAGATCAGTTAAAACACGGCGCGAATGCGCCAGGGGTGCGGCGTTGCCGCCGCGGGTGAAAACAGCGACTAGGCTGCCTTCTGCTCGGAGACCTGCTGGATCGAACGAGCGAGACCAGAGGAAACGCCGTTGACGCAGACAGCGATGTCGCGAGCGAAACCGGAGATGAGACCGGCGATCTGGCCGAGAAGCTGATCCTTGGTGGGCAGCTCGGCGATAGCCTTAACATCATCAGCGGAAACGGCCTTGCCGTCGGAGATACCGCCCTTGATCTCAAGGACACCCTTGGACTTAGCGGAGAAGTCCTTAAGGGCCTTAGCGGCCTCGACCGGCTCGGTCTCGTAGAACACATAAGCGACGGGGCCGGCGAGGATCTCGTCGATCTCGGGCTGCTCCTGGTTCTTGAGAGCGATCTTGACCAGGTTGTTCTTGTAGACCTTCATCTCGGCGCCGCACTCGCGAAGCTGATGACGCAGCTCCTGAGCCTGCTTAACCGTCAGACCGTTGTAGTTGACGACGAACAGACCGGCGTTCTCGGCGATACGGGACTCGATCTCTGCAACCTTGTCGATTTTGTACTGCTGGGGCATAAATTACACCTCCTCGAATTCTTTCCGGGCACGGTCCGCCACAAGGACGTGACGGGGGCATGTCCAAAAAGAAAGCCCCCGCGCTGCATGAGCGACGGGGGCGAGAAGACATATCTACTCGACCACCTCGGCTGGCGGGATATCCCATTAAGCTCGCGGGCGATGCCCGTTTGCACCGGCTGTCTCTGGCAGCGGATTCGTGCGTGAACCGAAAGTATTATGGCGGGGACCCCGGCGTCGGTCAACGGGCGCGAGGATTCGTACACAAACCCTGCATACGCTCCGGTCCGAGGGGCCGGGTTGAGATTTTCGCTCGGTCAAGTCCTGGCTCGCACGAAGAGCACATTAAGTGCTCTTCGGCTCGTGCGGAATCTACGAAAATCTCAACCCGGCCCCTCGGACCGGAGCTGCGGTAACTTTGCTGCAAATCCTCGTGTCCGTTGAGCGACGTGCCCCACTCATAATGCTTGGGTCGGTGGGCTGATGCGTTGCATCCCTGAGGGCTAAAAGGTTGAAATGAAGGTGGACAGGCGGTGGAGGCCTTCGTCTAGGTCTTTGTCGGAGACGCAGTAGCTTAGGCGGATATGACCTTCGGTGCCGAAACAGTCGCCTGGGACTAGGGCTACGTTGGCCTCTTCGATGGCTTTAATGCAGAAGTCTTCGCTGGTTAGGCCGTACTGTTTAATGCTGGGGAAGGCGTAGAAGGCGCCGGCTGGTTCCACTACGTCGAGATCCATGGCGTCTAAGGCTGCGAGTACGCGTTCGCGGCGGGCTCGGTAGACTTTGAGCATGGGGGTTGGGTCGACGGTGAGGGCTCGGGCTGCGGCGTCCATTTCGAAGGAGACAGCACTCGATACTAAGTATTGGTGAGCCTTTGCGATCTCGGCGATGACGGGTGCCGCTGCTGCGAGCCAACCCAGGCGCCAGCCGGTCATAGCCCATGGCTTGGAGAAGCTCTCGATGACTACTGTCTGCTCACGCAGCTCCGGGTGGCGCTGGGCAAAGCGCTCGTAGCCATCCGCATAGACCAGACGGTTGTACACGTCGTCGCAGATCACGTAGATACCCGCCCGCTCTGCCACGCGCGCCACGGCATCGAGTGAGGCCGCGTTGAGAATGCAGCCCGTGGGATTGTTGGGCGAGCAGATAACGACGGCCTTGGTCGCCGGGGTCACACAGGCGCGAAGCGCATCCTCGTCAATCTGGAATTGCGCAGGCTCCGTATCCAAGAAGACCGCCTTGGCGTGGTTGGCCACGACGATGCTCTCGTACAGGCCAAAGGCCGGCGTGGGAATGATGACCTCGTCGCCGGGGTTGAGCATAGCCATGAATGTTGCCGACAGGGCCTCGGTCGCGCCGTCGGTCAGGATGACCTCGTCGGCCGAAAACGCAAGGCCCGCGTCCCCCATGTAGGCAGACAGCGCCTCGCGCAGGGCGGGGCGACCGTTGTTGGGCGGATAATGCGTGTCGCCGCGGCCCAGCGCGGCGGTCACCTCGGCGCTAATCACATCGGGTGTAGGAAAATCGGGCTCGCCGAGCGCGAGCGCAATGCATCCTGGGTGCTGGGCAGCGAGCGCGTTAATCCGACGGATGCCGGAGGGCTTGAGCGTGGCAAGCGAGGTATTCATGGGCAGGCGCATGGCGTTCCTTTCGTAAGGGTTGCACTAGGATAGCGCGCCCGCGCGCCGCCAGACGGTGTAACCTAAACGGAAACGAACCGGAAAGGAGATGGTATGGAGGCGAACCAGCAGGCCAATAAGCCAAAAACGTTGCGAACCATTGCGTATATCAGCATTCCCGATAGCGCCGATCTTGAGTTTTTGCTCTGGGACCTGCAGGATGCCATCGCGGCCTATGCTCAGCTTTCTGGCACCACGCTCCCCCGCCCGATCGATTTGGAAGCGGATAATACCGGCAGCGTTGCCGATGGCATCGTGCTGGCCATTGAAGATGTGGCTGACGATGAGACGTTGACAGCTATCGAGCAGGCGCTTGAGCGCTTTGGTGGTACGGGAACGCGCGTCTATGCCGCGATTCGAGCCGCACAAGAGGGCACTAAACAGGCGCGCGGGACCGCCGTTCGTCTGCACAAGGCATGTGAGCGCCATGACCAATTGTGGTGTGGCGGCGTTGTCGTCTGTGCCGGCAGCGGTATTGCGGCGCTTCGCCACTCCCCGCGTATGGGCCTCTTGCGGCGACCGTTTTCGGAAGCGATAGATAAGCTTGTGGGCGCTATGCGCATGGGCTGCTCCATTGAGCATGCGCAGCTGCTTGGCGGCGGCAATGCCGGTAGCGTCGATACCGACGGTATGGTGCGCGCCAAGCCCGCGCTGCCCGCGCCAATTTGGCATGCCACCATCAAACGCCTCGGCACCCGTGCTCAGCCAAATATCTAAATTACAGTGCCGCCCAGTCAACGGCCTCGCGCCAGCGCTCAACAAGGCGCTCCAGGCGCCATGCCGCGTTAGCGGGACTTGTTGACGGCAATACGACAGCGGGCAGGCACGTCCGCTCCTGCAGATAGCGCTTGTAGAGGTGCCCCGCCGTACCGCCGTTGCATATCACTTGCTCAATGGACGCGTTGCTCGTGATAAGCTCAACGCGAGCCGGCACAACGTTTTTGATGCTGGCGTCACTCGAGCCCTTGATGTCACAACTCTCGATCACATCCCACAGGGCTACGCCACCGTTAAGCAGCATAGCCCGCTTGGCAGCAACCGAGGCGTCGAGCGTCGCGGGCTCGCCGCTCGCCAAAGAGTCTCCCTCGTTGGGCGGCACGGGCACACCGAGGCACGCGGCCATCACGCGCCAAAAGCGATTCTGAGGGTTGCCGTAATAAAAGGCATTGGCGCGCGAAAGCACCGAGGGAAACGACCCGAGCACCAAAACGCGCGAGTGTTGGTCGAACACGGGCTCAAACCCATGCTCAATATGTTGATAGCCCTCGTCAGACACAGGCATGGCCTAGGCCCTCAACAGATAGCGCACCTCGTAGGGCGCAAGCTCAAGGGAGCCCGGCAGCTCGACCGTGGGCGCATCGTCGGCAAGCAGGTCAACGAAGGAGCCGTTGAGTTCGCCGGCTCCAAAGGTATAGGGCTCGTTCACGGCATTGACCGCCACGAGCACCGTCGCATCGTCACAGGCGCGCTCGAACAGCAGCTGCTTGTTCTGAATCACCACGTTGCGGTACGCACCGTAGTTGAGAGCGCGTGCCGCCGCATCGTCTGTCGAGCGCAGGTGCGTGAGCTGCGTAATGAACGCCGTCAGCTCGTTGGGCGCAGGCTCATCGAGCGCAGGGCGCAGCGCCCAGTCGCCATCGGGGCCGTCCTTTTCGCCGGCAATCCCCCACTCGCTGCCATAGTAGACACACGGAATGCCCGGCATGCCAAAGAGCATGCCATAGGCGGGGCGCAGACAGGACTTGTCGGTGAGGATGCTCGCCAGGCGCGGCACGTCGTGGTTGTCGGCAAACGACAGCAGGTGCTTGCCGCGGTAGATGCACCAGGGGTCGCCGCCAAACTGACGGTGCAGCGAATGTGCGATCTCGAACATATTGACCGAGTTAAAGCTGGAGTACAGGCCCTTGTAGCACTCATAGTTGGTGCAGGAGTCGAGCATCTCGTCGTTGACGATCTGATTGTAGTCGCCGTGGAGCGTCTCGCCGATCAGCACAAAGTCGGGCTTGAGCTCACGGGTAAAGGAGTGTAGGCGGCGCATAAAGTCGCGGTCGAGCATATAGGCAACGTCCAGGCGCAGGCCGTTGACGCCAAATACGTCGGCCCAACGGCGCACGGACTCGAGCAGGTAGTCGACCACGGCGGGATTTTGCAGGTTGAGCTTCACGAGCTCAAAATGGCCTTCCCAGCCCTCGTACCAAAAGCCGTCGCCATAGCAGGAGTCGCCGTCAAAGCTAATGTGGAACCAGTCCTTGTAGGGCGAGTCCCACTTGCGCTCCTGCACATCGCGGAAGGCCCAAAAGCCACGGCCCACATGGTTGAAGACCGCATCGAGCACCACGCGGATGCCGTGGGCATGCAACGTCTCGCACACGGCGGCAAAGTCGGCATCCCCGCCCAGGCGACGATCGATATGGCGCAGACTGCGCGTGTCGTAGCCATGGCTGTCGGATTCGAGCGGCGGGTTAATGAGCGCAGCGCCAATACCGAGTTCTTGCAGGTAGTCGGCCCATTGGGCGATTTTCATGATGGGCGCATCAGGGTTGGGCGCGGCGTTGGCAGCCTGGGCGAGTTCATCATCGGCAACGGGCGCGGCGTTTTCGCGCGGAGCTCCGCAAAAGCCCAGCGGATAGATTTGATAGAACGTCGTCTCGTATGCCCACATAGCAACCTCCCGACAATCTTTCACGCAACGCCACCCATTGTATGCCGAATGTGACAAAGGGACTGTCCCTTTGTCACATTCGATTATGCCGCGCCACGAAAGCGGCCCATCTACTACGTTTGACCCGCACGGGTCGACCACGCCCGCGTTTTTGTAAAACCGACAAGCTTTCTACCTGCAGTTTTAATTTCGTACTTCCCAACGTGGTCGAGGGTAAACACTAAAAACTAGTAGATAGGCCCATTTCGTGGCAAGCAGCTCAATTCAGGACATGGGGCAGCTAAAAAAGCCCGCATGTGACAAAGGGACTGTCCCTTTGTCACATGCGGCGTATGGCCGGAAACATTACCGTGATGGCGAGGATGACGCCCACGACGGTAATCGCCCCGCCCGCGAAGCCAATCCAAGCGATACCGGGACCCGAAACCACGGCGCCACCGATTGCGGTGCCCGTGCCGATACCCAGATTGAACAGGCCCGAGAAGATCGACATGGCGACGGCCGACGAGTCTGCCGGCGTGTACTTGATGAGCTCGGCCTGAAACGCCACGTTAAAGGCCGTGGAGCAGCAGCCCCATAGCGCGCAAACAGCGAGAACGGCGACGAGCGACGGTGCAACCGGACCCATGAGCAGCAGAGCCACCGGGACGCCGGAGAGCGTAATCGCGAGAAACGGGAACCGGTGCCCATCGAACAGGCGGCCAAACAGCCAGCTTCCGAGCAGACCAGAGCAGCCGAACGCCGTCAGCGTCATAGTGATGGCGCCCGCGTCGACGTGCGCGACCTGTGCCAGGAACGGCTCGATATAGCTGTAACCCGCATAATAGCCGGTCGCCATAAAGACCGTGACCGCATAAAGCGCGATGAGGAACGGGTTCTTGAGCAGCTCGGGAAGTTGTTTGAGCGTAAAGCGCTCACCCACCGGCATAGCCGGGAACACCGCAGCCTGGTAGACAACCGCGACAGCCGAGAGGGCCCCGACCACGGCAAACGTCATGCGCCAGCCCACGGCCAGGCCGATGGCGCGGCCGATCGGCAGGCCAAAGATCTGCGCGATGGACGAGCCCGTGGCGATCATGCTGATGGCGAGCGCCCCGTGGCGGGCGTCGACCAGGCGCGAGGCCATGATAGAGGCGACCGACCAGAACACGGCATGTGCGCAAGCGACCACCAGGCGCGCACAGACCAGGATGGGATATGTCGGTGCCACAGCGGACAGGAACTGACCCAGAGAAAACACGGCGAGCACGCCGAGCAGCATGCGCTTGAACTCAAAGCGCGAAGCGAACACCATAAGCGGCAACGACAGCAGCATGACGCCCCAAGCATAGACCGAGATCATGATGCCGGCTTGGGACTCGGTAAGCGAGAACGACGCGGCAATGTCGGTCAACAGGCCAATGGGCATGAACTCCGACGTGTTGAATACGAACGCGCAGCAGGCGAGCCCGATAAGCGGGAGCCACTGCTTGAGTGAGATGCCATCTTGCCTTGTCTGAGTCATGTAGGAAACCTCTCCGATTGTCTTGAGCGGTGGGCGATTATATAGCAACGGCCCCGCATCCGTCAGCAACAGATGCGGGGCCGCAATCAACTCAATACACAGGGGTTGCGCCGTCAATAAATAGCTAAGCCAACCCCAGCAATATGCCCGCCGAATGCACGACAAACGCCACGATCCAGGCGACCGTCACCTGAAACGCGAACACGGCAACGGCATAGCGCGCGCCCAGCTCGCTCTTAACGGCGCCGATTGCCGCTACGCAGGGCGGGTACAGCAGCGTAAAGACCAGGAACACGTAAGCGGTAAACGGCGAAAACATGGTCGACAGTGCCGCGGGCGACGTTGCACCCAAAAGCACCGTGAGGGTCGAGATGACACTCTCCTTGGCGATAAGTCCGGTGACGAGCGCCGTCGATGCACGCCAGTCGCCAAAGCCGAGCGGCGCCAGCACCGGCGCGATGATGCTACCAAGGCCCGCAAGCAGACTTTGCGACTGATCGGCGACCACATTAAAGCGGATGTCGAACGTCTGGAGGAACCAGATGACCACCGTAGCGGCAAAGATAATGGTAAAGGCCTTGGTGATGAAGTCCTTGGCCTTATCCCATGCCAGCATCACCGTCGTCTTAACGCTCGGCAAGCGATAGTTGGGGAGCTCCATGATAAACGGCACGGGGTCGCCCTTAAATGCCGTGCGGTTGAGCACCAGAGCCGCGATGCAGCCGACCACAATGCCGATCAGATAGAGCGAGACCATGGCGGGAACCGTCGCCTGCGGGAAAAACGCCCCGCACAGAAGGCCGTAGACCGGCAGCTTGGCCGAACAGCTCATGAACGGTGTGAGCATAACGGTCATCTTGCGGTCGTGCTCGGACGGGAGTGTGCGGGTCGACATGATGGCCGGCACGGTACAGCCAAAACCGACGAGCATGGGCACAAAGCTGCGGCCCGACAGACCAAAGCGGCGCAATACCTTATCCATGACAAAGGCCACGCGCGCCATGTAGCCCGAGTCTTCCAGAATGGAGAGGAACAAGAAAAGTACGACGATGATCGGCAGAAAGGTCAACACGCTGCCCACGCCCGTGAGCACGCCGTCGACAGCTAGCGAGCGCACTACGTCATTGGTGCCGAACGCCTTGAGACCCGCATCAGCCGATGCGATGACGGCAGCGATGCCGTCCTCCATGAGGCCCTGCAACGCCGCGCCGATCACGCCAAACGTCAGCCAAAATACGAGGCCCATGATCACCAGGAACGCCGGAATGGCCGTGTAGCGACCCGTCAGGATGCGGTCGATCTTGACGGAGCGCACGTGCTCGCGGCTCTCGTGCGGCTTGACAACACAACGCCCGCACATGTCGCCGATAAAGGTAAAGCGCATGTCGGCCAGTGCGGACAGGCGGTCGGTGCCGGCTTCGCCCTCCATCTGGGTAATGATGTGCTCGATGGCGTCGAGCTCGTTACGGTCCAGATGAAGTGCCTCGGTCACCAGCTCATCGCTCTCAACCAACTTGGTCGCCGCAAAGCGCACCGGGATGTGGGCCGTCGCGGCATGGTCCTCGATAAGGTTGGCGATGCCGTGAATGCAGCGATGCAGCGCGCCGCCGTCTGGACCATCGGGCGCGCAGAAGTCCAGGCGACCGGGGCGCTCGCGGAACCGCGCCACGTGCAGAGCATGTTCCACCAGCTCGCCGATACCCTCGTTGCGGGCAGCGCTAATGGGGACAACGGGCACGCCCAACAGGCTCTCGAGCAGGTTGACGTCCACGGCGCCGCCGTTGGCCGTCACCTCGTCCATCATGTTGAGCGCGATAACCATAGGGCGATCGAGCTCCATAAGCTGCAGCGTCAGGTACAGGTTACGCTCGATGTTGGTGGCGTCGATGATATCGATGATGGCGTCGGGGTGCTCATCCAGGATAAACTGGCGGCTTACGATCTCCTCGCCCGTGTACGGCGACAGAGAGTAAATGCCGGGCAGGTCGGTAACGCTTGCCTCGGGGTGGTTGCGGATGGCGCCATCTTTGCGGTCGACCGTCACGCCAGGAAAGTTACCGACATGCTGGTTGGAGCCCGTCAGCTGGTTGAACAGCGTGGTCTTGCCGCAGTTTTGGTTGCCGGCGAGGGCGAAATGCAGCGGCGCACCCTCGGGCACGGCCGTCTTGGCCGCGCGGGGCGAATACGTGCCCTCGCCCAGTGCCGGGTGCTCCGTCGTGCCGATTGCGGCGTTAGCGCGCGGACCCGTATCGGTGTCGTGGATACCCACGAGCTCGATGCGAGCGGCATCGTCCTTGCGCAGCGTCAACTCGTAGCCACGCAGGCGAATCTCGAGTGGATCGCCCATAGGGGCGTACTTCATCATGGTGACTTCGGTGCCCGGTGTTAGGCCCATGTCCAAAATATGCTGTCGGAGTGCCTGATCGTCCGATGCCACCGATGCGACAACGGCGTCCTTTCCAATCTCGAGCGTATCGAGCTTCACGCGCTCATCCTTTCGTTAGACGCGGCTAACCGTTTACCGGGGCTAACCAACTCGTAACGCCAAATGATAGCGCTCTGAACTATTTTATAAAGTCAAATACCGATGTTTACCTGCGCAAACTTTATGCCGTGCGCCCCGAAAGCTCTTTGCGCATACCGCTCAGCGAGATCGAAACGGAACCCGACCGCGCGGTAGCGGTGAGTCGATCACCCTCGACCGACCCCGTGCATGTAAAGGGCACCTTGCCCATCAAGACGTGGGAGATAGTACCCGAGAGCTCAAAGAAATCGCACTCAGCGCGGGCACCCGAGAGAGCGATATTGAGACCCCTGACGTTTAGCACTGCCCTGAACGCGCCGTTCACCCCATGCGAAAACGTCACCTCGCCGCGTCTACTCCCCACCGGCGTCTGGGCCGAAACCACATACGTACCCTCAAGCATGGCTCCTCCTCTAAGCAGACTTTTTGAAATGGCCATCTAGTCTACTTTGCTGCGAGACGGCTTGCCCAGAAACCGTGAACACGCAACGACGTTCAATCAACAGATTGGTGCAAGGGGGACAAGCGTGCAAGGGGGACAGGTTACATTTGGCACCATTTGCGCCAACGGACGGGATGCGGAGCGACGACCGTGCAGGTGGATTCCTGATCGTCGCTTCCTCCGTCCCCCAGCGAATCAAAACAAGTTGCGGTGGAATAGTTCCCGCTTGATGCTTTAACCAGTAAAACAGGAACTATTCCACCGCAACTGCAAAAGCCCGCGCTGGCAACAAATGTCACCTGCGCAGGCTTGGTGGGCGCTCACAAAGGCACGTTACAGAGGCCCACGTCAGTTAAGGATTACCGAACGGCACCGGCACGCGACGCCTCCGTCGGCTTACCAAGCGATGAAGCTTGCCGCAGTCTTAGACTATCGGCGCAATGCCGGCAAAGTGCAGATACAGCGAGATGACCGCCACGACAATGACCACCGCTGCGATCAGCTTGTCGTGCAGGTGCGGAAGTACCGGCTTACCGCGACCTCGCTCGCCCAGCATATAAACGGGAATGGCCGGAGCAAAAAGGATCGTCGTGATCATGACGCCCTGGAGGCCCGTCGACCACACAAGGAACAATGTGTAAATGAAGCCGAGCGTGCCGAAGAATCGCGCCTTGCCGACGCTTGGCGCATGCGGTCCGTCCAGATGCTCCTTCTTCCAACCAATCACCATGTAATAGGCAGCCGAGCAGACATACGGAACCAGAATCGTGTTGACTGCGCAGCTATAGAAGAACTGGTAGGTGCTCGCCGCCACATACGACACGATCAAGAAGAGCTGCGTAATGCCGGAGCTCACGAGAACCGTTACCACCGGGGCGTCGTGCTTGTTCGTCTTGGCAAACGCCAGAGGGAAGGATCCCTGGCGCGCCGCCTCGAACGGCGTCTCGGACGCAATGATGACATAGCCCAGCAGCGCGCCGACCAACGAAAGGATAACGCCAAGGTTTACGATGGCAGCACCAACCGGACCGATTGCGCACTCGAGAATTCCCGCCATGGAGGGCGTTGCAAGCTGTGCCATCTCCTCGCGCGGCATAATGCCGAGCGACAGCATCGAGATGTTCAGATACAGCGTGAATACAGCCGCAAATCCGAGCGCCGTCGAGCGACCGACGTCACGCACGTACTTTGCACGGCCCGAGATAACGACAGCGCCCTCGATGCCCGTGAAGACCCAGACAAGGGCGATCATGGTCGAGACAACCTGCTCGCCAAAGCCGGGACCAGCCGGCTCTCCCCAGAAGTTGTCCATAAAGATATCGACGTTGAACTTACCCAGGAGCACGATGCTCAGCACAAAGAGCCCCAGCGGCACCAGCTTCGCCAACGTGACGATCGTGTTAATGCCCGCAGCCTCCTTAACGCCACGAAGCACAAGGGCGGTAAGGAACCACAAAAACACGCTGGCGCAGACGATGGAAAGCAGGTTGTTGCCCGCGCCAAACGCAGGGAAGAAATAGCCCAGCGCGCTAAACAGCAAGAGCGCGAAGCTCACGTTGGAAAGACATGCGCTGATCCAGTAGCCCCAGGCAGAGTTGAATCCAATGTAATCGCCAAAACCGGCCGCAGCGTATGCATAGATGCCGCGGGTCAGGTCGGGACGGGCCTGAGACAAACCGTTGAACACCATCATCAGCGCAAAGACGCCAATGAAGCAAATTCCCCACGAGACGATAACCGCACCGGTATTTGCCCCGCCTGCTGCCATATCGCCGGCAAGCGAGAAGATGCCGCCACAAATACTGGCGGTAATGACCATCATGGTCAGACGGAAGAGATCGAGGCCATTAGGGTCGATAATCTCTTCATTTTGAGCTTTAGAGGCCATTGTATGTGCACCCCCTTCATCATGTGATCGAACGAAAGATGGCCCGGACGTCCCGAATCGGGTGCCGGGCCATCGGTCAAGCGATCATCAGACTGTTACAGCTATCGCGTTAGAAGCGCAGCGACAGGCAAGAAAGGCCGCCGTCGACCTTGCGATACTCGGAGGTGTCGACGACGAGCGTCTTGTAGCCCAGATCCTGCACGGCCTTGAGCACGGTCGGATAGCCCTCGGCAACGATGACCGTACCGTTGACCCAGATGCAGTTGGCGCCGTAAGCCTCGTCCTCGGGCACGACGATCTTGTTGTACTGGGCAAAGTCGGGCTTATCGATGAACTCACCAGAGACGAGCATGTTGTTGTCCTCGATATAGTTGACGCCCGTCTTGAGGTGCAGGACCTCCTCCAGCGGAACCTCGGAACCCTCGAGGCCCCAGCCCTCGAGAATCTCGCAGAACTGGCGGATGCCCTCTTCGTTGGTGCGAGCGGAGCGACCGACGTAGAAATGGTCGCCGACCATCATGACGTCGCCGCCGTCGAGCGTGCCCGGAGAAACGATGTGCTTAACATGCTCGTCGTCAAAGAAGCGGCGGACGGCCGGCTCGATCTCATCCTTCTCGCCGTTGCGGCTATCGGCACCGGGGTTGGTAATGATGGCGCCGCAGCGAGTGATAACGGCCGGATCTTCGACGAAGCAGCTGTCGGGATACTGCTCGAGAGCCGGCAGCACCGACACGTCAACGCCGCACTGCTCGAGTGCGTGCTCGTAATCGTAATGCTCCTCGATAGCGCGCTCGTAGATGGGCTGGCCAAGCTCGGGAGCGCTCGTGATGCCATTGCTCAGGGACTTGCCGGGACGACGGATGATGACGTGGCTGAACTTGGTCATGATGATCCTCCTTGGATCTCATAGTACTGAGCGGACTTCCTTGCGTCCGCCTTCCTTCCGATGGCTTTATCTTAGGGTGTCTTTGCTGTTTTGTATATTGTATACAATCCCGAACGGTAGATAATCCTCGGTAAGCGTATTCCTGCTTATCGGCGCAAAGTAGCACGATTTAGCTGGTCGTTCTATAATTCGACTGAGCTATTCAAGCGAAACGTATTTAATTTTAGAAATATACCGTTAAGGAACACAAGCTCATGGAAACGCTCAGAAGGCCCCTGAAGGACCACGTATACGACTATATTTCGAGCCGTATTGACGCCGGCGAGTTGTCCGCCGGCGACCGGCTGAGCGAGCAAGCGATCTGCGATGCCATGGGCGTGTCGCGCACGCCGGTCCGCGAGGCGCTCATCCAGCTGGCAAGCGATGGCTACCTGGACAATCTCCCCCGCCGCGGATTCCGCGTCCGTGGGTTCGATCAGCAAAACGCCGTTGAAGTCTTTGAGATTATGGGGCCGCTCGACGGGCAGGCCGCATATCTCGCCTGTCCGAACCTAACCGACGATGACATTACGCAGCTTAAATTTCTCGTCGGCTCCATGGACCTCGCGATCCAAGGCGGCCTCATCCGTAAGTACGACGACATTCAGCGAGACTTTCACCTTACGTACTTCAACCGCTGCGGCAACGACCGTCTGCGCGACATGATCTCGCAACTCGAGCGCTGCTTTATCAAGCGCGATTACGAGACTGTCGACCAAGAGACGGCGTGCAAACTGCTCAATAAAGCCAACAGCGAACATGCTCATATTCTTGAGTTGTTCGAAGCACGAGATGCGACGGGCGTGCGCGACTACGTTCGCGATGTCCATTGGAACACGGAAAACGCCCAGTTCACTGTCTGGTAGGAAAGCAACAAGGGACAACGTCGGTCTTGAACCTTGGCGCCAGCACCGCCCAAACTGATCCGTTTTCCTCCGTCCCCGAGGGGTCATTCTTTTGGCAGCCAAGACAACACCGATATTTTGACGCCGACAGCAAAAGCCCGCCAGAGCGAGCAAGGTGACGCGAAGCGAGGCGGCATTGACTTTCTGGTCATGCCGCCGCAGTTGAAAGGCAGATTGCCGCTCTGGCGGGTTTGCAGCGTCGAGCTGTTACGCGGTTTGGTAAAACCGCGTAACTAGAAGCCGTGGCGCTCCAGGAAGCGGAAGGCTAGGCGAATCCAAGGACGGACCGCCACCTGCTTGTCCTCGTTGTCGACCGCGGTATTGGCGTTGCCGAGCGAAAGGCCGTGGCCGCCCTGGTCAAAGACGTGCATCTCGCATGCAACGCCCTCCTCGGCCATGCGCTGCGCAAACGGATAGACCTGCGCAATCGGCGCCGTCTTGTCGTCGGACACACCCCATACAAAGGTCGGCGGCATCTGGCGCGAAACATGCGTGGTGGGGCAGATGTCGGCCAAGTGTTCGGCAGTTGCCTCGCCGCCCGTCACCATCGACAGGTAGTCATTGAGCAGATCGCGTCCCGTCTTGCCGCCCGTCTTGGGCACGCGCAAGTCGATGCGCGGATCGCGCGTCTGCATGTCGCGCACATAGGCAAGATCGAGCAATGGATAGCCCAGCACCACGGCATCGGGGCGAATATCATCCGGACGAGCCCCCGCGAGCGCCGCGAAGGGGCCGGCCTTCCACTGCGCTGCCAGCGAGGCGCAGATCATGCCGCCCGCCGAAAAGCCCACGACGCACACGCGCCTGGGATCGACATGCCACTCGTCGGCGTTCGCGCGCACCGTGGCGACCATCTTGGCAAGATCGGCCTGCGGGTGCGGAAAACTCACGTCGCCCGTGCTGCTCGTCACATAATTGAGCACAAAGGCCTGGTACCCGTGATCCAAAAAAGCAAACGCCACCGGATCTTGCTCATGCGGAGCGATGTGTGTAAACGCGCCTCCGCCGCAGATGATCACTGCCGGGCGACGACCATTAGGCTTATCGGGCAATGGCTCGGCGCCCAAATAGGTAAACGTCGCCGGATATTCCTCAGTCGGCTCCTCGCCCCACAGCGCATGGCTCTCGATAATCAATTGGTGCTCCCTTCGCGCAATTCGTGCGCACTATTTTTTCGTCCTCAAGCGTACCCCAGTTGGACCCACGGCGCAGAAACACTCACGCAATAAGTTCCCTTTCAACTGATATATCACATAATCGCAGCTCAGCGCTATCGTTTCACAGCGTAAAATAGGGACGCTGACCGTGCCGGGAAACACATGCGTAACGTTTCCGGCTACATTACACGCGTGCAACAGGCGCGCTTGATACGTTGGAGGCAACTATGGGTCTGCTCGATTCGCTCAAGTCCACGTTCACTTCGTCGGGCGAGGCGTCCGTTCCGCCCTCAGCAAGCTTCGCCACCCGCGAAGGCGTCATCTATGCCCCCGTCAACGGCGTGCTCGTCAACCTGGACGAAGTTCCCGACGAGACGATCGCCTCGGGCATGCTTGGCCAGGGCTATGGCATCGAGCCCATTACCGACACCATCTATGCGCCCGCCAACGGCCGCATCGGCGCCACTACCGTCACCAACCACTCCATCGGCATGATCACCGAGGACGGTCTTCGCGTGTTCATCCATGTTGGCCTGGGCACCGTGGAAATGAACGGCAAGGGTTTTGCGCGCTTTGTCGAGATGGGCGATGTGGTCAAGGCAGGCCAGCCGCTCATCAGCTTCGACCGCGAGGCCATTAAGGCCGCTGGTCACGAGGACATCGTGACCGTCATCGTCTCCGAGCTCGATCGTCTTAAGAGCATCGACCATGTCGGCGAGTCTGGAACGCTTATCGGCGGCAACCCGCTCGTCAAGCTTGGCGACCCGCTGCTGGTAGCCAAGACCAAGTAGCCAGGCCCCGTGCCACACAGCCAAAAGGCACCTCGTCAAGCGCCCGCGACCATTTGGCCGCGGGCGCTTTTCGTTTGAAAACCATCCCGCCAATGCCTTATCTGTATAGCCCAAATGAGCCGAGCTGATAGAATATCGAACTGTATGGATAACTATCATTCAACCGTTATGGGAGGATACGTGAACCGCACCAAAATCGCGCAGCTCTATGCCGATGCCGAGTCGCTCGGCGGCCAGACCGTCACCGTCGCCGGCTGGGTCAAGTCCGTCCGCGACATGAAGAACTTTGGCTTTGTTACGCTCAACGACGGCAGCTGCTTCCGCGACCTGCAGGTCGTCATGAACCGCGAGGCGCTCGACAACTACGACGAGATCGCCCACCAAAATGTCTCGGCCGCACTCATTTGCACCGGCACCGTCAAACTGACCCCCGATGCGCCCCAGCCCTTCGAGCTTTCTGCCACCTCCATCGAGGTCGAGGGCACGAGCGCCCCGGATTACCCGCTGCAAAAGAAGCGCGCAACCGTCGAGTTCCTGCGCACCCAGCAGCACCTGCGCCCGCGCACCAACCTGTTCCGCGCCGTGTTCCGCATCCGCTCTGTCGCGGCCGCTGCCATCCACCGCTTCTTCCAGGAGCAGGGCTTTGTCTACGTCAACACCCCCATCATCACCACGAGTGACTGCGAGGGCGCCGGCGAGATGTTCCGCGTGACCACGCTCGATCCCAAAAATCCGCCCCTCACCGAGTCCGGCGAGGTCGACTGGAGCCAGGACTTCTTTGGCAAGCACGCAAGCCTTACCGTATCCGGCCAGCTCAACGCCGAGAACTTCGCCATGGCCTTTGGCGACGTGTACACCTTTGGCCCCACCTTCCGTGCCGAGAACTCCAACACCACGCGCCACGCCGCCGAGTTTTGGATGATCGAGCCCGAGATGGCCTTTGCCGACCTTAACGACTACATGGATAACGCCGAGGCCATGCTCAAGTACGTCCTCAAGGACGTTATGGCAACCTGCCCCGACGAGCTCAATATGCTCAACAAGTTTGTGGACAAGGGTCTGCTCGAGCGCCTAGACCACGTGGCAAACTCCGACTTCGCCCGCGTCACCTATACCGAGGCCGTCGAAATCCTGGAGCAGGCCGTCGCCGCCGGTCACAAGTTTGACTACCCCGTGAGCTGGGGCATCGACCTGCAGACCGAGCACGAGCGCTTCCTGACCGAGGAGCACTTTAAGCGCCCGACCTTCGTGACCGACTACCCAGCCGAGATCAAGGCGTTCTACATGCGCATGAACGAAGACGGCAAGACCGTCGCCGCCGCCGACTGCCTGGTTCCCGGTATCGGCGAGATTATCGGCGGCTCCCAGCGCGAGGAGCGCCTGGATCTGCTCGAGGCCCGCATCAAGGACCTGGGCATGAATCCCGAGCAGTACAAGTACTACCTTGACCTGCGCCGCTACGGTTCCTGCAAGCACGCCGGCTATGGTCTGGGCTTCGAGCGCTTGGTCATGTATCTGACCGGCGTGGGCAACATCCGCGACGTCCTGCCGCACCCGCGCACCGTGGGTAACGCCGACTTCTAATCGCCACAGCGCCACCCAGCGCGTTACAGCACATCGCGTCAGCGCCTCTCGGCAAGCCGAGGGCGCTTTTTTTCAACAGCATCCGTCAAGCTTTTGGCAAGTTTTTGGTCAGTTGAGCAGGGCTGTTGAAAACTCGACCCGCCGTTTGCCGACGACTACCGACCGCCCAGAGCGCCCTGCGCCCCTGGGAAAGCCCTACGTCCTAGGCTCCATACCGTCGCCACCCAAAACGGAAAGGACGTGGGCACCATGACCGAAGCCGCTGTTGAAACCTACGACACCACGACTAGAGGCGCCGCCTCGATGGCAGCCTATCGCGCCGTTCGCATCCTGCAGCTCTTGAGCGAAAACACCGGCGAGGACAAGGCCATGCTTTCCGATGAGTTGATCCGGCGCCTCGCCCATCCCGACGACCCCGCCCGCATGCCCATCTCGGCGGCGCGGCGCAGCATCTACACCGCCATCTCCGCACTTCGCCACGCCGGATATGAGATTGAATACAAGCGCGGCGTGGGGTATCGGCTCTTGACCCGTCCACTCACCGACGAGGAGATCATCCGGCTTCACGGCATGGTCATGCGCAACCGTTCTACGCCCATCGCCATTCGAAAAAGCATGGCGCAGCATTTAGTTGCCATGGCGAGTGCCGACGTTCGCGGCTACCTCGATACACCCGAACCCGCTCCAAGCGCAGGCAGCAAGGCTACCAAGGCAACACGCACGCCCATCAAGCGCATCGACACGTGCGAGCTCGTCGAGCAGGCCATCGACCACGGAACGACCGTCAGCTTTGATATCTCGAGTACCCTCGCCCGTGGCGAAACCGAAGCGGTGCGGATGACGCTCCGACCCTTTGCCATCAGGCAGCGCGATGGCATCTCGTATCTGCTGGGAACGGTCTACGACGCCCGAGGCACCGACGATACGCTGCGCACCGTCGAGATCGCCCGTATGAGAAACGTCAGTACGCGCCTCCTTGACGGCAAGAAACTCTTTGCCGCCCTGGACGAGGATGATGACGCCGCCTCCGCCGCATGAGCATCTCTGCCACCCATTCGACTACCCATACTGCCCATCCGGTTCTGTATTAAAAAACCCGCCAGGCTGTTGTAAAAATGGACATCGGCGTTACTATAGTTCCACTTGCACTTTGTCCCAGTGCAGTGTTTCCAGCCATTTTTATACTGGGGGTAATGATATGAAGGACATCACCATCAGCCGCAGGAGCCTTCTGGTCTCCGCCGGCCTGCTCGCGCTCGCCCCGCTCGCCGGATGCGGCGGCAACTCTGGTTCCGGCTCTGCTGCCACCGGTTCCGACTACACCATCGGCGTTCTGCAGCTCACCGAGCACTCCGCACTCGATGCCGCCAACGACGGCTTTGTCAAGGCCATCAAGAAAAGCGGCCTTAAGGTCAAGATCGACCAGAAGAACGCCCAGAACGACCAGTCCACGTGTAAGTCCATCGCCGACAAGTTCGTGGGCGATGGCGTCGACCTGATCTACGCCATCGCCACGCCTGCCGCACAGGCTGCTGCCGGTGCCACGGCGGATATCCCCATCGTGGGCTGCGCCATCACCGACTACGCCGCCTCCGGCCTGGTCCAGGACAACGACAAGCCCGGCACCAACGTCACCGGCGCCTCCGACCTTACCCCGGTCGCCGAGCAACTCGAGATGATGCAGAAGGTCCTGCCCGACGTAAAGAAGGTCGGCCTGCTCTACTGCACCGCCGAGTCCAACTCCGATGTCCAGATCAAGGCCGCCAAGAAGGAGCTCGACAAGCTGGGCCTCGAGTACACTGACTTCACCGTCTCGAGCTCCAACGAGATTCAGTCCGTCGTCGAGTCTGCCGTGGGCAAGGTCGACGCGCTCTACTCCCCCACCGACAACACCATCGCCGCGGGCGCTTCGCAGGTCGGTCAGATCTGCAAGGAGAACAAGCTCCCCTTTGTTACCGGCGAGGAGGGTATGTGCAAGGCCGGCGGCCTGTTCACCCTCTCCATCAACTATGAGGATCTGGGCTACGCTGCAGGTGAGATGGCCGTTAAGATCCTGAAGGGCGAGGCCAAGCCCGAGGATATGGCTATCGAGCACCTCTCGAGCAAGGACCTGGTCGTCGTCAAGAACGACGAGATGGCCGAGGCGTTGGGCATCGACCTTTCCGCCCTGGACGAGTAGCACCATGCGCCGTAACGCATCTAGGGTTCGTTCTCGCCCATAGCTGCGTTATTCAATATCTGAGCCATTGGGGCGAACGTCATAGACCGGCGTTCGCCCCAATGGCTCAGATATAACAAAACGTTTGCCTGCCGTTCTTATATTCATTGTTACCGCTATTATGGAACATCACGTGTCCACCCTATCCTAGGAGGTATGAAGCATGCTCATTGCATTGCAGGGCGCCGTTTCGCAGGGCGTCCTCTGGGGCATTATGGTGCTTGGCGTGTTTATCACGTTCCGCCTGCTCGACATCCCCGATATGACCTGCGACGGCAGCTTTGCCCTCGGCGGCTGTGTCTGCGCCGTACTCATCGTCAACAATAACGTCGACCCGCTGCTCGCCGTGCTGGCCGGCATGTGCGCCGGCGCCATCGCGGGCGCGGTCACGGGCATTCTGACCACCGTCTTCGAGATTCCCGCGATCCTCGCCGGAATCCTCACCCAGATCAGCCTGTGGTCCGTCAACCTGCGCATCATGGGCAAATCCAACACGCCCATCC
Source organism: Collinsella sp. (assembly GCA_019419505.1). Classification (GTDB taxonomy): domain Bacteria; phylum Actinomycetota; class Coriobacteriia; order Coriobacteriales; family Coriobacteriaceae; genus Collinsella. The sequence goes on along the minus strand of DXZS01000004.1, from coordinate 33,261 downwards.
TTGCCAAGGGCACCGTGTTCTCGGCCGTCAGCAATATGACCGGTCTGCCGCAGTCCACCGTTGCCATCATCTTGGGCATCCTGCTCGCCGTGGCCATCGTTGCCATTCTGTACTGGTTCTTTGGTACCGAGATCGGCTCCGCGCTGCGCGCCACCGGCAACAACGAGTACATGATCCGCGCCTTGGGCGTTAACACCAACTACACCAAGATGATCGCTCTCGTGCTCTCCAACGCTCTCATCGGCCTTTCGGGTGCGCTTATCTGCCAGAGCCAAAAGTATGCCGACATTGGCATGGGCACCGGTGCCATCGTTATCGGCCTTGCCGCCATCGTCATCGGCGAGGTGCTCGGTCGCCTGCTGCCCGGCGGACTCACGCAGTTTAGCGTCCGTCTTGCCTCCGCCGTCTTTGGCTCCGTGGTGTACTTCCTTATCCGCGCCATCGTGCTGCAGCTGGGCATGGACGCCAACGACATGAAGCTGCTCTCCGCCGTGATCGTTGCCGTGGCCCTGTGCGTGCCCGTGGTTTGGGAGCGTTATAAGCTCCGCAGCTCCTACACGAAGGGGGATGAGGCAGATGCTTAAGCTCTCGCACGTCAAGAAGACCTTTAACAAGGGCACCGTCACCGAGAAGCGCGCGCTCACCGGCGTCGACCTCACCCTGAATGACGGCGACTTTGTAACCGTGATCGGCGGCAACGGCGCCGGCAAGTCCACGCTGCTCAACATGATCGCCGGCGTGTACCCGCTCGATTCGGGCGTTATTGAGCTCGACGGCACCGATATCTCGCGCCTGAGCGAGTCGCAGCGCGCCAAGTACCTGGGCCGCGTGTTTCAGGACCCCATGCGCGGTACCGCTGCCGACATGCAAATCGCCGAGAACCTGGCCCTCGCCAAGCGTCGCGGCCAGCGTCGCGGCCTTTCGTGGGGCGTCACCAAGGCCGAGAAAGATGAGTACGTTGAGCTACTCAAGCGCCTGGACCTTGGTCTGGACACGCGTCTCAACGCCAAGGTCGGCCTGCTCTCGGGCGGCCAACGCCAGGCGCTCACCCTGCTGATGGCCACGCTCACCAGGCCGCGCCTGCTGCTGCTCGACGAGCACACCGCGGCCCTCGACCCCAAGACGGCCTCTAAGGTGCTCAACCTGACCGAGGAGATCGTCGACGAGAACCACCTGACCACGCTCATGGTCACGCACAACATGAACGACGCTATCCGTCTGGGCAACCGTCTGATCATGATGCACGAAGGCCACGTGATCTACGACGTGGCCGGTGACGAGAAGAAGTCGCTCACCGTGGCCGACCTGCTGCAGAAGTTCGAGGAGGTCTCGGGCGGCGAGCTCGCCAACGACCGCATGCTGCTAAGCTAAACCTACCAAAAAGGGACAGGTTTATTTTGGCAGGTTTTATCTGCGCAAACGTCAAAACCGCCGCAAAGGGACAGACGCCCTTGCGGCGGTTTTCGCATATTATGTCGATAATCCGATATTCAACCAGACATTCTGGCTAAGGACTAAGGAAACTGCCATGAAAAGACTCCCCCGCCTTGCGTTAGCCGCCGCGTTGTTTGCCAGCGCGCTCGCAAGCGTCCCAAGCCTCGCTTTCGCGGGAAACCTGCCCGCCGCTATTGACGGCTCGGTGACCGTCATGCACACCAACGACATCCACGGCAGCTACAAGTACAGCTACAACGCAAGCAAGGGCACCGGCACTGTCGGCTTTGACGGACTGGCGGTTCTCTATAGCGCCCAAAGCAACGCCCCCGATCTTTTGCTCGATGCAGGCGATACCTTCCACGGGCAGTCCTTTGCCACCATGAGCGAGGGCAAGAGCATCGCCGAGCTCATGGACACCTTCTACGCCGACGGCTACGACGCGACCACGCCAGGCAACCACGACTGGAGCTACGGTGCGGACAAACTCCGCACCATGACCGGCTACAGCACCACCGGCACGCCCTTCGCCATGCTCTGCGCGAACGCGAAGTCTACGAGCGGCGTATGGAGCTCGAGCATCACGAAGACGCTCGATCGCACCTGGGAGGATAGCGAAGATCGCTCCACATTCGACTACAAAATCAAGGTCGGCGTCGTGGGTGCCATGGATGAGTCGCTGGGATCCTCGCTGCGCGCAGACCTGGTCGCGGGTACGTCGTTCTCGAGTGCCGCAAACGCCATCAATGCCGAGGCAGAGCAGCTGCGCAAGGAGGGCTGCGATGTTGTTGTGTGTATCGCGCATGCGCTCAACGCCAAGGCCTTTGCCACACAACTCGCCGGCGTCGATGCCCTTATCGCAGGCCACGAGCACATCAACCTTAACGAGAAGGTGACGGGAGCCGACGGCAAGACGATCCACGTTGTCGAGGCAGGCAGCGCCTTTGCCGAGGTGGGGCTGCTTTCCATTCCGTACAAATACGACACGAATGGCACCGAGACGACCGACGATGACACGGTCACGATCCCTGCAGACGGCAGCGACGAGAAGCTCTACACCGCCAAAAACGTCAACGACCTTTTGGCAGACCCCGACAAGGGCTCCGACTACCAAAGCTGCCTTGAAGCCGTCCGCAACAAGATCAAGCCGCTCGACGAGGCCTTTGAAAACGAATCGAACAAGGTGCTCGGCACATCCACCACCAACTATTTCTACGGCGAGGACGCCGCAGGCACGCATGGTTGGGAAATGGTGCGCACCACCGATTTCCGCCCCAGCAAGGAGGGCGATACCACCAAGGCCCAGACCATCGGCCACGTGATTTGCGGCTCCTATCTTGCCCTGACGGGCGCGGACCTCGCTATCGAAAACGCTGGCGGCATCCGCGGCGGCATCGCGGCGGGCAACGTGACCGCCGGCAACCTCATCGCCATCTCGCCCTACGGCAACACCGTGGAGACCTGGACCATGACCGGCGCGGACTTCCTGGCAGCGCTCGAGCACTCGCTGCAGATCAGCGACGAGTGCAATCACAGCTACGAGCTTCAGCAAGCCTACGTGGCAGCCGGCCATACCGAGCAGGAGGCGCAAGACAAGTACAAGTGGCGCGATGACTCCGGCAGCGTTCTCTCCTTTGGCGGCATCAACGTGACGATTGATTGGACGCAGCCCGAAGGCAAGCGCATTGTGAGTGCCACACTCACCAAAGACGGCAGCACGCTCGACCCCGCCAAGACCTATACCGTCGCCACCAACAACTACATCATCACCAACACGACTGACTTTCCCACTTTCGCAAACGCCATCAAGCACACCGAGTGGGGTACCTGCGAGTCAGCGCTAAGGGCGCTGATTGGGCAGAACGGCTGGGAGAGCAAGATGGCCGGGCTCGCCGGCACCATCAGCTTCGGCTCCGCAGCCGTGGACCCCACGCCCACACCGGCCCCGACGCCTAAACCCTCGCCTAAGACGGACACGGCGACCACGAAGGTCATCACCAAGAAGACGACCGGTAAGCTCGCCGCAACGGGAGACCGCACGCTGGCAGTAGTTGGCGCGTGCCTTATCAGCGGCATCATCGTCATCATGCTCGGCATTATCTGGAAGCGTCGACGCTAAGCTACACCGCCGGGCCTTACAGCCCTCCGCGTAAACCTTATATCGAGCACAGAAGCCCGTCCGAAATTTGATCGGACGGGCTTCTTGGTGGGTATCATGGTTGAACGATCATTAGGAGGTTTTCCCTACATGGAATTGTTTGAACCGATTCTTCATTTCTTTGAGCAACGATGGGTCCACAACATCATCTGGGCCGTCATCTTGGCGATAGGCACCGCCGTCGCCGCTAAGGTCGTATCCAAGACCCTGAACCATCTGCTTAACCGAGACGATAACCCGCTTCCGGCATCGAGTATCTTCATCAACATCGCGCGCGCCGTCATCTGGATGATCGGCGGCAGCTTTATCCTCGACAACTGCTTTGGCATTAACGCAAACGCGCTCGTCGCCGCTCTTGGCGTCGGCGGCATCGCCATCTCGCTCGGCTTTCAGGACACGCTATCAAACCTTATCGGCGGCATGCAGGTGACCTTTATGGGCATCATCAAACCCGGCGACAATATCGAGGTCGGCGGCGTATCGGGCGTGGTCCAGGACATCACCTGGCGTCATACGACCATCGAGGACGCCTGCGGGCAAACCATCATCGTCCCCAACTCAAATATCTCCAAGAACACGCTCGTGCACCTCATGCCCTTTGGGCGTGTGGCTGTGCCCGTTGCCGTAAAGGACACGTCCAAGTGGACCTCGCTCGACGCACTGGCAGACGAGCTGACCAGCGCCACCAAGGCCGCCGTGCTTCCCATCTCGGGCTTTGACAAGGAGCCCTACGTACTCTTTAGCGAAATCGGCGACTTTGGCATCAAAGGAAAGATCATCTTTATCGTCAGCGACGACAGCACTACTTTCACGGCAGCCGACGCCTGCATCCGCGCCATCGCCCCCATCATCGCCTAAACCACCGCAAAGGGGACAGGCGCCTTTGTGGTGGTTTTCATTCGTGGTACCATGGTTGATATCGTTGTTTAAACGACTAAGGGAGTAGACACCATGGAAGAGGCCTATCGTCAAGCACGCAAGCGCGGCGAGCAGGGACGCCGTCGCGCCATCAGCCAAAGCGAGCATCCATACCTTACGGACCTCGATAGCTTGGTTGCTCAGCTCCCCTTAGGTCAGCGAGAGAATGTCGGCCTGCGGGATATTCCGCTTGAAATGGTCGTCGGCACGGTCACCAAGGGCCGTCAGTCCGCCTTTTCGTGTAACTTTATGCCCCTGCTTCCGTTTAGCACCGAGTTCGCCCGCAAGTGGTCCAACCTCTACGACACCCAGGTGACCGAGGGCTATCGCGACCCCGTCATCGTCACCGAGTTCATGCATCGGTTCTATGTCCAGGAAGGCAACAAACGCGTCAGTGTCCTCAAATTCCTAGACGCCCCGACGGTTTCGGCCAAGGTCACCCGTCTCTACCCCGGCACATGGGATTCCGTCGAAAGCCGCCTGTACGGCGAGTTCTGCGCGTTTTGGCGCGTCTGCCCCCTATACGAGATCGAGTTCTCGCGTGAGGGAAACTACGAAACGCTCGCCAAGATGCTCGGTCAGAACCTTATCGAAAAATGGCCGCAGAAAAAGGTCGACTACCTGCGCCACACCTTCCTGCTCTTTAAGCGTGCCTACTTTCGCGCAGGCGGCGACCACCTGGACATTACGCCTGCCGACGCCATGCTCGTCTACCTCAATGTGTACAACCAGGACCGCCTGCTGGATACGCCGACGGATATCGTCGTAAACCGCCTGTGCAAGATTTGGCGCGAACTGGTCATTGCCGGCAAAAATGACGAGGACAAGGTCGATCTCGTCGAAGCGCCGAGCGTCGACGAGGAGGAGACGCCCGCCAAGTCCACCTCCGGTGTGCTCAACTTCTTTATGGGCAAGACCGTCTACTCGGCGGCCAACCCCCTGCGCATCGCCTTTATCCATGAGTTCCCCTGTGCGACGTCGAGCTGGGACAGCCTGCACGACCAAGGGCGTCAGTATCTCGATGAGCACTTTGGCGGTATCGTGCGCACCGAGGCGTTCGAAGACTGTCACGATCCGGACGTGTTCTACGCCGCCGTGGAAACGGCTGTTAAACATGGAGCAAACGTCATCTTCTCGACCTCGCACCGCCTGATGGAATACACGCTCAGGGCTGCCGTTGAGTATCCCCGGGTTCGGTTCCTCAACTGCTCTATCGGCCTTCCCCATCAAAGCGTCCGTTCGTACTTTGGCAAGATGTACGAGGCCAAGTTTCTCCTGGGCGCCCTTGCCGCCAGCATGGCGGACAACCACCGCATCGGTTACCACGCGTCGGTCTTCGCCTCGGGCGCACTCAGCGAGATCAACGCCTTTGCGATTGGCGCCTCGCTGCTCGACCCCCGTGCGCAAATTATCCTGACCTGGGGCGATGTGCCTGCTGGAGGTTTCGCCGAGGCCATGTGCCGCGAAGGCGTGAGCGTCATGACCGGCGCTGACATGTCAAAGTCGCTCGAAGACCCAACGGCCTACGGGCTTCACCGCTTGGTCGACGGAAAAGTCACCGGCATCGCCATGCCCGTATGGAACTGGGGCCGTTACTACGAGCTCATCGTTCGCAGCCTTCTGCACGGCACGTGGGACGAGACCAGCGACGACAACCAAGTGCGCGCCGTCAACTACTGGTACGGCATGAGCTCCGGCGTTATCGACATCCGTTACGCTCCGGGTCTACCCTACCAGACGCGCAAACTCGTGCAGTTGCTCCGCAACGGCATTGTTGAGGGCTCCATCAACCCCTTTGGTGGCGAGCTCCACAGCCAGAACGGCGTGGTACAGATTGAAGGCTTCCCTCCGCTGCCGAGCACGCAGATTGTCGAGATGAATTGGCTAGCGGACAACGTGGTTGGCACCATTCCGCAGCTCGACGATGAGCCGAAAGTCCCTGTCCTATGAAAATCCTTGCCATAGCCGATACCGAAGAACGATGCCTTTGGGAGTGCTTTCGCAAGGAACGCTTTGAGGGCGTCGACCTGATTTTGTCCGCCGGCGATCTGGACCCGGACTATCTTGAGTTTTTGGTCACGGTCATCAACAAACCGCTCATCTACGTGCGCGGCAATCACGATGACCGCTACGCACGTCATGCACCGGGCGGATGTATCTGCGTAGAAGACAGCGTGTACACGTACCGAGGGATTCGCATTGCGGGCCTTGGCGGGTCCATGCATTATCGCGACGGCGCCAACATGTACACCGAACGCGAGATGTCCAAGCGCATGCGTAAGCTGTCGCGTAAGGTTAGGATGGTCGGCGGGTGCGACATTCTGCTTACCCATGCACCCGCCGCCGGTATGGGTGATCTGGACGATCTGCCGCATCGAGGATTCGAATGCTTTAACACGGCACTCGAATCCTGGAATCCCGACTACATGGTGCACGGGCATGTGCACCAATGCTACGGTCCCAACTTTCAACGCGAACGTCAGCACGCATCTGGGGCAACTATCATCAACGCCTGCGGATATACGCAATTTGAGCTGGACGAAGCGCGCTACCCCATCCGTGGCTGGCAGGCAGCCTGGCTCAATTCGCAAACCATGCGTCGCGAGCTCAAGCGCCATGAGGCCATCGAGTCCTCTACCGCCAGAACACCCTGGTAACCGCCACAAAGGGGACAGGCACCTTTGTGGTGGTTTTGGCCCTAGATAGCAAGAAACCCGGTCCCGCGCGAGGCAGAACCGGGTTTCTTTAGCAATGCTTGCTTTGTTCAGGCAGTAACTAGCAGTTACTCAGCGAGGAAGTCGCGCTGGACAGCGGGATCGACCTTGACGCCAGGGCCCATGGTGGAAGACACGGAGATGGACTTGACGTACTTGCCCTTAGCAGAAGAGGGCTTGACGCGCAGGATCTCGGTGTACAGGGCAGCGTAGTTCTCGACGAGCTGCTGCTCAGAGAAGGACTTCTTGCCCAGGGGCACGTGGCAGATGCCGTAACGGTCGGCGCGATACTCAACGCGGCCGGCCTTGAGCTCGGAGACCATCTTGGCGACGTCCATGGTCACGGTGCCGAGCTTGGGGTTCGGCATAAGGCCACGGGGACCAAGGATCTTACCGATGCGGCCAACCTTGGCCATCATGTTCGGCGTAGCGATAGCGGCGTCGAAGTTGATCTCGCCCTTCTGGATCTGGGCGACGAGCTCGTCGGAACCGATGATGTCGGCGCCGGCGGCCTCGGCCTCGCGGGCCTTCTCGCCCTCGGCGAAGACGGCAACACGAACGGTCTTGCCGGTGCCGTGGGGCAGGGAGATGGAACCACGGATGTTCTGGTCAGCCTTACGAGTATCGATGCCCAGACGGAAGTGGGCCTCGACGGTCTCGTCGAACTTGGCGGTGTCGAGCTCCTTGATGAGCTTGGCAGCCTGAAGGGGGGTGTAGAGCGTGGCGCGGTCGATCTTCTCGGCAGCGGCGTTATAGCTCTTACCATGCTTAGCCATGTGCATTACCTCCTGTGGTTAAACGGGCGTGAGCCCTCCCACATCGTATCGTGTGCCCTATTGCACACATTTAACGGGTGCCCCGGTCGGAGCACCCGTCGTTACCTAAAGAAATCGCTACTCAGCGATGGTGACGCCCATGGAACGGGCGGTACCGGCGATGATCTTCTTGGCGGCGTCAATGTCGTTGGCATTGAGGTCCGGCATCTTGATCTCGGCGATCTTGGTGAGCTGCTCCTGGGAGAGCTGACCAACCTTGTCGGCCTGGGGCTTAGCGGAACCAGACTTGAGGTTCAGCTCCTTCTTGATGAGGTGAGCCGCCGGCGGGGTCTTGGTGATGAAGGAGAAGGACTTATCCTCGTAGACAGAAATCTCAACGGGGATGATGTCGCCCTTCTTGTCCTGCGTCTCGGCGTTAAAGGCCTGGCAGAACTGCATGATGTTCACGCCAGCAGCGCCCAGGGCGGGGCCGACGGGAGGAGCGGGGTTAGCTGCACCAGCAGGAATCTGGAGCTTAATGACGTTGGCAACCTTCTTCTCAGCCATGGTCATTCCTTTCGAATCACGAGTGTGAAGTACTTGCTATATCGTAAGCACGCACGTGTTAGAAGCACTCCTGAGATGAGCAGTCACAGAAGAAGCACGCTCGCGCGAACGGACGAAAACTTAAGCGATGACAGCGACCTGGTTAAAGTCGAGCTCGACCGGCGTCTCGCGGCCAAAGATCATCAGCGTGACCTTGAGCTTGCCAGCCTCGGTGTTAACCTCGGAGACCTTGCCATCAAAGTCGGTAAGCGGGCCATCGGTGACGCGGACGGACGTGCCAACCTGAATATCAACCGAGGTGCGCTTGGGCGAATCGCCCTTACCGGGACGACGAGTCATCTTGTTGTACTCGTCACGGGAAAGCGGAGCGGGCTTGCCGTTGCCGCCTAGGAAACCGGTGACGCCGGGCGTGTTGCGAACACACGTCCAAGCATCGTCATCCATCTCCATGCGGACCAGGACATAACCCGGGAAGATCTTGGAATCCTTAGTCTCGCGCTTGCCACCCTCTTTAATCTCGGTGACGCGCTCCATAGGAATCTCGATATCAAAGATACGGTCCTGCATGCCCATGGTCTCGATACGATGCTCGAGATCGGACTTTACGCGGTTCTCGTATCCGGAGTAAGTGTGAACGACGTACCAACGCTTAGACATGGTTTAGCCCCTCAATCCAGAGAACAGAGCAAGAGCCTCGCCAAAGCCAGCATCGAGCAGAGCGATGACGACGCCGACGACGACCAGAGAAGCGCAAACGACGACCGAGTAGTTCACAAGCTCCTTCTTATCGGGCCACGTGACACGCTTCATCTCGGACTTTACCGAAGCGAAATACTTCTTGGTGCGGGCGAAGAAACCAGGCTTCTCGTTCTTCTTGGACTTCGCAGCCTTCTCGTTCTTCTTGGCAACGGCCTTCTTGGCCTCAACCTTGGAGTTGGCGGCAGCGCTGTTGGCAGGTGCCGGCTGCTGAGCCTTCTTCTTGTTCTTCTTGTTGGCCATTTGGGTTACCTCCGCGCAATGCGCTTATACATGAGTAAACCGTAAGCCCCCAAGTGGGAGCTTACGGAATAATGACTGGCACGCCAGGAAGGACTCGAACCCTCAACACTCGGTTTTGGAGACCGATGCTCTACCAATTGAACTACTGGCGTATGTGACTAGAGACTAGCGAGTCTCTTTGTGCAGCGTGTGGTGACGGCACCAGGGGCAATACTTCTTGATCTCCATACGATCAGGCATGGTCGACTTGTTCTTGGTGGTCGTATAGTTGCGGCGCTTGCACTCAGTGCACGCAAGAGTAACTAGAGTACGCATGTATCCTGAACCTTTCATTTCCGCCCCGTACGGGCACGAGTTGTTACTTTATCAGCTCCACGTAAGTGCTGTCAATGAAAACCTCGAGTCAATTGGTTCTCGGTGGATCCATTCATATTTGGAACACATCAATGAAGCCATCGAGAGCTAATCGACGGTGCATCCAGGACCATTATCGATCCTCTCGACACCAGCAACGGCTCAATATCCATTGCAGAAAAGAACCCGGCACCCATATAAGTGCCGGGTTCTCTAAGTCAGCTATATCAAAGAGCTAATTTACTCAATGATCGTGGAGACGATGCCCGAACCGACGGTGTGGCCACCCTCGCGGATAGCGAAGCGCAGGCCCTCTTCCATGGCGATCGGGTGGATGAGGTCGCCCTCGATGGTGATGTGGTCACCAGGCATAGCCATCTCGGTGCCCTCGGGGAGCTTGACCGTACCGGTAACGTCGGTGGTACGGAAGTAGAACTGAGGACGATAACCATCGAAGAACGGGGTGTGACGGCCGCCCTCCTCCTTGGTCAGAACGTAGATCTCGCCGGTGAACTTGGTGTGCGGGGTAACCGAACCGGGCTTGCAGAGAACCTGGCCGCGCTCGATGTCCTCGCGCTTGATGCCGCGGAGCAGCAGACCGACGTTGTCGCCAGCCTCGCAGAAGTCCATGGACTTACGGAACATCTCGATACCGGTAACGACGGTGTTCTGCGTATCCTTGATGCCGACGATCTCGACGGGCTCGTTGAGCTTGAGCTCACCGCGCTCGACACGGCCGGTAGCAACGGTGCCACGGCCGGAGATGGTCATAACGTCCTCAACGGCCATCAGGAACGGGAGGTCGTTGTTACGAGCAGGCGTCGGGATGTACTCGTCGACGGCGTTCATAAGCTCGCGGATAGCGTCCATCCACTTGGCGTCGCCCTCGAGAGCGCCCAGAGCGGAACCGCGGATGACGGGGATGTCGTCGCCGGGGAAATCGTACTCGGAGAGGAGCTCACGGGTCTCCATCTCGACGAGGTCGATGAGCTCGTCATCGTCGACCATGTCGCACTTGTTCAGGAAGACGACGATGTAGGGAACGCCGACCTGACGGGCGAGCAGGATGTGCTCGCGGGTCTGAGCCATGGGGCCGTCGGTAGCGGCGATGACCAGGATAGCGCCGTCCATCTGAGCAGCACCGGAAATCATGTTCTTGACGTAGTCAGCGTGGCCCGGGCAGTCAACGTGAGCGTAGTGACGGGCAGCAGTCTCGTACTCGACGTGGGAGACGGAGATCGTAATGCCGCGCTCGCGCTCCTCGGGAGCCTTGTCGATGTTCTCGAACGCAGTGAAGTCAGCCTTGCAGCCCTCGGTCTCGGAGAGAACCTTGGTGATGGCAGCGGTCAGCGTGGTCTTGCCGTGGTCGACGTGACCAATGGTGCCGATGTTAACATGCGGCTTAGTGCGCTCAAACTTCTCTTTGGCCATAAAGCCCTCCTCTAAACAGGTCGTCCCCGGACGGGACTTTGCCTTTATACCATAGTGGCCTCTCAACATACTATTGAGAAGCCACCGTGTTACCTATGGTAGCGGTGACTGGATTCGAACCAGTGACGCCACGGGTATGAACCGTGTGCTCTAACCAACTGAGCTACACCGCCGGATGGAGCCTGCAACCAGACTTGAACTGGTGACCTCTTCGTTACCAACGAAGTGCTCTACCGACTGAGCTATACAGGCACTTGACGGGTGGGAGCTATAGGATTCGAACCTATGTAGGCAGAGCCAACGGGTTTACAGCCCGTCCCCATTAACCACTCGGGCAAACTCCCAATCGTTCAAGTATCCGCAGGTCCTTTGGTCTTTTGGACCGCCGCCCCCGCGAACGAAAAAGATAATACGATGCAACCTTGGGGGCTGTCAACGAAAACCTCTAGATACACGGTGCCGGGCGTATCTATATAGCCGTGACCTGCGGTTTTGTTGAGTTTGGATATGAAGGACGATGGTTTTGGATACAGAGGTGACATTTCCCAAGGTAACACTTTGGTGTAGTGGAGTACACCTTCAGGATCGAACTTCGATACCGGCTTATTTACACCTATATATAGGTCGAGATCGGGCTTCCGCGGCAGATTCGATCGTGGATTTTCTCCCGTTTGAAATCGAGCGTGGATAATCTCCCGCTTTTGGCGTGCCATCGAATCCAAAGTGGCAGATTATCCACGCTCATTCTCCAGGTGGGAGATTTTCCACGCTCGTTCTTCCGATAATCCACGCTCGACCAGGATGATTGAGGTCGGTCCGGCCTTTGTCTCGATCTGTAACATCTAGAGAACATTTTCTCCCCTATCTGTTACAGATTGAGATATTACGCAGAGACCCCAGCTCACGTCTCATTCTGTAACAGTAAGAACGGTTTTCAGCTTCTTCGTGTTACAGATCGAGACAAACCTGAAGCTTGGTTGGCGCCAAACACGCTGACTTATCTACATAAAAATAGAAACGGGCCCTGTCCCACAAGGGAACAGAGCCCGAAACTCTCATGGAGCCAGTGACAGGAATCGAACCTGCAACCCACTGATTACAAATCAGTTGCGCTACCGTTGCGCCACACTGGCACACTTGGCGCTTTCGCGCGAAGCCAGTTAAGAATAATGGAATTGCGGACGGGGCGCAACAGGCCGCACGGCGTTATACAAATATGCAAAATCCAGCAACAGCGCGTACCAGGCCCGTTCATTTCTGTCAGTGCGCCCTCAATCTTAAAACTATTCGCCAGAACGAATAGTTTTAATTACAATTGGCTATATAAAACTATTCGTTCTGGCGAAGGGTTTCGCGATGCTTACTACCAAGGAAGCCGCCGAACTGCTCGGCATCACTCCGCGCAGGGTGCAGGAGCTCATAAAAAACGGAGCACTTGAGGCCCGCAAGGCTTCTGGTGTATGGCTCATCGACAAAGACAGCGTCGACACGCGACTCCGCTCTGTGACCAAAACGGGGGGACGTCCCCGCCGCGGCCACGGTAAGAGCGAGATCGCGTTCACCCTCATGAATCGCACACACGAAGTCGCTCAGCTGGTCTACAGCACATCGCGAAAAGACTTTACCCACATCGGCGCCGACATCGATTACGCCCACGCCCCTATTGGAGTATTTGGCCCTAATAGCCCCATATCGCTCGACTCCTTCCGCATCTGGTGGCGCGGCCGCGGTATCCCGCTCGCACGCATTGGGCTAGCCTCCCTGCTTGCAGAAGCCGCAGTCGATGTTCCCGATGAACTCGTCCAGCGAAATCTCGGCCTCTCCCTATCCGACCAGTATTGGATTAGACCCCAAGATTCCGGTCTCGCCTGGGAGGATATCAACTTCTTCAACAACGCCTTTGATGACGTCTCGCTGTCCATTGCGCCCTTTGCCCCAGAGGGAAAAGCGGCTGCCGCAAAGCCCGATAACACCTCGGACGGCAATCTTCAAAAGTACTGGACGTGCGAGGGCGGGCGTCGAATTCTGCATAAGGCAGGAGCGCACCTGAACCAGGAACCTTATAACGAGCTGGTGGCGACCGCGCTCCACCGTCGCATCCTAAACGCCTGCGATTATGTGCCTTACTCGCTCGAGGGCACGGGCACTTCCGCCCTGAGCACATGCGATGTCTTCTTAACTGATGAAGAAGAGTATGTCCCTGCGTTCTATGTAAACCAGCACGCAAACGCAGATGAACGGCTAACCGACTACGAGCGATACGTAGCAAACTGCGAGGAGCTCGGGGGGACAGGCGTTAAGGATGCCCTTGACCGCATGATCGTATGTGACGACATCATCGCCAACTATGACCGTCATTGGCGCAACTTTGGCCTTGTGCGAAACGTCAACACGCTAACCTGCAGACCAGCCCCCATCTTCGATTCGGGCTCATCGCTCTGGTGCAACATATCTCTAGAGGAGCTTAGGGCAGGAGAGCACAGTTTTGCCAGCGCGCAGTTCCATTCAAGTCCCGCGAAACAAATGTTGCTTGTTGAGGACATGGGCTGGTTCGATGGAAACAAACTCGAAGGCTTTGTCGACGAGGCGATCAAGATTCTGTCTAAAAACGATGCCCTAGCAGCGAGACTACCCTATCTAAAAGAGGCGCTAACGTGGCGCCTCGAAAGAATGATCGACATCGCTGAATGGAGTTAGCAAGGCAGCATTGCCCCGCCAACTCCCCTACCGTCCGCGCAGGGCCTTGAGCTTGGCCAGGGCATCGGGGGTCAGGCGGCTGCCCAGAGTCATCTTGATCTGCGGAGCTTCCTCTGCCTCGTGAACGTCGTTATCGATCTGTTTGATCTCGTCCACCAGCATACGGCTCGAGATGCGCGTGACGCCCTTGCCCATGACGACAGCCTGGATCGTGCCGTCGCTCGATACCACGGAGCACGCGCGGCCTTCCTCACGTGCCTCGATGCAGAGCTTCTGCACCACGGTATCGGCCGAAACACCCGTCGGCGAAAACTCAATGCGCACGCCGCGGGCCGGTAGGTTGGGGCGCTCGCTGGAGATATTGCCCGCGCCGTCAAATACGATCACGGCCTCGTAGCGGCCCTGGGCAAACGCAGCTACGTCATTAATGAGCGCCGTGCGCGCCATATCGTGAACGTCGCTGGAATACGGATCGTCGGAATGGTCGTAGACGAGCTTTTCGTAGCGCGGCGTGCAGTGGATCACGTTGTAACCGTCGACCACCAGCAGCTCGGGTTTGTTGGAGTGCACCGTCGAGACTGGGTCGGCGATAGCCTGCGCAAACGCATTGCCGCCCACGCCGTAGGTCGCGGCCGAAACAATCGGCTTGGCCGAGCCCTCGCCAAAGCGCTTGGCCTTGGACTTGGCGCGGTTCTTTTTGGACATGCGCTACTCCTCCCCCATGAGCTCGCCGGCGTTGCGGCGCAGCCACTCAAAGCACAGCGCCGTGGTCGCCTGGGCAACATTGAGGCTCTCGGTCATGCCGCGCTGGGGAAGCTTGGTCAAAAAGTCGCATTTCTCGAGCACCAGGCGCGAGATGCCGTCGCCCTCGGAACCCATGACGAGCGCCACGCGGCCCTCGAAGGGGGCATCCCAGCAGCTGCCCTCAGCATGCTCGGAAGCGCCGCCCACCCAAAAGCCAGCGGCCTTAAGATCGTCGAGTGCACGGGCGATGTTGGGCACCTGCACGATAGGCAGATGCATGACGGCGCCGGCTGAAGTCTTGTAGCTGCCCACGGTCACGCCGGCGGCGCGCTTGTTGGCAATGATGACGCCGGCCGCGCCCACAACCTCGGCGGAGCGCACGATGGCACCAAAGTTGCCGTCGTCAGTCACATGGTCGAGCACCACGACAAGTGCCGGGCCCTCGCCTGCGCGGTCGAGAATATCGGCGACATCGGCATAGGGGAAGTTGCCAACCTCGAGCGCGATACCCTGGTGAGCGCCATGGCTCGACAGTGCGTCGAGCTGCGCGCGCGGCACATACTTAATGCGGACACCCGCGGCGTTGAGGTCGTCGACCAGGCGCGACAAGGCGGCATCACGCTCCCCGCCCTCGGCGATGAGCGCGCACTTGATGGGAAAACCAGTGCGTAGCGCCTCGGCGGCAGCACGACGACCTTCGATAAACTCGCCCTTGGGAGCCTGGACAGCGTCGCGGTTGCGATCGCGCTGCGGACGTGCGGCCTGGGTGCGATCGCGCTGGCCCTTGGGAGCGGCAGTGCGGTCATTGCGGCGAATCGGACGCGAGCCAGAAGCAGCCTGCTTGCCGCCACGAGGCGCACGCTTGCGATTGTCGGCCATAAAACGGCCTCCTTTAAAACACTTTTCAAACAAGACAAAAGAATCGACCGCCCATAAATATTAATTCGGGCGGTCGGCACGGGTTTTCCAAGTGTCCGAGATGGCCGTGAAAGAGGAGCGACGCGTACCTGAGTACGCGAGCGACGGTTTGAACGGCAAGGTCGGGTGCTTGGAAAACCCGCGGGGATTAGAGAGTCTTAATACGGGTGCCCGCGGCAGTATCCTCGATCGTCAGCCCGAGGTCCTTGAGCTGGTCGCGGATGGCGTCGGCCAGATCCCAGTTCTTGGCGGCGCGGGCCTCGGCGCGGGCCTCGAGAATCTTGGCAGCGGCCTCGTCCACGTCGTCGCCCGTGTAGGCGACCAGGCCGGCGGCAACGCCCAGCAGACCCAGCGGCAGCTCGGCCTTGGGCTCGGGGAGCTCAACGCCAAACGTATCGAGCAGCTCGGCCAGCGTATCGGCGGCAGCCAGGACTGCGGCCTTGTCGGCAGCGTCGCCCGCCTGCTCCAGGTACTGATTGCACTCGGTCACAAAGCCAAAGACGGCACCCATGGCACCAGCGGTATTAAAGTCGTCGTCCATGCACTCCTTAAAGGTGGCACGGGTCTCGGCGGCCTTGGCGGCAAACGCTTCGGATGCTACCTCATCGGCATCGGCCGTCGCATGGTTCGCAGCCCAGCGCAGGTTCTCGACCGTACCGGCGATACGCGTGAGCGAGTTCTCGGCACCCTCCAGGCGCTCCCAAGAAAAATCGAGCGGCGAGCGATAGCTCGTCTGCAGCATCAGCAGACGCAGAGCAGCAGCGGAGTGCTGCTCGAGGACCTCGGCCAGCGTAAAGAAGTTGCCGAGCGACTTGGACATCTTCTCGCCGTCTACCAGCAGCATGCCCGTGTGCATCCAGGTGTTGGAGAAGCCCTGGTGCCAGGCGCAGGTGGCCTGGGCGCACTCGTTCTCGTGATGCGGGAAGGCAAGGTCGGAGCCGCCGCCGTGGATGTCGATCGGGGTGCCCAGGTAGCGATGCACCATGGCGGCGCACTCGGTGTGCCAACCGGGACGGCCTTCGCCCCAGGGGCTCGGCCAGCTGGGTTCGCCGGGCTTAGCGGCCTTCCACAGGGCAAAGTCGAGCGGGTCGTTCTTGTCCTCGTTCTCCTCGATGCGCGCGCCAACCATAAGGTCGTCGATGTTGCGGCCCGAGACCTGACCATAGTTGGGATCGCTGCGCACGGCAAAGTACACATCGCCGTTATCGGCTGCGTAAGCGTGGCCCTGCTCGATAAGCGTCTTGATCATAGCGATCATGGGGCCGATCTCCTTGGTGGCGCGGGGGCGCACATCGGGATCGAGCACGTTGGCGGCGCGCATAACGCCGATGAACTTGTCGGAGAACTCCGTCGCGACCTCGGCGGCCGTTCTGCCCTGCTCGTTGGCGCGCTTGATGATCTTGTCGTCGACATCGGTGAGGTTCTGGGCGAACGTGACCTCGTAACCGCTCGCGATGAGCCAGCGGCGAATCACGTCAAAGCTGATGAACGTGCGGGCGTTGCCGATATGGATGTTGTCGTAGACCGTGGGGCCGCACACGTACATGCGAACCTTGCCGGACTCGATGGGCTGGAACTCTTCCTTTTTATGGGTAGCGCTGTTGTAGATACGCATTCGTTACTCCTTAACGGTTTTCTGTAGCAGGCAGACGGCCCAGGCGCCAATTCCCTCGCCTTGGCCTTCCCAACCGAGCTTTTCGGTCGTGGTGGCGGCGACGCCCACGTTTTCCACGTCGACGCCCAGGGCATGGGCAAGGTTGGCGCGCATGGCATCGCGGTGCGGAGTGATCTTGGGTTGCTGACAGGCAATGGTGCAATCGGCATCGACAAACTCAAAGCCCAGCTCGCGCGCATAGTCCATCACGCGAGCGAGCAGCACCATCGAATCGGCACCCTCGTAGGCGGGATCGGTGTCGGGGAATAGCTTGCCGATGTCTCCCCCGCGGCAGGCGCCCAGAATGGCGTCGGCCAAGGCATGCGCGAGCACATCGGCATCCGAGTGGCCCAGCAGGCCGCGCTCGTAGGGAATGTCAACCCCGCCGATGATACATCGACGCCCCTCCACCAAACGGTGGACGTCGTAGCCGTGGCCAATGCGCAGGTTACTGAACATGGGGAAGGTCCTCTCCCTCGGCCATGCGGCCAAGCAGAATCGCGGTTACGGGACGCAGGTCCTCGGGCACCGTCACCTTAAGGTTATCGCGCGGGCTCTGGACACAGCGGACACGCCCGCCCATGCGCTCGACCAGCGAAGAATCGTCGGTCCCGATAAAGCCCTCGGCGATAGCTGCGGTGTGGGCGCGCTTCATGGCGTCGACGCTAAAGATCTGCGGTGTCTGCGCGGCCCAGTAGAGCTCGCGCGGCGGCGTCTCGACGATATTGTCGCCGTCGACGATCTTGAGCGTGTCGATCGCGGGCTGACCGCATACGACACCGTCGAGCGAGCGGTCGCCCACAAGCACGTCGATCGCATGATCGACGGCCTCGGTCGTGATGAGCGGACGGGCGCCGTCGTGGATGGCGACATATTCGAAACCCGCCGGAACCGCGTGCACGCCGGCACGGGTGGAATCCTGGCGGGTATCGCCGGCATCGGCAAAGCTGATGGGCGTGTCATAGTCAAACGGGTCGATGGCCAGGCGGCGCATCTCAGCACGGCGCTCGGCAGGGCAAACCACGACGATGTGGCCGACCTTGTCGCTACGATCGAACGCGCGGATGGACCAGCTCATGAGCGGACGGCCCGCCACGTTAACGAGCTGCTTGCCGCCGGGATTTCCAAAGCGCTGGCCGCTGCCGCCGGCAACGACCACGGCGCATACGGGCGCCATTATGCGTTCCCCTGTTTGGTGCCCTTCATGCGGTACAGCGAGTCCGCAAGAATGGCAGGGTTGTTGACGCCAAAGTCGCCCAGGCGCTCCGGGTCCTCGCTGATGTCGTCCATGAGCTCCTGCAGCGAGCCATACTCGTCGACGATCTTCTCGGCCACGCCGTCGCGCACGACGGACACGCGCGAAAGCGTGCGCAAGCCCAGCGGCGTCATGACGGAATCCTCGTCCAGGTCGTCATAGCCCAGAACTGCCGCCACGTGCTGCGGGTCGGACAGGTCCTTAGGCGTCATGCGGCTCAGCTCGGCGCGGATCTTCTCGGCGTTTGCCTCGGAGGAATCACTCGCGTAGTCGCGGATCATCAGGTCGTATTCGGTATCCATGCTGGAGCCGGCGAGCTGCTCGAGCTGCATCTGCACGAGCTTGCCCTGGTTGCCCAGCTTGACGATGCAATCCTTAAGCTCGGTCTTTGCCTGCTGCATGATCTCGAAGCTCGAGAAGATGCCGGTGATGTCGGCGAGCGTGACGTAGTCGTCGAGCTCGAGGGCCGTCAGACGCAGCAGGGAGCGATCGAGCGACTGACGGGTAGTCTGGAGCGTGGCGACGAGCTGGTTGACCGAGCTCATGATGGTGGTGACGGGCTGGATCTCGTAACTCTTGCCGTGGACGTACACGTTGACGACGGCACGACGGGCCGAGACCGAGATCACGATGGCATCGGTGAGCACCGACATGCGAGCGGCAGTACGGTGACGCATGCCCGTCTCACTCGTGGCGAGCGAGGGATCGGGATTGAGGTGAAAGTTGGCGCGCAGGATCTGGGTGAGGTCGCCATCGATGACGATGGCGCCGTCCATCTTGGAAAGCTCGAACAGGCGGTTCGAGGTAAACGAAATGTTGAGCGGGAAGCCGTCGTTACCGGCAGCGAGCACGTTTTCGGTGTCGCCGACGCAGATAAGGGCACCCAGGTGACCGGCGATGATCATGTCGAGGGCGGTGCGGATCGGCTGACCAGGTGCCGTCAGGCGAATGGCCTGTTCCATACGCTTTTGCAGCTCGTTCTTATCCAAGGCATCGCTCCCATCGTATACGCTCCATAAACGTCAATAAGTTTCTCACGGTTTGCCCCTGTGACGCCCGCAAAATCCGATGCTTACAGAATGAGCGAACACAGCTGAGAGCCCCAACCCAAATGAGCTGCTTATGTGGTAGCATCGGGATTCACATGAATGAGGGAGTAGTCGCGTGACCGGGTTCGCCTCCGGTGGCGCGGCAAGTCAACATACTGGCCGAAACGGTCTGGCTTGCCTTAATGAACGAGACTCGTGGTTGTGCGCGCAGCGCGTACGCCACGGGTCTTTTTTTGTTGCTCCCCCGCCAGAAGTACACGCGGGCCCGCCCGCAGAGAGGGAGCCAGACTATGGGACTCGCAGAGCTCGTGCTGCTCGCCGTTGGCCTTTCGATGGACGCCTTTGCCGTATCCATCTGCAAGGGCCTTGGCATGAAGAAGATCAACCTTAAAGTCGCCGTGGTGCTCGGCCTGTTCTTTGGCGGCTTTCAGGCCGGCATGCCCGTAATCGGATGGGCGCTTGGCAGCCAGTTTATGGGCATCATCGGCCCCATCGACCATTGGATCGCCTTTATCCTGCTCGCCTTCATCGGCGGCAAAATGCTGTGGGAGGCCTTTACCGAGGACGAGGATGAAGGCGACGGCAAGGATGCCGAAAAGATTGACCTGGGCGAGTACCTGATCCTCGCCATCGCCACCTCAATCGACGCCCTAGCCGTAGGCATCTCATTTGCGGCGCTCTCGGTCGACATCATGCCCGCCGTGTCGCTCATCGGCATCACGACCTTTATCTTCTCCGTCGCCGGCGTAGCGATCGGCCACACCTTTGGTGCGCGCTACGAAAAGCCTGCCACCATCGTGGGCGGCATCGTGCTCATCCTCATCGGGCTTAAGATCTTGCTTGAGCATCTGGGGATTCTCGCGATATAAAAAAACGCCTCTCATAAGCTCAACGTCAATGTAGAGGTCTCATGCAGAGTTTTGCATAATGCCTTTTCGTGCAGACTTTTGCATGTCATACTGATATGCAAAAGTCTGCACGTTAGGAGATCGCCATGGATACCCTTCCCATCACCACACCGCGTCAAGCTGGCATCTATGTGCGCCAGGCACGCGAGGCTCAGGGTCTCACCCGTGCCGCCCTCGCTAAAAAAGCCGGTGTTTCGGAGCGCCTGCTCGCATCGCTCGAGCTAGGAGACGCCACTGGCATTCGACTCGACAAGTTGCTGACTGTCTTTAACGCACTCGGCATAGGCCTCTTTGCGCAAAGCGATAACGACTCCATCGCATCGCCCTCCGAACATCCAACGACGATAGCGGACCTCCCTATCGCGAACTCGAATGCCCTGCCAAAGCCAAGCGTAGGCAGACGACCCGCTCGACAAGGAGCGCCATCTTCCTATGGTGCCTTGCTGGCCCAAATCGCAGCCGAGCAAGGCCTTACCGACACTTCAGACCTCTCCTTTGGCTGTAAGGTTGTAAAATAAATGGCAGAAATGGAGCTTGCGACCCTCATTTGTGGCGAAATCGCAGGCACTCTCCGGCAAGACGAGCATGGACTCTGCAGCTTTGTATACGCCCTAACCTATCGCGGGGCACCGCTATCGCTAACAATGCCGCTTTCCAATCGCACGTATGGCCATAACATCGTCCGCCCGTTCCTATTTGGCCTTTTGCCCGACAGTCAAGAGCAGCGTCGCGCCATTGCCACCGAGCATGATGTTGCATCTAACAACCCCGTCGCCCTCTTGTGCCATATCGGTCTTGACTGCGCGGGGGCCGTTCAGTTTTGTCGAGCCGATCAATTAGACGCTGTCCGTGGCAGGGTCTCCGCATACCGCCCGCTTACCAATTCTCAAATCGCTCACAAGCTTAAAGCAATTCGCGATGACGAAAGAGAGACATGGATGGGCTCCAACGAAAGCTGGTCCCTGGGCGGCAACCAAGGCAAATTTGCACTAGCTTGGCATGATGGCCAATGGTACGAATGTCTAGGGTCATCCCCCACTACCCATATCTTCAAAAATGGTGTCGTCGGGTTCAAACATCAGGCCTTAAACGAATTCGTCTGCATGAAAACGGCTCGGCGTGTTGGCATTCCAACTGCCAACGTCTCCTATTGCACATTTGAAGACGAAGCCGCACTCGTCGTTGAACGGTACGACAGAATGGTCAATAACAGCGGAAGTATCGAAAGGCTGCATCAGGAGGACTTTTGCCAGGCGCTCGGTGTATTGCCAAGCCAGAAATACACCGCCGACGGAGGACCGACTACACGAGACATCCAAGAACGACTGATTAACACAGTCCCCCACCACATGAATCTTGTGCTTTTTACCTATATGTTGTTCTATAACGCCATTATCGGAGCGCCTGACGCACACGCTAAAAACTACTCGCTCATCCTAGGCAAAGGCACAAACGCGGCACTCGCACCCATGTACGATGTCGCATCGGGCTTGGCGTATGAGAGCATGCGACGTCGGGCACGCCTTGCTATGAGCGTTGGCGGCGAAAATCGTGTGGGGCGCATCGGTCCAGGTGCTATCCGCCGATACCACGGTATGGGCGACCCCGCGCTGGAGACGGCGCTCACCGATGCCGGGCTATCCGAGAAGTTTTGCTTTGCGACCATGATGGACCTCGCCTACGAGGTACCCATTTGCATGGAAGAGGTCATGGACGAATACGCCGACCTGCCCGGCATGGCGGACCTGCGCGATCATATGCTCGGCCCCGTCCGCGAAAACTGCCAGCGAACCCTCGACCTCATCAGGGCGGATATGGGCTAGACGCCAATCAATTTCCCATTTCTTAAAAGAAGAGAGGGGACACCTGTCGCAAAAGACCGGGTACCCCCTCTCGTAATGTCATTTGCAATCCGCTAGCACGTAGCTCGGACTGCTGCTAGCGCAACCTTTACGCGGCGAGGCGCTTGAGCACGTCGATGAGCAGCTCGTAGAAACGCTCGGCAGAAGCGAGCTCCATGCTCTCGTCCGGGGTGTGGACATCGGAGAGCGTCGGGCCCACAGCGATGGCGTCCAGGCCGTGCAGGGCCTCGGCAAACAGGCCGCACTCAAGGCCGGCGTGAATGGACTCGATGCGCAGCTCGGAGCCAAAGAGCTCGCGATAGCTCTCGACAAAGACGTCGCGGACCGGCGAATGCTCGGCATAGCTCCAGCCGGGATACTCGAACTCGAACTTGGCGTCGAAGCCCAGGATATCGGCGAGCGTCTGCAGACGATCCTTAAACTCGTTCTGCAGCGAGGTGATCGAGGAGCGCGGGGACAGCATGATTTTGACCTGGTCGTCAGAGGTGGCAACCACACCGATGTTGGAGGAAACCTCGACGGAGCCGTCGGTGGCGACGTTGCGGCGAATCACGCCATTAGGGGCAAGACGCAGGGCGCGGATGAGGGCAAGCGCGGACTTCTGGTCCATGGCCTCGACCTCGGCGTCGTCGGCAATCTCGACGGTGCAGGTAAAGCCGGGGTCGAAGACCTCGAGCTCGGCAGTGACGTCGGCGATGATGCCCTTTGCAATCTGGGCCGCGGCCTCGGCGGCAGCGTGGTCGGCGTAGACCAGCTCGGCCTTGCACTCACGGTTGATGGCGTTGTCCTTGGTGCCGCCGTTAAAGCTGACGATGGCGGGCTCGCCGGCGACCATCAGGCGGTCGATGATGCGGGCCATGATGAGGTTGCCGTTGCCGCGCTCCAGGTTGATGTCGGAGCCGGAGTGACCGCCCAGCAGGCCGGAGATGTCGAGCGTAAGGGTGCTGCCGGTCTTGTGCTCGCGCACGATCGGGCAGGTGTAGGTAACGACGACGCCGCCGGCGCAGCTGACGGTGGCCACGCCCTCCTCCTCGGAATCGAGGTTGATCATGGTGCGGGCGCTGATCTGGGACTTGTCGAGCGTCTCAGCGCCAACCAGACCAGTCTCCTCGTCGGTGGTGAACACGCACTCGAGGGCCGGATGAGCAATCGAATCGTCGTTGAGCACGGTAAGCATCAGAGCGACGGCGATACCGTTGTCGGCGCCCAGAGTGGTGCCGTTAGCGGTGAGGACGCCGTCCTTGACGACCAGGTCGATACCGTCGGTCGTAAAGTCGTGCTCAACAGAGCCCAACTTGTCGCACACCATATCGATGTGGCCCTGCAGCATCACGGTCGGAGCATTCTCGGCGCCGGCAGAAGCGGGCTTGCGAATGATGACGTTGTAGACCTCGTCCTGGTACACATCGAGGCCGCGCTCCTTAGCAAACGCAACCAGGAAATCGCTGATGCCCTTCTCGTTGCCAGACCCACGGGGGATCGCGCTGACCTCCTCAAAGAAATGGAACAGCTGGGCGGGCTCGTAGCCGGTGATCTTGTAGTCCATGGTGCCTCCTTGGCGCAACTGGTTAGACAGTAAGACATGCGACTTGTATATTCCCAGACTTTGCGTGCATAAACCAGTCGAAAACGCCGAGCGCCCTTGCATCATCGGCTAACGGCGGGGAAACGCCACTTTATTAAGATAAAGCAGGCTAGACGGGCCGTGCCGAAGGGGCGTTGGACCCTTCAACCAACCTCAGCGCCTGTTGAACATTAATGCACACACCATTGGTATGTTTAATAAGAATCTTGTCCTCCGTCACGACGTAATCGGCATCAATGCGATTGGCGACGCCCAGCATCAGGTCGTCCTCAAAGTCATTGTGGTGGTACTTGAACACAAAGGAGTCGAAGACCTCGTCTGCACCGACCGGGGCGATGATGGCTAGCTCGCGCATCTGTCGAACGCATGCCCAGGCCGTTTCGTCTGCCGCCGCAATGGCGTTAGCGCTCAGTGAGCCAGTCTTTCTTCGGCACTCCTGCTTGATTGCCGCCGAGACAAGATATGACACGTCTTTGACCGAAAGCGACGAGGCAAACAGGGCAATCCGCTCCGAGGCGTCGGCAATCTCGATCAGATGGACGACATTTGCCGTACGGTCGGACCTGCCAGAAAAATAATCCATCCATACGTTGGTATCGATTAACAGCTTGAGGACGCCTTCTGTGCTCATAGTTCCACCCACTCGGGATAGCGCTCCGCCATGGCTTCCTCATAGAGGTCGTCATAGTCTCCCGAGAACTCAGGGATGGGGACGCCGTATTTGAGGCACGAATCGCGAACGATATGGCTGCCTTGCGCGGCCCTTGACTCCATGCGCCGGGGCTCCACTCCGTCAGAAACCGGAGCCGCCGCGTCTCCCTTCGAGGGCATGCGTCCGTTAACGACCAGATACTCCCAAAGTGTCCGAACGGCTTGTGACGGCGTCATGCCAATATGAGTCAGGACGGCGTCTCCCGCCTCTTTGAGCTGGCGATCTATACGCACGTTCATCTGAACTGGCCG
Source organism: Collinsella sp. (assembly GCA_019419505.1). Lineage (GTDB taxonomy): Bacteria > Actinomycetota > Coriobacteriia > Coriobacteriales > Coriobacteriaceae > Collinsella. Next base: position 8,296 of record DXZS01000004.1, on the reverse strand, counting down.
CGTGTCGAGTATTGACGTAGGCATATCAGCTCCTTTGCTATACTATATCTCGATTTTAGTATAGCACGGCAGATTGAAGCGCATTTCAATAGAAATGAGGGCGCTTCCTTATCGGAAACGCCCCCGTTATACAAGGTATGTTTAATCCCTACAGCGCACCAGAGCCGGCTTGCATCATACCGCCGGGGCCCGAGGTCACGCCGCCGCTCACGGGCGCGGCGTTGCCGGTGTGCGGTGCCGCCGGGGCGGTATCGCCACCGAGCGTGCCCGCCGGACGCGGTGCCGGGATCTCGCCCGTGCCGTGGCTAAAGACAAACTTGCCATCGGCCACGTCGCACAGGACGGTATCGCCCTCACCCCACTCGCCGGCCAGAAGCTCCTCGGACAGCGGGTCCTCGATGAGCTTTTGAATAGCACGGCGCAGCGGACGCGCACCGTTGGTGAGGTCGGTGCCCTCGGCCACGATCTTGTCATAGGCCGCATCGGTGAGCTTGATGTTCATGCCGTTGGCAATCAGGCGTTGACGCAGGTCGTCCACCAGCAGGTGCGCGATCTTGGTGAGATTCTCGCCCGAGAGCTTCTGGAACACCACGATGTCATCGATACGGTTGAGCAGCTCGGGGCGGAACAGGCGCTTGAGCTCACCCATCGCACGGCCGCGAATCTCACTCGAGGTGAGGCCCTGCTCGCCGGTGGTGCCAAAGCCAACGCTCGCATCCTGCGCGATCTCGCGGGCGCCCACGTTGGACGTCATGATGATCACGGTGTTGCGGAAGTCGACCGTCTTGCCCTGGCTATCGGTCAGACGACCCTCCTCCAGCACCTGCAGCAAGATGTTGAAGATATCGGGGTGCGCCTTCTCGATCTCGTCGAACAGCACGACCGAGTACGGGTGGCGACGAACGGCCTTGGTGAGCTGGCCGCCCTCGTCGTGACCAACGTAACCCGGAGGGCTACCGATGAGCTTGGATACCTCGAACTCGCTACCGAACTCGGACATGTCGAAGCTGATGAGCGCATCCTTGCTGCCAAAGAGGTACTCGGCAAGCGTCTTGGCGAGCTCGGTCTTGCCCGTGCCGGTGGGACCCAGGAAGATAAAGCTGCCGCCGGGGCGACGCGGATCCTTGAGCGGCGAGCGGTTGCGGCGCACGGCCTTGGCGACGGCCTCGACGGCCTCGTCCTGACCGATGATGCGCGTCTTGAGCACGCTTTCGGTCTGTAGCAGGCGGCGGCTCTCGCTCTCGGTAAGCGAGGACACCGGCACGCCCGAGGTCACGGACACGATATCGGCGATCTGACTCACGTCGATGGTGAGCGGGCTGGCGTCGAGCTCGGCGGTCCAGGCGGCCTTGGCTTCGGCGAGTTCAATCTCGGCGGCCTTCTGCTGCTCGGTGATCTCGGCGGCCTTGTTCATGTCATCGCTCTCGGTGGCCTCCTGCGCGGCGGCCTTGAGCTCCTCTATACGCTGCTCGGCCTCGCGCACCGGCTCGGGCGCGCGATTCGCGGCGATGCGAGCGCGGGCACCGGCCTCGTCAATGAGGTCGATGGCTTTATCGGGCAGGAAGCGATCCTGGATGTAGCGGTTGGAAAGGTTCGCGGCGGCCTCGATAGCACCCTGCGTATAGCGCACATGGTGGTGCTCCTCGTAGCGCGGCTTAAGCGCGGTCAGGATCTTGACCGTGTCCTCGACGCTCGGCTCCTCGACATCGATGGTCTGGAAGCGACGCTCGAAGGCCGGGTCCTTGGTGAGGTACTTGCGGAATTCCTCGGCCGTGGTGGCGCCGATAATCTGGAAGGCACCGCGCGCGAGTACGGGCTTGAGCATGGAGCTCGCATCGATGGAGCCCTCGGCAGAACCGGCACCGATGATGGTGTGCATCTCGTCGATAAACAGGATGACGTCGTCCGCTTCGGTGGCCTCCTGGATCACGTTCTTGAGGCGCTCCTCAAACTCGCCGCGATACTTGGCACCCGCCACGAGACCCGGCAGGTCGAGCGTCCAGATATTCTGGTTCATGAGGTTCTCAGGCACGTTGCCGGCTACTATCTGCTGAGCCAGGCCCTCGACGATGGCCGTCTTGCCCACGCCGGGATCGCCCAGGATGAGCGGGTTGTTTTTGGTGCGACGCGAGAGGATCTCCATCATGCGCTGGACTTCCTTTTCGCGACCAATTACAGGGTCGAGCTCGCCGTCGCGCGCCTTCTGCGTGAGGTTGGTCGCGAACTGCTTGAGCGTGTCGGTGCCACTCCCCTTTTGCTGAGAGGCATCCGAGCCGCTAAAGAACGGCAGGCCCGCACCGGGACGCCCGGCACCGGCACCGGCGAGCGGACGCTTCTTGTCCTGGTCCTTGGCGGTGAGTTTCTCGATAGCCTTTTTAATGGAAGCAGACGACACGCCCAGGCGCATGAGGATGTCCATGGCCATGCCGTTGCCCTCTTCGACGATGCCGATCAGCAAGTGCTCGGTCGACACGTAGGTCTGGTTGTTTTCACGCGCCACGCGGAATGAACGCTCCATCACGCTAATGACGAGCGGCGTAAAGGCGAGCTTGGCCGCCTCGGTCTCCTCACTGGGCTCGGGAACCGTGGTCTGGACCTCTTTGAGAGTATCCATGATGTCATCGTAGGAGATGTCGAGCGAACGCAGTGCCTCGGCGGCAATGCCCTCGTCCTCCTTAGCGAGTGCGAGCAGCAGGTGCTCGGTACCCACCTTATTTGAGTGAAGATCGAGCGCTTCTTGCTTGGCCATGGACATGACCTTGCGCGCGCGATCGGTAAAACGGTCTAACATGCTAGTTCCTCTTAGACGAGCTAGTTTTTTCAAACGCAAAGCGCCGCCCGCGGCAGCGCTTTGGTCTCTTTACCCATATGGAGTATATGTTAACCGTTGGGACCTTTCCCGCCCGTAGCCGCGTGACAACGTCTACAAAAAAGGAATTGCCAGGTGCGTCTGCATCGGCCCAACGAGCGTGGATTTTCGGACACCCATTCCACGAGCGTGGATAATCTCCCGTTTTGAGCCCGTAAACAGGCCAAAAACGGGAGATTATCCACGTTCATGTTTTGCGGATCAGTTTCATTTGCACCAATTAGCTGGTGTGGCGCCAGCGAGGGTCGGTGAGCGTACGCGCCACGCCCAGGCCAACGGGCAAAAACGCCACGATGAGCACCGCGCGCACAAACCAGCCGAGCATATTGACCGTGTCGAAGGTGCACATGTAATACATCGAGCGATACAGATACAAGCCCGGCACCATAATGACAATCGATGGCACCGTGAGGGCGATACGTGGGTAGGTGAGCTTGATTTCGGCCAAGCTCGCGAGCAGCCCCGATACCAGCGCGCCGATAAACGCTGCTGCCTCGGGAGGCATACCCACGCTCAGACCCAGGAAGGGAAACAGCGTCGGCGCATCAACGAGCGTAAGGCGCAAGGTATTAGACACGGCGCCGATGAGCCCTGCCGCCGCTGCCATCTTTACCGGACTGTTGAACATAACCGAGAAGCCAAATACTCCGACAAAGCTCATCACCACACGCAAGAGCGTAAGAGCCAACGGTGAGAGCCCGAGCGGGGCAAAGTCGTCCGGCGCCAGCCCCACACACTCGGCAACCATCCAGCCTACGAGGGTCGCCATCACAATAATCGACACGGCATACGAAAGACGCTCAATGCCGCTTCGCATATCAAGCTTAGCGATGTCGAGGCCTGCCGTAATGAGGGGAAAGCCGGGAATCACAAAGAGCATGGCACCGATATAGCCTTCTTGGTGCGACATTGCCCCCGGAATGACCTGGCCAAGGCCGAGCAATGCCAGCAGATACGAGACGCAAGCGAGTGCAACGCCGATCGTCAGCGCGCTAAACTGGCCAAGACCCTGCTTGAGAATATGGGAGCGAGCAAAGTTGCCAACACCAGCGCCTACGAATGCGCAGGCCATCTCGATAGGGCCGCCGCCGAGCAAAGAGACGAAGGCGCCGCAAGCACAAGCTGCCGCAAGGCCCTGTTGCCAAGGAGTGTAATCGGGTTTTGAACTCTCAACGGTCTTGAGCATCTCGTGGTACTCATGCACGGTAAACCGGCGCCCATACGTCTCGATTTCCTTTAGGAAGCTCTCCATCATCCAAATGCGATGGGTATTGACTCCCGTTGTGGGCAGGCTGACAACCTCGTTAAAGCAGTGGCCATCTTCGATGCAGGTGCACTCAAACGACAGAAGACTTAAGTCAACGTGGACGGTGACACCGAGTACGGCGGCGACGCGATTCATGGTATCGCGTACACGCCAGGCACCCGTTCCGCTCGCGAGCATAAGCATACCGGTGCGGCAGATGATGGATGACTTATCGGTGAGCGGCGCATCGACGGCAAGCTCATCGCCTGCCGTCACGATCTGGTGCCAGTCAGTTTTCATATGGAGTGCGCCGGCACGAACACCGTGGTGCATGGGGGCTCTCGAAAGCAGCGAGTCGAGGCGCGAAGACTGTGGGGGCTCCGTTGATTCGTCCTCAACCTCATCAGTCTCTTCATCGACCAGATCAAATGAGTCAAGCGATGCCGGCTCGCGACGATCGATTAGCTCCTCATCCTCATCGTCAAAGTAATTGAACTGATCGAGCATGTCCTCTTCGATTGCACGCTCGCTCGCGTCGTCCATATAGACGCTCCCTTCCTACCGACTAACCCCCATCCTAGGCAGCAACGGCTAAAGGAAACATAAAAGAGACGGCTGCCATGCGAGCCATGTGCGCAATAGCCGTTGGGCAGTCGTTTAAGAACGCCCCAATGACTATTGACGGCAAAGGCAACGCCGATGCCTTGGCAACGGCAGCGAAAGCCCGCCAGAGCGAGCAAGGTGGCTTACAAGAACTGTCCCCAAGTGTCGGCACAAGAGGAACGTCCCTAAGTGCCAACCATGGCAACGCCGCAGGTAGAGAACGGTCAGCGAGCGACGTCCAGGGCGAACAAGTTGGCATGAAAAAGGCAGGGCATTGACCTTCTGGTCATGCCCTGCCTTTTGAATGACAAATTGTCGCCCTGGACGTCGCGCAGCGTCGGCTGGTCCGCCGTTCGGTAGAACGGCGGAACCAATTAGTACATCTTTGCGCCGGCGGGGATGGAGGCGTCGAGCTGGATCAGGTTGAGGCGCTCCTCGCCCTCCTCCTCGTGGACAGCGCTGATCAGCATGCCGCAGCTGGGGATGCCCATCATCTTGCGCGGGGGCAGATTGGTGATGGCGAGCAGCGTCTTACCGACCAGGTCCTCGGGATCATAGTAGCCATGAATGCCGGAGAGGATGGTACGGTCGGTGCCGGTGCCGTCGTCGAGCGTAAAGTTCAGCAGCTTCTTGGACTTCTTGACGGCCTCGCATGCCTTGACCTTCACGGCGCGGAAATCGCTCTTGGAGAAGGTATCAAAGTCGACGAACTCCTCAAACAGCGGCTCGACGGCAATCTTGGAATAATCAACCGTGGGCTTGAGCGGCTTGACGAAGGGGCTCGCGGCGTTGCCGGCCTCGGCAGCCTTGGCGGCAGCGGCACCGGACTGGAAACCCTTCTCGGGCTTCATGTGCGGGAACAGTAGCACGTCGCGGATGGAAGCCTGGTTGGTGAGCAGCATGACCACGCGGTCGATACCGATGCCGATGCCGCCCGCGGGAGGCATACCGTACTCGAGGGCGCGCACGTAGTCCTCGTCGTACTCCATGGCCTCGTCGTCGCCGCCAGCCTTCTCGGCCATCTGGGCGGCAAAGCGCTCGGCCTGGTCGACCGGGTCGTTGAGCTCGGAGAACGCGTTGGCGTACTCGTGACCGGCGATAACCAGCTCAAAGCGATGCGTCAGGCGCGGATCGTCCTCAAAGCGCTTGGCAAGCGGGCTGACCTCGATGGGGTAATCGCACACGAACGTGGGGTTGACGATGGTGTCCTCGCCCAGCTCATCGTAAATCTCGGCGATGATCTTGCCAGCAGTCCACTCGGGCTTAATCTCCAGGCCCTTCTCGCGCGCGGCGGCAGCAAGCTCCTCGACCGGCGTGTCGATGGTGACCTGCTTGCCGAGCACGTCGGAGACGATGTCGGTCATGGGACGGCTGGCCCACTCACCAGAAAGGTCGATGGTCTGGCCCTGGTACTCGATAACCTCGGGGTTGCCGATGGCCTTGTTAGCCGCCTTGATGACACCCTGGGCGAGCGCCTTCATGCCCTCGAGGTCGGAGAAGGCACGGTAGGCCTCCATCGTGGTGAACTCGGGGTTGTGGGTAAGGTCCATGCCCTCGTTACGGAAGATACGGCCGATCTCGAACACGCGCTCAAAACCGCCGACGATGCAGCGCTTGAGGTGCAGCTCGGTGGCAATACGCAGGTAGCACTCCTGATCGAGCGCGTTGAAGTGCGTGATGAACGGCTTAGCCGTAGCGCCGCCCTGGATGGTCTGCAAGATGGGGGTCTCGACCTCCATGTAGCCGTCGGACTCCATAAAACGACGGAAGGTGGAGAGAATCTGCGAACGCTTACGGAAGGTCTCGCGAACGTCGTCGTTGGCGATCAGGTCGACATAGCGCTGGCGATAGCGGGTCTCCTTGTCGGAGAGGCCGTGGAACTTCTCGGGCAGCGGACGAACGGCCTTGGCAAGCAGGGTCGCACTCTTAGGGGCAACGGAAAGCTGGCCGCGCTGGGTGCGCACGACCACGCCGGTCACGCCCAGGATATCGCCAAGGTCGAGGGCCTTGAGCGTGTTCCAAGCGGTCTCGTCCATGTCATTGATGCGGCAGAACAGCTGAATCTCGGCAGTCGCATCGCGCACGACGATGAACATAATCTTGCCCTGACCGCGCTTGGCGACCACACGGCCGGCGATCTTCACGACGTCCTCGGTGTCCTCGCCATCGGCAAGCTCGGCATACTTAGCCTCGATATCGGCAACGTAGTCCTCAAGCTCAGAGTGCTCGGGATAGGGGTTCTGGCCCGCCTCGAACAGGGCGGCGCGCTTGGCCAGGCGGGTGGCGCGCTCGTCGTTGAGCGTCGATGCCTGATCTGCGGCGTTCTGGTTCTCTGCCATAAGTTAACTCCTCAAACTAAAACGCTCCCCAGGATTCGGTCCCAGGGAGCGAAAACATACCTTTACGCGGGACCGTGGTCTAGCGTGCAATCTTGGCGATGGTGTAGACGCGGGTCTTGCCGGAAGGCGTAACGACCTCGACGGAGTCGCCCTCGCCGTGACCGATGATGGCGTGGCCGACCGGAGACTCGTTGGAAATCTTGTGCTCGAGCGAGTTGGTCTCGGTGGTACCGACGAGCGTGACTTCCATGACCTCACCGTTGGGATCAATCAGAGAAACGGTGGAACCGATGGAGACGGTCAGATCACCTGTGGTGGCAGCAACCTGAGCGTTGGCAAGGATGGCCTGGATCTCGGCAATACGAGCGGCGTTCTGGGCCTGCTTGTCCTTAGCGGCGTCGTACTCGGAGTTCTCCGAAAGGTCGCCGAACGCGCGGGCTTCCTTGATGTCCTCGACGATCTCCTTGGCGTAATCGCCCTCACGCCAAGCGAGCTCCTCGACGAGCTTCTGGCGGCCCTCAGCGGTCAGTACGATCTGGCTTGCGTCCATACGGATATCTCCCCAACTCTGATCAAACAATCAACTGTCAACAAAACGAAAAAGACCGGCTAGCCTGCGGGCAAGCCGGTCAGGTGCTCACCCCAAAGGGATGGGACTACTCTGCGTCCGCGTCGCTGTCCTCTGCCTGCTTCTTCTTGGCAGCAGCGAGCTTGGCCTCGAGCTCAGCGATCTCCTTGTCCTCCTCGGACTGCTCGACCACGACCTCCTCGGCCTGCTTGGTCTCGGCCTTATCGTCGCCCTCCATACCCTCGCGGATATTCTTGACGGTAGAGCCGAGGGACTTGCCGAGCTTCGGCAGGTTCTTGGGCCCGAAGATAATCAGGACAACGACGAGAATAATGATGAGCTCAGGAGCCCTCAGTCCAAACATGTAGACCTCCACAATACAGCGAGACAAGCTCGAATGAGTATACCGCGGGTATCGCGGTATCACAACAATAGCTAAAAAAAGGGACCGCAAGAAGCGGTCCCTCCTCATGCTCTGGTCGGGTTGACTGGATTTGAACCAGCGACCCCTGCGTCCCGAACGCAGTGCTCTACCAAACTGAGCCACAACCCGTTAGCTCGACTATAGTAACAAAGATTTCCGTCGCGTGCTAGAGAAATTTTTACTTCTTTGGCACCTTGATTATCAACTTCATCCGAACACTTCCCACATTCATCCGCACATGTGCGGA
>DXZS01000003.1:36176-113739 GCA_019419505.1 Collinsella sp. | reverse complement strand
ACCTGTAGCTCAGTTGGTTAGAGCGTCCGGCTGATAACCGGGAGGTCACAAGTTCAAATCTTGTCAGGTCCACCACTTTCTTTCGCAATAAACACCCCAGCGAGAGCCGAGTCGCCGCTGGGGTGTTTATTACTGTCTCCGTGGGGGTTTAGCTCAGCTGGGAGAGCGCGGGCTTTGCAAGCCTGAGGTCAGGGGTTCGATCCCCCTAACCTCCACCATGATGGACCTGTAGCTCAGTTGGTTAGAGCGTCCGGCTGATAACCGGGAGGTCACAAGTTCGAATCTTGTCAGGTCCACCATCAAAACCGTGAAGAGCCCTGGGGCGTTGCCTCGGGGCTTTTTTTCTTACCTACTGAAAGTAGTCAAAAAAGCCCCGTCCCAAATTAACTACTTTGATTATGTGTGCTGTGCGAAAGTTTGGGTAGTATAGCTATTCAATGCGGCGGGCTGCCGCGTGTTAACCGCTACGTACCGGAGGTGTTCCATGGTTCGTGTCGACATAGAGACCATCGTCATGGCCGCCGGTCCCGTGCCATCGCTTATCGTACTTCGTGAGCGCAGCAGCAAATCGGACTCGCCCGCGCCGCTGCGTTCCCTTTCCATTCAGACTGGTTCGTTTGAAGCTGCTGCCATCAGCCGCGGCATCGATAGCGGCCGCGCCGAGCGCCCGATTACCCATGACCTGCTGCTCGATACCGTTGACGCCCTGGGCGCCAAGCTCGAGCGCATCGAGATCGTTCGCGCCGAGCCGCCGGTGTTCTACGCGACGATCGTCGTACTGGCCGATGGCGAGGAGCGCAAGATCGACGCCCGCCCCAGTGACGCCATTGCCCTGGCCGTGCGCAGCAATGCCCCCATGTTTGTGGAGGACGACATCATGAATCGCCTGGGCACTGTTTCCACCCACGCCGAGGATGTCGACGACGAGCAGGAGTTCGAGAAGTTCGACGAGTTCGTCCATACGCTCTCCCCCGATGACTTCTAAATGCGGGGCGGCAGGGTTGCGGAGTGTTCGCTGATGGCCAGCGGTATGTCGGCTGAGGCGGCGGCCATTGCGCGCGAGGCCCAGATGCGCTCGGAGGCATCCGAGGCGGCACGCATTGCCTATGTGACGCAGGCCCGCACGCTTCGCGAGCGCCGCGGCTCGTTTATCAAGATGGTTGTCGTCTCCGCCCTTGTCGCGGCAATCTGCTCGCGCCTTCGTGGTACAGTTGGTGCGCTTGGGTTTTCGATTTCAACAGGCTTGGTAATCTGGGGTGTGGTCGATGCAGTAATGCTGACCAACCAGATCAAGGTACTCGACAAGCGCGCGATGGATATGATGCGCGCCCGCGACGCTGCCGCCAAGATCGCCGCCGAGGCACAAGAACTGTAACGACGCCAGACTCGATGGGAAGGTCTAAAGATGGCACAGGATATGCAGGACGCCGGTAACGTCTCCGCCGAGCTCGACGCCATGGTGTGTGACCTGATCGGTGCGTTCTTGGACGACCTGGCCGCCGGTGAAAACCCTGGCGTGGTCGTGGCAATTGAGGATGCCGCGTCCAACCGTTATCTGGCGGCGCTCGATGAGGATGGCGAGGAGGCGTGCCTCGAGGCGGCTACCAACTTTATCTCCGAGCACAAGATGGGTCTTAAGGACGAGGGCCTGGGCCGCATCGCCCGCTATGCCATCGGCTACACCGGCTGCGTCGAAATTGACGGCGGCTATCACGATGCTCTGCTCGTGAGCTTCTTCGAAACCACGCTCGAGAGCGGTTTTTCGGCATATGTGCTGTATGAGGGCATGGGCGCCGGCGATGGTTTTATGTGGAGCGACCCTGAACCTGCAGGTGAGGAAACCCCTCTCATCTAAAATCGCTAAAATAAACGAGTTTTCGGTAAAAGGCTCAATATTCCCGCTGAGCGTTGTGTCGCTGGGCGGGCCGCATACGCGTGCCGTTTGTATATGGATAGAAGATAGGGGAACTACATGCGCGTAGACAATCTGAGGAACATCGCCATCATCGCCCACGTCGACCACGGCAAGACGACGATGGTCGACAAGCTCCTGCGTGCCACGGACGCCTTCCGTGCCAACCAGCAGGTCGAGGACCGCGTCCTGGATTCCAACGACCAGGAGCGCGAGCGCGGCATTACGATTCTCGCCAAGAACATCTCTATCGAGTACAAGGACGTCAAGATCAACGTCATCGACACCCCGGGCCACGCCGACTTTGGCGGTGAGGTCGAGCGCGTGCTGCGTATGGCCGACGGCGCCCTGCTGCTGGTCGACGCTTTTGAGGGCCCCATGCCCCAGACCCGCTTCGTGCTGCGTCACGCTATCGACACTGGCCTCAAGATCATGATCGTCATCAACAAGATCGATCGTCCGGGTGCCAACCCCGAGAAGGCCTACAACGACTGCCTGGACCTTATGGCCGACCTGGGTGCCACCGACGACCAGCTCGAGTTTGCCATGGAGCACGTGGTCTACGCCAGCGCCATGAATGGCTTTGCCCGCCTTGACCCCAACGACGGCAACATGGACATGTATCCGCTGCTCGATATGATCATCGACGACATGCCCGCGCCCGAGGTTGACGAGAACGCCCCGCTGGCCATGCAGTGCGTGACCATCGACCACTCCAACTTCGTCGGCCGTATCGGCATCGGTCGCGTGTACTCCGGCACCATCCATCAGGGCGATCAGATTCTGGTCGTCAAGAACGACGGCTCCAGCGCCACCGCTACCGTCAAGCAGCTCTTTACCTTCGACTACCTGGGCCGCACCGAATGCCAGGAAGTCGGCGCCGGCGACATCGCCGCCGTCGTGGGCATCGACCGCACCGATATCGGCGATGTCTACACCGATCCCGAGAACCCCGTTGAGCTCGAGCCCATCGAGATCGACCCGCCGACTCTGTCCATCGTCTTTGAGGCTTCGACCTCCCCGCTCGTCGGTCGCGACGGCGACATCGTGGGCGCCCGTCAGCTCAAGGAGCGCCTGTTCAACGAGGCCGAGAACAACGTGACCATGAAGATCGAGGAGCTCGAGGACAAGAGCGGCGTCGAGGTCTCGGGTCGCGGCATCCTGCACCTGTCCGTTCTGATGGAGTCCATGCGTCGCGAGGGCTTTGAGTTCCAGGTTGGCCGTCCCCGCGTTCTGTTTAAGAAGGACGAGAACGGCAACAAGATGGAGCCCGTCGAGCAGGCCGTCGTCGAGTGCCCGGACGAGTACTCGGGCAAGGTCGTTGAGGTCTTCGGTACCTCCGGCGGCATCATGACGAGCATGGATACCTCGGGCATCGTGACGCACCTCGAGTTTAAGATCCCGACCCGCGGCATCATGGGCCTTAAGAACCGCATCATGAACGTCACCCACGGCGAGGGCGTGTTCTACCACACCTTCTTGGAGTATGGTCCTTACGCCGGCGAGATCGGCAACCGTCAGAACGGCGCTATGATCTCCATGACCACCGAGAAGGCCGTTGCCTACGCTCTGGGTACGCTGCAGGAGCGCGGCCAGCTGTTTGTTGAGCCGGGCACCGAGTGCTACGAGGGCATGATCGTGGGCGAGCGCAGCAAGGCCGGCGACATGGTCGTCAACATCGCCCGTACCAAGAACCTGGGCAACCAGCGTTCCTCGACCTCCGATATCTCTGTCCAGCTGGTACCGCCCCGCACCTTCTCGCTGGAGGAGGCGCTGGAGTACATCGCCGACGACGAGCTGGTGGAGATCACTCCCAAGAACATCCGCCTGCGCAAGCGTCTGCTCAACGCCACCGACCGCAAGAAGGCCGCTGTCCGCGCTGGCCAGGTAAACAAATAAGCGCTGGGCTTTATAGCGTTTAACAAGAAAGGGCGTCGACCGCGATGGTCGGCGCCCTTTTTGGTGCACGGGGATTGAGACGGCCTGCACCACCACAAAGGTGCCTGTCCCCTTTGTGGTGGTTGGCGGCTAGGCGGTGGGGAGTTCCGGCGTATTAGCCGGCTGTTGCGACTTGAGGTGGGCGCTGCGCCAGATGATCTGGATAACGTAGCCGAGTGCAAAGACGAAGGCCACGCCGCTGATGAAGTCGCCTACGAGGGGGATTGCCGTAAGCGCGCCCGCGGCGATGCCACCCACGGCTGCCATGGCGTAGCGGTTCTGGTTGTGTCCGACCATGCGGGCGATCGCGCACCCCGCAAAGGCACTCGACACTAACGCGATGCCAATGACACCGCACATGAGGGCTCCGGCAAGCGACAGACCGGCGATAGAGATAATCAGCAGTAGGACGGCGGGGACGATAGCAATTGTGCCCAGAAGACCGCTCACCCACAGGGGCATGGGGCGCTGGTGGAGCATACCGGCGGCGCTGGCAGTCGCACGCGGAAAGACGAGCTCGAGCAGCAGAGCGACAAAGCAGGTCGAGAGTGCCGCGGCGACGATACCGCCGATGACATCGTTAACGGTGGAAGTATCCTCGTTCTCGGTGCGGTCGATCTTGAGTGCGCCGACCTCGGCTCCCGCGGCGCGCTCGGGGTCCTCGGAGACGTGCGCGTTCACGGTGCCGGTGATGTGGGCGTTCTTGCCCAGGATGAGCTTGTCGGCCCAAACCTCGACATCGCCATCGACGGTGCCGTCGATGGTTACCGTATCGCCCGCGAGCGCTGCCGACTTGGTGGAGCCTCGCAAGGCGACCGTCTCGCCTATCGCGTAGAAACAGTTAGCGGTGCTGTCGGAATTGAGAACGACATGCTGGCCAGCAACGGTCACGCTGCCATCAACCGTGGTCTTGGCAATGTCGATGGTGCGTGCCGCTAGACGGACGGCGCCGCCCACCGTGCAGTCGCGGATGGAGAGGCTCTCGCCCGCAGCGATGATATCGTGGTCGATGGACGCATCATCCAAGTTGAGGGCCTGACCGGCCCAGTACAGGTCACCCTCGACGCCGGACGGATTGGCGTCATTGTCGGTCGCAAGGACATTGCCTGCCGTGTCCGTGCCGGCAAATGACGCCGTGGGAAGTGCGGTGAGCGCCAGCGCGATGAGCGCGAATAGGATGGTGATGCAGCCCCACGCTTTACGGCGCTGGGTCGACGGGAATTGATTGCGGGACATAGTGAATCCTTCGTCAGATGCTCGATATGCACTTAACAGGGTACCCAACGCGCGGGCGCTCTAAAAGAACCTCTCGGTTGCATTTCGAAGGATGAGCCCGCGCTACCTACTTTTTGCGATGCAAAAAGCGTGCGATGTCTTCTTCGGTGGGGCTTTTGATGTCAAAGCGCAGCGAGAGCCAGCGCAGACCCATGGTCACGACAACGCATACGATCAGCGCGGCGACATTGCTTATGATGCCGCTCATAACGAGACACACGTAGCTTGTCGATCCGGCGATGGCCGCGATGGCATAAAAGTTCGTACGCTGGAAAATACCCGGCACCACACCCATAAAACCATCTCGCAGCATGCCGCCGCCCACCGCGGTAAAAAAGCCCATCATGATGCACACCGCCGGCGCAAAGCCGTAGACCAGCGCCTTGTCTGCGCCGGTTGCCGCATAAATACCCACCGAGATGATATCGAGCAGGGGAATGAGTTTTTCGGGCTTGTCGACGATTGCCGGGAAAATGTAAATGATGGCTGCCGTGGCAATGGAAAGCGGGAGCGCCATCGGTTGGTTGAGGATGTAGACGTTGCCCACCTGCAGCGTCATATCGCGCAAAAGACCGCCGCCCAGGCCACAGACCACGGCGAGCGCAACTGCACCCACCAGGTCGAGCTTATGCTCGCGCGCAACCAGCACGCCCGAGATCGATGCAGCGACAACAGCAAACATCTCGAGCCAAAACGGAATAGCGACCATGGCATCCGTGGCGTGTGAGGTAACGGTCATAGCGGCGACGACGGGCAAGATGGGGTCCTTTGAGTTGCGAGTTTAGACAATGCCCGTACATAGTACATGGTTGGCGGCGATTGCGACCCCATTGCTCGGCAAACGGTAGGGACTGGGCGCGGGCGTGGCGTTACTGGAATGCCAGGGGTCCAAAACATGTACGTCAGCCTCCAAAAACGACATTTTTCGACATCTTTGGAGGCTGACGTACATGCTTGGATTGGGTTCACAGCATGAGTGAGTTGATTTACTCACATCCGGTATATTTTCCCACTTCAACGGACATAAGAGTTGGATACCGGCTCAGAGCGAGAGGCCCTCAATGGATACCCCTGTTCTCATTTCGCATAAAACCGCATGGCTTGTCCATCATGCACCCCAGAATTTGGTTCAGTCTCTTGCGCGGCACGACTACCAGATAGGCGCACAAGGCATCTCCACCCAACAACGCGTTGCGCGCATACGACAGGCACTTATCGACTGCGGCATTCCGTCCGATATGCTCAAGACTATCGATATCTCGGTTGTATTCGAATTCGAGCGAATTCGCACCAAAGGCGTCATTTGCCACATTCTTGGACAAAATCTTCCCTACGAGCATATTAACGAGTTGACGCCCGGAATCTTCATCACCGACGAAGCCTTCACCTTCGTGCTCGCTGCCGAGTGGATGGATAGGATCGAATATCTCGAATATGGCTATGAAGTTTGCGGCGATTATCGCATGAGGCTCAATCCCGCCGACCCTTATACCGAGCAACCAGCCACCACCTCCAAGGATGAAATAATCGAACTGCTCGATCGGCATCCCGGCAAACCCGGTGCCACACGTGCACGGCTCGCGCTCAGGCATATCTACGATCGCTCGGCCTCGCCTATGGAGACCGCTTCGGCAATCGCCCTCTCACTCCCAACAAGCGAAGGCGGCGTTGGCATCCGAGGTATCGAACTCAACAAACCACTCGAGATCCCTCAACGTCTCTGGCATTGCGCCAAAGCTCGAACACTCAAAATCGATGCGCTCGTTACCTACAAGCGCAGGGAGCTCGGTATCGAATATAAGGGCGGTTTTCACGATGAGTTCGAGCGCAAAGGAGCAGATGCGGAGCGAGAGGCCGTTCTCTCCCGAATGGGATATCGAATCGTTACGCTCACTTCGGCTCAGTTCGGCAGCCAGCTCGCCTTTCACCGCGCCATGAACAACATTCGCGAAGCACTCGGCATGCCTCGCTGTACCGACGCCGGGTACCAGCGAGAGCAAAACGAACTACGCAAGGCGCTTATCCGCAACTGGAAAGGCATGCGAGACGAAGAGGCACCTTCCGAATAGTGCCACTCCCGTGAGCTCAATCCAAACATGTACGTCAGCCTTCAAAGATGTCGAAAAATATCGGTTTTGGAGGGTGATGTGCATGTTTTTGAGGGAGGGGCGGGTTCGAATCCCTCCTCCTCCGCCGTATTTGTATGTAAGGGACTCAAAACAAAAAAAAGCTCCCGTTGCTGGGAGCTTTTTCAACCAAAATGGCGGAGGAGGAGGGATTCGAACCCTCGTGACCTTATACAGGCCAAACGGTTTTCGAGACCGCCGCATTCAACCACTCTGCCACCCCTCCGCGTGGGGTAAAAACAAAGCAGGCTCAAAGGCCTGCTTTGGAATTAACTGGCGGAGAGTCAGGGATTTGAACCCTGGAGACGCTTTTGACGCCTACACGATTTCCAATCGTGCTCCTTCGGCCACTCGGACAACTCTCCGTTAAATGCGAAAGTCAGTATACACGAGGAATCGCAAAGTGCAAACAGAAAAGTTGGCATTTTTTGAAACGCTTGGCTTCGTGACGGGATCTAGGAGGCCAAAAACGGGCTCTGACCAGCATGACTGCATGCGGCAAATTGTTCAAAATAGGTATTTATAGACGACGCGGCAGCAATTTTAAAAAACTTTGAACGGTGTTGTGAACCACTGGTATGCATTTCGCGACCACAGCCTTGCAGTTGCTGACCTGCAGTTTGATTCGGTTTGTCCCCGCAGCGCCGTATCTTGTCCACAAATCCGTCAAGCATTTGGTCAGCATTTGGTTGGAAGACGCATGAAGTGCCGTGTGAGTATGGACATATGTGGAGGTCATGAGGTTGTAGCTGCATATTCTTGCAGCCTGGGAGGTTGAAAGATATTATTACCAAGTCTTTTCCTGCTTCAGGCGCACCTTCACGACCTGAAGCCACATTTGCCCAGAGGAGGTGACAATATGAAGGCTTATGAACTGCTGTTCTTTGTTGACCCGTCGCTCGACCCCGAGACTCGTCTCGCTGTTATGAAGCGTATCGATACCACGATCGCTGAGGGCGCTGGCAAGGTCGACTCCGTTGACGAGTGGGGCAAGCGCAAGCTCGCCTACGAGATCAACGACCTCACCGATGGTGACTACACCCTCATCAACTTCCACGCAGATCCTACCCAGATCGCCGAGCTTGATCGCGTCCTGCGCATCACCGACGCTGTGGTCCGCCACATGATCGTCCGTCGCGACGACCAGGAGTAAGACTGTCGTTTTGGACTGGGCTTGTGCCCCAAGAGGAAGTAGTGAGTTATGAGCATCAATCGAGTGAACATCACCGGTAACCTCACCCGCGATCCCGAGCTGCGCGCCACCGCCGGCGGAACCCAGGTTCTGTCCTTTGGCGTCGCCGTCAACGATCGTCGCCGCAATGCGCAGACGGGCGAGTGGGAGGACTATCCCAACTTTGTCGACTGCACTATGTTCGGCACCCGCGCCGAGGCCGTGAGCCGTTTCCTGGCAAAGGGAAATAAGGTCGCGATCGAGGGCAAGCTGCGCTACAGCTCTTGGGAGCGCGATGGTCAGCGCAGGAGCAAACTTGAGGTCATCGTCGATGAGATCGAGTTTATGAGCTCCCGTGGTGGCCAGGGTGGCTACGATCAGGGCGGTTACGCCCCCGCAGCTCCCGCGCCCGCAGCACGTCCCGCCGCACCGGTGGCTACGCCGCCCGCGGTCGACGTCTACGATGAGGACATCCCGTTCTAAGGGTTGTTCACCTATTTTTGAGTGAGAGGCGGCTTCGGCTCGCCGAAGTTGCCAAATGAAAGGTATTTTGACATGGCTAATGATTATTCTGCACGTCAGCCGCGTCGTAAGTACTGCCAGTTCTGCAAGGAGAACACTGAGTTCATCGACTATAAGGACACTCAGCTTCTCCGTAAGTACATGACCGACCGTGGCAAGATCAAGCCCCGTCGCGTCACTGGCGCTTGCACGCAGCATCAGCATGACATCGCCAACGCCATCAAGCGCGCCCGCGAGATGGCTCTCCTGCCGTACACCGTCCCCGTGGTTTCCTCTCGTGGCAACCGCGACCGCGGCTAAGAAGGGAGACGCATCATGAAGGTTATTCTTCTCGATGAGATCAAGGGCAAGGGCGGCGAGGGTGACGTCGTAGAGGTCGCTCAGGGTTACGCTGAGAACTTCCTGTTCCCCAAGAAGCTCGCTGTTGCCGCCACCAAGGGCAACCTCAAGCAGCTTGACGAGCGTCGCAACAACATCGCCAAGCGCGAGGCCGTCCGTCTGGCTACCGCCAACGAGACCAAGGCTGCCTTCGAGGGCAAGCAGGTCACCGTTGACGTCAAGGTCGGCGACGAGGGCATCCTCTTTGGCTCTGTTACCGCCGCTATGATCGCTGACGCCATCAAGGATCAGCTCGGTATGGACATCGACCGCAAGCGCGTCGAGCTCGGTAAGCCCATCAAGGTTGCCGGTGCCCACACCGTCGCTATCTCGCTGTACCGCGAGATCAAGGCCGAGGTTGTCGTTCTCGTCGGCGTTACCGCCGAGGAGCTCGCTGCCGAGGCTGAGGTCGAGGAGGCCGCTGAGGTCGCCGAGGCCGAGACCGCCGAGGTCGAGACTGAGGCTGCTGCCGAGTAGCATTTGCTGCAACGCAACAATCTTGTTCTAAGAAGGGCGCTCTGGGAGACCAGGGTGCCCTTTTATTTTTTTTGCGCTGAGCGAGTGGCATGGCAGATGTTGCGGCGAAGTCCTATAGATGGAACCGTTCATCCGTTTGCTTCGGTGATGATTGCCGAGGCGCGGCTTGTTTTAGAGCCGTGGCTGATACTATGGATGCTCGCAAGCGATATGAATGAGGATGCTCATGGCATATGACGATAGGGGGACGGGGCTGACGGTCGAAGATCGCGGTTCCAAGTTGGGTCTCCCCCAAAACCAAGATGCAGAGGCCAACGTACTGGCCGCTATGCTGCTATCGCCCGAGGTGGTCGAAGAGGCCCAGGTCGAGCTGCAGCCCGATGACTTCTACCGGCCCATTCATAAGACCATCTATACCGCGATGGTCGATATGTACAACAGCCGCATCCCCATCGACTCCATCTCGCTGATCGATTACCTGCGAAGCATCAACAAACTCGATGCCGTGGGCGGCGAAGCGTACATTTTGGAGCTGATGGGTCAGACCCTGTCGCTCGTCAACTGGCAGCACCACGCCGCCATCGTGCGCCGCGACTCGATGCTGCGCGAGCTGATCGGTGCTACCAACGAGATCAACGCGCTGGCCTACAACGCTCCCACCGACACCAAGGAGGTCGTGGAGCTAGCCGAGAGCAAGCTGCTCAAGGTCACGGCGCGTGAGGTTAAGTCGAGCTACAAGACGCTGACCGAGTTTATGGTCGAGGCCTATAACGAGGCCGAGGAAGTGTGCCAGGCAGGCGGCCAGGCCGCGGGCGTGCCCACGGGCTTCCCATCGCTCGACCGCATGCTTATGGGTTTCCGCGAGGGTCAGCTCATCATCATCGGCGCCCGCCCCGCCGTGGGTAAGACGTCGTTCGCCCTGAACTTGGCGCTCAATGCCGCCGCCGCGGGCTATACCGTCGGCTTCTTCTCGCTGGAGATGTCGGGTAAGGAAATTGCCCAGCGTCTGATTTGCGCCTATGCGATGATCTCGATCAGTGACTTCCGCATGGGCCGCATTAGCCCCGAGCAGTGGGCCAATATCAACGAGGCCACGCAGACCTTGTCCAAGCTCGACATTCTGATTGACGATACGCCCGGCACCACGGTGACCGAGATCCGTGCCAAGAGCCGCCGCATGCTCCACAACAAGGAGAAGGCCATCATCATCCTGGACTACCTGCAGCTGGTGAGTCCTCCGCCGGGACGCCGCTCCGAGAGCCGTACCGTCGAGGTCTCCGAGATGTCGCGTGGTCTGAAGATCATGGCCAAGGAACTCAAGATCCCGCTCATCGCGCTGTCACAGCTCTCGCGTCAGGTCGAATCCCGTACCGGCAAGCGCCCGCAGCTTTCCGACCTTCGTGAATCGGGCTCCATCGAGCAGGACGCCGATATCGTTATGTTCTTGGACCGCTCCGCCGACGAGGCCGAAGCCTCGCGCGACGATCGACCCGACGAGGGCGTTACGCGTATCGTCGTGGCCAAGAACCGTTCGGGCCCGATCGGCGACGTCGACCTGATGTTCCTGCCGGCATCCACCAAGTTCTATGAGCTTGATGGGGCACATGCCGAGGAGTAGGACAGGCGCCCGTTGCACGGGTATACTGGGAATGTTTTGTGCTTCTGCGTGCCGGCGTGGCGCGTAGACAGTCCATGAATGTAAGGAGTAAACATGCCGTCAACCGTTTTGGTCGGTGCCCAGTGGGGCGATGAGGGCAAGGGTAAGATCTGCGACCTGGTCGCCGGCGACTTCGATGCCGTCGTGCGCTACTCGGGCGGCAACAACGCCGGCCACACCATCGTCGTCAATGGCAAGAAGTACGGCCTGCACCAGGTGCCCTCCGGCATCATGTATTCCGACCACGTGTCGGTGATCGGTAACGGCTGCGTCGTCAACCCCAAGGTTGTCCTTGAGGAGATCGACATGTTCGAGGCCGACGGCATCACCACCAAGAACCTCAAGATTAGCGGCAACGCGCATGTCATCATGCCGTACCACATCGATCTGGATGGCGCCTTTGAGCAGAAGCTCGGCAAGAAGAACATCGGTACCACCAAGCGCGGTATCGGTCCGTGCTATCAGGACAAGATGGCCCGCATCGGCCTGCGCATGCAGGACATGCTGGACGAGGCACTGTTCCGCGACAAGCTGGAGACCGCTCTCGCCCGCGTGAACCCTGAGCTCGAGCTCATCTACAACCTGCCCACCTACACCGTGGACCAGATTTGCGACGAGTACCTGCCGATGGCCGAGCGCCTGCGCCCCTACATCACCGAGACGAGCCTGCTGCTCAACAACATGATCGATGAGGGCAAGGACCTGCTGTTTGAGGGCGCCCAGGCGACGCTGCTCGACATCGACCACGGCACCTATCCGTACGTGACGTCTTCTAACTGCACCGCCGGCGGCGCCATCACCGGTTCCGGCGTGGGCATGAAGAACGTCGACCGCGTGCTGGGCGTCATGAAGGCCTACATCACCCGCGTCGGTTCGGGCCCCATGCCCACCGAGCTTTCCTATGAGTCCGAGGCCGGCCACACGCTGACCGAGGAGGGCTATGAGTACGGCGTGACCACCGGTCGCCGTCGTCGTTGCGGCTGGTTTGACGGCCCTATCGCCAACTATGCCTCGCGCGTCAACGGCCTCACCGACATCGCCGTGACCAAGCTTGACGTGCTTTCGGCTTTCGACACCATCAAGGTGTGCGTGGCCTACGACGTCGATGGCGAGCGCTACACCAGCGTGCCCGAGCATCAGGTGCGCTTTGAGCATGCCAAGCCCATCTACGAGGAGCTCCCCGGCTGGAAGTGCGACATCACCGGTTGCCGCAGCTTTGATGAGCTGCCGCAAGAGGCTCAGGACTACGTGGCGTTTATCGAGGATCTGGCACACACCCGCGTGACGTTTATTGGCGTTGGCGCTGGTCGCGAGCAGATCATCAACCGATTCTGGAAGTAATCGGGACTATTTGGTTATTGCGATATACCCCTTCGCAGCCCGGACGGGCGGCCGAGGGGTATATTTGCTTGCAAAGGGCTCGCGCGGAGCGGGCCATTCATCCATAGAGGAGGCACCCTTGAAGGCGGACACTCAAACCATCGACATCCTGTTGTTGGGCAGCGGCGGCCGTGAGCATGCTTTGGCAGCTAAGCTCGCAGCATCACCGCGCGCCGGCAAGCTCTACATCGCGCCGGGCAACGGCGGCACCGCGAGCTGCGGCGAGAACGTTGTTCTCGAAGACTGCGATCCCGCGGCCGTGGCGGCGTTTGCGCAGAGCCACGGATGCGGACTCGTGGTAATTGGCCCCGAGGCTCCGCTCGTGGCGGGCGTGGCCGACGCCGTGCGCGCGGCGGGTATTCCCTGCTTTGGCCCGGGTGCCGAGGGCGCCCAGATGGAGGGCTCCAAGCTGTTCTCCAAGCAGCTCATGGAGCGTGCGGGCATTCCGACGGCAGCCTATGGTTCGTTTACCGACGAGGCTTCGGCTCTCGCCTACGTGCGCGAGCAGGGCGCCCCGCTGGTCGTCAAGGCCGACGGCCTTGCCGCGGGCAAGGGCGTTATCGTGGCGACCGAACTTGAGCAGGCCGAGGAGGCCGTGCGCGAGTGCTTTGGCGGCACCTTTGGCGATGCCGGCAGCACCGTGGTCATCGAGGAGATGCTGACCGGTCCCGAGTGCTCGCTGCTGGCCTTTACCGACGGCAAGACCGTGCGCCCCATGGCCACTTCGCAGGACCACAAGCGCGCGCTCGAGGGCGACAAGGGCCCCAACACCGGTGGCATGGGCGTCTACAGCCCGGTGCCCATCGTGACCGATGAAGAGCACGCCACGATGGTGGCGGTCATGGAGCAGACCGTGGCCGAGCTTGCTGCCGAGGGCATCGACTACCGCGGCTGCCTGTATGGCGGCTTTATGCTCACCCCCGCCGGCCCCAAGGTGCTGGAGTTCAACGCCCGCTTTGGTGATCCCGAGACTCAGGTTGTGCTGCCGCGCCTTAAGAACGACCTGGTCGAGGTCATGCTCGCCTGCGCCAACTGCGAGCTCGATCAGATTGAGCTCGACTGGCGTGACGAGTGGGCCGTGGCCGTTGTCCTGACGAGCGCGGGCTATCCCGGCAGCTACGAGAAGGGCAAGGTCATCACTGGCATTGAGGATGCCGAGGCCATGGAGAACGTGACCGTTTACCACGCGGGTACTGCCGTGGTGGACGGCCAGCTCGTGACCAATGGTGGCCGCGTGCTTGCCGTGACCGCTCTGGGCGACACGTTTGAGAACGCTCGCAACCTTGCCTACGAGGCTTGCGAGAAGATTGATTTTGAGGGCAAGACCCTGCGTCACGACATCGGCCTGCGCGCGCTGCGCGGCCGCGACGCCTGGGATGCCTAAAATCCGAGAGGAATGAGACGGATGGACGAGAAGAACGAAGAGCTCGTGGACGCGCAGATCGTCGAAGAGGACAGCCGCATGTATGGGCACGCCGAGGGCGAGCCTGGTGGCGAGGTCGCTGACGAGCCGGAGCTGGTGCTGGGCGACGACGACCCGCACGATGCCGAGCTGCACGAGAAGATTCTTTCGGAGGAGTGCGCCTGGAAGGGCAAGATCCTCGACGTCCACCGTCTTGAGGTTGAGCTGCCCAACGGTCGCCGCAGCGCCCGCGATATCGTTCGCCATCCGGGTGCGGCGGCCGTCGTGGCGCTGACCGAGAGCGGCAAGATCGTACTGGTGCGTCAGTACCGCACCGCCATCGACCGCGTGACGGTCGAGATTCCCGCCGGCAAGCTCGATCCAGGCGAGGATCCGCTCGATTGCGCCAAGCGCGAACTGCATGAGGAGACGGGCTTTAGGGCTGGTCGTATTCGCTTTTTGACGTCGATTGTCACGTCCTGCGGTTTTTGCGATGAGATCATCCGCATCTACTTGGCTACCAAGCTCGAGTTTGATGCGCCCAACCCCGATGATGACGAGTTTGTCAACGTGGACCTGGTGCCGCTGCACGAGCTGATCGACGCCGTGCTCGACGGCAAGATCGAAGACGCCAAGACCGTCGTAGGCGCGCTTGCCTGCGACAGCATCGCGCACCGCTTGGGTGGGGCCGATCTTTAACGAGCGGGGATGATCCCGCAGGTTTGTGTAAGTCAGCGAAAGTGCTCCAATTGAGACAAGGTGGCCTAAAAGAGGAGGGAAGCGTATGGATATACGCGACCGACGATTGAAGGCCAGATTGTCCAAAAGGAGCACTTGCAGCGTCGAGACGAAACGCGGTTTGGTAAAACCGCGTAAGGTGACTATGTTTAAGAGGTTTCTTTCTTACTACGAGCCCCAGATGGGGCTTTTTGTTGCTGATACTGTTTGCGCTCTGGTGCTTGCCGCCATTGACCTGGCGTTCCCCATTATCCTGCGCAATTTGACCGGTGGGCTATTTACTCAGGGTCAGGCTGCCATTATGCAGGCGCTCGGCATGATCGCGGTGGGCTTGGTGTTGATGTATGCCGTCCGCTGCGCCTGCCGCTACTTTGTGAGCTATTGGGGTCACGTGATGGGCGCGCGCATGGAGTCCAAGATGCGCGAGGACCTGTTCGACCAGTATGAGCGCTTCAGCTTTGCGTACTTCGACCGCAACAGCTCGGGCGACATGATGAGCCGCGTGGTCAACGACCTGTTCGATATCTGCGAGGCGGCGCATCACGTGCCCGAGTGGATCATCATCTGCGGCATCGAGATTATCGGCTCGTTTGTGATCCTCTTTACCATCGCCCCGGTGCTGGCGCTCGCCATGGCCGTGGTGACGGCGGCGTTTTCGGCCATCATGTTTTGGCAGAACATGCGCATGCGCGAGGTCTTTAGCGACAACCGCAAAAAGATCAGCGGCATCAATGCGCAGCTGCAGGATTCGCTGGCGGGCATGCGCGTGGTCAAGAGCTTTGCCAATGAGGAGACCGAACGCTTCAAGTTCCGCGCCTCAAACAATCGCTATCTTTCGTCCAAGGAGAACATGTATCACGCCATGGGCGTCTATACCGCGACGTATGGCCTGCTTTCGGGTGTGCTCTATGTGATCGTGGTGCTGCTGGGCGGCTGGCTGGTCGCCCAGGGGCAGCTGCAGGCGGTCGATATGGCGACCTTTGCACTCTATATTTCGCTGTTCTGCACGCCGCTCGAGACACTCGTCAATTCGGCCGAAACGTATCAGAAGGCTATCGCCGGCTTTAAGCGTATGGACGAGGTGCTCTCGACCGCGCCGGATATCCAGGACAAGCCGGGCGCTACGGATCTGCAGGTGACTGCCGGCGCCGTGGAGTATCACGACGTGTGCTTTAACTACGAGGATGTTGAGCTGGGCGAGGGCGATGCCGACGAGCGTCCCGTTATCGACCATATGGACCTGTCCATCAAGCCCGGGCAGACCATCGCTTTGGTTGGCCCTTCGGGCGGTGGCAAGTCCACGACCTGTTCGCTGCTGCCGCGCTTTTATGACGTGGCCGCCGGATCCATTAGCATCGACGGCCAGGACGTGCGCGATGTGACGCAGCAGAGCCTGCGTCGCGCCATCGGCCTGGTGCAGCAGGATGTCTATCTGTTTGACGGCACGATTGGCGAGAACATCGCCTACGGCAAGCCGGGCGCTACGGCAGGAGAGATCGCCGAGGCCGCCCGTCGCGCCAACATCGATGCCTTTATCGAGTCGCTTCCACAGGGCTATGACACGGTCGTGGGCGAGCGCGGCAGCCGTCTTTCGGGCGGACAGAAACAGCGCGT
Source organism: Collinsella sp. (assembly GCA_019419505.1). GTDB lineage: Bacteria > Actinomycetota > Coriobacteriia > Coriobacteriales > Coriobacteriaceae > Collinsella. Next base: position 97,149 of record DXZS01000003.1, on the reverse strand, counting down.
TGCCATCGCGCGTGTGTTTCTCAAGAATCCCAAAATCTTGATCTTGGACGAGGCGACGAGTGCTTTGGATAACGAGAGCGAGGAGGCGGTCCAGGAGTCGCTCGAAGAGCTGGCACGCGGCCGTACCACAATCATCATCGCCCACCGTCTCTCGACCATTAAACACGCCGATGAGATTGCGACCGTTGAGCATGGTCGCGTTGTGGAACGTGGCACGCATGAACAGCTTCTCGCCCGTGGCGGCACCTATGCCCGTTACTATCGAATGCAGTTCGAAGGTGCGCGTGCGCACGAGCTCGACTGATTGATATGACAGGAAGTTTATGGCTGACAAGAACCCTTTGACTCCGGAAGAAGTGACGGAGTTATTCTCCGAAATCGATGCATCCGGTGTCTTGGATCCCACGCTTGCCAAAAAGCGAACCGAGCGCATGCGTGAGAAGGAGGCTGCGGCCAAGCGCGGTGACAAAGCGGCGCTAGCGCAGCTGCGCAGCGAGGACCGCGCGAGCCAGGCAAAACATATCGACCCACTGTCCGAGGATGATCCTTCGGGTTCGCAGGTGAGTCATACCATTACGAAGACCGCGATGGCCGTGGTCATTGGTATTTTGGTGCTGATCGTGGGCATGCAGATTGGCTACGGCGTGATGCGTCGCCTGAACACCGCCAACCTGTCCGAGAGCGTTTCGGTCGATACCGTTTCGACGGCGCTGAAGGGCGGCCTTGAGTGGGGCAACGGCTTTACGCAGTTCCCGCTCGACTTTACCGTCGATGAAGCCGATGAGCGTACGGGCACGGTCGAGGTGACGGTGTTGGACACATCGTCTGCCAACGAGCTCGAGCTGCTGTCCAACGGGCAGATTCAGGCCGCGGCGCTTGCGACCAACGCGTTGCTCAACGATAAGATCGACCGCGTGGTGTATAACGTTCACGCCTATATCGACGAGGATAGCAACATTCAGCACGATTCCTTCTTTGGCATGTTTCCCGCCCAGGGCCACCAGAGCGCCATCCTGACGTTCGTGTGGACCAAGAGCTCATCCAACGCTACGAGTATCGACTGGAAGATGCGCATCGTGAGTATGGATGACACCATCGCCGAGCGCATTCAGAAGCAGGTGAACTCGGTGTCGTCGTTGATTGAGGACCCGGTGGTGAGCCAGACCAAGATTGACGAGGAAAAGGCCGAACGTGACCTGGAGCATCGTCTGCATGGCCGCGAGATTTTCCGCGGCGGCAAGCCCGATCGCACACCGTCCGAACTGCTGGAGCAGGACAAGATAAAATAAGACGCCATCATCCCGCGTGAGCCACAAGCCCCGCGGGATGATTTTTCCGGGACGGGGATTAAAAAATCATTATGCATAGAAAGTCATAATTATCATTTCGTAAACATTTCGATGAAATTAACGCCATGAGGCATGCTTGCGGTTACAATACCGCGAGGCCTAACTGCACACCTTTAAGCCGGTCCTGTGAGACCGGGAAGGAGAACTATGGCGAACAACCATATTGCGGGCGCTGCCGCCCGCACCATCGCGCCCACCGAGCTGTGCCAGCGTATGCTGGCCAAAACCAGCAAGGGCGCTTGCGGTCCCTGCACCCTGTATCTTGAGGATGGGACCATTTTTTATGGACGCGCATGCGGCGCCGAGGGCACCGCGACCGGCGAAGTCTGCTTCAACACCTCGCTCGAGGGCTACTTTGAGGTCATGACCGACCCGAGCTATGCCGGCCAAATCGTAACCATGACCTATCCGCAGATCGGCAACTACGGTATCGACGAGACCGATGTCCAGTCGGCCTTCCCCGGCGGCGCCGTGCGCCCTGCGAGCGCTCCGGCCATGCGTGGCATGATCGTTCGCGACATGTGCGCCACGCCTTCTAACTGGCGCTCGGCCGTCAGCGTGCCGGAGTACCTGCGCGCTCACGGCATCGTCGCTATCGAGGGCGTCGACACCCGCGCTCTGGTGCGCCACCTGCGCGACAACGGCTCCAAGATGGGCATTATCTCGACCGAGATCTTCGACGTCGACGAGCTTGCCGAGCGTCTGGCCGCAGCGCCCACGCTGGTAGGCGAGAACCTGGTCAAGACCGTAAGTTGCCCCGCGCCTCACGAGTTTGTGGCCGCCGACCTGCCTGCCACGCATGACTTTGCGCTGGCTCCTGCTGCTCCCGCCCGCCACAACGTGGTCGCGTACGACTGCGGTGTGAAGCGCGGTATTCTGGAGGGCCTCGTCCGCGCCGGCTGCGGCCTTACCGTCGTGCCGTGGGATACGCCCGCGAGTGAGGTGCTCGACATGAATCCCGACGGCGTCTTTTTATCCAACGGCCCCGGCGACCCCGACGCCGTGGTGGAGACCTATGAGCAGGTGCAACAGCTGATCGGCAAGGTGCCGGTCTTTGGTATTTGTCTTGGTCACCAGATGATCAGCCTGGCCTGCGGCGCCCAGATGGAAAAGCTTAAGTTCGGTCACCGCGGTGGCAACCAGCCGGTCATGAACCTGGTAAGCCGTCGCGTGGAGATTACCGCACAAAACCATGGCTTTGGCCTGCTGTTCCCCAGCTTGGGCAAGCTTGTCCCCGAACTTTCCGGCGGCGAGACCGAGCATGCGGTCGATGGAGATCTGCGCGTTTGGGTGCGCCGCGGAATCGCGCCGGTCGTGATGAACGAGCGCTTCGGCCGCATTCGCCTGACGCATGTGAACCTTAACGACGGCACCGCCGAGGGCATCCAGCTGCTCGAAGCCCCGTGCTTCTCGGTCCAGTACCACCCCGAGGCTTCGCCTGGCCCCACCGATGCCCACTATCTCTTTACCGCCTTTACGCGACTCATGGACGGCGAGGAGAACTACCTGGACATCGACACCGCGAAGGACCGCCTCGCCGGCTGGAATTTCGCCGAGTCCGAGAACGCTGCGACCGAGGAGAACTAACATGCCGAAACGTACCGACATCAAGCGCATCCTCGTTATTGGTTCGGGCCCCATCGTTATTGGCCAGGCCTGCGAGTTCGACTACTCCGGCGCCCAGGCCTGCAAGGTGCTCAAGGAGGATGGCTTTGAGGTCATCCTGGTCAACTCCAACCCGGCGACCATCATGACCGACCCGGGTCTTGCCGACCGCACCTATGTCGAGCCCATCACCGCCGAATTTATCGAGCGCGTAATCAAGAAAGAGCACCCGGACGCGCTGCTGTCCACGCTGGGCGGCCAGACCGGTCTGAACGCCGCCGTCGAGCTGGCAAAGGACGGCACGCTCGACAAGTATGGCGTCGAGATGATTGGCTGCGACCTTGCCGCTATCGAGCGCGGCGAGGACCGCAAGCTCTTTAACGAGGCCATGGCCGAGATTGGTCTGGAGGTCGCGCGCTCGGGCTATGCCTACAGCGTGGCCGACGCCGAGGCTATCGCCGAGCGCGTGGGCTATCCCTGCGTGCTGCGCCCGAGCTTTACCCTCGGCGGCGCCGGCGGCGGCATCGCTCACACTCACGAGGAGCTCGTCTCCATCGTGAGCCAGGGCCTGGAGCTCTCGCCTGCCCACGAGGTGCTGGTCGAGGAGTCCATCGAGGGCTGGAAAGAGTACGAGATGGAGGTCATGCGTGACCACGCCGGCAACGGCATCATCGTGTGCTCCATCGAGAACCTCGACCCCATGGGCGTGCATACCGGCGACTCCATCACCGTGGCGCCGGCGCAGACGCTCTCCGACCTTGAGTATCAGCGCATGCGCGTGGCCTCGCTCGCCATTCTTGAGAAGATCGGCGTCGAGACCGGTGGCTCCAACGTGCAGTTTGCCGTGAACCCCAACACCGGCCGCCTGATCGTCATCGAGATGAACCCGCGCGTGAGCCGCTCGTCCGCACTGGCCTCCAAGGCCACGGGTTTCCCCATCGCCAAGGCCGCCGCGCGCCTGGCCGTTGGCTATACGCTCGACGAAATCGTCAACGACATCACCAAGGCAACGCCCGCCTGCTTTGAGCCCACGATTGACTACTGCGTGGTCAAGGTGCCGCGCTTTGCCTTCGAGAAGTTCAAGGGTACCGACCCCACGCTCACCACGCGCATGAAGGCCGTGGGCGAGATTATGGCGATCGGCCGCACCTTTGAGGAGGCCTTCGGCAAGGCCATGCGTTCGCTGGAGGACGGGCATCAGGGCATCTGCGCCGGTGGCAAGGAGGGCGCTGACAAACTGAGCGATGATGAACTCGCCCAGGCCGTGGGCACCCCGACTGAGCACCGCATCTTCTTTGTGGTCGAGGCCCTACGTCGTGGCTGGGACATCGCCCGCATCCATGCCATCTGCGGTATCGATCCGTGGTACCTCAACCGCATCAACGACATGGTGCAGGTCCAGGAAAGCATCCGCGGCCTGCGTGTGGAGGATATCGACGCCGACGCGATGCGCCTGCTCAAGCAGTATGGCACGAGCGACGCCGAGATCGCCGCGCTGACCGGCTCGGACGAGCGCTTTGTGCGCGCCTACCGCAAGGGCTTGGGCGTGGTCCCCAGCATGAAGACGGTCGATACCTGCGCTGCGGAGTTCTCGAGCGCCACGGAGTACCACTACAAGACGTACGAGAACATCTACCGCACAAGCCCGGATGCCAAGAAGTGCGTGGCTCCCGACGAGACCACGCCGGCGGGCAAGCCCAAGGCGATGATCCTGGGCGCCGGCCCCAACCGCATTGGCCAGGGTATCGAGTTCGATTACTGCTGCGTGCACGCGAGCTACGCGCTGGCGGCCCGCGGCTTTGAGACCATCATGGTCAACTGCAATCCCGAGACCGTTTCGACCGACTACGACACGTCCGACCGCCTGTATTTTGAGCCGCTCACCTACGAGGACGTCATGGACGTCATTGACGTTGAGCGTCCCGACGGCGTCGTGGTGACGCTCGGTGGCCAGACCCCGCTTAAGCTGGCGCGCATGCTCGAGGAGAGCGGCGTGAACATCATGGGTACTAAGCCCGACGCCATCGACTTTGCCGAGGACCGCGAGCGCTTTGCCGCCCTGCTCGACAAGCTGGGCATTATGTATCCGCCGGCGGGCCAGGCAACCTCGTTTGAGGAGGCCGAGGCCGTGGCCGCGCACATCGGCTACCCGCTGCTGGTGCGTCCGAGCTACGTGCTGGGCGGCCGCGGCATGATGATCGCCTACGATGCCGAGCATCTGCGCGATTACATGGCCGAGGCCGCGCGCATTAGCCCCGACTACCCGGTGTATCTGGACCGCTTCCTGGAGGGTGCAATCGAGTCGGACGTCGACGCCCTGTGCGACGGCGAGGAGGTCTACATCGGCGGTATCCTGGAGCATATCGAGGAAGCTGGTATCCACTCCGGCGACTCCGCGACCTGCATTCCGCCGTTTAGCTTTAGCGAGAGCCTGCAGGCAAAGCTTCGCGAGACCACGCGCCGCATCGCGATGGCGCTGGGCGTGCGCGGCCTGGTCAACGTGCAGTACGCCATTAAGGGCGAGACCGTTTACGTGATCGAGGCCAACCCGCGCGCAAGCCGTACCGTGCCGTTTATCTCCAAGGCCACCGGTGTGCCGCTGGCCAAGTGTGCCGCACGTATCATGGCGGGCGATTCCATCGCGAGCTTGGGCCTGCCGAGCGACGAGCGTCAGCTCGATTGGTTCTGCATGAAGGAAGCCGTCATGCCCTGGGGTCGTTTCCCGGGCGCCGACGTTATCCTGGGGCCCGAGATGAAGTCGACGGGCGAGGTCATGGGTATCGCCAAGAGCTATCCCGAGGCATACGCCAAGACGCAGCTGGCGATCGACTACAAGCTGCCCGACCCGAGCGCCGGCAAGGTATTCATCAGCGTGTGCGACCGCGACAAGCGCCACATCCTTTCGGTCGCGCGTATCCTGCGTTACCTGGGCTTTGACATCTGCTCCACCGAGGGTACGGCGCGCGTGCTGCGTGGAGGCAACGTGACGTGCGAGATCGTGGAGAAGATTAGCGGCCCGCACGACGGCGAGCGCCCCAACATCGGCGACCTCATCGCCGATGGCAAGATCGCGGTGATCATCAACACGCCGTACGGTCCGGGCTCGCGCGGCGACGGCTATCTGCTACGTACCGAGGCCGTGCGACGCGGCGTGACCTGCGTGACCGCGATGTCTGCCGCCAACACGTACGTGAGTGCCATCGAGGCGGTGCGCGAGGACCAGCAGGGTCACGGCAGCGCCAACGACATGGGAATGGACGTCATCGCCCTTCAGGACCTGCCGCAGCACACGGTGTAGTGTGACCTGTCCGGCCGGGGCGGAGGGGGCCGAGTTCCCCCTTCGCTCCGGCTGCAAGCAGAGTCGCTCAGTGGGAAGCTCGGCCCCCTCCGCCCCGGCCTTCGGTGACTTGGGTGCACCGTGTGCTGCCGAAGGGGCTTTGTGCGATGACTAAGGCTAAATAGAAAATGAGAGTGGGCCCTGCCGTTCGTTCGAGCGGCAGGGCCCACTCTTTGTATGGAGGCCTTTTTGCTGTTAGTCGAGGACGCCTCTGGACAGTTAGTTCAAATTCGTATTTATTAGAGAGTAGGAGAAGATCGATTTGGACTCATTCGGCCTACTTTTGGCAATCTGAATCGATCAAGATGCTCAGCCAAGCCGGGAACGGTCCAATACTGGGTCCGCGTCGGCTTCCAAGCGGCAATTTCGTGCCCAAGGCCACGGCCAAATTATACGTATCTGAACTAACCGCCCATCACTCTCCGTCAACCTTTTTATCCAAACCAAATCAGTCAACGTACGTCATGGCAATATCCGGTAGGTCGCAGGGTGGCGGCTGAGCCTTTCTCTCGGGAAACTTCGCGAAGCCCAGCTCCCGAGGGAGAGGTACGGTCTGTGTAATACCAGATAAACAGTACATTTTTGCTTAATTGGTATTTGACTGAAGAACCAATTGGTATGGCTTATTTAGCCCACCCTGCCATTGACGCTCATTTTAATACCACTGGGAGAATTCCGAACTTGGTTGCGCAACTGCTCCCGTATGCTGATTCTACCTAATAGGTGGATATCTGGTTACTACCAGTTGACCCCTTGGTAACGGGTGGGCCCACTGCACGGAATGTACCGACCACCCCCCCCGTTTGATGCGTTCGCCCATGCTGCAGGGCGTGCGTCCGCGACGCTTCCGCATGTCGGAGGAAAGGAGTCCAGGTGTGTAGGAATTCCATTTTTACGAAACGGTGGGTGAAGGGAAGCGCGGTCCTCGTTGCCACTGCAGCGACGCTCGTGTTTGCCAATCCCCAGCAGGCGATTGCCACGCCACTCAAGGGCGTCGACTCAGCGACCGTGTCTCAGTCTGCCTCGAACGTCGTCGACATCGATTTCGCTGACGGCATCAAGGGCCGTATTACGTTCCTCGAGGACGGTATTTTCCGTTATAACGTCGACCCCAAGGGTGAGTTTTCCGAGTACGCCACGCCGCGCAGTAAGTCCCACACGGCTAAGATCCAGGCTCAGCCCGATACCTCGGACACCTACAGCAAGCCGAGTGCGACGGTTGCCGACAAGGGCGACACTATCGAGATCACCGGCGGAAAGGCGACCGTGATCCTGGACAAGGCGACTGGCAAGATGAGTATCAAGTCAGGCGACCGTGTCGTGGTTTCCGAGTCCGCGTCCCTCGACCTTGATAAGAAGGGTACCGTCCAGACGCTCGCCAAGGAGAAGTCCGAGAACTTCTTTGGCGGCGGCACCCAGAACGGACGCTTCCTGCACACCAACCAGACCATCGCCATCTCCAACACGAACAACTGGACCGATGGCGGCGTTGCCTCGCCCAACCCGTTTTATTGGACGAGTGACGGCTACGGCGTGCTCCGAAACACGTTTGCAGAGGGTTCCTACGACTTCGGTTCCACGGACTCATCGACGGTCACGACTTTGCACAGCGAGAATGAGTTTGATGCCTACTACTTCGTGGCGACCAACGAGGGAGCTTCGAACGTGGCAACTGAGATGCTGCAGGACTACTACAAGGTGACCGGTAACCCGGTACTGCTGCCCGAGTACGGGTTCTACCTTGGTCATCTTAATGCCTATAACCGTGATGGCTGGTCAACGACCTCGGGTCAAAAGAAGTGGGAGACCAAGGGCAGCAAGTCCTCGAGCGAGAAGGGCGACGTTAAGTACGAGTCTGGCATGTCGACGGGCTACAAGCTCGACGGCACACTTGCGGCCGAGACGCTCAACGGTGAGGGCCCTACGGTTGATACCGAGAACATGAAAGCGACCGATTTCGACCGCCAGTTCTCTGCTCGGCAGGTTATCGATGACTACGAGGACAGCGACATGCCGCTCGGCTGGTTCCTGCCGAACGACGGCTACGGCGCCGGCTATGGCCAGAACGGTTACTACAAGACCGGCGGCGTCAACTCCGACGGAGCGAGCTCGGCCGACCGTCTTAACGCTGTGCGTGCCAACGTCGACAACCTTAAGAAGTTCACCGAGTATGCCAACTCAAAGGGTGTGAGCACGGGCTTGTGGACCCAGTCCAACCTTGAGCCCGACAGCAACCCTGAGACCCCGTGGCATCTGCTTCGCGACTTCGACGCCGAGGTCAAGACGGGAGGCATCACTACCCTTAAGACCGACGTTGCCTGGGTTGGATCTGGCTACTCCTTTGGTCTTAATGGCATCAAGACAGCTTATGACACGGTGACGACCGGCGCTAACAAGCGCCCCAACATCATCACGCTCGATGGTTGGGCCGGCACGCAGCGCTTTGGTGGCATTTGGACCGGCGACCAGTATGGCGGTAACTGGGAGTACATTCGCTTCCATATCCCCACGTATATCGGTCAGAGTCTTTCGGGCAACCCCAACATCGGCTCCGACATGGATGGCATTTTTGGCGGCGACCCCATCATCTCTGCGCGTGACTACCAGTGGAAGACGTTCACGCCCTCTATGCTCGACATGGACGGTTGGGGCACCTACCGTAAATCGCCCATGACGCACGGCGATCCCTACACAGGCATCTCGCGCTTCTACCTCAAGCTCAAGGCGCAGCTCATGCCCTATATCTACACGAGCGCGGCCTCGGCGGCCAACATCGACACGGGTAACGGCGATGCCGGCCTGCCCATGATCCGCGCCATGCTGCTTTCCGATAACTCCGAGTACGCCGCAAGCACCTCGACGCAGTACCAGTATATGTTCGGTGAGAACTTCCTAGTGGCACCGGTGTATCAGGATACCCAGGCAGACGAGAACGGCAACGACATTCGCAATGGGATTTACCTCCCCAACTACGGCACCGACGAGAATCCCACCATCTGGATCGATTACTTCTCGGGTAAGCAGTATCGCGGCGGCCAGGTTCTCAACAACTACGAGGCTCCGCTTTGGAAGCTGCCGCTGTTTGTGAAGGCCAACGCTATCGTGCCGATGTACGCCGAGAACAACAACCCCGAGGCCGTGAGCGACACCAACACCAAGGGTACCGACCGCAGCCAGCGTATCGTCGAGTTCTTCGCCACCGAGGGCGACGGCACCTTTACGCAGTACGAGGACGACGGCTCCTCCATCGAGAACAACACGACTGAGGACGATTCCTACGGTACGATCGACAATATCTCCTACGGTGAGCATGTGAGCACCGTCTACAGATCCAAGGCCGCAGGCGGCACCGCGACCTTTACCGCCGAAGCCTCGCAGGGTGGCTACAACGGCTACGACTCCAATCGCACCACGACCTTCGTGGCCAACGTGTCCGCCAAGCCCATGAGCGTCGTCGCCAAGAACGGCGGATCCGCGCTCAACGTGGTTGAGGTCGACTCGCAGGAGACCTTTGACACCGCGACCCCCGAGGCCGGCCAGGCGGTCTACTTCTACAGCGAGACCCCTAACCTCAACCACTACGGCAGCGATGTGGACGGCACCGAGGCCGAGCGGGGCGAGAGCTTTAACAACACCAAGATCACCACGAACCCCAAGGTCTACGTCAAGTTCGCGAAGACCGATGTTGCTGCGGCGGCGCAGACGCTCGAGCTGGGCGGTTTCGTGAACGCCGACGCCACGCTCACAGCCGATCGCCTCAACGAGAGCCTCTCCGCACCCACGAACCTTGCTGCCCCCGAGGACGTCACGACCCCAACGAGCATCAAGCTCACCTGGGGAAAGGTCGATGGTGCTACCTCCTACGACCTTAAGGTCGACGGCACCGTGTTCGCCGTGGGTGATGCGGCCGAGTTCACGCACACCGACCTCGCCTACAATAGCAAGCACACCTACCAGATTCGTTCGCGCAACGCCGAGGGCTACTCCGCCTGGAGCGATGTGCTCGAGGCGAACTCCGCACTCGATCCGTGGCGGAACGTCCCCGACGCCGAGCAAATCACCTGGGAGGGCTCACTTTACGGCAGCCATAAGGCCGAGCTCGCCTTCGACCATGAGTTCCAGTCGGGCGACGGCGGTTTCCACTCCGGTGGCAACGATCTGGGCAAGGCGCTTACCGTTGACTATGGACGCGCTTACAAGCTCGATAAGCTCGAGTACTATCCGCGCGATGACGCCGGCAACGGCACTGTGACCAAGATGCGTGTTGAGACGAGTCTCGATGGCGTCCACTGGACGAGCCAGGAGGTCGATTGGGCACGTTCCGCTGATTGTAAGACGGTAGCGTTTGACGGCACCGTGGCCGCCCGTTACGTGCGCATGACACCGCTCGCCTCGGTCGGCAATTTCTTCTCCGCGTCCGAGATTGCCATCTACAAGACCGACGGCACGGATGGCTTCGCCGTGGGCTCCAACCTCAACAAGGCCACGATCTCCGACGGAGACTACTCCAACATGAAGAACTATCTGGGCCTCGAGAATCGCGAGCCCGATACCCCGACGTTCGGTTCGCAGATCCGCGACCACTTCGCCGACCTCAACGATAACGGCGTTTACGACGTCTACGATTACTCGTTCACCATGGCGGGTCTTGACGGCGGCACTAAACAAAAGGGAAAGGTCGCAGGTTCGCTCGCGGTGATTCCGAGCAAGACCGAGGTCGAGGCCGGTGATGAGATCACCGTTGATGTCTATGCGGCCGACGCCAAGAACGTCAACGCCCTGGGCGCTCTCGTCAACTTCAAGAGCGACCAGTTCGAGTTTGTGTCCGAGAGCATCGCGCAGGACGGCTCGACTGCCGGCATGGAGAACCTGTCTCGCGAGAAGGTCCAGTTCGCGGACAGAACGCAGACTATCAATCTCGCCTTTGCCAACCGCGGCGATGGCAAGCTCTACAACGGTACCGGCGCGGTGGCGAGTTTCAAGCTCAAGGCCAAGACCGCCGGCAAGGTCGAACTGCCCTCGACATCTTGGCTCATCGGTCCGGCATGCGACGCACTTGAGTTTGCGAGCGACGGCACGGTGACGATGCCGGATGTTCCTCAGCCAACGGTCGCCGAGTACGGTCAGGACGCCTTCAACATCACGATGACCAACGATGAGCTCACGACCGACGACGGGACCAACGTCGAGAAACTTATCCAGCAGAAGAGCTATAACGCGCTGTTCGATAATAACGAGGGCGACAACGGCTTTGAGTTCCTATGGAACTGGAGCGGCAACTGGGACAGCGAGGGTAAGCTTCCGAGTTACGTGAAGCTACCCACCACGATGACATTCGCATTTAAGACGCCGTCGAAACTCGATAGTGTCGAGGTCGTTAACCGCAACGGTGGCAACGGAACCGTGCAGAAGATCAAGGCTGTCGTGACGTTCGAGGATGGCTCGACCCAAGAGTTCGCGGGCGGGGAGTACGATTCCTTCCTGGCTCGCTACGCCTTTGACCTCTCTGCCGAGAACAAGGGCAAGAAGGCGACCAAGGTCGAGGTCACGCCGCTTGAGGCATCGGGTGACCAGATGCTCACACTGCGTGAGGTCAACTTCAACTACACGCAGGGTGTCGAGGCCATCGAGGGTGTCGAGCTAGGCAAGAACCAGACCGAGTTCTTTGAAGGCGACATTACGCCCGTCGACGCCAAGGCTACGCCTGAGAGCGCTGGCTACCCCTATGTGACGGTCGAGAGCTCCGACCCCTCTGTGGTAAGCGTCTCCGCTGTTCAGGCTGGCGATAGCGTGAGCTACTACCTGCGTGCCAACAAGGCCGGCAAGGCAAAGATCACGGTGGCGTCGGTACTCGACCCCTCCAAGACCGCATCCTATGAGGTCGAGGTCAAGGCTGGTGTCGATACCTCTGCGCTCGTAGCAGCGCTTTCCAAGGCCGCGGGCTACAGCGAGTCCGTCTACACCAAGGATTCCTATGCAGCTCTCACCACTGCGGTCGAGGCGGCTCAGAAGCTCCTCGACAGCGGCCAGGGCAGCTATAGCAAGAAGGATGTCGCAGACGCCACAGCCAAGATCGAGAAGGCAATCGACGGCCTCAAGATGCGCCCTGTTGATGAGAAGATTCTCATCAACACGCCCGAGAACCGCAAGAACGTCAAGGTGGCCGGCTTCTCGAGTGAGGCCGACTACGAGGGCAGCAACGCCGTCAACGCTCTCGACGGCGACGAGCGGACGCTTTGGCACAGCGACTGGGCCCATGGGACCGGTATGCCCCAGTATCTGAGTGTCGACCTGGGCCGCGACTACGATCTCACCGACGTTACATTCCTGCCGCGCCAGGACGGCGGCACTAACGGCGATATCTTCGAGGCCGAGATACTGGTCTCCGACACTGCCGACGGTTATGAGAAGGGCACCGCCGCGTCGATGGGTACGTTCGCCTTCGACAACGATGGCCGCGTGTTCACCGACCGTGGCGACTGGAAACAGATGAGCTTTGGCGCCGCGCGCGGTCGCTACGTGACCGTCAAGGTGATTCACGCCGGCGGGGGCGACGTTGATGCCTACTGCAGCATGGCGGAGCTCAAGTTCTACGGTACGGCCGTCCCCGATCCGGTGGCGAAGGATGATCTCACTGCCGCGATCGAAAAGGTTGATGCCGAGCTTGCCGCCGGCGACCTCAAGGCCGGCGACTACACCGAGGCCTCCTGGACGGCGCTCGAGAACGCCCTGGCGAGCGCCCGCGCCATCTTGAGCGACGAGGATGCCACGCAGGACGAGGTCGACCAGGCGCTCAGGGCGCTCGAGAGCGCCCGCGACGCGCTCGAGAAGACCCCGGTGGTCCCGGTCGAGAATCCGACTAAGAAGCAGCTCAAGGCCCTGGTCAAGCAGGCGAAGGAGACTGACACCAGGGGTAAGACGGCCGAGTCTGTCAAGGCCCTGACGGATGCCATTACCTACGCCGAGGACGTCTTGGGTGATGAGAATGCTTCCGACACCCAGATCCAGGCGGCCTATAGCCAGCTCAAGCTGGCCATTGAGAGCCTCAAGGATGCCGATTCCGGCAACCAGGGCGGCTCGGGCAACCAGGGTTCCGGCAATGGCTCGAACGGCGGCAACCAGGCGGGCAAGCCCGCAGGCGACAAGGCCCAGGGCAGCAAGAAGAACGGTTCGGCGATTCCCAATACCGGAGACCAGACGGCGGCGACCGTCGCGACCGTCGGTGGTCTTGGCGCCATCATCGCCGCGATCGGCGCTTTCTTCCATCGTCGCAGCAAGGCTAAGTAGCCCCAGCAACAGCTAAGCAAGCGTGCCCGCCGTCCCACCCAAGGACGGTGGGCACGCTTTTTGAATGTAGGCAGAAAGCTCCGACCCTTCGGCCTTAATCTCGCAAAGCGTTCCGTCTCCCGCCGAACACATCAGCATCGGCGGCTATACTTGAATTATTTGCAGTTAAGGGTCGCGGATTCGCTGCGTCACCGCTCTCAACAGGAGGTCTATGTTTATGGCAGATCAAAAGCCGGTTGTCGGGATCATCATGGGTTCCAAGTCCGATCTGGGCGTTATGGAAGGCTGCACCGCCGAGCTCGAGGCACTGGGTGTGCCCTATGAGCTCGTGATCGCGAGCGCACACCGCACGCCGGCGAAGGTCCACGAGTGGGCTTCGACTGCCGCCGATCGCGGCATCAAGGTGATTATCGCCGCCGCCGGCAAGGCCGCTCACCTGGGTGGTGTCGTGGCTGCCTTTACGCCGCTGCCGGTTATCGGCGTGCCTATGAAGACGAGTGACCTGGGCGGTATGGACTCTTTGCTGTCGATGGTGCAGATGCCCTCCGGCGTGCCCGTGGCCTGCGTTGCCATCAACGGCGCCAAGAACGCTGCCATTTACGCCACGCAGATTCTGGGCGCATGCGACCCCGAGTACCGCAAGGTTATCGAGAAGATGAAGCAGGAGATGGCTGACGCCTAAGCGTTCCGCCGTTTCGCCGCAGTATAAGGAGAGCCATGTCCGATTATCAGGGAAAACGATTCAAGGCTTCTCAGATTCCCGATCCGTCGAAGCCGGGTGCCGCCCATGCGGCGCAGCAGGGTCGGACATCCTCTCCTCAGCAGCCGCGCGCGCCGCGCCCCGTGACACCGGCGACGTATCGTCGACAGGACGCGCCGGCCGCATATCGTCCTTCGTCTTATAGCTCCGCTAAGAAGCCGCCCCGGTCTTCATCGCATGCCGCGCCGTCGGATTACACCGAGCCGCCGCGCAAAAAGCGCCGCTCCATTATTCCCATTCTGCTCATCATCATCGGTATCGGCCTGATTGTCGCCGCCGCCGCTATCTTTATTAATGCCCAGATTGGCTATAAGCAGGCGAGCGATTCGTATCAGAAAATCGAGAAGCAATATGTAAGCGATAAGGACGCCAGCGGCGTGCCGATTATCGACTTTGATGCGCTTGCTCAGACGAACCCCGAGATTGTGGGTTGGATTTACGTGCCGGGAACCAATATCAACTATCCCGTGGTGCAGACCAACAACAACTCCAAATACCTCAACACGCTGTTCGACGGAACGGCTAACGCGTCCGGTGCCATTTTCCTGGATAGCGATGACACCGCGCCGGGAATGGTCGACCAGCAGACCACGATCTACGGCCACCATATGAACGACGGATCGATGTTCAACGTGATTTCGGACACCACTGATCAGGCGACGTTCGATAGCATCGAGTTTGTGTACTACATCACGCGCGATGCGACGTATAAGCTGCGTCCGCTGGCGACCAAGGTGGTCGAGGACACGTATGCCAAGGCGCGCACGACCAATTTTGAGGGCGACGACGGACTCAAGAACTACCTGTCCGAGATGCTCGACGGCGCTTCCGCCGTGGCGAGTGATGCTACCGATCGTGCCGCTTCGGCAACTAAGGTTGTAACGCTTGTGACCTGTCGTTCGCTGTCGCTGAGCAACACACGCGCCGTCATGGTGCTCACGCCGGTCGAGGAATAAGTTGTTCGAGAGTAGCCAAAAAGGCCCCGTCCCAAATTGGCTACTCGACGACGGTAAGGGAGAAATGATGCTCGAGAGTGGCAAATTGATGCCTTCGATTGATGCTTGGCTGCGCGAGGCCAAGGCCGATGCTTCGGCGGCAGGCTGTGGGATGTATCTGACGCATAACGGTGTGGTGCGCGCGACGCCCAAGGCTGAGGTGCGCGGAGTCGAGACCGATGGCGTGGCGCCAGGCCACAGGGTGGGCGGCATGGTCTTTGACTACGACGCCGAAAAGGTACGGTCTGCTATCGAGACTACGCGCGCGATGCCGGGTATCGGCTATGTGCGCGTGTGGCTGGCAAGCGGCGAGCTTACCGTAGGTGACGACATCATGCTCGTGCTTATCGGCGGGGACATTCGCCCACACGTGGTCGATGCACTGCAGGCGCTCGTTGGCACCATCAAGAACGAATGCGTGAGTGAGGTCGAGCGCGAGGCATAGAGGATTGCGTCGATAGAAGGATCGTTTATAAAAATGCCCACCGGTACGTGTGATACCGGCGGGCATTTTGCGTTTTGGGCGCGGCGGGCGCTAAACGCGCGTGGCGTCCTTGGGGCTCATGGTCATGCTCTGGAAGCGGTTCTCCATGTAGTCGTTATCGAAATACTTGCCGTAGAACTGTGCGACGGGAATGTCCGGCTCCGTGCCGTTAACGCGCTGGTACCAGTAGTCGAGCGACTGCAGCGTCATGACGCCGTCGACCAGCATAATGACGGTAAAGATGACGGTGGCCGAGTAGCGGCTCTTCCAGGGGATCTTGTTGATGAGCTTAAGCAGCCTCGGTAGCAGCAGCTTGATCCAGATGAGGCCACCTAGGCCCCACAGGCAGGCAAAGCCCGTGCAGGTGCGTCCGCCCGTGAGGACCACGAGCGGATCGGGCAAACCAAACAGCGTTATGTGCGAGTAGCTCCACGAGACCACGCCAAACGCGGTCTGCATAAACCAGCCCACGAACACCTCAAAGCTCGCGCCGAGCACAGCGCTCACCAGGAAAATGATGATGGGGTTCTTTTTGTAGAAGCGGTTAAGCACCATGGTCATGAGCACGGCGCCAAATCCGTAGATGGGGCTGAAAGGGCCAAACAGCATGCCGGCGCGGTCCTGGTAGACACCCGGGTCGTTGACCGTCATGTGCCAGATGTCCTCCAAGATAAGTCCCAGTACGCAGCAGACGAAGAATACCCAGAACAGGTTGAAGTAGTTGAGCTTGATGTAGCCCTCGCCGGTCTCATCGCGGCCGAGCATGCCCTCGGCGGCGGCATCGCGGTCGAGCATCTCCTGCAGGCGGCGCTGCAGCTCGCGCTCCTGACGCAGCGTGGGGTCGACGGTGGCCGAAAGCGCGATGAGGATGCCGAGCTGAATAGCGGGGCGCAGCAAGAAGGGCCCGATACCCTGGAGCATCACGTCGACCAAAAGCTCGACGACGGTGAATGCAATAAGGATGTAGGACAGGCGGGCGGCGTTGCGGCGCTGGTTTTTGATAAGGTCCAGGCCAAAGATGATTAGGATGACGGCACTTGCCGCAGAGAGCATGATGCCGGCGACGATAAGGCCGACTGCGACGAGCGTGTTGTCGCCGAGCTTTTCGGTGGCGTTGCCGTTAACAAGTGCCGTGATGACCTGCCACATAAAGGCAGCGACCGACGGGAGCGTGCCCACGCCGGAAAGGATGCACAGGACGGCGTACACCTTAATGATGAGGGGAATCTTCTTGACCTCTGTGGCGCTGGGGACGCTAGGGTCGAGTTCGTTTCGATCCATACAGAACCTTTCTCGCTTTGTTGTAGGTTATAAGGATACGCCGCCGACCTGCCAAAAGACAGGACGAACGTCCCAATTGCAACTTTGTAATCCCCAACGGCAGACGCGGCGGCCATCTGGGGGCGCGGGCACTTACACTGGACAGACCGATAAAATGTTTGGCAACAAAACTGATTATTAGCTCGGTGGGCTTTTAAAAAGCGCTGCTCATGCGCTGGGGAGCACGTCGCGCCGTGCGTATAATAAGGCGGGTAACGCCAAAAATACGAGGCTCTGAGGGGATACCATGTCTCAAGAAACCATCCGCGCGGCCGAGCGTGCCGCGGGACAGGTGAACACCATGTCGACGTATGATCCGGACTCCGACCAGCTGCATGAGGAATGTGGCATTTTCGGCGTATGGGCGCCCGATCGCGACGTGGCTCGACTGACGTACTTTGGCCTGCGTGCGCTGCAGCACCGTGGCCAGGAATCGGCTGGAATCGCCGTGGGTGACGGCGGCACGGTTATGGTCCGCAAAGATCTGGGCCTGCTCGACCGCGTGTTCTCCAACGCCGACCTGTCGACGCTCTCCGGCCAGCTGGCCGTGGGCCACGTGCGCTATGGCACCGCCGGTGCCAAGAGCTGGGAAGCCTCTCAGCCGCACCTCTCTACCATCAACAGCGTCATTATCGCGCTCGCGCACAACGGCACCCTCGTCAACACCGACGAGCTGCGCCGTCAGCTGATCGAGCTGGGCGTGCCGTTCCTCTCCAATTCGGATTCCGAGGTCGCGACCAAGCTTATCGGCTACTTTACCCAGCGTACGGGCCACCTGCGCGAGGGTATTCGCAAGACCATGGAGCTCGTGCGCGGCGGCTACGCCATGACGCTCATCAACGAGCAGGCGCTCTACGCATTCCGCGATCCACACGGCATTCGCCCGCTCGTGCTGGGCAAGCTGGTGGACGAGGGTCTGGACCAGGCCGATGCCGCAGCCGTTTCGCAGCTGCCGTCGCAGGACGGCGCCGCGACGGTCGACTCCGCCGTCCGTGTCACGCGCGCCGGCGGCTGGGTCGTTGCTTCCGAGACCTGCGCACTCGACATCGTGGGTGCCGAGTACGTCCGTGACGTCCGTCCCGGCGAGATCTTGCGCATCAGCGCCGAGGGCCTGGTATCCGAGCAGGGCGTGCCTGCAGCCGAAGAGCCCGCCAACTGCATCTTTGAGCAGGTCTACTTTGCCCGCCCCGACTCCATCATGAACGGCAAGAGCGTCTATGCCTGCCGTTACGACATGGGTCGTCAGCTGGCACATGAGGAGCCTGTCGAGGCCGACCTGGTCATCGGCGTGCCCGACTCCGGCCTGCCGCCTGCGGAGGGGTATTCGCACGAGAGCGGTATTCCCTTTGGCGAGGGCCTTATCAAGAACCGCTACGTGGGCCGTACGTTTATCGAGCCTACGCAGGAGTTGCGCGCCATGGGCGTGCGTATGAAACTCAACCCGCTGCGCGACAACATCGAGGGCAAGCGCCTGGTCGTCATCGACGACTCCATCGTGCGCGGCACCACCATGGTGCAGCTCGTCAAGATGCTGCGCAACGCCGGCGCCAAGGAGATTCATATCCGCATCAACTCGCCCGAGGTCATCTGGCCGTGCTTCTACGGTATCGATACCGACGTGCAGTCGCAGCTTATCAGCGCCAACAAGACGGTCGACGAGATTTGCGAGTATATCGGCGCCGATTCGCTGGCCTTCCTTTCGGTCGAGGGCCTGCTTAAGGTCATGCCCAAGGGCGGTTACTGCGATGCGTGCTTTACCGGCCGCTACCCCGTGGCGATTCCCGAGAGCTTTGGCCGCGACAAGTTTATGGAGGGCTTTAAGCCCCGCAACCTGGACAAGCCGCTGCACTTTGACGACGACGCCGTGATCGAGAAATACGACGACCGCAGCTGGGAAGAGGAGCACGGCGAGGCATAAAACCTGCCATATGGGGACAGGTTTATTTTGGTAGGTTTTACCTGCTGTTTTGTTGATATGACGGCGCGTGCTGTTATGGCATGCACCGAATCGAGGACAACTATGAGCACCGTTTGGCGCCCGCGCGGCGCCACGGTAGTGGGAGAGGAAGGCTCAGATGAGCGACAGCAAGCATGTGACGTATGAGGATGCCGGCGTCGATACCGCTGAGGGCGGCCGCGCCGTCGACGCGATTAAGCAGATGGTCAAGGACACCAATCGCCCCGAGGTTATCGGCGGCATCGGCGGCTTCGGTGGCCTGTTCTCGGCTGCCGCGCTTAAGGATATGGAAGACCCGATCCTGATTAGCGGTACCGACGGCGTGGGCACCAAGCTCGTGCTCGCCCAGATCATGGACCGTCACGAGACGGTGGGCCAGGACCTGGTCGCTATGTGCGTCAACGACATTCTGGCTTCGGGCGCCGAGCCGCTGTTCTTCCTGGACTACGTCGCCATCGGTCACATCGAGGCCGAGCACATGGCAAAGATCATCAAGGGTGTGGCCGACGGCTGCAAGCTCGCGGGCTGCGCGCTCGTGGGCGGTGAGATGGCCGAGCACCCGGGCGTCATGGCTCCTGCCGACTACGACCTTGCCGGATTTACCGTGGGCGTCGTCGACCGTCCCAAGATGCTCGACCCCGCAAACGTCCGCCCGGGCGATGTGATCCTGGGCCTGCCTTCCACCGGCGTGCACTCCAACGGCTACTCGCTCGTGCGTAAGGTCATTGGCGTCGACGGCATTAAGCCGGGCACGCCCGAGGCCGCCGCTAAGGCCGAGGAGCTGAGCCGTCCGCTCGAGGAGCTCGGCGGTGCATCGCTGGCAGACGCTCTGTTGGCCCCCACGCGCATCTACGTCAAGCCGATCCTGGAGCTGCTGCGCGGCGGCGTCAACGTGCATGCTATCGCCCACATCACCGGCGGCGGTATTACCGAGAACCTCAACCGTGCACTCGCCGACGACGTCGACGCCGTGGTCACCCGCAACGGCGCCGAGATGGGTTGGGACGTTCCGCCCGTCATCACCTACGTGTCGCGTCAGGCCGAGCTCGCGCCCAACGAGGCATGCAAGACCTTCAACATGGGCGTCGGCCTGTGCCTGATCGTCGCCCCCGAGGACGAGGCCGCGGTTACCGAAGCCCTGGTCGCGCTGGGCGAGAAGCCGTTCCGCGTGGGCGAGTGCGTCGAGGGTTCCGGTAAGGTCGTGTACTCCGATGAGCGCTAACGAGCAGATGGCTGCTAGTGAGGGCCTGGGCTTTGCGCCCTACACCCGTCCGACCGGCACCGATACGGTCGAGCCGCTCAAGATCGGTGTGCTCATCAGCGGTTCGGGTACCAACCTGCAGGCGCTGATCGATCTGATCGCCGCCGGTAAGCTCAACGCCTCGATTGAGCTTGTGGTGTCGAGCCGTCCTTCGGCTAAGGGTTTGCAGCGCGCTGAGCGCGCGGGCATCCAGACGCTCACGCTGTCCAAGGATGTCTATGCCGACCCTATTGCCGCCGACGAGATCATCGCGCACGAGCTGCTCGAGCGCGGCTGCGAGTACGTGGTGATGGCCGGCTATATGCGCATGGTGCACACACCGCTGCTGGCGGCGTTTCCCAACCGCGTGGTCAACTTGCATCCGGCGCTGCTGCCGAGCTTTACCGGTGCGCATGCGATTGACGATGCCTTTGCGCGCGGCGTCAAGGTAACTGGCGTGACCGTGCATTTTGCCAACGAGGTCTACGACAACGGTCCCATCATCGCCCAGCGTGCGCTGGCTGTCGAGGAGGGCTGGGATGTCGACGCGCTCGAGGAGCACATCCACGCGATTGAGCACGTGCTGTATCCCGAGGTCGTGCAAATGCTCGCCGACGGCCGCGTCCACGTGCTGGAGAGCGGCAAGGTCGCAATTGATGCGCCCCGCGTCTAGCGGCGCACAGTACAATTTAGTTGAGTGGTCAGGGTGGTCATTGGCGCCAAGGCGCGCGTGGCCACCTTTTGTTTTGGGTAGTCATCGGGGACGTTCCTGAATGACTAGGTGAGAGAGGTGAGCGCATGGCGGATAACGAAGCGCTGTTTACGCCTGAGCTGGTGTTTTTTGATTGGGAGTGTGCGACGCCGGGTGAGGTGTTTGCGCAACTCGAGAGTGAGCTTGCTCCGCGCGGCTACATTGCCGACGGTTGGCTCGACGCCGTTCGCACGCGCGAGGATGCCTATCCCACGGGTCTTGCCATGCCGGCGGCAAACATTGCCATTCCGCATACCGATCCGGGGTTTGTGGCCAAGCCCTATATCGCGGTGGTGAAGCCCTCCGCGCCCGTGACATTTAACGCTATGGCTGGCATGGGCGCTCCGGTGCCGGCGCAGATCGTCATCAATCTGGGCATCGCCGAGCCGGGCGGCCAGGTCGAGGCTCTGCAGGCGCTCATGAACATCTTTATGGACGCCGATGCCGCAGCCGACGTGCTCGGCCAGACCACGCCGCAGGGCATGGTCGACGCCATCCGCCGCCACTTCTAAGGTGGGGCTAAGCCGGCACCTAGGGACGTTCCTTATGTGCCGGCACTTGGGGACTGTCCCTAACTGCCGGCAGAAAAGGAACGTCCCTAACTGCCGGCTGCCAGAGCTGTCCCCTTTGCACCAAAATGGTGCAGATTAACCTGTCCCCAATGCACCAAGCGTGCCGCGGGGGCTGCGTTGTGACACAATGGCGTTTGTTCGATTCGTTATGCGAAAGGCCAACTATGGCAAATAAGAAAAAGAACCCCGCACTCGAGCCGACGCCCGAGCAGCAGGCTCGCGCCGCCTCCAACTCTCGCAAGAAGCAGCGCAAGACCCGCGTGTCCAAGACCGTCAAGATCGTTCTGGTGGTCATCGGCGTGCTGGCGATGCTGCTTTCCGTCTCGGCGATGGCGTGCTCCGGCCTTATGTCGCAGGCCGAGGACACCTCGGGCTACAAGCTGACCGGCGGTGTTGCTGCTACTATCAACGGCACCAACCTCACCGAGGACACCGTGACCAAGCAGATCATGAGCATGCGCACGTCCTACGGCTACACCAAGGACAAGGACTGGGCGCAGTATCTGGTCGACAACGACCTCACGCCCAAGAAGTATCGCAAGCAACTCATCGACTCCTACACGCAGCAGATTCTGCTTCAACAGGCACAGAAGGAGAACGGCGTGACGGTGTCGGACGAGGAGGTCGAGAAGGCTTGGAAGGACGCGTGCAAGAGCGCGGGCGGTGCCAAGGCCTTTAAGAAGACCCTCAAGACCTACGGCTATACCGAGGATACCTACAAGGATTCGCTCAAGGAGAGTCTGGCGCAGCAGAAACTCAAGGATGCCGTCGCGCCCACGAGCAAACCCAAGGACAGCGAGATTGTCGATTACATCAACGAAAACCTGTCCAGCTACAACGACGCCCGTCGCTCGTCGAACATCCTGATCAAGGTTGATTCCGACGCTTCCGACGAGGACAAGGCTGCCGCCAAGGCCAAGGCGCAGGAGTGCCTGGACAAGATCAACTCCGGTGAGCTGAGCTTTGAGGACGCCGTTGAGCAGTACTCCGAGGACACCGGTTCCAAGGAGAAGAAGGGCGATGTGGGCTGGGATAAGCTCACCACCTTTGTCGACAGCTACCAGACGGCGCTCGAGGGGCTCAACAAGGGCGACGTGAGCGAAGTCATCGAGTCGACCTATGGCTACCACATCATCAAGTGCACCGACTACTTCCATGTCGATAATCAGGTTGATGACATCAACCAGGTGCCCAAGGCCATCAAGAAGTACGTCTCCAACGTGGTGAAGACGCAGGCGGCCAGTACCGCGTACAGTGAGTGGCTGGAGCAGTACAAGAAGGACGCCGACATTACCGTCAACCCCATGCCCAAGGACGTACCCTATAACGTGAGTCTGAAGGGCATCACCAAGAGTTCGACCGACGATTCGTCGACGACTGAGTAATCATGGGGCGGTGCTCGCGCGAGTGCCGCCCACGCTATTAGAGAGGATTTGCAGATGACCAACGAAGAGCTGCAGAAGGAAATGATCGCGGCCATGAAGGCCAAGGACAAGGTTCGCCTGTCCATCATTCGCCAGGTTAAGGCCGAGGTGAAGAATATCGAGGTCAATGAGCGCCGCGATGTGACCGAGGAAGACGTCAACAGCATGATCAAGCGTCTGATCAAGCAGACGAGCGAGACACTGGAGATGTCCATCAAGGCCGGCACCGACCAGGAGCGTACCGACAACCTGACCGAGCAGGTCAAGATTCTGGAGAGCCTGCTGCCCGCGCAGGTTTCGGGCGAGGAGCTCGAGGCTCTGATCGAGCAGGTCATCGCCGAGCTGGGCGCCACGTCCAAGAAGCAGATGGGCCAGGTTATGGGTGCACTCGGCAAGGCCACTGGCGGCAACTTCGATAAGCCGGCCGCGGCAAAGATCGTCGGAGCCAAACTCGCGTAATTTGTTACGCGGTTTTACCAAACCGCGTAACGGCTCGACGCTGCAAACCCGTACACGCGGCAATCTGACGTTCAATTTCAAGGGCGCGACCATAAGGTCTGCGCCCTTTCATTTCACGTCACCTTGCTCGCGTGTACGGGTTTTCGCTGACTTATGCTCAACAAGGGCGGTTGGGCGCTCACTGGGGACAGACTTAAATGAGTGCCCAATGAGTGGGTGGAAGATTGCGGGTTCTTTACGGGAATGTAGTGTGGGCTGCGGAAACGTGGTTCTTTCCGTACAATAGTTCAACTCGTGTAAACGCAGGGAAGGGACATTCATGGCAGACATGATCGAGATCAAGCATCTCAACAAGTACTTTGGCGACCTGCATGTGCTCAAAGATATCAACCTCACCGTCAAGCGCGGCGAGAAGCTCGTAATGATCGGGCCTTCCGGCTCGGGTAAGTCGACGCTCATCCGCTGTGTCGATTATCTTGAGGAGCCCACGTCGGGCGAGGTCATCATCGACGGTACGCCGCTCACTAAGAAGAATCACCTGGAAATGGCTCGCAAATATAGCTCCATGGTGTTTCAGCAGTTCAACCTGTATCCCAACATGACGGTGCTGGGCAATCTGACGCTCGCGCCCATCAAGCTGCAAAAGAAGAGCAAGGAGGAGGCGACCGAGATCGCCGTCGCCGCGCTCAAGCGCGTCGGCATGGCGCATAAGGCCGGCGAGTATCCGCAGAACCTCTCGGGCGGTCAGCAGCAGCGCATCGCCATCGCCCGTGCCCTGTGCACCAAGCAGCCCATCATCCTGTTTGACGAGCCGACCTCGGCGCTCGACCCCGAGATGGTCCAGGAGGTTCTGGACGTTATGATTGAGCTCGCGCAGGAGGACATCACCATGATCTGCGTGACGCACGAGATGGGCTTTGCGCGCCAGGTGGCCGACCGCGTCATCTTTATGGAGGACGGCCGCATCCTGGAGGAGGGCACGCCCGAGCACTTCTTCGATAACCCCGAGAACCCGCGCTGCCGCGAGTTCCTGTCCAAGATTCTGCACTAGGCGCGGTGATGGACATGACGGATATGACGAGGGCGGCCGTGTCGCGCCGTCACTTTTTGCAGCTGGCGGGCGCCGGCATGCTCGCGCTGACGGGGACCGCGCTCACCGGTTGCGGCAACTCCACCAGCGGCGAGGGTTCCGACAAGGGATCCAAGCTTGCGGCCATCAAGTCGCGCGGCCATCTGAATGCCGGCGTCAAGAAAGATGTTCCCGGCTACGGCTATTACGACACCGCCAAAGGCCGCTTTGAGGGCATGGAAGTCGATTTGTGCTACCAGATCGCCGCCGCTGTCTTTGGCGTGAGCTACAAGGAAGCCCGTGCCCAGGAGCTTGTCGAGTTTACCGACGTAACGCCCAAGACACGCGGCCCGCTGATCGATAACGGCCAACTCGACGTGGTCGCAGCGACCTACACCATCACCGACGAGCGCAAGAAGAGCTGGGATTTCTCGACGCCGTACCGCACCGACTACGTGGGACTCATGGTCAAGAAGCGTTCGGGCTTTACCTCGATTGAGGACCTGGACGGCAAGGTCATCGGCGTGAGCCAGGGTGCCACCACGCAGGGCCTGATCGAGCAGATGATCAAGGACAACGGCTTTAGCTGCAAGCCCGAGTTTAGGGCCTTTAGCGGCTACCCCATCATCAAGAGCTCGCTCGACGCCGGCAATATCGACGTCTTTGCCATGGACCGCTCCACGCTGGCCGGTTACATGAACGAGACCGTTGAGCTGTTGCAGCCCGAGGTCAAGTTTGGCGAGCAGGGCTACGGCGTGGCGACCAAGAAGGGCTGCGACCTTTCGGCCGTGGTCGATCAGGTGATTTGCGATCGTCTGGCCGACGGCTGGCTCGACCAAGAGGTCAAGACCTGGGGTCTTGTATAGGCGCATCGTCCAAGGAAGGAATCAAATGCTCGAAGGATTATTTGACGCCGACCGTTGGTCGACGACATTTCAAAACATGGGGCCCTTCTGGGAGGGCTTTGGCGTGACGCTACAGGTGGTCGTTGCCGGTCTGCTGCTGTCGCTGGTGCTGGGCACGCTGCTGGGTGTGTTCTCTACCACCCGTTCGCGCGTGCTGCGCGCCATAAGCCGCGTATACGTGGAGTTTTACCAGAACACCCCGTTGCCCGTGCAGGTGCTCTTTATGTACATGGCTGGTCCGCAGTTTTTGCAGGCCATAACCGGTGCCGACCAGCCGGTGCGCATCGCGCCGTTCGTGCTGGGCTTCTTGGGCGTGGGCCTGTATCACGCGGCCTACATCTCGGAGGTCATCCGCACCGGTATCGAGGCGGTTCCGCGCGGTCAGATGGAGGCGGCGCAGAGTCAGGGCTTCACCCGTGCGCAGGCGTACTGGTACATCGTGCTGCCCCAGACATTCAAGATCATTCTGCCGCCGCTGTGCAACCAGGCACTCAACCTAGTCAAGAACACGTCGGTGCTGGCGCTTGTGGCCGGCGGCGACCTTATGTACCGTTCCGACAACTTTGTGAGTCTGTACGGTTACCTGCAGGGATACATCGTCTGCTGCCTTATGTACTTCATCATCTGCTTTCCGCTCGCCATGCTGGTGCAGTGGCTCGAGCGCCGCTCCAAGGAGCGTCCGCGCGGCGTGAGCCTCGCCGAGCTGGGGCTCGACAACGTAGAGGAGGCCTAGCGCATGGAAATCTTCAACGCGACCAACCTGCTCTACATTTGGGGCGGCTTTGTTAAGACGATCGAGATCTCGGCGCTGTCGATCTTTTTCTCGCTCATCTTTGGCACGGTGCTGGCGCTTGTTAAAAGCTATGCGCCCCGCCCGTTCCGTATTTTGGTGAGTGCCTATATCGAGCTGTTCCGTTGCACGCCGAACCTGCTGTGGATCCTGTTTATCTACTTTACGGTGCAGGGCTTGGACATTGTGATTTCGACCATCGCCTTTACGCTGTTTACCAGCGCTGTTATGGCCGAGATTGTGCGCGGCGGCCTCAACTCGATTCCGCGCGGCCAGTTTGAGGCAGCGCAGAGCCAAGGCTTCGGCTTTTTTGCCACCATGCGCTACATCATTCTGCCGCAGACGTTTAAGACGATCATTCCGGCGCTGTTTAGCCAATGCACGACCGTCATTAAGGACAGCTCGTATCTTTCGGGCATTAACGTGGCCGAGCTCATGTACACGGCAAACGTCGTGATGGCCCACGCGATTGATCTGTCGCAGGTACTTATGCTCTACGGCCTGGTGTTTGCGATGTACTTTATGCTCAACTTTGGTATCTCGTTGTTGGTGAGGGCATATCAACGCCGCATCGTGGCCGCATAGTCCTGCTTCCCCAAGCACGGCACCTTGCCCCTCAATCGTCGCTTGCGTACATTTAGTACGCGGCGCTCCTCTTTCGGGGCAATCTGCCGCACTTGGGAAACCAGGACGGTCGTAAGTGACAAAATGGGAATCAGGAATTGCCTTTTCTCATTTGTTAGAAAGGAATCGCGATGAGCGATCTGGAGAACAAGAAGAGTCCTGTGGTCATTACCATCGCGCGCGACTTTGGTGCCGAGGGCCACGAGATCGGACGCATCCTCGCCAACGAGTTGGGGATTCCTCTGTACGACAACGAGCTGCTGGTGCGCGCGTCGCTGCGTGCGGGCGAGTCGCTCGATAAGATGGCCGCCTACGACGAGCGTCTGGCTGTGGAGAACATGGCGTTTCTGCCCGACCGCTACGACGCGCGCTCGTACTCGGACAAGTTGTTCCAAAAGATGAGCCAGGTGATTTTGGACCTGGGCGAGACCGAGAGTTGCATTATCGAAGGCCGCCTGTCCGATTATCTGCTTCACAACAACCCCAACCACATTGCCGTGTTGGTGACCGCACCCTTTGAGGACCGCGTCGAGATCGTGCGCAAGAAGCGCGGCCTTAACAAAAAGAAGGGCGCCAAGCTGGTCAAGCAGCAGCAGAAGGCGCGCGAGGCGTTCTACAAGCGCTACAGCGCCGGAAAGTGGAAGATGACGAGCGGCAAGGACATCGTCGTCAACCGCGCCAAGTTGGGCCGCGAGGGCTGTAAAGACGTCATCGCCGCAGCCTACCGCTATAAAGTGGCGCAGCTCGAAGGCTAGCCGACCAAAACCACCACAAAGGGGACAGGCACCTTTGTGGTGGTTTTTGTTTTAGGCTGAGGGGAAGGCCTTGGCGGCAGTGCCTATCCTCGGCTTTTGCATAGTCTCGATCTGTAACACCAAGCCAGCGAAAATGGCTCTAACTGTTACAGATTGAGATGAACCGTTCGGCCGTCAGCCCAACGTCTTGATCTGTAACACCAGGCGGCATATTTGGTCTCTAACTGTTACAGATTGAGATGCAGCGTGGCCGGCCGGCACAATATCTCAATCTGTAACAACTGCAGGGCTCAACGGACTCCAGCTGTTACAGATTGAGACAAAACGACCGGGCAAGTCCCAAACCACCACAAAGGTGCCTGCCCCATCGTGGTGGTTTGGGCGGCCGGCATAAAAAAGTCCCCGCCGGGCGTGTGCTCGACGGGGACTTTGCCGTTTGATGGCTAGCACTGCAGGTGATTACTCGCCCAGCAGGCTCTTGGTGATGGAAGCGGCGGCCTTCTTGCCGGCGCCCATCGCCAGAATGACCGTAGCGGCACCGGTGACGATGTCGCCGCCGGCCCAGATGCGGGGATCGGTGGTCTGGCCGGTCTCCTCGTCGGCAACGATGTAGCCCCACTTGTTGAGCTCCATCTTGCCGCCGATCTTCTTTGCGAAGGGGTTGGCGTTGGTGCCGATAGCCGAGATCGCGACGTCGCAGGGAATCTCCTCGATGGCGCCCTCGATGGGCACCGGGCGACGGCGGCCGGACTCGTCGGGCTCGCCGAGCTCCATCTTCTGGACCTTGACGGCGCACACGGAGCCGTCCTCGCCAGCGACAAACTCGAGCGGGGAGACGAGCGGCAGAACCTCGACGCCCTCGGCCTTAGCATGGTGCAGCTCGGCGCGACGGCAGGGCATCTCGTCCTCGGTACGACGGTAGGCGATGATGGCGTGCTCGGCGCCCAGGCGCTTGGCGGTACGGACGGCGTCCATAGCCACGTTGCCGCCACCAAAGACGACGACGTTCTTGCCGTGCTTGGTGGGGGTGTCGTACTCGGGGAACTTGTTGGCCTTCATCAGGTTCACGCGGGTGAGGTACTCGTTGGCGAAGAAGACGTTGGGCAGGTTCTCGCCGGGGACGTTGAGGAACTTGGGCAGGCCAGCGCCGGTCGCCACGTAGATGGCGTCGAAGCCCTGCTCGAACAGCTCCTCGGCCGTGGCCATGTTGCCCACGACGGAGTTGTACTCAAACTTGACGCCCATGTCCTCCAGGCCGTCAATCTCGCGCTTGACGACCGCCTTGGGCAGACGGAACTCGGGGATGCCGTAGACCAGCACGCCGCCGCCGGTAAAGAAGGCCTCAAAGACGGTGACGTCAAAGCCGTTACGGGCGAGCTCGCCGGCGCAGGTGATGCCGGACGGGCCAGAGCCCACGACGGCGACCTTCTTGCCGTTCTTGGGGGCCATCTTGGGCGTGGAGGCGAGCTCGGGGCGGTCACCCAGGAAGCGCTCGAGCTGGCCGATGGCCACGGGCTCGGACTTCTTACCACGGATGCACTTGCCCTCGCACTGGTTCTCCTGCGGGCAGACGCGACCGCAGATGGCGGGAAGCATGGAGTCCTCGCGGATGGTATCGAGAGCGCCGCCAAAGTCCTTCGCGCGGATCTGCTCGATAAAGCGGGGAATGTTGATGTTGACGGGGCAGCCCTCAACACAGAACGGCTTCTTGCAGTTGAGACAGCGCTCGGCCTCGGCCAGCGCCATCTCCTCGGTGAAGCCCTTGTCGACGGGGCGGAAGTCGCAGGCGCGCTCGGCAGCCGGCTCCTCGTTATCGGGGGTGCGGGGCGACTTCATATCGGCAACGAAACGACCGTTAACTAGTGGCATGCGCAGCTCTTTTCCTCATAGGCCTTGAGGGACGCGCCCTCTTCGGAACGGTAAGCGGCCTGGCGGGCACGAAGGTCATCCCAGTCGACCAGGGTGGCATCGAAGTCGGGGCCGTCGACGCAAGCGAACTTGGTCACGCCGCCCACCTCGACGCGGCAGCAGCCGCACATACCGGTGCCGTCAACCATGATGGGGTTGAGCGACGCGGTGATGGGGGTGTCGTACTTCTGGGCGGTGAGGGTCGAGAACTTCATCATCGGAACGGGGCCGACGCAGAAGACCTGGCTCACGGCCTTGTCCTGCAGCAGGCGCTCCAGCGGAGCGGTGACAACGCCCTGCTCGCCATAGGAGCCGTCGTCAGTGGTGATGTGGATGTGGTCCTCGTCGAGGAGCTCGCGGAACTGGTCCTCCATGAGCAGGAGGTCCTTGGTGCGGGCGCCCATGATGGCGTGCACCTCGTGGCCGGTCTCGACCAGGTGCTTGGCGACCGGGAAGGCAATTGCCAGGCCGACGCCGCCGCCAATGACGGCGCAGGGGCCCTCAGCCATCTCGGTGGGAACGCCCAGCGGGCCCACGACGTCGCGCAGCGACTCGCCGGCCTCGTAGGTGGAAAGCATCTCGGTGGTCTTGCCGATCACCATGAAGATGAACTCGACCCAGCCCTCGTCACCGTTCCAGCCGGCCAGGGTAAACGGGACACGTTCGCCCGTCTCGTTGGCGCGAACCATGAGGAACTGTCCAGCGTGCGCATGCTTGGCGATTGCAGGCGCCTCGATGCGGAACTTGAACACCTTCTCCGAGAACTGCGTCTTCTCCAGGATCTTATACATAGAACCCCTCTCTTGTTAGGGCCGCCGAACCGTGCCTCCACGGAAATGGACGGTAGCCCGAATAAAACCGTACGCGCACAGGCGTTGTGCAGACATACGGTGCAAATTATACCCTCATGGACATGTCGCTTACGTGTGTCTTCGGCGGTCGGGAAAAGGGTTTATCCACTTCGGCCTACCAAAGGGGGAGAGGTTTATTTTGGCAGGTTTTATCAGGCAAAACGGCAAAGGGGGCCGGCCTCGCGCATCGGTGAGGCCGGCCCCCTTTGGGGCGTTATGCATGTATGGTGGCAGCGTGTTTATTGCGATGTGCCGACTGCGGCGTTTACGCAGATAAAACCTGCCGAAATAAACCTGTCCCTAAATGGTAGGTTTTAGTGCTTGCCGTTGGCGGAGGCGGAGCCGTTGACGTGGTCGCGGGCATAGATCACGCCGTGCACGATTGCCAGGCCGGCGGCGTCTGCGGCGCGGGCGCAGGTGTCCTGGAAGTCCTCGGCCTCGCGGGCGCGCAGCTGCTTGAGCACGTAGTCGGCGACAGCCATCTTGCCGGGAGGGTTGCCGATACCGGTGCGGATGCGGCTGAAGTCGCGGCTGCCCATCTTGTCGATGATGGAGCGCAGGCCGTTGTGGCCGGCGTGGCCGCCGCCCACCTTAACACGCACATCGCCGGCGGGAATATCGAGCTCGTCGTGGATTACGAGCAGCTCCTCGGCCTTGATTTTGTACTCGCGGCAGAGCTTGGAGATGGGGCCGCCCGAGGTGTTCATGTATGACTGCGGCTTGACCAGCACAATCTGGCGCTTGCCGCCCTCTTCCTCGGCATCGTTGATATTGATGAGCGCGACCTCGGCGCCGGCCTGGTTTTTCCAGTACGTGACGCCGGCCTGACGGGCCAGCTCATCGATCGCCTTAAAGCCGGCGTTGTGGCGGGTCTCGGCATATTCCTCGCCCGGATTGCCAAGTCCGGCAACCATGCGAATCTTAAGCGGCTGTGCAGCTGCCATATTTGTCCTTCCGTTACACATAAAAGTTTAATCAACGACAAAGGCTACCACGCCCGCCGAAGGCGAGACTTCGTTTCAGCGAAATCCCACCAGACAAAAGCGCGGCCGCGGCAGAGCGAGCCGTCGGAACAGAAGAAACCCCCGCGCGACCTTTGCGAAGCAAGGGGGAGCGCGGGGGTTTCTTCTGTTCCGACGGCGAAGCGCCGGGTTGCAAGGACGATGCGATTACAGCGCGAAGTCGCCGCCGACGAGCGTGGAGACGGGCTCCTCGTGGTAAACGGCGGAAATGGCCTGAGCGAACTCCTCGGCGACCGAGATAGTCTTGATCTTGCCGCCGACCTCGACGGGGATGGCGTCGGTGACGACGCACTCGACGATGGGGGCGTCGTTCAGGCGCTCGATGGCCGGGCCGGAGAAGATGCCGTGGGTGGCGCACACGTAGATGTCGCCGGCGCCCATGGCCTTGAGCTCCTTGACGTTGGCGCACAGGGTGCCTGCGGTGTCGATCATGTCGTCGTTGATGATGCAGGTCTTGCCCTTGATGTCACCGATGATGCCCATGACCTCGGCGGCGTTGTGGCGCGGACGGCCCTTGTGGGCGATGGCCAGGTCGCAGCCGAGCATGTCGGACAGCTTCTTGGCGGCCTTGGCGCGGCCCACATCGGGGGAGACGACAACCAGGTTGTCGGTGTCGAAGTGCATGTCGTTGTAGTACTGGCCAAACAGCGGCAGCGCGGACAGGTGGTTAACCGGGATATCGAAGAAGCCCTGGATCTGACCCTGGTGCAGGTCGAGGGTGATGATGCGGTTGACACCGGCGCGCTCGAGCAGGTTGGCGACGAGGCGGGCGGTGATGGGCTCGCGCGGGCCGGCCTTGCGGTCCTGGCGGGCATAGCCGTAGTGGGTGATGACGGCGGTGATGGAGCGGGCAGATGCGCGCTTGGCAGCGTCGGTGGCGATGAGCAGCTCCATGAGCATGTCGTTGACGTTGCCGCCGGCCACGGACTGAATCAGGAAGACGTCGGCGCCGCGGACGGTCTCGTCGTAGCGGGCGTAAATCTCACCGTTGGCGAACTGCTTTAGCGTAAGGCCCGAAAGCTCGACCCCAAGGTACTCAGCAATCTTCTGAGCGAGGGGACGGTTGGAGGAACCGGAATACACGCGGATGGACTTGCGCATATTCTCCGACTTCTCGGGATCATTAATCGGCATTACCCTTCTCCTTTATACATCGAATGCCATATAGATGCCTTTTTGCATTGTAACCGCGCGACGGGGCTTATCGGGTCTTGATAACGTCTTTACCGTCAACGGACACGAACCGACCACTCATCCGGTTGCGCAGGTCACGATAGAAAAAGGAGCCGCCCCCATGGAGCAGCTCCTTTTGTGCTTGGTAAAACGTTATACCTCGTCGTCCTCGTGCAGGCGGCGGCGGTAATCGGCGGCCCAGCCCTCAATATTTACCTGACGGGCGCGGCCCAGACCAAGTGCGTCGGCCGGGACCGGCTCGGTGATGACGGAGCCGGCGGCCACGAGTGCACCGTCGCCGATCTGGGCGGGCGCGACCATCATGGTGTCGGAGCCGATGAAGGCATCCTTGCCGATGACGGTCTTGTGCTTGTGGACGCCGTCGTAGTTGCAGGTGATGGAGCCCGCGCCCACGTTGACGCCGGGGCCCATGGTGGTGTCGCCGATGTAGGACAGGTGCGGCACCTTGGAGCCCTCGCCGATCGTGGACTTCTTGATCTCCACGTGCGTGCCGGCTTTGGAGCCGTCGAGCATGTGAGTGCCCGGGCGCAGGTAGGCGCGCGGGCCGCAGTCGACGCCGTTCTCGATGACGGCGTCGATGGCGATGGTCTCGTCGATGACGCAGCCGCTGCCGACGGTGGTGTCGGTGAGGCGGCTGTTGGGACCGAGCTGGCACTCCTCGCCCACGGTGACGTGGCCGATCAGGTGCGTCTGCGGCCACACGACGGTATCGCGGCCGATAACGGCATCGGGGCCGATCCAGGCCTGCGTGGGGTCGATGAAGGTGACGCCCTCGGCCATCCAGTGCTCGTTGATGCGGTCGCGAGCGATGGCAGTGAGCTGCGCGAGCTGGATGCGGCTGTTGACGCCCAGGCCATCACGGTAGTCGTCGCAGTGAAAGATGGAGACTGCCTGGCCGTGACCCTTGAGGATTTCGAGCATGTCGGGCAGGTAGTACTCGGACTGCGCGTTGTCGTTGCCGATCTCGTTAATGTGGGCGGCGAGCTGCGCGCCGTCGAAGGCGTAGCAGCCGGCGTTGCACTCGAGTAGCTCGGCGGCCTGCTCGGGCGTGCAGTCCTTCTGCTCGATGATGCGCTCGATCTGACCATCGGCGCCCAGCTTGATGCGGCCGTAGCCAAAAGGATCGGGCGGGGTCATGGTCATGACGGTGCAGGCGAGCTCGCCGGTGGCGACGGTCTGTGCGAACTTGGCGACGGTGTCGGCGGTGATGAGCGGCAGGTCGCCGTTGAGCACCACGACGGGGCCTTGCGTGATGCCACAGGCCTCGAGCGCGACCTTCACGGCGTGACCGGTGCCCAGACGCTCGGTCTGCTCGACGCACTCGACCTTGGTGGCACTGTTGGCGTAGGCGCCATCGATGAGGGCGCGCATCTCGTCGGCGTGGCTGCCGATGACAACCACGACGCGGCTGCAGCCGGCCTTGATGGTAGCGTCGACGATCCACTGGACCATGGGCTTACCCAGGATCTTGTGCGAAACCTTGCAGTGGTTCGACTTCATGCGGGTGCCCTCGCCGGCAGCGAGGATAATTGCGGTTGCGTCCATGTGATCTCCTGTTACGTTATAGAGACGTGTGTTTGGAAACGATACACGGCGCAATATGATACCGCAGGCATATGATGAGCGCGTAACGATTGGTTTGCGGCAGCTGATGCTTGGGCCGGCGGTGCGGCGTTTGCGCTGGTTGTGTATGGCGGAGGCGCTGCGGCGTTGACGTTTGAGCGAGGGGATGAGGGTGCCCGTGGATATCATGCGAGAGGAATCGGGCAACGAGCCCGTCGCGGCATTCTCGATGTCGCATCCGGCGGTGCCGGCACTCTACATGGTGCTGACGTTGGGGCTCACCATGTTCTCGATGCAACCGGTGCTGATTGCGCTGTCACTTGCGGGCGGGTTGGCGTATGGATTTGCGACGCGTGGGGCTGCCCGCACGCTGGGCGCACTTCGCTGGCAGCTGCCGGTGATTTTGATTATCGCGCTGGTCAATCCACTGTTTAGTGCCTCGGGCTCGACGGAGCTGTTCCGTATTGGCATGCGCGCGGTGTATCTGGAGAGCATGGTATACGGCCTGTGCATGGGCGGGCTGTTTGTGGCGAGCGTGCTGTGGTTTGAGGCCGCGGCGTCGATGCTCGAATACGACAAGGTGCTCGCGCTTTTGGGTAACGCCGCACCGGTGATCGCGCTCATGATCTCGATGTGCATGCGGCTTATCCCACAGTTTTT
The DNA here is from genome assembly GCA_019419505.1 of Collinsella sp. Lineage (GTDB taxonomy): Bacteria > Actinomycetota > Coriobacteriia > Coriobacteriales > Coriobacteriaceae > Collinsella. Next base: position 62,268 of record DXZS01000003.1, on the reverse strand, counting down.
GCGCCGCGGCCGCACGGTGCTGGCGGTGCAGGATGCGATTGATGTACCGGGACGCGCGCCGGCTGACCCCGTGCGCTCGCGCCTGCGGGCATCGAGTGCATTGATGGGCTGGGGCATGGAAGATTCGTTGGAGCGCGCGGACGCGATGCGCTCGCGCGGGTGGGGCGCCGCGACGCGTCGTACGACGTATGCGCGGTATCGGCTGGGGCGCAGCGACGTTGCCGCGCTGGTTGGGCTTGCGCTGTTTGGTGCTGCCGCGGTGGCGGTGGCGTGGACCGCGACGACGCAGTATTCGTTTTATCCGCAGCTCTCGGTGCCGGCGCCGTGGCCGGGCTATGTCGTGTACGCTGCCTGGATGGTGCTGCCTTGCGCGTTGCACGCGATTGATGAGAAGAGGTTTGGCTGATGGCTCGGTTGGATAGGGGCCCGGTGTCGGGCGCGGCGTGCGGCCCGGATATGCCGGCGATTGAGGTGCGGAGCCTGAGCTTTGCCTACCCCGATACTGATGCTGCGGTGCTCGAGGGGCTCGACTGGTCTGTTCCCCAAGGTGCATTTGCGCTGCTTGTTGGCGGTACCGGTTCGGGCAAGTCGACGCTGCTGTCGCTGCTCAAGCCCGAGATCGCGCCGGCGGGTACGCTCTCCGGCGAGCCGCGCGTGCTGGGCGAGAACGTTGCCGACATGGACGTGCGGGCATCGGCGGAGCGCGTGGGTTATGTGTTTCAGGACCCCGAGAACCAGATCGTGTGCGAGACCGTGTGGCACGAGATGGCGTTTGGTCTGGAAAACTTGGGGCTAGCGCGTGATGAGATGCGCCGTCGCGTATCTGAGACCAGCTATTTCTTTGGGCTGGAAGATTGGCTCCACCGCGACACCGATACGCTTTCGGGCGGACGCAAACAGCTGCTGTCGCTGGCGGCTGTGCTGGCATTACGCCCGCGCGTGCTGCTGCTCGACGAGCCCACGTCTCAGCTCGATCCCGTTGCTGAGAAGAATTTCCTGCACGCGCTGTTTCGTGTGAATCGCGAGCTGGGCTGCACGGTTGTTGTGGCGACGCATCAGCCGCGCCCAATGCTCGAATACGCGACGCGTGCGTACCGGATTGAGGACGGTCGCGTGCGCGAGGTGGCGGATATGGCTTCTTTGGGACGCCGAGAATCGCTGTTTTCCGATGACATGTTGGGGTGGGGTGCCATCCGATGTGCAAAAAACGGAGTATTCAGCAGGCGTGAGGACAATTTGGGCTCTCTGGAGCCGCCCGGGGACGTATCGAGCGCGAAAAAAAGTTCAGAATTGGACAAATCGTCCGAATTTGTGGCGCAAACGTCGCTCGAGAATGGCTCGGAAGCCTTCCCGCGCACGGATGGAAGCAGAATACTCCAAAAAATGCACGGCGGGTCGGCTACCACCCTGTCGGAAGGCTGGTTTCGCTACGATCGCGCGGGCGGTTGGGTGCTGCGCGGGCTCGACGTGGCGTTTTCGGCCGGTGCGGTGCATGCGATCGTGGGCGGCAACGGATGCGGTAAGTCGACGATACTCTCGGTGCTGGCGAAGACCGCCAAGCTGCAGCGCGGCCGCATGGTGCGCGGAGCGGCCTCGGCGGCGCTGCTGCCTCAGAATCCCAAAGCATTGCTGGTTGCCGAGACGGTTCGCGATGAGCTGATGGAATGGGCCTCGACCTGCGGATATGACGAGAACTTGGCGCGGGAGCGTGCGGCGAGCTTGGGGTTGTCGGGTCTGGATGGACGCCATCCGTACGATCTTTCGGGCGGGCAGCGTCAACTGCTTGCATTGGCAAAACTGCTGCTAATCGGCCCCGAACTGCTATTGCTCGATGAGCCCACCAAGGGTCTAGACCTGTTCAGCCGCCGCACCATCGCCCGCGCCCTGCGTGACCATGCGAAGGCTGGCGGCACCGTCATCATGGCTACGCACGATTTGGACTTTGCCGAGCAGGTAGCCGACGACGTCGCCATGATGTTTGACGGCGAGATTGCCTGCATGGAGTCCCCGGCCGACTTCTTTGCCGACAACGTGTTCTATAGGGCGTGATGGGATGACGGACTGTCGTTTCTCGCGTTTGCTTGCAAAACTGGAAATCCCGCTGTTGTTGGCGGTGCCGGCGGTGATGGCTGCCGCGTTGCTGGCGGGTGTTGAGCAGACAGCGTTGGCCATGCTGGTTGTGGTGGCGTTGGTGCTTGCGCTGTTCTTTGCGGGCTATGAGGCATCGCGTCCAGGCCTGCGTCAGATTATGCCCACGCTGGTGCTGGCGGCGCTGGCGGCGGCGGGGCGCATCCTGTTTGGACCCATTCCCGACTTTAAACCCGTGAGTGCCATCGCCATTATCGCCGGGGCGACACTCGGTCGTCGTAACGGCTTTATGGTCGGTGCGTTGGCGGCGCTGACCAGCAATTTCTTTTTTGGGCAGGGCATGTGGACGCCGTGGCAGATGTATGCCTGGGGGCTCGTGGGATACGTTGGCGGTGCGCTGGCGCATGCCGGCGCTTTTGATCGCGCCGATGGCGCCGTGCGTATGCCGGCGCTGCTGACCTACGGCTTTGCTTCGGGTTTGCTGTACGGCGTTGTGATCAACGCCTACGACATTATCGGTTTTGTTCAACCGCTCACGTGGGCGGGTGCCATGGCGCGTCTTGCCACGGCAGTGCCGTTCGATATCACACACGGTCTCGCGACCTGCGTGTTCTTGGCCGCCTTGTACAAGCCTTGGTGCCGTCGCATTAACCGTGTCGTCGTGAAATACGGGCTGTAAGGCATTTCGCGTTCCCTCACGAACTTGCGGTGGAATAGTTCTCGTTTTTGGCTATTTGCTGCCCAAACAGGAACTATTCCACCGCAACTTATAGGGGGAGAGGGGTCACATGATCTGTTTTCCTCTGTCTCCCAGGAAATTACTTGGGGCTAGAGCTCTAGCGTGAGGGTGACGGGGCAGTGGTCGCTGCCGAAGATATCGCCACGGATACCGGTGTCGCGAACGTTGGCGGCGATTGCATCGCTTACCAGGAAGTAGTCGATGCGCCAGCCTGCGTTGTTCTTACGGGCATTAAAGCGGTAGCTCCACCAGCTGTAGACGCCCTCGACGTCGGGATTTGCCGCACGCCAGGTATCGGTAAGCCCGGCGTTGAGCAGCTCGGTAAACTTGCCGCGTTCCTCGTCCGAAAAGCCCGCGTTGCCGCGGTTGGACTTGGGGTTCTTAAGGTCGATTTCCTCGTGCGCTACGTTAAAGTCGCCGCAGGTCACCACGGGTTTACCGGTCTCGTGCTCAAGCGCGCTCAAAAAGCGGCGGTAGGCATCGTCCCATGCCATGCGCACATCGATACGCGCGAGCTCGTTTTGGGCGTTGGGCGTGTATACATCGACAAACCAAAACTTGGCGAATTCCAACGCGCAGACGCGGCCCTCGGTTGCGGCTTGGGCAACGAGCTCAGCAGCCTTGCCCTCGCCGGCGTAGGGCAGCAGCGCGTCGGCGTGCAGTACGCGTATCGGTTCCTGGCGGCTAAAGACTGCGGTTCCCGAATAGCCTTTGCGCTCGGCGTAGCTCCATGTTTGGTGATAGCCGGGCAGGTCGATATCGACCTGGCCCTCCTGCAGCTTGGTCTCCTGCAGCGCCAGGATATCGACGTCGAGTTCTTGCGCGATCTGGATAAAGCTCGGGTCCTTTTTGAGCACGGCGCGCAGGCCGTTGACGTTCCACGAGGCAAAGGTGTAAGTCTGAGGCATGGTGTCCTTTCGACGGGGTTGGCAGGCTTAAGATTAGCGCAATAGGGGCGGGGTGGGCTCCGCGCATGCTGACTCAAAGGACGTATGCCGGGATGTCGCCCGATGCTGCCCGACCAACAAGGACGGAGGACTCATATGACGCAGGCGATAACGGACCCCAAGCAGGCCTCCGCCGCACTGGCGGAGCTGTTCAGTACCCACAAGCGTGTGGTGTTCTTTGGCGGCGCCGGTGTTTCCACGGCGAGCGGCATCCCCGATTTCCGTAGCGTGGACGGCCTGTATCACCAGCAGTTTGCCTACCCGCCCGAGACTATGCTCTCGCATAGCTTTTACGAGGCACATCCGGCCGAGTTCTTCGACTTCTACCGCACCAAGATGATCGCGCTTGGCGCCAAGCCTAATCGCTGCCACGCTAAGCTGGCCGAGCTGGAGCGCGCCGGCAAGCTCAGCGCTGTGGTAACGCAAAACATCGACGGCTTGCATCAGATGGCCGGCTCGAAGCACGTATTTGAGCTACACGGTTCGGTCCACCGCAACATTTGCCAGTCGTGCGGCGCGGTCTATAGCGCCGAGTGGATTTGCGCGCGCGAGCACGAGGGTGCCGCGGGTGTGCCCGTGTGTCCTGCGTGCGGCGGGCGCATCAAGCCCGATGTGGTGCTCTACGAGGAGCCGCTCGACGAGCGCGTACTTACCGGTGCCGTTGCCGCCATCGCCGCGGCCGATGCCCTCATTGTGGGCGGAACCTCGCTCGTGGTGTATCCGGCGGCGGGCCTTACGCGCTACTTTACCGGCGATACGCTGGCCATTTGCAATTTGGCGCCCACCGATCAGGATACAAATGCCGACCTGCTGATTTCTTGCGACATCGCGGCTGCGTTTGCGTTCTAGCCCGCGCGCGCGGATACAATAGAAAGACTGATTGCAAAGCGGCCCCGCCGCCAGCGCCCAGGCGCGGCGGCGCGGGCATTTTAGGAGGATGTTCATGGCGAACGATAGCAAGACATGGCGGTGCGGAAAGTACGAGCTCAGCTTTGACCGTCCGCGCATCATGGGCGTCCTCAACGTGACGCCCGATTCGTTTAGCGACGGCGGCGAGCACTTCGATGCGGATGCCGCTATCGAGTACGGCCTGGCGATGCTCGATGCCGGCGCCGACATCATCGACGTGGGCGGCGAGTCCACGCGCCCCGGCTTTACCCCGGTCAACCCCGACGAGGAGGCTCGTCGCGTGCTGCCCGTGGTGCGCGCGCTGGCCAAAGAGGGCGCCATCGTCTCGATCGACACGCGTCACGTGGCGGTTGCCAAGGCTGCCGTGCGCTGCGGCGCCTCGATCGTCAACGACGTGACCGGCTTCACCGATCCCAAGATGGTTGAGTTCGTTAAGACGAGCACCTGCGGCGTCATCGTGATGCATGCCGGCGAGGTCGCCGCGCCCACCCGCACGCACGCAACGGTGCAGCTCGATACCTCGGCAGCGGCGTTTGTTGCCGAGAAGGCGCGCGAGGCGGCTGCCGAGGCCGCGCGTGAGGCCGAGAAGCCGGCTCGCCGCCGTCGCGGCAAACTGCTGGGCGAGCCCAAGACGGAGGCCAAGCTTCCGGGTGGTGTGGTGCAGCCTTCGCTGCCGTTTGGCGATCCGGAGCCCGCGCCCGAGCCCGCACCCGCGCCCGTGGACGAGCAGAAGCAGGAGGCGCCGGCTACCGAGCAGACCGCACCTGCTGCCGAGGCCGCCGCAACTCCCGAGCCCGCGCCGGAGCCCAACGACCACCTGGCGGCCATGATGCGCCGCAGCGCCCGCCGCGAGGAGGCCTACGTGCCCACCTCTCAGCTCCGTCGCTTTACCCTGCCCGATTCGGCGCCCATCATGCGCCGCGTCATGGGCTTCCTGTCCGACCAGGCCCGCACGCTCATCCATGCTGGCGTGTCGCGCGACCGCATCTGCATCGATCCCGGCCCGGGTTTTGGCAAGACGGCCAACGAGGATATCGTCATCCAGCGCGAGACCGCCAAGATGGCGTCGCTGGGTTATCCGCTCATGTGCGCTGTGTCGCGCAAGCGTTTTGTGGGCGCCGTTTCGGGCGTGACCGAGGCGTCCGCGCGCGATGCCGCCACGTTTGGCGTGTGCCTGGGCGCCATCCAGGCCGGTGCCAACATCGTGCGCGTGCACGACGTCACCGGCTTCGCGCAGTTCCTGAACGGTTACTGGGCTGTCGCCAAGCCGCAGCCGCGTCGCGCGTTTGTGGCCGTGGGCTCCAACCTGGGGCATCGCTGCGACAACATCCGCGCCGCGCGCGACATGATCGCCGAGATACCTCTCACCTGCGTGTCCAACTGCTCGCGCATCTACGAGAGCGAGCCGGCCTACGAGACGCGCCAGGACGCGTTTGCCAACGCCGTTATCGAGATCAAGACTGAGCTGGCGCCGTTGGTGCTGCTCGACGAGCTGCAGAAGATCGAGCTCGAGCTGGGTCGCGACCGCTCCAAGAAGGCCAAGGTCAACGGCCCGCGCACCATCGACCTGGACCTGCTGTGGATGGATGGCGAGACTCACGGCGGCAAAAAGCTGCGCCTGCCGCATCCGCTGATTGGCGAGCGCGACTTTGTGCTGGTGCCGCTCGAGGACCTAATGCACGATCCGGCGCGGTTCTTCCGCTTCAACGGAGTTGAGGTCAAGGAACCCGAGGACCGCGTGGGCCATATCGTGGGCGAATTGGGGCGTATGTAGATGATTGAGATGAATGCTGTAGCCGCTGGCACCGAGCTTGACACCGCGCGCGACGCGGGCCGCGAGGGTGCGTCTGCGGGTTGGTGCGCTTGGAGCGCGGGCGAGGCGTCGTTGACGTTTTCGCTGGTTGCGCGGCCGGACGTGAATATGCATGCCTTCCACGGCCTGCCGTTTGTGGCGGCGATGGGCATGATGGACGCGCTGGTGGGCACGGCTTCGACGCCGGGGCTGGGCCTTGCCGGCAAGGTGGGCATTGAGTGGCCGAGCAACATCGTGTACGGCGCGCCCGCGTTCGAGACGTCGTTCGCGCGTGTCGCCGTGAGCGGTGGCGCCGGTGCCGCGGGCATGTTTGGTGCCGTGACGGTGGATATTGAGCGCGCGGCGCTGAGCGAGCTTGGCGTGGATATGGCCGATGAGGCGCTGGTCGAGGCGCTGTCCGCCGCCGTGCTGACCCGCGTGGACGCTTGGGCGGTTGTTGCCAACACGCCGCAGGGCGCCGCCGGCCCGCTGGCTCCGGTGCTGGGCGAGTACTTCGACATGGTGCCGCTGCTGGGTCGCCAGGTTGCGGCGGTGTCGCCCAACGGCTTGCCGCTCGCAGTCGGCGTGTTTGCGGGCCTGGACATCTGGGGCCGCGCGACCATCAAGACCGACGCCGGCGAGCAGGAGTTTCCGCCTGAGGCCGTGCGCATTCGCGGTCTGTAGCGCGCGGCGTTCGCGTCCAAAGACAACAATGACAACAAGACCCTCCTCGGCCTGTGCCGGGGAGGGTCTTTGCGCGATTACAGGGCGGCATCGCGGTTCTATTCCTCAAAATAGAAAATTTTTCGATTTTGAGGAATAGAATTAAGCCAGCTCGGCCTTTAGCGAGGTATATTCGTTGCAGAGCCTATTCCTCAAAACTGAAAAATTTTCGTTTTTGAGGAATAGCGATAAAAGACCGCAGGGAGGCGCCAATGAAACTCATCAATAGAACGTCATATATGGACACGTTGACGAGCCTTATTGGCGTGCCGGACATCAAGGTCATAACGGGCATTCGCCGTAGCGGTAAGTCAAAATTGCTCGAGGCCCTCCGCGATTACGTGGAGACCACCCTGCCCGATTCGAATGTCATCCATATCAACTACAACCTCGATGAGTTCGAGGACCTACTCGAATATCATGCCCTGCTCGCCTATGTAAAAGAGCATCGAGTGTCCGACAAGCAAAACTTCCTGCTTATCGACGAGGTTCAGATGTGCGACGGCTTTGAACGTGCGATCAACAGCCTCCATGCATCCGAGCAGTACGACATTTTCATTACCGGATCGAACGCTTTTTTGCTGTCGAGCGATCTGTCGACGCTCTTTACGGGGCGCACGTTTGAGATCGAGGTTTTCCCATTCTCGTTTGAGGAGTATCGCTTCTATGGCGACGAGGGTGAGGTCGATCGCGACTTCGATGAGTACGCGAGAACCGGGGGCATGTCCGGCTCTTACCCTTATCCACTGCAGGAGCAGCGCTATCAATATCTCTCCAATGTCTTCAAAACGCTCATCGTGAGGGATATCGTGCAGCGGCATAACGTGAGAAACGAATCGGCGCTGCTGCGTATTGCCGACTACATGATGGACAACGTCTCCAACATTACGTCGGCGCGCAACATTACGGACGTTTTGAATGCGGATGGGCTCAAGATAACGAACAAGACGGTCGGTGCGTACATGGGGTACCTGTGCGATGCGTTTGCCTTCTATAAAGTTCGTCGATATGACATTCGCGGCAAGAAATACCTTAAGAGCGGCGAGAAGTATTACCTGGCAGACCACGCGTTCAAATACGCACTGCTCGGTACACGTGATATGGATTGGGGACGCGTATACGAGAACATGGTGGCAATCGAGCTGCTGCGTCGCGGATACGAGGTATACGTCGGCGTGCTCTATAAAAAGGAAATAGACTTTGTAGCAATCAAGCGGAGCGAGAAACTCTACATTCAGGTGAGCGATGACATTAGCTCGGATAAGACGTTTGAGCGGGAGATCTCGCCGCTCTTGAGCATTGCCGACGCGTATCCCAAGATGATTCTCGCCCGCACGCATCACGAAGCCACGGACCGTAATGGGGTGCAGATCGTGGACCTGGCGAGGTGGCTGTGCGACGAGGCCTAGCAGAAAGCCCTATTCCTCAAAACTGAATATTTTTCGATTTTGAGGAATAGGACCGATGCGTTGCCTAGTTCGCCGCTTGCGCTCGACTTAAGCCCCTGTCCTACCCCAGCTTCTGCATGCGGCGATAGATTTCGCAGATGCCCTTAATGGTGAGCTGCCCGTCGACCACGTCGAAGGCATCGGTCGAATCGGCGACGATGCCGGCGAGACCGCCCGTGGCGATAACGGTGGCATCCTCGCGGCCCAGCTCGCGCTTCATGCGCTCGACCAGGCCCTCGGCCATGGCGGCAGCGCCCACCACGGCGCCGACCTTGATGCACTCCTCGGTATCGCGGCCGATGGCGTGCTCGGGCGCCTCGAGCGGAACGCTGGCGAGCTTGGCGGCTCGGGCGGCGAGCGCATCCATGGAGATGCGGATGCCCGGCGCGATCGCTCCGCCAATGTAATAACCGTCCTCATCGATGACGTCGATATTGGTCGCGGTGCCAAAGTCCACCACGATTGCCGGCGCGCCGTAGAAAGTCTCGGCCGCAACGGCGTTGGCGACGCGGTCGGCGCCTACGGCCTGGGGACGCGTCGCGCGCAGCTTGGTCACCGCGGCCGTCTGCGGTCCGATGACGATGGCGTCCGCGGCAATGCGGTCGGCCACGGCGTGCCACTCGCGCGAGAGCTGCGGCACCACGCCAGCAAAGGCGATCGCGTCGACCGCGTCGAGCGAAAGGCCGTACATCTTAAAGAAACCCATCAGGCGCACGTGGATTTCGTCGGCGGTATAGGAGCGGTCGGTGGGCATGCGCCACGACTGCACCAGCTCGTTTCCGTCAAACAGGCCCATGGCCGTCTGCGTGTTTCCCATATCGATAGCGAGCAGCATGTCTACTCCCGGTGTCGGCGTAAAAGGACGCGCACCATTGTATACGTGACGTCGACGGCGCTCGGCTGCGATTCGCTTACGGTGATATGGGCTGAGGGGTTTAAATATGAAGGAATTATGCTCTACGAGATTTTCCTTGCCGCTTACCGAACTCCCGCGTAATATTCTTTCTCGCGCACATGAGGCGCCCAGACATTGCGGGGTGGAGCAGTCTGGTAGCTCGCCGGGCTCATAACCCGGAGGTCGTAGGTTCAAATCCTGCCCCCGCGACCAAGAACTTGCAGCTCGTCGGCCTGGCCGGCGAGCTTTTTTGTTATTCCGGGACTGTTTTCTCAGTCCAATTTCCAGCCTCTCAAACATAATCTCGATCTGCAACAGGTGGACCCGATTTGGGCGGCTAGGTGTTACAGATTGAGATCTTTCGGCAGGACGGTCTCCGTTTGTCTAAATCTGTAACACGAGGGACGGATTTTGCCGAGTTGTTGTTACAGATTGAGATTTTCTTGCAGGCGGGTCCCGTTTGTCTCGATTTGTAACATCTGGGGCCCATTTTGCCGAGTAACTGTTACAGATCTAGATCTTTCGGCAGGCTAGATTGGTTTGTCTCGATCTGTAACAGTAAAGGGGCAAAAGTCGGTCTAGATGTTACAGATTGAGATGTTTGGTCAGACCGAGCTTGTTCGTCTCGATTTGTAACATCTAGGGTCGTTTTTGGTCTGTAGTTGTTACAGATCGAGATTTTCCGACGGAACGCTTCCGTTTGTCTCGATCTGTAACAGATAGACCCCGATTTTGCTGAGTAACTGTTACAGATTGAGACAAACCGACGGGTCGCCTCGCCCCATCCGCCTGCCGCCACCTGATATTCGCCGATTTCCGTTGTGCCGCTGAACCCTCATGCCATATCCTTTAGACAACTACGCGGCATCATCGCCGCCGCGCCTACAAGAGAGGAATGTCCATGACCGCACCTGCATCCAAGCTGCTCCAGCCCATTACGGTTGGCCCCCTTGAGCTCAAGAATCGCATTATGTTTCCGCCGCTGACCACCGGCTACGAGGAGCGCGACGGTTCCATCGGCGAGCGCAGCCTGGCTTTTTACGAGCGCCTGGCCCGTGGCGGCGTGAGCTACATCGTCATCGGCGACGTCGCTCCCGTCATGACCGCGAGCCCCACGCCCAAGCTGGCGACCGACGCTCAGATCCCCACGTTTAAGGCGCTGGCCGACGCCGTCCACAAGCACGGCGCCAAGATCGCCCTGCAGCTGTTCCACCCCGAGTACGACGTCCCCGGCGTCGGCCGCATGGTCATGGGCTCCATGGCCGCTGCGAAAGCTGCGCAGGAGGCCAAGGCCGCCGGCGACGAGGAGACCTTCGCCGCCAAGATGGCCGAGTCCAACGAGATCCGCAATCAGGCCTACGCCAAGCTGCACCACGACATGCAGCACTTTGTGAACGAGGCCACCGTGGAGCAGCTCACCCAGATCAAGGAGGCTATCGCCGCCTCGGCCGCCCGCGCGCAGCAGGCTGGCATCGACGCCATCGAGGTCCACGGCGACCGTCTGGTGGGTTCGCTGTGCTCCGCCATCCTCAACAAGCGCACGGACGAGTACGGTGGCTCGTTCGAGAACCGCGTCCGTTATGCGCTGGAGGTCGTCGCCGCCATTAAGGAAGCCGCACCGCAGCTGATGGTGGAGTACAAGCTCCCCGTGATCATGGAGAACCCCGACGGCACGCCGCGCGGCAAGGGCGGCCTGCAGCCCGACGAGGCCTGCGAGTTTGCCAAGCTGCTCGAGGGTGCGGGCATCGATATGATCCAGGTGGCGCAGGCAAACCACACCGGCAACATGGGCGACACCATTCCGCCCATGGGCGCCATGCCCTACAACTGGACGCTGCCCGTGGCAGAGCGCGTCAAGGCCCTGGTCTCCGTGCCGGTGGCAACCGTCGGCCGCGTTGTCTCGGTCGAGGCGGGCGAGAAGATCCTGGAAGACGGCGCCGCCGACATCGTCGCGTACGGCCGCTCGCTCATGTGCGATCCCGATATTGCGCTCAAGGCCGCCACGGGCGAGCCCATCCGCGAGTGCCTCAACTGCAACAAGGGTTGCGTCGACGCGATCCAAAACCGCCAGTACATCTCGTGCGTGCTCAATGCCGAGAACGGCGACGAGGCGACCATCGCCATTAAGCCGGGCGAGGGCGACAAGAAGATTGCCGTGGTGGGCGGCGGTATTGCCGGCTTGGAGGCCGCGCGCGTGGCGGCCAAGCGCGGCTACGACGTGACCGTCTACGAGGCGAGCGATCATCTGGGCGGCCAGATTGTGCTGGCAGCCGCGCCTCCGCGCAAGGACGAGATCATGCGCTCGGTCGAGTACTACGAGAAGATTCTGCCCGGCCTGGGCGTGAAGGTTGAGCTCAACCATGCCGCTACCGCTGAGGACCTCAACGCCGCCGACGCTGCGATTGTGGCCGTGGGCGCACGCGACGTGGTCATCCCCGTTCCGGGCGCCGACTCGGAGAAGGTTGTCTCGAGCTGGGACGTGCTGGCCGGCAAGGTGGAGCTTACGGGCCGCGTCGCTGTCATTGGTGGTGGCCTGGTGGGCACCGAGACTGCCGAGTACCTGCTGCAGCACGGCTGCGAGGTGGCGATCGTCGAGATGCTCGACAAGATTGCCGCGGGCGAGTCCGAGACCATTCTGCCGCTGATCATGAGCGACTTTGCCGAGCATGGCGTTGAGCAGCACGTGAAGACCCGCCTGACCGCCATTACCGACGAGGGCGTGGAGGCTGTCCGCACCACCGAGGACGGCGCCGAGGAGCCGGTGAAGATCGCCTGCGATTACGTGGTGATGGCCGTGGGCTCCAAGGCCAACGCGTTTGACCTGGATGGCGTGACGGTGCCCGTGACCTGCGTGGGCGACTGCTCGGGTGAGCGCACCGCCGACATTGCGAGCGCCATTCGCACGGCGTATCACGCGGCCAACGAGCTGTAGTTGAACATCGCGGCCAGGCGGGGCGGTAGCACGGATCCGTCTCGCCCGGCTGTGCCCCGTCGGGTGTCAACCGGTGCGGGGCCTGCAAGCGCAGCAGGTCCCGCCCTTTTTGTTTTGCTCCGGTGGATGGCAATGCGCGGTAACCATGAGGAGTGAGGACGTCTACTGCCTCGCAGATCACTCAAAATTATTGGGGGAGGGGTTAATAACTATATCCTCTATATCAAAGGACATAAAGAGATGCCAATTTTGTTGACAAGCGAATGACGATTAGCTGCGAGTCAGCTACCAGCGTAAATAATCGATAAAGAAATGTCGTAATTTGGTGCCAAATGCCCAGATAACGCCGCGTCTATTTTAATTAACTGCTTTGAGCAAACAGTAAAATGCTACTATCTAACTTGCACGTAAGAAAGCAGATTAACGGTTAAGGCTAAGAAGTGGCAGGTATGTCGGAAGCAACTAGGACTCGCACGCATGCGCCCGAGGTTAGGCAGCGCGCCGTCGAGATCCTCCAAGAGGGGGTCGGTCATCGCGCCCTCGCCGCGGAGCTTGGCATTCCCCAGGCCACGGCTCGTCAGTGGGCCCGCGCGTATGCCGTGGGCGGTGCCGACGCCGTTCTCAATGCCGGTTCGCATCATCACACCTACTCGTACGACGTAAAGCTCGCTGTGGTTAAGGACCGTCTGGAAAACGGCTTGACGGTTCGCGAGGCCATGATCAAGCACAAGATTCCCAGCGAGTCTTCGGTCAAGGCTTGGTGCCGTCAGTACCGCGAGAGCGGTGAGGCCGCACTGGTCGATAAGCCGCGCGGTCGCAAGCCGCGCGTTAAAAAGGCGGAATAGCAAACGGGATGGTGCGCCCATAGGGGCGCATTTTTCTTGCCGCGCCAACTTTTTGGACCGGCGCGAGCCTGTCGGGACATCCTCCAAAGTGGCCAATAAACCGCACGCAGTGGCCCGCGCGCCTGTCGCTGCGATAGGGGAGCGTCGCCCCACTGCTCCAAAGCGGACGTGCCCTTACCCCGTACGCCTAAAACTCCCCAGTTGACCGAAAACCTGCCGCCGCTGCTCCTCAATTGAGCTATAACGTTAAACAATTGCAGCGTTTTTGCATGGGGGAGTGATGGTATGACGCTACTGTATTTCCTTACCCTGTTTCCGCTGGTACCGGCGCTGAGCATGCTGCTCGCGCGCGGTGACCGCGCCCGCGATGCGGTGGGGCTCATAGGTTCCGACATTATTATGGCGGTGACGGTTGTAGTCGCCGTCATGTTTTTTGGCACGGGTCCGCAGAGCTTTGAGGTTGCCCCCGGTACCTCGCATGTGCTCTCGATCATCAGCTCCGTCATCGACGTCATCCTGTGCGCCGTCATCCTATACAACGCGTACAAATATAGGAACGCGCTCACCACGGTGCTCGGCATAGTCCAACTGGTGGGCTCGCTCGCCTTTGCAGCCATGACGCTGCCCGCGACCGAAGCCGTCACCGCAACCCCGCTCTACCTGGACTACATGAGTGTGATCATGGTGCTCGCCGTTGGCATTGTCGGCAGCCTTATCTGCGTGTATGCCCTGGGCTACATGAAGGACTTCCAGGCCCATGACGAGCACGAGGCCGCGCTGCGCGGGCAGACCGCGCCCGACCGTCGCCCGCAGTTCCTGGCGCTCATGTTCCTGTTCCTCTCGGCCATGTTCGTCATCGTGACGAGCGACAACCTTGAGTGGCTGTTCTGCGGCTGGGAAATCACCACCGTGTGCTCGTTCCTCATGATTGGCTACACGCGCACGCCCGAGGCCATCAAAAACGCCTTCACCCAGATCATCCTCAACATGCTGGGCGGCATCGCGTTTTTGGCGGGCCTTATGTTTCTGCACGTCAACGGCATGCCGCTGACCATCTCGGGCATGATCGAGCTTTCCGGCGCCGGTACCGCGCAGTCCGCACTGCTGGTGATGCCGGTCGTCCTGCTATCGCTCGCCGCCCTTACCAAGGCCGCACAGATGCCGTTCCACACTTGGCTGCTGGGCGCCATGGTTGCCCCCACGCCCACGAGCGCCCTGCTGCACTCGTCAACCATGGTCAAAGCCGGCGTGTTCCTGATGGTCAAGCTGAGCCCGCTCTATGCCATCTATCCCGTGACCGGCTTTATGGTCACGAGTGTGGGTGCCATCACGTTTTTGCTCGCTGCCCTCATGGCCATCTCGCAGAGCAACGCCAAGCGTGTGCTCGCGTACTCCACCATTTCCAACTTGGGCCTTATCAGTGCCTGCTTGGGTGTCGGCGCGCCCGAGGCCGTATGGGCGGCCATCTTCCTGATCCTGTTCCACACGGTGGCAAAGTCGTTGCTGTTCCTGTGCGTGGGCACGGCCGAGCATCATATCGGCAGCCGCAATATCGAGGACATGGACGGTATGTTCAGCCGCATGCCGCACCTGACGCGCCTGATGATGCTGGGCATCATGGGCATGTTTGTGGCGCCGTTTGGCATGCTCGTGTCCAAGTGGGGCGCCCTGGTGGCGTTTGCCCAGACCGGCAACGTGCTCATGATCATGGTTCTGGCCTTTGGCTCGGCCGCGACGTTTTACTTCTGGGGCAAGTGGCTTGCCAAGCTTTCGGGCGTCGACCCCACGGCTCAAAACGTTGAGGTCAATGTTCATAAGACCGAATGGATGGCCCTCAACACCATCGCCGCGCTGCTGATTCTGTGCTGCGTGGCGTTCCCGGTTATCTCGAGCGGTCTGGTGTCGCCTTACTTGGCCATGGTGTTTGGCCGCGTGCCGTACGTTATCGGCAAGGACGCCATGTATCTGATGGTGGTTATCGTGGCGTTTATCGCTGTGGTGCTGCTGACTTCATTCCGCGTGAGCAATAAGCCGCACGTCAACGTGTACCTTTCGGGCGTGGGAACCGATAAATATCGCCATTTCCGCGGCTCGATGGGACACGAGGTAAAGGCTGAAAAGCGCAATTGGTACTCGGAGGACGCCCTTGGCGAGAAGCGTATTGGTCCCGCGGGTAGCGTCGTGTGCTGCAGTATTATCTTGTTTGCGCTGCTGTGTTGCGCGTGGATTGGGCCCGAGCGGCTTGCCATGAGTGCGCCCTCGGTGCTGCGCGGCAAGTATTTTGAAGGCTCGGGCGTCGTGGGCATATTTATTGGTACCGTGGTGTTTGCCCTGCTGGCGCCTTTGGTTGGTGGCCTGATCGACGGCGTTGACCGCAAACTTTCGGCCCGTATGCAGGGCCGCGTGGGCCCGCGCCTGCTCCAGCCTTTCTACGACGTTGCCAAGCTGCTGCGCAAAGCCCCTGCCAGCGTAAACACCATGGACGATACCTATATGGCGTGCGCGCTCATCTTTACCGTCGTGGGCGGCGGCATCTTTGTGTCGGGTTCTAACACGCTACTGTGCGCTTTTATGGTGACGCTCGCCGCGATCTTTGTGGTGTTGGCGTCCGCCTCGACGCAAAGCCCGTTTGCCCAGGTTGGCGCCGATCGTGAGTTACTGCAGGTTATGAGTTACGAGCCCGCCGTTTTGCTGATGAGCGTGGGCCTGTACCTTGCCACCGACAGCTTTGATTCCATCGCCGTGACGGGGCAGTCGGCCCCCATCATCGTGTACAGCGCGCCCATTTTCCTGGCGCTGCTCGCGGTGCTTACCATCAAGCTGCGCAAGTCGCCGTTTGACCTTTCGTACTCGCATCACGCGCATCAGGAGATCGTCCAGGGCGTCGCCACCGAGATGAGCGGCGGCACGCTGGCCAAGATGACCCTTATGCACTGGTGCGAGACCGTGCTGTTTTTGATGTGGGTGGGCATGTTCTTTGTTTGGGACAACCCCGTGAGCTGGGTTGTAGCCCTGGTCGTGATGGCCGCGACGTATTTTGTCGAGGTCCTGATCGACAACACCTTCGCACGCAGCACCTGGCGCAGCTGCTTTAGGCTCGGATGGGGCGTGGCGCTGGTGTTTGGCCTGCTCAACCTTATGCCCATCCTCGTTGACGTGTTTATTTAGGAGGCGGCATCCATGGATCATAAAATGTCGCGCTCGCCGTGGGTCATTCATTACGACGGCTCGAGCTGCAACGGATGCGATATCGAGGTGCTGGCCTCGCTCACGCCGCTGTTCGATGCGGAGCGCTTTGGCGTGGTCAACACCGGCAACCCCAAGCATGCGGACATCTTTTTGGTGACGGGGTCGGTCAATGCCCAGAACCTGCCCGTCGTGCGCCAGATCTACAGCCAGATGCTCGAGCCCAAGTGCGTGGTGGCGTGCGGCATTTGCGCGTGTTCGGGCGGCGTATTCCGCGATGCCTATAACGTGATCGGCGGCGTGGACCGCGCGATTCCCGTGGACGTGTATGCGCCCGGGTGCGCCATTCGTCCCGAGACCGTGATCGATGCCATCGTGGAGGCGTGCGGCATCCTTGATCAGAAGGAGGCCGTGATGCGCGCCGGCGGTGACCCGCTTACCGTGGGCGGCGCTGCTACCTGGGATGGCGGCGTTGAGTTGGGCGAGGACGGGTTCGTGGCTGCAGCTGGGGCCGGGGCTGACGGTGCCGGTGACGCGCCTGCCGAGAAACCCGCAGCGCCTGCCGCTGGTGACGCACCTGCTGAGACGCCCGTCGCTGCAAAGGAGGCCGAGTAATGCAAAAGGCTATCTATACCACCGTCGGGCTCGACGAGCTCCTGCCGCATGTGCAGGCGCTCAAGGGCGTCGGCGCGCGCTTTGTGCAAATGCACGCCGAGCGCTGTGTGGACGACGGATCGTATCGCCTGGTCTATACGTTTATCAACGTCCGTGCTGCTCAGGAGCAGATTGCGCAGGACGGCAGCTATGCGATCGAGAACCTGGTGGTTGAGGGAATTAATCAGTACCAGGAGATTCCGTCCATCAGCTCGTACTATCCGGCAGTATTCCCGTTTGAAAACGAAGCGCACGACCTGTTTGGTCTTGCCATTACCGATATGCAGATTGACTTTAAGGGCTTTTTCTACCAGGTCTCGACTGCCGAGCCCATGAGCGTTATCACGCCCGAGGTGAAGGCCGCGCGCGAGAAAGCCATGAAGGTCCGTGCCGCTGCCGAGGCCAAGGCGCGCAAGGCCGCGGCCGAGAAGGCTGCTACTGCCACGGCCGCTGCGGGGGAGGGCACTGCGGGCGCTGGCGATGCTGCGGGCGCTGCCGTCGCTCAGCCCGCTGCGGCTGCCGGCTCCGATGCTCAGCACGATGAAACTGCTGCGAAGGCCGCGCTCAAGGCTGCCGAGATGGAGGCAAAGCTCGCCGCCATGGATCCCGAGAAAGCGGCCAAGGTCCGCGCGGCGCTTGCCGCCAAGGCCGCCCGCGACAAGCAGAAAAAGGAGGCGTAAGGTCCATGGCACATCGCTCCGTTATTCCGTTTGGCCCGCAGCACCCGGTGCTGCCCGAGCCGCTTCATCTGGACCTGGTAATCGAGGACGACCGCGTCATCGAGGCAATTCCGCAGATCGGCTTTGTGCACCGCGGGCTCGAGAAGCTCACCGAAAAGCGCGACATGCACCAGTTTGGCTACATCGCCGAGCGCATCTGTGGCATCTGCGCCGTGGGCCACAGCTACGGTTATGCCAGCGCCTGCGAGCGCATGCTCGACATCGAGGTGCCCGGCCGCGTGCAGTATATCCGCACCATTTTGCACGAGCTTTCGCGTATTCATTCGCACCTGTTGTGGCTGGGTCTGCTCGCCGACGCCTTTGGCTTCGAGGCACTGTTCTATCGTTCGTGGACCCTGCGCGAGCAGATTCTCAAGATCTTCGAGAGCACGTGCGGTGGCCGCGTGATTCTGTCGATTAACGAGATCGGCGGCCTTAAGCACGATATCGAGGACTCCGAGCTGGCCGGAATTGTCCAGACGCTCGATGCCATGCGTCCCGACTACGAGGCCCTGGCGCATACGTTTTTGGACGATGACAGCTGCGGCGAGCGCTTGCATGGCGTGGGTGTGATCAGCAAGAAAGATGCGCTGGATCTGTCGATGGTCGGCCCGTTTGGGCGCGCCTCGGGCGTGGATTACGACGTGCGCATGTTTGACGACGGTGCCTATGCGGATCTGGTTGCGTTTGAGCCCATCGTTGCTACCGATGGCGATTGCTATGCCCGCTGCCAGGTGCGCTGTGCCGAGGTCACGCAGGCCATGGACATCATTAAGGAGCTTGTGGGCAAGATTCCGCACGACGGGATAGGCGGGCGCACCAAGCTTACACCGGCCGACGGCGCACGCGGCGAGGTTGTGATTGAGCAGCCGCGCGGCGAGGCGTATTACTATGTGCGCGGTAACGGCACCAAGAACCTGGACCGCTTCCGCGTGCGCACGCCGACGTCGCAGAACCTGGCGGGTCTGACACATGCGCTGCAGGGCGTGCTCCTTGCCAACGTGCCCATGATTATCCTGACCATCGACCCCTGCATTAGCTGCACGGAAAGGTAGGCGCGGCATGAGTTTACTGACATTTGCCAAGACGGCCTTAGGTTCTATGGTCAAGCAGCCGGTCACGGTGCGCTATCCGCAGGAGAAGCTGACGGCACCCGAGCGCTTGCGCGGGCATATCGTCAACGACATGGACGTGTGCATCTGCTGCGGCATGTGCGCGCGCCGCTGCCCGGCGGGCGCGCTCGCGGTCGATCGCAAGGGCGGTACCTGGTCGATCGACCCGTACGCTTGCGTGGTGTGCGGCGAGTGCATCGAGAGCTGTCCTAAACACTGCCTGACTATGGACGCTGCCCGCACTCCAGTCGCGGCGGACAAGACTCCCACGGTAGAAACCAAGCCGGAGTAACGCTGGGATAGAACTGGAATAGGGGCCGGTGGGGCAATTTTGCCCCACCGGCCCCGCACTTAAACGCGCGGTTGGGCCGCCACGAACAAAACTATGCCGGATTACGGGGCTGAATAGCGGACCCTCGGCCATACCGAAAATCGCAAAAACAAAACCGCAGGTAGATAGCCTGCCGTTTTTCAAAAAATGAGGGTATGGATGAGGGTCCCGACTTTAGCCCCGTAATCCGGCATAGTTTTGAAATGGCACCATATCCGTAACAGCCCTTGATCTCCCGGGGACGGAGGAAAACGGGTCATTTTGGCCTTGCGAGGGCTGCCACGTGACCCGTTTGCCACGAAATGGGCCCATCTACTACGTTTAGGCTGCTACCCTCAACCATGGCGAACAACGCAAAAACAAAACCGCAGGTAAATTGCCCGCGGTTTTTCATGAAACGCGGCTATGGTCAGGGGTATCGGGTCAAACGTAGTAGACGGGCCGGTTTCGTGGCGAGCGCCATCGACTGCCCCCTTTGGGGACGGAGGAAAGCGGATCATTTTTGCCTGATGGCTCCGAGTCGCACCCGTTTTCCTGCGAAAACGCCGTGTCTCAACTTTGGTGAGACATTTGTCTCACGCCCAAAACAGAATCTGGAACATGTGTCACCTGCCCAAATTGTGTCTCATTTCGTAACTTTAGGCTGTTGCAAGGTCTGAGACCGCGAGAAGGGAGACGCGATGAGTAAGTACACGAGGGGTCTCTTGGCGGTGATACTGGCCGTGGTGCTGGTGTTGCCGGCTGCAGCATTTGCCATGCTGCCCGAGGCCAACGCCAGGTCCAGCACAGGAATGGACGGACCGACAGCGACCGGGACGGTCGTCGACCCCGACACCAGCAACCACTGGAAGTTCTGGGCCGGCGGCTATGACGGCAAAGAAGTAACAACTCAAAACGTCGGCCGAATCTGGACCGACAAGACGGTCAAGGCGGTCGAGAACGGAGATTCGGATTTCCTGACCACGTTGTCGGCCATCTCTTCGACATCCGATACGACGATTTCCGGAAAACCGCTCGATATTGTGATGGTGTTGGATGCTTCTGGCTCGATGAGTGATCCTATGGGCGACGGAGGCTCCACCAAGCGCATCGATGCGCTGAAGACGGCCGCCAATCGCTTTATTGACACCATCGCCACGCAAAACCAAAGCATCACAGATGAATCCAAACAGCATCAGGTTGCCATCGTTAAGTTTGCAGGCGATAAGACTACTGAGGTTGGCAACAAAACATATCGCGATGGTTGGTGGGGACCCACCTGCAACTATTCGCAGACCATGAAGAATCTGACGCCCTGCAAGGACAAAGGTGCGGAGAGCCTAAAGAGCACGGTCAACTCTATCAGTCCTGACGGTTCCACGCGCGCCGACTATGGCTTGGAGCTGGCTGATGAGCAATTTTCGCTTGGTCGCGCCGACGCCAAGAAGATCGTCGTCTTCTTCACCGATGGCTCGCCTACGAGTTACAGCGACTTTGAGAACGAGGTGGCAAATAGCGCCGTCAACACCGCCAAGAAGATCAAGGATAAAGGTGCCGACATTTATACGATCGGTATCTTTAGCGGCGTAAACCCCAGTGCCGTCCCCACGGCTGAAGGCACAAGCAGAGAGAATAAGTTCATGCATGCTGTGTCGAGCAACTATCCGAGCGCCTCGTCAAGCATTACTTATGAGGGCCACCGTGAAAAGTGGGTCATCGACTATGGCACACGTGCGGAAAACTCCGATTACTACAAGTCGGCAACCAGCGCCGACGAGCTCGAGAAGATCTTCGAAGAGATCTCGGGAAGCATTATCCAGGCTGGTTACCCGACAGAGGTCCATGGCGGTTATGGCGAGCATGAGTCCGGCTACATTACGTTCACCGATAAGCTGGGTGACTTTATGCAGGTCGACAACTTTACATCTGTCGTGTACAACGGCGAGACGTTTGACGATCTGAAAATGAAGACCGAAGGCAACGTCGATACCTATACATTTACTGGTGCCGCCGCGAACCTGGTCATCACCGTTCAGCATGCCGAAGAGGGCAAGCCTCAGACCGGCGATATCGTAACAGTCAAGATTCCCGCGTCGCTGATTCCGCTGCGCCAATTTAAGATCACCGATGGTGTTCTTACGGTCGACAATACTGAGCTCATCCAGGTGAACTACACCTCGAGCGTTAAGAAAGACGCGCTCGATAATCTGTTTACGCCTGAGCAGGTAGTGGGGCTTAAGGACTACATCAAGAGCAATACGATCACCGCGGAGGACGGCTCCAAGACCGTTAACTTCTACGCGAACAAGTGGAATGGCGGCACGCTGGGCGATACGATTGCGAACTTTGAGCCCGCCGATTCCAACCGTTATTACTATTTCCAGAAGCAGACTCCCATTTATGTGGATAAGAACTGCACAACGCCTGCGACGGGCTCGCTGGCTGCCGAGGGCATCTATTACTACAAGGATGAGTTCGAGGCGAAAGGCACAGACAGTAAGGTCGAGCCCCGCACAGCTATTATTGAGTTTACCGGTGGACATGCCGCGCAGTTTGAGGGCGCAATCGTGCGCGATGCGAGCGGCAACCTGTCGTTTAGTGAGGGAACCGCGCGACTAGCCTTTATTGACGAACTTCATACCACCAAGGAACTCGTGGGCGGCAACCCTACTGGTACCGCGGCCGACGTGCTCAATCCCAAGTGGAACAACACGTCTGCCAAGTCGGACGCCACGGAGGTTGACGTTCACCTGGGCAACAACGGCAAGATCAGCTTTAACGTGACGCCGGCAACGGTGGATACCAAGACGAGCTTTGGCCTGACCAAGGCGCTCGAGGGCCGCGACTGGACGGATACGGATGAGTTTAAGTTTGAGCTCTCCGCGACGCCCAAGAATGACGCTCCGATGCCTGCATCCACGGACGCGACCGTGCACAAACCCGACCCGGACGGCAAGGGCAAGGCTGCCATTGACTTCGGCGAGATCACCTTCAACAAGCCGGGCGAGTACACCTATGAGGTCCGCGAGGTCAAGGGCGACGCCGGTGGCATCACCTACAGCGATAACGTTGCCACGTTCAAAGTGACCGTGACGGTTGAGGCCACGGGTGGGCTTAAGGCTGACGTTGAAAAGATCTCGGGCGAGCGCGAGTTCAAGAACACTTATAGCGCCAAGACGGAAACCCCGCTGACTCTTGAGGCTACCAAGACGCTCTCAGGGCGTCCGATGGCCGATGACGAATTCAAGTTTGCACTGAGCTATGCGGGGCACGACGAGGTTCTGTTGAATGCAACCAACAAGGGTGGCAAGGTTGAGTTCGGTCCGCTGACGTACACGACCAAGTCGCTCGCCAAGCTGGTCGAGGAAGGCAAGGCATCGCTTGATGCTAGCTCAGACAAACCGACGTGGACCATTCATTACATTGCTGCCGAGCAGACCGGCAAGCTGCATGCGGGCGTGAGCGCCACCGTGTCGGCAATTGACGCATGTGTAACCGTTGTCGACAACGGCGATGGTACCCTGACGGCGACGGCTGTCTACGGCGATGCCGGCAACGAGTTCGTGAACACCTACACTGCCGCGCCTGCCGAGGCATCGCTTGTGGGCAAGAAGAATCTGCAGGTTCCTAATGGCCTGACCCCGGCTGACATTGCCGGCAAGTTCACCTTTACCGTGACCGGTGAAGAGGGCGCACCCATGCCCGCGAACGCGAGCGTGACCAATGATGCCAAGGGCAAGGTCGACTTTGGCAAGATCACCTTTACGCTCGACGACCTTAACAAGGCTCTGGGCGAGAAGCCCGAGAAGCGCGAGCACACCTTTACCTACACCGTGACCGAGTCCGGCGAGGTCGCTGGCGTGACCAACGACGCCAAGCCTCCGCGTACGGTTTCCTACACCGTGACCGATGACAGCAAGGGTAATCTGCGCGTATCCCGCAAGCCGGACGGCGATGCGGCATTTACGTTCACCAATGCCTATAACGTGACGCCTATCGAGTCTCGTGTCACCGACCAGATCACCGCGACCAAGGTCCTGACCGGGCGCGAGCTTGCTGCCGACGAGTTCTCCTTCGAGCTCGTCGAGGGCGAGGGCGCCGAGGTCGTCGCCACCGGCAAGAATGCCGCCGACGGCAAAATCACGATGAGCACCATTGAGTACACCAAGGCCGGCAAGCACACCTACACGCTGCGCGAGGTCCCGGGCGACGCCAATAACGGCATCACTTACGACGGCAAGACCTACACCATAGAGACCGCCGTCAAGGACAACGGCGACGGCACGCTTGGCGTAGAGCACAAGCTGAAGGGCGCCGACGAGGCGAAGTTCACCAACTCCTACAGGCCTGGCTCCAAGGACTCCAGCGTCACCGACCTGATCAAGGCGACCAAGTCACTGACCGGGCGCGACCTCAAGGCCGGCGAGTTCCGTTTCGAGCTCGTCGAGGGCAATAGCGCGGTCTCCACCGGCACCAACAATGCCGACGGCAAGATCGTGATGGACCCCGTCACCTACACCGCGGCTGGCGAGCACACCTACACGCTGCGCGAGACCAAGGCCGGCGCCACCGAAAACGGCATTACTTACAGCACCGCTGAGTACACTATTGTGACCATCGTCAAGGACAACGGCGACGGTACCCTCAGCGTGGAGCATAAGCTGCAGAACGTCGAGAAGGCGATCTTTGAGAACGCCTATAACGTGACGCCCAAGAGCTTCAGTGTTACTGATCAGATCACGGCGACCAAGGTCCTGACCGGCCGCGACCTCAAGGAAGGCGAGTTCTCCTTCGAGCTCGTCGAGGGCGAGGACGCCAAGGTCGTCGCCACCGGCACTAACGCCGCCGACGGCGAGATCACGATGAGCAAGATCATCTACAACGAGCCCGGCAAGCACGCCTACACGCTGCGCGAGGTCCCGGGCGACGCCGGCAACGGCATCACCTACGATGGCAAGACCTACACCATCGAGACCACCGTCACCGACAACGGCAAGGGCGAGCTCAAGGCAAAGCATGAGCTGAAGGGCGCCGACGAGGCGAAGTTCAGCAACAGTTACAAGCCGAATCCTGGCGAGTTCAGCGTCACCGACCAGATCACCGCGAACAAGGTCCTGACCGGCCGCGAGCTCAAGGAAGGCGAGTTCTCCTTCGAGCTCGTCGAGGGCGATAAGGTTGTCGCTACCGGCACTAACGCTGCCGACGGCGCGATCACGATGGGCAAGGTCGCATACGACAAGCCCGGCAAGCACGCCTACACGCTGCGCGAGATCAAGGGCGGAACCACCAGCAAGGGCATCACCTACAGTGACGCCAAGTACACCATCGAGACCACCATCACGGACAACGGCGACGGCACCCTCAAGGCCGAGCATGTCCTGAAGGACGCCACGGCTGCGACTTTCAAGAACACCTACAGCGTGGCCCCGCTCGATGCGGAGCTCGACTTTGACCTGAGCAAGGTCATCAGCGGCCGCGACTGGACGGATGGGGACGAGTTCAGCTTTACCATCACCGCCCCCGAAGACGCCCCACTGCCCGATCCCGCAACCGTAACCGTGAGCAAGAAGGACGCGAAGGACGGCATTGCCGCCATCAAGTTCGGCAAGATTCACTACGCTGCCGCCGGAACCTATAAGTACGAGATTCGCGAGAACGCGGGCAGCACGGTCGGCATGACGTATGACGCGCATGTCGCAACCGCCGAAGTGACCGTGACCGAGAACGGCGATGGCAGCCTGACCGCCAACGTCACCAAGAAGGAAAACGGACGCTTTACCAACACGTACCGCACTGAGCTTAACTACACCGCTGCCGGCGGTCTGTGGCTCAGCAAGTATCTGGATGGCCGCCCCATGACCGAGGGTCAGTTCACCTTTACCGTGACACCTGCTGACGACGCTTCGGCTCGCGCGCTCGGTCTGCTGCCCGGGGCTAATAGCTTCAAGTCCCCCGCAGCGGCAGAGGCAACGGTCGGACTGATCGACATTCTGGCTGGTCATGAGGTTATATTTACGCAGGCTGACGCCGGCAAGACCTTTACGTACACCGTGGCCGAGAAGAACGACGGCCAGCCCGGTTACACCTACGACGACGCCGTGCGCACGGTGACGATCGCCATCGCCGACGACACCGCCGGCACGCTCACTGCTACGACGACCGTTTCCGGCGGTCCCGAGGGTACGCATACGACGGTCCACAAGAGCGGTGAGAACAAGGTCGAGAGTGCCCTGGTCCCGTTCCACAACAGCTACAGCGCTACGACCAACACGCCTGGCGGCACCGCCGCTCAGGTCGTTGCCACCAAGACTCTGACCGGCCGCCCGATGGCCGACGGCGAGTTCTGGTTCGGCATCGCCTATCAGGGTGAGCTTGTGGCATACGAAAACCTCAAGCCCAATATCGGCGGGCACGTGAGCTTTGATACGCTGCACTACGACACTAAGATGCTTGCTAATCTTGAGGCTGCTGGGCTTGCTTATCGTACCGATAAGGACGGTAAGCTTGCCTGGACCATTAACTACACGGCCTACGAAGATTTATTCGGGCTGCCGAATGGCGTTTCCGCTACAACGTGGAGCTTTGGCTTTAAGATTATCGTCGTCGACAACGGTGACGGTACCCTGACGGCAACGGTCGACTACGGCGGCGTCGAGCCCTTGTCCGAGAACGTCTACGGCGCCGAAGCCGTCGATGCCGCGCTCACCGGCACTAAGAAGCTCCAAGCTGCCGAGGGCCTGACCCCGGCTGACATCACGGGCAAGTTCACCTTTACCGTGACCGCCGACGAGGC
>DXZS01000003.1:0-36076 GCA_019419505.1 Collinsella sp. | reverse complement strand
GCCGACGAGGCAGAGGCCGACGAGGCAGAGGCTGAAGAGGCCGACACCGATGCCAACGCCGACGAGCCCAGCGACGAGCCCGAGCCCGCAGCCCCCACCGCTCCGCGCTCGCACACCTTTACTTACACGGTGACCGAGTCCGGTAGTGCCCCTGGCGTGACCAATGACACCAACGCCACGCGCAAGGTTTCCTACACCGTGTCTGACGACGGTGCCGGGCATCTGAGCGTCAAGCGCGAAGGCGACGACGGTGCTGCCTTCACGTTCACCAACACCTACGGCGTGGCACCTACCGATTCTTCCGTGACCGATCAGGTCAAGACGGTCAAGCGTCTGACCGGACGCGACCTTGCAGCTGGCGAGTTCACGTTTGAGCTGCTCGAGGACGGCGTGGTTGTCGCGAGCGGCACCAATGACGTCGACGGTAACGTTACGCTGAGCCCGATCCGCTACGAGGCGCCCGGCACGCACACGTACATGCTGCGCGAGGCTTGCCCCAACGCGCTCGGCCTGTACAAGGGCGTCACCTATGACGGCACGACCTACACCGTCGTGACCACCGTCTCCGACAACGGCGACGGCACGCTGACCGCGACGCACAAGCTCGAGGGAACCACCGAGTCGGCTGGCTTTACCAACAAGTATCACGCCATGCCCACGCAGGTTTCCATCGGCGCCATCAAGGTGCTCGAGGGACGCGAGCTCAAGAAGGACGAGTTTAGCTTTAAGCTCGTTGGCGAGGACATCGAGTCTACGGTTACCAACGATGCCGACGGCAAGATCAACTTCGACAAGTTCGAGTACGACGAGCCCGGTACGTACGTCTACACCATCAGCGAGGTCAAGGGCGACGAGGCCGGTATGACCTACGACAAGTCCGTCTTTACCGCGACCGTCAACGTGGTCGACGACGGCGAGGGCAACCTCAAGGCGAACGTTGCCTTTACCAAGGGCGACAAGAGCGTCGAGGGTATCGTGTTCAACAACACGTACAAGAAGCCCGAGACGCCCGTGCCGACGCCCGATCCCGGCACGCCCAAGACCGTGACGAACATCGTTAAGACGGTCAAGGGTTTCCTGCCCGCCACCGGCGACCAGCAGGCTGCCGCTCTGCTTATGGCATTTGTCATCGCCACGGCCGGCGTCGGAGCCCTGGTCTGGGGTATCCGTAAGCGCTAGGCACGCTGGCAGCGCCCGGGGCCAAAAGGCCCCGGGCGGCCGGCAGGGCTAAATTCCGACCTACTCCTACCCCCAGCCGCCACGGAGGCATCTCCCTCCTCCGTGGCGGCGCTTTTATGCGCCGGGGGCGCGCCACGAAACCGGCCCATCTACTACGTTTAGCCCCTTACCCCCAACCATACCAAAAAACGCGAAAACAAAACCGCAGGTAGAACGCCTGTGGTTTTGTTCAAAACGAAGGTATGGTCATGGGTATCGCGTCAAACGTAGTAGATGGGCCGATTTCGTGGCGAGCGGTTCCGGCTGATCCCTTGGGGACGGAGGAAAACGGATCATTTTGGTCCCGCGAGGCTGGCGGAGGCACTCGTCCAGGGCCGCCCGAACAAAACTATGCCGGTTTACGGGGCTGAGTTACGAGTCTCCAACCATGCCGATATTCGTGAAAATAAAACCGCAGGTAGACGAGCCGTCATTTTGCAGAAAACGCGGGTATGGATGGGGGTCCTGAGTTTGGCCCCGTAAACCGGCATAGTTTTGAAATGGCCTTAAATCGGTAGCAGCCATTTTGCTATGCCGGAACGGTCGGTCTTCGGGCAACTACCCTCGCAGGTAGGCGATAGCGATCTGCGTGCGGTTGCGCAGGCCCATTTTGGCCAGGATCGAACTGATGTGGTTGCGTACGGTGCCTTCGCCCATATAGGCGGTGGCGGCGATCTCTTTGTTGTCGAGGCCGCGGGCGATGAGCTCGGCGACTTCGAACTCGCGGTCGGTCAGGCCGGCAAAGGCGGCGGGCCGGCGGGTCGCGCCGGCCTCGACGTCCGCCCCATCAAAGTTGATATCTTCGATCGCCTTGCCCTCGAGCACGCGTTTGCCGTCCATGACCTGCGCCAACGCCGGCGGAATGGCAGCGACATCGGTCTTGATCAGGTAGCCGCGGGCGCCCAGCTTGAGCGCCGACACAATGTACTCGTCATCCGAGAACGTCGTCAGAAACACCACGCGCGCCGCAGGGTCGTGCTCAAGGATCTCGCGCGCGGCCGAAAGGCCGTCGCGTCCCGGCATCTGGATGTCGAGCAGCGCAATATCGGGTGCGTGCTCGGCGTAGAGCGCCACCGCATCGTTGCCGTTGGCACCGGTGCCCACCACTTCGATCTGCGGCTGGGCGCCCAAGATAATCTTGAGCGAATCGACCACCAAGCGGTCGTCGTCGACAACGATGAGCCTCATCGGCCCTCATCTCCTTGCTGTTTGGGAACGGTGGCAAACACACGCCAGCCGCCGGCGCCGGCACGCGGGCCGGCGGTGAAGGTGCCGCCAAGCGCCTCGATGCGCTCGCGCATGGAGGCGAGCCCCATGCCCTCCGCGGTGCCGCGGCCGCTTGCTTGGACCTCACCCACGCCATCGTCGGTAACAATGAGCTGGTAAAACGACGGATGCTCCATGCACCGTACGGTGACGGTCTGGGCGCAAGCGTGGCGTATGGTATTGGAGAGCGCTTCGCGCAGGACCGCTGCAAAGCAGTTGGCGACGTTTGCGGGCGCATGTTCGGCCATAACTTCAAGCTCAATCTGCGGGCCGCCGTCCGAGCGTGTGCCTTCGACAATGCGTTCGAGCTGCACGGAAAGGTCGACGGCGTTGTCGTTGAGCGCGTGGACGCTGGCGCGCACAAGCTGGAGCGCCTCGTCAACCGTGCGTTTAACGTCGGCGAAATCGGCGGCGACGCCAGGCTCGTCGGCGTGGACCACGCGTAGGGCTTCGGCCTGCAGTGAGGCGCGCGTGAGCTGGTGCCCGACGTTATCGTGGATCTCGCGCGCGATGCGGGCGCGTTCGGCGAGCGTCGCGAGCTCGACTTCGTAGTCCTGGCGATCGGCAAGATCGCGGTTGCGCGCCTCGAGCGCGAGGGCTCGTTCCTGCAGCTCGTCGCGGGTGCGGCGCATGCGCCGCTGCTCGCGCTCCAACTGGGCGGTGCGTAGCGATAGCAAGGTGGCGGCAACCGAAAGGATGGCGGTCAGCAGGAGCGTTCGTGCGGTAAGCGCATCGGCGCGAAGGTCCGCGACGAGCGCAAAGGCAAAGACGGAGCCAATGCCCAACGCGACCCAGGCGTGCTCGCGGCGCACGCGTCGCGCGATGTCATAGAGGGCGAGAGGCGCAAACGGCACAAACGGCGGCACGAAGACAGCCGCGATGATGCAGGCGTAGCTCGCTGCCTCGCTTGCGCGTCGGGTGCGTTTCCCCTGTGCGACCTCGGCCAGCGAGGTGGCAATAATGCCAAGGCAAAACGCCACAACCAGACGAGCGTCCACGGCAAGACCCATGGCGGCCGCAATACAGCACGCCAGCACGATCGATTTGTCGAAAAGCCTGTTCATACGGGTATTGTACGCGAAGCTGCGCGTGGTGGAGGGGCCGCCTAGCGCAACCGTGACATTCCTCCCGCACGGTGGGGCGGTCGCGTCAGCGGGCCACGCGACCGAGCCCCCGCACTCGTGACAAAGCTCACTGGTGCGCGCCGTCCGCTCCTGCGATGATGCAATCGTACCGGGCCGCAATCAACAGAAGGGCCGCCTCATGACAGACATCGTCCACGTCGAAAACCTCGTCAAGCGCTACGACGACCTTATCGCGCTTGACCACTTTAACCTCAGCATCGCCCCCGGCGAGATCTTTGGCCTGCTGGGCCCCAACGGCTCGGGCAAGACCACGTCCATCAACTGCATCCTGCAGCTGCTCGCCTACGACAAGGGCACCATCGAGCTGTTCGGCGAGCCCATGACGCCCGCCCGCTACGACCTCAAGCGCCGCATCGGCGTGGTCCCGCAGCAAGTTGCGGTGTTTGACGAGCTTACCGTGCGCGAGAACATCGACTATTTCTGTAGCCTCTACGTTAACGACCGCAAGCGCCGCCGCGCGCTGGTGGACGAGGCGATCGACTTTGTGGGCTTGGGCGACTTTACCAAGTTTCGCCCCGGCAAGCTCTCGGGCGGCCTGGCGCGTCGCCTCAACATTGCCTGCGGCATTGCGCACAAGCCCGAGCTCATCTTCTTTGACGAGCCTACGGTGGCAGTCGACCCGCAGAGTCGCAACGCCATCCTGGAGGGCATCTGCCGCTTGCGCGACGAGGGCGCCACGGTGGTGTATACCAGCCATTACATGGAGGAAGTCGAGCAGATTTGCAGCCGCATCATGATCATGGACGGCGGACGTGTGCTGGCGCAGGGCACCAATGACGAGCTCAAACGCATGATTCAAATGGGCGAGCGCGTGACTGTCGAGGTCGGCGCCGTCGAGACCGCCACGGTCGAGCGGCTGCGCGCCCTCGAGCACGTGCTTTCGGTTGAGCTGTCCGGCGGCGAGCTCGTCTGCACCTGCGAAGCGAGCCCGCACAATTTGGTCGACATCCTCGACACGCTGCGCGCCGCCGATGTGGCGCTCGGCCGCGTGTGGAGCGAGCCGCCGACCCTCAACGACGTGTTCCTCGAGATCACCGGCCGCGAGCTGCGCGACTAGGGGGCGGCCATGTTCAACACCATCATCACCACGGTCAAGACGCTGCTGCGCCGGCCGAGCACGTGGGTCTGGGGCGCTCTCTTTCCCATCGCGCTTTCCACGATGTTCATGTTTATGTTTGCGAACCTCAGCTCCGACGGCACGGTCGATCCGGTGCCGGTTGCCATCGTGGCGGACGAGGCCTGGGACGCTTCGACCTTTAAGGATGTGGCGACGTCGCTTGCCAAGGAGGGCGACGACCAGCTGCTCAAGATTCACGAGTGCGACGACGCGGCTGCTGCGAACCATGCGCTCAAGGCCGGTGAGGTCGCGGGTATCTATACGGTCGACGACGCGGGCACGCCCAAGCTCACACTGCTTTCGAGCTACGACAGCTCGCGCGCATCATCGGTGCTCACCGATCGCAGCATCCTGGAGACGGTGGCAAGCTCGTATACACAAAATGCCGAGCTCATGTCCCAGATTGCCCAGGACAACCCGGCGGCACTCGCCGACCCCGAGGCGGTTGCGCGCGCCCTGTCGCTCGAGGGCGGCACCCGTCGCGTGAGCCTTACGCGCACCACGCCCGACGGCACGGTCATCTACTATTACGCGCTTTTTGGCCTGGTCGCGATGATGTCTGCCGAGTTTGCCGCCTTGAGCGTTGTCGACCTGCAGCCCAATCTGTCGGGCCTTGGCGCGCGCCGCTGCGTGGGCGGCCTTTCCAAGA
This sequence comes from Collinsella sp., assembly GCA_019419505.1. Classification (GTDB taxonomy): domain Bacteria; phylum Actinomycetota; class Coriobacteriia; order Coriobacteriales; family Coriobacteriaceae; genus Collinsella. The sequence goes on along the minus strand of DXZS01000003.1, from coordinate 30,681 downwards.
CGGCGTCGCTGGCCGGCATTTTTGTCGGCTCGTGGCTGGTCTCCTTTGCTTCGATGGTGATCGCGATCGGCTACGTGCGCCTAGTCGTGGGCGTTGACTTTGGCGGGCGCGAGGGGCTGTGTTTGGTGGGCGCCGCCGCTTCCGCGCTTGCCGCCACGGGCTTGGGGCTCTTTGTGGGCACGCTTCCCGTTAAGGGCGGCAAGGCGTCCAAGTCGGGCATCCTCACGGGCTTTGCCACCACGTGCGCCCTGTTCGCCGGCCTCTACGGCGAGCCGGCGATGGCGCTTGCCGACGACGTCGCCCGCGCCTGCCCGGCCGAGTGTTGGCTCAACCCCGTCAAGCTTGTCTGCGACATGTTCAACCGCCTGTATTTCTTTGAGGACTTGGGCCCCTTTGTCGTTCGCGCCGGCGCGCTGGTCCTCATGACGCTGGTGTTTGTCGCCGCCGCTACGCTGATCTTTGGAAGGAGCCGCTATGAGCACCTTTAAGACCGCGCTTCGCATGGCGCTCGCACACCCGCTCTATCTGCTTATCTACACGGTGTTCATTTCGCTCATGGGCGTATTCATCGCGGCATCGGTGAGCTGGAACTCGTCGCAGCTCACCGAGTACAAGCCCTACGACACCAACGTGATCGTGATCGATCGCGACGACAGCGATCTTTCGCGTGCGCTTACCAAACATCTGGGTTCGCGCTTTGAGCTGGTCACGGGCGTCGGCGACGACACCTACGACCTCGCGGACGCGCTCTCCAAGAGCAATAGTGCCAAGGGCAGCGCCGACTGCGTGTTCTTTATCCCGGAGGGGTTCGAGGACGACCTGGTCGCGGCTGCCCGCGCGAGGGAGGCCCTGCCCAAGCTCGACGTGACCTACGGTTCCGGCACCATGGCGGCGGCGCTTTCGTCTGCCGAGGCCTCGCGCTGGATCTCGCTCGCGGGCGCTGCGGCGGCGCTTGAGCCCGCTGCTTCTAACGGCGATGTTGCCAAGGCCGCCGAGCATGCCGCTGCAAAGCGCGCGGAGGTCCAGATCGAGCAGGTCAAGGTCGACTCGGCTGCTGCTGCCACGCTCGAGTCGTATTTCAACTTTGGCGCGTATGCGATTATCTCGTCGGTCATCGTGTCGGTGGGGCTGGTGTTCTCGGGCATGAACGAGCCCGAGCGCGTGCGCCGCATGGATGCCAGCCCGGTCTCCGAGCGTCAGCGTTCGCTTGCCGTGTTTGCGGCCGCCGCCGTGCTCACCGTCTGCATTTGGCTCGTGTCGAGCATGATGGGCGTCGTGGGCTTTGCCGGCGCGGTTGCCGAGGTCGGCGCGGGTCGTGTGTGTCTGGCGCTGGCGGTGACGTTTGCCCTGGCGTGCACGCCGCTGGCCGTTGGCTTTACGCTGTCGAGCTTGGGCGCGCGCGAGGAGCTGCTCAACGGCGTGGGCAACTTACTCGGCATGCTCATGACGTTTTTGGGCGGCGCCTGGATGCCGCTGTCGCTCATGGGCTCGGCCGTGCAGACCGCGGCGCATTTTGTGCCGACGTATTGGGTGAACGACGCGATCGGCAAGGCGCTCGCCGCGGACCTGACGTCCACCGTGCTGGGCGACATCGCCTGCGACCTGGGCGTCACGGTGCTCTTTGCCGCGGCCATCGCCGCCGTAGGCCTAGCCCTCGCACGCACCAAATCCCACGCCTAGCCACCTAGTCATTGGGTACTCATTGGGGACAGACTTAAACGACTAGTCATTGGGGACAGTCTTTGCCGAACCGCCGGCTTGCTAAGGACTGTCCCCAGCTGCCGGCAGAAAGGGAACGTCCCTAACTGCCGGGTGGCGAAAGAGTGTCCCCAACAGCTAGTCATTTAAGAACGTCCCCAATGACTAGTCTGAAATAAAATCCAGGCCACGCTCCAAAATAGTTCGCCATGGTTTACTATTACGCTCATAAAGTAGTACGAGGCTAACAACGGGGGATACCATGGCAACGCAGGAAGCCTATGTCCAGGTTAAGGATCTCAAAAAGCATTACGGCGACGGTGATGCGCGCCTGACGGTGCTCGACGGCATCGACACGTCCATCAATCGCGGCGAGATCTGCGTCATGCTGGGGCCCTCGGGCTCGGGCAAGTCGACGTTTCTTAACCTGATCGGTGGCCTGGAGGATGCCGACGCCGGCTCCATCATGGTGGACGGCTGCGACCTCACGGTGCTCAAGCCCGCCGACCTGGGTGAGTACCGCCGCCGCGAGCTGGGCTTTGTCTTTCAGTTCTACAACCTGGTGCCCGACCTCACCATCAAGGAAAACATTGAGGTCACGGCGCACCTGTCCAAAAACCCGCTCAATGTCGACGACCTGCTGCGTTCGCTGGGCCTCTACGAGCACCGCAACAAGTTCCCGCGTCAGGTTTCGGGCGGCCAACAGCAGCGCTGCGCCATCGGCCGTGCGCTCGTCAAAAACCCGGGCCTGCTGCTGTGCGACGAGCCCACGGGCGCGCTTGACTACAAGACGTCCAAGGAAATCCTGCAGCTCATGGAGGATGTCAATCACGAGTACGGCTGCACCATCATCATCGTCACGCACAACGCCGCCATCGCCCGCATGGCCAACCGCGTGCTGCGCCTGCGCGACGGACGCATCGTCGAGGATGAGCTCAACGAGTCGCCCGTCGCGGCCGCCGAGCTCGATTGGTAGGCGGCGCCATGACACCTCTCGCAAAACGTCTCCCGCGCGAGCTGCGCCGCAATATCGGCAAGTACCTGGGCATCTTTTTGCTTATGTGCGGAAGCATCGCTCTCACCTCGGGATTTTTGCTCGCAGCGCATTCCATCGGCTGCCTTATCGATGACATGCGCGATGCGTACGCGATTGAGGACGGCCGCGTGACCACCTCCTTCGAGGCTACCGACGATCAACTCAAGGCCGCCGAGGATGCAGCCGGCGACGTCGGCGGCGTCACGCTCTACAAGAATTTCTCCATCGACGCCATCATCAAAAAGACCGCCGGCGACGACGGCACCAAGCGCACCCTGCGCACCTACGCGCATCGCACCAAGGTTGACATTGCGTCCTACTGCGAAGGCAGGCAGCCCAAGACGGACGATGAGGTGGCAATCGACCGTGTCTTCGCCACCAACAACGACCTCGCCGTGGGTGATAAGGTCGAGCTTGAGGGCCGCACCTACACCATCTGCGGCATCATGACCCAGCCCGATAGCCAGGCGCTGTTCCTCGACAATTCGGACTTTACGGTGAACACCATCACGTACGGCGTGGCCGAGGTCACCGATGGCGGCTTTGCCGCGCTCGAAGATGCCGGCGGCGCACCCGCCTACACCTACTCCTTTACCTTTACCGATCGCGACCTTTCCGTCGCGGACCGCACCGATGCCGAGCAGGATATGGTCGAGGCGCTGACCGATGCCGATGCGCGCGTGGACGATCTGATCGATGCCGATTCCAATCAGGGCATTGGCTATGCGCGCGACGACGTGGACGGCGACTCCATGATGTGGACGACGTTGCTCGACATCATCATCGTGATCATGGCGTTCGTCTTTGTGGTCCTTACCGACGCCACCATCGAGGAGGAGAGCGCCATCATCGGCACGCTGCTCGCCAGCGGTTATCGCCGTCGCGAGATCGTGCTGCACTACCTGGCACTTCCCGCCATCGTGGGCGTGGTCGCGGCGCTTTTGGGCACTGCGCTCGGCGTTGTGTTCTTTACCGAGCCCATGCGCAGCCTCTATTACGGTTCGTACAGCCTGCCGCCCTTCCAGGTGTACTGGAGCTGGGAGATCTTTGTGAAGTGCGCCGTGGTTCCCGCCGCCGCGCTCATCCTCATCACGCTGGTGGGCCTGCTTCGCAAAATGGGCAAGACGCCGTTGCAGTTCCTTCGTCACGAGGCGAGCGGCAAATCGGGCACCAAGCGCGGTATGCAACTGCCGGAGCGCATGGGTTTTGTTTCCCGCTTCCGCCTGCGTATCTTTCTGTGCAACCTGGGCAACTTTGCCACGCTCTTTGTGGGCATTGCGTTTGCCTCGCTGCTGCTGCTCTTTGGCCTGGCGATTCTGCCCACGATGACGCACTACGCGGACAACCTCGAGACAAGCCTGGTCGCCGAGCACCAGTACACGCTCAAGGCGCCGCTGGAGCTCGAGGGCACTGCCGAGGAGCGCGAGCAGTGGTCAGCACTCGAGCGCTTGCAGTCGGTTGACGGCGCGCTGCTTTCCGCCGCCCAAGATGCCGATGACGAGCTTGACGGCGCGGCCGATGCGGCGCAGACGGCAGCCGATGCCGCGACCGCATCTCCGTCTGCCGAGAGCCTGACTGCGGCGCAGGATGCGCTTACCAAGGTCCAGGACAAGAAGGATGCGCTTTATGCGCGCCTCGATGACCTTGCCGATATCCTCGGCTGCAACCGCGACGAGGCTATCGACCTGATTGACAAGGCCTCTAAGATCGACACCGACAACGACGACATTCACCCGGTCAACACGATTGACAACGGCGCGGGCGCAATCGCGCAGGCCGAGAAATATGCCGTTTACCAACTGCAATACGACCGCGGCGATGGTAATGGCGAGGAGACGATTTCTGTCTACGGCATCTCGCCCGATTCGCGCTACTGGAAAGGGCTGGACGTCGGCGACGGACGCGTCGTCTTTGGCGGTGGCTTGCTCGACAAGTTTGGCTGGAGCGAGGGCCAGAACGTCACGCTCGGCGACAAGTATGAGGGCGAGAATTATTCCCTTGAGTATGCGGGCAAGGACTGTGCCTGGGGCTCCAAGTCGGACATGAATATCTATATGAGTATCGATGACTTTAACGAGCTCTTTGGCAACGATGCGGCCTACTTCAACGGCTATGTGAGCGACGAGAAGCTCGACCTCGACGCGCGCTACTTTGCCGGCGACACCACGCCCGACGACATGCGTGCCGTGGGCGACCAGTTCATCGGCATGATGAGCAAAATGATCGGCATGATGGTCGGGCTCGCGGTGTTTATCTTCCTGCTGTTTATGTACCTGCTGACCAAGGCGGTGATCGACCACAGCGCCCGTTCGATTAGCTACATGAAAGTCTTTGGCTATCGCGATAGCGAGATCTCGCATCTGTACATCCGCTCGATCACGCTGTGCGTGGCGGCGTCGCTCGTGCTGAGCCTGCCGGTCATTATTGGCTCGCTCACGGCCATCTTCCGCTCGATGCTACTCGCCTATAACGGCAATATCGAGATCTACGTGCCCGCTTGGTCTATGGCTGCATGCGTCGGCATTGGCTTTGCGACCTACCTGGTCGTGGCGCTGCTGCACACACGCTCCATCAAGCGCGTGAGCCTGGCCGAGACCCTCAAAGTCCAAGAGTAGTCATTTAAGAACGTCCCCAATGACTAGGTGCCGTACTTGACTTTAACTCTGCTTTAACTGGTACCATCCTCTATGTCTGTAACGCCATATAGACCGAGGGGATATATCTATGACCGCAGCCGCACCCGCCGCACCCGCTAAGGTGTACTTCACTAACCTGCGCACGCATGCTCGCGAGAGCCAGCTCGACAAGCTCAAGCGCCTCATCCGTCACGCCGGTATCGAGCAGATCGACTTTGAGAACAAGTTCGTCGCCATCAAGATTCACTTTGGCGAGCTGGGCAACCTGAGCTTTTTGCGCCCCAACTACGCCCGCGCCGTCGCGGATGTCGTGAAGGAGCTGGGCGGCAAGCCCTTCCTCACCGACTGCAATACGCTCTATGTGGGTAGCCGCAAAAACGCGCTTGAGCACATCGACACCGCCTACCAGAACGGCTTTACCCCGTATGCCACGGGTTGCCAGATCATCATCGCCGACGGCCTCAAGGGCACCGACGAGGCGCTCGTCCCGGTCGAGGGCGGCGAGTACGTGCACGAGGCCAAGATCGGTCAGGCGCTCATGGATGCCGATATCGTGATCAGCCTCACCCACTTTAAGGGTCATGAGCAGGCCGGCTTTGGCGGCGCCATGAAGAACCTGGGTATGGGTGGCGGCAGCCGCGCCGGCAAGATGGAGCAGCATGCCGCCGGCAAGCCGAACGTCGCGACCGAGCACTGCATTGGCTGCCGTGCCTGCGAAAAGATCTGTGCACACAGCGCTATCTCGTTTGACGACACCCGCGAGCGCGAGCTTGCCAACGGCAACACCCGCACGGTCCACGTGGCCGCCATCGACCACGATCGCTGCGTGGGCTGCGGCCGCTGCATCGGCGTGTGCAACCAAGACGCCATCAAGCCCGGCTATGACGCTGCGGCCGACGTGCTCAACTACAAGATCGCCGAGTACACCAAGGCCGTTGTCCAGGATCGCCCGAGCTTCCACATTTCGCTCGCTATGGATATCAGCCCCAACTGCGATTGCCATCCCGAAAACGACACGCCTATCGTCAACGATATCGGCATGTTCGCGAGCTTCGACCCGGTCGCCATCGACCAGGCCTGCGCCGATGCCGTCATGGCATCCGAGCCGCTGCCCAACACCGAGCTCACCGACAGCGCCGCCAAGATGGAGCATAACCACGAGCATCTGGAGGGCGAGCAGGCGCACGACCCCTTCTGTATCACGCACCCCGACACCGACTGGCGCGCGTGCATCGCGCATGCCGAAAAGATCGGCCTGGGCACGAGCGAGTATGAGCTCATCGAGGTCAAGTAGCGCCTAGCTATTGGACAAAATAAGCGCCTTTGTAGCGTAAGTTGAGCAAAAGCCGCCCACGAGCACAACGCTTGCGGGCGGCTTTTCAGAAGTGCGGTGAAAAATCAAATACCGCCGACCACAAACCGTTTTTTGGCAACAAAACCCCAGACGTTGCTTTTTGCCTAAAAATTCTTGTCGAGGAAGTTGTCGACCGTGTCCCAGTAGAGTTCGGGGTCGACCTGCGCACTCTTGGCGTGGGTGGCGCCATGGATGGTGAGCTTTTGTTTGACTTTGCTGGCGCACGCGTCGTAGTTTTGGTCGAGCATGCTGTACGGTACAAAGGTGTCCTGGTCGCCGTGGATAAACAGCATGGGAACCGTCGCGTGTTTGAGTTGCTCCACACTGCTCGCCTTATGAAAGTCGTAGCCCGCACGCACGTTGCACACCAAGTTTGCTACATCGAGCAAGGGAAAGCTGGGCAGGCCGAACACGTCCTTGAGCTGCAGGGAAAACTCGTCCCAAACACTCGTATAACCGCAGTCCTCGATAATGCATTTCACGTTTGCGGGCAGAGATTCCCCCGCGACGTTCATGGCGGTTGCCGCGCCCATCGACTCGCCAAAGACCAGGATGCGCGCCTCGGGGTCAGCCTGAACGATCCGCCCAATCCATGCGACGATGTCGAGGCGCTCGGGCCATCCCATGCCGATATAGTCGCCGCCGGAGCGCTCGTGGGCGCGGGCGGCGGGTGCGAGTACGTTCATGCCGCGGTCGTGGAGGCGTTTGGCGTATCGGGCCATACCGATGGGCTCGTTGGTATATCCATGCAGGCAGACGGCGTAGTCGTGTGTGCTCTCCGACGCAGCAAAATACCAGGCGGCAAGCTCGGTCCCGTCGTCCGCGGTGAGGCTCCTGCTCTCGCGGTTCTCTTTAAACCATGCCCGCGCCTCGGTATCCTCGGCATCTGGCTGCTCACCTTCTTTGTCGTTCTTGCTATCCTGCATCATCTTCATGGTGTATGGCGCGCGGGGATTCAGCGCGAAGTCAAACAGAAAGATGCCGGCAAATCCGAGCAGCGCAACGACAACCACCAGTGCAACGATGCCGGCTATCTTGAGCTTTCGATGGGAACGTGCGTTTTGAGCCATGCGGTATTCTCCTATAAGATGTTAATACATCAACATTTAATGCAAGCGCATTATGGACGTTCGCCGTTGATGCGTCAACAGGCAAAGAATGGGTAAACAAGGAGTCACGTATGGTGCAAATTTCGCACGTACCTAGACGCTTTGATATAGTGTTGAGAACTCTTTACGTTGGAGGATGTAACCGGCATGTCCGATTCGAGCGACAGTTCTAAGCCGCGACCCAAGACCGCGGCCGTTCCACACTACACGGTGGGCGAGGAGATCATGAACTCCGTCACCCATGGTGTCGGCTGCCTGCTGGGTATCGCGGGCCTGGTGCTCCTGATCGTATTCGCTGCCCTGCGCGGCGGAGGCCCGGCCCACATGGCCGCGGCAATTGTCTATGGCGTCAGCATTATCCTCGAATACCTAGCCTCCACGCTCTACCACGCGATTCAGCCCGCGCGCGCCAAGCGCGTGTTTCGCATCATCGACCACAGCTGCATCTACCTGCTCATAGCCGGCAGCTATACGCCGTTTTGCCTCATCACGCTCGCAAACGACGGCGGCGCTGTGCTGTTCTTTGCCGTATGGGTCATCGCCATTATCGGCATCGCTCTCGAGTGCTTTATGCGCGAGCGTCAACCGCACTGGGTAAGCGGCCTGGTCTACCTGCTGATGGGCTGGCTCGTTGTCTTTAAGCTGCCCGAGCTCGTGTCTCTGCTCAACCCCGTGGCGCTTGCCCTGCTCGCCATTGGCGGCGTGTGCTACACCGTGGGCGTGCCGTTCTATATCGCCAAAAACGTGCGCTATCTGCACAGCGTGTTTCACCTGTGGGTGCTCGCTGGCAGCATCTTCCAGTTCATGGCGGTGATTCTCTTCGTAATCTAGCGACCACGCCTGCTCGCCCGCGTCCCCGTTTGGGCGACAGCGCAATTGCCGTATCCGCCACCAACGTTTTAACCTGACGTCCCGAATCTTGGAGGTTCGAGAAACTCCCGATGGACATAACCATCTCCCTTTTCACCACCCTCGTTTTGACCCTCATCAACGGCTACTTCTCTATGTCCGAGATGGCGCTCACCACGGCCAAGCGCGCCGTGCTGGAGCACGAGGCCGAGGAAGGCGACAGGCGCGCCGAGCGTGCCATTAAGCTGGCTGCCGACTCCGACCAGCTGCTCGCCACCATCCAGGTCGCCATCACACTCGTGGGCTTCGCCTCGTCCGCCGTCGCCTCGACGAGCCTGTCTGACCCGCTCGCCACGTGGCTCATGAGTTTTGGCATCGCGCCGCTCTCCGCCATCGCGCGTGGCCTGGCGCCGGTCATCATCACCGTCGCGGTCGCCTTCGTGTCCATCGTGATTGGCGAGCTTGTGCCCAAGCGCATCGGCCTGTCCAATGCCGAGGGCGTGTCCAAGCAGGTCGTGGGGCCGCTTTCCGTGTTCCAGAAGATTGCTCGTCCGCTCGTGTGGCTGACTGGCGCTTGCTCCGATGGTCTGGCCCGCATCCTGCGCATCAAGAGCGCCGACGACCGCCAGAACGTCTCGGAGGAAGAGATCAAGTACATGGTCTCGGAGCAGGACGACCTGCTCGACGAGGAAAAGCGCATGATCCACGAGATCTTTGACCTGGGCGACACCGTTGCCCGCGAGGTCATGGTGCCGCGCGTGGACACCACCATGTGCGAGGACGATGAGACGGTCGCCGACGTGCTGTCCACCATGCGCCAGACCGGCTTCAGCCGCATCCCGGTGTATCACGAGGATCCCGACAACGTCGCGGGCATCGCGCACATCAAGGACCTGATCCAACCCTCGCTCGACGGCAAGGGCGACCAGCCCATCGCCGGCTTTTTGCGCGACGCCACCTTTGTGCCCGACACCAAGGACATCCTGCCGCTGCTGTCCGAGATGCAGACCTCGCACGACCAGATCGTGGTGGTCGTGGACGAGTACGGCGGCACGGCCGGCATCATCACCATCGAGGACATCGTCGAGGAGATCGTCGGCGAGATCGAGGACGAGTTCGACCCCGACAACAAGTATCTCACGCGCCTTTCGCGTCGCGAGTGGCTCGTTGATGGGCGTTTTTCGTGCGATGACGCGATTGAGCTTGGTTGGCCGCTCGAGGAAAGCGATGATTATGAGACCATCGCCGGCTGGATCTTGGAGCTTTGTGACTCGGTGCCCGACATCGGAGAGGTGTTTGAGGTCGCGGGGTACAAGTTCAAGGTGCAGTCGATGCGTGGCCAGCGCATCTCGCTCATTCGCGTGATCGCTCCGGCCGAAACCGATAAGAAGGATTCCGAGTCCTCGGCAGATGAGCCGACGTCGTCGGGTGCGGGTTCCGCGAATCCGCACGACGGCGACGAGTAGGACAAGGAAGAGTAGGGGAGAGTTATGGCAGGCCTGTTCAACATCCTTAAGGTCACCGTCAGTGAGGACAAGATCTGCGCGCATGTGCTGGTGAACCCCGGCATGCCGCTCATGACCTCGGAGGATATCGAGGCCACGGCGCGCGTGTACTACCTGGTGCCGGCGATTGCCAAGCACCTGTGCCTGGGCGATTCCGGCCGCGAGTTCCAGGACTGCATGGGTCAGACCGAGCTTTGCCATCTGCTTGAGCATGTGACGGTCGAGCTCATGAACGAGACCGGGCTTGCCGGCAGCATCTCGTGCGGCCGCACGCGCGTAAGCGAGCACGACGAGCGCGTCTTTGAGGTTGAGCTTTCGTGTCCCGACGACGCACTGGCCATCGGTGCGCTGTCGTCGGCCACCTTTATGATGGACTGGGCGTACCTGCACGCCGACCAGCCTGCCCCTGACGTGGAAGGCACGGTCACGGGCCTGCGCAACCTGGTGCTGGGCATGCGCGCCGAGGCCGAGGGCAAGGATCCTCACGAGGCCGTCGCTGCTGCGAACGGCGAAGATGCTGCCGAGGACGAGGGCGATGTGCCGGTCGACGCCGAGCCCGTTGCCGATGCGACCGCCGAGCCCGTTCCCGCCGAGCCCCAGGGCGTCCCCAACTTTGACGACGAGCCCCAGGTGGCGATTGATACCGAGGGCGCGGTTGCCGAGAACCACGAGGCCTCCGCTGCCGTCTTTGGCGGTGCGGCGACGGTTCCGGCAGGACCTGCGCATGAGGGCGGTCTGCCGCTCGTGGACGGCGCCGGCGAGGACCCGGGTGCCACGGTGACCATGCCGGCTATGCCTCAGGAGTAGGTCTACGCGTTTATCACCATCACGTACCTGCGCCTTTGCCGTACGCAGATGAGCGGAGCGGCAAGTGATGCGCTGCGGGTATAATGGACAGCATTCAAACGGTGGGCACCGACGTGCCCGCAGGAGAGGAATGATCATGGGTAAGACTTTCAGCTTTGTCTCCGGCGCACTTTTTGGTGCCGCTGCCGGCGCTATTGTCGGCGTTGCTCTGGCCCCGCGCTCGGGCGCCGAGACCCGCGCCATGGCTGCCGATATCGCCAACGACGCTTGGGACAATATGCGCGACACCTACGAGCACAGCGCCGAGGAGGCCCGTGCTGCGGTGAATGACTTTGGCCCGATGGTCGACGCCAAGACCGATGACCTGCGCGCCAAGGTCGATCTGGCCCGCGAGCGCATGGACCAGCTGCGCGAGCAGCTCAACGATGCCATCTCGGGTGGCAACGTGACGCCCGCCGCCGACGTCGTGGTCGAGAACGCCGTCGAGGCCGATACCGAGGCTGCGGAGCCCTCGACCGAGGCATAATGCGCGCCGGGGATTTTGTCGGCGCCAAGATCTATCGCAAGCCTACCGAGGACAAGCGCACCAAAAAGGACGGCACGCCGCGCAGCCCTAAAAAGCTCGGAAAGATTCACTTTCCGGTCTTTACCCCGGGCGGTACGCGTGTGGTCGGCTTTATGGTCCGCCAGTCCGATATCGCGGGCATGATCGAGCGCCCCGACCGATTCGTAGCGCTAGACGCCATTGGTGTCTACGAGGGCGCCATTGCGGTCGATGACGTCAAGGGCACGTACGATGCCGCCGCGGCCAAGCGCCTCGATATCAACCTGGACGATTGCATCATCTGGGTTGGCATGGACGTGCGCACGGAATCGGGCGATGTTGTGGGCTACTGCTCGGACGTTGAGTTCAAGCCACGCTCGGGCATCGTACAGGCATTCTATGTGACCGCCGGTGCCGCTTCGAGCGTGCTGGTGGGCGACACGCAGGTGCCGCCGACGATGCTGCGCGGCTACGAGAACGGCGCGATGGTCGTCTCGGACGAGGTCAAGTCGCTCGGGTATTCGGGCGGTGCGGCTGCCAAGGCCGCCGAGGCCAGCGTCGTGGTGGGCGATAAGGTCAAAAAGGGCGCCAAGGTGCTCGACGACAAGGGGTCGGTTGCCGTGGACAAGGGCAGCCGCGCACTGGGCAAGCAGCTCGGCAAGACGCGCGGCATGTTCAAGGCCTTTAAGGACGAATACCAAAAGGCGAGCGGAGGCTCGTCAAAAGCTACAAAATAGCGACGTACCAAATGATGGGAGGCAAGCCGGAGACCTGTTGCTCCGGCTTGCTGTGTTTATGGGGGAGGGCACATGCGCCAAAATGGATCCAACTTAAACGGGCGTTCGGGTGCGCGTCCGACGGCGCGCCGCGACCTGGGGCAGCTGCCCAGCGGTCAGCGCCGTCGCCGCCGTAAGCCCGGCGCGATGTACCTCAACCATAGCCGCGGGTTTAGCGACCGCAGTGCGCGCATCGGCAACGGGCGCTCGCCGCGCCGACCGTCCCGTCTGCCCTATGCGCTCATCGCCGTGGGTTGTGCGCTTGTGCTGTTTATCGCTGCCGTCGTGGGCTACGTCAACCGCAGCGTGGACGTGGAACTCAACGGGCAAAAGACCGCGGTGCGCGTGGGCTCTACGCTGCAGAATCTTATCGACGACCAGGAGTTGACTGACACCTACGACGCAGGCGACCTGCTGGCCGTCGATGACAGCGTGCTCAAGCGCCATGGCGGCGAAAAGCTGTCGGTTAAGGTGGACGGCAAGCGCATAAAACAGGGCAAATGGGATAGCCGCGAACTTGAGGGTGGCGAGAAGGTGACGGTCAAGGATGGCCGTAACACCTACGAGAAGCATGAGGTTCAGGCTACGGTTATCGAGCCCAAGCTCAAGGTCGAGGGCACGGGCGCTATCGAGTATGTGCAGACGTGGGGTGTCCAGGGCCGCTCGGAGGTGTGGGTCGGCGAGCAATCGGGTAAGACGCAGGACCGCGGCGAGGTTGTGCCCGCTACCGATTGCGTCGTTGCGTGCGCCAGCGTGGCGCCCAAGGGTAACGAAAAGTACGTTGCGCTGACGTTTGACGAGGGCCCGAGTGGCGCGACCAAGCAGATCTTGCAGGTGCTCAAGGAGAAAGGCGTCACCGCGACGTTCTTCCTGTCGGGCGATGCGGTCGAGGCCTCGTCCGCCACGGCCAAGGCGATTGTCGATGCCGGGTGCGAGATCGGATCCAACAGCTACAGCGACGATTCGCTCAAGGGTCAGGACCGTGAGGCGGTACGCGAGCAGATCGCGAAAGGCACCGATGCGATTAAGTCGGCGACCGGCGTGAAGACGATGCTGCTGCGTGCCCCCTACGCTGCCTTTGACGAGCAAAACTGGATTGATGCGATGGACCTGGTCTCCGCCGTGGTCTCGTGGAATATTGACTCGGGCGACTGGCTGCTCAACGGTGCCGACGAGCAGGTCTCGACGGTGCTCGATTCGGTGACGCCGGGCAATATCGTGCTGCTCACCGATAGAGACGAATGCGCCGAGCAGACGCTTGAGGCACTGCCGCAGATCATCGACGGCCTTGCCGCCGACGGCTACAAGATCGTGACGCTCAGCGACCTGGTCAAGACGGACACGTCGCTGAGCAAAAAGCTCACCTCGCTGACGAAGGCCACCATGCCCAAGGACGCCGTGTTCCCCCAACTTGCCGAGGACAACGACACCACAGAGTAGTTATTGGGTAGTCATTTAAGAACGTCCCCAATGGCTATGTCACGGATGCGTCAGCGTTTGGTATGCCTGCAATGTGCAGCGCATAAATTCGATGCCGCAGGGCGATGCTGATGCTATAGTTACTGCGGTTAATGAGGGTCAAGAGAAAGGTTACAGGTGAAATCCAAACCTCGACCATACAGTCGATGACCCCATGCAGGTGCTTTTTGCGCATGCACGGGGTGTAGGCGTCGAGCGGCGTGCCGCCCGCGCATGCGTATACATATCCAGAAGCCCCCGGACGCCGCACATGCGGCCGCGTTCGGAGGAATAATGATGGGGAGCACCATTGAATTATCTGAGTGAGATGCTCAAATTGCCGGTCTTGGACGTCGACGGCGAAAAGCTCGGCGTGGTCAACGATTTTGGTATTGCTACCGGCGAAGTTTTTCCACACGTGACGTCGCTCGCGTTCCGCGGTCCCGGCAAGACGCCGTTTATGATCAGCTGGCGCAAATGGGTCGACCGTATCGACGAGACGGGCGTGTACCTTAAGGCGTCGGCCACCGAAATCCGTTTTTCGTACCTGCAGCCGACCGAGCTCTTGCTCGCACGCGACGTGCTCAACAAGCAGATCGTCGACACGCAGGGCATGAAGGTCGTGCGCGTAAACGACATCAAGTTTTCCATGTCGGGCGAAAATCAGCTGCGTCTGCTGGGTGCCGAGGTTGGCGCCCGCGGCTTGCTGCGCGCGATCAGCCCCACGCTCGAGCATGTTGCCGAGGGCTTTATGAAGCACCTGGGCAAGCCGTTGAGCGAGGATATCATCGCCTGGTCCTACATGGACCTGCTCGACCGCTCGACCAAGAATATCCAGCTCTCGGTGTCGCACAAGACGCTCGGCGAGCTGCACCCTGCCGACATCGCCGACATTATCGAGCAGCTCGACCCGCGCCTACGTGCGCAGGTGTTTGCACAGCTCGATACTGCCCAGGCCGCCGAGGCCATCTCGGAGTTCGATGACGACGAGCTTATGACCGAGATGCTCGAGGGCCTGTCCGATACGGACGCATCGTCGATGCTGGCCATGATGGACCCGGACGATGCAGCCGACCTGATCGACGAGCTCGATTACGAGAAGGCCGAGAAGCTCCTGCGCCTGATGGGCGTCAAGGAGGAGAAGGCGATTCGTAACCTGCTGGGGTATGAGGACAACACCGCCGGCCGCATCATGACCTCGGAGTTTGTTTCCCTGCCCGCCACGGCAACGGTCGGTGACGCCATCGAGGCGATTCGCGAGCTCGACGAGGACTTCGAGAGCGTCTACTACGTCTATACCGAGGATCCGAGCGGCATGCTGACCGGCGTGCTTTCGCTGCGCACGCTGATCGTAGCCGACCGCGACGCCACGTTGGGTCAGCTGGCCTATCGCGACCTGGTCTATGTGTCGCCCGACGAGGACCAGGAAGACGTAACGGACGAGATGACCAAGTATGACCTGGTCGCTATCCCCGTCTGTGACGAGAACCGCCACATCTTGGGTATCGTGACCTTCGACGACGCCATGGACGTTATCGCCGAGGAGCATCAGGAGGACCTGCAGATCGCCGGTGTCGGCTCGGGCGATAGCGCGTCCGACGACTCGACGAATGTGCTCAGCTGGTTCGTGCATCGCCAATACTGGGTTGTTGTATGGGGCATCGCGTCGTGCATCATGGCGACCGTGCTGGGAACGGCGCTCGGCTCCGCGCATCTGGTGGTGTTTCCCATGTGCGCCATGCCGCTCGTGCTGCTGGCGGCCTCGCGCATGGTGTCGTTCGTCAAGAACTACTTCCTGGAATACGACGTCCACGACGACGAGCCTAAGCCCTACCTGGGATTCTTCTTCCAGAGCACCGGTATGGGCCTGATCCTGTCGCTCGTGACCTATCTGTGCGCGCAATTGGTGCGTACCGCCGCGTTCCCCGATGCGTCCATGTTTGAGGAGCAACTCTTTACCGGGTGTTTTAATATCGCTGCCATCATTTGCCTGGTTGGCAACATGAGTGCCGTGATCTACCTGATGGTGCTGTTCTGGCGTGACGAGCATGACCTCAACACGTCGGGCACCGCCATGAACGTCATTGCCGTCATGATCTCGTGTGTGGCGTATTGCATCGCCGCGGTGCTGCTCGCCATGTCAGTCATGGGTTAGGTGGTCGCGTGCAAAATACCAAGCAAAAGTCGGGCACCAAGCAAAAGCTGACCATCGCGGCCATCTTTGGCGCTATGGGCCCCGGTCTGCTGGCGGCGCTTTCGGGCAATGACGCCGGCGGCATTGCAACGTATTCCAGCGCGGGCGCCAGCTATGGCTACAAGATGCTCTGGATGCTTCCCGTCATGACTGTGCTGCTCATCGTGACGCAGGAGACCGCGGCGCGCTGCGGCTGCGTCACGGGCAAGGGCCTGGCATCGCTCATTCGCGAGCGCTTTGGCGTGCGCAAGAGCGTGTTGGCCATGGCGGCGCTGTTGATCGCCAACACGGCTGTGACCATTTCGGAGTTTGCGGGCATCGCCAGCGGCCTTGCTCTCTTTGGCGTGCCGGCGAGCATCTCGGTGCCGTTGGTGGCGCTGCTGGTGTGGATGCTTACCATGTCGGGTAGTTTCCAGCGCATCGAGAAGATTCTGCTGCTGGTGAGCTGCGTGTTCGTGACCTATATCGTCGCCGCGTTTATGGCTGGCCCCAACTGGGGTGAGGTCGCGGTCGACCTGGTCGTGCCCAACATTCAAAATGACCCCAGCTACGTGTCGCTCGTGGTCGCAACGATCGGTACCACTATCGCGCCGTGGATGATTTTCTTGGCGCAGAACAACGTGGTCGATAAGAACGCGGGCGAGGACGATATCGTGCTGCAGCGTATTGATACCGTGAGCGGCTCGATCGCTGCCGATATCATTGCCGGCTTTATTATCATCACGACCGGCACGGTATTGTTCCCGGCGGGTATTCAGATTAGCGATGCTGCCGATGCTGCCCGCGCGCTGGAGCCTATTGCGGGTCAGTGGTCCACGGTACTGTTTGCCTCGGGCCTGGTCGCGGCGAGCTTCTTGGCTGCCTGCGTGCTGCCGGGCGTTACGTCGAGCGCTATCTGCGAAGCATTTGGCTGGGAGCGCGGTGCCGACCGCAGCTGGGACGAGGCCCCGGTCTATCGCGGCATCATTACGGCCATCATCGGTATCTCTGCCGTGCTGGTGCTTATGCCCGGCGTCGATCTGTTCCAGATTATGATGACCTCGCAGGTCATCAATGGCGTGCTACTGCCCGTGGTTCTGGTGTTCCAAGTGGTTATCGCCGCCGACCGTCACATTATGGGCGCCAACCGCAACGGCCGCGTGTGGAACGTGCTCACGTGGGCGACTATCGCCGTGATTACGGTGCTGACGGTCGTCATGTTTGTGCTGCAAGCGATGGGCTACAGCGCTTAGCGCCTCTTTTGGACTCCAAACAGGCCGCCGCCATGGGCTGCGGCCTGTTTTTTGCCCGCGACCTCTTGGGGCCGACTCTAAAAGAGTGATTTTGGGTTGTTTGCTGCGGGTTACTTGTCGGTGCCCAGCTTGTGCGGCTTGAGAGCGAGCGCATTGACGAGTGCGTCGGTGGCAGACTTGACGGCCGCCGGCTGCGGATCGTTGACGTGATCCTCGGGATGCACGGGCAGGTCCTTCTTGACTGCATCGTGGATCAAGTTGAGGTACTCAGTCACGCCAGTGGTCGACAGGTGCGTGCCATCGCCATCGAACAGGTCGTTGCGATTGGCACTGTATCCGTACCAGTCGATAACGCGCACGTTCTTGTAGCGCGTAGCGGCGTTGGCGATGGCCTGGTTGGTAGAGCCAACCCACGGCTGCGGGCTGCGCGTGTTCACAAACACCACAATACGCTTATCTCCTGCATCGGTCATGATGGCGTCGATCTGGTCGTCGGTTACCAAGCCGTTGGTGCCCAGTGCAAAGACCACGATCTTGCCGGCAAGGTTCTGTTGGAGATAGCCCTCAAATGTCGCGCGGCCCGCATCAAACTGGCGGCCCTTTTCGGCATCGATATGGCTGTGCGGGAACACGCCGTCAAAGGAATCAACGGCGCGCAGCGACACGGAGTCACCGATCATCAACAGGTCGTAGGAGCCATCGGGGAAGCCGTCGTTGTCCTTGTCGGTGTCGTCGGCTGCCTGTTGGTCCGTTGGCGCGGTGTTCTTGGCTTCCTTGTTGAGGACTTCGGCGCCCTCACCGCTCAGTGCAGACGTCTCGGGCACAAAGACCAGGCCGCCCAGTGCAACGACCAACACGACAGCGCAGGCTGCGCAGACAGGGACGTGCGCGCGTACCCAGTTGGCGGGCGTGGTGGCGCCGTCGCGAAACTCGGATACGGTGCGCCCAAAGGCGCCCTTTCTAAACGGCGTCTCGATAAAGCGATATGAACATTCGGCTACGGCGACCACCAACAACACCTGCAAAATGTACTGCCACCACGGCGTATCGTTGATGTTGGCGACCGGGTTCATGAGCAACAGTAGCGGATAGTGCCACAGGTAGATGCTGTACGAGCGCTTGCCAACCCACACGAGCGGCTCGGCGGACAGTGCGCGGGCAACCATTCCCTGGGGCTGCACACAGGCCGCGATGACCATGAGTGTGAGGATGGAGCATAGCAGCGTGCCGCCGCGATACTGGAACGCGGTGTAGCCGTTGGTGAGCGCGACCATGGCGGCAAGGCCAACCAGACCCACGACGCCCAGCACATCGATGGATGCAGGTGAGGACCAAAAGCGCACGAGGGCGCTCGGCTGTGCCGGGACGGTCTCGGCTGCGTTGTCGGCCTTCTCGCCAGGCTTGCCCTCGGCGTTCTTGCCGTGCTTGGCGGCGCCAGCCAGGCGATTGAGCCCCAAACGATGAGCGAGACGCACCGGCGCCAGGTCGCGATCGGGGATAAAGGCCATCCAGGCGCCCAGCAGCAGCGAGAAGACGCGGGTGTCGGTGCCGTAGTACACGCGGCTGGGGTCGGCCGCGGGGCTATAGAGCACCATCATGACGATGGCGGAGACAGCAGCCAGGCCCAGAACCATGCGGCGCGTGTTGGGTTTGCTCACATGCATGGATACCATGGCAAACAGCAGCGGTGGCCAAACCAGGTAGAATTGTTCCTCGATGGCGAGCGACCAAAAGTGCGTAAGCGGCGAGGGGTCGCCCAGGGCGTTGAAGTACGAGACGTCCTGCATAATCTGCCACCAGTTGTTAAAGAACAGCAGCGACGGCAGAATGTCGGGACGCATCTTGGTGAGCATCACGTGGTTGAAGACGGTGCACAGCGCACAGGTTACAACCACAACGGTCACCACGGCGGGGACCAGGCGACGGATGCGGCGAATCCAGAAGCTCTTAAGGTCGATGCGGCCGGTCTTAGCGACTTCGTTGAGCAGCAAGCGCGTGATCAGATAGCCCGAAAGCACAAAGAAGATCGTGACGCCAAGCAGGCCGCCCTGAGCCCACGTGAGGTTGAGGTGATAGAACACCACCGCGACGACGGCAAGCGTGCGCAGGCCGTCGAGGGCAGGGATGTAGCGGGACTTGGGGCGAGCAGGCGTCTGCTCCGCGGCGGGAGTGTTGGCGCGGCCCGCGTTGTTGGCAGAAGCGCGATGGGGGCTCGCGGTGCGTCGCGGCTCGTTGGCACGGCGTTCACCCTTCACGCGTTCGTGCGGTGCCGGCTCGTTGCCCGTGCGGCGTCGACCGCGCGAGCCCGATTGCGAGAGTTGTTCCATAAAACATCATCCAATGACGAGAATAATCAGCACGCCTTCATTGTAACTGCCTGCTCCTGTGAATGCTTGCTGCTGGCGCAAGCTCAAGCGCGCGTCCACATCAAAGTGAACTAAAGTTATAGGGGGTGCGAGAGTGCACGATCGACGGCCGACGGTGGGTATAAGGCCCGCAGATGAGGAGGTTTCCATGGCAGATCGCGGCATCGTTGCGGTGTTCGGCAGTATGAACATGGACCTTTCGGTGGCGTGCGAGCGCATACCGCGTGCGGGCGAGACCGTCGGCGGCAGCGGGTTTATCACCAACGCCGGTGGCAAGGGCGCTAACCAGGCCGTCGCCGCCGCGCGCATGGGTGCGCACACGTGCATGATCGGCGCGGTCGGTCGCGACGCGTTCGGCGCGTCGCTCGTGACGGGGCTCCAAGACGCCGGCGTGGGCGTTGAGTTTGTGGCGCGTCGCGATGACGTGGAGACCGGTACCGCGACTATCATTCGCTGCGAGGGCGACAACCGCATCATACTGTCACCGGGCGCCAACCATGCGCTTGCGGGCGCGGACGTTGCCTGCGCGCTGAGGCGTCTGGTGGCCCATGAGCTCGACGGCGACGCCAGCGAGATTGCCCCGGCTGCCGGAAGCGTCTTTATCGCCCAGGGCGAATGTGACCTTGCGGCGACGGCCGAGGCGCTTGTTTGCGCTCACGAGCTGGGGTTCTATACGATCTTTAACCCGGCGCCCGCCTGCGACCTGCCGGCAGGAGCGTGGCCTGCGGTCGACCTGGTCTGTCCCAACGAGACCGAGTGCCAGGTGCTGACGGGAATCTTGCCCGCGGACGATGCAAGCTGCGTCGCGGCGCTCAATGTCCTGCTCGCTAGGGGTGCCGGAGCTGCGGTCATCACGTTGGGCGGTGCCGGCTCGGTTACGCTCGGCGATGACGGTGAGCTGCTGCGCATGCCGGCGCTTTCGAGCACGGTAGTCGATACCACGGCCGCCGGCGATACGTTTATCGGCGCGTTGGCGGCGGCTCGCCTAGAGGGCTTGCCGCTCTTTGAGTGCATGGCCGCGGGTGCTCGCGCCTCGGCAGTGACGGTGTCGCGCCTGGGCGCTCAGCAATCGATTCCCACGCGCGCCGAAGTTGAACATTGGTTTGGTTAAACGATAAAGACGGAGAAGCGGAGTAGAACAATGGCAATCAAGAAGCTGATCCTTGATCTGGATATGGGTGTGGACGATGCGATGGCGCTGGCCTATGCCATCGCGAGCCCCGAGGTGGAGCTCGTGGGCATCACCACGTGCTTTGGCAACGTGCGCGTCGAGCAGTCGGCGCACAACTGCCTGGCGGTGCTCGATCTGCTGGGTCGCCCCGAGGTTCCGGTGTACCTGGGTGCCGACCGTCCTCTGCAGGCGACTGAGCCCTATACGCCGCCGGCGTCCACCGCGCTCATTCACGGCAAGAACGGCATCGGCGGCGCGAGCGTGCCCGCGTCGCCCTACGAGCCGGTGGGAGCGACCTCGGCCGGCGGCAACGCTGCGGTCGATTATTTGATCGATGCCGCGCGCACTTATGGTCCCGATCTGGTCTACGTAGCGACTGGCCCGCTCTCCAATCTGGCGCTCGCCCTGGAGCGCGATGCGGCGGCGATGATGTCCATCGGACGCGTGGTCGTGATGGGCGGCGCCCTTACCGTGCCCGGCAACGTGAGCGCGGGCGCCGAGGCCAACATGGCGAGCGACCCCGAGGCAGCCGACGCGGTGCTGCGCTCGGGCCGTAAGCTCACCATGGTGGGTCTGGACGTGACACATCGCGCGGTGCTCACACGCCGCGACATTGCCGGCTGGACGGGCTCGGGCACTATGGCTGGCTGCGCATTTGCGAGCATGGTCGAGCACTACATTGGCTCGTACGAGATGAACGCGCCCTACCTGGGCGGCTGCGCGCTGCATGATCCGCTGGCGGTTGCCGTGGCGATTGATCCCACGCTCGTGGGTGCGCTCGGCTGTAACCTGCGTGTTGACTTGCTGGGTGAGTATCGCGGCCGCACCATCTGCGATGAGCGCCGCCTGTCCGATTCGGACAAGAGCGCGCTTGTGGCACTGACCGTGGATGCTCCGCGCTTCCTGTCCGAGTTCAAGACGCGTATGGCCCGTGTCCTTGGCTAAGTTGTCTTTTTGGGACGGGGCTTTTTTGACTGGTATGATTAGTGCGACCATTCGAGCAAGCTAAAAGAGCCCCGTCCCAATTTGACTATCGAGAGGATCTGCCATGGAGCGCATCGCCAGCTTTTCCGTTGATCATCTGCTGCTTGAGCCCGGCGTGTATGTGAGCCGCATCGACCGCGATCCGGCGACCGGTGCCGCCGTCACCACGTTTGACCTGCGCCTGACCACGCCCAACAAGGAGCCGGTCATGAACACGGCCGAGTGCCACACCATCGAGCACCTGGGCGCGACGTTCCTTCGCAATCATGCCGAGTGGTCGAGCCGCATTGTCTACTTTGGCCCCATGGGCTGCCGCACGGGCTTTTACCTCGTCGTTTTTGGTGAGCTGACGAGTGAGGAGATTCTGCCACTCGTGCGTGAGCTGTTCGAGTTTGTCGCCGGCTTTGAGGGCGATGTCCCCGGTGCCGCTCCCGAGGAGTGCGGTAACTACCTGGACCAGAACCTTCCCATGGCGAACTGGCTCGCGCGCCGTTACCTCAACCGCGACCTGGCCGATATCGACGAGAAGCACCTGCACTATCAGCAGGCGTAAGGGCTTTATCGCCCAAAACGCGCGCATTGGGCGCCTTCGCTTATGCGGGGGCGCCTTTCTGTTGATTGGTCGGGACGAGCGTTCAAAATCGCTCATGTTTGTTCTAGAATGTTCGTATAGTCACATTTACGAACAGGAGTGAACATGCATATCTACTCTGTCAACGATTCCGAATTCAAATCCTATGGCAACGTTTGGGATGACGTTCCGTCCGAGCTCACGTCGCCCGTGCTCGAGGCGCTCTCTGCCACGCCCATTCCCGAGGGCGGCAAATACGTAGCAAGTGCGCCGGAGCTCGAGGGCGTCAAGGATGCCGATAAACTGGGCTTTCTCATGTTTGGCGGCCGTCCCTTCCAGCTCGGTTGGTGCAACGGCCACAACACGCGTCTCAACTGCCTGGAGTACCACCGTGCGAGCGAGTTCAACCTGGGGGCGCGCGACTTTATCCTGCTCGTGGCGCATCGCTGGGAGATCGAGGACGGCAAGCTCGACACCGCGTGCGTCAAGGCGTTCCGCGTGCCGGCGGGTACGGTCGTCGAAGTCTTCAACACCACGCTCCACTACACGCCCTGCATGGTCGACGACGGCGGCTTCCAGGTGATGGTGGCGCTGCCGGCGGGCACCAATGGCCCGCGCCCCGAGGCCGCAGCCGACATGCCTGCCGCCGGTGACAGCTACTGCTACTGGAAGGCCGACAAGTGGGTTCTCTGCCACGCCGACAGCCCCAAGGCAGCCGAAGGCGGCTACGTAGGCCTCGTCGGCAAAAATCTCGACATCGCCTGCGATTAGAATCTTCCGTCTCAATCTGTAACATCTATCGGGCTAAATCGTCTCTACCTGTTACAGATCGAGACAAACTGCAGGGGAAAGACCGAACAATCTCAATCTGTAACACCAGTCCCGGTTTTGGCGGCCTACCTGTTCCAGATCGAGACAAACCGGGCCCAATCCGCCGCAAAGGTGCCTGTCCCCTTTGTGGTGGTTGGCGGTTTGGGCGGGCAGGTATCAAAAAGTGTCAGACGGGGGCGGCTGCCGGGCGTCTGTGCGCGAAAAGAAGTGCCGACCTGCGCCGTTGCCGTTGAGTGGCGCGCTGCTTACGGGGATACTGAAGCCACGACAAACAGCGTGTGAAAGGATCGATGCATGGCTTTCCGTAATGACTTCCTGTGGGGCGGCGCGACGGCTGCCAACCAGTGCGAGGGCGCGTACAACGTTGACGGTCGCGGCCTGGCCAACGTGGATGTGGCGCCGCACGGCCCGGAGCGTTACGCGGTGGTCTCCGGCCAGCGCAAGATGCTCGACTTCGAGGACGGCTATTACTATCCCGCGCAGACCGGCATCGATTTCTACCATCACTACAAGGAGGACATTGCCCTCTTTGCCGAGATGGGCTTTAAGACCTTCCGCATGAGCCTGGCCTGGACCCGTATCTTCCCCAACGGTGACGAGGCCGAGCCCAACGAGGCCGGCCTGGCCTTTTACGAGGACGTGTTCCGCGAGTGCCAGGCGCACGGCATCGAGCCGCTCGTGACCATCACGCACTTCGACTGCCCCGTCCACCTCATCAAGGAGTACGGCGGCTGGCGCAACCGCAAGCTCATCGACTTCTACAAGAACCTCGCGACCACGATCTTCACCCGCTACAAGGGCCTGGTGAAGTACTGGCTCACCTTCAACGAGATCAACATGATCCTTCACCTGCCGTTTATGGGTGCCGGCCTGGTCTTTGAGGAGGGCGAGAACAAGGAAGCCGTCGAGTACCTGGCCGCCCACAACGAGCTCGTCGCCAGCGCTTGGGCAACCAAGATCGCCCACGAGATCGACCCCGAGGTCAAGATCGGCTGCATGCTCGCCGCGGGCACCTACTATCCCTACAGCTGCCGTCCGGGCGATGTACGCCAGGCTCAGCTTGACAACCAGGACAATTACTTCTTCGTCGACGTCCAGAGCCGCGGTTACTACCCGGCCTATGCCGTCAAGAAACTCGAGCGCCTGGGCATCGATGTGGGCATGACCGACGAGGACCGCGAGGTCCTGGCTGCCAACACCGTCGACTTCATCAGCTTTAGTTACTACAGCACCCGTTGCTCTGCCGGTGCCGACAACCCCGATGTCAAGCGCACCCAGGGCAACGCCTTCGCCGGCGCCAAGAACCCCTACCTGCAGGAGAGCCAGTGGGGCTGGGCCATCGATCCGCTGGGCTTCCGCATCACCCTTAATGACCTGTACGACCGTTATCAGAAGCCGCTGTTTGTGGTTGAGAACGGTCTGGGTGCCAGGGATGTTGTCGAGGAGGATGGTTCTATCAACGACGACTACCGTATCGACTTCCTGCGTCAGCATATTGCCGCGATGCGCGATGCGGTGACCGAGGACGGCGTTGACCTGCTGGGCTACACCACCTGGGGCCCGATCGACCTGGTCTCGGCCGGTACGGGCGAGATGTCCAAGCGCTACGGCTTTATCTATGTGGACCGCGACGACGCCGGCAACGGCACCCTCAAGCGTTCCAAGAAGAAGAGCTTTGACTGGTACAAGAAGGTTATCGCCACCAACGGCGAAGATTTGGCCTAGGCGTTCTCAACAGCAATAGCATCCTAACCAAGGCGCCCGGCGAGCAGCCTATGCCCGTCGGGTGCCTTGTTAAAAGAAGTAAAAACTTGCAATTGCACTACGGCGCGAGCACATCCAGCGGAACAACTTGGACGCCGCGGTCAGTGACATAGGCTTGTGAACCAAATCCAATGATTACGACTTTCGAAACTGGCGGGTTGTTTCCGGCGGCAACCATACGCTTCTCGACAGCAATAAGGCTGTCAGACGCCTCTTCGATTTGGGCGGAGCTGAGCTTGATTTCGACCGGGATCCACGTTCCACCGGGAGCCGCAATGACTGCATCGACTTCTAGATCGCGAGAATCGTGATAGTGATAGAGGCCCATTCCATTTGCCTGCGCATAAACCCACAAATCATGAAGGGCCAACGATTCAAAAAGCAGCCCAAGCGTCTTGAAATCTAGCAGCAATGTCGCCGGAGTCGCTCCGAGCGCAGCGGCCGCCAGTGACGGATCAGCGAGATGATGCTTCTTCGATTCTCTTAAGTGCACGGGAGATCTCATTGCGGGGTTCCATGCGGGAATATCGCGAACGAAACTAACCCGAGCGAGAAGGGATATATACGATGCCGCCGTTTGTCTCGATACTTCTCCACCAAGATCGGCTACGAGCGTCTTGAGTGTCGCCAAAGTGGATTCATTGCGCGCAAGCGATTCGATGACAGCTTTGACCTTTTCAGGGTCGCGGCGAGAGCCGTCGACACGAGACAAATCTTCTTCGGCGACTATGCCGATGTAACGTTTCGCCATCGCCGACGCAGCCAGCGCATCGCGACCGACCGCCGCGGGCCATCCGCCACGGACAACGTACTCGGCAATCGAGGCGGAATCCAGCGATCCGAAAGCGCCATTGAACTTTTCGCCAGAAATAATGCCCGACAGCTTAACCGCGCCGCTGGATTTCCCAAGCTCGAAAAGCGTCATGGTATCCATGCGCAATTTAGCGAACCTTCCAGCGCCACTGTGCATTGGACGTTCGTCGTCTCGCGGTGTCGCTGACCCCGTAAATATGAACTGACCAGGCTCGCCGCCGCGGTTGTCGCACTCAAACCGTGCCGCGTCCCAAAGTTTCGGAACCTCCTGCCACTCGTCAATCAGCCGCGGCACCTCGCCGGAAACGGCAAGAGCCGGGTCAGTCTCGGCACGCAAGCGATTCTCGAAGTTGCGGGACGGGTCCATGAGAAGGAGCCTGGACGCCGCACGGGTCTCGGCCGTGGTCGTCTTTCCGCACCATTTCGGTCCTTCGATGAGAACGGCGCCGAATATACCCAGCAGCTGGTCAAGCTCATTTTCGATAATTCTAGTGTAGTACTTCTTTGGCATAATTATCACCATTGTTTACCAGTACATTTAACCAAATATACAGTTACTATTTAACCAAATATCAATTCTTTGGTTAACCATATTTACGCATTTCAATTAACGAAACAGATTAAACATGTACTGTTTGAGTTGGCACTTGGGAAATCTCTCGCTGGGCAATCCGTTGCTACGGCTGAGGCCTCTTCGTCGAACCGACACCCCCGGCGAGCAACTTATGCCCGCCGGGCGCCTTGTTAAAAGAAGTGAAAGAAAGCAAAAGAAGTTAAAACTTGCAAAAGAAATTAAAGCGGGGGTGAGGGGCGTTTTTAGCTGTTTTGGGCCGCCGCGGCCAGCGGGGGCGGGTCGCGGCGGCCCAAACATCCTTGACGAGGGTGCCGGTGAAGTTACAGCAGCTCGCCGTGGCGGGCGATGTAGCGGCGCTTGGCCAGCTGGGTGAGCGCGATGTAAGCGGCGACAATGCCGATGAGCAGCGCGAAGAAGATTGGCGGCAGCGGCATGAGACCCAGCGCATCGGCGATGGGGCTTGCCGGCAGCCAGGTGACGAGCGCCAGGCCCAGCACGGTGAGGACGCACAGCGCGGGCGCGGCGTGGTCGCGCGGGCTTGGCAGACGCGGGGAGCGCAGCATGTGGATCACGAGCGTCTGCGACCACATGGACTCGACAAACCAGCCGCTCTGGAAGAGCGCAGCAAAGGTCGCCATACCCGCGACGTCGCCCGCGGCGGCAAGCTCGGACCAGCTTGCGCCCTCGGCGGCGGGGCACACCACAAAGAAGAGCGCGGCGAAGGTCACGATGTCAAACAGCGAGCTTACGGGGCCCAGCTCGAGCATAAAGCCCTTGATGGACGCAGCGTCCCAAGCGCGCGGGCGGGCAGTCCAGGCGTTGTCGACGGTGTCCCACGGCAGTGCGATGCACACGATCTCGTAGACCAGCGACAGCAGCACCAGCTGCAGAGCGCTCATGGGCAAAAACGGCAAGAACAGGCTCGCGGCGGTTACGGACAGCACGTTGCCAAAGTTGGAGCTCACTGTGGTCTTGAGGTACTTAAGCAAGTTGCCGTAGGTGCGGCGGCCTTCGATGATGCCGCGCTCGAGCACGCCCAGGTCCTTCTGAAGCAAGATGATATCGGCGGATTCCTTGGCAATGTCGACGGCCGAATCGACCGAGATGCCGCAATCGCTCGCACGCATGGCGGCGGCGTCGTTGATGCCATCGCCCATAAAGCCCACGGTGTGGCCGAGCAGCTCGCGCATGACGCGCACCAGGCGCGCCTTCTGCAGCGGCGAGAGCTTGGCGAACAGATGGGTTTTCTCAGCGCGCTCGGCAAGTTCGGCGTCATCGAGTGCATCGATCTCGGAGCCGAGCAAGACGTTGCTCGCGTCGATGCCGATCTGTTCGCAGACGGTGGCGGCGACGCGGTCGTTGTCGCCGGTCAGGACCTTGACCGCCACGCCCTTGGCCTCGAGGGTGGCGACGGCGCCCGCGGCACTTGCTTTGGGCGGATCGAGGAAGGCCAAAAAACCCATCAGCACCATGTCGCACTCGTCGGCGATGCCAAACTCGCCCACGCAGCGCGGATTGGTCTTCTGCGCCACGGCAATCACGCGCAGGCCCTCGGCGTTGAGTCCGGCGACCTGCTTACGAATCTGGGCGAGCTTATCTTCGGTGAGAGGCTGGGCGATGCCATCGACCTCGACAAAGGAACAGATCTCGAGCATTTCCTCGGCAGCGCCCTTGGTGACCATCTGGGTTTTGCCTTGGGCATCGGCGACAACTACGCTCAGGCGACGGCGTGAGAAATCAAAGGGCACCTCGTCGACCTTGGTATAGCGGTCGCGCAGGCTCTGGCCCAGCATGGAATCGGGCGCTGTGGCCGAGGGCGTCACGTCGGCACGGTCGATGACGGCCAGGTCGATAAGGTTTTTGAGGCCGGTCTGGAAGAAGCTGTTCAAAAACGCATGGCGCAGCACGCGTGCATCCTCGTTGCCGTCGGTGTTGAGGTAGCGCTCGAGCACGATGCGGTCCTCGGTGAGGGTGCCGGTCTTGTCACAGCACAGGACGTCCATCGCGCCGAGGTTTTGGATCGCCGGCAGTTCCTTGACGATAACCTGACGACGGGCGAGGTCCTTGGCGCCCTGCGACAGGCTCGTGGTCACGATGACGGGAAGCATCTGCGGCGTGATGCCAACGGCTACGCTCGTGGCGAACAGCAGCGCGTCGATGACGTTGCCCTTGGTGGCGACGTTGATGGCAAAGACGGCCGGCGCCATAACGAGCATGAGGCGTACGAGCAGCATGGAGACGCTCGAGACGCCGCGGTCAAACGCGCTCTTCTCGCCGCGCCCGTTGAGCATCTTGGCGATGCCGCCCAGGTAAGTGTCCGAGCCGGTGGCAACGACGAGCGCCATGGCGGTGCCGTTTTGCACGGAGGTGCCGGTAAAGACGATGTTCTTGCAGGCAGAGAGTGACAGCGCGGAGCCGTCGGCACCCTCGACGACGGTGATGGCAGCGGTCTTCTCGACGGCCTCGCTCTCGCCGGTGAGTGCGGACTCGATCACAAACAGATCGCGTGCGGTGATGATGCGGGCGTCGGCCGGCGCCATATCGCCGGCAGAGAGGCGGATCACATCGCCGGGGACGAGCTCGTCGAAGGGAATCTCGATGCGCTCGCCGTCGCGCAGGGCACAGCAGGTGTTGGAGACCAGGTCCTTGAGGGCCTCGGCCGCATTGCCGCTGCGGGCTTCCTGGATAAACTTCATGCCGCCCGATACCAGCAGCATGATGCCGATGACGATGACCGTGGAGGGGTCGCGCTGCGGTTCGGGCACGGCGAGCACGTCGATGTAGAGCGAGACCAGCGCGAGAGCGGCGAGGATGCCGGTGAAGGGGTCGACAAAGGCGTCGGCGATACGGCGGGCGAGTGTCTTGGTCGGCGCCTCGATGGTGTTGGGGCCGGAGGCGTCCAGGCGCTCGGTTGCCCGCTCGGCGGTGAGGCCGTTTGCCGTGGCGTCAAGCAGTACGAGAGTGTCCTCAGCACAATGGGTGGCGGCGAATATGGTGTTCTTGGACAGGCCGGCGTGGGCGGCAGGGCGCGCCGTGCGGCGGCGCTTGGAGATGGCTTCGAGTACCGTAGCGGTTTTGAGCATCAGCATAGGGTCCTCCTTGTTGAAGGGAGTTAGCGTACGTGTCGTATTTGCTTCAAAAAACCTAGATGTCGCTCACGTCAAGCTCGCGAACCGCCACAAAGGGGACAGGCACCTTTGTGGCGGTTTTGACGATCGGTTCGTGACGCTTATGCGAATACGGAATCCTCGTGGCGTGCCGAGGGCGACATGCAGGTTTTTCGACTATGACTGCCTTCCATGGCACACCTCCTTAAGGCCGGGCGCGGCGCGCTTTGGGTATCTCGTACCCGTTTTAATCCGCCCGTATTTTTGATGAGGGGGTTTGCCGTGTCAACCCCTTTGTTTGGAAAACCATTGCCCCTGACAAAGCCTTTACAGAATGCCGTGGCCTCAAAGCGCGCCCGCATCGACGCTTCGCCTGCGCTAAACTGGAGGGCACGTACGCGATTACGAGAGGAGCCCGCATGGAGGCTTACAAGCAAGAGTTCATCAAGTTTATGGTCGAGTCCGACGTCCTTAAGTTCGGCAGCTTTACGCTCAAGAGCGGCCGTCAGTCCCCGTTCTTTATGAACGCCGGCGCTTACGTGACGGGCTACCAGCTCAAGAAGCTGGGCGAGTATTACGCCCAGGCCATCCACGATAACTTTGGCGACGACTTTGATGTGCTGTTTGGGCCGGCCTACAAGGGTATTCCGCTGGCCGTCGTGACCGCGATTGCCTACCACGAGCTTTACGGCAAGGAGGTCAAGTACTGCTGCGACCGTAAGGAGGCCAAGGACCACGGCGCCGATAAGGGCAACCTGCTGGGCTATGAGCCCCAGGACGGCGACCGCGTGGTCATGGTCGAGGACGTCACCACCAGCGGTAAGTCCATCGACGAGACCTATCCCAAGGTCAAGGCTGCTGCCGATGTCGAGATCAAGGGCCTGATCGTGTCCCTCAACCGCATGGAGGTCGGCAAGGGTGGCGTGACCACCGCGCAGAAGGAGATCGAGGCCAAGTACGGCTTCCCCGTCGCGAGCATCGTCTCCATGGCCGAGGTCGTCGAGACTCTCTACAACCACGAGATCGACGGCAAGGTCGTCATCGATGACGAGCTCAAGGCCGCCATCGATGCCTACTACGAGCAGTACGGAGCTCGGGAGTAGGTAGTTACGCGGTTTTACCAAACCGCGTAACCAGTTGACGCTGCGCGCCGCCCAGGGCGACAATTTGTCATTCAAAAGGCGAGGCATGACCAGAAGGTCAATGTCTCGTCTTTTTCACGCCAACTTGTTCGCCCTGGACGTCGCTCACTCATATGACCCAATCCGCTGTCAAGAGCCACAATGGCCCCGCCGACCGCTT
>DXZS01000026.1:218-16602 GCA_019419505.1 Collinsella sp. | reverse complement strand
CCGGAGAGGTTGACGTCTCAAAGGTCAATCTCACGCAGCTAAATAGCCATTTAGCGTAGTGTTGAGTCGGATTTTATTCGAGATAGAGTCGCATAGTGTAACGATTGAGTCTTGCGTCGGGCGATCGGGCAGGGGGATTGGCATCTGTGCGTAAATTTTAGCATTGATATTGCCTCTGGTGCTGCCGGTGTTAAAAGAGGCCACCCAGTCCCAATAAGCTTTCGACTGGGCATAGTATTTGACATAGCGAGGATTAACTTTCTTATCGTCCAGCGAGAAGCGAATTAAGAAGCCCGCGAAGGCAAACTCGCCGTCGCGAGAATCGTAGTAATAATTCCTTCCGGTACTGTTGCCCGTTCTGGCGAAAACGATATCGCCATCTCTCAGCATGTATTTGTAAGCGGCGGGGTCGTCTACCGATTTGCGGTCGTTCCAATTCAGGGTGCCGTCGTCGTTGATATCCGTAATACGAAGATATGCAGGTAATTCCGCATCATAATCAACTGCCGAAGCGGCGATACCGTATTTTCCGTCGCCGAGACTGAGTTCTCCAAGAGTCGCAACGCTAAAGTTCATATCCAATCGCCTCCAGATTCTTCTTAATCTGCTCCTGCAGGCGGTTGGACTCTTCAAAGCACTTTGATATTTCGCTGGTTAGGCGTGCCATCTTCTCCTCAAACGGCTCACCGTCGTCTTCGACCTCGGCAATGCCTACGTAGCGACCGGGCGTCAGGATGAAATCTTGCTTGGCGATTTCATCCAAATCTGCTATGGCGCTGAACCCCTTCACGGGCTCGAACTCGCCCTTGCGGAAGGAGTCGAATGCGGATGCAACTTTATTGATGTCCTCTTCGGTAAACTCGCGTAGTTTGCGAGAGACCATGGTGCCCATTTCGCGGGCATCGATGAATAGCGTCTTGCCGGACTGAGCCTTCTTCTTGTTCAGGATCCACAGGCACACGGGAATTTGGGTGCTGTAGAACAGCTGCCCCGGCATGGCTACAATGCCCTCGACCAAATCGTCCTCTACGATAGCGCGTCGAATATCGCCCTCGCCGCTCGTCTGGCTCGAGAGCGACCCGTTTGCCAATACGAGGCCAATCTTGCCCGTGCCGTTAAGATGCCAAATCATATGCTGCATCCAAGCGAAGTTAGCGTTGCCCGTGGGCGGCATGCCGTACTTCCAACGTACGTCTTCCTGCAGCGCTTCGCCGCCCCAGTTCTTGAGGTTGAAGGGTGGGTTTGCCAACACATAGTCAAACTTTTCATTCTTGTGCTGGTCGGCGCTGAAGGTGTCAGCATAGTTGCCCAAATCGGCCTCGATGCCGCGAATACCGAGGTTCATCTTTGCGAGCTTCCACGTGGTAGGGTTGCTCTCCTGGCCAAAGATGGTGATGTCCTGTACCACGTTGCCGCCATGGTGCTCGACGAAGGCGGCGGACTGCACGAACATGCCTCCGCTACCACAGCAGGGGTCGTACACGCGACCGTGGAAAGGCTGGAGGATTTCAACCAGCGTGCGCACGATGCACGACGGCGTATAGAACTCGCCGGCGTTTTTGCCTTCCATTGATGCGAATTTCTGCAGGCAATATTCGTATGCTCGCCCTAACAGGTCTTTCTCGCTCTCGTTGTCGGTCATTTGTACATTTGTGAATAAGTCGACGACGTCGCCTAAACGTCGCTTGTCTAGTTCGGGACGAGCGAAGTTCTTGGGCAGCACGTCCTTGAGCTTGTCATTCTCGCGTTCGATGGCGCGCATGGCATTGTCGATGATCTGGCCAACTTCGGGCGTATGTGCCGCCTGTGCGATATTCGCCCAACGTGCCTCTTCGGGAACGAAGAAGACATTCTGCTCCATGTAGCAGTCGCGATCTTCTTCGTCGCCGTAACCTTCTGCGACGAGTTCTAGGTAACGTTCGTCAAAACGGTCCGAGAGGTACTTCAGGAAAATAAGGCCTAATACGACGTTTTTGTACTCGGCAGCGTCCAGGTTGCCGCGCAGCACGTCTGCGGCGTTCCACAATTGGTCCTCAAAGCCAACGTCGGCCGTGTTCTTCTTGGTGTCCTTAGCCTTGCTTTTAGCCATGCTGTTTTAACTCCCTATGCTGCATTGTCGGCCCAGAGTTCGCACTGATCCATCACGGTGGCCAGTGCCGACTCCATGCCCTCTGGCGGATACTTATGATGTTTGAGCAGGCGCTTAATTGCAACACGCATGGCAGCGCGAGCACTTTGCTTTTTCTGCCAATCGACCGTGCGCATTTCGCGCATCTTCGCAGTAAGCTCCTGCGTGATGGCGACCAACTCGTCATTTTTCTCGCGATAGTAATCAGCGACTGCCTGCGGTTGTGTTAGCGCCTCGTAAAACGCAAACTCCTCTTCGCTAAGCCCAAGCTCCTTTGCCTTTTGGTTTTCGGAAAGCATCTCTTTCGCCATCTTGAGCATTTCTTCGAATACCTCAGCGTTGGTGAGCTGTCCATTTAGATAGCTATTTACCATGCTTTGCATGAGTTCCGAGTACTTTTTTGCCTGCGTTACGCTCTTCCTGCGGTAGCCCTTAATCTGGTCGTCGATGAGTTTTTTCAACAACTCGTAAGCCAAGTTCCTCTCTTTCATACGCGAGAGGCTCGACAGAAACTTGGGATCAAAAATCGAAACCGTTTCGTCTTCCACCTTAAACAGGTCTATTACGCCGTCGGTATAGACGGTGTTCTGTTCGAGTAGCGCATTGATACGCTCATTTACCTGCTTAAGGGTAAGTTTGCCTCCGTTTTTGCTGCGGGCGCCGCCCTGCTCGGTGAGCTGAAGGATGAGCTCTCGAACAACCTGGAAATAGCCAGCCTCGATGCGCTGCATGTCTGTTGCGCGACTTTTGGCGAGTCCATAGGCTTTGAGCATGACTCCTGCCTGCTCAACAAAGTCGCGGGCAGCATCTTCGTCGCCGGGTGCAAGGATATGATTTACTCCACCCGTTATGAGTTCGCTTCGACGTGCGGCGGACTCGGTGCTCATGAATTCCGAATAATCGTATCCGAACATTTTGTCGCGACAGACCGCCAGCTTTTCCAAGAACTTAGGATAGGCGGTTTTCCCGATATCCATGTCGCCGTATTTCTTTTGGTCGCGCTTGGTGTAGTCCTTCATGGCGCGTTTAAGGGCGTTGGCTATGCCTACGTAGTCAACAACCAATCCGCCAACCTTGTCTTTGTATACTCGGTTTACGCGTGCGATTGCCTGCATCAGGTTATACCCGCGCATGGGTTTATACACATACATGGTGGCAAGGCTCGGCACGTCAAAACCGGTGAGCCACATGTCTACGACGATTACGATTTTAAGCGGGTCGGCGTCATCCTTAAACCGCTTTGCCATCTCCTTCACATGGGCCTTATTGCCTACAACGTCGAACCACCACTCGGGGTCTTGATTGCCCATGGTCATGACAACGCCGAGCTTGCCCTCGTCCTTCCAAGAGGGTCGCAGCTCGCATATACGTTGATATATAGCCATGGCAGCGGGGCGCGAATACGCAACGATCATTGCCTTGCCGGTGAGTTCGTGCGCACGGTTGGTCTCATAGTGCTCTACGATGTCCTGACATAGGGCATCGATGACTTCGGGTGCACCTAGAACGGCGTCCAGATTTGCAAAGTTGCGCTTGCTTGCGTCAATGGTTTCGGCGTTAGCCTGCTCGGTGAGCTTTTCGTACTCATCATCAACTTTTGCAAGGATGCCCTGATCCAGCTTGAGTGCGACGACGCGGCTCTCGTAGAACACGGGTCGAGTTGCATCGTCCTCTACTGCCTGAGTCATGTCGTAGACGTCGATATAATCGCCGAAAACCTCGCGAGTCGATCGATCTTCGGCAGAAATAGGGGTGCCGGTAAAGCCGATGAAGGTCGCATTCGGAAGGGCGCGGCGGATGAGCAACGCGGTGCCCGTGTGCTTCTTACCGTCACGGTCGTATTTCTCCTCGAACCCGTATTGTCCGCGGTGCGCCTCATCTACCATCACCACGACGTTCTTGCGCTCGGAAAGGGCGACGGCCTCTTCCTCGAACTTCTGCATGGTGGTGAAAATGATACCGTTGGCGCGGCGGCTCGAGATCTGCTGCGCAAGATCGGCGCGGCTCTGCGCCTGAACGGGCGTCTGGCGCAGGAAATCTGAGCATCTGGAGAACTGTGCGAACAGCTGCGAGTCGAGGTCGTTGCGGTCGGTGATCACCACGATGGTGGGGCTGTCGAGTTTCTCTTCGAGCAGATGGGCAAGGAAAACCATCGAAAGCGACTTGCCCGAGCCCTGCGTGTGCCAGAAGACGCCGCCCTTGCCGTCGCCGCCGATGGCCTCATGCACGCTCTCGAGTGCCTTGTTTACCGCGAAGTACTGATGGTACCCCGCGAGGTTTTTCGCGTCCTCGGAGAACAGGATGAAGTTCTTCAGGATGTCGATGAGCCGCTCCTTGGGGAACATACCGTCCAGAGGCGTCTTCCAATCGGCGTACTGGGTGGCCTCGTAGCTTCCATCGACGCTCTTCCACTCAACGAAGCGCGACTCGTTGGCGGTGATCGTGCCAACCTTGGTGTGAAGCATGTCGCTGGTGACGCAGAAGGCGTTGTACACGAAAAGCGATGGAATCTGTCGTTTGTAGTTTTGAATCTGTTGGTAGGCATCTTCGCTGTCAGCGTCGGCACGAGCGGGTGACTTCAATTCAAAGAGAACGAGCGGAAGCCCGTTGACGAATACGATGACATCTGGACGTTTGTTGGTGCCACACTCGATGTAGGTCCACTGGTTAACAACGTGGAAGCAGTTCTTTTCGGGATTGTCGTAATCGACCAAGCGCACGATGTCCGTATGCTCTTCTTTGCCGTCAAACCAGCTTGTCTCCACACCGTTCTGGAGCATGTCCATAAAGATGCTGTTCTTGGCGATGAGGTCGCTGCCCTCGATTTCCTTTAGTTTAGTTATTGAGGCCTCAATCGCTCGTCGATTGAGCGTGGGGTTAATGCCCTCAATAGCGGGCCCAATGACGTCAGGTAGGAAGGCGTCGTCAAACGCGTCGGAGGAACGAGCGACATCAGGTCCATAGAGGTGCTCGTACCCCAGGCTCGTTTGCAAGTGGTCAATGATGCCTTGTTCGAAAGCATCCTCATTAAATGACGTTGAGGAGCTGTAGTCGACAGCAATCATGCGCACTCCTTACCTTATGCTTCTTCGACGTTGGTGAGCCTGTCCACCATTGCATTCTAGCAGTTAATCTTGCATATATTGGTATATCTGACACCCGTTAGTTGCCATTTGACTTATCGGTTGACCGCGCCAGAATGACAATTGGTGGCAAGGCTCTCTTACTTATTAAACTGGCTCCTATTTTCAGGCGCTCGTGTTGTGACAGTTGCTCAAGCGCTTGCTTGAAGCTGTTGTTGGTGATCTTGAGATCGTTTCCCGCTTGCATTTTAATGAGTGTCGAGCCGGAGGCGATGGCGGACGTGGTGCGATGGTGCCAAGAAAAGCGCCTAGACCTGGGCGAGGAACCGAGGCCGCGGGAGCTTTTATATTTCTTTGATCGCATGGATTGTCTGTTCTGTTGGCCGCGCCGGCGTTGTTTCTTTGCTCTCGTTCGCGCGGAATCCACTTGTGGCGGTAGGTGTAAATAAACGGCGGAGCGGCTGGAAAAGAGCCGCCTCGCTGGATAAAATCAGGTTGTGCCGCGGAACCCGCTCCTCAGTCGGTCAACTTTGGAAGCGCGGGCAACGCAGGTTCTATCGTCTTAAAGGGTCGGCTGCAACTGACCCTTTTCCATGACTCCCTTCGCTATCCGTTACTGCTTATATTCCCGCCAGATCGAGTAGAGGTTCCGGGCAATGCCGGTCACATACATCGAGAGGCGCCGGATTTCAAGAAACAAGTTCATAGGCTTCACCCCAACCAGAGATGGAGCGTTGCCCGTAGGCGGATTCCGCGGTGGTCAAGATTTCACCTCACAGGCCGCGGTGGGAGACATCCTACCCCCATGGTTTGGAACAGTGCCGATCTAACGGGCAATCAAGTCTCTAGCACTCTTTGAATTGAGCAAGCATCTGTTCGAAGAAGCATAGTTCGGATGGCTCATAAATGAGCGAACCGCCGTCCGCGGTCCTGTAGAGCCCGCAGGGGAGGTAACGCCCGTCGGGGAGGACGTAAAGGCATTCTTCCTCCCTCAGCCCCGCTGGGAGTATCGGGGTTTCGTTTTCGTCCATTTGGAACTCGTCTATATTCGCGATCTCTCTTTCCATGGTGCCCCCTGGTCAGTTTCTATCGTAAGTGCGCCCTAAAACAAACACTGCTCAATCAGCTCTTTTCCGCGTAGAGTGTCGATCCACTCCTGTGGGATGGCTTTGAGACCGTAGGCCGTGCCGGCGAGGGCGCCGGCGACGGCTGCGGTGGTGTCGGTGTCGTCGCCCAGATTGACGGCGGCAAGCACGCAATCTTCGTAGCTGTTGGTGTTGATAAAGCACCAACTGGCGGCCTTAAGGGTGTCGCGCACGAAGCCGCCGGACCTGATTTCCTGCTCAGGCACACCTTTCAGATGAAGCGCCCACGAGGGAAGCGTGCCGTTCATCACGCCCCTCATCAGCTCGACAAATATGACGCATGCATCGGTCGACGTTCTGTGGGCGTGCGTTATCGCGGAGACCTCGCAGATCTCGTCGTCAGTCGCGTCGACAAACGCCAGGGGCGCGATGCGCATGAGTGAACCGTTGCCGTTGTCGCGTTCGCCGGAGCCGCCTTTGCCGGTGTGCAGGGCGCGGGCGGTCGTGCCGCCATAATCGAAAACGCCGTCGATCGTATACTCGCCACGGGCAATCCAGCTTACGAACTTGTCGCGCATGTCTGCGGTGTCGATGTGCCCGAGCTCCCTAATCGAGTCGCAGGTAGCAAGCGTCATAGATGTGTCGTCGCTCCAGGTGCCGGCGGCCATCCCATGCGTGCCGTAGCCGATCATGTCGCTGCATTCGAACGTGCCGCGGGGCCTGAACTCGTAGGGAACGCCCAGCGCGTCGCCGACGGCAAGCCCATAGATGCAGTCGCGCAGTGTCGTTTTCGGTCTGTCTGTCATGGAGCGCTCCTCTTATGTCGGGGGATATGAAACGCCGTCGGGGGCATCGGTCGCAACGTGCCGCTACCCTTGCGCTTCGCCATTAGTCGCTTCGTTGATGGCGCGGTACTCGGCACTCAGCTCGCGCGCCAGCTCTTCCTTGCTTGGAAGATACGGCAAGTATTTGGCGGCAAACACTTGGTCGTTGTCTTCGGGCAGCGTGTACTCGACGATCGAGTCGCTTTTGTCCGCGCAGAGCACGATGCCTATGGGCGGATTGTCGCCTTCGTTCATGAGCTCGCGCGTGTAGTAGTTCACATACATTTGCATCTGGCCCAGGTCCTGATGCGTAAGGTCATCGGTCTTAAGGTCGATGAGCACGAAGCAGCGCATCAGATAGTTGTAAAACACAAGGTCAATATAGAAATGGCGCCCATCAAAGGTGATGCGCTTTTGGCGCGCCTCGAAAGCGAAACCACGGCCAAGCTCCAGCAGGAACTTCTGAAGATGCGTGATGAGCGCCTGCTCTAGATCGCTCTCGCGAAACGTAGCATCGTCCGAGAAACCTAAAAACTCCAGTACATATGGGTCGCGGATGATATCCTCGGGGCGACGAGCCGGGGCGCTCTCTTGGATTTCCTGGGTGACGGCCTCTTTGTCCTTGCTGGTAAGTAGGCGCTCGCGGAACATGGTGTTGATCTGGCGTTCGAGCTGACGCGTGCTCCAGCGAGAATCGGCGCATTCGTTCATGTACCAGTTGCGAGCTTCGGGGTCAGGAATGCGTATTAACCTGCGGTAATGTGTCCAGCTCAATTCGGGACGCAGTGAGTCCCGAATTGGAAACGCAAGATAGAACTGACGCATTTTGCGCAGCTCTCTTGCTTCAAAACCTTTACCAAAATCCTTAGTAAGTCTGATTGCGAGGGCCTTGAGCAGCGCCTCTCCATACTTGGCGCGCTCCTCTCCGCCCTGCTCATCAACAATGCTCTTGCCGATCTCCCAATACGCCTCAACCATCGCAAAGTTAACGGCGGTATAGGCCTTGTCGCGAGCGGCGTTGAGAATCGAGGAAACCTGCTTGTAAAAAACTTCTGGTACGATTGCCGATTCTCCACGGTTTACCAGTTCGCCCATCACTGTCGCCCCACTTTCCTCTTGTGGAATGCATCTTTATCGCATTTAGTTTAAAGCCTCGCGCGGACACGAATTGCTGTGCTGTCTGGCACCTTCGCATGGGAGTCTTGCGGTGACTAAAATGTGGTCATAGAAGCAGCTTTAGCGAACCCCGCGGGAGTGACACGCATGGATAACAACACTTTGCTGTTCCAGGACAAAGGTTCGGGTAGGTTTAAAGACGTTAAAATCTACCCCAACCGTATTGAGGTGCTCAAGAAGGGCACTTTCGGCGGCAAGCACACCGAGATTGTCTATCTTAAGGACATCACAGGGGTCAACAGGATCAAGGGCCGCAATGTTTTTCTTCGCAACAGGCTGTTAACTGCCTGTGTCTTTTGCCTGAGCAGCCGCTTCCGGGCGCAGGAATTCGTCAACGTGCTCAATATGGCGATGTGACCGGGCGCTTTCGAACACAAAAAAACCGGGATGCAAGGAGTCGCACCTTGCATCCCGGCTGAGCTAAAACGGCGCTGCTGCATGTTGTTGGAGCTTTAGCGCTTGATCTCGATATCGTCGAGCTTGACGTCCATGGCCTCGGTCTTGGCCTTGGCGATGTCGTCGGCAAACTCCAGAGACTTCATCATGGTCTCGACGGCGTCCTTGTGTTCCTCGACGTTGTCGATGCGCACGTACACGCTGCCGCCGTCAACGTCGGTGAAGTACTCGGTCGTCACGCCGCCCGAGTGCGTAAAGTAGGCGCTGCGCCAGGTCTTGCCGTTGTACTTAACGGGATCGCTCTCGGTCCATCCGGAGTTGGCCTTCCACTTTGCCTCGTAGTCGAACAACTCATCGGCGTTCTTGTCAGGATCGAAGACAGGGATGAAGCGGTCGCTGGCGTGCTCGCTCTCGGTGAACTTAAACTGGGCCCTGTCGGCGGTGTCGCCTGCGACGTCGGTGATCTCGACGCCCTCGGGGACCTCGACCTTAAACCAAATGAAGTCGGTCCTCATATCCACGGCTGGCTTTTCTGCTCCACCGCCACTTCCGGTAGCGCCGCCGCTGCCACCGCAGCCCACCAGGGCAAATGCGGCAAAGAGGCTTATGCAGAGGGTGAGAATCGCAAAGGCCTTCTTTTTCATGGTCGTGTCCTCCTCGATCTGTAACCGCCCATGGATTACCTGCCTTTACTGTACGCGTGGACGGCTCGCTCGGGTGGGCCATGTGTCCCATTCTGAGGGCCGGATTTGCGCCGTTAAGTGGCAATATGCACGGGTCCAAAAGAGGGGAGGGCCGGTGCTGTCGGCTCTCCCCGGGGTGAGGTGTCCGTTGTTTTAAAGGGGCGCGTGTACGCGGGCGTTGCCCCAACAGGTTCCTTGTTTATAGATATGCCCCAGTTTGTGACGTCCGGAAGTCCCGAAAGGCGGGCCATGTTTCCCATGTTTGCGGTGCCGACGCCTATCGTTCGTCATAGAAATCCGCGATGACCAGGTGCGCTGACGCTTATGTACTTATGGGCTAGACTATGCACCATTATGTGATCGATGCGGTCGGTCGGTGGTTGCCGCCCGACCGATGTATATGACTTGAAGGTGCATGCGTATGAGCCAAGAGATGATGGACAAGACCTGCCGCGGGTTTGCCGAGGCGCTGGCCGCGCGCGAGCCGGTTCCCGGTGGTGGCAGCGCGAGCGCTTTTGTGGGCGCGCTGGGCGCCTCGCTGTGCGGAATGGTTGCCCGCTACGGTGCGACCAATCCCGCGCTTGCTGATCGTGCGGATGACCTGACGCGCGCGTTTACCCAGGCTGATGAGCTGGCCCAGGAGCTTGTCGAGTTGGTTGCCGAGGACGTTCGTGCCTACGGACAGGTGTCCGCGGCGTACGGTATTCCGCGTGAGGACCCGGCCCGACCGGCTGCGATTCAGGATGCGCTGCACGTGGCCGCCATGCCGCCGTATCGCATTATGGATGCCTGCGGGCGCGCACTGGCGCTGCTCGAGGACATGGCGGACAAGGGCTCCCGACAGCTGCTGTCCGACGTGGCGTGTGGTGCCGTGTTCTGCCGTGCCGCTATGCAGGGCGCGAGCTTGACGCTCTTTGCGAACACCACGTCTATGAAGGATCGTGCACGCGCCGAGGAGCTCGAGACGGCGTGTGATGAGTTGCTCGACACATGGTTGCCGCGCGCCGATGCGCTGGCGCGCCGCGCCTCCGACGCTGCAAGAAAGAGGGGATAGCCATGGCTGAGCTACTGAAGGGTGCTCCCGTCGCCCGCGCTTTGACTGAGGAGCTCGCTGCCCGCTGCGCTGCGCTGCGCGAACGCGGTGTTGTTCCGACGCTTGCTATCGTGCGTGTGGGTGAACGCGAGGACGACCTATCCTACGAGCGCGGCGCCCTTAAACGCTGCGAAAAGGTTGGCATCGAGGCGCGTCGCGTGTTGCTTCCTGCCGGTGTTTCGCAAGACGAGCTGTTGACGGCCATCGAGGACATCAATGCCGACTCGGCTGTTCATGGCTGTCTGATGTTTCGCCCGCTGCCCGCCGGCCTTGACGAGAACGCCGTCGCCGCAACGCTCGATCCCGCCAAGGACGTTGACTCCATGACGCCGGCTTCGCTGCTCACCACGCTTTCGGGGCGCGGCGAGGGTTTTGCCCCCTGCACAGCTGAAGCCGTGCTTGCTTTGCTGGATCATTACGGCGTTGAGCTGGACGGCGCCAAAGTTGCCGTGGTCGGACGCTCACTGGTAATTGGCCGCCCCGTTGCCGCCATGCTTACGGCGCGCAACGCAACCGTGACGACGTGCCATACGCATACGCGCGATCTTGCCGCCGAGTGCTGTGCTGCCGACATTGTGGTTGCCGCCGTTGGACGCGCGCGCACGATTGGCGCAGATGCGGTCCGCGAGGACCAGGCGATTATCGATGTTGGCATTAATTGGGACGAAGCCGCTGGCAAGCTGGTCGGCGACGTCGATTTTGATGCCGCGGAGCCGGTTGTTGGCGCAATCACCCCCGTGCCGGGTGGCGTGGGCGCCGTGACGACAGCAATTCTCGCCAAGCACGTGATCGAGGCGGCTGAGCGCGCGGTAAAATAGGCGTTTGGAGGCTGTTTAGGGGGTTGGTTAGATACCCCGTGGTCAAAAAATGCCAAATATGAGTACTGTTGCCAAGTTAGTCACATATGTTTGAGATCATTTTGGCTCTTTAGCGATAAGTAATATCGTTAAAGAGCCAATTTTATTGGACGTATGGGGAATTACTAGACTCAGTTTTTGGACAGGTGAGGATTCCCGGCGCCCGGAACAGTGCAATTTGCTGCCACTAAATTAGTGACAGTACTCATATTTGGCATTTTTTGACCACAGGGGTTGCCAGCGCCGTGGTTTCGCCCTTTCTGCGCCGAAGCGATACACTGTTATCGTTTGATTTCTTCGCTCAAGGAGGATGCGCATGCCGTGCACAACGATTTTGGTTGGTAAGAACGCGAGCTACGACGGGTCGACCCTGGTCGCGCGTAACGAGGACTCGTCCAACGGGGTGTTTGAGCCCAAGCACATGCGCGTAGTGCATCCCGACGAGCAGCCGCGCGTCTACACGAGCGTCCTGAGTCACCTGACCGTTGAACTGCCCGATAATCCCATGCGCTACACGAGCGTCCCCGATGTTATTCCCGGTCACGGCATTTGGGCCGAGGCGGGCTTCAACGAGCTCAATGTTGGCATGTCCGCAACCGAGACGCTCACCACCAACGAGCGCGTTCGCGGCGCCGATCCGCTCGTGGACTACGTGCCCGCCAAGGGCAACGAGGGTGAGGACGGCTATGTGCCGGCGCAGCCTGGTGGCCTGGGCGAGGAGGACATGGTGACCCTGGTCCTGCCGTATGCCAAGTCCGCCCGCGACGGCGTCCGTATCCTGGGCGACCTGCTCGAGCGCTACGGCACCTACGAGAACAACGGCATCGCCTTTAGCGACGTGGACGAGATCTGGTGGCTCGAGACCATCGGCGGCCATCACTGGATCGCCAAGCGCGTGCCCGACGACGCCTATGTGACCATGCCTAACCAGCTGGGTATCGACAGCTTTGACCTGGACGACGCCGAGGGCGACCAGGCCGACCACATGTGCTCCGCCGACCTGCGCGCCTGGATGGCCGAGTGGCATCTGGACTTGACGCTGGGCGTCGAGGGCGACGGCCCGGCGACGGTCTTTAACCCGCGCGAGGCCTTTGGCTCGCACAGCGACAGCGACCACGTCTACAACACGCCGCGCGCCTGGTACATGCAGCGCTGCCTCAACCCCAGCGATGTGTGGGACGGCCCCGACGCCGACTACACGCCCGAGAGCGACGACATCCCCTGGAGCCGTGTGCCCGAGCGCAAGGTGACCATCGAGGACATTAAGTACGTACTCTCGAGCCACTACCAGGGCACGGAGTACGACTGCTACGGCAGTAAGGGCACGCCCGCCACGCGCGGCGCCTATCGCCCCATCGGCATCAACCGCAACAGCCAGCTCGCCGTGTTGCAGCTGCGCCCCTATGCGCAGCCGGCGTATCGCGCCGTGCAGTGGATGGCCTTTGGCTCCAACTCGTTTAACGCGCTGGTCCCGCTGTACGCCAACGTCGAGACCATGCCCGAGTACTATGCCGACACGCAGGCTCGCGTGACGTCCGAAAACTTCTACTGGGCCAACCGCCTGATCGGCGCCCTGGCCGACGTCCGCTTCCAT
The DNA here is from genome assembly GCA_019419505.1 of Collinsella sp. Classification (GTDB taxonomy): domain Bacteria; phylum Actinomycetota; class Coriobacteriia; order Coriobacteriales; family Coriobacteriaceae; genus Collinsella. Next base: position 3,683 of record DXZS01000026.1, on the reverse strand, counting down.
GAGTGCGGTCGCGCGGTCGAGGATTATCAGGAGAAGGTCGGTGGCATGGGCCACAAGCAGATCCATGACGTCGATGCTGCCGTAGCCGCGCTACCCGAGGCCGAGGTGCCTGCCGAGCTTGCACGCGCCAACGAGGCCTTTGCCGAGCTTGTGCGCGTGGAGACCGATGCCCTGCTGGGCAAGGTGCTCTACACCACGAGCTGCGCCATGAAGAACTCTTTCGCGATGAACGACAACGTGAGGTAGGGATTTCCCGTCGATCGAATAGTGCTAAAACGCTTTGTCGCTTTCACTCAATCTTGGGTACAAGAACGCCAATGCAGTTGTTTGTGATTGGAGACAACCATGGTTATGAAACTCGATCAGCTTGTTAACGGCGCCATTAACGTGGGCTTTGGCGCTGCCGCCGTTGCTGTTGAAGGCGGCAAGAAGGTCCTCGACGACCTTAATACCAAAGGCGAGCAGGTCCGCAAGGACACCGCCACCCCCGATATCGCCCGCAGTGTGTCCGACATGTTCGAGCAGGCCGGCGGTACCATCTCCGACCTGACCGAGCGTCTGGGCATGCAGGGCGAGACCGCGGCCCAACGCGTGCTCGACGAGCTCATTCTGGCTCGCGTCCGCGTTATGACTGCGCCCGAGCGTACGGCCTTCCTGGCCCATGTGCGCGACATCGTCGATTCGGTCGAGGACAACGTGACCTCGGTGCCCGTCGAGTCCGTTGAGCCCGACGATGCGAAGGATACCGAAGAGGCCGAGTAGCAGCGCAGATGGCAGATTCCACCACCGATTACAACAATCTAGATCCTCTGGGTGACGAGGCGGCGGTTGTCGATGAGGTCGACGCTGCCGTCTCGGGCGCTCGCAAGAAGCCACGCGCTGTCGATATGGTGCCCGAGGAGCCCGACGCGATGGCACCGGACGAGGAATACCAGCTCACGCCGGCGGGTCGTCGCGAACGCATTGGGCAGATTGTTCGCCTGGTCAAAAAGTACCGCGTGTGGGATAACCTCACGCCGGTTCGTTTGCGCCGCCTGCTCGAGGAACTCGGCCCCATGTTCGTCAAGATGGGGCAGATTTTGGCCAACCGGTCCGAGATTCTGCCGCAGCGCTTTTGCGACGAGCTGCGTCGTCTGCGCTCCGACGTGGAGCCGGTGCCGTACGAGGTCGTACTCAGCTGTCTGGAAGAAGAATACGGCCTGCGCCTGGGGGAGATGTTCGATGCGATCGACCCCAACCCGCTCGGTAGCGCGTCGCTCGCGCAGGTGCACCGCGCTCGTCTGGTGACGGGCGAGGACGTGGCCGTCAAGGTGCAGCGCCCCGGTGCGCAGCAGGTTATGGCACAGGACATCGATATCATCCGCTCGGTGGTGCGTATCGTTTCCAAGTTCGTCAACACCGATCAATTCGTTGACCTGCACGGCGTAGTCGAGGAGTTGTGGACCTCGTTTCGCGAGGAGACCAACTTTTTGGCCGAGGCCAAAAACCTCAACGACTTCTACGAGTTCCATAAGAGCGTTCATGGCGTGACGTGCCCTAAATCCTATCTGGACCTGTGCACCGAGCACGTGGTGGTTATGGACTACGTCGACGGCATTTCGATCGCCGATCCTGAACGCTTGGTGGCCGAGGGCTATGACTTGGAAAAGATCGGTGCCGCGATTGTCGAGGACTACTCGACGCAGGTGCTCGACGACGGCTTTTTCCATGCCGACCCGCATGCGGGAAACATCATCCTCAAAGACGGTATCGTTTACTTTATCGACTTGGGCATGGTCGGACGCATGTCGAGTCACGATCGCGGTATCGTAAAGGACATGATTTTCGCCGTGGCCGAGGGTGACGTGCCCAAGCTCAAGGATTCGCTCATGCGCTTCGCCGTGACGCGTGGCGACTCGGCTGAGCTCGATCATTCGGCCTTTTTGTCCGATCTTGACTTTATCGTGGCTGACTTTGCGGGCCTCGACCTTAAAGACCTGGATATCGGCGAGTTTTTGACCTCGCTGCTAAACCTGGCGCGCAAAAACGATGTTGAGCTGCCGAGCGTGGTGACGATGTTCGCGCGCGGCATGGTGACGCTCGAGGGTTTGCTGACCGAGTACATGCCCAACGTCAACATGATCCAGATCATCCAAACCCACATTAAAAACGAGAAAAGCACCTATGCGCGCGTGCGCGACATGGGGCGCGATCTTGCCGCGAGCAGCTATCGCGCGGCGAAGGGCTCACTCGAGGCGGCTGAGTACCTGGGGCTGGCTTCGCGCATGCTTACGCGCGGCCAGCTTAAGGTGAACACGCAGATCATGAGCAGCGATAAGGCACTGCGACAGCTGGGCGGAATTATCGACCGCATGTCGATGGCTATCGTTATCGCCGGCCTGTTTATCGGTTCGTCGGTGGTGTACTACGCACGCATCGAGCCGGTTGTGTTTGGTATCCCGGTCATTGGCTTTATGGGCTACGTGAGCGCGCTGGTGCTGGCGCTTATGCTGGGCCGCAATATCTGGCTCAACAGCCACGGCGGCAAACACTAGAGGCTGCGACCGTCACCGCAATTTCCTATCGCAAACAATAGCTTTTACCTTGGGCTTCGCCTGTGTGCGGGGCCCTTTTGCGTGATACCATTTTGACGGTAATAATCGATGGCCTAGATGGTGGTGCGGAGACGCACGAACGCGCGGTTTTCCTGCGCGTTTGGGAGAATCGGGGTGCAAGTCCCCGGCTGTACCAGTAACCGTAATTCCTCTTGGCTCGGGATGTTCGCGTCGCAGATCGGACGGCGCGCCTGAGCCGTTAAGGTTAAGTCGGATCGCCTCCCATCTTGCATGCGGCTGCGGCGTATGCCGCCGGTGTGCATAGGGCTCTGGAGGGAAGGGGGACCCCGATGGGGGAACTCGAACGCAACATGCGCGATGACGTGGGGCAGCCTCAAGGCATCGCTCCAAGTACAGACAATGGGGGACAAATGGATATGTTTGAGGACGAGCGCGAGCGCGCCTCGTTGCATCGTCGTGGCGCGATTGCACGCGGTGTAGCCAAGCGCGGCCTGGTGGCATTCCTGGCCTTCGCGATGGCCTTTGGCACCACGCCGGCTCAACTGTGGGCCGAGGGCGCCGAGGGCATTGCCGAGGCTGTGGCTCAGGCGGCACCGCTTGCCGAGAACGGCTCTGGTGAGTCCGCGACAAGCCCTGCTGCCGACCTCAATGCGAGCGGCATGGTGGCGAATGGGGGCACTGCCGAGCAAGATGCCACTGCGACAGCTTCGGGCCCTACCGACAAGACTGAGGACGATAGCGCTGCCGGCAATGAGGCACCGGCTGCATCGACGTCCGATGCCTCGAAGCAGGACACCGCCGTTGTCTCTGCCGCTGGAGAGGCCAAGGCTCAGCCTGCCAAGGCAGAGAGCCAGGAGGTCTCTGCCACGTGCTCCGTCGTCGGCACCGACGCCAAGGGCGCCCAGCAGAC
>DXZS01000026.1:0-118 GCA_019419505.1 Collinsella sp. | reverse complement strand
TCAAGGACGGCGACTCCGTCGTCTGGTGCTACTCGAAGTACGGCGACCCCGCGCCTGTCGCTCAGGTCTCTGCCACGTGCTCCGTCGTCGGCACCGACGCCAAGGGCGCCCAGCAGAC
>DXZS01000025.1 GCA_019419505.1 Collinsella sp. | reverse complement strand
GCCCGCGGGGCGCGCCCCGCGGGCAATTTCGGGCATCGTGTGTCTCTTCGGCCTCGTGCCCGTTCCGCGCGCCGCAGAATATTTTCCAAAATTGTCCTTGCATCGGCGGGGGAGTTCCCGTATAGTACTTCCTCGCACGGGGGCGTAGCTCAGCTGGGAGAGCGCTTGACTGGCAGTCAAGAGGTCAGGGGTTCGATCCCCCTCGTCTCCACCCGAGCATTGAATGAGGCTCCAACGCAAGTTGGGGCCTTTTTTCATATAGGCACACAAGGTCAAAGGCGGCACCATGATCCTCCTGGTCGACAAGATCGAAAAAAGCTTCGGCGCACGCGTCCTCTTTAGCGGCGCGTCCTTCCAGATCAACCCCGGCGAGCGCTTCGCGCTCGTGGGCCCCAACGGCGCCGGCAAAACCACCATGCTCAAAATCATCATGGGCATCGACAGTCCCGACTCCGGCCAGGTCCAGTACGCAAAGGACTGCCAGGTGGGCTACCTAGAGCAGGAAACTAATCTGGAGCACAAGGACACCACCATCCTTGCCGAGGTCATGGCCGCCGCCAAGGAAATCCGCCGCATGGGCGAGCGCGCTAACGAGCTGCAGGCCCAGATCACCGAGCTCTCCGAGCAGGGCAAGGACGTCGACGCACTCCTTAACGAGTACGGGCAGGTCCAGGACCGCTTTGAGCACCTGGGCGGCTACGAGCTCGAGAGCAACGCCCGCAAAATCCTTTCCGGCCTGGGCTTTAAGGTCACCGACTTTGAGCGCCCATGCTCCGAGTTCTCGGGCGGCTGGCAGATGCGCATCGCGCTCGCCAAGCTCTTCCTGCGCCATCCCGACCTGCTGCTTCTGGACGAGCCCACCAACCACCTGGACCTCGAAAGCGTCCAGTGGCTGCGCGGCTTTATCGCCAACTACGACGGCGCCGTCCTCATCGTCAGCCACGACCGCGCCTTCATGGACGCCTGCGTCGACCACGTCGCCGCCCTCGAGAACCGCCGCGTGACCACCTACACCGGCAACTACAGCAGCTACCTCAAGCAGCGCGAGGACAACCTGGAGCAGATGCGCGCCAAGCGCGCCGCCCAGGAGCGCGACATCGCCCACATGCAGGTCTTCGTCGACAAGTTCCGCTACAAGCCCACCAAGGCCGCCCAGGCCCAGGAGCGCATCCGCAAGATCGAGCAGATCAAAAAGGAGCTTGTCATCCTACCCGAGGGCCACAAGCACATCGACTTTAAGTTCCCCGACCCGCCTCGCTCCGGCGACATGGTCGTGGGCCTGGAGGGCGTCTCCAAGTCCTACGGCAACAAGCACATCTACAGCGACATCGACCTCAAGCTCTACCGCGGCGAGCACGTGGCGCTCGTCGGCCCCAACGGCGCCGGCAAGTCCACGCTCATGAAGATCATCGCCGGACTGGAGCCGCCCACCACCGGCACCCGCGACCTGGGCACCAACGTGGGCGTCGCCTACTACGCCCAGCACGCGCTCGAGGGCATGACCGAGTCCAACACCGTCCTGCAAGAGATCGACACCGTCACGCCCAAGTGGACCGTGCCACAGCAGCGCAGCCTACTGGGCGCCTTCCTGTTTAGCGACAACGATTCCATCGAGAAGCAGGTTCGCGTCCTCTCCGGCGGCGAAAAAGCGCGTCTGGCCCTGGCCAAGATGCTCGTGGCCCCCGAGGCGCTCCTGTGCCTGGACGAGCCCACCAACCACCTAGACATCGACTCGGTGGACATGCTCGAGAACGCCCTGCAAAACTTCCCCGGCACCATCGTGCTGATCAGCCACGACGAACACCTGGTGCGCGCCGTGGCCAACCGCGTCATCGACATCCGCGACGGCCAAGTCACGGTCTACGACGGCGACTACGACTACTACCTCTACAAGCGCGAGGACCTCGCAGCCCGCGCCGCCGCCGAGGCGTCCACGGAGAGCGCGCCGGCCACGACCAAGTCCACCAAGGCCAGCGCCGCCCAGGCCGACACCCCCGTCGCCGCCCCCAAGCCTGCCGAGGGCAAAAAGACCAAGGAGCAAAAGCGCGCCGAGGCCCAAGCCCGCGCTGCGCTCAACAAAAAGCTCAAGGGCGTGCGTAACCAGCTCAAGAAGATCGAGACGGAGCTCGACAAAAAGCGCGCCCGCTATGACGAGCTTATGGAATTGATGGCAAGCGAAGAGCTTTATGCCGATCAAGACAAGTTCAACGCCGCGCTGGGGGAATATAACGGCCTTAAGCAAGAGCTGCCCAAGCTCGAGGACGAATGGCTGGAGCTTTCCACCCAGATCGAAGAGGAGACCGCGCGTGAACTCTCGTAAGGCCGCTGCCGTGGCGATGAGCATCATCGCCATCGCCTGTCGCATCTGCGGCATTTTTATGAGCGCGATGACCGTGCTGCTGTGTTTTAGCGGCCTCACCGCCAAGCTGCAGATCGTGGGCTTTGTCGTCGAGCTTTCGCGCGCCCTGCCGAGCGCCATCGCCGGCTACGGCGTCATCACGTCGCCCTTTGGCGGTGTGTTCCGCTTGGATTACGCCATCGTCGCCGTGATCCTGTTTGTGATCGACTACCTGCTCACGCGCGCCTCGCGTCGCGTCCGCTAGAGGAGCGCCATGTCCAGCAGCTACATCATGAACCTGCTCGCCAGCGCCGTCGCCGTCATCGTGGGCATCGTGATCCACGAGAGCGCACACGCCGCCGCGGCCTGGGCGCTCGGCGACAAGACGGCCCGCTCGCGCGGCCGCGTCTCGCTCAACCCGCTTAACCATATCGACCCGTTTGGCACCATCATCCTGCCGCTGCTCATGCTCGCGGCCGGCGGCCCAGTGTTCGCCTTCGCCAAACCCGTACCCGTCTACCTCAACAACCTCAAGCACCCCAAGCGCGACGAGGTCCTGGTGAGCGTGGCCGGCCCCGCGTCGAACATCGCACTCGCGTGCCTCGCGGCCGCCCTCATGCACGCAACGTACGGCAACCTCTACACCAGCATGTCCTTTGCCGTGGCGTCCCAAATCATGAACTTCGGCGCCACCTTTATCGTGGTCAACCTGTCGCTCGCGTTCTTCAACCTCATCCCGATCCCGCCGCTCGACGGCTCGTCGATCATCGTGCCGTTCCTCAAAGGCAAGGCGCTCAACAACTATTATCGTCTGCAGCAATACGCTATGCCCATCCTCATCCTGGTGCTGTACCTGCTGCCCATGTGGACCGGCATCGACGTGATCGGCCGCTATTTCGACGTTACCGTGTATCCGCTTGCTGAGCAGCTGCTCAACTTCGCAACCGCCGGCATCTAAGGTAAACTTACAGGTCGACCGTGCAAAACGGTCGTAACATGCACCCAAACCGCGCCGCGAAGGCGCCGTCAAAGGAGGTCGAAGATGTCGTATCGCGTGTCGACGCAGGTCTACAGCGGACCGTTCGACCTGCTGCTGCAGCTGGTAACCCGCCAAAAAGTAGATATCAGCGCTATCTCCATCAGCGAGGTGGCCGAGCAGTACCTTGCCGAAGCCGAGCGCATCGAGGCGCTGGACCTGGACGTGGCGAGCGATTTTTTGCTGGTCGCAGCAACCCTTTTGGACATCAAGGCCGCCTCGTTGGTGCCGCAGGAGGCCCCGCGCAAAGCCGATGACGATGACGAGATCGACGATGACCTCGAAGAACTTAGCACGCTCGACGGGGACGCCCTACGCGAGGTCCTGATTCAGCGCCTGATCGCCTACAAGCAGTTTAAAGGCGCGGCTGCGGCCCTCGGTGCGCGCATGCAGGCCGAAAGCCGCATGCATCCGCGCGTAGCCGGCCCCGACCCCGAGTTCCTAGGCCTCATGCCCGACTACCTTGCCGGCATCACGCTGCGCGGTCTCGCCGTCATCTGTGCCGACCTGGACGGCAAGCGCCAGACCTTCCTGCTGGAGGCCGAGCATGTGGCGCCGCATCGCGTGCCGCTCGACCTGACCGTGGCCTCAGTCGACCGCTTTACCATGGCGCACCAAACCTGCACCTTCCGCGAGCTACTGGACGGCGATGCCACCACCGAGCAGCTCGTCGTCACCTTTCTGGCCATGCTGGAGCTCGCCAAGCGCGGCTCGCTCACGCTGAGCCAGGACGAGATCTTTGGAACCATCTGCATCAACCGCGTCGAGGGCGCCGAGGCCTACGTGCCCGGCGAGGGCCCCGAGCTCACCGAATAGGAGCCGCAACCATGTCAACCCTTTCCACGCTGGAGGCAAACAGCCTCAAAGGCGCCCTCGAGGCGCTGCTGCTGGTGTCGAGCGACCCGGTGAGTGCGCCCGCGCTGGCCGGCGCACTGGATATCGCCCCCGGCGAGTGCGCGTCGCTGCTCGCCGAGCTCAAGGTTGAGTACGAGGAGGCCAACCGTGGCTTTCAGCTGCGCGAGGTCGCCGGCGGCTGGCGCCTGTTCACGCACCCCGCTTACCACGACGTGGTCGAGGCCTATGTGTTGAGCTGGGACACGCAAAAGCTGTCCCAGGCGGCGCTCGAAACCCTGGCCGTCATCGCATACCACCAGCCTGTGACGCGCGAGGTGGTCAAGGGCATCCGCGGCGTCAATTCCGACGGCGTCATCGCGTCGCTCGTCGACAAAGGTCTAGTGCGCGAGCTCGGCCGCGACCCCCAGCGAGGTCAAGCCATCATCTACGGCACGACCAACGCCTTCTTGGAAAAGTTCGGTCTGCGCTCCACCCGCGACCTGCCCGACCTGGAGCAGTTTGCCCCCGACGAGCAATCGCGTCAGTTTATCCGCGAGCGCCTGAGCGGCCGCAGCATTCAGTCCACGCTCGAGGAGCAGGCCGATGACCTGGACGAAGAGCGCGAACTGCTCGATACCGATGTTGAAGATGTTGAGGCAGTCAAGGACTTGGAAACCCTGGTCGTCGACGAGACCTCGGAGGATTTGCATGACGAGGACTAACGAAGTAGGGGAGACGCGCGCCATGGGTAACGCAGTACCCGCCACCGACGCCCAGCCCGTCTATCCGCACACCATGCGCCTGCAGCGCTTTTTGGCGCGCGCGGGCGTGGCGAGCCGCCGTGGCTCGGAGGACCTAATGACCGCCGGCCGCGTGACCGTCAACGGCGAGGTCGCGACCGAGCTGGGCACCAAGGTCGATGTCGACCACGATCACATCGAGGTCGACGGCATGCCCGTCAAGCTCAACCAGGGCGCCGTGTACTTGATGCTCTACAAGCCGACCGGCTACCTCACCACCATGAGCGACCCGCAGGAGCGCCCTTGCGTGGCCGACCTGGTCCCGCGCGACCGCTTTCCGGGCCTGTTTCCAGTGGGCCGCCTGGACCGCGACACCACGGGCCTTTTGCTCTTTACCACCGACGGCGACATGTCGCAGGATCTGCTGCACCCCAGCAAGCACGTCTACAAGACCTACCAGGCGCTCGTGGACGGACGGCTGTCCGACCGCGACTTGGAACCACTCCGCAGCGGCATCGAGCTCGACGACGGCCTGTGCCAGCCGGCGATCTGCCGCGTCATCAACGCGCGCGAGGCCGAGGCCGTAGCTCCCCAGGGCGTCAAACCCGGCACCACCGCCGTGGAGGTCATAATCCGCGAGGGTCGTAAAAACCAGGTCAAGCGCATGCTGGGCAAGATTCACCATCCTGTGATCCGCCTGCACCGCTGCAACTTTGCCGGCCTTGAGCTCGAGGGCGTGGCCAAGGGCTCGTGGCGCGAGCTCACCGACCGCGAGGTGCAGATCCTTAAAAGCGGCGGCATCCCGCCCAAGCAGGCGAGCGCCAAGCGCAACGGCGGCAAGCCCCAAGACACGCCCGCCAGCCGCACGCGTCACCACGGCAGCCACGGCTCCGCACCCAAGCGCAACACCTACCGCGAGCGCTACACAGGCTAGGCAACCCGCCGCGCCCCAACGCCCGCGAACCATACCAGCACGTCAACCACCGAAAGGAAGCATTGCATGATCGTCGCCATCGACGGCCCCGCCGGTTCCGGCAAGTCCACCATCGCCAAGGAGATCGCCCGCCAGCTGGGCTTTAACAAGCTCGATACGGGAGCCATGTATCGCGCCGTCACGTTCGCCGCGCTCGACCGCGGCATCGACCTGGACGACGAGGCGGCCATCGACGCCCTCGCCGAGCAGATCGAAATCCGCTTTACCAACGGAACTGGCGAAGACACGCGCCTGACCATTGACGGCAAGGACGCCTCGGCTGCCATTCGCACCCCGCAGGTCGACGCCAACGTGTCCAAGGTCTCGGCCTACCCGGGCGTGCGCGCGGCCATGCTCATCCATCAGCGCCGCGCCGCAGAGGACCGCGATATCGTGGCCGAGGGTCGCGACATCGGAACCGTCGTGTTCCCCAACGCGCAAGTCAAGGTCTTCCTGACCGCTGACCCGCGCGAGCGCGCCCGCCGCCGCGTGCTGCAGCGCCACCAGAACGACGCCCAGCCGCTCACCACCGAGCAGCTCGAGGCCGAGGTCGACGAGACCCTCGACGCCCTCAAACAGCGCGATAAACTCGACAGCAGCCGCGAGGTCGCGCCGCTCGTTCCCGCCGAGGACGCCGTGCACGTCGACTCCACCGCCCATACCATCGACGAGGTCGTCCGCATTATCGAGGGCCTCATCAACCAAAGGAGGTAGCCCATGCGCCTGTTTAAGCAGACGCCCGAGGACTATTACAACGCCCCCTACGCCGAGTTCCCGGCGCTCATCCGCGGTACCGTCGTCGTAGTCATGGCCATCCTTTGGGCCTTCTCCAAGCTCATGTGGCGTTGGAAGGTCGAAGATGCTGACCTGCTGTTTGAGCGCCAGGACGGCCGCGGCAGCGTGGTCATCTGCAACCACACCTCGATGGCCGAGCTCTTGGCCGTGGAGACGGCGCTGTTCTTTGGGGGGCGCCGCATTCGTCCCATCTTTAAGTCCGAGTTCGCCAAGAGCAAGATTGTGCGCTGGGCCTTTAGCCGCGTTGGCGGCATCCCCGTGGAGCGTGGTACTGCCGATATGAAGTGCCTGCGCGCCGCCCAGCATGCGCTGCAACGCGGCGAGGACGTCCTGATCTTCCCCGAGGGTACGCGCATCCGCTCGCGCGAGATCAAGCCCGAGGTCCACGGCGGCTTTGCGCTCATCGCCCAGATGGGTAAGGCACCCGTCAACCCGCTCGCCATCTGCGGCTGGTCCGATATTACGCCTGCGGGCAAAAAGATCATGCGCCCCAAAAAGTGCTGGATCCGCGCCGGCAAGTCAATTTCGCTTTCCGACGCGCCTGCCGAGCTCAAGCGCAAGGAGCGCCTAGCCTGGTTTGAGTCCGAAGCCATGAGTCGCGTCTACGCCATGCGTGATGACCTGTGCGCCGAGCACCCGGGCAGGTTCTAGCCATGGACGAGGAAGTCATGAACACCGCCGAGGCTGTGCCCGGCAAGGCAGACGCCCCCACTATCGAAATCGCTGCCCACGCCGGCACCTGCTACGGCGTACAGCGTGCGCTCGATATGGCGCTGGCCGCTGCGCCGCAGGCAGGGGAGTGCACTCAGGTCCATACCTTGGGTCCGCTCATCCATAACCCGATCGTGGTACGCGAGCTCGCCGAGGCAGGCGTCGGTCTGGCCGACACCTTGGACGACGCCACGTCGGGCACTGTGATCATCCGCGCCCACGGCGTGGTGCCGCAGGTCATTGATGCCGCTCGCGAGCGTGGCCTTAACGTCGTCGACGCCACCTGCACCTACGTGAAGAAGGTCCACGTGGCGGCCGAGCGCCTGGTGCGCGAGGGCTACCGCGTGATCGTCGTGGGCGAGCCGGGCCACCCCGAAGTCGAGGGCATCCTGGGCCACGCCGGCGATGACGCGCAGGTCGTGAGCTGCGCTGCCGATGCGGACGCGCTGTCGCTCAAGGGTAAAGTGGGCTTGGTTGTGCAGACCACCCAGACTGCGCAGAACTTGGCCGAGGTCGTGGCTGCTATCACCCCGCGCGTGCAGGAGCTGCGCGTGATCAACACCATCTGCGCCGCCACGAGTGAGCGTCAACAGGCAGCAGCCACACTTGCCAACCGCTGCGACTGCATGGTCATCGTGGGCGGCAAGAACTCGGGCAACACCCGCCGCCTGGCGCAGATTTGCGCAGACGCCTGCGAGCGCACGTATCACATCGAGGAAGCTTCTGAGCTCCAAGCCGCGTGGTTTACCGACGCTCACCACATCGGCATCACCGCCGGAGCCTCCACCCCGCAAGAACACATCGAGCGCGCCGTCGAGCGCATCAAGGAGCTTTGCCGCTAACCATGGACCAGACCGTACCCGCATACGCCGCCGAGGTGGCCGATTACGGGCGCAGCCGCGACCCCGAGCCGGGTGAGGGCGCGCTCGTAAAGAACGTGCGTCCCGAATCGCCCGCGTGGGATGTGGGTATCGAGCCGGGCATGCGCGTGCTCACGGTCAACGGTGAGGCGCTCACCGACATGATCGTATGGCTCTGGGAGGCCGACGATGATACCGTCGACCTCGAGGTTTTCGACCCGCGCGACGGCACCGTCACCCCCGTCGAGCTCGACCGCTTTCCCGGCGAGGATTGGGGTTTGGAGTTCGATGGCCCCATCTTCGACGGCATGCGTACCTGCGTCAACGCCTGCGTGTTCTGCTTTATGACCATGCTCCCCAAGGGCGGCCGCTCCACGCTCTATATTCGCGACGACGACTATCGCCTAAGCTTTTTGCAAGGCAACTTTGTCACGCTTACGAACCTCACCGACGAGGACGTGCAAAACGTCATCCAGCGCAACATGAGTCCCATGAACGTGTCGGTCCACGCTGTGAGCCCCGATGTCCGCCGTCGTATGATGGGCCGTAACGCCCAGCGAGGCATGGACGTACTCGAGACCATCATGGCCGCCGGCATCGAGATTCACGCGCAGATCGTGTTGTGCCCCGGCATGAACGACGGCGAGGAGCTGGAAAAGACCCTGCGCTTTTGCGAGGAGCACGAGCAAATCACAAGCCTGGGCATTGTGCCGCTCGGTTTTACCAAACACCAAAACCGCTTTAGCTGGTCATACAGCGACAAGCCCGAACTGGCGCGCGAGACCATTGCCATGATCCGACCGTTCCAGGACCGCGCCTATGAGCGCTTTGGCCGCCACACCTTCCAGATGAGCGACGAGTTCTATCTGGACGCCGGCATCGATCCTCCAGAGGCAGACTTTTACGACGGTTACCCGCAGTACTACGACGGCATCGGCATGATCCGCTCGTATCTAGACGAGACCGACGACGTGCTTGCCGCCTATACCGAGCGTCTGGCCCGCGTCCGCGAGGCCATCGCCGCCCGCAGCCAGCATTTGCTGTGCCTCTCGGGCGCCAGCGCACGCGACACGGTGGCCCGCTTTGTGGAGTCGCCCCAGGGACTCGCCGGCACTGTCACGGCCATCAAGAACCGCTACTTTGGCGGCAACGTGGACGTGACCGGCCTCATCGTCGCGTGTGACATCTTGGAGCAGCTGCCCCAAGATCTGTCGGGGGTTATGCTCTTTGTGCCTAAGCTCATGTTCAACGCTGACGGCATGACGCTTGACGAGTATCATCGGGACGATTTACTCGCAAGCCTTACCAGTCGCGGCGCCGAGGTTCATGTGGTGTCGACCATGCCGCATGAGCTGCTCGATACCCTGGAGCATATCCTTGGCATTGTGCCTGCCGACTCTAACACTTCCACTGAACCTACCCATTAAAGGAGAGCAGATGAAACCTATCGTCGCCGTCGTCGGACGCCCCAACGTGGGCAAATCCACGCTCGTTAACCGCCTGGCCCAGACCTCGGACGCCATCGTCCACGAGTCTCGCGGCGTCACGCGCGACCGCTCGTATCACACGGCCGATTGGAACGGCCGCGAGTTCACCATCGTCGACACGGGCGGTATCGAGCCGCTCAAGAGCGACGACGTCTTTGCCACGTCCATCCGCGACCAGGCGCTCGCCGCCGCCGAGGAAGCCGCAGTCATCCTGTTTGTAGTCGATGGCCGCACCGGCGTCACCGAGGAGGACGAGTCGGTCGCCCGCATGCTCAAGCGCTGCGACAAGCCGGTCTTTCTGCTGGTGAACAAGCTCGACAACCCCGATCGCGAAAACGACAGCATCTGGGAGTTCTATTCGCTCGGTATCGGCGAGCCCACGCCGCTCTCGGCCCTGCATGGCCATGGCACGGGCGACCTGCTCGACGATATCGTGGCCCTGCTTCCCGAGGAAGAAGACGAGGTCGCCGATGAGTTCCCCGACGCGCTGAACGTGGCCATCATCGGCCGCCCCAACGCCGGCAAGTCGTCGCTGTTCAACCGCATCCTGGGCGCCGACCGCTCTATCGTGTCCAACATTGCCGGCACGACGCGCGACGCCATCGACACGGTCGTCGAGCGTAACGGCAAGCACTACCGCATGGTCGACACCGCGGGCATTCGCAAGAAGAGCACCGTGTACGAGAACATCGAGTACTACTCCATGGTCCGCGGCCTGCGCGCCATCGACCGCGCCGACGTGGCGCTGCTCGTCGTCGACGCCTCCGTGGGCGTTACCGAGCAGGACCAGAAGGTCATGGGTCTTGCCATCGAGCGCGGCTGCGCCATCGTTGTGCTGCTCAACAAGTGGGATCTGCTCGACGACGACCGTAAGCGCGAGGCCTGCATGGAGACCATCGACCGCCGTCTGGGCGTCATGGCTCCCTGGGCCCAGTACCTGCGCATCTCTGCTCTCACCGGCCGCAGCGTCGAGAAGATCTGGGCGATGGTAGACGCCGCCGAAAAGACGCGCTCGCAGAAGATTAGCACCTCGCGCCTCAACACGTTCCTCACCGACCTGCGCGAGTTCGGTCACACCGTGGTGGACGGCAAGCGTCGTCTGCGCATGCACTACGTAACCCAGACGGGCGTCAACCCGCCGACGTTTACGTTCTTCGTCAACCACAGCGACCTGGTCAACGACACCTACCAGCGCTACGTGGAGAACCGTATGCGCTCGACCTTCGATTTTTCCGGCACGCCCATTCGACTCTTCTTTAGGAAGAAGGAGCAAAAGGATGCATAATCCGATTCTGCTGACCGCCATCTGCGCCGTGGTCTCGTTCTTTATCGGAGCGATTCCGTTTGGCTTGATCCTGGGCCGCGTGTTCAACCACACGGACATTCGCAAGGCGGGTTCCGGTAACATCGGCACCACCAACGCCCTGCGCGTGGCCGGCCCCAAGGTGGCCGCGCTCACGCTGCTGCTCGACTGCCTGAAGGGCGCCATCTGCGTCATTATCGCGCGTCCGCTTATCGCCGATCTAGGCTATGGTTTTCCGCCGAATATCATGGCGCCTGGAGCTCCCGGCGACTGGATGCTCGGCGTCATCTGCCTGGCAGCGGTGTGGGGCCACATCTTCTCGCCGTACCTTAGCTTCCACGGCGGCAAGGGCATCGCGGTCGGTCTGGGCGTAATCCTCGCATGGTACTGGCCCATCGGACTTTCGCTGCTGGGCATGTTTATCGTGGCCGTTGCCATCACCAAGTTTGTGTCGGTGGGCTCGCTTGCCGCGGCCATCGGTCTTCCCATCGCCGTCTGTGCGGTCTTTCCGTACAGCAGCCTGGGTCTCAAGTTTTGCATGGCGATGATCGGTATCACCGTGGTGTGGGCCCATCGTGCGAACATCAAAAAGCTCATGACGGGCAAGGAGTCCAAGCTCTCGTTTACCAAGCGCGTCACCGAACCCGACGATAAGTAGGAGAGAGTCATGAATGTTGCGCTGATTGGCTCCGGCTCCTGGGGAACCGCCGTCGCCGGCCTTGCCGCCGCGCGAGCCGAGCACGTGACCATGTGGGCCCATAGTGAGCAGACGGCCGCTGGCATCAATGGCGAGCATCGTAACCCCCGCTATCTGGTGGACTACGAGCTGCCCAGCAACGTCGTTGCCACGACGGACCTGACGCAGACGCTCGACGGTGCCGAGGCCGTCATCTTTGCCGTGCCCTCCACGCACCTGCGCAGCGTATGCCATCAGGCAGCACCCTTCATCGCCACCGACACCCCGGTACTCTGCCTCACCAAGGGTATTGAGCCCGATTCCGGCCTGCTCATGAGCGAGGTCATCGCCAGCGAGATTGGCAACGAGGCGCGCGTGGCGGCGCTCTCCGGCCCCAACCATGCCGAGGAGATTTGCCGCGGCGGACTTTCTGCCGCCGTCATCGCTAGCAAAGATCCGCAGGTAGGGGAGACCTTTAAGGACCTGCTCCTATCTACGGCCTTCCGCATCTACCTGTCGCAGGACATGACCGGCGTCGAGGTATGCGGCGCCATGAAAAACGTCATCGCTATCGTGTGCGGCATTTCCGCCGGCTCCGGCGCGGGCGATAACACGCTCGCCCTTATCATGACGCGCGGCCTGGCCGAGATCAGCCGCCTGGTGCACGCCCGCGGCGGACAGGCCATGACCTGCATGGGACTTGCCGGCATGGGCGACCTCATCGCCACCTGTACCTCGGAGCATTCGCGCAACCGCACCTTTGG
This sequence comes from Collinsella sp., assembly GCA_019419505.1. Classification (GTDB taxonomy): domain Bacteria; phylum Actinomycetota; class Coriobacteriia; order Coriobacteriales; family Coriobacteriaceae; genus Collinsella. The sequence goes on along the minus strand of DXZS01000025.1, from coordinate 162,465 downwards.
CTACGAGTTTGCCCACGGCGTGTCACTCGACGAGTACCAGGCACGCACGCACATGGTGGTCGAGGGTGCCGTTGCGGCCCGCAGCGTCAGCGAACTCGCCCGTTCACTGGGCGTAGACATTCCGCTCACCTTTGCCGTGGAGCAAACGCTCTACAACGGTGTTACTTTGGATAGGGCGCTCGAGATTCTTACCGACCGCGTCCCCTCTCAAGAGTTCTACGGACTCACTGACTAGCACAGAAAGGCTACTACCATGGGTTCCATCAAAATCGCTCCGTCTGTCCTTTCGGCCGATATGGCCAACCTCAAGGGCGAGCTCGACAAGATCGCCGGCGCCGACTATGTGCACTTCGACGTCATGGACGGTCACTTTACCGGCAACCTCACCTTTGGCGTTGACATCCTCAAGGCCGTCAAGCGCTCCACCGACGTGCCGGTCGACGCGCACCTCATGGTGTCGAACCCCGACGAGACGGTCGATTGGTATGCCGACGCCGGTGTCGACATGATCACCGTGCACTACGAGGCCTCCACGCACCTGCACCGCACGCTCACCCATCTGCAGCAGCGCGGCGTCAAGGCCGGTGTGGTGCTCAACCCCGCCACGCCCGTCTGCGTGCTCGAGAGCATCATCGACGTTGTCGACATGGTACTGCTCATGAGCGTGAACCCCGGCTTTGGCGGCCAGAGCTTTATCCCCGGTACCATCGCCAAACTGCACGAGCTCAAGGCCATGTGCGAGCGTCACGGCGTTTCGCCCCTCATCGAGGTCGACGGCGGCATTTCTTCCAAGAACATTGCCGAGGTCGTCAAGGCCGGCGCCAACGTGCTCGTGGCCGGTTCTGCCGTATTTAAGTCCGAAGATCCCGCTGCCGAGGTTGCGCTGCTGCAGAAGCTGGGCAACGAGGCCGCACAGGAGGCATAAACCCTTATGACCGCAGGTCAAAACCGCATACCCGTGAATCTTGACTATGCCGCCTCGACGCCAATGCGCGCCGAGGCGCTCCTTGCGCAGCGCGAGTACGACGACAGCGAGCTTGCCGGCGTCAACCCCAACTCGCTGCATTCGCTCGGCCGCAAGGCTGCCGCGCGTCTGGAGGTTGCACGTCGCGAAATCGCCCGCAGCTTTGGCGCGCACGTCCGCCCGTCCGAGATTGTACTGACCAACGGCGGCACCGAAGCCAACCAGCTGGCGCTGCTCGGTCTTGCCGAGGGCGCTCGTCAGCGCGATCGCAAGCGCGGTCGTGTAATCGTTTCGGCCATCGAGCACGATTCGATTCTGGACAACCTGCCGCTGCTGCGTGCCGCCGGCTTTACCGTCGACCTGGTGCAGCCCTGCCGTGCGGGCTACATTGAACCTGCCGCGCTCATCGAGCTGCTCGGCGACGACGTGGCGCTCGTAAGCATCATGGCCGCCAACAACGAGACCGGCGTGGTGCAGCCCATCCGCGAGCTTGCCGCAGCTGCGCACACCGCAGGTGCCCTGTTCCACACCGATGCCATCCAGGGCTACTTGCATATTCCGCTCGATGTCACCGAGCTGGGCGTCGACGCCATGTCCGTCGCAGCCCACAAGATTGGCGGTCCCGTGGCATCTGGCGCACTCTACCTTAAGAGCCGCACGCCGCTGCGCCCGCGCATCTTTGGCGGCGGACAGGAGGCCGGTCGTCGCGCGGGCACGCAGGACCTGCGAACGCAGCTCGCCTTTGCCGCTGCCGCCTCGTCTCTGACGCCCCATGTGGCTCAGGAGCGCGCGAAGCTGCAAGCCCTTTCCGACAAGCTCTACGCCACGCTTACGGCCCACCCGCGCATTCACGCCACCATGGGTGACTACGCGCAAGCCGACCGTCTGCCCGGCATGGTATCGATCTACATTGATGGCATGGACTCCGAGGAACTCATCATTAAGCTCGACGCCGCCGGCTTTGAGGTTTCGGCCGGCTCGGCGTGCTCGAGCGGCAGCATGGACCCGAGCCATGTTTTAAGCGCGATGGGCATCGGTCGCGAGCAGGCATTGAGCGCACTGCGCATTTCCTTTGACGACCGCGTGAATCCGGACGATCTGGACGAGTTTGCCCAGACGCTGCTCTCGATCGTAGGCGCCGCATGATCGTCGCCGAGCTTGAGCGCGCGCTGCTGGCACGCTATCCCAAGACCAATGCCGAGAGCTGGGACCATGTAGGACTTTCCGTCGGCGACCCTGCCGCGGAGATTACCGGTGTTGCCTGCGCACTCGATGCGACCGAAGCCAATGTGCACCGCGCCCAGGAGGCCGGCGCCAACGTGCTGCTAACGCATCATCCCATCTATATCAAGGCGCCCGAGGCGTTTTGCCCGCCCGGTGCGACGCGCCCCCAATGCAGCGCGGCGCTCTACGAGGCAGCCCGTTGCGGCGTGAGCATTATCTCGCTCCACACCAACCTGGACCGCTCGCACGAGGCACGTATCTGCCTGAGCAAGCTGCTGGGTGCCGCACCCGTGAGCTCACTGGAGCACGTGGACGACCCCGAGGCCACCGGCCTGGGCGCACTTGCAACGCTCAACGACCCGTGCACGCTGCGCGATCTTGCCACCCGTGCCGCCACGGCCTTTGGCAGCGACCCGCGTGTGTGGGGCAAAGCTGATCGCCCGTGCCGCACCGTCGCCATTTTGGGCGGCTCCCTGGGCGACTTCGGAGAGCTCGCCATCGCCGCGGGCGCAGATGTTGTCGTGACGGGCGAGGCGGGCTACCACGCGGCACAGGACCTCACTCTGCGCGGTCTGCCGGTGATCTTGCTCGGCCACGACCGCTCCGAGGAGCCGTTCGTTGATATATTGATGAACTCTGCAGTTGACGCCGGAGTTGACCCCCGTCATGCGATTAAAATACTGAACCCTTGCCAATGGTGGACTGTGACAAAAGGAGAGAACTTATGAGCGCCGGCGCTACGCTACTCAAGCTGCAACAGATCGATTTGGAGCTCGCCCGCAACAAGAGCGAACTTGCCAATATGCCGGAGCTCAAGGAGCTCGCTTCCAAGCGCAAGACCTATGTAAAGCTCAAGGCCGAAATGACCAAGCTCTACGCTCAGCGCAAGGACCTGGATATTGAGCTCGACGATCTCAACACCACCGAGATCCAGACCAATAACGCCATTGAGGCCGCTAAGAAGCGCCACGTTGACGGCTCTGACTACCGCGAGGTACAGGACCTGGAAAACGAGCTCGCCACCCTGGCCAAGCGCCTGGACAAGATCGAGCACACCCGCAAGGACGTCGTAGTCGCCCACAAGGAGGCGCTCGACCGCGAGGCTCGCGCACAGGCAATCATCGCCAAGTTCGAGGAGGGCGTGAAGGCCGACACCAAGGCCGCCCGCGCCAAGGCAGCCGACCTCCAGGCCCAGATCGATGCCGCCACCAAGGAGCGCACCGCGCTGGCCGCTACGCTGCCCACCGACGTGCTCAGCGACTACGAGCGTCTGCTCAAGCAGTTCCGCGGCTTGGCCGTCGAGACCATCCAGGGCAACATCCCCACGGTCTGCCACACCGCGCTGCAGGCATCGTCCATGAGCGACCTCAACCACGACGGTAGCGAGATTACGCACTGTCCGTACTGCCACCGCCTCCTGGTGCTCCCGAGTAAGGAAGCCTAGCGATGACGGCGGCATCCAACAATTCAATGCAACTTGAGGGAAAAACGATCCTGCTGGGCATTACCGGCGGGATCGCCGCCTATAAGTCGTGCAATATCGTGCGCCTGCTGCAAAAGCGCGGCGCACGTGTCAAAGTCGTTATGAGCGAGCATGCCACGGAGTTTGTGGGGCCGCTTACCTTCCGCGCGCTCACCAACGAGCCGGTCGCGGTTGGGCTATTCGACGATCCTTCCGACCCCATCCACCACATTTCGCTGGCGCAGGAGCCCGATCTGGTGGTCGTGGCGCCCGCGACGGCCAATATTATCGCCAAGATGGCCAACGGCATCGCCGATGACCTCATCTCCACCACGCTGCTGGCAACACCGCGCCCCATCGTGATCGCACCCGCTATGAACAACGGCATGTGGAAGGCGTCGGCCACGCAGGCCAATATGGCCACGCTGTGCGAGCGCGGCGTCCACGTGGTGGGACCCGGCAGTGGCTACCTTGCCTGCGGCGACGTGGACACGGGACGCATGAGCGAACCCGAGGAAGTCGTCGAGGCCGTCTACGAGGTGCTCAATCCCGTGCAACAAGACCTGGCGGGCAAGCGCATCGTCATTACCGCCGGCCCCACGCATGAGCCGATCGACCCCGTGCGCTTCATTGGCAACCGTTCTTCGGGCAAGATGGGTATCGCCCTGGCGGGGGAGGCCGCACGTCGCGGTGCCGCCGTCACGCTCGTGCTGGGACCGACATCGCTCGACGTTCCCCACGGCGTGGAGTGCGTGCGCGTGCAAACCGCCTCAGAGATGCTGGAGGCAGCGCTCAGCGCCTTTCAGACGGCCGATGTGGCCATTTGTGCGGCCGCTGTCGCCGACTACACGCCCGCAGCCCCTGCCGACCATAAGCTCAAAAAGGCCAACGAGCGTCTGGATCGCATCGAACTGGCCGAGACGGTCGATATTTTGGCCGAGCTTTCGCGCCAGAAGGGCGAGCGCCGTGTGATCGGCTTTGCGGCCGAGACCGATAACGTCCTGGAGTACGCACAGCGAAAGCTCGACCGCAAGGGTTGCGATGCCATTATCGCCAACGATGTATCGCGCGCCGATTCGGGCTTTGGAACCGATACCAACAAGGCCTGGATTGTGAGTACAACGGGTACGCAAGAACTTCCCGTGCTTACAAAACCCCAGCTCGCAGATACAATTTTGGACTTGCTTCAAAATTTGTAAAAAAGTTCTTGCACAAGGACAAAGTTTCGGGTTAATATACTCCCTGTTGCGAGCGAGAGCAGAGCAACAAACAAAAGCTTCGGGACGTGGCGCAGCTTGGTAGCGCACTTGACTGGGGGTCAAGGGGTCGCTGGTTCGAATCCAGTCGTCCCGACCAGAAGTTTGCAGGTCAGGCACCTAGTGCCTGACCTTTTTTGTTTTAAGCAATTGCTTAATTTTCATTAAGCAACAGGGTGCCAAAAATCTACCTACGCGATAGTCGCCTTTTGCGGTTACTTGCGCGTTTTGCACGCACTTGAGCCGATTTATTACCGCGATATGAATCTACATACGCGTAGCTGGTATACAGCCGAGTACGGGCTGTATTTATCGCGGCGATTTACACAGATATAGCGACTGTAACGAACAAGCGTGTCGCTGTATTTATTCCAGTAGTTCACTTGATCGGTGGACAAGTGGGCTGTTGCAACGAAACGCTAACCAGGATGGGCTCTATACGATGACGCAGAGGAAATGACGGGGGAGTGCGGCAGACGCTCTGAGAGCCGCTGTGTGATCCCATGTCTCCTTAACTCGATAATTTGTGATTCAAGCCACGAATCGGTCGAGCAATTGCCAAAAGAACGGCCCATGCAGGATTGCACGGGCCTTACATCAGATCAAATTTGAGCTAGAAGCACCAAGCGGAGCAGACGCAACACCATCTCGTCGCGGCCTCGGCGAGCGACATATCGCAGTCGAGGTAGACAACGAGGAAGTCGTCAGATCCCGCACAGGGGGACCGCGATGGTGACCACCGCGCCGCCCGAGGGGCTGTTGGCGAGCGAGACGGAGCCCCCGTGGGCGCTCGCGGCCTCGGAGGCGACGTGGAGGCCGAGCCCGTAGTGGCGGCCTCCGTCGCGCGAGGAGCGGGACGAGTCGTCTGTGAAGAGGCGCTCGCAGCCGCGTTCGAGGGCGGCGGGAGAGAAGCCCGGTCCGTCGTCGGCCACCTCGATGACGAGGTGTCCGCCCGCGACGTCGCAGGAGACCGCCACACGCGAGCGCGCGTGCTCGGCGGCGTTGGCCACGAGGTTCGCGGCGGCTCGCGCCAGGGCGGTTCGGTCGAGCGGGGCCTCGGGCGCGTTCGCGACAGCGGGGCCCGTGGCCGCGTCGAGCGTCACGCCTCGCGCCCGGGCGATCTGGGCGGCCTCGGCGAGGACCTGTTCGCAGAGCTCGGCCGGCCGCATGGGGGCCCTCTCCGCCCCGCCGGACCCGCGCGAGGCCTCGATGAGCAGGCGCACGTAGCCGTCGAGCCTTTCGACACCGCCGGCTATGTCGCGCGCGGCGGCCGAGAGGTCGCCGTCATTCTCATCTTCCAGCTCCTCCGCCACGAAGTCGGCGTTGGCGCGCAGCACGGTAAGCGGCGTCTTGAGATCGTGGGCGAGCGACGCCATCTGCTCGCGCTGCCCCCGCTCCGCGGCCCAGCGGGCCTCGAGCGACTCGGCGAGGGAGGCCCGCATGGCGTCCATCGCGGCGAGGACGTCGTTCACCTCACGCACGTTGGTGCTGCCGACCGCGAAGTCGAGCTCCCCCGCGCCGACGCGCCCCGCCGCCTCCGCGAGCGGCGCCATCTTGCGCGAGATCACGCGGCTCGCACGGCGCGCCACGAGCGCGAGCGCGAGCGCGCTTCCCACAGCGGCGCCGACGAGCATGAGGTTCTGCGGGTTGGGAAGCAGGCTGGCGAGATCGCGCGAGACCCACTGCGGCAGGTACTCGCTGACGAGTGCGCAGGCCCCGCCGCCCTTGAGCGGGAACGCGGCGTAGGTGAGGCCCGAGCCCCCGCCCTCGATCTCCACTGTGCCCGGATCCGCGGCGAGTGCCGCACGGGCCATTTCCGTCGCGTCCTCGAGCCGCGTGCCATCGAGGTCTGTCATCAGCACGTATCCGTCCTTATTCAGGATGAGGTAGCGGTACGCCGTCGGCACGTCCTGCTGTCCGCAGACGCCGTCGCGTGCCAGGCCCTCCGCGACCTCGCGCACATTGGCCGGCCCCCAGCTTGCCTCGTAGACGAAGCCCGCGTTGATCGCCGCGGAGAGCGCCATGAACGAGGCGAGCCACGCCGTGGCGACCGCCGCGAACGCGTAGGCGAAGTAGCGCGCGATGACGAAGGAGAGCGGCATGCCCCCGCGACCTCGCGCCCCGGTCCTTAGAGCTGCCACTTGTACCCCATCCCCCAGACGGTCGCGATCGGATCGGCACCGGCCTCGGAGAGTTTCCTCCGGGCGCGGCTGACCTGCATGGATATGGCCGCGTCGTCGGCGTCGCTCTCCCAGCCGAGCACCGCCTCGCGGATCTGCGCGCGGCTCATGACCTGCCCGGGGTGGCGGGCGAGGTACTCGCAGATGGCGTACTCGGTAGGCGTGAGCGGCACGGCCTCGCCGCCCACGGCGAGGCCGCGCGCCCCGAGGTCGATCCGCACCTCCCCGAAGGAGAGGGCGTGCGAGCGCGGCCGGCGCTCACGGCGTAGATGGGCCGCGACCTTGGCGCGCAGTTCCGCGGCCCCGAAGGGCTTGCGGACGTAGTCGTCGGCGCCCAGGCCGTAGCCGGCCACGGCATCCTCCTCGGCCACGCGCGCGGTCAGGAAGACGATGGGCCCGTCGAAGTCCGGACGGATCTGCCGCACGAGCTCGAAGCCGTCGAGCCCCGGCATCATGACGTCGCAGAGCACGAGGTCGAAGCGCGAGAGGTCCATCCCCGGGACCGCCGTCGGGTCCGCCGCCCTGACGACCTCATGGCCGTCGCGGCCGAGGACGCGCGCGAGCGCGTCGAGGATCGCCCGTTCATCATCCACTGCCAGTATCCTCGCCATGTTGACCTCCTGAAACTCTCGTCGGAATTGTACTAGCGCCGCACTCAGCGGTCCAGAGCCCCGCGCGCAGCCTCGGGCGCCTCGGCCGCGTCGCACGCGCGGTAGCGCACGCCCGAGCCGCCGCGCGCCTCGATCTCGAGCCAGCCCTCGCCGTCCGACTCCCGCCCGAAGAAGATGAGCTGGAGCTCTCGGACATTGCCCCTGTCATCCGCCGCGTCCACCAGGTAGACGTAGTTTGCCCCCGCCCCGGTGGCATCGGCGTAGGAGCTCAAGTGGCTGCCGGGCTCGGGCGCGGGCGCCCACATGGCGATCTCAGGGTTGGGCAGCACGCGGTCGGCGATCGAGCGCAGCGCCGACCCCCAGCCGGCGTCGAGCAGGGCATTCCCGCCCAGGACGAGCGCTGCGGAGAGGAGGACGAGCATGGCGGCGAGCGGCTTTCTACGCATCTGCCCTCCCGTCCTCGAAGCGGCAGAACCAGGCGAGAAGGACGGCGTCGGCTGCCAGGGTGAGCACGAGGCCAGCGAGCGCAGTCGTGAGGAGTGGGCCCGCCGCGCGTGCGGCGTCGATGAAGGCCTCAACCCCGAGAGACCCCAGGCGCGCGGGCCAGGCGAGCGGCACCCAGCACAGGGGCGTCGCCAGGGCACCGGAGAGCTCGCCGGTCATGAGGCCGTGCGCAAGTCCGCCCACCGAGAAGAACGCGAGGAGCACCCCCGCAGCGCCGGCGCCGATGGCGGCGTTGCGGCCGAGGCGCAGGGCCACGCCGAGCCACAGCGCGTAGAGGGGCAGGCTGCCCAGCACGATGCCCGCCCACGCGGCCGCAAACGGAGCGGGCCCGAGCGGCAGGCGCCCGGCGACGGCGAGCACGGCCCCGAACACGCCGAGCGCCACGGCCAGCGCGGCGGCGCCGAGCGCCGCAAGGGCGAGCAGCTTCGCCGCGACGGCGCGCCCGCGCGAGGGGACCGCCATGAGGTTGGCGAGGCGCCCGGCAGCGCGCTCCTCGTCCACGGCAAGTCCGCAGACGATGGCGGACATGAGCGGCATGAGGGCGCCAAGGAACTGGACGTAGGCGTCCGCGCCCAACGCCGGGTCCCATCGGGCTACGGAGAAGTACTCGCCGCAGGCAAGACCGGCCGCCAGGCCGCAGACGAGGTGCACCGCCGTGAGCGGGGAGCGCGCCAGGCGCAGGGCCTCGGAGAGCAGGGCCCGCGAGAGGGTCATGCGCGGCGTCGGGTCGGAGATTCGTGACATGGCCATCACCTCTCCTCGGAGCGCGCGAACCAGGCCGCACCCGCCGCCGTGAGCGCGGCGAACGCGAGCGCGCTGACCGCAAGGCCCGCCAGCGTGAGCATGCCGTCCGCCGCGAGCGCCCCGCCGAGCGCCATGTCCGCCGCGAGTGGCTCGCCGCTCGGCAGCACGGGGATGAAGCTCGTGGGGATGACCATGCTCGCCGACGGCGGAAAGAGCTGCGGCAACGGCACCAACGACCAGGCGAACCCACCCACGAGCTGCGCGACGAGCGGGCAGAAGATGCCCGCGAGCATGCCGAGCCGCGCCGTGAGGAAGAGCCCTGCGGGGATCATCCACGCCGCGGTCACCGTGTTGACGAGCGCGCAGAGGAGCATCGTGAGCGCGCCCGCGGCCGTGAGGCCCTGCGAGGAGAACGCCGATCCCGCGAGGTAGATGCCGAAGACCACGAGGTTCGAGAGCGTGCAGAGCGCGAGGCACCAGAGCGCCTTGGCCCACCAGGCGCGCCCGAGCGGGAAGCCCAGGCCCAGAAGCCCCCGCATCCGCGTGCGAGCGTCCGCCCGCGCGACGCACGCCACCACGAGCGAGAGACACACGGGCAGGAAGAGCGCGTACCAGTAGTTCCACGCGCTGAAGATCTGCACGCCCCGGTAGGGCATCGCGCCGAGCAGCGGCATCGGCAGCGCCATGAGCACGGCCAGGCGAACCGGTGCCGCGTGGCGCGACTTCAGGGCCTCGGCGCGCAGGGCCGCGAGCAGGCCGCCTTTCTCACCCGTCATGCCGCCACCTCCCCGCGCGCTCGTCGCCCTTCCCGACAGAAGCTCATGAAGAGTTCCTCGAGGTCCTGCCCGGGCCGAAGCGCATCCTCGTAGGCGAGGCGCCCCCCGCAGATGATGCCGATGGTGTCCGCCATCTGCTGCACCTCGGAGAGGATGTGGCTCGAGACGATTACCGTCGTACCCGCCGCCGCGAAGCCGCGGATCTGGTCGCGCAGCTCCTCGATGCCGATGGGGTCGAGCCCGTTGGTGGGCTCGTCGAGCACGAGCAGGCGTGGCCGGGCGATCAGCGCCAGCGCGAGCCCCAGGCGCTGCCGCATCCCCATCGAGAAGCGCCCGGCGCGCTTCTTCCCGGTGTCCGCGAGGTCCACGGCGGCGAGCACCTCATCTATGCGGCTCTCGGGAAGGCCCAGCAGCGTGGTGCGCACGCGCAGGTTCTCGCGCGCGGTGAGGTTGGGGTAGAGCGGCGCCTCCTCGATGAGGCTGCCGATTGCGTAGAGGTCCTCGCGGCGCCAGGCGTGCCCGGCAAAGAGGATCTCCCCGGCCGTCGGCCGCAGCATCCCGCAGATCATCTTGAGCGTTGTCGACTTGCCGGCGCCGTTGGGACCGAGCAGCCCGTACACCTCGCCCTCGCGGATATGAAGGCTCACGTCGGCCACGGCGTCCTGCGCCTGGTCGCCGCGGCCAAAGCGCTTGGTGAGCCCGCGCGTCTTGAGCATGTAACCCATGGGTTTATCCTTTCTCTTCCGGGAGCGCGGGCCGAGTCACCGTGCCCGCGCGCCTTACCTTTCGGGTTCACCATCCATGGTGGGGCGTGTTTCTAACGAAGCCGTAACGGCCGTTGGGCTCTTTTGGCGCCAACCCTTCTCGACCCGCACATCATGATTAATTTGCTTAAGGCAACAACTTTCCCGATCGATGTAATCACCGAATCAAAACGTGTACATCAGCCATCAAAGATGCCGAAAAATGTCATATTTGGAGGCTGATGTACACAAATGCAGAATGCCGCACAACCCAGTAGCATCCTCCATATGTCTGGACTCTCTATGCTTACGCTGGATAGACATCGCCGAAACGGGTATAGTATCGAAAGTTTTGTCGTTAACCAGCGGGGGAGTCCTGTGGGCATCAAAAAGAAGATCAAAAAGGAGCTTATCGGCACTTCCGATTACCCGTCGAATAAGATCTTTACGATCTCCAATTTCATCACCTTTACGCGCCTGATCCTCACCCTGGTATTTCTGTACCTGTTTGTGACGGATAACAACCGCGTCATCGCCATCGTTATCTACGCCGTTGCCGCCTCCACCGACTGGATGGACGGTCAGATCGCCCGCATGACCAAGACGGTCTCGTGGCTCGGCAAGGTCATGGATCCCATCTGCGACCGTGCGCTGCTGTTCACCGGCGTACTTGGGCTGGTGGTTCGCGGAGAGCTGCCAATCTGGGTCTGCGTGCTCATTATTGGCCGCGACATCTATCTGGGCATCGGCACGCTTATCGTGCGTCATTATCACCGTCGCCCCATCGATGTCGTCTTTCCCGGAAAGATTGCCACTGCACTGCTCATGACCGGCTTCTCGCTCATGCTGCTCGGGTTCCCCGTTATTGACGGCCTGCATCTTTTACCTTCAACCCTTACGGCCTTCCCGGGCCTCAACGGAAGCTCGGTGCCCCTCGGCATCTTCTTTGTGTACGGCGGCGTGATCTTCTCCATGCTCACGGCTGTCATCTATTCCATTAAGGGCGGAGTGGCCATTAAACAGGCTCTCGCGCATCCCGAGGACGAGGACATCGACTTTCTGAACCCTGAAATCGAAGACTGATTCGTTGGGGTATGATTACGTACGGTTCATTATTTGCGGCACGTCCGCGATAAGTTAGGGGTTGTCATGGACAACATGGTAAACAATATGGCTCAGAATGATAAGACTGCTGACGCTACCTGCGTATTCCGCGTGCCTTCAAGCGACGTCACCGTTCCCGACCTCATGGCCAACGTGCGCATCACCGCCCCCGTTCTGTCCATCGTCAAGGGTCCGCAGACTGGTGCCGCCTTTGAGCTCGAGGACGACGTGACCACCATCGGCCGCGATCCTGCGAACGGCATCTTCCTCAATGACATGACCGTATCGCGCAGCCACGCGCGCATTATCCGCGAGGGCCTCGGCGCTCGCATCGAGGACTTGGGCTCGCTCAATGGCACCTGGGTCGACGGTGCCATCGTCAATGCAGCCCCGCTGCACGACGGTTCTTCCGTCCAGATCGGTACGTTTACGCTCATCTACCACGAGAGCACGCCGGAGCGCATCGAAACCGGTGAGTAGGGCATGGCCGAACGCAACTATCTGAGTATCGGCCAAGTCGTCAACCTACTTCGAGGCGCATACCCCGATCTTTCGAACTCAAAAATTAGATTTCTAGAAGATGAGGGGCTCATTACCCCTCATCGTACGCCTAAGGGATACCGTCAGTACTCTAAGGAGGACGTTGATCGCCTGGAGGTCATCCTGCACTTGCAGAAGACCCGCTACATGCCGCTCAACGTGATTAAGCAGCGCTTGGAAAACGCCACGGACCTGTCCACTTTGGCTTACGAGGTGGGTCTTCTGTCCGATGTTCCGCTTAAGACGGAGCCCAAGGAGACCAAGCAAAAGCTGCATCCCATCGAGACGATCCCCGACATGCTCGGTGTTGAGATTTCGTTTATCCGCTCCCTTGCCGAGAACGATCTTATCCGCATCATCAAGAGCCCGCAGAACCGTGAGCTCGTCGATGGCCGAGATTTCCCGATTATCCGTTACTGCTCGGAGCTGTCGCGCTTCCACATTGAGCCGCGCAACCTGCGTCAGTACGTATCGTCGGCAAACCGCGAATCTTCGATGTTTGAGCAGGTTCTCGTGAGCATGCTCGGCATGGATACCTCCGATGACGAGCGCGACGCCAAGCTCGAGCGCGCTTTTAAGAAACTGCACGACCTCACCGAGGGTGTGCATACCGCGCTACTTAAGAACCGTGTCTTTGAGTCGCTCAACGCCGTGGTCGAGGACGCTGACATCGATGCCCTCGATGAAGAGATTGCGCGTTCCGAATCGACCAAGGCTAAAAGCGATGCGACAAGCGTCCCCGCGGTTGCCGCGCACGACGAGTCGCTCGTGCAGCCGTCCAAAGTCGTCGTCCCCTCGCAGAGCTCGTCTGCTAACACGGGCAAATAACCGCCGTTCACCCGGCAATCCATGAAAGGTCACCCATGTACGACTTCGAATCTCATATCGTCGATATCCCCGACTATCCCGAGCCCGGAGTCGTCTTTAAGGACATCACGCCGCTCTTTGGAAATCCCGAGGCCCTGAAGGCCATGGTGGATGCCCTGGCCGAGCATTTTGCCGACATGGGCATTACCAAGGTCGTAGGACCCGAGGCCCGTGGCTTTATGGTCGGTGTGCCCGTGGCCGTCGCCCTGGGTGCCGGCTTTATTCCCGCACGTAAGCCGGGCAAATTGCCGCGCAAGACGGTCAGCGAGAGCTACGAGCTCGAGTATGGAACGGATTCTATCGAGATCCACGCCGATGCCATCAGCTCTAAAGATACCGTGTTGATTCTGGACGACTTGGTCGCGACGGGCGGAACTGTCGAGGCAACAGGTAAACTGGTGCGAGATATGGGCGCAAAGCTTGTAGGTTACGGTTGTATCCTTGAGCTTGCGTTTCTCAACCCGCGCAAGAAGCTCACGCCGTCTGATGACGATGTGGAGCTCTTTAGCCTGGTGACGGTAGACTAGCCGTTACCCTTAGTTACTGGAAAGGAAGCTACATGCGCACAGCAAACACGCACAAAAACATGGCACGCTGCGCTGCTACGGCAACCCTCGCTTGTGTTTTGGGCCTGGGCCTCTCGGCTCCTGCCTATGCCGATACAGCATCCGACCTTGCCGCTGCCCGTACCAAGCTCGAGCAGATTGGCACGCAAACCCAGCAAATTCATGAAGAACTCTCCGCACAGACGCAGGAGCTTGATCAGACTGCAGGCGAAATCACGCAAAAGCAGCAAGAGATTGCCGAAGGCCAGGCCAAGCTCTCTAACTACGTTGCCGGTGAGTACAAGACCGGCGGTCTGAGCCTGCTTCAGGTTTTGACGGGTGTCGATGATCTGAGCGATATGCTCAACCGTCTCTTCTACTACGGCAAGGTGTCCGACAAGCAGGCCCAGTCCATTCAGGAGGTCAAGGACCTTAAGCAGCAGCTCACCGATAAGCAGACCGAGCAGGAGAAGAACGTCGCCGCGACACAGAAGAAGGTCGACGAGCTCAATGCTCAGCAGGCTGAGGCCCAGAGTGTCGTGAACTCCCTGGATTCGCAGTTGCAGGCCGAGCTCGCTGCCGAGGCCGAGGCCAACGCTGCGCTGCAGGCTGGCATTAATGCCAGCACCGCCGAAAAGGCCACGGTGAGCAACGACACCGCCGGTACGACCGAGAACACCAACAATGGTGGCGGTACGACCAACAACGGCGGTGGCAACACGCCTGCGCCCACGCCCGCTCCTGCTCCCACGCCGCAGCCTGCCCCCACGCCCGCTCCGGCACCCACGCCCTCAGCACCGAGTCAATCTGTTGATGGTGGCTCCGTTGTTTCGCGCGCCTACAGCAAGCTTGGCTATGCTTATTCTTGGGGCGGTATTGGACCGAACAGCTTTGACTGCTCCGGCTTTGTAAGCTACTGCCTCACGGGCCGTTATTGCCGCCTTGGCACTACGGGCACCTTCATGGGCTGGACCCGCGTGTCCGATCCCCAGCCTGGCGACGTCGTGGTTAACTCTTACCACACCGGCATCTACATTGGTAACGGCCAGATGATCCATGCTTCCGACTACAAGACGGGCGTTATCATCAGCTCCGTTGCCGCTGGCATGAACAACAATTACATCTTCGTGCGCTACTAATTTATTTCTACAGCGAACGAACGTGGGCCTCGCGATCTTGAGTCACGAGGCCCATTCTTTTTGCCCCAACAGTTTGCCTTAAGATCAGGACGGCTATCTAGTATTCAAAACTAGATAGCCGTCCAATCAATCCGAAAGACGGCTATAATTGTTGAGGAACAAATAGAAAGGACCCTCAATGAGCTGGGCGCTTATCTCCGATTCGAGCTGCAATCTTCGCGATTGGCAGCCAACCGCACCTCATACCACCTTTGCATTTGCACCCCTTAAGATCCGAGTGGGGGAGCGCGAGTTTGTCGATGACCTCACGCTCGACGTTCACGAGCTCAATTGCGCCGTGCAGGCGGAGTCAAGTGCTTCTTCAAGCGCCTGTCCAAGCGTAGGGGAGTGGGCCGAACTCTTTAGGCTTGCCGACAAGACGATTTGCATGCCCATCTCGGAGGGCGTATCGGGAAGCTACAATGCCGCGGCCACCGCACGTGACATGGTGCTTGCCGAGGAGCCCAATCGTCAGATTCATTTGGTTAACTCGCGAGCCGCAGGTGGCAAAATGGACCTAATCTTCCTGCTGTTCGACCGCTATCTTGCAAGCAACCCGGATACCTCCTTTGAGAATGCCTGCGCCTACTTCGATAGCTTGGAGCAGCAGAGCAAGATCCTCTTTAGTTTGTGCAATTACGAAAACCTTGCGAAGGCCGGACGTATTCCTAAGGCGGCCGGCGTTATTGCCAACAAGCTCAATATCCGCATTTTGGGCACGGCGAGCGAAGCGGGCAAAATTGAACTCGTCGGGCACACGCGTGGCGAAAAGAAGATGCTCACCAAGATTGTCGACACCATGGAGGCCGAAGGTTTCACGGGCGGCGAGGTCATCATCGATCACGTTGAGAACGAAGCTGGAGCCCAGGCGCTTGCCGACCGCATTGTCGAGCACTGGCCCGGCTCCAAGACGATTGTCATGCCCTGCAACGGGCTAGATTCATATTATGCCGAGATGCACGGGCTCATTATCGGCTACGGCATGGGCGTGGCTTCGGGCCGATAATGCCCAACTAGACAAACGAACGGGCGGGATAAAGGGCCAGTGGCCCTTTATCCCGCCCGTCTTATACCTCGGTTAGCTATTAAACCCATTGAACTTTAGATAGCTCATCAGGTATGCCTTCGAGACGAAGGACGATACCGCACTGCGTACGAGCAACGACTCGCGCGTAACCTGATGTGCGGTATCGGGCACGGGAGTCTGCTCGACGGAAAACGCTGCACGAATCGATGCCTCAAGTTGATCGACTACATAATCGAAAGCCGTCGGAGCGTCGTAGCTTAAGCGTTGAATATTAAAGAGCGCCTGAACCGCAGCGATGGGCAGCACCTGCTTAAAAATACAAATGGCGATGAGACGCGCAATCTGCTCACGGCCATACTGCTTTTTAACCGGAGCAGGAACGAGGCCGACCTTCACGTAGTTATTGATCATCGATGGCGTGATAACGGGCTGCTCTACGCAAATCGAAAGCGGCTCCATCCACAGCGCAACATATTCAATAACTTGATCGCGATAGAGCGTTACATTGGGCAGCTGTTCATAGCGCGGCAGGCTCAACGCGTTGAGTTTACCGACCATATCGGACTGAATAAATGCATCCGGCAGCACCGTCGGCTGAATATCCTCCGGCTTAATGCTGACCGATGTATCTGACATCGGGATAACATGTTTAGCGTGGTTCATAAGAGGCCTCCGTTCGTTTTCTATATTGTATTCTAGGTTATCTAGTTTTACATACCACATAGCCGCAAAGTAAAAGTGGTTGGGCGGCACATTGATGCACCGTCCAACCACTTTGCTTAAAGACAGCAACCTTACATAAGATATATTATCGTACTTATCCACGGAGAAACGTGTATGCGCTCGTTGCTGCTATGGCTCCATCCGAAACAGCGGTCACAACCTGGCGTAAACGTTTGGAACGGATATCGCCAGCGGCAAATAAGCCAGGCGTGCGGGTGGCCATCGATTCGTCGGTCACAATACCGCCGTCGGACGCCAAATCTACCAGATGCTCTACAAGCTCAGTATGGGGCTGCGTGCCAGCAAAGACAAAAATGCCAAACGAACCAGGATCAAAGGACTCAGTGTGCATTTCACTAGTCGCATTGTCCTTGAACGTGATTGTCGTGGGCATCGCTTCACCAGAAAGCTCAACAATACTAGTTTGGTACCTAACTGTAATATTGTCCTTTGCGAGTACTTTCTGAACAACACCATCGGGCGCACGGAACTGGTCGCGGCGCAGCACGATGGTCACACTGTTGGCAATGTCGGACAGGAACAGAGCCTCTTCGCATGCCGAATTGCCACCACCGATTACAAAAACCTGCTTGCCGCGGAAAAACATGCCGTCACATGTTGCGCAATATGAAACGCCACGACCGCGATACGTATCCTCGCCTGCGAAACCTGCCGGACGCGGCGTGGCACCCATGCAAGCGATAACGCTCGAGGCCAGCGTATCGCCCATATCGTGATGCACCGTAAACAACGCTGCACCGGCATCGTAATCGATACCCGTAACCATGCTCCATGTAACCTGTGCTCCCAGGCCCTCTGCATGCTGCTGAAAACGCTCGCCGAGTTCGGCGCCACTCAGGAGCGGGAAACCCGGATAGTTCTCGACCTCATTGGTTGTGGCGATCTGCCCTCCCGACATGCCCTGCTCAATCACGGTCGTCGTCAGGTTGGCACGCGCAGCATAAATGGCGGCAGCATAGCCCGCGGGGCCGCCACCGATAATCGCAACATCGATCGGCTTATCGGTAGTCATGAAGCGTCCTTTCGTCGAAACGTTGTCGTTCTTTGCGCTCATACCCAAATTTACGTGAACGTGACACTCATGCACTACAATGATAAATCCGTATTACAAAGCTGAAGGGGAGTTATCGATGGACCAGGCGCAGACGAGTGACGACGCTCCCCTGCTCACGCACAGCACTCCCCAATCGGAGCAAACCACGCTCCTGGCTCAGCAAAAACCTCTCGTGACCATCGTGCACGCCTCCGTTGGCTCGGGCCACAAGGCCGCCGCAAATGCGATTGCGCAGGCATTCGACCTTATCCGCGGCACCAATGGCATCCCCGAGGATATTGAGATTGAAGTGCTCGATATCCTTGATTTTGGACGTATTAAATTCGACGGCAATAAGACCGCGGCTTCTTTTACGGGAGCCACGCGCCCCATTTACGACCTGACCTGGCGATATACGCTTACGGGACATCTTCTCTGGGGTGGCGGAACGGCATGGTCGCGAATTATGTTCCCCGCCTTCAACGAATATATTCGTAGCCGCAGGCCCATAGCCGTGGTTGCAACGCACATCACGGCAGCCAATGTTGCCGTGGGCGCCCGCGTAATTACGGGTATCGATTATCCGGTCATCTGCGTACCGACCGACTACGAAGTCGAAGGCTGGTGGCCCCACAAGGACACCGATTTATTCTGTGTTGCCAACGAATTTATGGCCGAAACGCTGCGTCCGCGCAAGGTGCTCGAAACAAAGATTCGCATTACCGGCATTCCCATTCGCGCCGGATTCGACACGGATTACGATCGCGAGGAAGAGCTAGCTAAGTTCAACCTCCCCACCGACAAGACCGTCGTGCTGGTAATGGCCGGTGCCAGCTTGCCTCAACCGTACGTTCGCTTTCGCGCGGAGATGGACCGCACCCTCCCCTTCCTTCGCAGCTTCGAAGACATGCACTTTGTCTTTTTGCCGGGCAAGGATAAGGAATACGCCGCCCGCCTCAAGACGCTCTTCGATGCCATGAAGCTCGAAAACGTCACGGTGCTGGACTATGTCGACGACATGGCGGCCCTCATGCACGGCTGCGACCTGGCAATTCTCAAATCGGGCGGACTCACCGTCACCGAGTGCCTATGC
This sequence comes from Collinsella sp., assembly GCA_019419505.1. Lineage (GTDB taxonomy): Bacteria > Actinomycetota > Coriobacteriia > Coriobacteriales > Coriobacteriaceae > Collinsella. The sequence continues at coordinate 143,870 of DXZS01000025.1, read as the reverse complement.
GCACATCTGCCGATGATCCTGCTGGGCAAGTCCTATGGCCAGGAAAAGGCCAACACCACCATGCTCACCGGCATGGGCGCCAGCATGCATGTCACCACCGCACGAGAACTCATCGTAACCCTACGTCACTTGCACGACCATCCCGAATCACTCAAAGCCCTACTCATCAACGGCGAAGTGCTACGCCGCCCCCACGCAGCCGAAGACATAGCCATCGCAACCATGGAGCTCGTAGGCAAACCCCAAAAGCGCAAAAGAGCCTTTTGCCGCTTCTACTGGGGCGGAAAACCCGCGCATATCCGCTAGCGTCTTTATGTCCGCTTACCTGCGGGAGGCCCCTATATATCATCCCATGCTCAAACATTCTCGCTTCGCTGCGAAACTGCGCGTGGGACGATATATAGGGGCCTCCCGCAGGTAAGCTGCGTTTACGTACTAGCAGCTATACCAGATTCCCCACCACTAGAACCTTCAAAGGCGAAACCGGAAAATCTAAATACAGTAAGCCAATGCGACAAAGGGATTGTTCCTTTGTCGCATTGGCTTACTAGAATGTAATTATTTTTTCAAGCGAGTAGCCGGCCGCCTGCCTCTCACACATATCGTTCCACGCGCAGTTTCGCAGCGAGCGAAGCGACGCGAGAATGTTTGAGCATGGAATGATATAGGTAAGCCCCGGGCGGGAGGGATACGAGCGCCCTAGGCGATGCCGCTGGAGCCGAAGCCTCCGTTGCCCCGGTCGGTTTTGTCTAGTTCTTCTACTTCTACGAGGTTGACCGTGGGGACTTCTTGGATGACGAGCTGGGCGATGCGGTCGCCTTTGTTGATTCGGATGTCGTTGGTGGGATCCAGGTTGATGAGGATAACCTTGAGTTCTCCTCGGTAGTGGGCGTCAATGAGGCCCGGCGTGTTGACTATAGACAGGCCCTGCTTGATGGCCAAGCCGCTGCGGGGCTGGACGAAGCCGGCGTAGCCGTCGGGCAGGGCGATGGCCAGCCCAGTAGAGACCAGACGGCGTTCGAAGGGCTTCAGGACGCAGTCCTCGTTGGAGCGCAAATCCAAGCCGGCATCGGTGGGATGGGCGTATTTGGGAAGCTCGACGGTGGGATCGAGACGCTTTATGTTGACGGTAATGTTGGGCATGGAATCACCTTAGCTTGTCGAGCTCTTGCAGAAACTCATCGACGTCTTTGAAATCGCGGTAGACCGAGGCAAAGCGGATGTACGCCACCTTGTCAATCTTGGCCAAGCGCTTGAGCACCATGTCACCCAACTCATGGGACGTGACGGCCGTCAGCGTGCGAGAGCGCAGCTCGACCTCGATGTCATCGATAATCTCATTGAGCTTCTTAGTGTCGATATCGCGCTTGATGGTGGCTCGCATCAAGCCGACGAGCAGCTTATTGCGATCGAACCGCTGCTTGGTTCCGTCTGACTTAATGACCTCGATTGGGTCTTCGCATCGCTCGAACGTTGTAAAGCGATAGTTACACGAGCAACATTCGCGACGGCGCTTAATGGTGTTATTTGACTCCTGCATACGAGAATCAACGACGCGGGTATGTGCCTTGCCGCATTTGGGACAGCGCATGGTACCTCCTCTTAAACGATAACAAGGGTACCATGCGCAGCGCGATAATGATTACGAACGAGCAGGAACCTTAAGATGCGCACCGGCGGCGAGCGAACCATGCTCCAGATGATTGACGTTACGGATCATGTCGGAAGTCTCTTGCGTGGAAAGGCCTTCGATTGGATATTCCTCGGCAAGCGACCAAAGAGAATCGCCAGTCTGAACGCGAATGGTCTCGTAAGTAATGTTGGAAACGGACTCGGCATACGCGGCGTGACGAGCGCTAAAGACCGAAGTAGCGAGGACAAAGAAGAGCGTAAGCGCAACGGCGACGGCGACAATCGTCGGAACCTTCAGGGCAACGCGGGCCGGCGCGACTACAGCCTGCTGATTGCGAGCAGGCTGTACGGTCAAAGGTTGAATGCCGGAGCGGCCACCCTGAACAACCGTAAAAGCGGGTTCTGCAGGCGTCTCGAGCTTAAGGGCGAGGTTTCCCTGGACCATATTCGTTGCGTTCATCATGTTCTCCTCTCGCGTGTTTTGCTGAGAACAGTTTTATCAAGCCGCGCGGACAAAAATGTCTAGCGCGAGAACGAATGTTCGGTTATTATTATCTTCGAACAGTTGTTCCTGTCAAGCAAAATTCGAACATTTGTTTGACATGGGTAGAGAGGATGCCCTGATGGCTCGCAAAATTACCAAGCGTCAGCAGCAAATTTACGACTTCATCAAGGAATATCAGCAGGAGAAGGGTTATCCGCCCAGCGTGCGCGAGATGGCTTCTGCCGTGGGCCTTTCCTCCCCAAGCACCGTGCACGCCCATCTCTCTGCCCTGGAGGCGCGCGGGCTACTCAAGCGCGATGCCACCAAACCGCGCGCCCTGGAACTCTTTAACGAGGACGGTTCCTCTGTCTCAATTTCTAAATCTGACGAGCCCACCGCACCTCGCGGAACGGTCTCGCTACCGCTCGTTGGTCGCGTCGCGGCTGGGATCCCCATTCTGGCCGAGCAGAATATCGAAGACACGTTTACTATCCCGACCGAAATCGCGACTGATCAGGGTTCCTTTATCCTTGAGGTGCATGGGAGCTCAATGATCAATGTCGGCATCTTCAATGGCGATTACATCATTGTCCGTGAACAAAAGAATGCCATGAACGGCGAAATTGTCGTGGCCATGATCGATGGTTCAGCGACCGTCAAGACGTTCTACAAGGAGCAGGGACGCGTACGCCTGCAGCCTGAGAATGACACCATGGAGCCTATCTATGCAACGAATCCCGTTATCCTGGGCAAAGTCGTCGGCTTGATGCGCCGGTTCTCGTAATGCAAAAACGCATCACCATCTTTGATACCGTCCGCGGGTTTACGATGATTTCTATGGCAGGTTTTCACGCTTGCTATGATCTTGCCTACCTGTACGGCTGGGATATGCCTTGGTTTACCCAGACTGTCTTTCAAGACGTCTGGCGCGCCAGCATCAGCTGGGTATTTTTGTTTATCGCGGGTTGGATGTGTACTCTTTCGCGCAACAATATCAAACGTGCCGCCAAATACGCCTTAGCAGCACTCGTTGTCTGGTTGGCAACAACACTTGTCTCAGTCGACGATTCGGTTAATTTTGGCATCATCTACTGCATGGCCGCATGCACCGGCATCGTGGCGTTGACCGATCCCGTCCTTAAGAAGATAACGGCGAGATGGGGCATGCCCCTATGCCTTGTGTTGTTCGCAATCACCTGGAGCATCCCCAAAACGATCTACCCTGTCCCCTACCTGGCGTGGCTGGGATTTCCGAGCCCTGGGTTTGTCTCGGGTGATTACTACCCCATCATCCCGTTTATCTTTATGTATCTTGCAGGATACTTCGCCGCACACATAGCGCAGGGAATCGATGAGACCGTCCCTAGCTGGGCCTACGCCAACCCCCTGCCGGCGCTCGCCAGCCTTGGACGTCACGCTCTCCCCTTTTATCTGCTGCATCAGCCCATCATTCTGGGCATTTTGGAGCTCGTCTACTCGGTGCGATAACGCTCGAGCCGCGGTGCAATACGAGCCGGCAACTTCGCCACAATGCGAACGCCGTCCTCGAGATATTCCTCATGCAGAAGGGTTCCCTGCTCATGCACCAGCGTGATGAGAGCGCCCTCACGATACGGGATATCAGCGGAGAGCAACACATCGGTGGCAGCTGCCTCGCGAGCAATCCGGTCGACGAGATCGTCGAGCCCCTCGCCCGTTTGGGCCGAGAACAGAACGGCCTCCGGATAGCGACGACGGAAACTCAATCGATCGACGCTATCGAGAAGATCGATTTTATTGAATACGGTCAGCGTTAAACGCTCTCCGGCGCCGATCTCATCAAGCACGCGGTCGACAGCCTCCAGCTGCCGCTCATAGTCCTCGTCAGACGCATCTACGACTTTGAGAATTAGATCGGCACCCAAAACCTCGGACAGCGTCGATTTAAAGGCATCGACCAGACCATGGGGCAGCTTTTGAATAAAGCCGACGGTATCGGTAATCGTCATGCCGCGACCGCCGGGCAGACGATACGAACGCGTCGTCGGGTCGAGCGTAGCAAACAGCTTGTCCTGCGAAAGTACCGTAGAGCCGGTCAGACGATTGAGTAACGTCGATTTACCGGCATTGGTATAACCGGCTAACGCGACGCGAAACGCCGGTGACTCAATGCGACTCTTGGATTGAACATCACGACGCTGTTCAACCTGCTTGAGCTCACGACGAAGCGCAGCGATCTTATTACGAATGAGGCGACGGTCGACCTCGAGCTGACTTTCGCCCTGACCAAAACGTGAGCCGATGCCGCCGCGCGTCTGCTCCTTGGCGAGATGGCTCCACATGCCACGCAGGCGAGGCAACAAATATTGAAGCTGTGCCAGCTGTACCTGCAGGCGTCCCTCACGCGTCTGAGCATGCAGGCCAAAGATATCCAGGATCAGTGCTGTACGATCGATAATCTTTACCGGCTCGCCCACGGCTTTCTCCAAATAGGATTGCTGCGAGGGGGTCAGGTCGTCGTCAAAAATAACGACATCGGCATCCATGCGATGCACCAGGCCGCACAGCTCTTCAACCTTACCGGAACCGATAAACGATTTAGGATACGGCTTTACCAAACGCTGCGACAAGCGTGCCACGCACTGGGCACCAGCCGTGTGGGCAAGGCGTTCCAGCTCATCGAGCGATCGATCGAGTGGCCATGCATTGTCGCGCCACTCAACACCAACTAAAATGGCACGCTCGGGCTCGGGTGCCGTGGGAACAAGGGGGAAACGGGCCATTAGGCAGCCTCAATACGATGCAGGATATCCTCAACGACCCCATCGATCGTACATTCATCCATATCAAACCACACGATACGGTCATCGCGCTTAAACCACGAAAGCTGACGCTTGGCATAACGACGCGAACGCATCTTAATGAGTTCGCGAGCCTCATCCATGCTCATCACGCCATTGAAAGCATCGATGATCTCTTTATAGCCAATTGCCTGCATCGACGTCAGGGCATCTCCCAGCCCCTGGTCCATAAGACCGCGGACCTCATCGACAAGACCCTGCTCAAACATCAGATCGACGCGCAGGTTAATGCGTTCATAGAGCACCTCGCGATTTCGCGTCAGGCCAAACCATAGGGCATGATAATGCTCGCGCGGAACACTAAACTGACTTTTTTGCTGTGCATAGGAGATACCATCATCATGCATCTCGAGCGCACGAATCACACGGCGCACGTTATGGGGATGAATAACAGCAGCCGATTCTGGATCGCGCTCGGCAAGCAGGGCATGCAGTTCTTCCTCGCCAATACGCTCGGCAAGCTCCTGATAGCCCGCACGACGATCGTCCTCAAGTTCACCCGAGGGAAAGTCCATCTCATCAAGGGCGGCCTTGAGATATAGCCCCGTACCTCCGCAAAAAACCGGCAGGCAACCCAAACCAAGGAGACGTTCAACATGCGCGCGAGCGTCAGCCTGATAAAGCGCAGCAGAATATGCCACACCCGGCTCTACAATGTCGACGAGACGCAGCGGCGCCGTGCACTCATCGGGCGCCATCTTTGCGGTACCGATGTCCATGCCGCGATAGATTTGCATCGCATCGCACGACAGCACTTCAGACGAAAGACGAGCTGCCAAACGGTCGGCAACATCGCTTTTACCAACCGCCGTCGGACCGACGATCGCAACGGCGGAAAGACCTGCCCCGGGAGCAACCATTAGCGCGGCTCGCCCACAACAGAACCGGACAAATACCAGGTCTTGGCAACGTCAACGTCAACATCAACGATCTTGCCAACAAGCTGATCGATGCTGTAACCCACGGGGATAGGCGCATGCACGGTCTGATTCTTGGGACTCTTGCCCAGCAGGACCGCATCGTTCTTTTTACTCGTTCCCTCAATGAGCGCGGGAACCACAGTATGAAGCTCACCCTGGTTATACTCGTGTGCCGTGGTCTCGATAACCTTAACCAGGCGATTGAAACGCTCGAGAATAACCTCATGCGGCGTAGGATCGTCAATCTCGGCGGCCGGGGTACCGGCGCGCTTGGAATAGATGAAGGTATAGGCCTGAGCATAGCGGACCGTCTCGGCAAGTGAGAGCGTCTGCTCAAAGTCTTCTTCAGTCTCGCCCGGGAAGCCAACGATAATGTCGGTCGAGAGCGCGATATCGGGCATGCGGTTGCGAATGCGATCGACCAGGCCCAGATAGTCCTCGCGTGTATAACGGCGATTCATCTCTTTGAGGATCCGCGTCGAACCTGACTGGACGGCCAGGTGCAGTTGCGGCATTACGGCAGGTGTCTCGGCCATGGCGTCGATGGTCTCGGGCAGCAGGTCCTTAGGATGCGAAGACGTAAAGAAGATGCGCTCCACGCCCGTATCGCCCACGGCACGCAGCAAATCGGCAAAACGCGGCTTGCCAAACAGATCGCGACCATATGAGTTAACGTTTTGGCCCAGCAGCGTAATCTCACGCACGCCCTGGCGCACCAGACCGGTCACCTCGTCGACAATTTCCTCGAAGGGGCGGCTCTTTTCGCGACCGCGTACGTACGGCACGATGCAATAGGTGCAGAAATTATTGCAGCCTGTCATGATGGGCACCCAGGCGTGATACTGGGTCTCGCGATGCCACGGCATGCTCATGGCGTCCGTATCCTCATGCTCATTGGTGCGGATATGACGCTTACCATCAAGGAACGCCTCGGCAATGAGCTCGGCCACATGTGCAATGGAATGCGTGCCAAAGATGACATTGACGTTATCGACGTTGGTGAGCAGGCCCTCGCCATCGCGCTGCGCGATGCAACCGCCAACGGCAACCACGCGCTTGCCCGAAGGCGAAGGCGGCAGGCTTTTGCAGGAATTGCACTGACCGTACAGGCGAGTATCGGCGGCCTCGCGCACGCAGCACGTCATGAAGACAACGATATCGGCATGCGCGGGATCGAGCGCCATGAGGCAGCCATACGAATCAAGCAGACCGCTCACACGCTCGGAGTCGTGCTGATTCATCTGGCAGCCAAAGGTGCGGATAAAGTAGGTTTTACCGGCAAGAATATCGCGTACGGAACGCTGGTCCATGTGCATAAGTCCTAACGATGGGGAGCGAAACAAGGCAAGCAGAAGCTATGCCACAGGCTTAACATCATCCATGACGACGTTATCCATAGCAGCTCGATTGATCTGGTGAACGTAGATAGAAAGGCGGATGGCCGTGCGCGACTCCCCGTTAATGAGGATGTCGGAGAACACGGGCGCGCAGGAAATATCAAACCCGGTTGGAATCAAAAAACCGCGCGCGATAGCAACGGCCTTAATAGCCTGGTTGACGGCACCGGCGCCGACACACTGGATGTTGACGGGTACACCATCCTTGACCATGCCGGCGATGGCGCCGGCAACGGACGCGGGCGATGATTTGCTTGATACCTTCAGGCAATCCATGAAGAAACTCCTGCATTTAAAAGTACGTTTTAACTGCAATAACTGTATCGTACCGAGTGGACTCGGTAAAGGCACTATTCCTCTTTGGCAAGATCAAAGGTCACGGTGATTCGATCACGCGAAACACGGATCTTTGGGTCGCCGCAAAGGTTGAGATAGTACCGGGTGGCAAGGTCATTAAAGTCGCGTTCCACAGCGCGCGAAAACTGTGCCATGTCATCCTTGGCAATACGTAGCCCGCGACGATCCTTCGCGAGATCGACAGGAGCCGGCGCATGCGAGGACGAATCACGCTCGCGCAGCAGACGCGCGGTCACACCGCGAACGGGCTTAATCTGCCCTGCCAAAATGCGATGTGCCGTGCGCTCGGACATCTCAAGACCCAAACCCGAACAGATACGGATAAAGTCCTCGGCATCGGAGGCAAGGCCTAAACGATCGACAACCGGAAGCTCGCTCTCGTCGTCAATGAACAGGAGACGAGACGTATCGAGCCGACTTGACGCCTGAGCATAAAGGGTCGCGGCAATCTCAGACGGAGAACCAAGATAGACATCGCAACCGCGCAACTCCTCGAGCGCAAACTCACAAGCAGCGCGAATAATATTATGCGGACCGCGAGCACAGACATAACGTCCGTCCTCATCCTTGACGGCCTGGGGCCAGCTGGACTGATCGGCACGCTCACTGAGGCGGTCGGCCGCAACGCTCACCTTAAAGGCTGAGCCAAGATCGACACCGGACGTGACCACGCGGGCCTCGTCGGTGTTCTGCTTGATCGAAAACAATGCCATGCCACGACCGTGAACGCCCCAACGGTCCATCTTCATGCTCTCGAGCTTGGAGGTAACGCGGGCATCGAAGATTCGCTCTTGCATATCCTGCGGAACGCCCGAACCGTTATCAAGAAAGACAAGCGTGCGGACGCCATCTTCCTTGGTCGTGGCGAGATAGACCTTGTCGGCGCCAGCATCGCGAGCATTACGGAGCATTTCGATGACGATATCCTCGACATGCTGAATGTCGTGCTTTGCCTGGCGCCGCTCGGCCTCCGAAACGCGGAGGCGGACATACCCCTCGCCAAGGTTCTCCTCGACGCGAAGGTTGCCCTCCCCCGACATCGACGCGATAAATGAGATGAGCTCGTTCGCGTCGCTCATGTTATTTAGCGATATCGACAGCGCGGCTCTCGCGAATCACGACGACGCGCACCTGACCGGGATACTCCATCTCTTCCTCGATCTGATGGGCGATATCGTGAGCCAGAACCGTGGACTGGGCATCGGAAATCTTGTCCGGCTGGACCATGACGTGGACCTCACGACCGGCCTGCATGGCATAGGTACGCTCGACGCCGTCATGGGAGTTGGCAATCTCCTCGAGCTTCTCAAGACGCTTGATGTAGTTCTCGGCAGACTCGCGACGGGCACCGGGGCGAGAGGCAGAGACGGCATCGGCGGCCTGTACCAGGACATCGAGTACCGTGTTGGGGTCGACATCGGCATGGTGAGCCTCGATAGCGTGGACGATAACGGGCTTCTCGCCATAACGGCGGGCAAGCTCGGCGCCGATGACGGCATGCGGGCCCTCGACGTCATGGTCGATTGCCTTGCCCAGGTCGTGCAGCAGGCCGGCGCGCTTGGCAGTCACAACGTCCAGGCCAAGCTCGGAAGCCATCACGCCGCACAGGTCAGAGACTTCGAGGGAGTGCTGAAGCACGTTCTGACCAAACGAAGTACGGTAGCGCAGGGCACCAAGGGTCTTGACGATCTCGGGGTGCAGGTCGTGAATGCCGGTATCGAAGGCAGCCTGCTCGCCAGCCTCGCGCACGCGCTGCTGAACCAGGTCGGCAGCCTTGTGATACATCTCCTCGATGCGGGCGGGGTGAATGCGGCCGTCGGCGATGAGGTTCTCGAGGGCAACGCGGGCGGTCTCACGACGGACCGGGTCGAAGCTCGAAAGAACGACGGTCTCGGGCGTGTCGTCGATCACGAGGTTGACGCCGGAAACCTGCTCGAATGTCCGGATGTTGCGACCCTCGCGACCGATGATACGGCCCTTGAGGTCATCAGAGGGAATGTGCACGGAGGTAACGGTGACCTCGGCAGTGTGGTCGGCAGCGCAGCGCTGAATCGCCAGGGACAGAATCTCCTGGGCGGTCTTGTGGCACTCGGCGCGAACCTGCTGCTCAGACTCGCGAATAATCGTGGCAGCCTCGTGGGTGACCTCGCCACGAACCTTGTCGAGGAGCTCCTTGTGGGCGTCCTCGCGGGTAAGGTCGGCGATACGCTCAAGCTCGGAGGTCTGCTTTGCGCAGAGCTCCTCGAGCTCTCGGGAGCGCTTCTCGACCTGACCGGCCTGACTGGACAGCTGATGCTCGCGCTTGTCGAGAGCGTCGTTACGGCGATCGAGGGATTCCTCGCGCTGCATCACGCGGTTCTCGAGCGTACGAATCTCGCTCTTACGCTGCTTGTCCTCGGCCTCGGCGGCCTGCTTGTTCTTGATGATCTCCTCTTTAGCCTCGAGAAGAGCCTCTTTTTTGAGGGTCTCGGCCTGACGCTTAGCATCACCGATCAGGGACTCAGCCTGTGCGTGTGCCGACTGGATCTTTTCGTCGGCCTCGTGAAGACTACCCTGCTTGGCGGTGCGCATGTAGGCAATGGCGGCGACGGCACCCAAAACGATGCCAACGAGCGCTGCAATGATAGGCATGCTCACTCCTTTTTATGGATTCGTTACACAACAAAGCGAACCGTCCTTACGAACGGCTCGCGACATTTGAGTAATATGGGCGCAGCTTATGCGGGTCGGATACAGATAAACATACAAACAAACTCATCACAGATGAGCACATATCACAAAGCAAATGACAGTGTTTATCGTACGTTGAACCACAACAACTGTCAAATAAATGGCCCCAGTACGGCGGTTAAAACGCGGTGAACGGCAGGGCCACAAAACACATACGCCTAAACCGCACATTCCTCGCATTCGGCATCGAGACGTGCCTTAACGGCATCGGCGGCGATGTGATACGAGAAGCCCTTGCCCATCAAAAACCGAACCAGTTTTTCGAATCCGCGCGTCTCTGGAACACGCCGCTTGGCGAGCAGGGCTGACGCACGCGCCAAATCGTCTTCGACGGCAAAATAATCCTCGGGATAACCGGGAATGTCATCGAGCACGACATGACGGCGCTTGAGCTCGGTCTCGATTTTGCGCTGTCCCCAACCACGCCGCTTGCGTTCCTCGATAAAGTACGAGCAAAAGCGGTTCTCGTCTAAAAAGCGATACTCGGTGGCGCGCTCGACGGCGAAATCGATCGCGAGCTGATGAAAGCCGTAGCGAGCCAGCTTGTCACGGACCTCACCCGTCGCATGGTCGCGGCGCGACAACATCTCGGTCACCATGGTGAGAGCACATTTACGCTCGATGAGCTGAACCGCCTCACGAAAGTTATCCCAATCACAGGGAAGATCAGGGCGGTTTTTGACATACAGGCGCGCGGCCCGCACGGGAATCCAAATGGACCGCTTAAAACCGCCCTCAAGCTCGCAATCGATACGTGCGCAAGGCTTTTTGGACGCATACCCGCTCGAGAACGAGGAGGCCGCCTTCTTATCGGGAAAGACGACCGTGGCCTCGGTCACCGTATACGACATGAGCGTAACCGCTACTCGTCGTCATCATCGAGCATGGCGGAACCATCGATGGCGTAAAGCTCGTCAAACTCCTCAGGCGCAGGCTGATCGGTCAGCTCGACTTCGGACGGAGCATCGTCATCAAACTCAAGCCCGCAGGCAAGGCGGACCTTATGCTCAATCTCATCAGCGCAATCGGGGTGTTCGCGCAGGAACGCCTTGGCGGCCTCGCGACCATTGCCGAGCTTGTCCTCGCCATAGGCAAACCAGGAGCCCATCTTCTTGCAGATGCCGCACTCGACAGCCATGTCCAAGATCGAGCCCTCCTTAGAGATGCCCGTACCGTACATGATGTCGAACTCAGCAGAACGGAACGGAGCTGCCACCTTGTTCTTAACGACCTTGGCGCGCACGCGGTTACCGATAACCTCGTCCTTAAGCTTAATGCTGTCGATGCGGCGAATGTCGATACGCACCGAAGAGAAGAACTTAAGGGCACGGCCGCCCGTCGTAGTCTCGGGGTTGCCGAACATGACGCCGATCTTCTCACGCAGCTGGTTAATGAAGATGCACGTCGTGTTGGACTTGGACAGCGAGCCGGCGAGCTTACGGAGCGCCTGGCTCATCAGGCGAGCCTGAAGACCGACCGTAGTGTCGCCGATTTCTCCCTCGATCTCGGCACGCGGGGTCAGCGCGGCGACGGAGTCGACGACGATGGCATCGATGGCACCAGAACGCACAAGCATGTCAACGATTTCGAGCGCCTGCTCACCCGTATCGGGCTGGGAAATGAGCACCTCGTCGATATCCACGCCGATGCGTGCGGCATACGTGGGATCGAGCGCGTGCTCGGCATCGATAAATGCCACAACGCCACCCATTGCCTGGGCCTCGGCCAAGATCTCGAGCGAAAGCGTCGTCTTACCGGAGGACTCGGGACCGTAGATCTCGACGATTCGGCCGCGCGGCACACCGCCGATACCCAGTGCGGCATCGAGTGCCAGAGCGCCCGTAGGGATGGCCTCGACCTCGAGCTCGGGGCCACCGTCGCCGTACCTCATGATGGAACCCTGGCCGAATTTCTTCTCTATCTCGGCCTTGGTGGTGGCGATCATCTCATCGCGCTCTTTACCCGTCGTGCGAGCATGAACGGTACGTACGGGACCTGAATTCTTGGCCATGAATAGCCCTCCTCTTAACAACCTGCATCGATAATAAACGAACGGCTGTTCGTGGTCAACCGTTCAGATAAATCATATGCAGCCGACCTTTCCAAAACCCAACCAAACGCCGACCAAACACTGACCAAATGCTTGACCACAAAGGACCAAATATGAACAAGGCAGGCATAATTACGTCTACAACCAGCACAAACGCCAAATAAGCCTAAGGTCCCTATCTCCACAATTAAGGGGCCCGAAGGCCCCTTAAAACACGTCTATTCCATAGAGTTGAGCACAAGGGCAATGCGACCCAATGCCTCCGTGACCGCATGGGCACGAACACACGAACGGTCGCCCTCATAGTGGCAGCGCACAGAGTCCACGACCGGCACTCCCCCATCGGCGGAAAGATGCGCCCAGCCAATATAGAAAGTGCCCGCTGGATCGTCCTCAGTACCGCCGCCGGGGCCGGCATAACCCGTTGCGCTCACTGCAATATCGCTCTGGTACAGCTCCAGCGAACCCGACGCCATCTCGCGCGCAGTTTGATGCGACACCGCGGTGTAGCGGTCGAGCGTCTCCTGCTCAACACCCAGCATGCGATGCTTAATCTCATCGCAGTAGGTCACCGCACCGCCACACAGCACCGCCGAGGCGCCCGGGATATCCGCAATCGTCGAGGCGATCATACCCGCCGTCAGCGACTCAGCCGTCGAAACCGTCACCCCCCGAGCGCTCGCGCGCTCGACGATATCGCGCGCCAGCTCCTCGTTATGTGCGGAAATCTGCTCAAAAGAGTCCGTCATACCCACCAGGACCTAGACCGAAAAGACGATCTTGCGGCAGTTCCAGAAGTACTGGGCGCCCGAGATAACGGTCAAGACAACGGCAACGGCATACAGGAAGCGCGACACCGAGTAGATGCCGAGCGTCAGCGCCACCGGGCCAAGGTGCAAGCCGGCCATCGCAAAAACGCACAGGTAACCGCAGATGGAGACCATCGTGGTCGCCGTCTTGTACTTGCCTAGCTTGTCGGCGGCAACGACCACACCGGCCGCACTCGCGACCATGCGTAGGGCGCTCACCAGCAGCTCACGGAACAGGATGATGAACACCGACCACACGGTTACGGCGCCAAAATCCAAGAACAGCAGCAGGGCCGAGAACACGAGCAGCTTATCGGCGATGGGGTCCAAGAACTTGCCGAAGTCGGTGATCTCGTTGCGCGAGCGCGCCAGATAACCGTCAACCTTATCGGTGCACGACAGGATCACATACAGAATGAAGGCAGCGGCGGCGAGCGGGCCGTCGAAGGTGCTCCAATTCGTACCGGCAACACTCGTGTGAGACAGCGCCGAGACGATCATGAACACCGGGATAAAGACGATGCGCACGCACGTCACGATGTTGGCGGGCGTCCAGACACTCGTCAGTTCCTTATTGCTCTCGTTAGCCACGACGCTCTCCTACTCCACAACATGGCCGATAAGCTCATAGCAGAAGCTATCGGTAAACTCGACCGTCAGAATATCGCCCACGGACGCCTCGCTGGCGTCCAAGTGCACCGCGCCATCGGAATCGGGCGCCTGGAACCAGGCATGGCCGATCAGCTCGGCGCCGTCCTCGGTCTCCTCGATGCCGTCGACGATCACCTGGGCGCGCTCGCCCACATGTGCGGCGGTGGCGGCAAAACCGAGCGACTCGGCCAGGTCCATGGCCTCCTGGGCGCGCTCGAGCTTGACCCCTTCGTCGACCTGACCCTCCATCTTAGCGGCCAGGCTGCCCTCCTCCTGCGAGTAGGCAAAGACGCTCGTGTAGTCAAAGCCGACGGTGTCCATAAAGTCGATAAGGTCGCGGAACTCGTCGTCGGTCTCGGTCGGGAAGCCGACCATGGCCGTGGAACGGATCACGATGCCGGGGATGCGCTCACGCAAATCGTGGAACAGGTCCTCGAGCTCCTGACGCGAACCGGAACGGCGCATAGCCTTGAGGATGCGCGCGTCGCAGTGCTGCACGGGGATATCGATATAGGGCAGCACCTCGGGGGTATCGCGAATCGTCTCGATAAGCTCGTCAGTCATGCCCTCGGGCTGCAGGTAGAGCACTCGAACCCAAACATTGTGCGGGCGCACGGCCTCGGCAACGGCGCGCAGCAGCTGCGCCAGATTGCGCGGCGAGCCCTCGGCGAAGTCCTCGTCGGCAAAGTCGGTGCCCCAAATGCCCGTGTCCTGGCCGATCAGCACGATCTCGCGCACACCGCCGGCAACCAGGTCGCGCACCTCGGAGATAATGCTCTCGGCATTGCGCGAATGATAGCGACCGCGAATATAGGGGATCATGCAGAAGCTGCAGAAGCGGTTGCAGCCATCGGAAATCTTGACGTAGGCGACAGCGCCCTCGACAGTGCGCTTGACCTGCGGAATATAGGCTGCGATCTCACGCACGACACCCAGCACGCCATCGATGACCGCCACGATGCCGTCCTCCTCGTCGGCCTTCACAAAGGCAGCGACCTCAGGCAGCTCGTCAGGCAGGTCATCGCCATAGCGCGACGGCACACAGCCGCACATGACGATGGGGCAGGCGCGAACGCCGTCCTGCACCTCATTGGCGAGCTCGAGCGTGGTCTCGATGCTCTCGGACGTTGCGGAGGCGAGGAACGAGCATGTATTGACGATGGCGATATCGGCATCCTGCGGGTCGAATGCCTCCTCGTAGCCCGCAGCGGTCAAAAGAGAACGCATGCGGTCGGTGTCAACCTCGTTCTTAGCGCACCCGAGGGTGATGTAGAGCACGGAGCCCAAAGGTGTATCCATGTTGGAGAGCGGTCCTTTCGAATGTTATTAGCGGTAGTTGGTGAACTGCAGCGGCTGGCCGTAGTCCTGGTCGCGCAGGAACTGGATCACCGTCTGAAGCGCATCCTTAGAGGCCGAGGTAACGCGCAGTTTATCGGCCTCGATGGTCACCTTGACCTTGAGCTTTTGATCCTTGATGTCCTTATTGATCTTCTTGGCGGTCGCCTGGTCAATGCCCTCGACGATATGGCCGAGCACGCGCACGGTACCGCCCGAAGCCGCCTGCGACGCGTCCCAAGAGACAGCCTTAAGATCGATGCCGCGCTTGATGAGCTTAGAGCTCAGCACGTCAATGATCTGCTTGGAGACAAAATCGGCCGGGGCATTGATCGTAAAGAGCTTGTCGCCCTTCGAAAGCTCGATGGTGGCGCCGGAGTCCTTGAGGTCATAGCGCTGAGAGATCTCGCGGGTGGTCTGTTGGAAGGCGTTATCGACCTCCTGCATATTGACCTCGGACACAACGTCGAAGCTGGAATCTTTAGCCATGGTTCTTCCTTTCGGTACGGGGAGCCTTAGTAGCTGTCGTACGAATAGTCATCTGAATCGTTTGCAGTCTGGCCGTCGGATGCCGTGTCGGTACCGTCGGTAGATTGGGCGTCGGTGCCGTCGGTAGACTGGGCGTCGGTGCCGTCGGCGGTATCGGTGCCGTCGGCACTCTCACCGTCTTCGGAGTCAGTGGTCTCCTTCTTGGGAACGGTAATGGTCACGCGCGCCACGCCCGATGTCTTGGTGTCGTAGCGAACCTTTTCACCGTTCTTGGTAACCGTGACATCGGAGGGCTTGGACGTGGTGATCTCGATCGAGGACTCGGGCGTGTACTCCTGCTCAAAGGGACCGGTTGCCTGGGCGCCAAAGACCGATTTACCGTCGACCTTGACCTCGATCCAGGCGGTCTTGCCCTTGGCAACGGAGACCTTGACCTTGATAACCTCGTCCTCTTTCTTTTTCGCGTTCGCCTTGGCGGCATCGGAATCGGCAGAATCCGTCGCCTCGTCGATGCCTTCATCCTCGTCAACAGATTCGGTCGTCTTGGAAGACTTCTTGGTCGTCGTCTTGGTGGCCGCGGGCGTCTCGGGCGTCGACTCGGGTGCAGAAGAGCCGCAGCCACGCAGGAGGACCACGATGAGCAGAATCAACAAAAGCGCCACGGCACCGATGCCGGCGTAGATGATGCGCGGATCGAGTCCATTGTTCTGGGGGGCACGTCCACCGCCGCGTCCGCGATTAGAGCCACCGCGACCGTTTACCTGCGGCATACGGCCGCGACTGCTATCGGGACGACCACGATATCCGCCTTGGCTCTGCGAGCCGCGCTGACCCGAACGCGGCGCAAGCTCGCCACGGTTCTGATAGCCACGCTGGCCAGAGCGAGGCGCCGAAGAGCGTTGCCCGTAAGGCTGCGATTGAGAACGGAGGCGCGGCGTCACCTGCGTGGTATCGGCGTCGGCATATCCACCGTGGGAACGCCCGGCAGAAACTCCGCGATAACCACGACCGGAGTAGCCACCGTCGCCGTAACCGGCGCGGGGATCGCGACTCAACCCGCGAGCGGCGGGAAGCGCACGATCATCCGGCATGGGCGTACTGCGAAAGCGATCTCGCTGAGAACGAATCTCCTCGCTGGAGCCCGTCTCGGTGATATAGCCCGCCTGCGGAGGGCGCTGGCCGTACCGCGTCGAGCGACCACCCTGAACCATCAGAAAGCGTCCGTTATCGACCGACGAACGCGAGTTAACGTAGCCGGCAGCATCCTGAAAACGACCGCCCTGCTGCGAGGTCTCGCGTTCATATGCCATGAGGTCATCAAAATAAGCGTTGACGACCTCGCGCGGGTTAAGCCCCAAAAAGCGAGCATAGCTCGAAATCATGCCCTGCGCATAGCCGCGCGGCGGCATCGAAGCAAAGTTACCGGTCTCGAAAAACTCGATGATCTGCGGCCTGATTTTGATGGTGTTGGCGACTTGCTGAATGGAAAGGCCCATTCGGCGACGCTGCTCGAGCAGCATGTCACCAAAGCGTGCAGCCATCAGAATCCTCCAAACTCACGATCTTCACGTGCCATCTCGGCGTCGACAGATTCCAGCGCGGCAAGCCCCTCCTCGTCCAGCAGGACCTCGCGCGGCTTGGAACCGTCGGGCGGACCGACGACACCCTTTTCTTCCAGCATGTCCATAATACGCCCGGCGCGCGCATAGCCAACCTTCAGACGACGTTGCAGGCCAGATGTGGAGCCCAGCTGCGATTCCACCACAATATGGGCGGCTTCCCAAATGAGCGGATCATCGTCTTGCGGCTCAGCTACTCCGGTGCGGACAATGCCGCCGCCACCCACCATGGACATGGAAGCGGGCGCCACGGCAGACAGGATCTCCTCGTGGTAGTCGGGCTCGCTCTGCGACTTGACGAACTCGACAATCTCGTTGATTTCGTCATCCGAGACAAAGCAGCCCTGGATACGGCGAGGCTTGCCCCAGTCGACCTTTGAGAACAGCATGTCGCCCAAACCAGTGAGCTTTTCGGCGCCCATCTGATCAATGATGACGCGCGAGTCGATACCCGTGGCGACGTTAAAGGCGATGCGGTTGGTGATGTTAGCCTTGATAAGGCCCGTCACCACATTGGAACTGGGGCGCTGCGTGGCCACGATAAGATGAATACCGGCGGCACGGCCCAGCTGAGCAATACGCACGATCGAGGCCTCGACATCCTTACCGGCGACCATCATCAGGTCCGAGAGCTCGTCAATGATGATGACCAAGTAGGGCATCTTTTGCGGCGGGTTGTCGTAATGCTCAAACTCGCCGGCGGCCTGCTTTTCGTTATAGGTCGAAATCTTACGAACGTTAAGGCGCTCGAAGACCTTCAGGCGACGCTCCATCTCGGACACGGCCCATTGCAGGGCGCTCGCGGCCTGCTTGGGCTCGGTCACTACAGGCACGTAAAGATGCGGCAGACCGTTATAGCCCGCAAGCTCGACGCGCTTGGGGTCGACCATGATCAGGCGAACGTCCTCGGGAAGGGCGCGCATGAGCAAGGTCGTGATGATGGAATTGATCATCACCGACTTACCAGAACCGGTCGTACCGGCAATAAGCAGGTGGGGCATCTTGGCGAGGTCGGCGACAACCGGCGTGCCCTCGGCATCGCGGCCGATGGCCAGCTCGAGCGGACCGCCCTTCACATAGGGCAGCACGTCGCCCAGGTTGACGTTCTGGCGCTTGCGGTTGGGAATCTCGATGCCCACGAGCGAGGTGCCGGGGATCGGGGCAAAGATACGCACCGACTGGGCAGCGAGCGAAAGCGCGATATCGTCCTCGAGGCTCGAAATCTTGCTCACGCGCTCGCCCTCGCCAGGTTGCAGCTTAAAGGTCGTCACCGTGGGGCCGGCGATCCAGCCGACCACGCGGGCACTACGACCAAACTCCAGCAAGGTGGACTGAAGAGACTCGGCAGTCTGTTCCAGCTCCTTGTCAGAAGACGCGGAGGAAGCCGACTGCGGGTTGGCATGCAGGATTTCGAGTGGCGGAAGCTTGAGGCCATCCTCTTCTTCGCCCTCGTTATCTGCGGCGCCGCCGTCCGCTCCCCCATCGCTAGCCGCAGCCGATCCGACAGCACTCGAGGCAGGCGCATCGGCAACCTTGGGATGCTTCAAGAAGTCGGGAATCTGAGGTGCTGCCGAGACAGGATTCACGACAAACGGCGGCTCGGACTCGTCAATCTTATCGGGGTCGTCTTCCATCGAAAGCTGACCGGTTACCTGGTCGCGCTTTGCATGGCGACGCGGAAGCAAAGTTGTCTTTGCGGTCTCAATCGGAGCCTCGTCGTCCTCGTCATCGCCCTCAGTGAGCTCAATCTCGCTATCGGACCAAGACGGGTCGGGCTCGCTTGTATTCAACTTGGGTGTGGCCTTGCCCTTCTTGACATGACGGCGCGGCAGCAGCGTCGTCTTAGCACGCTCGGCCTCCACGGCATCGGATACGTCGACAAACGGATCCTCGTCCTCGTCGTCATCGTCCAAAACCGGGTCCACATCGTTGCCCATGACCGTGGTCACGGCAGCATCGGAGCCCTTTTGACGAAGAATGCTCAGGTGCGGACGGGCAACGCCGGGCACCGACAGGGCTTCGTCGTCACCCCACGGGCTCGCGTTGACGTCGGCACGACGGCGCTCGGCAAAATCGGCCGCACGGTCGCGAGCAGAGCGCAAAACGCCGCCCACCGAAAAGCCGATGATGACAAAACCAACGACGGCCAGACCCAACAGGACCACCATCGCGATAGGCTTACCCAGGGCATTCTGCAGCGCACTCGCAATAAACGCACCGATGTAGCCACCCGAGGCGGACAGATTTTGCGGAGTGAACATAAGGTCACACGAGTCGCTCGTACCCGGCACCACCAGCGAAAGAATGGAGATAACGGCGATAAAGACCACGGCTCCGCCCGCGACCGAGCGCACGTTGAGCGGCGAGTCCTCGCCTAAAAAGAGCGTGGCGGCAAACAGCAAAATGACGATCGGCAGCACGTAGGCGCCCAGACCAAAGCCCAGGTGGTAGAAACCGGCAACCGCAGCCGTAACGGGTGCAGTCGCCGGCGAAATCACGGCAATGAAGGACGCAATCGCCAAAACGGCGATGACCACGCCGGCGATATCGCGGTTGGCCGAGGGCTCGACCAAGGGCTCAAAATCGTCGAAGTCCGCCTCGTGGCCCTTATTGGCGCGCAGATGGGAACCGGCACCCTTAGCAGATGCCGGTTGGTTATTGGCCTTATTGCCTTTGGCGTTTTGTGCAGATCCACGCGCCAAACTAAACCTCCATGACGACCGGGATGATCATCGGACGGGTGCGCGTACGGCTCCAGATAAAGTTAGAGAGCGAATCGCGCACGGCCTTACGAATAGCATCGGAACCGCTGCTCGTAAAGCTGAACTTGCCCTTCTCGATCGTCTTCATGATGGACGCGGAGGCATCCTCGGAGAACTGGTCGTCGATGGCAAACGAGACGCCGCGGCCCGAAAACTCGATGGCCTCGATCTTCTTGTGCTTGAGCGAGACGATGGCAACAGCGGTAACCATACCGTCATTGGCGAGCTTCTGACGATCGCGCAGGACGATGGGGTCGGTATCGCCGATACGCAGGCCGTCGACGTAGACGACGCCGGACTCGACGGGCGTACCACGCTTGACGATGCCACCGCGCATCTCGAGCGTGTCGCCGTTATCGAGGATAAAGATATGATCGTCCTTGATGCCCATCTTGCGGGCCAGCTGGGCATGGGCGCGCAGATGCACGGCCTCACCGTGAACCGGCATAAAGTACGTGGGCTTGGCCATGGCCATCAGGAGCTTAAGCTCCTCCTGGCTGCCGTGGCCCGAGACGTGGACAAGAGCGCGGTTCTTATCCCACACGTCGCAGCCGAGCTTGGCCAGGCTGTTGACGACCTGCTGGACGGCTTTCTCGTTGCCGGGAACAGGAGTTGCCGAGAGGATGACGGTATCGCCCTCGTGGATAGAGAGCGTCTTGTGCTCGCCATTGGCCATGCGGGACAGGGCCGACAGCGGCTCGCCCTGCGAACCGGTGCACATGACGACGATCTTGTCGTCGGGCAGGTTATCGATATCGAAGGCATCGATGATATCGGCATCGTCGATGTTGAGGTAGCCCAGCTCGCGCGCGACGCGGGTGTTGGTGAGCATGGAGCGACCGGTCACAACGACCTTACGGCCGCACTTGCGGGCGGCATCGCAGATCTGCTGCAAACGATGGATGTGGCTCGAGAACGAAGCGACGAACACGCGACCCGGGGCGTTCTTGATTGCGTGCAGCAAGTTGGGACCGACCTCGGCCTCGGACTTGGTAAAGCCGGGAACCGTGGCATTGGTGGAGTCGGACAGCAACAGGTCGATGCCCTGCTTGGCAAAGCGGCTGATAGCGGCATAGTCGGGCGTGACGCCGTCGATGGGGGTCTGGTCGAGCTTAAAGTCGCCGGTGTGCATAACGGTGCCCTGATTGGTGCGAATGAACACGCCCAGAGCGCCGGGGATGGAGTGCGTCATCGAGAAGAAGTCGAGCGAGATACCGCCAAGGTTGACATGGCTGCCGCCCTTGACCTCACGGAACTTGGGCGCGCGGATGCGGAACTCAGAAAGCTTGCCCTCGATAAAGCCAAGCGTCAGCTTGCTCGAAAAGATGGGCACCTTGTTGTTGAGGTCCTGCAGGAGGTACGGAAGCGAACCGGTGTGGTCCTCGTGGCCGTGGGTGACGACGATACCGCGGAGCTTCTCCTCGTTCTCCAGAACATAGGTGTAGTCGGGAAGAACCAGGTCGATACCGGGCTGGGAGTCATCCGGGAACATGAGACCGGCATCGACGAGCACCATGTCGTCGCCGCACTCGAAGACCGTCATGTTCTTGCCGATGCCGTCAAGGCCGCCGAGCGGAATGATCTTCAAGGGAGATGATTTTTTAGCTGCCATAGGTTAGTGTGGTTTCCTTTCTTCGAAACGGGTCTGGAACAACCGACGGGGCGCTTCTGGCAAACCGACCGCCGGGAACGTACAAACATGCATCACAGAGTCGATGCAATAACCACAGTATGATACCCATTTGCACAACAACAGACCACCCATGCATCAAAGCCCCATCTGAACTGGTCCATCCCGCCGGTTTCCCGTGGGGCGGGCACTGATGAAGTTTCCTGCTCTACAGTCCTGCTCACGACGGAGGCCACATTAAGTGGCCTCCTGTTCGTGCGGAACTCGCGATAAACTTCATCAGTGCCCGCCCCACGGGAAACCTGCCAAATAGAGACAGGTTTATTTTGGTCGGTTTTATCTGGGAAGATGCTGCTGCGGCTATCTACAGATCTGTAATCTGACTACTGAATAGACTGTCTAACTAAATAGCGAGCGGCATTAACCAGCCCTTTTGCTTGCGCCCGGGAGGGACGCATATGAAGTTTATCGCGAGTTCCGCACGCAAAGGAAAGCACTTAATATGCTCTCCGTGCGAGCAGGACTGTAGAGCAGGAAACTTTACCTGCGGCCCCGCCGAGAATAGCAAAAGGGCGACCCCCTTAGGAGTCGCCCTTGTTGAGCTGCTTATGTACGGCTGTTACTCGGCGTCGTGGTGACGGCGGGGCTTGCGGCCTCCGTTGTCACCGGGACGGCGCGGACGGTCGCTGCGCTCGGAGCGCTCGCGACGCGGACGCTCACGACGCTGGAAGTGCTCGCCGTCGCCCTCGGAGGCACCCTCGGCGCGAGCCGGGGCCTCGGGCTTGTCAAGACGATCGAGCGAGATCTTGCCGCGATCGTCGACCTCGATGACGACGACCTTGACCTCGTCGCCCACGTTGAGGACGTCCTCGACCTTCTCCACGCGGCCCTTGGCGACGCGGGAGATGTGCAGCAGGCCGTCCTTACCGGGCAGCAGGTTGACGAAGGCGCCGAAGGGCTGGATGGAGACCACGCGACCGGTGTACTCCTCGCCCGGCTCGGGAACCTTGATGATGAGCTTGATGCGCTCGACAGCCTGGTCCACGGACTCGCCGGTGCCGCCGACGAAGACGGTGCCGTCCTCCTGGATGTCAACCGAAGCGCCGGTCTCGTCCTGGATGCCGCGAATGACCTTACCGCCGGAACCGATGACGTCGCGGATCTTGTCGGTCGGAACCTGGATGGAGACGATACGCGGAGCGGTGCTGCGCGTGGTGTGACGCGGCTCGGGGATCACATCGAGCATCTTCTGCAGGATGAAGGCACGACCCTCCTTGGCCTGCTGCAGGGCGCGGGCCAGGATGTCGAAGGTGAGGCCGGTCGCCTTGTTGTCCATCTGCAGGGCGGTAATGCCCTCGGTGGTGCCGGTGACCTTAAAGTCCATGTCGCCCAGGAAGTCCTCGAGACCCTGGATGTCGGACAGGACCACGGTCTTGCCCTCCTCCTGGATCAGGCCCATGGCGATACCGGAGACTGGGCGCTTAATGGGCACGCCGCCGTCCATAAGGGCGAGCGTAGAGCCGCAGGTCGAAGCCATCGAAGAGGAGCCGTTGGACTCCATGACCTCGGAGACGACGCGGATGGCGTAGGGGAACTCGTTCTCGTCGGGAAGCACCGGAAGCAGGGCGCGCTCGGCCAGGTTGCCGTGACCGATCTCGCGGCGCTTGGGGCTGCCCATGCGGCCGGTCTCGCCGGTGCAGAACGGCGGGAAGTTGTAGTGGTGCATGTAGCGCTTGCCCTCGGTGGGCTCGATGGTATCCAGACGCTGGCCCTCGTTGAGCATGCCGAGCGACAGGACGGAAAGCACCTGCGTCTGGCCACGCTGGAACAGGCCGGAGCCGTGAACGAGCGGCAGGTAGTTGTCCTTCACCATGATGGGACGGATCTCGTCGGCGGCACGGCCGTCGACGCGCTCACCGGTCTCGACGACCATGGTGCGCATGGCCTTCTTCTCGAGCTTCTTGAGCGCCACGGGGATCTCGCGCTCCCAAGCGGCCTGCTCCTCCTCGGTGAACTCGGCGCGGATGGACTCCTTCAGAGCCTCGACCTTACCGATACGGGAGAGCTTGTCGGCGTCGCGAAGGGCGGCTGCCATCTCGTCGTAGTGGGCGAAGATGCGCTCCTGGACCTCCTCGACGGGCTGGTCGAGCGGGTACTCCTTCTTGACGATGGCGCCGTTGACCTGCTCCCACTCGGCGACGAACTCGTCCTGAGCCTGGCAGAAGGCAGCAAGGGCCTCCTGGCCAAACTTCATAGCGGCGAGCATGTCGTCCTCGGAGATCTCCTCGGCGCCGGCCTCGACCATCGAGATGAAGTCGGCAGAGCCGCCCAGCTCCAGGTCCAGATCGGAGTTCTCGCGCTCCTCATAGGTGGGGTTGACGATAAACTCGCCGGTCTCCACGTTGCGGCCGATGCGCACGCAGGCAAGCGGGCCCTCGAAGGGCACGCCGCCGAGCGTCATGGCCAAGGAGGCGCCCATGACGTTGATGACGTCGAAGGGGTTGACCTGGTCAGCGACGAGTGAGGTAGCGACGATGTGCACCTCGTTACGGAAGCCGTCCGGGAAGCTCGGGCGAATCGGACGGTCGATCATGCGCGCGGTGAGCGTGGCCTTCTCGCTGGGACGGCCCTCACGCTTGAGGTAGCCACCCGGGATGCGGCCGGCGGCGTACATCTTCTCGTTGAAGTCGACGGTCAGCGGGAAGAAGTCGTAGTTCTTACGCTCCTTGGAGACGACCACGGTGTCGAGCATCGTGGTGTCACCCTGCTTGACCAGGCAGGCGCCGGTGGCCTGCTTGGCAAGCTCGCCCGACTCAAAGGTGTAGGTCTTGCCGTACAGCTCAAAGGTCTTGGATACGAGTGTCATTGTTCTCCTTTACCCCGCAGACCCCTTGCCTGCGGGCTTCTCATGTGACGCGGGCCCCCTGCCCCCGCCACGCTTCAGAGCGTGATTGTTCGCGCCCTTACACAAAAAGAGCGCCCCGCTGCGCAGGACGCTCTTAGCATGTACAAATCCTACTGGATGTTGTCGCGGATGCCCAGAGCCTTGATGAGCTCACGGTACTCGACGATGTCGTTCTTCTTGATGTAGGAGAGAAGACGACGACGACGGCCGACGAGCATGAGCAGGCCACGACGGGTGTGGAAGTCCTTCTGGTGGGACTTCATGTGCTCGGTCAGCTCCTTGATGCGCTCGGACAGGATGGCGACCTGAACCTTGGGGTTGCCGGTGTCGACCGGAGTGTTACCGAACTGGGCAGTCAGCTCAGCCTTGCGCTCTTTGGAAACAGTCATTGTTTCACCTTTCGTTTTGCGTCGCTATCGGGCGACTCGATTCGCCTCGGACTGGGAAGCCGCCGGTGGAGCGAGCAACCAAGGTCGAGGTACCAACAGGCCGATATGTTACCACAAGCAGCCCGCCCCTGCGCATCATCACCGACCCAACATGAATTCCATCGCACGGAGGCGCTGATCGGTGTGCGTCGCAGCCCAAACATGCGAAAGCCCGAGCAAGAATGCCGCCGTATGCGGGTCGATTCGCTCGGCCATGAGCGCATCGAAGGTCATGGACATGAGGGCGCGAAGCCATGCGACCTCACCAGTCGATACCAGCTCGGCACCCGGAACGCTCGACGCGCACGATCCGCACATGAGCCCGCCCGCCTGTGGTGAAAAATACGACAGCATGGGGTCTCCGCACAGCACGCAGGCCGAAAAATCTGGTCGATAGCCAACGTGCGACAGCAGCTTAAAGACATATGCCGCCACAAGTAAATCCATATACGCAGCGTCGAGCCCGCTGCCGACCAGGGTAAGCGCCCGTTGCGTAATGGCAAAGGTAAACGGGTCCTCGGCGTCCTCGAACGAGCACACGCGTGCGACCTCGGCGATCGCGCTTGCGGCGCAAGTCGTCTCGTAATCGGGCGCAGCGCCGAGCGGCGCCTCCATAAGCTCGGCCTGGGAAACCACGTCGAGTGACCGTCCATGTGCAAGCAGCATATCGACCGTACAGAACAGCTCGCAGCGCGCAGCCAGGCGTCCGCCGGGTTTGCGGGCGCCCTTTGCCACGGCACGAACCTGCCGCCCCCGCTCGTCAAGCATCGTCAAGATCAGGTCGGTCTCTTTGAGCTTAGTCTTATCGAGCACGAGCACTTTCGTGCGATATGTCCGGGAGCCTGCCATACGCACCGCGCGTCCTTAGTCCTCGGCGTTGTAGCCAAAGCGGCGAATCTGGGCCTCGTCGTCACGCCAGCCGGCCTTGACCTTCACGTCCAGCTCCAAAAAGACCTGCGTGCCAAAGATGCGCTCAAGATCGCGACGGGCGTCGATACCGATATGCTTGATCATCTCGCCGCCCTTACCGATGATGATGCCCTTTTGGCCCTCGCGCTCGACGTAAATGGTGGCGTGCACGCGCAGCACCTTCTTGGTCTGCTCGAGCGCATCGCAGATCACGCCAACGGAGTGCGGAATCTCATCACGGGTGCGGCGCAAGACCTTCTCGCGCACAAACTCGGCAACGAGCGTCTCATCGGAAGCGTCGGTACCCATGTCCTCGGGGAACCAACGCGGACCCTCGGGCAAAAAGTGCGCAACGGTCTCTATAAAGGCGTCGACGTTGAAGTTCTTGACCGACGACGTCACGATCTCGTCGTCATACTCCATGAGCTCGTGGGCGGCCTTGAGCTGTTCCATAACCTGGGCGGGATCGGCCTCATCGGCCTTGGTGAGCACCAGGACCTTCTTGCAACGGGCGCATCTTACGCGCTCGGCAACCCAAGCGTCTCCCCTGCCGATCGGCTTGGTGGCATCAATCAAAAACGCGACGACATCGACATCGTTCAGCTCGAACAACGCGCTCTTGTTGAGCTCGGATCCCAGACCGTCCTTGGGCTTATGAATACCCGGGGTATCGACAAAGACCAGCTGGTAGCCGGGACGGTTGACGACGGCGCGCATGCGGCGACGGGTCGTCTGAGCCACCGGCGAGGTGATGGCGACCTTTTTGCCATAGCAGGCATTAAGCAGCGTGGACTTGCCGGCGTTGGGGCGTCCGACCAGGGCCACAAAGCCGCTGCGGAAACCGGGTTCCACGTCACCAAAGCCCGCGAGGTTCTCATCCTCGTCGCACAGGGCGTCGAGCTCCTCGTCGCTCATGCCCTCAAACGAGTCGAACTCCTCGACATCCTCGAGCTCCTCGGTATCCACCGCATCCAGGACCTCGTCATCCAAAACTTCATCGGTAGGCTGCATATTGTCGGACATGGGAATCCCTTTCTAAATAAAGCCGAGCGCGCGGGCAAATACCAGCACGCCCACAATCGCGGCGGTGATGGAAAGAATGTATACAGAGGCGGCGGCGATGTCCTTCGCACGCTTGGCCAGCGGATGGAGCTCCTGGGTCGCCAGGTCGACGATGGCCTCCATAGCGGTGTTGCACAGCTCGCCGTGAATCACCAAGCCACAACAGATGATAATCGTGGCCCACTCGGCAATGTCGAGGCCCACGATACAGCCGGCAATGACGGTGCACACGTCCGCAACGAGCATGACCTTGATGTTGCGCTCGGTCTTGACGGCGGTGACGAAGCCCTCCATGGCGTAGGAAAACGACTTAGAGAAGGACGGATGGTCCTTGTTCGATCCGGGAATCATAGACGGCTCCTAGTCGTGGGCGTGGTTGGTGATGGGGCCGACGTGGACTAGCTTAGGGTCCTCGCCGCGCTCGAGCGACAGATCGCGCAGGATGGCGTCCTCGCGGGCCTCCATGACCTCGGCCTCGTCGTCCTCGATGTGGTCATAGCCCAGCAGGTGCAGCATTCCGTGTACGAGCATCAGACGGCACTCGTCAGCGGGGCTATTGCCAAAACCGGGGGCCTGACGGGCAATAACCTGCGGGGCCAAGATAATATCGCCGAGCTCGAGCGTCTCATCGGCGGGAATGTCATCGTCAAAGGCCGAGTCGCACTCAAACGAGAGCACATCGGTGGTGCGGTCGATACCGCGCCACTCGTGGTTGAGCTCGTGCATCTCGTCCTCGTCGACATACGAAAGGGAAATCTCGACTTCACGCTCAACGCCCTCGGCGGCAAGCACAACCTCGCAGATGTGCTCCACCTCCTGCGCGTCGAGCAGCGTATCGAGCTCGGCATCGTTGCTGATCAATACACTCAACGGGACTCCTTTCGGTCACGTACGCGCTTCTCGCGCACATCATCATAAGTATCGTATGCCTCGACGATACGTCCCACCAAGGCATGGCGCACCACGTCGGCACGCTCGAGGTGCGAAAATGCGACATCATCGACACGGCCCAAAATCTTCTCGACATCCGCCAAGCCACCACGACGACCCACCAGGTCACGCTGGCTCAGGTCGCCGGTAATCACGAACTTGGAGTTGAAGCCCAGGCGCGTCAGGAACATCTTCATCTGCTCGGGCGTGGTATTTTGCGCCTCGTCGAGCACCACGAAGGCATCACTCAGCGTGCGGCCGCGCATGTAGGCAAGCGGGGCGATCTCGATCACGCCGCGCTCCATAAGCTCATCGGTGCGCTCGCGATCCATCATGTCAAAAAGGGCGTCGTAAAGCGGACGCATGTAGGGATCGATCTTTTCCTCGAGGGTGCCAGGCAAAAAGCCCAGATTCTCCCCCGCCTCGACAACCGGACGCGTCAAGATCAGACGGCCCACCTCGTGACGCTTGAGCGCGGCAACGGCGAGCGCCATGGCCAGATAGGTCTTACCGGTACCGGCAGGACCCAAGCCAAACGTGATGGTATGCGAGCGGATGGCATCCACATAGCGCTTTTGCCCGAGCGTCTTGGGGCGAATGACGCGGCCGCGATACGAAAGCAGCACGTCATCGCGAAGCGACGTAGCCTCGTGCTCACCGTCGCGCAAGACGGCCAGGCAGCGAGAGACATCGTCGGCAGACAGCGTGCGCCCGGCGGCCGCCTCGCGAAAAGCGTGCTCGAAAAAGCGCGCCACGAGTTCGACCTCGTCCGGGTCGCCGCTCACGGAGATGCTATCGCCACGGGCGACCACGTGAGCGCGAACCAAGTTCTCGAGCGCACGAAGGACGCCGTCGCCAGCGCCCAAAACGCGCGAGGGATCAATCCCCTCGGGAACGGTAAGTCTAATCTTCGAGGCTTCCATGAACCTCCCTGCGTGCATGGACCAAGCCGGAATCATCGACTCCGATGATAGCAACATCGAGCAGGCACGGGGCTGTAAGTCCACAGGTATCGTCAAGACGGGCATGATGGAACGAGCCGAGCGTCAGGTTGTCGCCATACTCGAGCACGGCACGCTCGACCGTGCCCACGCGACGGCGAGCGTCGGCAATAGCGAGCTCCTGTGCAGCGGCCCGCATACGGCGGCTGCGCTCGGCCATAACCTCGGGCGGAACCTGGTCGAGCATGTCGGCAGCAAGGGTACCGGGACGCTTGCTGTAGCGGAACACGTGCATACGCGAGAAACCCACACGGCGGCACAGCGCCAACGACTCCTCGAACTCCTCGTCCGTCTCACCAGGGAAGCCGACAATAACGTCGCAAGAAAGGGACGCCTGGGGCAAGTTGGCGCGAATCATACGCACCGTGTCCTCAAAGGCCTCGGCGCTATAGGGACGGCCCATGCGATGCAGGGTCGCCGTGCAGCCGGACTGCACGGGCAGGTGCAAAAACGGGGCGATACGCTGCGGATAGCGCGCCATAACCTTAAGCAGGCGCTCAGAGATATCCATGGGCTCGACCGAGGAAATGCGCACATGCGGAATAGACGTGCGCTCCATGATGGCCTCGAGCAGCTCATCGATTTCGACGTGCTCGTCGGTCGCGCTCTTGCCATCGTAGGCACCCAGGTTCACACCGGTCAGCACCACCTCGGGCACGCCGGCCTCCTGGGCCTCGCGAACTTGCTCGAGCACGGACTCGACGGGCACGGAGCGCTCGGGGCCGCGTGCCTTCCACACAATGCAATAGGTGCAGCGATGGTTGCAGCCGTCCTGAATCTTCACGCCCAGGCGAGAGCGACCGAGCGCATCGACCACCTCGCCATCGCTGCAGGCGGGAACGCTATCGGATTCGACACCCAGTACCTCGCAGACGCGCTCGGCGACGTCAATCTTGGACGGCTCGGCGATCACGCGATCGGAGAGCTCCAGCAACTCCTCGGGATGCAGGTTGACGACGCAGCCGGTTACGACCACGTAAGGGTCGTTAGGATGGGCCAGCGCATGACGGACGGCCTTACGGGTCTTGGCCTCGGCCTCGCCCGTAACGGCACAGGTGTTAATGACGATCAGATCGGCATCCTGGGGATCCACAATAGCAAAGCCCAGGCGCATAAGATCGGCAGTGATACGGTCAGACTCAACCCGGTTGACGCGGCAGCCGAGGTTGACGACGGAAATATGGGGTGCGAGCACGCGGGCTCCTTAATCGAGGATATCGTCGAGGGCACTCTTGATACGGTCGGTCACCGACTTCTTACCGGAAGCGACGTCATCGCCCATCTCATCGGCAAAAGCACGGAGCAGCTCGTGTTGCTTATTGGAAAGATTGGTGGGAACGACCACGCGCAGTTGCACGATCAGGCGACCACGCGAACCGCCACCGCCAATGCGCGGCATGCCGTAATTATTGACGCTCACGGTGTCGCCGTACTGTGTACCAGCAGGGACCGTCACCTTGACGACCTCATCGGGCATAATGCCCTCGACCTCGATCTCGCAGCCGAGCGCTGCCTGCGCAATCGAAATATCGCTCACGAGGTACAGGTCGTCACCGTTGCGCTTAAAACGCTCGTGGTCGGCGACGCGCACGTTGACGATCAGGTCGCCCGAGGGCTCGCCGCGAAGGCCAGCCTCGCCAAAGCCGCTCACGCGCAGCTGGCGACCGGTCGAAACGCCGGCGGGGATATCGATGTCGATCTTTTCATGCGAAGGCGTGCGGCCCTGACCGTCGCAGGTCTCGCAGGGATGATCGATGACCGTGCCCTCGCCGTGGCAGTCGGGACAAGGCGAAGAGGACTGAACCTGGCCCAGGAACGAACGCTGGACCGTCGTGACATAGCCCGTGCCGTGGCAGCGGCTGCACTGCTTTTCCTGCGCGCCCTCGGCCCTACCGGTGCCATTGCAATCCTCACAGGGAGCAAGGCGGTCATAGCTGATCGTCTTTTTGCACCCGAGTGCCGCCTCCTCGAGCGTCACCGAAAGGGAGATGGCCATGTCGCGGCCGCGACGACGCTCACGGCGATTTCGGGCGCCACCGCCGGCACCGCCGCCAAAGAACGACGAGAAGAGGTCGTCCATGCCCATGCCGCCAAAGATATCGTTAATGTCGACGTAGCCCGAACCACCAGGGCCGTCGGCAATGCCGTAACGGTCGTAGTTAGCACGCTTCTGCTCATCGGAAAGAACGGAATATGCCTCGTTGAGCTCTTTGAACTTGGCCTCGGCCTCGGGGTCGTCCGAAACGTCCGGGTGTACGGTACGGGCCTTCTTTAGAAACGCGCGCTTAATCGTCCGCGCGTCGGCATCCTTGTCGACGCCAAGCACCTCGTAGTAATCCCTATTTTCCGACACGACCGAATCCTTCCGACTTTCATTATTGTCACAGTGCGTCCTATACCCAAGCTGGGCCGGCCGCAAACAGAGGGTTTGATGTTATTGCATTGCGTAGGGTGAAAGCATGGCACGTTGCGAGCAGCTCGCAAACCAAACCGACACGAGCGCAAACATAAATCCGTTGGCAAAACCGTTGGCAAACTGCATCGCGCCGCGCTTCCACCACAGCAGGCTGCGGTGCAGCACGCCGTCCGAGAGCACCATGAACAGGCCCATGGCAAACGGAATAAAGCACATCACGGCAAAGGCCGAGAACACGCCCGAGATGGCCGAGAGCACCAAAAACGGCGCCACGATGCCCATCAGGTAAAAACCGGTACGGGCCTTGCCTTCCAGGCGCTCGGCCTCAACATGGGCGCGACCGACCAGATCACCGCCAGAGGCGCCGTTGGTGCCGGCGTGACCCATGCCGCCAATACGGACCTCGTCGCCATCGTGCGTGCCGGCGGGAAACTCAATCGTCTGCTCGGAGGTCACACGGGTCCGCCCGCTGCCGCCGCAATCGGGACAGGGGTCGGCGA
Organism: Collinsella sp.; assembly: GCA_019419505.1. GTDB lineage: Bacteria > Actinomycetota > Coriobacteriia > Coriobacteriales > Coriobacteriaceae > Collinsella. Next base: position 112,014 of record DXZS01000025.1, on the reverse strand, counting down.
CGACCTTACCGGAGCCACCGCACTCAGGGCAGACCGACTGGAACGTGCCGGCACCAAACAGAAAGGACAGGTCGACATCGATGTGACCGCGACCGCCGCAGCTCGGACAGGTATGTGCATGCTCGGACGAAACAGAGCCCGAACCACCGCAGTGACCACAGGTATCGAAGCGCGTATAGCGGACGGTCTTGCGGGCACCGCCCTTGGCCTCCTTGGCGTCGAGCTTGATATCGACGACCACATTGGCGCCGTTCTCGGGATTGTAAGCAGCCTGCCCACGACGCTGCTGGCCCCAAGCGCCGCCAAAGGGAAAACCGCCCTCAAAGGGATTGCCATAGCCTGTGTTGCCGGCGTAGCCGCCACCATAGGGCGAAGCCGTAGGAGCACCGGCAAAGGGATTGCCCGAGCGCATGGCGTCGTAGCGCGCACGTTTTTGCTCATCCGAAAGCACGGCGTAGGCCTCGGAAACCTCTTTAAACTTTTCCTCGGCATCCGGCTCTTTGTTGACGTCCGGATGGAGCTTGCGGGCCTTTTGCTGAAAGGCCTTTTGAATATCACGCGAGGTGGCGTCCTTGGAGACACCCAGAATCTCGTAGTAATCTTTTTCGTTCATCGTCGCCATGCGCGGCAACCTCCTGCTCACAGCAGCGTATATATTCCGGTAATTCTACACGAGCGGCCTAAGCTAGATCCCAAAACAGCTCGAACAGAACATTTCCATCGAGCCAGCCCAAGTGCGTCGGCGCCAGACGAGCTCGAACATAGCCCGCGACGACATCTGCCGAAGTGAAAGGTCCCTCATGGACCCCGAGCGTCTCGGGCACCCAAGTGGCAAGACCCAATTCGAGCGCGCGATCGCAGGCAGCTGCCAGCTCATCGGCCGGGATGACGCAAGCTGCACGAACCAACAGGTCGGACGCAACACCGCCCGTCATGCGACAAGACAGCATCAGGTCTTCAGCCGCAGCCTCACGCTGCGACAGATATTCGGCCTCAAACGCCGTCGCGTCATCGTCACGTTGCACCAGACGCACGCGGTACGAATCGCCTCGAGAAGACACGCCGGGGAACAAACCTGCAAGACGGTCGAAATCCTCGGCGTCGAGCATGCCCGCGGCGGAACGACCCAGGCCCAAATAGCCCTGGCCGGTCCAGTAGGCAATGTTATGGGCGCACTCATGTCCGTCGAGCGCATAGCTTGCCACCTCATACGGGTGATAGCCGGCCGCACCCAGACGCTCACGCGCCACATCCATGCACGAAGCTTGAAAATCCTCGTCGGGCTCGACCGACTCGTCGCGGCACGCCATGCGATAAAGGGGAGTCCCCTCCTCAAGCGTGAGCGGGTAGACCGACACATGATGCGGAGCCGCCGCCAGCACGCCATCGAGCGTGCGCTTCCAACTCGCTGCGGTCTGCCCGGGAAGTCCGCACATAAGGTCGCACGACACGTCAAGCCCAGAGTTCTTGACCGTCGCGATGGCGGCAAACGCCCGATCGGCATCGTGAATACGGCCGATGGCGGTAAGTTCGGTGTTATCGAGCGTTTGCACGCCCAGAGAGACGCGTGTGACACCAACCTTGGCAAGCGCAGTGGCAAGCTCGGCGGTCAGCGACTCGGGATTGGCCTCGCAGGTAAACTCAACGGGGGCGCACCACGCACGAATACGCCGCGCCAGCTCCACCAGGCGCTCCCCCGCCAGCGACGGCGTACCGCCGCCAACATAGACGGTGCGGATATGGTCAAGGGCCCCAGCCTTGCCAAAAGCATCGAGGCGCGCGAACAACTGCTCAAAATAGACATCGAGCGCAGCACTCAGGTCGCACGGAGAAAAACTGCGCGAGTCAAAGTCGCAGTACCGGCACTTTTGGGCGCAAAACGGCACGTGCACGTACAGCGCGGTAACGGCCACCCTTAAGCCTCCAGCGGATGAGGGGGCACCGATTCGCCGGCGGCAAGGGCAGCCTCGCAGGCCACCACATCGCGCTCGATATCATCGACCAGTGCCATAAACTCCTCGTACGTGGAGCAGCGCACCACCTGAGCGCGCCAGGCGGCGGCATGGGGCATGCCCTTTAGATACCAGCTCGCGTACGTACGGGCGCGCGACATAAGCGGCAGAAGCTCGTGCGTCAACGTCAGGTGCTCACGCAGAGCCTCCAGGCGCTCGACCGAGGAGCGAGAAGGAACCGGCGTGCCATCGAGCGCAAGGGCGCGAGCATCACCGAACACCCACGGATTGCCGTAGATGCCGCGCGCGATAAACACCGCGCTGGCACCCGAGCCTTGCAGATGCTCAGCAGCGTCCTCGGCCGAGAACACATCACCCGAACCAATCACGGGAATCTCGACAGCGTCGGCAACCTCATCGACGACAGACCAATCGGCCTGGCCCGTATAGAGCTGCGTGGCACAACGACCGTGCACGGCGACTGCGGCGGCACCGGCGCCTTCGAGCATCTGGGCAAACGTCGCGGCATTACGGTCCTCGGCATAAAAGCCCTTGCGGATCTTTACAGTCACGGGCACATGTGCCGCGCCCACCGCCGCCTCGACGATCTTCTCGGCCAGATCGGGCGTGCGCATAAGCGCCGAGCCCTCGCCCTTGGTAACGACCTTGCGCGCCGGACAAGCCATGTTGATATCAATCAATGACAGGCGATCGCCCACGCGTTCCTCGACAGCAGCGACGGCACTCGCAAACTGATCGGGCTTGGAGCCAAAGAGCTGCACGCAAATCTGCTGCTCCTCGTCGGCCGGTAGCACCAGGCGCCAGGTCTTGTTGCTGGCATAGGCAAGGCCCGCCACGCTCACCATCTCGCTGTAGGCAAGGTTGGCACCGCGGCGACGACACATGATGCGGTAGGCAGGGTCGGTCACGCCCGCCATGGGAGCCATAAGGAACGGCTGCTCAGCATAGGCGCCCAGCAGCCGCTTGCTGTATTCAGAAAGCGCCATAGACCTACTCGTCCACCTTGAGGATCGCCATAAAGGCTTCCTGCGGGACCTCGACCGAGCCGATGGCCTTCATGCGTTTCTTGCCCTCTTTCTGCTTCTCGAGCAGCTTACGCTTACGCGAAATATCGCCGCCGTAGCACTTAGCAAGCACGTCCTTGCGACGCGCCTTGACGGTGGAGCGGGCGATGATCTTGTTGCCGATAGCACCCTGGATGGGCACCTCGAACAGCTGACGCGGGATGATCTCCTTAAGTTTGTCGCACAGACCACGGGCCAGGCCATAGGCCTTGTCCTTATGGACGATAAACGACAGCGCGTCCACCTCATCACCCGAAAGCAAGATATCGAGCTTCACGAGCTCGGAGGGACGGTACTCGTTGAACTCGTAGTCGAGCGAGGCATAGCCCTTGGTACGGCTCTTGAGCTGGTCAAAGAAGTCCAAAATGAGCTCGGCGAGCGGCATATCAAAGCGCATCTCGACCGACTTGCTCGTGAGATGGATCATGTCGGTCGTAACGCCGCGGTGCTCGATAGCGAGCTGCATGACGGCACCCGTATACTCGGGCGGGCAGATGATCTTTGCCTTGAGGTAGGGCTCCTCAATGCGCTCGATGCGCGTAGCCTCGGGCAGATCCTGCGGGCTGCGGACATCAATCATCTCGCCGTCAGTCTTGTAGACGTGATAGTCCACCGAGGGGCTCGTGGCAATGAGGTCAAGATTGAACTCGCGCTCCAAGCGCTCCTTGACGACCTCCATATGCAGCAGGCCCAAGAAGCCCACGCGGAAGCCAAAGCCGAGCGCCACCGAGGTCTCGGGCTCCCACACCAACGACGGGTCGTTGACGTGCAGCTTATCGAGCGCGTCACGCAGGTTCTCGTAGTCCTTGTTATCGATCGGGAACAGGCCCGTATAGACCATGGGCTTAGCCTCGCGGTAGCCGGGAAGCGGCTCGAGGCAGGGATTCGACGCCCACGTGAGGGTATCGCCCACGTGAACGGCCTCGGGGTCCTTCAGGCCCGTGACCACGTAGCCCACCTCGCCGACCGTCAGCGCGTCGACCGGGGTCTCGGCGGGACGCTTGACGCCCACACCATCGACCAAAAAGTCGCCCTTTGCCTGCATCATGCGCAGGGTATCGCCCTTTTTGATGGAGCCGTCAAAGATGCGCACCGTGGCGACGACGCCACGATACTCGTCGAAGTACGAATCCAGGATGAGTGCCTTGAGCGGCGCGTTCGCATCGCCCTTGGGCGGAGAGATCAAAAAGACAATGGACTCCAGCAGATCGTGGATGCCCTCGCCGGTCTTGCCCGAGACACACACGGCATCATCGGCAGGGATCGCCAGGTCATCCTCGATCTCGGTCTTAACCTCGTCGGGATGAGCCGAGGGCAGGTCAATCTTGTTGATGGCCGGCACAATGTCCAGATTGGCGTTCATGGCGAGCGTCGCGTTAGAAACGGTCTGCGCCTCAACGCCCTGCGTGGCGTCGACAACGAGCACCGCGCCCTCACAGGCTGCCAGCGAGCGCGAGACCTCATAGGTAAAGTCCACGTGGCCCGGCGTATCGATCAGATTGAACTGATACGTCTCGCCATCGTCGGCGTCATAGGACACGCGAACGGCATTGGACTTGATCGTGATGCCGCGCTCGCGCTCGATATCCATGGTGTCGAGCAGCTGCGACTCCATGTCGCGTTCGTCGACTGTATGGGTGAGTTCGAGGATACGGTCACTGATCGTGGACTTGCCATGGTCGATGTGCGCAACGATTGAGAAGTTGCGGATGTGGGAAATGTCATTTGAAGTATTCATGCGGACTATCTTACCCGAGCGATACAAAAAATGGAGCCTGTTCCATAAAACAGGCTCCATTTATGCGCGTAATCTGTGTGGTGTGAAATTTACAACTTAGGCGTTGATGCTGTTCACGAGCTTGGCAAGACCGGACTTGCGGTTGGAAGCCTGGTTCTTGTGGATAACATGCTTGGCGGCAGCCATGTCGAGACGCTTGGTGACGGTCTTGAGGGCGGCCTGGGCCTTCTCGGCGTCGCCCTCGGCGACGGCGGACTGGACGTGCTTGGTCAGCGTCTTGAGCTCGGACTTGACAGCCTTGTTACGCATGCGAGCTGCCTCATTGGTGCGGATACGCTTCTTCTGAGACTTGATGTTTGCCACTTCTGGAGTTCCTTTCGAGTTCCTTGCAAAAAATGTATGACACCTCTGAGACACGGTGAGGTCATGCAAGCGCCTACTATAGCACGCTCCCCCTCAAAGGGATAGAACGAATTTGCCAAATAGGCAGGTATTATCACGATTTTCTCAAGATGTTCGTAATCCAGAGCAAAAGCGCGGTCTCAGAATCGGCCGAACCCTTGAGCGCGAGCTCCACATCGACCGCTCCCTCGAGCGCTGCGACGAGCTCTGCCATCGAAAAGCGGCGAGCCCAGGTCAGGTGATTCTTGACCTGCCAGGACTGGAGCTTAAGCGTTGCGGCCAGCTCACGACCCTGTCCGCGCGCATCGAGCGCCTTGGCAACGATAAGCTCGCGAATACGGCCGCACAGCAATGTGTAAGTCCACACGTAGCTCTTGGCGGGCAGTAGATTGAAGAGCTCGAGCGAGCGGCGCATGTCACGGGCCGAGACCGCATTGAGAAAGTCCCAGGGCTGAACCTCGGCCGTACGTACAATCCAGCGCTCAACGTCGGCAAGCTCAATCTGGGGCGCCTCGACCATCTGGGCAAGCTTAGCCAAATCGTTATCGAGCATGCGAGTGTTTTCACCCGAACGCGAGACGAGTTCCTCGGCGGCCGCCGTCGAGATCGACTTGCCATGCTGCGTCGCCATCTGCTGAACGCGGCGCGGTAGCTCCCAGCGCTTGGTGCCGGAGCAATCGATCACGGCCTTCTTGTCGATCTTGGCGATCGCCTTATACAGGCGCGTGTTCTTGGCAAGCGAGTCGGCGATGATGAGGCAGACCGTTGTGGGGCTGGGACTTGCGAGGTACTCGACGAGCGGCTCCGAGACAGCCTTAGCGAGCTTTGAGCAGCCATCAAGGATTACCAGGCGAAACTCGCTGCCCATCGGAAAGGTGTTAAGCGATCCGATAATGGACTCGATATCGGGGTCCTTAGTCATGTCGCGCTCGTCGAGGTTAAACTCGACCATACCCGACTTTTCCAGACGCGCTTTCATACGCGAGACGGCGTGATCGCGCTTGACTCCGTCGGTACCGACGATCAGATATGCCGGCAGCAGACCGGTTTCGGACATTGCGCTCCCCTCCCGCAGGCCTTCGTATTCGTTCCGTGCCATTCTAGCCCAGGGGCCCACCACACGCCAACGACGTCGTCACGGTCGCTGGCATCGCATCGCAAAGCCATTCTCAGTCGGCGTGACGGTAATGTCGCCGTGTTCGATGGTGCACGCGAACACGCCACCCGCTTCCTTCACGGCATCGATGCAGGCATCGGACGGATGACCGTATCGATTCCCCTCGCCCGCGCTCGCGAGGGAAAGCTCGGGTCTCAGAATCTCCAGCAGCGCGGCATCGACCGAAACCTTGGAGCCGTGATGCCCGAGTTTAAGGACATCGATATCCCCCACCTCCTGCACGAATTCCCGTTCTTGGTCGAGCTCGGCATCACCGGTGAGGAGCATGCGCAGGCCCTTGTCTTCCTGAACATAAGAGAGCAGCAGGACAAGCGAGTCCTCATTGCCCTCGCCATCCACGGACTCGAATGGCCACATCACGCGGGCGCAAAATGAGCCGATGTCGACCGTATCCCCATGGCGCACCTGCCGATACTCCACGCCAGGTCGGTTCAATACCTCGGCAGGAGCATCCTCCAGCGCATCTGCCGCCACGGCAATCGTTCCGACCGAAAACTGTTCGAGCACGGCAGGCAGACCACCCCAGTGATCCTCATCCCAATGCGTCACAAAGACGGCATCGATATGGTGCACGCTATTGCGAACCAACGCCGCCACCACGCGCTCGTCGAGCCCGCAGTCGACGAGCGCTACTGTGCCGCCCTGGCGGATAAGAATCGCATCGGCCTGGCCCACATCGAGCACCGTCACCGAAGGCGGAGCGAACCGATCCCAGTAGGCGTACGGAATCGCAGCCAAGAACACCAGGCACGTAAGCCCCACCGCCATAGGACGTGCACGGGGACGCGGCCACCAGACCAGCAGAACCGCCAGCAAACACGGCACTAGGTAAATCCACATGCTATCGGGCGGCACACTCACGGATGCACCCGGCACGGCGGCAAACAGCTGCTCGAAGAACAGTGCGCAACGGGCGGCAACCATGGGCACAATGAGCGCCCAAATCCGCAATTGTGCCACGAGCGAATAGGGAACCAGTACGATCGACACAGCGAGCAGTACGCTCACCACCGGACCGATGACCGCATTTGCCAGCGGAGCAATGAGCGAGAACGTACCGAAGGCAGGAATGGTAATGGGGAGCGTCGCCAACTGCGAGCACAGCGTGACGGAAAGCATGCTAGCAACGCCCGACGGCACACCCAACTCACCCAAAGCGTAGGTCGCATAGGGGCAAAAGCACAGAATGGCTAAGACGCTGGCACATGAAAGCTGAAAGCCCATCTCGAACAGCACCGTCGGCCGCAGTAGCACAAAGATGGACATGGTTACGAAGAGCGCCGATGCGCCGTGCCGGCGACGCCCTGCGCCGTTTACGACAAGCGTCGCGAACACCATGCAGCACGCGCGCACGGCCGAGGGAGACGCGCCCGTAAAGGCAGCGTAGCCCACAAGCGTTATCGCCAATATCGCCCGCCGAAGACCACGTGAACACCGAGTCTTTTGCAATACGCCCTCAATTACAAACCCCACGATAGCCAAATGGCTGCCCGAGACGGCGATAAGATGCGCCGTACCCGTCACCGAAAACCAGTCGCCCGCCTGCTGGGCGCGCAGCTCGGCCGAACGACCGCAAACGACACCGGCTATGAGCGCACGCGCCGGGTCGGTCGCAGGCGCAATGGACGCAAGCAGCTCATTTCGCAGCCGAAGCAGCGGCCCCGGAGAGCCCTCATCGACCGACAAAATCCGAACGGCTTTAACCTTGCGCACCTCGCCTCGGAGCGCTCGCGATCGTCCATACGCATCGTTCTCAAAACGTGAAACGCGACCGATAACACGCACGTGCGCCCCAAACTTGAGCTCGCGGTCACACGTTAGGCGAACCGTTGCCAAGCTCTTACCGTCCGCGCGTGCCTCGCAGGTATAGGAATACACGTCGTCGTTTATGGATGGATCGCCCTGCACGACAAACTCGAGGCCGCTTGCCGCTCGACCGTCGAGCGCCTTCGAGGCGCTGAGCGCACCCACAGCCCACCACGCCGAGACGACCGCTCCCGCCACGAGACCGACGGACGCGGCATACAGCCACCGCTTCCAAGGGGCAAGCCGCGCACAAGATTGAGCCAGCACAACGAATACCGCCGCCGCAAATGGAATGGCCCATAGCAGCCCGACCGCCGGCGTCCGCTCTCTCAGCAGCGCATCTGCGGCCACGTTGAGCACCAAGGCGCAGCTCACGCACATGCCGGCACACAGGGCCATCGTCCACGGCATCAGGGGCCGCGGAGGCATCACATGTTCGCGCTCGGTCGCACTCATACGCAGATGCAATCTTTGATTTTGGCAAGCTTCTTCTCGCCGATTCCCGACACACGCATCAGATCGTCAACCGAGGCAAAAGCACCGTTCTTTGTACGCTCATCGATAATCGACTGTGCCATGGAGGGACCGATGCCCGAGAGCGTCTGCAGCTCTGCCGCGCTTGCCGTATTGATGTTTACTAGGCCTGTTGCGCCACCCGCGCCCGATGATGCGGAAACCCCACCATCAACACCGGCTTCCGCAATGGACGCCTGCTGCTCCCCTACCGTTGGAACATGGATTTTTTGTCCATCAGTGACCTTAGATGCCCGATTGAGCCCCGTAACGTCTGCCTCGGGCGCCAGCCCGCCGGCGGCATCAATCGCCTGAGCCACCCGCGCGCCGTCCTTGAGACGATATACGCCGGGCGACACAACGGCGCCATCAACATCGACATAAACCTCTTCCGCAGCAGACGCCTTAGGCGAAGAGTCTTCGGATGTCTTTCCGCTCGAAGCATCGCCGGATCCCGGCTCCACCAACGAGCCCGAACCATCAGTCCGCTCAAAAGACACGCCGCTGGCACCGCCGCCAAGGTTCGCCATCGCCAAGCCGCTCGCGGCGGCAATGACAACCAGAATCGCCAGGACCATCGCCTTGTGGCCGAGCAGCTTTTCTGCCCAGCGGTCCATCCGTTTAACCCGTTCGTGTTGCTCGCGCTGCGCCATAGCAAACACCTCCCAACACCATCGTGTCAGGAAACGAACGCCGCAGCCTCCGCACGCCCACGCCGGTTTTCGCGGTCAAACCAAAAGTTAACCAAAACCTTGCGCAAATGTGCCCGTTTATTCAGGCACACGTCAGCAAATGAACACTTAGCCGCAAAATGCCCAGATAGCAAAAGACCGACGATGCAGGCGCATCGTCGGTCTATGCACAAATTTACTCGTGATCTTGGTAAATCTCACGCGGAGCAAGCTCAGAATGTTTGCGTTTTAAGGTCTTAGGGGCCTTGTACGTGTTGCTCTCGAAGTCGATGTACTCGGTCTGCTTGAGCAGACGCTCAATCATCTCCTCATGATCAAACAGTTTCCAGGCCTCATGCACGGCATCGAGTTTAGCGTGCGTCTCGGGACGGCGCGGCATAAACAGCGTGCAGCAGTCGGGAGCGGCCTCAGTCGAGATATCGAACGTACCGATCTCCTCGGCGCGTGCGATGATCTCCTGTTTGTCCGAACCGATGAGAGGACGGAACACGGGAATCTTCACGGCTTCGTTGACGGCCATGATGTTCTCAAGCGTTTGGGAGGCAACCTGCCCAAGCGATTCGCCCGTAACGATGGCCCTGGCACCCTCGATGTGTGCAATGCGCTCGGCAACCGAATACATAATGCGGCGATACATGATCACGCGCAGGTTACTGGGACAGGTGACCGAAATCTCACGCTGGCAGTCGCCAAACGGCACCACGTACAGGCGGCCGATCTGGACACCCGGCTCAAGCGCACGGATGATATCCTGCACCAAATACTCGCTCGTATCGGGCGTCTGCGGACGACCGGAGAAATGCACCGGCACGCAGACCGCGCCGCGACGCGCGAGCATCCAAGTCGCCACCGGAGAATCGATACCCGACGACAGCAGCGTCACGACCTTGCCGGCAGAACCCACCGGAAGGCCGCCAACGCCGCGCTCGGAGCGCGCATACACGTAGACACTACCCTGAACCACCAGAACGTGCACCATCGCGTCGGGGTCGTGCATCTGGACCTTTTTATCGGGAAACGCCTCACACAGCACCTCGCCAACCTGTCGATTGATATCGATCGAGGTGAGCTCATAGTCAGTATTGGAGCGCTTGGCGTGCACCTTAAACGAATCGAAGGAACCAAACTCGCGCAGCGCCTTCACAGCAGCGGCGCAGTACTCCTGCGGGTCGCGGTTGGTGTGATACGCCAAAGACACACGGGCAACGCCGGGGACGGTGCGGATGACACGCGCCGCCTCGTCGGCCTGATGCTCGTTAAAGGTCACGAGGATATAACCGGAAATTCGAGACACGGCGTTCACGGAAAAGGCGGCCAAGGCCGCCTTGATGTTATCCATGAGGATATGCTCAAAATGTGCGCGGTTCTTGCCCTTCAGCCCAACCTCGTGATAGTGGACTAGGCAGACGCGAGCCGCCATTTAGGCTTCAGCAACCTTGTGGCCGAGCGCCTTCTCGTAACGGGCCTCGTCGTAAGAGATGTCGCCGTCGACAATCTCGTCCATAGCCATCGAGATGGTATCGGCACCGGAAAGCCCGATGGTGATGTCATCGACATCCTGGACGGCAAGCACGCGGTTGTGCTGGCCACGCAGCATGCTATTGATGTCGCAGGCGCGCTTGGAGGCAAGCGAAGCGAGCAGGAAGCGGTTGTGATCGGTCTTCTCCAGAAGATCGTCAATGCAAGGCTTTACAACGGACACGGACCTCAGATCCTTTCATGCATATCGAGAACGCGAACGAGCTCATCGGTCGCGCGGTCGAGATCGTCATTCACCACGACGTCGTCGTAGCGGTCGGCAAGGGCAAGCTCATCGGCGGCGTTTGCCATACGCAGCTCAATCGTCTCGGGCGTCTCGGTACCGCGACCGACTAGACGCTCGCGGAGCACCTCAAGCGAAGGCGGCTTGATAAAGATCAGCACGGCCTCGGGGAAACGCTCCTTCACCTGCAGGGCGCCCTGGACGTCGATCTCCAAAATCAGAGACGAGCCCGAGGCGAGCTTGGATGTGACCTCGCTCACCAACGTGCCGTAGCAGTTACCGTGGACCTCGGCCCACTCAACAAACTCACCGTTTGCCACGCGGCGGTCGAACTCCTCGCGCGTCAGAAAAAAGTAGTTGACGCCGTCGACCTCACCTTTGCGTGGTGCTCGCGTGGTAGCCGAAACCGTCAGACCCAGGTTCGAGCGGCGCTCGCGCACACGAGTGACGAGCGTACCCTTGCCTGCGCCTGACGGTCCAGAAATCACAAAGAGCTTGGAATCCTGAGCGCTCACTTATTTGGTCAGCTGCTCGAGGAGCTGCTCGCGCTGACGGACACCGAGGCCCTGGACGCGACGAGTAGCGGAGATACCGAGCTCCTCCATGATCTTGGCGGCCTTGGCCTTGCCATAACCGGGGAGAGACTCGATGAGGGTGGAAACCTTCATGCGGGAAGCGATGGGGTCATCGGAGTTGAGCACGGACTCGAGGGACTTCTCGCCCTTCTTGATCTGCTCGCGAAGCTCAGCGCGGGCGTGACGTGCGGCAGCAGCCTTCTCAAGAGCCTGCTTGCGCTGCTCGTCGGTAAGCTGAGGGAGTGCCATTCGTACCTCCAAATAGTTGGGTTATATCTGATTCAATAATTGGCATTTTAGCACGTAGAACGTACAAAATGCCTAATCGCGGCTCCATAGGTTAGACGATACCCGCAAAAAGTGCAATATACTGCGCCCAAAGTTAAGCCCCTGACCTGCGATTCCACACAAAGGATGGGAAAATTTACGCAGGCACAGGGGCTATTTTGTGCTAATGAGACCCAAAAGTGGTGACTTAGGGGAATCTTTTACGCGACGTTTTCGACCAGCTCGGCGACGATGGCGTCAAAGGCGGCAACCGGATCGTCGGCACCGGTGATGGGACGGCCCACCACGATGTGGCTTGCGCCACGCTCGATAGCCTGGGAAGGCGTCGCCACGCGGGACTGGTCACCAAGGGCAGCACCCACCGGACGCACACCCGGAGTCACGATCAGGGCATCAGGACCCAGCAGCTCACGCATGTCGTGAGCCTCCATCGGTGAGCACACGATGCCATCGATGCCGTTGGCCTGAGCAAGCTTTGCCAAGCGGGCGGCCTCCTCGGCCACGGGCGACTCGACGCCGATCTCGCTCAAGGCATCCTGATTCATGCTCGTGAGCACGGTGATGGCGACGAGCTTGGCGCGGTCCTCACGCGCCTCCTCGGCACCCTCGCGGCAGGCAGCGAGCATAGCACCCGAGCCCAGGCCGTGGACCGAAAGCAGGTCGGCACCGGCAAGCGAGGCCGAGCGGGCAGCGCCGCGCACCTGATGCGGAATGTCATGGAACTTAAGGTCGAGGAAGACCTTAAAGCCCAGGTCCTTGAACGTCTTGACGATCTGGGGACCCTCAGCGTAATAGAGCGTCATGCCGACCTTGAGCCAGGCAGCATGACCCGAAAGCTCGTGGGCGAGCTCGAGCGCGCGCTCACGGTCGCAGTCGAGGGCGACGATAACACGGTCGCGGGCATCATTCTCTAGCATTCGAAAGCACCTACCAGCTCGTTGATGTCCTTCACGCCCTGGGACTCGGCCCAGGCCTCGAGCTCATGCGCGATCTTAAGCGAAGCACACGGATCGACGAAGTTGGCCATGCCGACCGACACGCAGGTGGCGCCGGCCAGGATAAACTCAGCCGCATCCTCGCCGGTCATGACACCGCCGACACCGTTGATGGGGATATCGACGGCCTGGGCAACCTCCCAGACCATGCGCACGGCGATGTGGTGGCACAGCGGGCCCGAAAGGCCGCCCTTGGGCTTGGCCACGCGGGACTTGCGGGTATGAACGTCGATGGCCATGCCCTGGATGGAGTTGATGACCGAAAGGCCGTCGGCGCCGGCGGCCTCGAGAGCCTTGGCAATCTCGGCAACGTTGACCGGAGCCATCTTTACGAACAGCGGCTTATCGGTCACCTTGCGGCAGGCAGCCATAACGGAAGAGGCGCCCTCGGGCGTTGATCCCATGGCGGCACCGCCGGCGGCAATATTAGGGCAGCTCACGTTGATCTCGTAGCCGGCAGCCCAGGGGCACAGCTCGACATACATCTCGAGTGCGCGGACAAACTCGTCAACGGAGTGGCCGGCAACCTGACAGATGACCTGGCAGCCGTCCTTGGACAGCTGTTCGAGCCAAGGACCGGACTCACGGGCAAAGGCGGCCACGCCGGGGTTCTGAAGGCCCACGGAGTTGATCATGCCGCCCGGGATCTCGGCCATGCGAGGCGCGGGATTGCCGGGCCAGGGCTCGGCAGCGCAACCCTTGGTGGTGATGGCGCCCAGCTGGGAAACATCAAAGAAGTTCTGGAACTGCCAACCGTAGCCAAAGGTACCGGCTGCGGTGTTGATGGGGTTCTGCATCTTGACGCCGCCGAAATCGACGGCCATGTTCACGGTACCCACTAGAAGACCACCACCTTGGAAGCATCGAACACAGGGCCGCACATACAGGCGCCCTTCATACCGTCGACCGTCTCGACATTGCAGGTGTTGCAGGCGCCAAAGCCACAGCTCATCATGCGCTCGAGCGACACCTCGCAGTACGCACCGGCCTCGGCGGCTGCGGCGGCGACCTTCTTCATCATGACGGCGGGACCGCAGCTGGCCACGTAGTCGTAGCCGCCCTCGCCAAGCAGCTCGGCGGCAGGATCGGTGCAAAAACCGTGCGTGCCGAGCGAACCGTCGTCGGTGCACACGTTAACCGTGGCGCCCAGCGCACGGAACTCATCGACACCCACGACTTTGGAAGCGGTGCCAAAGCCCAGGCACACGTCCACATCAACACCCTGCTCGGCAAGCATGCCGGCAAGACACAGCACAGGCGGAACGCCGATGCCACCGGCGACGAGCAGTGCCTTCCTGGTGCCCTCGGGTACCATCCAGCCACGGCCACCGGGGCCCAACAGGTTAGAGGTGGAGCCAGGGCCCATCTGGGACAAACGGCGGGTATCGTCGCCCACGGCGGCGTACCACAGCTCGACGGTGCCGGCCTCGGCGTCGGCGCGGTAGAAACTCAAGGGCACACGAAGCAGAGAAGACGCATCGCCGGGGACGGCGATGTTCACAAACTGACCGGGCTTGAGCGCACTTGCAAGCTTGGGGGCCGAGATGACGAGCGAGAAGATGCCGTCGGCGATCTCCCGGTTCGAGACGACCTCGAAGTCGTGCATGCGTGCAGTGGAAGGTGTGGGCATAGACGCTCCAATCCCCCATGCGGTTGCATGGTCTAAACGAACAGAAAGCGCGGCACCGCAAGGGCGCCGCGCACAAAAGCGATAAGGCTATGCTAGCAGATGCAGCCGTCGGCGAGCGTCTGCTTGCCACCGACAAATACATCGGTGGCACGACCGGTGAGCGTGCGGCCGGCAAAACCGGAGTTCTCGGCGCGCGACTCGTAACCGTCCTCGCCAACCGTCCAGGTTGCGGAGGGGTCGAACACGGTCAGGTCGGCGACAGAGCCCGCCTTGACCTGAACCTGATCGAGGCCCAGAATCTCACGCGGCTTGATGGCCATGAGCTCGACCATGCGGCTCACGCTCATCTTGCCCGTGTTGACCAGCTCAGTGAGCACGAGCGACAGCGAAGTCTCGAGGCCAATCATTCCAAAGGGCGCGAGCTCGAACTCGCGGGCCTTCTCCCACGGGGTGTGGGGAGCGTGGTCGGTAACGATAGCGTCGACGGTACCGTCGATGGCACCCTGACGGATGGCCTCGGCATCCTCGTCGGTGCGCAGCGGCGGATTGACCTTGAGCGAGGTGTTGTAGGTCTCGTCCAGGTCGTTCTCGGTCAGGAACATGTGGTGCGGGGTGGCCTCGCAGGTCACCTGGACACCGGCAGCCTTACCGGCACGCACGAGCTCCAGGCCATGAGCGGTGGAGATGTGCTGGATGTGCAGCTTGGCACCGGTCAGCTTGGCAATCTCGATGTCGCGGGCAATCTGAAGCTCCTCGCCGGCGGCCGGCCAACCCTCGAGGGCCAGACGGGTCGAGACCTTGCCCTCGTTGATCTGGCCGTGACCGACCAGATCCTCGTCCTGGCAGTGGCTCATAAAGACCTTGCCGAACATCTTGCCGTAGTCCATGCAGCGACGGAGCATGCCCGCACCCTGCACGCCGCGACCGTCATCGGTGAAGGCGACGGCGCCGTGGGCGACCATATCGCCCATCTCGGACATAGCCTCGCCCTTAAGGCCGCGAGTCATAGCACCAGAAGGATAGACGCGGCAGTGGCCGACCTCGGCAGCGCGGGACTTGACGAACTCAACGACGGTTCCGTTATCGGTAACGGGGTCGGTGTTGGGCATGGCGCACACGCCGGTGAAGCCGCCCTTGGCAGCAGCGCGGGTGCCGCTCTCGATGTCCTCTTTGACCTCGTAGCCAGGCTCGCGAAGGTGAACGTGCATATCCACCAGGCCGGGGACGAGGTACTTGCCGGAAAGGTCGCGGATCTCGGCTCCCTCGACGGCGAGATTCTCGCCGACCTCGGCGATCTTATCGCCGTCAATCAGGACGTCAACGACACCGTCAAGCTCGACGGACGGGTCGACGACGTGGGCATTCTTAAGAAGCAAGGCCATTATCGGCACCTCCAAGCAGCAGATACAGGATAGCCATACGCACGCAGATACCGGCGTAGACCTGCTCCAGGATGACGGAGCGTTGCGGGTGGTCGGCCATATAGGAGTCGAACTCGACGCCGCGGTTGATGGGGCCCGGGTGACAGATGATCGCGTCGGGCTTCATGAGCTTCTCGCGGTCCTTGGTCAGACCGAAGAGCTTGTGGTACTCGCGAATGGTCGGGAACGGGGCACCCTCGAGGCGCTCCTGCTGCACGCGCAGCATATAGACGACGTCCAGCTCGGGCAGGACGGAATCGAGGTCGCTCGTCACGTGGTCGCAGCCCAGAACCTCGGGCGCCGGCGGCAGCAGCGTGCCGGGGGCGACGGCGTAGGTCTCGCAGCCCATAATCTTAAGGGCAGGGATCAGCGAGCCGCAGACGCGGGAGTGCGCGATATCGCCGACGACGGCGACCTTCAGACCGTGGAAGTCACCCTTGTGCTCCCAGATGGTGTACAGGTCGAGCAGGGCCTGCGTGGGATGGTTGTGCTTGCCGTCGCCGGCGCAGATAACGCTCGCGGGCGAGTTCTGCGTGACGATGTAGGGAGCACCGGCGTGCTTATCGCGCACGACGATGCAGTCGATCTTGTAGGCGTTGAGGGTCTCGACGGTGTCGACGAGGCTCTCACCCTTGACCGTGGAGGTCGAGGAGCCGCCAAAGTTGAGGCTGTCGGCCGAAAGACGCTTCTCGGCGAGTTCGAAGGAGCTGCGGGTGCGCGTCGAGGGCTCGTTGAACATGTTGACGATGGTCTTGCCCTTGAGCGTGGGGACCTTCTTGATCGCACGCTCGTTGACCTCGGAGAACGCCTTGGCGGTCTCGAGGATGAGCTTGATGTCCTCTTCGGAGTACTCGGTAATGTCGATCAGGTGCTTATGGTTGAACGCCACGGTACTACTCACCTCCCAGCGGCGCGGAGCCCACGTGGGAACCCGGCGCGACGTCGTTAATCTCGACAGCGGTGCGGCCGTCTACTTCCTTCATATATAGGTGCACGTTCTCCTCATGCGACGAGGGAACGTTCTTGCCGACAAAGTCCGGCGAGATGGGGAGCTCACGGTGACCGCGGTCAACGAGAACTGCCAGCTCGATGCGGCTCGGACGGCCCAGGTCCATAACGGCGTCCAGAGCGGCGCGGATAGTACGGCCCGTATACAGGATGTCGTCCACCAGCACGACGCGCTTGCCGTCGACGCTGAAGGGAATGTTGGTAGCGTGGATCGCGGGAGCGAAATTGGTCGCATAGTCATCGCGGTAGAAGCTGATGTCCAGGCTGCCGAGCGGAACGTCGACGCCCTCGATCTCCTTGATCTCCTCGGCGAGCTTCTTTGCCAGAAGGTCGCCGCGCGTGACGATGCCGACCAGAGCGAGGTCTTCACAGCCCTCGTTGCGCTCGAGGATCTCGTGCGCGATGCGGGTCATCGCTCGATTGACGGCGGTCTCGTCCATGATGACCGCCTTGGGGGAAGTCGTGCCCATCGATCTCCTTCCTCACATGTCTTGACTGCTGACACAGTCAAAAAAATAGATGCCCGACCGCTTAAAGCGGACCAGACACCCACAGGAAGGGCTGCTCTTTGGCAGCTATGTAATTCCATGTGGGTATCTCGTACCCCTTTAATGGTCAAGGGATAGTGTAGCCAACCTCGAGCTTAATTGCGAGCATAAATACAGAACAATCCGTAAACGGAGCCCAATGCTCCATAAACCTATATATATTTGTGGGACGAGCTTGAAAACGCACGCACGAGCTGGCATAATCCCCTCTGCTGCACGCAAATCGGATCTACGTCCAGGGCCGTGGCGTGAGCACTATCGCCAAAAGAGGAATATCTCTGTGTAGATTACGCACAGGGAGCTGCTTCTGTGCTATAGTTCAGGCTTGTTTGTTAACGCGACATGTTCGTTTGTCGCCCAAGGAGGGTCAGTTATGTCCAAAGTTTGCGAAGTTTGCGGTAAGCACCCCGTTGCCGGTCGCTCCATCAGCCACTCTCACCGCGTCACCAACCGTAAGTTCCGCCCCAACATCCAGCGCGTTTACGTCGTCGTCGATGGTCACCGTCGCAAGATGAACGTTTGCTCCACCTGCCTCAAGTCCGGCAAGGTTGCGCGCTCCTAAATAAGGTCTTACCAACAAGTACCTCGGACTCTCCGGGTCAAAGACCTCGCGTTCATATAGAACTTACCAAAGGCGTCCTCCCCCACGGAGGGCGCCTTTTTGCACTCATTGGGGACAGACTTACATGAGTGTTTGCAGATGTCAAAGGAATCATAGCCCAGCTGATATGCCTTGAAGCTTGACCAGCGGTACGCATCGAGCGAGTCGAGCGCGCCTTTCACAGGATTGAGATGGATATAATCGAGCAACTGGACCGCCTGCGTGTCCGACTCGACCGCGACCCGCGAATAGCGATTGTCAAACAGGTGCCCCGTTCTCCCCGTTTTCCCATTGAAATACTCATATAAGTCTGTCCCCAATGAGTGGGGCGATGCGGCAAACGGAAGTTAAAAGTTATAGTTGAAGCGTTTCAGTTAATTGAAGCGTTTTAGTGTGCCTTTTACGGGAATCTTACCGTTTACCGAATTATTTCTTGCTATCATGCTAGACGTAGGGTAAATCTCCGATCGCAAGGAGACACAAATGGTGAAAAAGTCACCGGAAAACACTACTCCCGCAATTGTGGACAACGTAGAGGCGCTTGAGGCTAAGCTCGCTCAGATGCGAGAGGCCCAGGCGCTTTTTGCTACGTACACGCAGGAGCAGGTCGACAAGATCTTCTATGAGGCCGCCATGGCCGCCAACAAGGCTCGTATCCCGTTGGCGAAGATGGCCATCGAGGAGACCGGCCGCGGCGTTCTTGAGGACAAGGTCATCAAGAACCACTACGCCGCAGAGTACATCTACAACGCTTACAAGAACACCAAGACCTGTGGTGTCCTGGAGCGCGACGAGGCTTATGGCATCACCAAGATCGCCGAGCCCATCGGTATCGTGGGCGCCGTCATCCCGACGACCAACCCCACCTCCACTGCGATCTTCAAGACGCTGATCAGCCTGAAGACCCGCAACGCCATCATCATCTCCCCGCACCCGGCTGCCGCCAAGTGCACCATCGCCGCCGCCAAGCTCGTGCTTGACGCCGCCGTCAAGGCCGGCGCCCCCGAGGGTATCATCGGCTGGGTCGATGTCCCCTCCATCGAGCTGACCAACATGGTCATGCGCGACGTCGACATCATCCTCGCCACCGGTGGCCCGGGCATGGTCAAGGCCGCCTACTCCTCGGGCAAGCCCGCCCTAGGCGTTGGCGCCGGTAACACCCCGGTCGTCATCGACGACACCGCCGACGTGCTGCTCGCCGTCAACTCCATCATCCACTCCAAGACCTTCGACAACGGCATGATCTGCGCTTCCGAGCAGTCCGTGACCGTCATCGACACCATCTATGACCAGGTTAAGGCCGAGTTCCAGAAGCGCGGCTGCTACTTCGTCAAGCAGGGTGCCGAGATGGAGGCACTGCGTGCCGCCATGTTCAAGAACGGCGCTCTCGACCACCGCATCCCCGGCATGGCTGCCGCCAAGATCGCCGAGCTCGCAGGCATCGAGGTTCCCGCCAAGACCAAGATCCTGATCGCCGAGGTCACCTCCACCGACCCCGCCAAGGAGGAGTTCTCCCACGAGAAGCTCTCCCCGGTCCTGGCCATGTACCACGCCAAGGACTTCCATGAGGCCGTCGACAAGGCCGAGCACCTGGTGCTCGCCGGTGGCCCGGGCCACACCGCCTCTCTGTACGTGCACCCCGCCCAGGCCGAGAAGATCAGCCTGTTCGAGCACGTCATGAAGGCCTGCCGTATCGTCATCAATACCCCGTCCTCGCACGGCGGCATCGGTGACCTGTACAACTTTGGCATGAAGCCGTCTCTGACCCTGGGCTGCGGCTCCTGGGGCGGCAACTCCGTCTCCGAGAACGTTGGGGTGAAGCACTTGATCAACGTTAAGACTGTGGCCGAGCGCCGTGAGAACATGCTGTGGTTCCGCGCTCCCGAGAAGGTCTACTTCAAGAAGGGTTCCACGCCCGTCGCCCTCGACGAGCTCGGTACCGTCATGGGCAAGAAGCGTGCCTTCATCGTCACCGACCAGTTCCTCTTCAAGAATGGCAACACCCGCGCCATCGAGGCCAAGCTCGACGAGATGGGCATCGCCCACGACTGCTTCTACGACGTCGAGCCCGATCCGTCGCTGCAGTGCGCACGTCGCGGCGCCAAGCAGATGGCTCTCTTTGAGCCGGACGTCATCATCGCCGTCGGCGGTGGCTCCGCTATGGACGCCGGCAAGATCATGTGGATGATGTACGAGCACCCCGAGTGCAAGTTTGAGGACATGGCCATGGACTTCATGGACATCCGCAAGCGTATCTTTACTTTCCCCGAGATGGGCAAGAAGGCCTACTTCGTCGCCGTCCCGACCTCTTCGGGTACCGGCTCCGAGTGCACGCCGTTCGCCATCATCACCGACAAGGAGACCGGCATCAAGTGGCCGCTCGCCGACTACGCGCTGCTCCCCAACATGGCTATCGTCGACGCCGACAACTGCATGACCGCCCCGCGCGGCCTGACCGCTGCCTCCGGCATCGACGTCATGACCCACGCCATCGAGTCCTACGTCTCCATCATGGCTTCCGACTACACCAAGGGCCTCTCCGAGCGCGCTGCTAAGCTCGTCTTCGAGAACCTGCCCTCCAGCTTCACGAACGGCGCCAAGGACCCGCACGCCCGCGAGGAGATGCACAACGCCTCCTGCATGGCCGGCATGGCCTTCGCCAACGCCTTCCTGGGCCTCAACCACTCCATGGCCCACAAGCTCGGCGCTTTCCATCACCTGCCCCACGGCCTCGCAAACGCTGTCATCCTGACCCGCGTCATGCGCTACAACGCCGCCGAGGCTCCCGTCAAGATGGGTACCTTCTCCCAGTATCCTTACCCCAACGCGCTGCACAACTACGCCGAGATGGCCAAGTACTGCGGCATCGAGGGCAAGGACGACAAGGAGCTCTTCGAGAACTTCATCACGAAGCTCGAAGAGCTCAAGGACTTCATCGGCGTCAAGAAGACCATCGCCGACTACGGTGTTGACGAGCAGTACTTCCTCGACACCCTCGACGAAATGACCGAGCAGGCATTCAACGACCAGTGCACCGGCGCCAACCCGCGCTACCCGCTCATGAGCGAGATCAAGGAGCTCTACCTGGACGCCTACTACGGCCGCGAGCCCCAGGATTACGCCGTCTGCTAGTTTTAGCACGGTTTTTAACGGCGGGGGTGCACGGGTGTTTCACACACCCCCGCCGTCGCTTCTATCGCATCGTTGAAAGGATGCAACCATGCTGCTACCCGATTCCAAGACCGAGCTCGTCCGCCGTGGCAACAAGGTCGTTTACGACCTGGGCGACAAGATTGTCAAGGTCTTTAACGAGACCAAGCCTGTCTCCGACGTGTTCAACGAGGCTTTGAATCTTGCCCGCATCAATGAGTGCGGCATCCGCAGCCCCAAGGCGCTCGAGGTTTCCCAGCTCGAGAACGCCAACGGCTGGGCGCTCGTGACCGAGAAGGTTCCGGGCACCACCCTTGCCGAGAAGATGACTGCCGAGCCCCAGCGCTTTGGTGAGTACCTCGAGATGTTCGTCGACCTCCAGATCGAGATCCACGGCTACACCTCCCCGCTGCTCAACCGTCAGCGCGACAAGTACGCCCGCATGATCGACAGCCTTGATCAGCTCAATGCCACCACGCGCTACAACCTTCAGGAGCGTCTGGACGGCATGACCAAGGAGTTCAAGGTCTGCCACGGCGACTTCAACCCCTCCAACGTCATCGTCGGCGACGACGGCCAGCTCTATGTGTGCGACTGGGCACACGCCACCCAGGGCTCCCCTGCTGCCGACGTTGCCACCACCTACCTGCTCTTTGCCCTCAACAGCAAGGATCAGGCTGAGGCCTACCTGGAGCTCTACTGCGACCGCGCCGACATGCCCATGCAGGTCGTGCGTCAGTGGACGAGCATCGTCGCCGCTTCCGAGCTCGCTCGTAAGCGCAACGTGAACGATGAGTTCCTGAAGAACTGGATCGACGTCGTCGATTATCAGTAATATCTGAGCGATTTATTTCGCATCGGAGGCACAAGGAAAACCCCGCAGCTCCCATGGGCTGTGGGGTTTTCCTTTTAGATATCGAGGATGCCACAAGATAAAAGGACGGCCCCGCATCTCCCCGATCTGGAGAAATGCGGGGCCGTCCCGTATATCGAACTACAAGCGAAATCGTCGATTAACGGCGTGCTGCCTTCACAAGCTCGGCGACCTTGGCGACGACCTCGTCGATCGCCACATCCTCGCGCTCACCCGTGGCACGGTCCTTGAGCTCAACGGTGCCATTCTTAAGGCCACGCTTACCCAGAACGACCTGATACGGGAAGCCCATAAGGTCGTTGTCGGCAAACTTAAAGCCGGGACGCTCGTCGCGGTCGTCGACGACAACCTCGATACCCTCGGCGCACAGGCCATCAACGATCTGCTCGCAGACGGTAGCGCACTCCTCCTTCTTGGGATCGAGCGGAATCACCGCGACCTCGTACGGGGCAACGGAGACCGGCCAGACGATACCGTGCTCGTCGTTGTGCTGCTCCACGACGGCAGCGAGCGAGCGGGACACACCAACGCCGTAGCAGCCCATGATGAGCGGCTTCTCCTTGCCGTCCTCGTCCATAAAGGTGGCACCCATGGCCTCGGAATACTTGGTGCCCAGCTGGAAAACCTGAGAGACCTCGATGCCGCGGGCAGCGGAGAGCGGCTTGCCGCAGTGCGGGCAGGGGTCGCCGGCGACAACGGTGACCAGATCGGCCCACTCATCGACGGTAAAGTCGCGCTCGGGGCAGGCGCCGGTAAAGTGATAATCGACCTCGTTGGCACCGCAGGCCCACTGCTTGGAATCGCGCAGGCTCTCGTCGCACACCAGACGAATGCCATCGGGCAGGTTAACCGGTCCGATAAAGCCCTTGTGCAGACCGTTCGCCTGAAGCTCCTCGTCGGTCATCATGCGATAGCCCTTGCCAAAGACGTGCTCGGCCTTGCAATCGTTGAGCTCGTGATCGCCCGGAACAATGGCCACGACCGGCTTGCCCTCGGCGTCGATGAGCGCCAACGACTTGCGCGCGCCGTTCTCGGGGAACCCAAAGAACTTAGCAACTGCCTCAATGGTGCCCATGCCCGGAGTCTCAACCTTGGTGAGCGTACCGTCACCAGGACCCTCGGTCACGACGACCTTGGTGCTTGCCGCCTCGTCATCGGCAGCAAAGCCGCAATCGTCGCAGTAGACGAGCGAAGCCTCGCCGGCGTCGGCCAAAGCCATGTACTCGACGGAGGTATCGCCACCGATCTCACCGGAGTCGGCAACAACGGGCAGGGCCTTGATATAGCAGCGCTCACAGATGTTAGCGTAGGCCTGCTTCATCTTGTCGTACTCCTCCTGCAGGCTCTCCTGCGTGGCGGAGAAGCTGTAGGCGTCCTTCATGATGAACTCGCGGCCGCGCATCAGGCCAAAGCGGGGACGGAACTCGTCGCGGAACTTGTCCTGAATGTGGTACAGGTTGACGGGCAGCTGCTTATAGGAACGCAGCTCGTTGCGCACCAGGGCCGTGACGGTCTCCTCGTGCGTAGGGCCCAGCACGAACTCGCGACCATGACGGTCGTCAAAGCGCACAAGCTCCTTGCCATAGGCGTCGATGCGGCCGGACTCGCGCCACAACTCGGCGTCGACCATGATAGGCATCATAAGCTCCTGGGCGCCGGCGGCGTCCATCTCGTCGCGCACGATGTTCTCGATCTTGCGGATCGAGCGCCAAGCAAGCGGCAGGTAGGAATATAGACCGGCGGCCTCCTTGCGGATCATGCCGGCACGGAGCAGCAGGCGGTGGCTGGCGAGCTCAGCGTCCGCCGGATCCTCTTTAAGCGTCGGCGCATAAAGCTTAGACATATACATTGCTCGGGACATTTATTTCTCCTCAATAAGCTTGTCGACCTCGGCCATAAGCGCGTCGACAATTTGGTCCTCAGCTACTTTACCAATGATCTGGCCATGCGAAAAGAGCAAGGCCTGACCACGTCCGCAAGCAACGCCCAGGTCGGCATCAGAAGCCTCGCCGGGGCCATTAACGGCACATCCCATCACAGCGATCGAAAGCGGCGCGGAGTAGTTCTTAAGCCGCTCGGTAACCTCCTCGGCAATGGGAATCAAGTTAACCTGGCAGCGGGCGCACGTGGGGCACGAGACAATCTCGGGACCACGGCGACGCAGGCCCAGCGACTGCAAAATTCCCCAGGCAACCGGCGGCTCCTCAACCGGATCGGCTGTGAGCGACACACGCATGGTGTCGCCAATGCCTTCGGAAAGCAAGATACCCAAGCCTACAGAGCTCTTGATGGTGCCCTGGAGCTTGGTCCCCGCCTCCGTCACGCCCAGGTGAAGCGGAACGTGGGGAATCTCACGCGACAGGGCTCGATAGGTATCAAGCGTCGTTTGCACGCTATGGGCCTTGGCAGAAAGCACAATGTTCGTAAAGCCGCGGTCCTCAAAGTGCTTGACGAAGCGCTCGCTCGACATCACGAGCTTCTCGGGCTGCGTAAGCTCGTCGCGCTCGGCGATATCCTGCTCGAGTGAGCCGGCGTTCACGCCAATGCGAATCGCGCACCCAGCGGCGCCCGCGGCATCGATCACGGCATCGACCTTGGCCCAATCGCCGATATTGCCGGGATTGATGCGCAGCTTGGCGGCACCGGCCTCAACGGCACCAATGGCAAGCTTATGGTTAAAGTGAATATCGGCGACGATCGGCACCGGGGACTCAGCACAGATGGTACGAAAGCCCTCGAGCGCGGCCTCGGTGGGTACACTCACGCGCACGATATCGCAGCCCGCCTGCGCCAACGCGCGAACCTGCCCAAGCGTTGCCTGGGCATCAGCGGTATCAGTGCAGGTCATGGACTGAACCACCACCGGCGCGCCGCCGCCGATCTGCACGCCGCCCACATGCACGGGGCACGTCAGCTCGCGCGGCAAAGAATGGGATAAAGACAATCCAAACACTCCCCTACAGAATAAATCGAAGGATGTCGGAACGAAGCATATAGACAAACAGAAGCGCAAAGAGCGCGATGCCCACATAGCTCACAATCGTCTGGACCTTGAGCGGAAGCTCGCGGCCCACAATCTTTTGAATGATCTCGATGACCAGCTTGCCGCCATCGAGTGGTGGGATGGGCAGCAGGTTCATAAAGCCAAGCGAGAACGAAATGAGGGCGGCAAACGAAAGGAACGTGACAGGGCCGGCAGCAGCAGCCTGTGAGGACATAACGCTAATGCCCACGATCGAAGAAGACTGATCGAGAATCTCCATCGTATGCTGCGGCTGGAGCAGGCGCATCACGCCCTCCGCCGTCTGCGCGACATAGGAGAACGACAGGCGAGCCGACGTGATGGGGTCTAAACGGACCACCTGCGTAGAGGCATACACACCTAGGCGCTCGTCCTTTTTGAGCGCAACCGAGGTCGAATGCTGCTTGCCGTCGCGCTCATACTCAATGGCGATATCATCCTTACCGGCGGCCTTGCCGATAGCATCGTAGACGTCCATCCAAGTGGAACATGAGACACCGTCAACCGAAAGGATCGCGTCGCCGCCCTCGATACCCGCCTTGGCGGCAATAGACCCCTCGTCAACCTGACCGATCACGTTGGTATCCATCGGCACGGTGACACCCGCAATAGAGTAGATGCTCATAAGCAGCAAAAAGCCCGTCAGGATATTGACGAGAATGCCCGCGAGCAGCATAAAGGCGCGCTTGAGAAAGCCCTGGCCAAGATAGGTGTGCGAACGCTCTTGTGCAAGGAACTCGGCCTCGCCGCACGGCAGCTCCCACACATCGCCCTCGGCAGTTGAATGTTCGCGATCGAAACGGCGGCCGTCAAAGGTAGTGTAACCCGCCGCATCTCGCGGCAGCGTCTGATACTTGGTGGGATAGTAGCTCGGCGAGGGCTTCTCCCCTTCCTCATACCAAGGCGCGATAGAGCCCCAACCCAAGAGCAAGGCGCATGCCTCGAGCACATCCTCCTCGGATAGCTCGAGCTCGGCGGCAAGGTCGGCCACGGTCACGCGACCATGACGATAGATAGCCGCGAGCACGCGATCAGCGCACGAGACGTCGGTCGGATCCATACCGCAGATGGCAGCGTAGCCACCCAGCAGCAGCGGGGTCACGCCAAACTTGGTTCCAATGCGACGCGACGTGTAATGGATGTCAAAGCGGCACGGCAGGCCCAAAAAGAACTCGGTCACACGGACGCCGCAGGCACGCGCCGCCAAAAAGTGGCCGCCCTCGTGCAAAAACACGAGGACGGAAAGCATCAGCAGGCCCCAAAAGACCGATGAGAGAACGCTCAGAACAGTATCCATAAAACGAAAAAGCAATCCTTATGGGTTAGGAACGGGTTGCGGCGAGCACCTGCGCAGCCTTTTCACGCGCCCACGCATCGATGTCGCGAAGCTGCTCAAACGAATCGACCGCCTGCATATCGTGGGCATCCATGCAGGATTCCACAATGCGATCGATATCGGTAAAGCTGCAGCCATCGTGCAGGAAGGCATCGACGGCGACCTCGTTGGCGGCATTGAGCACGC
Source organism: Collinsella sp. (assembly GCA_019419505.1). Taxonomy (GTDB): domain Bacteria; phylum Actinomycetota; class Coriobacteriia; order Coriobacteriales; family Coriobacteriaceae; genus Collinsella. The sequence goes on along the minus strand of DXZS01000025.1, from coordinate 85,253 downwards.
ACGGCATGGTGCCACCCGTCTTGCCGGCACGTTCGGCCAGTGCCAGACAGCGGAAGGTATCCATGTCGGCAGCATCAAACGTGAGCTGCCCCAGCTCGCGGAAATCGATACGAGGCGCCGGGGTATCCCAACGCTCGGGATACGAGAACGCAAACTGGATGGGAATACGCATGTCGGAAGCACCGAGATGCGCCATCACGGAGCCGTCGGCAAACTCGACCATAGAGTGAATCTTGGACTGACGCTGCACGACCACGTTAATGAAATCGAGGTCGCAGTTAAACAGATGCATGGCCTCAATGCGCTCCAGGCCCTTGTTCATGAGGGTGGCGGAGTCGATGGTGATCTTGGCGCCCATGGCCCACGTGGGATGTGCGAGGGCATCGGCACGCGTCACGCGATTGAGCTCGTCGCGCGTGCGGCCAAAGAACGGACCGCCCGAGCAGGTGAGCCAAATACAATGAGCCTCGCGCGGGTCCTCCCCCAGATAGCACTGGTAGATGGCGGAGTGCTCAGAGTCGACTGGAATAAGCTGGCCCGGTTGTGCCAACGGCATAAGCAAGTCGCCACCGACGACGAGGGACTCCTTGTTGGCAAGAGCAAGGCGCTTATTTGAGGTCAAGGCCGCATGGCTCGCCTCGAGACCGGCGGCGCCCACAATAGCAACGAGCACGCAGTCGACATCGTCGCGACGCGCGAGCTCGCAAACCGCCTGCGCGCCAAGGCCGAGCTTCGTTCCCTTGGGCAACTCCTGCAGCACGGCGTCATCGCCATGAGCGACATCGGCCACGGCAACCGCCGGAACCGAGAACTCGCGGGCAGCGGCAACGAGCTCGGAGGTACTGGAGTTAACGGACAGCGCCGTCACCTGCAGGCGATCGGCATGCTGGCGGCACACATCGAGCGCCTGGGTGCCGATAGAGCCCGTACAACCCAGGATGGCAACACGGAGACGTCCATCGGGGCCATACGTCGTCTGGAAGGACATTACAGCACGCCTCCGATCATCAAAAGCAGCTGCGCGGTAATGCAGCCAAAGATAAGCGAATCGCTACGATCGAGCATGCCGCCGTGGCCCGGGATAAGGTTACCGGAATCCTTAACGCCCACACCGCGCTTGATGCGCGACTCGATGAGGTCTCCGATAACGCCCAGGACGGACACGACCACGCCGCACAGCAGCGCATAGGGCAGGCTGAGCTTGTAGAAGTGCGTCGCCCACAGGATGAGCCAAATCAAAACCGAGCCCAGGATGCCGCCGACAAACCCCTCCCAGCTCTTTTTGGGAGAGATCTTGGGAACCATCTTGTGTTTACCGATACGGCTGCCCACGATGTAGGCAAACGAATCGGAGACCCAAAGGGACGCACAAACGCCCACCGAAAGCAGGGCGCCGGCAAAACCGGGCACGGCATCGCGCAGCAGCACGATAGCCGACAGCATAAAGCCAGTGTAGATGGGACCCATGAGCGTCACGGCCACATCAGAGATGCGGGTACGCGGCGACCAGACATACCAAATGCCCACAGCGAGCATCAGGGTAAAAAGCAGGACATTCAGCAACATCGAATCGCCCAACGCCGACAGCGGAAAGAGTACGGCAGCAGCGATACCCATGCGCTCGTTAGCCATCTTGCCATCGAGCCTCGTCATACGGAAAAACTCATAGCAGCACAGACCGCTCATGACAGAAACAAAGATGGCCGTGGGCACAATACCCAAAACCAGGCACAGGATAAAGACAACGGCATAGACGATACCGGCGGCGGCACGGGTGATAAAGCCGGCAAGCCACGAACCGGTGCCATTGTTCGCTGCGGGCGCTCCCGCAGCGACAGCCTTGCGCTCAGATGTCTTGGGAGCAATTGCCTTGGGACGATCGGACACGATTAAGCCTCCTCGGTCTTGCTCAGTCCACCAAACCTACGGTCACGGCCCTGATAGGCCAAAATGGCGTCGACAAGGCCCCAACGATCAAAGTCGGGCCAATAGGTATCGGTGACGTAGAACTCGGAATAAGCTACCTGCCACAGCAGATAGTTCGAAAGGCGCAGCTCACCAGAGGTGCGAATCACAAGCTCAGGATCGGGAAGACCGGCGGTATAGAGGTGGGAAGCCACCATGTCGTCATCAATTGCGGCAGGATCGATCTTACCGGCGGCAATGTCGAGTGCGATTTGACGGACAGCGCGGGTAATCTCGGCACGCGCGCCGTAGTTGACGGCAAGCGCCAGCGTCATACCGGTGTGATCGGCGCACTCGGCAAGACCGCGTTCAAAAACGTCGCGGGTCTTCTTGGGCAGCGCGGAAATGTCACCCAAAAAGACAACGCGCACATTTTCGCGCTTAAGCAGCGGCAGCTCGTCGATGAACGTCTTGGCAAACAGATGCATCAAAACGTTGACCTCATGCTGCGGACGGTTCCAGTTTTCGGTAGAAAACGCATAGGCCGAAAGCACGTCGACGCCCAGACGCACGCAGGCGGTAATAATCTCGCGAAGGGAGACGATACCCGCCTTGTGGCCCTCGGTGCGTGCGAGACCGCGCGACGTGGCCCAACGACCGTTACCGTCCATGATGCACGAGATATGGTGCGGAATGTTATTGAGGTCAAGGTCGGAAAAACCGACGCCCGCAGGGGCGTCGGCAAAGTACTCGACCAGTTTATGCTCGTCGTATTGCACCTTAGATCTCCATGACCTCGGCTTCTTTTTCCTTCAGAAGCTCCTCGACCTTGGCGACATACTCATCGGTGTGCTTCTGGACCTTGGCCTGCTCGCGACGGACATCGTCCTCGGTGAGCTCCTCATCGCGCTCGAGCTTGTTGTTGAAGTCGCGACGGATGTTACGGATAGACACCTTGGCCTGCTCGGCGTACTCGCGGCACTCCTTGACGAGCTCGCGACGGCGCTCCTCAGTGGGAGCCGGGAACGGAAGACGAACGACGGTGCCATCGGAGTTGGGGGTAATACCCAGATCGGAAGCGCCGATGGCCTTGACGATAGCATTGATGAGTGCCTTGTCCCACGGCTCGATGAGCAGCATGTGGGCCTCGGGGGTCTTGACGGCGGCAACCTGCGTGACCGGCGTGGGAACACCGTAATAATCGACGGTGATGTCGGACAGAATGTTGGCATTGGCGCGGCCGGTACGGACCTTGGAGAAGTTATGCTTGAGGGACTCGAGCGACTTGTCCATATGGGCGGTGATGTTCTCTGCCATGCTTAATCCTCCTGATAGACGAGCGTGCCGACGGGCTCACCCGAAAGCGCGCGCTTGACGGTGTCCTCGCCATCGATGTTGAGGACCAAAATCGGCATACGGTTGTCCTGGCACAGTGCCGTAGCCGTGGAATCCATAACCTGCAGACCGCGGACGAGAACCTCGTGATAGGTAATCTTGTCAAAACGGACGGCATCAGCGCACTTGACGGGATCCTTATCGTAGATGCCGTCAACCTTGGTGGCTTTAATCAGAATCTCGGCGCCGATCTCACACGCACGAAGAGCCGCGGCGGTGTCGGTCGTAAAGTACGGATTGCCCGAACCGGCGGCAAAAATAACGACGTTGCCCTTTGAAAGGTGGTTGATGGCGCGACGGCGAATATAGGGCTCGCAGATCTCGTTCATCTGGATAGCGCTCATCACGCGGCAGGGAACATCGTTATGCTCGAAGGCATCCTGCAGGGCGAGCGCGTTCATAACGGTTGCCAGCATGCCCATGTAGTCGGCCTGAGCACGCTCCATGCCACCGGCAGCGCCTGCCATGCCGCGGAAAATATTGCCGCCGCCGACAACGACGCCGACCTCATGGCCAACGGCTAGCAGCTCCTTGACCTGCTTGGCAAGATGGTCGGTAACCTTGGGGTCGATGCCATATTGGCCGTCGCCCATCAGTGCTTCGCCGGAAAGCTTAAGAAGCACGCGTTTATATCGGATGTCGGACAAAGCGATCCTCCTTTAATTAGACTCTCAATATGATATCAAAGGCTCTGATAAGAGCCATGAAAAAGCAGGCTGTGAGTAAAACCCACAGCCTGCTCATTACCAGCTACAAGAGCTTATTTACTCGCCACGGACCAGACGGTCAAAGGCAACGACGGTAATGGTGTCGCCGAGCTCCTTGGAGACCTGCTCAGCGTACTTCTTGATGGTGAGGGAGCTGTCCTTGATGAACTCCTGCTCGGTGAGCACGGACTGCTTGTAGAACTTCTCCAGACGGCCGACAGCCATCTTCTCCTGGATAGCCTCGGGCTTACCGGACTCGGCAGCCTGAGCCATGTAGATCTGCTTCTCGTGCTCGACGGTCTCGGCCGGAACCTGATCGCGGGTAGCGCAGATCGGGGCGACGGCGGCAACCTGAAGGGCAACGTCGTGAGCGAAGGTCTTGAAGGATTCAGCCTGAGCGGTCTCAGCCTTCTCGAAGGCGAACTCGACGAGGACGCCGATCTTACCACCCATGTGGATGTAAGAAGCGAGCGCGCCGTTCTCAGCCTTGCGGGCAGCGAAGCGGGAGATCTTCATGTTCTCGCCCATGATGTGAATCATCTCGGTGAGCTCGGAGGAAACGGTCTCCTCGCCCATCGGCTTCTCGAGCAGAGCGTCGACGTCAGCAGGCTCGGTGGTAGCGACAACCTCAGCGACCTTGGAAGCAAAGCCGGTGAACTTGGCGTTAGAGCCAACGAAGTCGGTCTCGCAGGAGAGCTCGAGCAGAGCGCCGGTCTTGCCATCCTCGGAGACGAACGCGGCGACAGCGCCCTCGTTGGTCTCACGGCCAGCCTTCTTGGCAGCCTTGGCAAGGCCGTTCTTACGCAGAACGTCGACAGCGGCGTCCATGTCGCCGTCAGCCTCGACGAGAGCCTTCTTGCACTCCATCATCGGGGAGTCGGTCATCTCGCGGAGCTGCTTGACCATAGCGGCGGTAATCTGGGCCATTGTGGTTCCTTTCAAAGAGATGAAAAAGAATTAACTAAGACTGATTTACTCGGCCTTGGGCTCAGCGGCCATCTCGGCCTCGGAGACCTGCTCCTTGCCGGAGCCAGCGAGGCAGGCGTCAGCCATGAGCTCGCACATAAGGGTGACAGCGGAGATAGCGTCATCGTTGCAGGGGATGCCGTACTCGACCTCGTCGGGATCGGAGTTGGTGTCGATCAGAGCGACGACGGGGATGTTCAGGCGCTGAGCCTCCTTGATGGCGTTCTCCTCGCGCTTGGTGTCGATGACGAAGAGAGCCTGGGGCAGACCCTTCATGTCGCGGGCGCCACCGAGGTTGGTCTGGAGCTTGGTGAGCTCCTTGCCGAGAACAGCCTGCTCCTTCTTGGGCAGAACAGCCATGCGGCCGTCCTCGACCATGGCCTCGAGCTCCTCCATGCGGTTGATGCGGGAGCGGATGGTGACGAAGTTGGTCAGCATACCGCCGAGCCAACGCTGGTTGATGTAAGGCATGTTGGCGCGCTCAGCAGCGTTCTTGACGGCCTCCTGAGCCTGCTTCTTGGTGCCGACGAACAGCACGTTGCCACCCTTGGCGACGTTCTTGACGAAGGTGTAGGCCTGGTCGGCGTCGAGGATGGTCTGCTTGAGGTCGAGGATGTAGATGCCGTTGCGCTCACCGAAGATGAACGGCTTCATCTTGGGGTTCCAGCGACGGGTCTGGTGACCGAAGTGGCAGCCGGCCTCGAGCAGGGTGCGGATATTAATCTTGGTAGCCATGTTAAACCTCCTGTGGTTTGCCTCCGCGCGGGGTCATCCTCCAAAACCAACCCGGACATGTGCTACCAAAGCCCGGGCACCACGGTATGAAGTAGCCGCGCGTGCGTGATAAAAACATGTTGCCGTGAAGCAACCCGATGAATGATAGCAGGAATGCCTCTTCCTGCCAACCCGCAATCAAAACCACACACCTGAGTGCGGCGCGGGACGTCCCAGCCACTATTCGCCGCGGGGATGGGCTTGAGCCACAGCCCGCTTAAGCCGATCGGGTGTGAGATGCGTGTAGATCTGCGTCGTGGACAGGCTCGCATGACCTAGCAGCTCTTGAACCGAGCGCAGGTCCGCACCGCCCTCGAGCAAGTCGGTCGCAAAGGTATGGCGCATCGCATGCGGGGCGATGTCGGCCGGAATGCCGGCGAGCGTCGCCAGCGTATGGAACCGCCGCCGGAGCATCGCGGCGCTCATGCGATTGCCGCGCGCCGATATAAGCAGCGGATGCGGCCCGGTAGCGAGGTCGCGGCGCTTTGCCCGAGCGAGCAACTCCGGCCTCCCCTCCTCAATATAGAGATGCGTCACCTCGAGCGCACGACGATACAGAGGGACGATACGCTCCTTGCTCCCCTTGCCCCAAAGTCGCAGCGTTCGCTCGGACCAACCAATAGACTCCACGTTGAGCGCCGCGAGCTCCGAGATTCGCGCGCCGGAGGCATAGAGCAACTCAAGCATCGCCGCATCGCGCAGTCCCGCGGGCGTCGAGGTATCAGGCGTCTTGAGCAGCGCCTCGACCTGCTGGGTCGTAAGGACACCCGGCAGGTCACGCGGCAGCTTGGGCGATGCGATCGCCGAGACCGCATCGCCCTCGACAATCCCCTCGGCAGCCATCCAGCGATAGAGAGATCGAATGGCCGACAGGTGCGCCGCAAGCGTTCGGGGAGCCACCTGCTCACGCGAAAGCTCGGCAAGATAGCGACGAATGGTGCGCACGTCGGCAGCGAAAGCATCGATATCCTCGCGCTCGCACCAGGCAGCGAAGCGCTCCAGCCTCGAGCCATAGGCCGTCACCGTGTTGGGAGAAAGTCCCTCGACGCGTGCGATATAGGCGATAAACGAGTCGACGGTGTCGTACAGGTCAAAGGCTATGACCGGTCGCCTCCAAACAAGTCGGAACGCGTGGCCAAGTAGGCATCGAGGGCCTCGAGCGCACGGTCCGCATAGGCCTGATAGCGGTCGCGCTTGCTGCGGCGCTTACCGTCCTCGAGCGGCGGCACCAGGCCAAAGTTGACATGCATAGGCTGATAGCCCACGGTGGCAGGATCGGTCGCGTAGCCCACGAGCGCACCCAGGGCACCCACACGCGGCAACTCGACGCCCGCGGCACCGATAGCCTCGGCATAGGTGTTGAGCGCCGCGAGCAGACCTGTCGCCACGGCTTCCATGTATCCCTCGGTACCGGTGATCTGACCGGCCAGACGCACGCCGGTACCGGGCACGGCAAAGGTGCCATCGAGCACGTGCGGGGCGTCGACAAAGGTATTGCGGTGCATGACACCGTAGCGGAAGAACTCAGCGTTCTCCAGGCCCGGCACCATATGGAAGACGCGCTTCTGCTCGCCAAAGGTCAAGTTGGTCTGGAAGCCCACCAGGTTATAGGCGGTCTTCTCCTTGTTCTCGGCACGCAGCTGAATCGCCGCCCAGGGGCGACGTCCGGTACGCGGGTCGGTGAGGCCGACGGGCTTCATGGCGCCAAAGCGAATGGCGTCCTTGCCGGTGCGCGCAACTTCCTCGGCAGGCTGGCAGGCCTGGAACAGATCGCCGCCCTCAAAGTCTTTGAGCACCACGCGGTCGGCCGTGGTAAGCGCCTCGATAAAGGCCTCGTACTCCTCCTTATTGAGCGGAGCGTTGAGATAGTCGCCGCTCCCCTGCTCCTCGTAGCGCGACTGCGAGAACAACACGTCCATATCGAGCGTGGAGGCATCGACGATCGGCGCCGCCGCATCAAAGAATGCCAGGGCATCGCCACCGACGAGCTTCATAACCTCTTCGCTCAGCGCCGGTGAACACAGCGGGCCCGCGGCAATGACCACGTGACCCTCGGGAATCTGCGTGACCTCGCCGTGCACGACCTCGATATTGGGACGGGCGGCAACCTCGGCCTCGACAAGCTCGGAAAACTTGACGCGGTCGACCGCCAGGGCGCCACCGGCGGGAACAGCCGCGCGATGGGCGCAATCGAGCAGGACTGAACCCATGCGCTCAAGCTCAGCTTTCAGCAAACCAGCCGCGGAATCCGGACGGGTCGACTTAAACGAATTGGAGCAGACGAGCTCTGCCAGGTGATCGGTATGGTGGGCCGGGGAGCTCACCTGGGGGCGCATCTCGCACAGCTTTACGGCAAACCCGCGATCTGCCAGCTGGATCGCGCACTCCGAACCCGCCAGACCGCCACCGATAACCGTCACCTGATCAAACAGCATCTGCAAACACCTTTCTAATTGACACGTTTTCCATTGTGACCGAAGGGTGTCTGGGCGTGAAGGGCAAACTTGGAGGGCGCATACCTTCCATCCATCATGCGCTCAATAAGCCCCTCGAGCTCAAGCGAACCCAAGAGCTTGAGCACTCCGACGGCATCGAGCGAGACAAGCGCCGCGATGTCGTCGACCTTGAGCGGAGAGGCGATGAGCGCATGCATCACGGTCTGCTGTGTTGGATCCAGGTCGGCAATGCCGGGCGCATCGGGGCGCGAGTAGCGCAGGGTGCCGTAGATGCGTGAGAGAGCCATCTCGATAGATTCCTCGTCGATGATGCAGCAGGCCCCGTTCGCAATGAGGTAATTCGTGCCACGCGACTCGGGCGATAGGATCGACCCCGGCACGGCAAGAAGTTCGCGCCCCAAATCCATAGCAGCCTCGGCTGTAGAAAACGTCCCGGAAGGCATACCTGCCTCGGATACAAAGAGGGCTTGTGACAGGGCCGCAATCACGCGATTGCGGCGTGGAAAGGCAAACTTGCGCGGACCCATGCCCCACGGGGATATCGATACGACCGCGCCACCCGTATCGAGCGTGCGCGTAATAAGCCCCGCACTCGAACGCGGGTAGACCACGTCGGCGCCCGTCCCCAGCACCACGACGTGTTTGCCGCCGGCGTTGACCGCAGCCCAACCCGAGGCCTGGTCACAACCGACCGCGCCGCCCGAAACAACCGTCACTCCCGCCTCGATCGCCACCTTTGCCGCAAGCTCTGCCACGGCAAGACCATACGGCGAGGCCTTGCGCGCGCCGATGATGGAGAGCGCGGGCGTCGAAAGCACCTCGGGGTTGCCGCGCACATAGAGCGTCTGGGGTATATCAGAAAGCTCCAAAACGGTCTCGGGATACAACGCATCGCCTGGATGCAGCTCAAAGGTCCCCTCGGCCATCATTGGTCCCTCCTTCCCTGGTACATCGCCGCCTCGAGCACGTGGTCCTGCGTCACCTGCTCGCTCTCGGCGACGTCGGCGATGGTACGCGCGATACGCACCAAGCGTACGATGCCGCGGCCCGTGAGATGCGTGCGCTTCGACAGGCCGAGCACACACTTCTCCGCCGCATCATCGAGCTCAAAGGTCGAAACGACGCCGTCAATGGACCGCGTCTCGTCATCCTCGGCCTCGGCATCCGCATCGTCCATACGGGACTCGCGCCAGGCGCGAAAGGCGCGACCGCGCACAACGTAGTCACGCAACTCGGCCGACGACATACCCTCCGCACCCTCGATAATCACTTGGGGGTCGGGACGGGTCACATCGATCATCATGTCGATACGGTCGGCCAAAGGACCGCGCAGCTTTGCCCGATAGCGCTCCACCATCGATGCCGAGCAGCGGCATGGCACCTCGCGATCGCCCAAAAAGCCGCAGGGGCAGGGATTGCTCGCAGCCAGCAGCTGAAAGCGCGACGGGAAGGTAAAGGCCCCGTCGACGCGCACGATCCTCACATAGCCGCGTTCGATAGGCTGACGCAGCGTCTGCAGCACACCCGTGGGAAACTCGGCAAGCTCGTCCAAAAAGAGCACGCCGCCATGAGCAAGGCTGATCTCACCCGGGTGCACCGGGCGCCCGCCGCCGATAAGGCCCGCCGTTGAAATACTGTGATGGGGACTTCGAAACGGCCGATGACCTGCCAATAAGCCATCGATGTTCTCGCCCAAGACCGAATGGATGCACAGCGCCTCCTGTTGATCCTCAACGGAAAGCCCGGGCAGGATGCCGGTCATACGGCGTGCGAGCATCGTCTTGCCCGATCCCGGGGACCCAATCATGAGCAAGCCGAGTTCTCCTGCCGCCGCAAGCGCCATGCCGCGTTTGGCAACCTCCTGCCCCAGCACGTCGGCATAGTCGAGCTCAGGCTCAAAGGTCGCCTCGACGACCTCGGAATCCAGATAGTGCCGAGCCGCCTCGCCCATGCCATGGGCAAGCTGAGACAAATGATCGATAAAGCCGCAATCCACGCCCGCGAGTGGCACATGCTGGTCGGACCTGCCGGCGATGAAAGACAGCCCCATGTCGCGAGCCAATAGCTGAAACGCCACCTCGCCCTTGACAGGAAGCACCGTACCGTCCAAGCCAAGCTCACCTGCGATAAGACAACGATCGAGGTTATCGCGGGGAATCTGACCATCGGCCGCTAGAACCGCGATGGCGATGGGCAGATCAAAGCCGCTACCGGTCTTGCGAATATCGCCGGGCGCCAGATTGACCGTAATGCCCGAGCGTGGGATCTCGAACCCGGCGGAGCGCATCGCGCAGCGAATACGACCGCGTGACTCCATCACCTCCATACTCGGGATGCCGAGCATCTGAATGCCCGGAACGCCACCGGCAAGCGAGACCTCGACCGTGACGTGAATCGCCTCGACGCCGCGGATGCAGGCCGCGTGAACGGCAAACGTCTCGAACGCCATCACGACACCTGCCAATCGAACGCGTTGTACTGATGCTCGATCTCGGCGATATGCCCGCCGCGAATGGTGACACCCACGGCATCGAAGCGAATCGCCTTGAGCGGATAATGCTCCATAAGATAGCAGCTTGCGATGCGGCGGTAGCGGCGTTGCTTTTGAGCGTCCACGGCCTCCTCGGGAAAGACCCGCGTGTTGCAATCCAGTGCGACGCGTCTGGTCTTGACCTCGGCCATCACCACGACATCGTCGAGCTCATCGAGCAGCACCAGATCGGCCTCGCCCTCGGTGCAACGATAACCCTGCTCCAGCAAGGTGTAGCCGCGTTCGTTAAAGTAGTCGATGGTGATCAGCTCGCCCAGCATGCCCAGCTCGCGGGGACTGAGTCCCTTGATAAACTCGGGCGTCATCGCCCCGCAGTCGAGCTCGCCGTTTTCCCAACGCTCCTTGAGCTGCTGCGTCTTGCTCTTTTTGCTTGCGGCACTCATGGGGTCTCCTTTCCCGCACACTGCATTGCCCCGATGATGAGGGCACCTTTCATGCGGGTAAGTACCGGAAGCAAACCAAAAGCTGACCAAATGCCATCAAAAAACGGGCCGTACGCAGCAATGCTGTTGCATACGGCCCGCTACCAGCAGGTTTATAGAACCTTTAAGGTCCCTATCTCCACAATTGGCCTAGAAAAGGCGCTCAGTCTGCAGAAAGCTTCCGCAAAAGCTCACGCGGTGCAGCGGACAAAGTCCATGTTTGCGAATGGCCTCGATATGCTCGGGGCTCGCATAGCCCTTCGACTCGGCCAGATGGTACTCGGGGTACTCGGCGTCGTACTCGACCATCATCTCGTCACGCGTGACCTTGGCCATGATGGACGCCGCGGCGATGCAGGCGATCTTGGCATCGCCCTTCACCACATCGCGCTCGTTAGGAACGGCGCCCAAGGGGTTGCCATCCATAAGCACGCAATCGGGCTCGAGCCCCGTATCGGCCACGGCGCCCGCGACGGCAGCGCGGATGGCCCGGGCCATACCCATATCATCGATATCCGCAGGCGCGATATGGCAAAAACCGATCGCCGTCGCCACCTCGGCAATCTTCACTGAGAGCAACTCGCGGCGCGCCGGCGTGAGCTTTTTGGAATCGTTGATACCCCAAACGTGCGGCTCCATAGGAAGACAGACGGCGCACACCGTCAAAGGACCGGCCACCGATCCGCGACCCACCTCGTCGACACCAACGACCACCCCATCGCCGCCAAGCTCATGCATAAGCTCGTACATGTCATTGACGCGCTCGCGCTCGGCAAGCTCTTTGGCATGGCGTTTGAGGGCGCGTTCACAAGCCTTGATCACCTGCTGGCGCGGGTCCTCGCGATAATGCTCCACGAGGGCGGGAATCTCCTCAAACGTAGCGCTCGCCAACTCACCGGCAACCTGCGATGCCGAAACCGAGCTCGTCATGTTGGCCATACCAGGCCCTCCTTGCATGCAAATCAGATAAAAAGAAGGGCCACCCGAAGGTGACCCTTGTGTCCAAACGAGTGGACAGACGCTGCGATCTTCTTAGCGCTTCTCGGGGATGCGAGCAGCCTTGCCCACCTTGTCGCGGAGGTAGTACAGCTTGGCGCGACGGACGCGACCATGACGAACGACCTCGAGCTTGGCGATCTTGGGGCTGTGAAGCGGGAAGGTACGCTCAACACCAACACCGAAGGACATCTTGCGGACGGTGAAGGTCTCGCGGGCACCGGCGCCGGCCATGCGGATGACGTCGCCCTGGAAGACCTGGATGCGCTCGCGGTCGCCTTCCTTAATGCGGTAGTGAACCTTGACGTTGTCGGCGACGCGAACCTGAGGAATGTCCTCGCGGATCTGCTGACGCTCGATTGCGCGGATGTAATCCATGTGCAATTCCTTACTCTTCTAGAGGTGCCGTACCACCTCGGCCGGCACGTAGTTGAACAAACGTATTCGAGTATACACGCGCGGGTTTCCGCTGCAAGAACAATTTTTTACGCAGACAAAAAGACAAAACCCGCACATGATAACCGCCCGCCTCACGAATGAGACGGGCGGCATGAAGGGGGACTACACTAGGCGTCTACACCCAAAACGTTAGGCGGAACGCTTGGCCTCGAGCTTGGCCTGGGCGGCAGCCAGACGCGCCAGAGGCACGCGGTAGGGTGAGCAGGACACATAGTCCACATCCGCCACGTTAAACAGGCCCTTGATAGACTTGGGGTCGCCGCCGTGCTCACCGCACACGCCAAAGTGCATGTCAGGATTGGTGGCGCGACCCTTCTCGACGGCCATGCGCACGAGCTCGAGCACCGCCGCGTCGATGGTCTCGAAGGGGTTGTCCTTCAAGATCTTCTTGTGCATGTACAGCGGGATGAACTTGGCCTCGGCATCGTCGCGGGAGAAGCCGAAGGTCGTCTGCGTAAGGTCGTTGGTGCCAAAGCAGAAGAAGTCGGCGTGCTTGGCAATCTCGTCGGCGACCATGCAGGCACGCGGCAGCTCGAGCATGGTGCCCACGGGAATGTTGAGCTCGACGCCCTCTTCGACGGAAACCTCGGCGATCACGCGCTCGATGACCTCGCGGGTCTGGACATGCTCGGCCGTGATGGAAACGAGCGGGACCATAATCTCGGGACGCGGGTCGACGCCCTCCTTGATAAGGCGGGCAGCAGCCGTGGCGACGGCGCGGACCTGCATGAGCGGCAGATCGCCAAAGACGACGGACAGGCGCACGCCGCGCAAGCCCAGCATGGGGTTGGACTCGACCATGCCGTCGATACGACGCAGGCGGGTGCGCAGGACGGCAAGCTCTTCCTCGCTGGCCCCAGCGGCTTCCTTCCTGGTGATGGCGACCTCGAGCTCGCGAGGATTATCCAGGAACTCATGAAGCGGCGGATCGAGCAGGCGGACGACCACATCGCGACCAGACATGGTCTTGAACATCGCCAGGAAGTCCTCGGTCTGGACCTTAAGCAGGTCGGACAGGGCCTGCTGCTTCACGGCCTCATCGTCAGACAGGATAAAGCTCTGGATGATGTTCTTGCGATCGCCCAGGAACATGTGCTCGGTGCGGCACAGGCCAATAGCCTCGGCGCCAAACTCGAGGGCAAGCTCGGCGTCCTCGGGGTTGTCGGCATTAACGCGCACGTGGTTGGCGTGGCCACAGGTCTCGTCCAGACGGATCTCGTCGGCCCAGGACAAGATGGTGTCCAGGTCACCGGTGAGCTCGGCCGAAACCAGATCGACGGCGCCGTCGACGACGATACCCTGGGTGCCGTCGATGGAGATGACATCGCCCTCATGCAGCACGCGGTCACTGCCCTCGATGCGCACGACCTTCTCGGCGGCGTCGATATGGAAGCGTTCGACGCCGCAGACGCAGGGCGTACCCATGCCGCGGGCGATAACGGCGGCATGGCTCGTCTTGCCACCGTGGCTGGTCAGGATGCCCTCGGCGGCGACCATGCCCTTCAGGTCATCGGGGTTGGTCTCCCAGCGAACCAAAATGACCTTGTGACCCTCGTTGGCGCGCGCGACGGCGTCATCGCTCGAGAACACGACCTCGCCCACGGCGGCACCGGGGCTGGCGTTCAAACCGCTGGCCAGGGCCTCGTACTTCTTGGAGGCGTCAAACTGCGGGTGCAGGAGCTGGTCGAGCTGCGCGGGATCGATGCGGCTCACAGCCTCCTCGCGGGTGATGAGGCCCTCCTCGACCATTTCGATAGCAATGCGCAGGGCGGCAGTGGCGGTGCGCTTGCCCACGCGGGTCTGGAGCATCCAGAGCTTGCCCTGCTCGATGGTAAACTCGATATCGCACATATCGCGGTAATGATCCTCGAGCGTCAGGAACACGCGCTCGAGCTCCTCGCCTGCGGACTCGAGGCCCGAGGTGGTCTTGAGGTCGGCGATGGGCTCGGTGTTTCGGATGCCGGCGACGACGTCCTCGCCCTGGGCATTCACCAAAAAGTCGCCATAGAACTCCTTGGTGCCGTCGGCCGGGTTGCGCGTAAAGGCGACGCCGGTCGCAGAGGTCTCGCCCTTGTTGCCAAAGGCCATGGCCTGGACGTTGACGGCGGTGCCGAGCTCGTCGGAAATGCCGTGCTGTTTGCGGTAAATGCAGGCACGCTCGTTCATCCAGCTGCCAAAGACGGCCTGGATGGCAAGGCGCAACTGGAGCTCCGGATCATGCGGGAAGACGGGCTTGCCGTCGGCACCCTCAAGCTCGGGATACAGGGTCGCCTCGACGTTATCGGAGAAAATACCCTTGAACGTCTCGACAAGCTCCTGCAGGTCCTCGGCCGAAAGCTCGGAATCGACGCGAACGCCGGCGACCAGGCGGGCCTGGGTCAGAGCGTTCTCGAATAGGTCGGCGTCGACGCCCATGACGACGTTGGAGAACATCTGGATAAAGCGACGGTAGCTGTCCCAGGCAAAGCGCGGGTTCTGCGTCTGCGCGATAAGGCCCTGGACGGAATCGTCGTTGAGGCCCAGGTTGAGGACCGTGTCCATCATGCCGGGCATGGAGAACGGAGCGCCCGAGCGAACCGACACGAGCAGCGGATCGGAGGCATCGCCGAGTTTCTTGCCGCAACGGGCCTCGAGGTCCGCCTCGGCGGCAACGATCTCATCGAGTGCGCCTTCGGGCCAGACGTTGCCGGCACCGGAGTACTCGACACAGGTCTGGCAGGTAATGGTAAAGCCACCGGGAACCGGCAGACTGATGCGGCTCATCTCGGCAAGGTTTGCGCCTTTGCCGCCAAGCACGAAGTTCATGGATTTGTCGCCCTCAGTGACACAGGTGCCCTGGGCGTCGGTTCCAAAACGGTAAACCCTCTTGCAATCGCTCACGATACTTCCCCTTCCATGCGCTTACGCGCACGACCGTGGTAACGAATCGACCCGCCGGATGCGGGCCGTGAGGGAACTATACGGCGGGTTTTGGACAGGCTTGAGCAGAGGGTGCGCGGTTTGGTAAACGTGCTAAAACCGGCGGTAAACGGTAGGTAAAGGTGGTTACCTTATGAAGATACCACTACAAGGAAAGTGCAGGTCGGATGCGATGTTATTGCTAAATCGCTTTACCATTTATCAGCATTAATTCCAAGTATTCTCTTTGGTTAGCTAAAAGAGCCCCGTCCCAAATTAGCAACCCAAACAACCTTGTCCCAAGTGAGCTACTATTGTTGAGCGCGGCGGGCGGCACGGCGGGCTCTTGCCTCTTGAATCTCTTCGAGGTGAGCAATGATCTCGGCAGCGCTTTCCTCAATGGCTTTGCCGTCGGTACGCACAACAAAGCAGCCTAAGCGCTTCATGAGAGCGCGAGCTTCCTCAAGTTCGCTGCGCACGCTCTCAGGCTCGGCATAGGAGCCGGCAACGGCACGAGCGTAGTCATCGCCCAAGCGGCTATCGCGAATCTCAGAAATAACGTCAACGGTCGAGATCAGACCAAACAACCGCATCGGGTCAACCTCGTAAATCGACTTCGGCGGCTCCATGCCATGCGCCAGTGGGACATTGGCGACCTTGTAGCCCTGATATGCTAAATACATCGACAGCGGCGTCTTGGATGTACGCGACACACCCAGCAGCACGATATCGGCACCCGACAGATCGTCGCAACCACGACCGTCATCGTGCTCAACGAAATACTCCATGGCCTCGATACGATGGAAATAGCGGTCATCGGTCTTGTGAATCACGCCCGCAACGCACTTGGGCGGCACACCGATGAGCGACGACAGCACGGCAAGCGTCGGGCCGATCAGGTCGACCGAACGGATATGCAGCATACCCAGGTAATCGAGCACGCGGGCGCGAAGCGCCGGATCGACAATGGTATGGAACACGGCGACATCGCGATGGTCAGCATCGACGCGCGGCCCCACAAATGACTTGACCTGCTCCACGGAGGTCACCTTGGGCAGGCGCAAAACGCGAAAAGCCCCTTCATCAAATTGCCCGGACGCCGCAAGCACCACCTCACAAGCGGTATCGCCGAGCGAGTCGGAGATAACGATAACGGTGGGACGAGCGGTGACCGGGCAATCCATGCGGGGCTCCTTTTGCGCTTATGCGCAGGCTGGCTTACTTTTTGCGGGCAAGCTCACCGATGTTGGCAATGCCGGAGAAAACGGCCTCGAAGAGGTTGAGCAGCTTAAGGCGATTATCGCGAAGCTGCTCGTCCTTGTCCATGACCATGACCTCATCGAAGAAACGGTCGATGGGCGCGCGCAGGGCGGCGAGGGCGGCAAATGCGGCCGGGTAGTCCTCGGCAGCAAGGGCGGCATCGACGGCGGTCTGAGCAGCCTCGGAGGCGTCGGCGAGCGCAAGCTCGACCTCGCCCATCAGGCTGCGGTCATACTCCGCACCCAGCTCGGGCTTGGAGATATGCGCGGCGCGGGCATAGGCGGTCGCCAGGTTGTCGAACGTCTCAGCGTCGTTCTTGCGGGCCTCGTCGAGGGCGGCGCAGCGGGCGAAGAAGACGGACGGGGCGATGATGTGCACCGCGGAGACGGCGGCGACGGTATCGGCCGGAATCTTTTCGTCGCGGGCCATGCTCACCAGGCGGCCATGGAAGAAGTCACGAACCTGCTGGGCGACCTCGGCGGCGTCGAACTCAATGCCCTGCTCACTGTAGAGTTCGAGGGCAAAGTCGATGAGCGACGTGGGGTCGATCGGCAGACGGTCGCGCAGGATGTTGATAATGCCGATAGCGGCACGACGCAGCGCGTAGGGGTCGGAGGAGCCGGTCGGGGGCTCGCCGATGGCAAAGATACCGGCGATGGTATCGAGCTTGTCGGCGCAGGCCACGATGCAGCCAGCGGTGCCCTCGGGCAGCTCGTCACCGGCAAAACGGGGACGATAGTGATCGCGAATAGCATGGGCGACCTCGTCGTTCTCCCCCATCGCGGTCGCGTAATAACCGCCCATCACGCCCTGCTGGCTCGTGAACTCGACGACGGCGTTGGACACCAGGTCTGCCTTGCACAGGTGTGCGGCGCGAGCAGCGTCGGCGGCAAGATGGGCGCCCAGGTGAGCCTCGCGGGCGATAGCGAGCGCGAGCTGCTCGATGCGCTCGGACTTGGCGAGCACGCTACCGAGCTTCTCCTGGAAGGCAACCTTGGCCAGACGCTCACGGAACTCGTCGAGGGAGATCTTCAGGTCCTCCTCGTAGAAGAACTTGGCGTCGTCCAGACGGGCGCGCACGACGCGCTCGTTGCCGTCGATCACGCGCTCGGCATTCTCGGGCTTGCTGTTGGAGACGACCACGAACTCACGCGTCAGCTTGCCCTCGCCGTCATAGATCGGGAAGTAGCGCTGGTTGGTGAGCATGGACTCGCAGATGATCTCGTGCGGGACCTTGAGGAACTCCTCATCGAAGGTACCGACGAGCACCGTCGGCCACTCGCAGAGGTTGATAACCTCCTCGAAGACCTTCTTGGGCGTATCGACATGGCAGCCGGGGCGAACGGCCTCGACCTCGGAGATACCGGCAAGGATGGCCTCGCGACGGCGCTCGGCAGAAAGCACGCCGGCGTCCTCGAGCACCTGCTCGTAGGCGGCGGGGCTAGCGACAACGTGGTCACCGGGGCCAAGCACGCGATGGCCGCGCGTGGTATTGCCGCTCGTCACGTCGGCAAACGACACGGGCACAACGTCCTCGCCCAGAAGGCAGCAGATCCAACGGACCGGGCGCACGAAGGTGGCGTGCTCGTGACCCCAGCGCTGAGAGCGGTAGTTGGGCCACTGCAGGCCGGCGATGGTCTTCTCGCACAGAGCGGTCAGAATCGGCGTAGCCGGTGCGGAAGGAATATTCTTCTCGGCAAAGACGTACTCGCGGCCGTCGGTGTCCTCGCGACAGACCAGATCCTCGGCAGCCACACCACACTTGCGGGCAAAGCCCTGGGCGGCCTTAGTGGCGTTACCGTCAGCGTCGAACGCGATGTTGGCCGCGGGGCCGCGCTTAACCTCGTGGACCTCGTCGGTCGCAGTGGCGACATTGGCCACGAGCGCAGCCAGGCGACGCGGGCTCGAAATCACACGGACCTCGCCGTGGGCCAGGCCAGCATCGTCTAAACCCTTGGCGATCATGGTGCCAAGCTGCTTGACGGCATTGTTCAGCGGCGCGGAGGGCATTTCCTCCGTACCGATCTCAAACAGGAAATCCTTAGCGTCTGCCATGGCTTACGCCACCTCGCCTTCCTGGTCGGCATTCTCGTTCACTCCGGCGACCTCGGCCATGTAGGCCTCGCAGCACGCCTTGGCGACGGCGCGGACGCGCAGGATGTAGTTGGCACGCTCGACCGCGGACAGGGCGCCGCGGGCATCGAGCAGATTGAAAGCGTGGCTGCACTTCATGACGCAGTCGTATGCGGGCAGCGGCAGCTTGCGCTCCAGGCAGGAATGGCACTCGGCCTCGTAGTCGTCAAACTTCTGACGCATCATCTCGACGTTGGCAACCTCAAAGTTATAGGCACTGAACTCGCGCTCGTTCTCGAGGAACACGTCGCCGTAAGTCATGGGCGTACCGTCGGGCAGGTAGCTCCACACTAGGTCGTAAACGGAGTTGACGCCCTGGGCGTACATGGCGATACGCTCCAGGCCATAGGTGATCTCGACGGGCACGGGGTCGACCTCGATACCGCCCACCTGCTGGAAGTATGTAAACTGCGTGACCTCCATACCGTTAAGCCAGACCTCCCAGCCAAGGCCCCAGGCGCCCAAGGTCGGGCTCTCCCAGTCGTCCTCGACAAAGCGGACGTCATGGTCGTTGGGGTCCAGGCCAATGGCGGCCAGCGAACCCAGGTAGAGCTCCTGGGCGTTGACCGGCGACGGCTTGATGAGCACCTGGAACTGATAGTAGTGCTGCATGCGGTTAGGGTTCTCGCCGTAGCGGCCGTCGGCGGGACGGCGGCAAGGCTGAGCATAGCAGGTGCGCCACTCGGCGGGACCGAGCGAGCGCAGTGTGGTCGCGGTGTGGAAGGTACCGGCACCGACCTCGGAGTCATAGGGCTGCATAATAACGCAGCCCTGCTCGCCCCAGTACTGCTGGAGGCGCAGGATGATGTCTTGGAAGGAAAGCGATGAAGCGTTCATGCCTCTAATATCCCCTCGTCGAAACGATTACACGGTTAGGTACTGTACTATAGCGGTTTTAGTCGATAGCGCCCAGACGGTTAAGCGGCCAGTAACGCACGAGCGCCACGGCGATCAAATCAGAGCGATCAACGGGACCAAAGTAGCGTGAGTCGGCTGAGTTCTCGCGGTTGTCGCCCATCACCCACACGCAGCCGTCGGGGACGGTGTAGGGATAGCTCACCTGGGCGGCGGGCGCCTGGACCGAAAGCGGCCAGCTCATGCCGGTCGTATAGTCCTCATCGAGCGCCTGGCCGTCGACGACGACCTTGCCGTCCTGAAGGTCGACCGTCTGACCGGCCGTGGCGATGACGCGCTTTACCAGCACGTCATGCTCGGACGTGGCATCGGGATTATGGAACACCACGATATCACCCTGTTTGACGGGCTGACCGAGCTCGAGGCTCACCTTTTGTGCCAGGATCTGGTCGCCAATCTCGATCGTGTCCTCCATGGAGCCGGTGGGTACCACAAAGGGCTCGACCACAAAGGTGCGGATCAAGAAGGTGGCGGCGAGCGCGATAAGAATGACTAAAATCCACTCCAGAGCACCACGTAAAGTGAAAACGGACCTTTCGCCAAAATCATGTTCGAGGTGAACCCGTTGACGCCCTTTATCATCCACCATTCTATTCACCCCTTCCGGAAAGCAAATCTTGCGCGTATGCGCGCTCCTGGGGCGTAAGCCGCGCCGTCTCGATCAGGTCGGGACGCCAGCGGCAGGTGCGCTCGATGGCATTCTTACGGCGCCAGGCGTCAACCTTGGCATGGTCGCCGCTCACGAGCACCGGCGGCACGCCCTCGCCGTTGAACTCGGCGGGGCGGGTGTACTGCGCGTACTCGAGCAGGCCTCCGTCCTCGGCGGTCGAGAACGACTCGTCCACGTTGCTCATCTCGTCACCAAGGGCGCCGGGGATCAGGCGTACGACGGCATCGGCAACGACCATAGCGGGAAGCTCGCCGCCCGTGAGCACGTAATCGCCGATCGACAGGCGCTCGTCGGCATACGCATAGGCACGCTCGTCGACACCTTCGTAACGGCTGCACACAAACAGCAGGCGCTCGCTTTTGAGCAGGCGCTCGGCCACATGCTGCATAAAAGGCTCGCCGCACGGGGTGAAGAACACCACCGTCGGCTTGGGGCCCTCCGCGCTAATGGCCTCGATGGCCTCGGCGATAGGCTCGACCTTCATGAGCATGCCCTGCCCGCCGCCGTACGGCTCGTCATCGACGGTACGATGGCGGTCGTGCGTCCAGTCGCGCAGGTTATACGCCTTAAAATCAAAAAGGCCGGCCTTGCGGGCGCGGCCCAAAATCGATGTGGACATGACGGGCTCAAACATCTCGGGAAAGACCGAAAGGGTCTCAATCAGCATGTTGTCCTCCCTACTTGTCCATATCGATCAGGCCGTCCATAACGTGGACGGAAATTGTTCCTGTGTCGGGAAGATCGAGCACAACCTGCTCGATCACGGGAATCAGTACCTCGCCGTACCGATCGCCCTCGACAACCCAAACATCGTTAGCGGGCGTCGACATGATCTCGACGATCGTACCGAGTGAACCGAAGCGCTCGTCGACCACCTCGCGACCCATCAGGTCGGAATAGGCGGCGTCGAGTGAATCGAGCTCAAAATCGTCACGATTTGCCAACACATAGCATCCCGTGATGCCCTCGGCGGCCGTCAAGTCGTCAATGCCCTCAAACGAGACCAGATCGCCATCGCCCGTATCGGTGACGGACACGACCGTGCAAAAGCGGTCGCGCTTGAGCGCCGGCGGCGTCAGGGCGACGCGCATACCCGGCTCTAATACAGAAGGAAGCCCCCGCAGCGGCTGCGCGAGGACCTCCCCCTTCCTTCCGTGCGGCTTGACCACACGGGCGATGTTTTTGTACTGGGACCTCAAGGTCCTAGCCCAGAACCTCTACCTCGACAGCAGTGTCGAGGCGAGCGGCCAGTGCACGGGCGAGCGTGCGAATGGCCTTGATGGTACGGCCACGACGGCCGATGACCTTAGCGACGTCATCCTCGGCGACCGAAACCTCAATCGTGGAGGCGTCGTCACCATCGATGACCTCAAGGCTCACGGAATCCGGGTCGTCGACGATCTGAACAACGAGATATTCGACGAGATCGGCGATGCGATCTGAGAGCATTGCCTCACCCTCGAGCTGTGCAGCGTCAACCTCAGGCACGATTTACTCCTCGGCGCCCTCAGCGGCCTCAGCGGCAGCCTTAGCGGCCTCGGCCTCTTTGGCGAGCTGCTTCTTGGACTTCTTGACGACGGTCTCGGTCTTCTCGCCCTCGTTGGCGGCCTTGACCAGAGCGGCGACGGCGTCGGTGAGCTGAGCGCCCTTGGACTGCCAGTCGGCGATCTTCTCGAGGTCGAGGTTGATGGTCTTGGGGGCGGTCATCGGGTTGTAGCGGCCAACCTCCTCGATGATACGACCGTCACGCGGGGCGCGGGAATCGGCGACGACGACACGGTAGTACGGACGCTTCTTAGCGCCGTGACGAGCAAGGCGAATCTTGACTGCCAAAGGAAACTCCTCCAACCAAGCAGCTTTAGGCTGCAACTACAAACAAACAGTTGAACATAATACGCCATCGACGCGGGCAGGTGAAGTCCGTGAGACCAACTTCTTCGGTGTAGTCGAGGGCAAATCCATATCTTAGACAAGAATTCGGGATTTGCAAGCACATACACGCACCCCACATGAGCTGCGCGGTATACTCATGACATGGAAAGACGCGAACATACATACGGTTATGAGGATGCCATGGGCGTCACGCCGCCTCCCTGGACGGGTCCGGCGGTGGGCCTGATGGACCTCGATGCGTTTTTTGCGAGCGTGGAGATGCTCGATCATCCCGAATGGCGCGGAAAGCCGCTCATCGTGGGCGGAGACGCCGATTCCCGCGGCGTTGTGTCCACCTGTTCTTACGAGGCACGTCGCTTTGGCGTGCACTCCGCCATGCCCTCAGCCGAGGCACGGCGCTTGTGCCCGCAAGCCATTTGGACGCACGGGCACTTTGATCGCTATCGCGAGGTGAGCGCGCAGGTCATGGCGATTCTTGCCGAGGAGACGCCGCGCGTTGAGCGCGTATCGATCGACGAAGCCTTTATCGATATCACACCGGGTCGCTTTGCGCCCGAGGACCCGCTGCTGGTTGCACGGCGTATAAGCGACCGCGTGGCAGCGCTGGGAGTGACGTGCTCCATTGGCGTAGGCTGCAACAAGACGGTCGCAAAGATCGCAAGCGAGCGGGATAAGCCGTTTGGGCTGACCATCGTGCGCCCCGGAACCGAGCAGCGCTTTTTGGCCGCGCTGCCGGTATATGCCATGAGCGGCATCGGGCGCTCGGCCGAGGAGCGACTGCGCCGCATGCGCATCTACACGCTCGGCGAGCTATCACGTGCACCGGAATCCACCTTGGCCTCTATTTTTGGCGTCAACGGCGAACGCATGCGCCAGCGTGCGCTGGGACTCGAAATCTCCGAAGTCACGAGTCTCGATGAAGGGCGCGAGGTCAAGTCGGTCAGCAATGAACGCACCTTTGCGAAAGATTTGACTGAGCGCGGGGACATCGAAGCGGCGATTGCGCTGCTGGGTGAGTCGGTTGGACGCCGCCTGCGCCGTCAGGGACTGACGGGCGGCACGGTAACGCTCAAGCTCAAGTATTCGTATGGAAGCGGTCGCTCGGCACAGCGCCGGCTGCCCCATCCGACCGACGATGAGAACATCTTTGTGGCGGTGGCGCTCGAACTGCTCGACAACATCTGGCAGGAAGGGATGCATGTGCGCCTGGCGGGCGTCGGCATGAGCGACTTCGACCATCAGGGCGGTATCCAGACCGACCTGTTCTGCGAAATCGACGACCGCGGAGCCCAATCCAGCGACCGTCGCGATCTCTCGGTCGCCATCGACGCCGTCCGAGACAAGTTCGGCGACACCGCCCTATCCTTCGGCCGCCAATCCCGCTTCTCCTCCCAATGATTATTCTAGGACGGGGATTTTTTAATCATTTGGAGCGTCATTTCGCTCTTTGAATGATATTGGTCCCGATTCCCGTCAGGCGCGCAATCTGGTCAATCGTAAACCCCCGATGCCTCAACACTGCCAGAAGACGATTACGCTCTGATTTCGGCAAAGATTTAAGTTGATAAGGCTCATGCGGATCCAAAAGAGCCTGGGCAACTTCTAGCGCATCCATATCGGAAATATGCTTACCTTCGGGCATAAAATAGGAATTAGGTTTGCCGTCGGTGCTCGCAAGATAAAACGCCTCCGTACCCCCAAACAGATCGAGGACACCGTCACAATCGCAAATCTCGGGATGAGAGAAATACTCGTGGAAGCTGCTCCAACGATAAAGAGGAGCAGAAGAAATTCCAGCCTTTGCAGGGTTGTCATGGATATATCGAACGCAACGGAGCAGCTGCTCATCGTCAGAAATGATCACGCTCTTAAATCGTTCCTGGAACACCGGTCCGCGGCGACCGGTTTTTTGATTAAAGTGTTTCGCATATGCCGTATCAATCGCATGCATGGAAACGCTCATCTGATTATCGGGGTCATCAAACAGCAGGTGAACATGATTGTCCATGAGGCACCAGGCCAGCAAACGAATGTGAGCGGACCTAAATCGCCTATTTAATAGATTGAGAAAATAAAGGCGGTCGTCATCGTCCTCAAAGATCAGCTGGGCGGCACAACCCTTGAGCATGACGTGATAATGGCCGAGTTCGGATAACACACGGGCAACGCGAGTCATCGAAGCCCTCCCTTCCGAGTCTGCAATAGCTACAGCATACAAAAGGAGGAAAAAGAAAAAACCGAACCGCCCAACAAAGATGAGCGGTTCGGTGAACGGTAGGAATGATTTTTTTATCCCCGTCCCAGAAAAATCATTTAGAGGAGGTTGAGGGGGAGCTGGGGGGCGTCGCCCCAGAGTTTCTCGAGGCAGTAGAAGTCGCGGGCTTCGGGAGTGAAGACGTGGACGACAACCGAACCGTAGTCCATGAGCATCCAAGTCTTCTGCTCGCGACCCTCGATGGAGAACGGGTGCTCGCCGCAAGCCTCGGCGACCTTCTCCTCGATCTCGTCGACGATAGAATCGACCTGGCGGTTGTTGGTACCGGTGGCAAGCACAAAGTAGTCGCATACGTCGGAAAGCTCGGTCAGGTCGAGCACCTGAACGTCCTCGCCCTTCTTGTCGTAGGCGGCCTGCGCGGCGGCGCGGGCGACATCCTCGGCAGCGACACCGCTCGCGGACAGCGAGGCGGCAGTGCGGTCGGACGTGGCAACGAAACTCTTGTGCTCCACACCTTCAAGAATCTGCTCGCCGGTCATGGTCTCGTCGGCCATGGAATACCTCTTTCTAGACAGCCCGAGCTAGCGCAGCTGGGCGTAATGGTTGTAAATCGTAATAGCCGTGGGATAAAGATAGCGCCCGGACTGGATCACATAGACCAGACCCTGCGCAAAACAGGAGAAGAACAACTCATCGAGCGTCGACTCCCCCACCATCTCGCGCAGGGCATGCGCATAGTCGCCGTGGCGGTTGGGCTCGATGGCATCGGCCACAAAGACCACCATATCGAGCGGCGTCATGTCACAGGCACCCACGGTATGACGGTCGACAGCCTGGAAAACGGCCGGCGACAGTTCGGGAAAAAGCTGCGGAAGTTCATAGGCGGCAACAGGGCCATGCAAAAGCGGCGTCGCGGCGGAAGGAGAGCCGGCAATCTTAATGCCGTAATGCAGAGCGCGCGTAACCAGCTCGTCGTCGGAGAGCACTTTGTCCCAGTCGTGGATCAGACCGGCAGCAGCGGCATCAAAGCGGTCAACGCCGTAGACCTCGGCCAGATGAAGTGCGGTCTCGGCAACACCCAGCGAATGCACATAGCGCTTGCGCTTATCCTTCATGCGAACATCGAGCAGCTCTTGAATGCGCTTGAGCAGCGCGCGCTCATCGCCCTCAAACTGATCCTCTACCGACAACGTAGACCCCCATCACTCAAAATCTTCTTGGCCCAAATCGGCATATAGCCTGCGTTTGCGAATGTAGCCGAGCACGGACTCGCTCGTAAGATAGCGCACGCTCATACCGCGGGCAACACGCTTGCGAATGTTCGTCGAGCTGATCGCCAGCGCCGGAATCTGAATATAGCGCACGTCGAACGGCAGCCCCGACTCTTTGATTCGGGCACGCGCCGTATCGATATCAAAGCCCGGTCGCGTCGCCGCAATAAAGGTAGCAAGCTCAGCGATTCGTTCGGCATCATGCCAAGTCACAATATCGATAATCGCGTCGGCGCCCGTAATAAAGTAGAGCTTTACCTGCGACGGGTAAAAGTCGCGAAGGGCATGAAGCGTATCGGCCGTATAGGTTACACCCGGACGGTCGATCTCGAACCGGCTCGCCAAAAAGGCCGGGTTCGCGGCGGTGGCGAGGACCGTCATGGCATAACGGTCCTCGGCAGGCGTCACCGGCTTGTCAAGCTTAAAGGCAGGAGAGCCCGCCGGCATAAAGAGCACAGCGTCCAAGTCGAGCGACTCGCGCGCCTGCTCGGCGGTCACCAGGTGCCCGTAATGGATGGGATCAAAGGTGCCACCCATAATGCCGAGCCTAAACTCCTGCCCGTCCTCTAGAGGAAGCTCGGGCAGACCGATTCCACCGCGCAGCGACATGGCTTACTCGCCCTCCGAGGTCTCGGCATCGCCCGCGGCATCCGCCGCATCGACAACCTCGACTCCCTCATCCGCAGCATCGGCCACGTCAATGGCTTCAACGGCAACGTCCTCGCCAGCATCCTCGAGCTCCTCGTACTCCGAGAAGTCCTCGGCGCCCTCAAAGTCAAAGGCGCGCTGGCAAATGCGGACCTCGTCGCCCGCACGGCAACCGGCCTTCTCGAGCGCGTCGTCAACACCCATACGCGCAAACTTATGCTGCAGGTAAATGACGGCTTCCTCGTTTTCCCAGTCGGTCTGGATGACCATGCGCTCGATGGCACGACCGACCACGCGGAAGGCACCGGGCTCTTCCTGAACAATGCGGAAACGCTTCTCACGCTGCAGGCGACGGCGCTCCCACTCATCGTCGCGCAGAACGACCGGCTCATCCGAGACAGCCAACTCGGCGCGCAGCTTAGCCACCTGCTCGCCCACGGCAAGCATCAGCGTGTTGAGGCCGGCGCCCGTCACGGCAGACACGGCAAAGAACATATGTCCGTCGTCGAGCGCTGCGCGCTTGAGGTCGGCAATCTTGTCGGCCGTGCCCGGCGCATCGCACTTGTTGGCAACGACGATCTGCGGACGCTCCGAAAGCTCGGCGCCATACTGCTCGAGCTCACGGTTGATGATGTGGTAATCCTCGACCGGGTCGCGATCCTCAAAACCACCCGTCATGTCGACGACGTGCATGATCAGGGCCGTACGCTCAATGTGGCGCAGGAACTGGTGACCCAGGCCCTTACCCTCGCTCGCGCCTTCGATAAGACCGGGGACGTCGGCAACGACGTAAGAATATTCACCGGCACGCACCATGCCGAGGTTCGGCACGAGCGTGGTAAACGGGTAGTCAGCAATCTTGGGACGGGCGGCACTCATGCGCGCGATGAGCGATGACTTACCCACGGAGGGAAAGCCCACGAGCGCGGCATCGGCCATAAGCTTCATCTCGAGCTCGATCCAGTGCTCCTCGGCCGGTTCGCCCAACTGGGCAAAGGCCGGAGCGCGACGCACCGACGTCACAAAGTGCGTGTTGCCCAGACCGCCGGCACCGCCGGGCGCCACGACGACGCGCTCGCCGTCGTGCACCAGGTCGGCAATCTCAAACATCGGGGTCTGCGTCTCGGGATCGAGCTCGCGCACCACGGTACCCATAGGGACCTTGAGAATCAGGTCCTCGCCGCTCTTGCCGTTACGACGGGCACCCTGCCCGTGCGTGCCGCGCTCGGCGCGAAAGTGATGCTTAAAGCGGTAATCGATCAGCGAAGACAGCTGAGCATCGGCCTGGATGACGACATTGCCGCCACGACCGCCGTCGCCGCCATCGGGGCCGCCCTTGGGGACAAATGCCTCGCGCCTAAACGACATGCATCCGGCTCCGCCGTCGCCGCCGCACACGTTAATGCGGCTGATATCGGTGAACTGTGACAACAGAATCGCCTCCTACAAAAAAGAGGGAGACCCTTGAATCCTAAAACTCAAGTGCCTCCCACATATGTGCTCTATGAAGGGTGAATTACGCGTTCGCGAGCGGGCGTACGCTGACCCTGTGCTTGATACCCTTGTGGAACTCAACGGTACCGTCGACCAGCGCGAACAGCGTGTCGTCCTTACCACGGCCAACGTTCTCACCCGGGTGGATGTGCGTGCCGTGCTGACGGACGAGAATCGTGCCCGTGGTTACCGTCTGGCCGGCATAGCGCTTCGTGCCAAGGCGCTGACCGCGGGAGTCACGGCCATTACGGGAGGAACCGAGTCCTTTTTTGTGTGCCATTGTGTATACCTACTCTTTCGTTACGAGTGTAATCTACTCGGCGACGGGAGCCTCGGCAACAGCCTCAGCCTCTGCCTTGACAGCCTTCTTGGCGCGGGAGGTAGCCTGAACCTTCACGATCTTCAGCTTGGTGAGCTGCTGACGGTGACCCTTCAGACGACGATAGCGCTTGCGCTTGTGGAACTTGAAGACCAGCTGCTTCTCGCCCTTGAACTGCTCAACGATCTGAGCGGTAACCTTGGCCTTGGCCAGCTTGTCGGGATCGGTGACGATCTTCTTACCATCGTTGAGGAAGATAACCGGCAGGGTGACCTTGTCGCCCTCATTGCCCTCGATCTTCTCGACGGTGATGACATCGTCGGTGGCGACCTTGTACTGCTTGCCGCCCGTGTTAACGATTACGTACATGTTTACTTGCCCTTCATGCATCAGTTAGTGCAACAGCCGAATATAGTAGCAGGCGAAAATACCCCCGTCAACGAGTATGTGGAGCAAATCCACAAGTTCGCACAGGTATGGGGCTGACGAGTCGGCCCTCGTCGTCCTCGCATGCTTGATTCTGACGCTCGACATCGTAGGAGCAGATGGTCACGAGGTCTTGCATACCGGTGGAAACAATAGGTGCATCCACGCCCGGGGTCAAGCCCTGCAACAAAACATCAGCAGCAGAAAGCAAAATTTCCGGACGCATGGAGCCCTCGTTGTCGGCATGGGTGTCGAGCATGAGCACAAAATGGTCCGGGCGCTCCCCCGCCGTGAGCTCATAGCCCACGAGCGTGTGATCCAAATCCAAGCGCTTGCTCTTTTTGCCGCGCGCGTAGTCGATGCCGTGGCCCGCGCGCAGCGTGTCGATCGCACGACGCACCTCGTCGGCGCTTACGGGCGCCTCGGGATCCAAGTGCAGGTCGATGCGATACGACAGGCGCGTGAGCTGCGCCGTCAACGCCGGCGTGCGCACGTCGATGTACGCCGCCTCGATGGGCGCCAGATCGGCCGGAGACGCCGCAGCCAGGCGCCCAAACGCCTCGTCGAGCGCCACGAACTCGGTCATAAACAGGTCATACCACTCGCAGGTCGACGACGTACCCACCGGCAGCGCCGAAGAGAAGCCCACGCGCATGTGCGGAGAGAAGCCCTGCGTGACGGCATAGGGAAGTCCCGCACGGCGCACGATGCGCTCAATGGTATGGATTACTTCGAGATGGCCCAGGTACTTAAGGCGATCGCGCTTGCCATAGCGAACACGAAGTCTAAAGAGCGAGGGGTTGTCGGTCAGGCGCTCACTCATGCGCGATCACCCATCAATACATTCTTGGCGTGGAGCGTGGGGCAGATCCCGCAGCCGGTGCACGACGTGCGGGTACAGTCGGGAGTCGTGACGCCCTCGAGCGAGCGACGGTACTCGCGCTCGAGGAAGCCGCGCGTGCAGCCGGGGCTCACGTGCTCCCACGGCAGGCGCCAGTCCAACTCGTAGGGCAGGTGCACGAGCTCATTGAGGTCGATGCCGTTTTTGGCAGCAGCTTCCTTCCAGTTATCGAGCGAGAAATGCTCTACCCAGGCGTCAAAGCGAGAGCCCGAGCGCCAAGCATCGATGATGACGGGCGTCATGTCACGACCGGCGCGGGAAAGCGCGGCCTCGATGAGCGAGGTCTCGGCATCGTGGTAATGCACGCGGACGGCACGGTTGCGAACGCTCGTGATAAGCAGCTTCTGGCGACGCTTGACGTCGTCGTAGTCGAGCTGCGGGCACCACTGGAACGGCGTGGCAGCCTTGGGGATAAAGACCGAAACCGAGATCGACACCGAAATCGAGCCGCGACGAGCCTTGGGCACCACGGAACGACCGAGCTCCAGCACGTGATCGGCCAGATTGGCGATGGCCACGATGTCCTCATCGCGCTCGCCGGGAAGGCCCATCATAAAGTAGAGCTTCATGCGGTTCCAACCGGCCTCGAAGGCCGCCTTGGCCGCACGGTCCAGGTCCTCCTCGGTCACGTTCTTGTTAATGATGTCGCGCATGCGCTGGCTGCCGGCCTCGGGCGCGAACGTCAGTCCGCCCTTCTTTTCGCCGGCGACCGACTCGGCCATATCCACGCCAAACGAATCCAGGCGCTGCGACGGAATAGACACGCGAATACCCGTATCCTCCAGGCGACGGTTGAGCCTGCCGAGCACGTCGCGAATGCAGGAGTGGTCGGTCGTGGAGAGCGAGGTCAGCGACACCTCGTCATAGCCAGTCTTTTCCAGGCCCTGAATCACCGACGAGACGATCTGGTCGGTCGAGCGCTCGCGCACCGGGCGATACGTCATGCCGGCCTGGCAAAAACGACAGCCGCGGGCGCAGCCGCGCAGGATCTCGATAGACAGGCGGTCGTGAACCAGCTGCGCATAGGGCACGCACGACTGCGACAGCGGATTCGTGGCGCCGAAATCCTCGACGACGCGCTTGTAGACCACGGTCGGCGCATCCTTGCCCTCACGTGGCACGGTGTAGCCATGCGGCGAGCAGGGCTCGTCATGACGAACCTCATAGAGTGACGGCACGTAGTTGCCGGCAATGGATGCAAGCTGCTCAACAATCTGCGCGCGCGGGACTCCTTCGTCACGCAGGCGGCGATGCAGCTGGCAGGTCTCGAGCAGCGATTCCTCGCCCTCACCGATGAGGATGGCATCGAAGAAGGCCGCGTACGGCTCGGGGTTGTACACCGAGGGGCCGCCGGCGATGATGATGGGGTCGTCTTCACCTCGGTCGGCCGCTAACAGCGGAATGCCAGCGAGGTCGAGAGCCTCGAGGAAGTTCGTCACCGCCATCTCGTGCGGCACATGCAGGCCGACGATATCAAACGAAGCGACCGGCGCTGCACCCTCGAGCGACAGCAGTGGAATGCCCGCCTCGCGCATGGCGTCACCCATATCGGGCCACGGCACATAGCCGCGCTCGCAGGAGATGCCCTCGGCCTGGTTAAGGATGTTGTAGAGGATGGCGATGCCCTGGTTGGGCAGACCAACCTCGTACACATCCGGGTAGATCAGGCAGCAACGGTATTCGGCATCGGCCTTGGAAAGCGTGCCCCACTCGTGATCGATATAGCGGCTCGGCTTCTCGACCTTGGCGAGCAACGGCTCAATTAAATGAAAACAATCTTGGTACGGAACGCGCAACGGAAAACCCCTAAGCAGCGAGATCTGATGCGTCCTGGTAGGACGCCATAGGACGGGTAGCGCCCGCGACCGTGGTCACAAGATCGCGAACGCGGGAAAACGTGGCAGTGACCACCTCATTGGCACGGCTGTAGTCGACATCGCGCTCGTAGAGCGAAACGAGCGCACGGCCCATGCCATAGGTGCCCGCGGCAGCAGTGAGCGCCTTGACGGCAAACCCAATATGCGGCGTCTGCTTGACGAGCGCGCGGGTGACCGCGCGAATCACAAGACCGCCGGCAAGCACGCCCGCGACCTCGTAGCCACGCTCGGGTTTAATGCCGCGTCCAAAGACGGCAGCGAGCTCAAAGAGCATGCCCACCTGCGCCAGCGCCATAACGGGATAATCGGCGCCCGGCAAAAACACCAGTGCACCGGTCGCCATATTGGTGAGCGCGCACGAGGTGATGATACGGTTGGCCGCCGCGATGCGCATGAAGGCAAAGTTCGCCGCAAAAGCCGTTTCCTTGTCGGTGCGATCGAGAATCCAGCGGGCAAGCGTCTCGAGCAGATACGTCTTATCGATTGCCGCTACCACGCCGAGCATGGGCGTGGACTCCTCGATAAACGGCACCTCCACAGCAGACTCGGCAAGCACGCACACGGGCGCGCCGGCGATCACGAGCTCCTGCACGGCACTCTCCAAGCGGTCGGAACCACACGAGAGCACCAGCACCACATCGGTATCGGTCTTTGGAGCAATTCGCTCCTCCCCCAGACGCTCGACGCGCACAATGCCCGAGGTCGTCTGCGGCACAAAGGCGTCACGCACCGTCTCGGCCAGAAAGCGCGAGGCGGACGAATCCAGATAGACCGAGACGCGCACCGGCGTATCGGAATCCTTCTTAACGGACGCGCCCATCTTAAAAGCGCGGGTCAGCTTATCTACGGGAATTTTCATAGCAAACCCCTCCAGCGGTTACGCGGCGCCCGAACGATGCCGCCATATGGATTGTACGATACCCACCGTCAGCAGCTGAATCATCATCGAAGACGAACCGAAGCTAATAAACGGTAGCGGAATACCGGTAATCGGCATCATGCCGATGCACATGCCGATGTTTTCGAAAGTCTGGAACGCCCACATGCCAACGATGCCCACACACGAAAGACGCAAAAACAGCGACTCGCACTTAAAGGCGACGCGAATCGTCGAAAAGATCAGCAGCACGTAGAGGCACAGGAGCAAAAAGGAACCGCAAAAGCCAAAGGTCTCGGACAGGAAGGCGAAGACGAAGTCGGTGTGGAACTCAGGCAGAAAGCCGCCGGCCGACTGCGTCGCATGCCCCAGGCCCTTACCAAAGAAGCCGCCCGAGCCAACGGCGATAAGCGACTGCTGCAGGTTGTAGGCATCGTCCGAATCGGCATTATCGGGGTCGATAAAGACCGTCAGACGGTTCATCTGATACTGCTTGATGAGCACATCGTGGCCGAGCAACGAATCAAAGACCGAATCAAGCGCCAGGACGAGGGCCACCAGGCCCACGAGCAGGGCCAGGGTCGACAGCACCCATTCGCGGCGTGCACCGCTCATGCAGATGACGATGGCGCCCGAAACCAGCACGACCAGGCCCGAGCCCAGGTCACCCATGGCAACGACGGCCAAAAACGGAATGGACAGCATGCCGCAGAGCTTGACGTAGTCGCGAACGGTATCGATGCGACCGTTATACTGCGAACCAAGCGTAGCAATAAAGAAGATGGTGATGAGCTTGGCAAGCTCAACCGGCTGGAACGTCAAGCCGATACCGGGAATCTTGATCCAGCCCGTCATGCCCAGACCGCCCGTATAGGACAGACCCGGAATCTTGGGCGAGAAGATCACGATCAGGTCGATGACGAGCAACGCCGTCGAGAAATTGGAAATACCGCGCAGGTCGGTACGCCAGACCAGCACCGCCAGCACCGCCCCGATGCCAATTCCCAGAAGATGGCGTGAAAACGATGCATCGGCCTTAAACTGCGAAGCCGACCAGATAATGATGGCACCGTAGGCGACGAGCGCCACAGTAGCCACGAGCACACCGATATGCACCTTTTGGCGAAACGTGCCGCGCGAGGCCGAAAGTTGCTTGTTGACGCGGTCCAGGCTGCTGCGAGAGCCGGTCTTGGTTGAACGGAACAGATCCGCCGGAGAAAAATCCATCGCAACCTCCTATCGAACCGAAGAATCGCCCGAGGCCGAAGAGGTATCGGGCTCGTCATAAATCACGCCGAGCACGTCGCGCACGACATGCATCGCGGTATCTGAGCCACCGCCGCCCTGCTCCAGGACGGTAGCGATGACATACTTGGGATCATCGGCCGGTGCATAGGCGCAGAACCACGCGTATTCGTCCTCGCCACTTTTCTCGCCCGTGCCCGACTTGCCGTATACCTGCGGCGTCAGGGTGCCAAAGTGCGCCGCCAGGGACGTCGATGCCGTGTAAATCACGTCGTGCATGCCGTTGCGAACAAGAGCCAAATCCGAATCGCTGTTGATCTTGGCCTCCAGGCGCTTCTTCTTGCCCTTGCCATTGTACTTATAGGCATCGCCGTCGCCATCGCGCGACACGGCAGACAAAAATACGTGAGGCACGTACTGTTTGCCGCCGTTGGCAAGACCCATATAGGCGCACGCCATCTGCAGGGGCGTCACCAGGATGTCGCCCTGGCCGATAGCAATGTTGGTCATATCGCCGGCATTCCACTTGCGGTCCTCGGCAGAGGCGTCGGTGAAGTACGACTCTTTCCACTCGGCATCGGGAATACGACCCGCGCCCTCACTCGGCAGATCGATACCGCAGGTCTTGCCTAGGCCCCAGCGACGAAAGACCTCCTGCAGGCCCTCGGGATGTTGCTCGTCATAAAAGAACGCCTTACCCATGTCGTAGAAGACGGGGTCGCACGAGTTGGCGATACCCGACTGCAGCGTCATGGTGCCGTGGCCAGACGTCAGCCAGCAGCGCTTGCCCCAAGCCTTGCCCAGACCCGTCCAATAACCCGTGCAGTTGGTTGTCTGCGTTGAAGTGTAGGTTCCAAACTCAAGACCGGCCAGTGCCGAGAGCGGCTTGATGGTCGAGGCCGACATGTACTGTCCGCTAATGGCGCGGTTGAGCAGCGGGTGCGAACCCTTGTCATCATTGAGCTCGGTCCACACGTCATTTGAGACGCCGCCGATAAAGACGGACGGATCGAACTTGGGCTGGCTCGCCATGCCCAGGATCTCGCCATTGTTGGGATCGAGACACACCACAGCGCCGTTGCCGGCATTGCTGTAGCCAGTGGTCTTGGCAAGCTCGATAGCGCTCGCCAGCGCCGTCTCACAGGCCTGTTGGATCTTAAGGTCGAGCGTGAGCTTAATGTCGGAGCCGGCCTTCGCGGGCACGGCGCCGGCCTGACCGGTCACATTGCCCGAGGCATCGACCTTGACGGTCTGCTCGCCACGAATACCCTGCAGCAGGTTTTCGTAGTAGCTCTCAACGCCCGCCTGGCCCACGATATCGCCCGACTGGTACGTAATCTTGCCAGCAGAAGCATCATCATCGCCAGAGGTTTTCTTATTCTGGGCCTCGAGCTGCTCGGAGGTAATGGTGCCGGTATAGCCCAAGATATGGCATGCCGTCTCGCCGTATGGATACTGGCGCTCGGTACGCTCGGCAATCTTGACGCCCGGGAACTCGCCGGCGTGTTCCTTGATATAGGCAACCGTGGAGCGACGGACGTCCGTCGCGATGGTATGCAGGCTCTGAGCGCCCTCTGTATTGTCCTGAATATTGCGAAGGACCGCCACGTAAGGCATTCCAAGCACGTTGGCAAGATGGCGAACCAGGACCTCATCCTCGGCAAGGTCGCGGTAGGCCACGACAGCAAGTGAGGGACGGTTCTGGACAAGCGCCACGCCATTGCGGTCGAGGATGCGGCCGCGCACAGCAGGAGTGGTAACGGTGCGAGTCTGATTACTATTGGCCTGCTTCTCGTAATAGTCCGACGAGACCATCTGCATGCCCCACAGCTTGACGGCGAGCGCCGCAAACATCGCGCCCACACCCGTGGTGAGGATGGAAAAGCGGCCCTTAAAGGCGGTCACCGCGGTATTGCCCTCGCCCTCGGTGGCGCGCGGGGTCGTTCCATGCTGCGTATCGTAGGTAAAACGGGAATCGCCGCGACGCATGATGACCAGTGCGACCACGATGGCCACAACTAGCACGATACCGGCGATAATAACCGTCAACTGGGAAGACATCTACGGGCCTCCCCTATTTGAGCTTGCGGGTCTTGGGCTTAAAGCGCATACCCGTCTGGCGTCCGCCACGTGCGGAGAATCCATAGCCGGACTGCGGCACGACGCCGGACATCAAAAACGGAATGGCAACCAGACCCGTCAGGATCGAGGACGGCAGCGCATGGCCGAAGATCGCCACGACAAAGCTCGTCTCCAAACCCATAAACAGCAAGATGATGCTGTAAATCACATTAATGACGAGCGCGAAGGCGCCCACAGTGACGCCGCGCGCACTTGGGGTACCGCCCGTCTGACCGACGGCGCTGTGCACCAGGGCAAAAGAACCCACGGTCAGCAGGAGCGACATAATGCCCACCGGCACGGCAGCGGACAGGTCATAAAACAAGCCGCTGCAAAAACCGCACACGACGGCACGGGTCGGGTCGCCCGAGAACACACTCAGGCACACCAAGATAATCATGAAGTTGACGCGACCACCCGCAATGGAGATCTGCGGTGCCAGGCCTGCCTGCAGCAGCACGCACACGATGGCGGCGATCACAAACGTGCGGGAGCTCATCCCCTGCTCGTGTAGATCCATGGACATGCCCCCTATTCGTTCGAGCCAGAATCGGTCGTCTCGGACGTGTCGGAACTGTCATCCGAGCTCTCGTCCTTCGTCTTGGT
Organism: Collinsella sp.; assembly: GCA_019419505.1. Lineage (GTDB taxonomy): Bacteria > Actinomycetota > Coriobacteriia > Coriobacteriales > Coriobacteriaceae > Collinsella. The sequence goes on along the minus strand of DXZS01000025.1, from coordinate 48,853 downwards.
TGCAGCATCGCGCGACGTTCCCTGCGGCGTGCTGTTGGCCGTGCTCACGTCCTCATCCGAGGCCGACTGTTCATCGGTCAGCGAGGTAATGACCAGCACTTCCTCGTTGTTCTCGGCCGTGGTCTGAGCGCGCACCACAATGGTGTAGTACACGTCGTTTGCCGATTTCTCAACCGACGAGACGGTGCCGAGCGGTAGACCCTTGGGGAACACACCGCCGATGCCCGAGGTCACGATGATGTCGCCAACCTTAACGTCGGAGTCGACGCTCACGTACTCAAGACGCAGCGTGCCGTCAGCCTGACCCTGCAGCATGCCCTGGGCGCGCGTGTCCTGTACCATGGCGGACACACCCGAGTTCTCGTCGCCAATCAGGCGCACGGTGGACGTCTTGGCCGAGACTTCGATGATCTGGCCGATAACACCGGCAGAACTCGTCACGGGCATGTTGATGGTAAGGCCGTCGGCAGAGCCCTTGTCGATGGTAACGGTCGAGGTCCAGGCATCGCCGGAAGCACCAACGATACGAGCAGCGGTCGATTTGAGGTTATAGGTCGACTGCAGGCCGACCAGCCCCTCCAGACGCTCGGCGGTCTTTTGAGACTCGGAGAGCTCGGCAACCTTAGAGGTCAGTTCCTCGTTTTGCTTCTTAAGCTCGTCGAGCGTGTCCTGCGACGCCGTAAGGTTAGAGAACACGTTGCCGATCGCATTGAAGGGAGCCGCCACAGCCGAACCCACAAAGCGCACCGGCGAGGTAATCGTCGTTACGCCCGAACGCACGGCATGAATCGGTCCCGCCTCGCCCTCGCGGATGTAAAACGTGAGCAGCAACACCGAAATCAGGCTGAAAACAATCAACGGGCGCATACCCGTTGATTGTCGCTTGGTATTCAGATTTGTGGAGAAACCCGAAGATCGTGCCAAATGGAATCCACCTTTTGGAAATTAAGCATTGGTCTGGACGAAGCCGCCATCAAACGCATTGGCCTCGAGCACGCGGGCACAGCCGTTAACAACGTTATCGAGCGCCGTGGGGCTGACGTTGACCGAAACGCCGGTCTCATCGCGCAGGCGCACATCGAGACCGCGCAGCAGCGCGCCGCCACCGGTCAGCAAAATGCCATAGTACATAAGGTCCGAGGCAAGATCGGGAGGCGTAGCGTCGAGTGCGTCCTTGACGGCCTTGGCCATCTCGTCGAGCGGCTTGTTGAGTGCGCGACGAATCTCCTCGCTCTCGATGCGCACGGTCTTGGGCAGACCGGTGATCACGTCGCGGCCGTTGACCTCGACGTCGAGCTCATCCTTGAGCGGCACGGCGGAGCCGACCTTGATCTTGATGTCCTCTGCCGTACGCTCGCCGATGGCCAGGTTGTAGGCATCGCGAACGTGCGTGAGGATGGCCTGATCGAACTCGTCGCCGGCAATACGAATGGACTGCGAAACGACGATGCCGCCCATAGCGATAACGGCAACCTCGGTGGTACCGCCACCGATGTCGATGACCATGGAGCCGGTGGGTTCCTCGACGGGCAGGTCGGCGCCGATAGCAGCTGCCATAGGCTCTTCGATCAGATAGGCCTGGCGGGCACCGGCCTGAATCGTGGCCTCAAAGACAGCACGTTTCTCGACCGACGTGACACCGGAGGGAACGCAGACGACAACACGCGGACGCGGAGTCCACGGATAGCGCTTCTCGGACGCCTTGTCGATAAAGTAGCGAAGCATGGCCTCGGTAACATCGAAGTCGGCGATGACGCCGTCCTTCAGGGGACGAACGGCCACGATGTTGCCGGGCGTACGGCCGAGCATGCGCTTTGCCTCGATACCGACCGCCAGGATGCGCTCGTCGTTCTTGTCGATGGCGACAACGGAGGGCTCGCGAATGACGATGCCCTTGCCGCGCACGGAGACAAGCGTATTTGCGGTGCCGAGGTCGATGGCAAGATCGCCCGCATAGCTACCGAAGAACATATCCATCAAAGAAAACAACGCAACTCCTGATGTGTTGGATGATTGCTGGAAAACTACTAGCTCATCATACTAGCGCAAGCCCGGCACCTCACTTGCGGTGAAGCGCCGGGCAAAGCTAAATCCCATAAGGTCACTACTGGTTGTCAGCAGCCGAGAAATCCATATTGAGCGAAGAAACGGCCCAGCCGATATGGTTGTCGGAGCGCACGAATTTGACGGTGTACTCCTGCTCGCCGCCCTTGGACAGCGATGCCTTCACCTTGGCGGTCGTCTCGGTCATGGACTGATCCATGCCCTCGACGGACACGGTGGCACCCTGCGGAATCGAGGAGATGATCATCGACTTAGCGTCCTCGGACAGGCTCGAGGCCAGGCAAGACTCGGCCTTTGCGGCGTCACCGTCGCCGGCAGCCTGGAACAGATCGGTAACGACAGACTCCTGAGACGGGAAGCCAAAGCCGCGCGTGTAGGCAAAGCCCAGACCGCCCGCGGCGATCAAAATAAGCAGAAGCAGCACGATGAAGACTTTAAGACCCGTATGGCGATGGCGACGACGGACCTTGGCCTGCTTACGATCCTGACGGTCCTGCTGGACCATCTCGGACTCGGACAGCGTAAAGAAGCCGGTGTCCGAGGGATCGGGCATAAACTGACCGGTCGCGCCCGTAGGATCGAGCGGATCGACGGCAGGAGCGTCCATCGCGGGCGCCGGAGCCGTGGCCATAGCCGTCTGGGCAGACAGCGCGGCAAGCGAATCGTGCACGCGGGCAAGCTCATCGGCCTGCTCGGAGGTGAGCTGGTAGATGCCATCGGCAGTAGCGGCGTTAAAGGCGTCGAGTGCGTCGGAGGGGCGGCCGGCGGCAGAAAGTGCCTGACCCATGCCGGCGTTGAGCGCACGCGTGTCGTCGCGGGGGCCGGCAAAGTCGATAGCCGTGCGGTAGGTCTCCACGGCATCCGCCGGACGGCCGAGCTTAATGAAGCAACGACCAAGCTCGCCCAGTGCGGCGGCAGGAGCCGGATTGGCGCCGTCGATGGCAGCCTGACGGAAGGCAGTACCCGCGTTGGCATAATCGCCCGACTGGAACAGCGCATTGCCCAGGCCCAGATAGGCCTTGAACGGCGTGGCATAGGAAGCATCCTGCGTAGCAGCAGAGAACGCCTGGGCGGCCGTCGTGTAGTCGCCCACGGCGGCGAGCGCCTTGCCGCGGTTGGTGAGCAGCGCGCCGCGCTTGCCGTAGGTGCCGTCGTTGAGGGCGGCAGCATAAGCCTCGGCGGCCTCGGCATACATGCCCAGGTGCATCAAGGCGTTGCCACGAAGGTGATCGGCCTCGCCCATAATCTCATCGGGAGTCTTTGCCGCCCCAAGCATCTGGGCTGCAGCGGAAAAATCACCCGCGCGGTAAGCGGCGCGGCCCTGTTGGATCAGCTGGCTATTCAAGGAAGTCCCCTTTACTCGTGAACGATCTCGACATGGACGATCTCGTCGCCGGCACGCAGCTGCGAAATCACATCGAGACCCTCGACCGTGGTACCAAAGACGGTGTAACCGGAATCGAGGTTATGCTGGGCGCCCAGGCAGAAGTAGAACTGCGAACCCGCGGAATCGGGGTCCATGGAGCGTGCCATGGCAAGGGCACCATCGACATGGCTGTTGCGCGGATTGGTGGCAAACTCGCCCTTGATGCAGTAGCCGGGGCCACCGGTACCGGGCATGCCGTCGGGGCCCTCAAGACCAGCGGCGACGTCGGCGCCGGACATATCGCGGGTATTGGGGTCGCCGCCCTGGATGACAAAACCGGGCACATAGCGATGGAACTTAAGGCCATCATAGAAGCCCATCGTGGAAAGCTCGCAGAAGTTCGCGACATGAATGGGAGCGCCCTCGCCGTCAAACTTGACCTTGATGGTACCCTTCGACGTCTCGATAACGGCGCACTCGTCGCCGGCAAGCTGATACTCGGGCGTGTAGAGCTCTTTCTTAAAACCAAACATGTGGTTCCTTCCTCGTGCGTTTAAAGCATATTTGTACGAATTGTAGCAATAAGCATACGCTTACATCAATTGCGCACGTAGGTTATGCCGACTATGGCGAACTAATTTTAGGAACGCTGCTGCGGCTTCCAGGAACCCACATTGGCGTCGTACTGGTTCAGCGCGCTGTTGCCACTCTGCGCGATGGGCGCCAGGATCTCGCTTTGGTGGGAACTCATCGACTCGCCATCGGGAATGGCCAGCGAGATGTCCCAGCTCTGGCAAATCACGTCGACGCGCTCGTACATCCACTCGGCAAGCTGCTTTAAGTGGGCGATGTCGTCCGCATAGACCGTATCGTCCTGTACTTTCAGGTTGTTAAGCTCATCTTGCGTCTTTTTGATCTGGTCGCGCAGGGCGTAGGCACTCTGCGACAGCTCCTGACGGGTGGACAGCGGCGTTCGAAGATAGCCGTTGTTAAAAGAATCGATGACCTCGCCGATCTGCTCCTCGTCACCGTAGGACACGATGGTCTGATACAGACCGTCGAGCCTGGTATAGAGCTGATCATCGGTGAGCACGGTTTCTTCCTGGACCACCTCGGCAGAATCGTCCTGCTTGGTATCGTCCTCAGTCGCCTCACCCTTTTGGCGCGTAGGGAAGGTCGTCTGCGCGGCCTGACCAAACTGGTCATAGAAGCCGGGCATAACACCCATGGGATCGGTCGTCACGAACCAATAGGCACCACCGCACACAAAGGCAAGGACCGCGATGATAATGAGCGGCTTGGGGATATGACGCTTGTGCTTGTGATAGGCGTCCTCGTCGGGATGCACCTTGCGCTTGGGTTTTTGAGCATCGTCATGCAGGGAAACGGGCGTGGGAATATCGACCTTGGGGATACCGAAATCCTTATCGAAAGCCGGCAACACGCAGGTCTCGTTGGGGTCGGCGGCGTCCGAAAGAACCGCGGCTGCCGAGGCGGGCGCATGCGGCACCTCGGTATCGATCTGCTCTTGCGTTAGGCGCGGAAAGCCCGCCGTGCGACCCGCAGCCAGATCGGATGCGGCAGCGTCCTCGGAGAGGATACCCGGAGCGGGGCGTCCGCATTTGGGGCACGTACGATCATGCGGAGAAAGACGGGCACCGCAGCCCTCACAGAACACGAACTCGGTGTGCTCGGGACCATCGCCCGGACCCACATAGGCGTTACAGTAGGGGCAGAACGAGGCGCCGTCCTCGATAGTCTTAAGGCAATGCGGGCAGATCACGGCATCCTCTTTTCGAAGCAATTCAAACAATCGAGGTTAGAGCATAACATCGCCACGGCCCCACAGGAGCAAGGCACCAATTCAACATCGCCAGGGCGCGTAGTTACTTCTTCTTTTTGCTTGGCATCGAAACTTTGATGCCTTGGGCGGACTTGGTCACGCGAGAGCGCTTGGCTCCGGTACTCTTCTTTTTCTTGGGCTGGGCCTGGGCCACTCCCTCGAGTGCGCGGGCCTCGGCCTCGCGAGCGGTGCGATCTTCGCGGCGCTGCGCCATGTCGGCGGCGAAGCGCTTGGCAAAACGCTCGGCCGTCGAACCCGTCGAGCTCACCTTGCCGCCACCGCGACCCAGGTGGACGCGCACACCGCGGCCAAAACCAGTTGCAGCATGACGACGACGCGGCTTGAGCGAATCCATCATCGTGGCGAGCTTAAAGAACACCGAGCAGGTAAAGACCACGATGACAGCCAAGATAACCATCTGGCCCATCGACAGGTTGGCAATAGACAGCAGCTCCGGGAATCCGATAACGCCCACCAAGATGCCGGCGACTACAAACACAAAGAGCACCACACGTAAGGGCGTGAGAGGCTGCGAGATGCGCCAGATCAGGCTGACGCTCGCCGCGCACGACGTAAGCAGGCACATCGTAGACAGCGTAAGCTGGCTAAAGCCAAACACGCGCGCCACAAAGATATCGAGCGCCGCAGCCAAAATGACCGCAATCGACGCCGGTAGTGCACGCTTGAGTACGTTCGTCAGGAACGATCCCCTCACGCGAGCATTGTTGGGCTCCAGGCCCAACACAAAGCCCGGCGCGCCGATGCAGAAGAAGTTGATGAGCGTCATCTGGATGGGCTCGAAGGGGTACGGCGGCAGTGCGATGCACAGCGCCGCCAGGCCCATCGAGAACAGCGTCTTGGTCAGGAACAGCGAGGCCGAACGCTGCAGGTTGTTGATGGAGCGACGGCCCTCGGCCACCACGGCGGGCATCGAGGCAAAGTCGTTGTCGACGAGTACGATCTCGGCCACGTTGCGCGCGGCATCGGAGCCGGCCGCCATGGCGACGGAGCAGTCGGCCTCCTTGAGCGCTAGCACGTCGTTGACGCCGTCGCCCGTCATGGCCACGGTGTGCTCGCGGCGCTTGAGCGCCTGCACGAGCTCGCGCTTCTGCTGCGGGGTCACACGACCAAAGACATGGTAGCGGTCCACTGCGGCATCGAGCTTGGCCGGCGTATCGAGCGTCGTGGCGTCCACATAAGCGTCCGCCCCCGGCACGCCCACCACGCGCGCGATCGACGACACCGTACGCGGGTCATCGCCGCTGATCACGTTGAGGGTCACGCCCTGCTCGTTAAAGTAGCCGATGGTCTCGGCCGCCGAGGTACGAATCTCGTCGCGGATGGTCACAAATCCCACGGGCTCGGCCTCGCCCACCATATCCCCATCGGGCGTAAAGCCGTCCACGCGCGCCACCACGAGCACGCGGCAGGTATCGGCAAGCTCGGCGACACGGTTCTCGACCTGGGCAAACGCACGATCAGAGAGCACAAATTGCGCGGCGCCCATTACGTAGGAGCCCTGCGCAAAAGAAGCGCCGCTCCATTTTTTAGACGACGAGAATGGAATGACCGACAGCGGCTCGGACACCTCGACCGGGCGATCGGCGTAATAGTTGAGCAGCGCCTGGCAGGTCTCGTTGGCATCGGCCGAAGTCGCACGTGCCACGTTAGCCAGCGCAAAATCGAGCACTGTGGTATCGACGGGAACAGCCGCCTCGTCCGAGTCCACGCCAAAGCCAACACCCTCAACAGGCAGCGGATACGTGCCCTCGACCTCCATACGGCCCGACGTGATGGTGCCCGTCTTGTCCAGGCACAGCACGTCGACGCGAGCGAGCGTCTCGATGCAGTAGAGCTGCTGCGCCAGCACCTTGCGGCGGGCCAGGCGCACCGTGGCGATGGCGAGCACCGACGAGGTCAGCAGCACCAGGCCTTGCGGGATCATACCCAGCAGGGCGCCCACCGTGGACAGCAGCGCCGACGAAGGCACATGACCGGCCAACAGCTCGGAGAAGCACCACGAAAGCGCGCTATCGCCCGGGGTTCCCGCGGCATCCCACAGCTCGCTCACACTCGAGGCAAACAACGCCAAACCGAGCGGGATCATGATGATGCTCGCAAAGCGCACGATGGCGTTAAGCGCGTTCATGATCTCGGAATTGACCTTTTTGACGTACTTGGCCTCGTTATTAATTTTGGCCACGTAGTTGTCGGCGCCGACATGGATCACGCGGGCGCGCAGCAGGCCCGAGTCGATAAAGCTGCCGCTCATGAGCTCGGAACCGGGCTGTTTCTTAATAAGGTCGCTCTCGCCCGTCAGCAGGCTCTCGTTCACGAGCGCCTCGCCCGAAACCACCACGGCGTCAGCGGGAATCTGATCGCCGCGCCCTAGGCGGATGATGTCGTCGAGCACGATCTGGTCCAAGTCGAGCTCCACCTCGGCACCGTCGCGCACCGCGATGGCCTTCTTAGAGGTCAGAAGCGTGAGCTTATCGACCATCTTCTTGGAACGCATGGACTGAATGACGCCGATAGCGGTATTGAGGAACACCACGAACAGGAACGTCAGATTCTTAAACGAACCGGTCAAAATGACCAGGAACGCCAAGATCACGTTGATCAAATTGAACAGCGTGCAGAGGTTCTCGATGATGAGCTCTTTGACCGACTTGGTCTTGAGCTCCATGTTGCGGTTGATCTTACCGGCGGCGATGCGCTCCTCGACCTCGGCGGTCGAGAGTCCGCGCTCGATATCCGTTGCTGCCATACCACGTCCCATCACGTCGCGTCGGTATAAGAAAACCGCCCGGACCATGCGAGGTTCGGACGGTCTTACGTTCGAGGGTGCCCCATGTTGGATTCGAACCAACGGCCTTCTGCTCCGGAGGCAGACGCTCTAATCCCCTGAGCTAATAGGGCGAACGGTTGGCATTATACCCAAGTGCGCCACGGGCTAACAAAAGAATAGAAAAAGCTTTGCAATTCCGAGGAAGACGCGGCGCAACGGCCCACTTTAGAAGGCAAAAGCGAGTCAGATAGTATAAACTCTCATGCACCATATGTACACGGCTCGCGATGCGGGCCGTTTTTGCAAGAGCTATCCATCGAGGTGAGAGGCACACCATGATTGCGATTTTAAAGCAGAGCGCCAGCGACGAGGCCGTCGGCCATATCGTCAGCTGGATTGAGAAGAAGGGTCTCAAGACCGACGTCTCGCGCGGCGAGAACGAGACCATCATCGGCCTGGTGGGCGATACGACCAAGATCGACCCGTTCTTGCTCGAGTCCATGGATGTCGTCGAGCGCGTGCAGCGCGTCTCCGAGCCCTTTAAGCGTGCCAACCGCAAGTTCCACCCTGAGGACTCCGTCATCGACTGCGGCCACGGCGTCAAGATCGGCGGCGACCAGTTCCAGGTCATCGCCGGACCCTGCTCCGTCGAGGGCGAAAACCTCATTCGCATCGCACGCCGCGTAAAGGCCGCCGGCGCCACGATGCTGCGCGGTGGCGCCTACAAGCCCCGCACCTCCCCTTACGCCTACCAGGGCATGGGTCCCGCCGGCCTGGACCTGCTATGCGAGGCATCCGCCGAGCTCGACATGCCGATCGTCACCGAGATCATGGACCCGCGCGACGTGCAGGTCTTCTTGGATAAGAAGATCGACGTCATGCAGATCGGCGCCCGCAACGCGCAGAACTTCCCCCTGCTCAAGGAGGTCGGCAAGACCAAGACCCCGGTCCTGCTCAAGCGCGGCATGTCCGGCACCGTCGACGAGTTGCTCATGGCTGCCGAGTACATCATGAGCGAGGGCAACGACAACGTCATCCTGTGCGAGCGCGGCATTCGCACCTTCGAGACCCGCACCCGCAACACCTTCGACCTCAACGCCGTGCCGGTGCTGCACCACCTATCGCACCTGCCCGTCGTCGCCGACCCCAGCCACGCCACCGGCTACACCCGCTATGTCGAGCCCATGGCGCTCGCCGCGACTGCCTGCGGCGCCAACGGTCTGGAGATCGAGGTCCACGACGACCCGAGCCACGCTTGGTCCGACGGTGCTCAGGCCCTCACCCCCGACCAGTTCGACGACACCATGCGCCGCATCCGCGCCATCCGCGAGGTCGTCTGCCAAGAGACCGTTCAGGAGTAACCCATGGGTACGGTGAGAAACGCACGCGTCAACCAGGGTGGACCCAAGTGCGCCGGCATCGTGGGCCTGGGCCTCATCGGCGGCAGCTTTGCCCGCGGCTATGCGCAGGCGGGCGTTCGCGTGCTTGCCTGGGACCCCGATGACGATGTCATGACGGCCGCCAGCATGGGCACTGTCGCCGGAGAGCTCAACGACAAGACACTCGGCGAATGCGACATCATCGTCCTGGCTTGCTACCCCGAGGCCTGCATCGAGTGGCTCGAGGCGCATGCCCAGGCGCTCGCCGACGCCACCGACACCGATGCCATCATGGGCCCCGTGGTGATCGACACCGTGGGTGTGAAGGGCATCGTGTGTGAGCGGGCCTTTGAGCTCGCACGAGAGCACGGCTTTTACTTTGTGGGCGCACACCCCATGGCGGGCACCCAGTTCTCGGGCTACGCCCATTCCAGCGCCGACCTGTTCCAGGGCGCACCGCTCGTGCTCGTTCCGCCTGCGGTAGACGATGCTCTTAAGCTGGAGCTCTTGGGCCAGGTTCGCGAGATGGTGCGTCCCTTGGGGTTTGGCAAGTTCAGCGTGACCACCGCCACCGAGCACGACCGCGTGATCGCCTTTACGAGCCAGCTCGCGCACGTGGTGTCCAACGCCTATGTTAAGAGCCCGACCGCTCAGGTCCACCACGGCTTTTCGGCCGGCAGCTACCGCGACCTCACCCGCGTGGCACACCTCAATCCTCAGATGTGGTCCGAGCTCATGATCGACGACGCCGATGCGCTCGCCTTCGAGATCGACCATCTGATCGAATCGCTTGGCGCCTACAGCCGCGCCCTTAAGGACCGCGACCAGCGCTATCTGGAGAATCTCCTTGCCGAGGGCGACCGCATTAAGCGCGCGCTCGACGACGAGGCCTCCCACTAGACCACCTATCACGCCAGGTCGAAAGGACCATAGCTTATGGCGATTACCATCGATATCGACACCGCACGCCCCTACCAGGTACACGTGGGCACGTTTTTGCTGGAGCAGGCAGGGCCACTCGTTCGCGCCACCGCCGGAGGCACCCGCGCCGTCATCGTGACGGACACCAACGTGGGCCCGCTCTACCAGATGCCCGTTAAGCAGAGCCTGGAGGCGTCAGGCTATGAGGTAAGCATTTGCACCTTCGAGGCCGGCGAGGTACACAAGCGCGCCGAGACCTACGTTGCCATTCTTGAGTTTGTAGCCGAGCACGAGCTTTCGCGCTCCGACGTGATCGTGGCACTCGGCGGCGGCGTCGTGGGCGACGTGGCTGGCTTTGTGGCCGCCACCTACATGCGCGGCTGCAAGTTTGTGCAGATCCCCACGAGTCTGCTCGCTATGGCGGACTCGTCGGTGGGCGGCAAGACGGCCATCGACCTGGCTGCCGGCAAGAACCTAGCTGGCGCCTTTTGGCAGCCAAGTGTTGTCATCGCTGACGTGGGATGCCTTGCCACCCTCACGCCCGAGCAGTTCGCCGACGGCTGCGGCGAAGTCGTCAAGCACGCCGTGATCGCCGACCCCGAGCTCTTCGCCGAGCTGGAGAAGACCCCGCTCACGCTTGAGCTGCTGAACCGCGACGTGGCCCGCGTGGCGCTCATAATCGCCCGCAATATCGACATTAAGCGCGCCGTGGTCGTTGCCGACGAACGCGAGACCAACCAGCGCAAGCTCCTCAACTTTGGACACAGCGCCGGACATGCCGTCGAGGCCTGCGAGCACTTTGAGCTGGGACACGGCAACTGCGTGTCGATCGGCATGGGCATCATCACGCGTGCCGCAGCCCTGCACGGCATTTGCGATGCCGAGCTGCCCGGTCGCATCGAGGAGCTCTGCGCCCGTCATGGCCTCAAGACCCGCTGTGAGCTTTCGGCCGACGCCATCTTTGCCGAGGCGCTGCACGACAAAAAACGCGCCGGTGACACCATCGATCTGGTGATTCCGCACGACATCGGCCGTTGCAGCATCGACCGCACGCCGCTTTCCACCTTCCACGATTTGATTGCCGAGGGCCTCGGCCAGAAGGGAGACGTTTCCGCATGTTAGCCCGCATCACCCCGTCCCCGCTCAAGGGCACCGTTCCCGCCATCGCGTCCAAATCGATGGCGCATCGCCTCATCATCTGCGCCGCACTTGCCAACGGTGAGACGCACGTTGCCTGCAACACTACCTGCGCCGATATCGAGGCCACGGTGCGCTGCCTCACGGCGCTCGGCGCCCGCATCGAGACCGTCGAGGACGGTTTCCAAGTCCACCCCACCATGAAGAGCATTGAATTTGGCCTGCTCAAGGCCCTTGCCGGCGGCACGCTCGACTGCGGTGAGAGCGGCTCCACGCTGCGCTTTATGCTACCCGTCGCCTGCGCGCTGGGCGCAGAGGCCACCTTCGTGGGACAGGGCCGTCTAGGCGCACGCCCGCTCTCCCCGCTCTCGGACGAGATCATTGCCGCCGGCTGCGACCTACAGGGTCTGGGCGGTTTTCCGCTCAAGACAAGCGGACGCATGCGCCCGGGCACCTTTGTGCTGCCGGGCAACGTAAGCTCGCAGTATATCTCCGGCCTGCTGCTGGCAGCCCCGTTGCTCGCCCAGCCCTCCTGTGTGCAGGTGACTGGCCTCATTGAGAGCCGCCCCTACATCAACCTAACGATCCAGGCCATGAAGGCCTTTGGCGTTGAGGTCAACGTCGAGCGCATTCCGGCCAAGGACGGCCAGCCCGAGGTCACGAACTTCCGCGTGAGCAGCGGCTCGTACCGCACGCCCGGCAGCGTGGCCGTCGAGGGCGACTGGTCCAACGCTGCCTTTTGGCTGTGTGCCGGCGCTATCGGCACCGACCCCATCACCGTCGAGGGCGTGTCCCTGAGCTCCGCACAGGGCGACCGCAACGTGCTTGCCGCGCTTTCGCGCTTTGGCGCCCGCATCGTGCGCTCCACCAACGCCGCCACCGTGCAGTCCGACAAGCTCGCCGGCTTTGAGATGAGCGCCCACGACATTCCCGACCTGGTGCCCGTTATCTCGGCCGTGGCCTCGCTGGCACAGGGCCGCACCTTTATCCGCGATTGCGCCCGCCTGCGTATCAAGGAATCCGACCGCCTGGCCACCACCACCCGCGAGCTCACCGCGCTGGGCGCGCAGGTGCGTATTGCCGGCGACGACCTCATCATCAAGGGCGTCGATGCCTTTACCGGCGGCGAGGTCGATTCGCACAACGACCACCGCATCGCCATGATGGCCGCCATCGCCGCGAGCCGTGCCACCGGCGAGGTCGTGATCCACGGCGCCGAGGCCGTCAACAAGTCCTATCCCGATTTTTTCGACCACTACCGCCTGCTGGGCGGCAAGGTCACACTCGAGGAAGAATAGCATGTCCTCGACCTTTGGCAACGTCTTGCACTTAAGCATCTTCGGCCAATCGCACTCCCCCGCTATCGGCTGCTCGCTCGATGGCATCCCGGCGGGCATCGCCGTGGACCAGGAGAAGCTGCAGACCTTCCTCGACCGTCGCGCCCCCGGCCGCGACGAGACCGCAACCAAACGCCGCGAGGCCGACGCCGCGCATATCATCGCCGGTGTGATCGATGGACATACCACCGGCGCGCCCATCGCCGCGATTATCGAGAACACCAACACGCGCTCCAATGATTACACCGAGCTGCGCCGCAAGCCCCGTCCCGGACATGCGGACTTCCCTGCGCGCGTGAAGTATCACAACATGCACGATGTCGCTGGTGGCGGGCATTTTTCCGGCCGCCTAACGGCCCCCTTATGCATCGCCGGCGGCATTGCGCTGCAGGCACTTGAGGCCCGCGGCATTCAGGTCATGGCGCACGTCGCGCAGATCGGCGGCATCTCCGACCTGCCGATGGACGATATGGTCTATCGCGAGGCCGACCGCAAGGCAATCCTTACGAACGATCTGCCGTGCATTGACGCCGCCGCAGCCGGCCGCATGCGCGAGGAGATTCTGGCCGCGCGCGACGAGCTCGACAGCATCGGCGGCATCGTGGAGTGCGGCATTTACGGGCTTCCCGCGGGCATCGGCGACCCCATGTTCGACGGCATCGAGAACCGCATCGCGCAAATCGCCTTTGGCATTCCCGCTGTAAAGGGCGTGGAGTTTGGCATGGGCTTTGCCGTGGCCGCCATGCGCGGCAGCGAGAACAACGATCCGTATCGCATCGATGCCGAGACCGGCGAGATCGAGGTCGAGTCCAATAACGCCGGCGGCATCCTGGGCGGCATCTCCACCGGCGCGCCCGTCATGTGGCGCATGGCCGTAAAGCCGACGCCCTCCATTGGCCGCGAGCAGCAGACCGTAGACATGGACGCCATGGAAAATGCCGAGCTCTCGGTCCACGGTCGCCACGATCCCTGCATCGTCCCCCGAGCCGTCCCCGTAGCCGAGGCAGCCGCGGCGCTCGCCATCTGGGACGCCCTCCTCGAGGACGCCGCCCAGCGCTAACCAGCCCACCCCGGGCAATGATTCACGAAAGGGGTCCCTATGGACCTTGCTGACATCCGCCAGGCCATCGATGGCATCGACACCACGCTCCTCAACAGCTTTATCGAGCGCATGGACATTGCCACCGAAGTCGCCAAGTCAAAAATCGAGATGGGCAAGGCCGTCTTCGACCCCGCCCGCGAGCGCTCCAAGCTCAACAACCTCGCCAGCCGCGCGCCCGAGCGCTACGAGGCGCAGACCATCACCCTGTTCCGTCTCCTCATGAGCATGAGCAAGGCCGAGCAGCAGCGCTACATCAACGAACTCAAGGGCATCACTGTCTCGCAAAAGGCCCACGCCACGGCTGCAGCCTCCGACACGCCCTTCCCTCAAACTGCCACCGTCGCTTGCCAGGGCGTTGAGGGCGCTTACAGTCAAATCGCCGCGTGCAAGCTCTTCGACGTGCCCGACATCGCGTTTTTCGAGACCTTCGAAGGCGTTATGCGCGCTGTGCGCGACGGCTTCTGCGAGTTTGGCGTGCTGCCCATCGAGAACTCCACCGCCGGCTCGGTCAACGCCGTCTACGACCTGCTCGCCCAGTTCGACTTCCACATCGTGCGCTCGCTTCGCCTCAAGATCGACCACAACTTGCTCGTCAAGCCCGGCACCAAGCTCGCCGACGTGCGCGAGGTCTACAGCCACGGCCAAGCCATTGCCCAGTGCGCCGGCTTTATCGAGAACCACGGCCTGCGCGCCACCAAGTACCCCAACACGGCCATGTCGGCTGAGATGGTCGCCAACTCCGAACGCACCGATGTTGCCGCCATCGCATCGCGCAGCTGTGCCACGCTGTATGGCCTCGAGGTGTTGGAGCCCAATATCCAAGACTCGGACAACAACTACACGCGCTTTGTCGTCATCAGCCGCGAGCCGCGCGTCTACCCCGGCGCTAATCGCACCTCGCTCATGATCACCACGGCCAACGAGCCGGGCGCCCTCTATCGCGTGCTCGAGCGCTTCTACGCACTCAACATCAACCTCATCAAGCTCGAGAGCCGCCCCATCCCCGGCCGCGACTTTGAGTTTATGTTCTACTTTGATCTGGACTGCCCCTTTGGCAGCAAGGCCCTCGACGACCTGCTCGATTCCATCGACGACGTGTGCGAAAGCTTCACCTACTTTGGCAGCTACACGGAGGTGCTCTAGATGACCGATACCGCCGCAACCCGCCCCTACGGAGTGCTGGGCCGCGTGTTGGGCCACAGCTACACCCCAACCATCTACAAAGAGCTCGCTGGGCTCGATTACGTGCGATTTGAGCGCGAGCCCGAGGACCTCGCGGCCTTTATGACGGGCGACGAGTGGGAGGGCACCAACGTGACCATCCCCTACAAGCGCGCCGTCATGGAGTACCTGGACGAGCTGAGCCCGCTCGCCGAGCGCATGGGCAACGTCAACACCATCACGCGCCTGCCCGACGGCCGCCTGCGCGGCGATAACACCGACTACTTCGGTTTTCAGTGCCTGGTCGAGGAGCTGGGCGTAGAGGTTGCCAGTAAGAAGGCCCTCGTGCTCGGCGCCACCGGCGGTGCCGGCACTACGGCCAGCATGGTACTCGACGACTTGGGCGCCATCGTCGTACCCGTGGGTCGCACAAGCGAGGTCAATTACGACAACATCGCGCAGCAATCCGATGCCGCGCTGCTCGTCAACTGCACGCCTGCCGGCATGTTCCCCCACTGCCCCGACGCCCCCTGCACGCTCGAAGGACTCGATGCGCTCGAAGGCGTCATCGACATTGTCTACAACCCCGCCCGCACGGGTCTGATGTTCGAGGCCGAGCGCCGCGGCATCCCCTACATCGGCGGACTGCTGATGCTCGTGGCACAGGCGGCACAGGCCGTCGAGCGCTATACCGGCCAGGTCACCCCGCGCGAGCGCATCCTGGACGTAACGGAGCGCTTGTCACGCCGCGAACAGAACATCGCGCTGATCGGCATGCCGGGCTCGGGCAAGACCCGCGTGGGTGAGCAAATTGCCCTGCTCACGGGGCGAGAGCACATCGACCTGGATCGCGCGCTTGAGGAACGCCTGGGGATGCCCTGCGCCGACTATATCGTCGAGCGCGGCGAGGCGGCCTTCCGCGAGCAGGAAACGGCGGCGCTCTCCGACATCTCCAAGCGCAGCGGCCTGGTGCTTTCCACCGGCGGTGGCGTGGTCACGCGAGACGAGAACTATCCGCTGCTGCACCAGAACAGCAAAATTGTGATGCTCAACCGCAAGCTCGAAGAGCTCGCCCACAAGGGCCGCCCCATCACCGCACGCGACGGCATCGATAAGCTCGCGGAACAACGTATGCCACGCTACCGCGCCTGGGCCGACCACATCATCGACTCACGCGACTGCGCCGCCAATACCGCCCGCGCCCTCCTCGACACCCTCCCACCCGCTCTCTAACAAAAACCACCACAAAAGGGACAGGCACCTTTGTGGTGGTTTTTCATTCCGCCTCACCGCCCGCCAAACTACAAAGGAAGCAACCATGAAAGCACTCGTCATCAATGGCCCCAACCTCAACATGCTCGGCATTCGTGAGCCGGGCATCTACGGCAGCGACAACTACGACCGCTTGGTACAGATCTGCCAGGAGGCAGGCGCCGCGCAGGGCTTTGACGAGGTCGAGGTCTTCCAGTCCAACCACGAGGGCAGCATCGTCGACAAGATCCAGGAGGCCTACGGCAAGGTCGACGGAATCGTCATCAACCCGGCAGCCTACACGCACACCAGTGTGGCCATCCTGGACGCTCTCAAAGCCGTCGCCATCCCCGCCGTCGAGGTCCACATCAGCGCCGTCGAGACCCGCGAGGACTTCCGCCAGGTGAGCTATGCACGCCTAGCCTGCTTCGCCACCATCACCGGCGAGGGCCTGAAGGGCTACGCACATGCGCTAGAGCTGTTGAAAGAGCATCTGCTACACTAATCCCTGGGACAAAGACATCAGATATGTTTGTCCCTAAACTAAAGTAACTGTCCAATCGACATACAAAGGAGCATATCCATGTCCCAGTACGATTACCTCGTCGTCGGTGCCGGCCTTTCGGGCGCCGTCTTCGCCAATGCCGCCAAGCGCGCCGGCAAGTCGGTCCTGGTCATCGACCGCCGCGACCACATCGCCGGCAACGTCTACACCGAGGACGTCGAGGGCATCCAAGTCCACCGCTACGGCGCGCACATCTTCCACACCTCCATGAAGGACGTCTGGGGCTACGTCAACCGCTTCGCCGAGTTCAACAACTACGTCAACTCGCCGGTAGCCAACTTCCACGGCAACATGTACAACATGCCCTTCAACATGAACACCTTCGCCAAGATGTGGCCGGGCGTCGTCACGCCGGCAGATGCCAAGGCCAAGATTGCCGAGCAGGTGGCCGCCGAGAACATCGGAGAGCCGACAAACCTCGAGGAGCAGGCGCTGTCGCTCGTCGGCCGCGACATCTTCGAGACGCTCGTGAAGGGCTACACCGAGAAGCAGTGGGGCCGCGACTGCAAGGACCTGCCCGCGAGCATCATAAAGCGCCTCCCCTGCCGCTTCACCTACGATAACAACTACTTCAACGACCGCTACCAGGGCATCCCCATGGGCGGCTACACCAAGATGGTCGCCAACATGCTCGAGGGCGTCGAGGTGCGCTGCGGCGTGGAGTACAAGGAGCTGGCCGCCGCCGAGCCCGATATCGCCGCCAGGACGATCTACTGCGGCCCCATCGACTCGTTCTACGACTTTAAGCTGGGCACACTCGAGTACCGCAGCCTGCGCTTCGAGACCGAGACACTCGACGAGCAGGACCACCAGGGCGTGGCCGTGGTCAACTACACCGAGCGCGAGGTCCCCTACACCCGCATCATCGAGCACAAGCACTTTGAGTTCGGCACGCAGGAGAAGACCGTCATCACGCGCGAGTACCCGGCGGATTGGAAGCCCGGCGACGAGCCCTACTACCCCATCAACGACGCCAAGAACGAGGCCCTGTACAGGCAGTACGAGGAGCTGGCGGCGCAGGAGGGCGACGTGATCTTCGCCGGTCGCCTGGGCGGCTACAAGTACTACGACATGGACAAGGCCATCGCCGCCGCCTTCGAGCTCGTCCGCAACGAGCTGGGTGTGGAGCCCACGGAGTCGTAAAAGCCCAACAGCCAAAGGCTGATAGCCATTCTGGGATGTAGAAAGTCCGGTGCAGCATCGCTGCATCGGACTTATTGTTGAGGGAGCACTGCACGCCCACATGCCCAAAAAGCAAAGACCCGGCATTATACCGGGTCTTCAAAAACTCTCTGGTGCTCCATGGCGGATTCGAACCGTCGACCTTGGGATTAGAAGTCCCCTGCTCTATCCAACTGAGCTAATGGAGCATAAAGCCGGGCGTCCAAGCGGGCACAAGTTCACACGGCCAATAAATTATAACCTACTTGAACTGGTCGTGGTACGCCTTGCAGACCTCGTCCACGGGACCATCCATGCGCAGGTCACCCTTCTCGATCCATACGGCACGCTGACAAATACGCTCAACCTGCTCCATGGAGTGAGAAACGAACAAGACCGTGACGTCGCCACTCTCAATAAAGTGTTGAATACGGCGCTCACATTTCTGCTGGAAAAAGACATCGCCAACAGAAAGCGTCTCATCAACAATCAAAATATCGGGCTCGGTAATCGTGGCGATAGCAAAGGCGATACGCGCGACCATACCCGACGAGAAGTTCTTCAAGGGCATGTCAACGAAGTCTTTAAGCTCGGCGAACTCAATAATCTCGCCAAAACTAGCGTCGATAAACTCCTTGGTATATCCAAGCAGCGCACCGTTCAGATAGATGTTCTCACGCGCGGTAAGCTCCGGGTCAAAGCCGGCACCGAGCTCAATTAGTGGCGCGATATTGCCGTGGACCTTAACCTCGCCTTCGCTGGGCTCCAAAACGCCAGCGATGATCTTGAGCATCGTAGACTTACCGGAACCATTAGTACCAACAAGACCAACGACCTCGCCGCGATGCACATTAAACGAAATGTGCTTAAGCGCACGGAACTCCTCAAAGAACAGCTCGTGCTTGGCGAGCTTAATAAAGTACTCCTTGAGGTTCGTAAGCGACTCGGACGCCATGTTAAAGATCATGGTGACGTCTTTGACCTCAACAGCAAGGGGCTGCTTGCTGTAATCAATAGCAGATTCAGTCATGAACAGCACTCCTTAGATGTAGAGAATAAACTTGTGCTCGGTCTTATGAAACACGGTGTAGCCAATAGCAAGAGCAAGAACAGCCCAAACAACACACAGCCCAAAGGTAAGCGCAGAGGGCATGGTATTAAACAGGAAAATATCGCGCATAAACTGAAGGTAGTTGTACATGGGATTGACAACCACGAGCACCTGAATCCAATGTGCCATCTGGCTAATGAAGTCGGTCGTCCAGAAAATCGGCGTCAGATACATCCAGGCCGTGATAACAACGGTCCACAGGTGCATAACATCGCGGAAAAAAACCGCCAGCGCAGACAGCATCATGCCCAAGCCCATGCAGAAACACATAAGCAGGAGCAAGCAAACCGGCAGCAGAATTAAATGCCAGGTGGGAAGCACGTGGAACCAAAGCATAACCAAGGCGACAGCAACCAAAGAGAAGGCGAAGTTAACGAGCGAGAACAGCACCTTCTGCACCGGAAAGACCCAACGGTGCACCTTGACCTTCTTAAGCAGCGAGGAAGCCCAAATGATGGACATAAGCGCTTGGTTCGTCGACTCGGACATGACAGAGAAAGTCACGTTACCGACAATCAAGTAAAGCGGATACATTTCGGGCGTAATAGAACCATTGCGACCTTGCGCGAAGATTGTCGAGAACACAATCGACATAACAACCATCATCAGCAGCGGGTTAAGCACGGACCATGCCACACCCAGAACACTGCGACGATATTTGATTTTAAAATCTTTGGTGACAAGCTGCTTAAGAATGAACTTGTCCTTTTCAAAATCATTTTTAGCGTGAGAGGCCGGTTTAGCCACCGCTTTCTGACTCTCTACGTTGTCAGCCACGGACCATCTCCTTGTCTCGTAAAACATAACAGTGGAAAGTATAGCCCTCCCACGTTGACGATAACTCACCGCAACAAATCTGGAGAACTAACCCATATCTAATCAAAGGGGCAGACGATAGGTATACTTTCGACCCGTTGATTCATTAAAGGAGGTCCTACATGGACTATTCGAATACCGCCGTCATAATCCCCTGCTACAACGAAGCGCTGACGATTGGCAAAGTTGTCGACGATTTTCATCGAGAGTTACCCGGTGCAACCGTCTTTGTATATGACAACAACTCGTCTGATGGCACTTCGCAAATCGCCAAGCAGCACGGTGCCACGGTGCGCCACGAGCCCAGACAGGGCAAAGGCAACGTGTGCCGCCAAATGTTCCGTGATGTCGACGCCGAATGCTATCTAATGGTTGATGGAGACGACACTTACCCCGCCGAGGCGGCAAAGGCGCTTTGCGAGCCCATCCTTAACGGCGAAGCCGATATGACCGTTGGCGACCGCCTCTCAAACGGCACCTATGCCGAAGAGAATAGACGAGCCTTTCACGGGTTTGGCAACAACCTTGTTCGCGCCATGATCAAGTGGATTTACGGCTACAGCTTTGACGACGTGATGACCGGCTACCGAGCCATGAGCAAACCTTTCGTCAAGACCTTCCCCGTTTTGAGCGAGGGCTTCCAGATTGAAACCGAGCTCTCCATCCATGCCGTCGACCACCGCTGGCGCATTCAAGACGTGCCGGTGGAGTATCGAGATCGACCTGTGGGCTCTGAATCCAAACTCAATACGGTCAGCGACGGCATCAAGGTCATCGCAATGATTGGAACCCTCTTTAAAGATTATCGTCCACTCAAATTCTTCAGTCTTATCGCGATCATCTTTGCCATCATTGGGCTCGCTCTTGGTGTGCCAATCGTCGCAGAGTACTTCCAGACCGGATTAGTCCCTCGCTTCCCCACCGCAATGCTCGCCGTCGCGTTTATGTTCCTATGCGGGCTAAGCCTGGCAACGGGGCTTATCCTCGACTCGGTTGCGAAGGTCGAGCGAAAACAATGGGAGCTACAAGCCTATAAAACCTATTCAAAATAAGAAGAGGTCCGGACTTAAGCCGGACCTCTTCTTATTTAAGACCTAAATACTGTTCCCAGAACTCTCGCGAAGTCATATAAGGCATAGCATCTTTCCATGCCCCCCTGACGCTCTTGCATTCTTTACGATATCGCGCCATCAATTCGTGCTCTCGGCTACGAATACTCTTGAACCGCGCTCGATCCATCGTGCGGACCGATCCCTTCTCGCGGGTCGGATCAAGAAAGACCAGTGTCTTGCAGCGCGTCGAGTTGCCCTCAAGCGTACAGCTGCCGTTCTTTACCACATAGCCAGGTTTCCCGCGCAGCAGCGCATCGGGAAGATAATGCTTATCGTAAGGAATAGATCTCCAATACTTCATAAACTTCGAAGAATGGAATTCCAGATTAACATTAGCGAGCACCTGCTCCGTGACCCCGGCCTTGCGTAGAAGCTCTGGGTCCATCTCGGAAACAGGAATCAGCTTTTCGTTTAGCTTGCCCTTACCGATCATCGTCGCGGCACCATCAAGCTTCTGGAGATACTCAGGGCCACGCAGATAATCCTCAAAGCCATCGAGAATAAACTCGGCAGCCTGATAGTCCATATCCCGCAAGTTCTGACGTACCCCTCGCTGAATACGAAGGACAAACATCTTCTCGTCAGCACAATCATCGAGAGCAATCATGGCAAAGAAGTTGCGGAAGTACTGGTAGCAATCAACCGAAGCGCGGAAACGCCCCTCAAAGCTTGCATGCCACACGCAAATGCAATTCATAGTCATATAGACAGGCTTATTGCGCATGCCAAACTCAACATCGTCGCAGCGGATGAAGAAGGGCATGGGAAGGCCGTTCTTTTCGATAGCCTTCACAGGAATACAGCTATACCACCAGGCTCCATAAGCCTGATCAACCTCGACGTTTGTACGTTCGTTTTCGAGGATATCAGGCAACTTGCCGACATTCAGATCATCTTTTACGCGACGATAAGCACCGGTAGTCGCCACATACGAGACATCCTCAAACTGACGAGTAGGGTCCTCCATTGAGAGCATGGCGCCGTTAATAAAGGCATCCTTATATTTGCCCTTAGCGAGAGAGAGGAGATTGTACGTACGAATCAAACTCTCGGGCATGATAGAGACATCGTCATCCATCAAGATGACATGGGTGAACTGACCAGGAGTTTCAGTAGCCGCCACCATTCCACGCGCGAATCCTCCCGAACCGCCCGTATTGGGATTCGGAAGCACAGTGACCAGCTCATCGGAAAGTGATGCAGAATCGAGCGTCTTCCCATTGTCGACAACAAACATGTGAAAGTGGTCGCGAATCGGACCATCCTCTTGAGAGATGCCCGCTTTAACGAGGTCGATATTAGGGAGAATGTACCGTTCATTCTTAAATGTGGTAGTAGAAAGAGCAAGATTGATCGGGTTAATTGAGTCCTCAGGAACATCAGCCAGATAGGAAGCGTTCAAGAGGTCTACGGAATAGC
Organism: Collinsella sp.; assembly: GCA_019419505.1. Taxonomy (GTDB): domain Bacteria; phylum Actinomycetota; class Coriobacteriia; order Coriobacteriales; family Coriobacteriaceae; genus Collinsella. The sequence continues at coordinate 26,320 of DXZS01000025.1, read as the reverse complement.
CCCCATCACTCTCAATCCTAAAACCGATCAAGTCGTAGCCGGTCGTATCGATATCTATATCGATAACGCAAGGATCAACTTCATCGCCATCAAAAGGATTCGATTTAAGCTCGACAGGATTCAGCTCGCCAGATCTCACTCCATGAACGACAACCCGGCCTCTGCCAAATAAAGCCATATGCAAGACGACGCTGTCAACAGACGCATACTGATGCCATTTGCCAGCAGATAAGCCATTTACATACGTCAGAAAGTCAACGTTTCCATTGATATGAAGTGAATGAATGTCGTCATCATACGAAGCATCACCAGAGAGCACGCGATAGTAGAGTTCGGGAAAATCCTTTGCATGCTTTTCAACTTTAAGTACAACATTCGCAAGTTTAAACTGCATTTCAAATACCTTAATCAAAGCCGTTGTAACTACTAATTACATTCGACGACAAACTTTGCCATCGCGGAGCGAACATCAGGATCAGACAAAACATCCTTTGCAAAATGATCATGCCCGCAGACGTCCATAGGCATGTAAGGCCATCCAGGATAACAGGCGTCAGCGACCTTTTCCGCTTTCGCAGGAACCGAAAAAGAGAAACCGCCAAACGGATGCTTTCTTACGGGAAGAATATCGTTGCGATCCCAAATTATTTTTCGCTTAGGGGCATCAAAAACGTTATCGATCGCGTATGCAAAATCGCCATGAGGCTCATCGGTCAACAAACCAAGTGCATAAGCCTTTTCGTTAAACGAATCGAATACGCTCTGGACAAGATCAATCTCCGCAGAAGAAACAACTGTTCTCTGAGCTTCCAAGTCAACATCCCCGCACTGCACGCTAAGACCACTGTCGGGATGAAACATCCAAGGATTATCTTTCCAAAAACTAAACTCATGTTCATTTTTGTCAAAGAAATCCATAAGCTCAATTCTGAGTTGCCTAAGTCGATCGTTCGCGCGCTTGGAATTCTCGGCCGCACGGTCGTAAATCGAAATGTCCACAAAACAAGGTATAAGCGAATTAGTTGAACAAAAGCGAACTTGACGGCACTTTACAAACCAGTCATATACAAGAGTGATTTGATATTCAGGGTCGTCTTTTAAAGCGGCAGTGAGCTTATCCACATCGGACCTAAGCATGCAGATATCAATATCGTCGTCCCAAGGAATAAAACCCGATCGAGACAAGGTGCCAACAAGAGAACCATAAGAAAGCCAGTATTGAATATTATTGGCAGCACAAATCGCGTCTAGCTTACTCATCAACGCCGCGTTTGCCTGCTGCATCAATCGAATATCACCCTCGGCGTCGGGCAATGCATCAAAGATTTTGCAACGGAGCTCAAAAGGGGTGAGATCGGGGTACGCACGTCGCGCTAACAATTCAAAGCGAAGCCTCATTTGTTCTGACAGACTTTGTTGGCGTTGCTTGAGCAATTCAATTTCTGGAAATAGCCGAGTATCGAATTTGTAATTGATATTCATATTGATACCGTTATCGGCCTGCTCAATACGGGCGAAAACCTCGTCAAAACGACGGTCCATATCCTCATGCATAGCATGCAACGATCGGGATGAGCCAGGGAGGATCTTTTTAATAGTAGAAAGCAAGGACATGGCTTAACCTTCGCAACAACAAACAATGAACGAAGCACAATTACTCATATGATACAAAAGAATGAGTGGGTCCCACCTTGAAACCCACTCACATGAAGACTACTCCGACGCCTCTTTCAAATACTGTTTCCAGAAATCGATCGAAGTAAAGACATCTCTATACGAAGCGTATTCGGTATAAATCTTATCTTTGTTTCGCTTGAATTCCTTCTCGGCTTTACGAAAACGACTCCAAACCTCTTTGAATCGCTTCTTATCCATATGTCTAATGGCACCCTTTTTATTAGGCATATCTACCACAATAAGCGTGTCAACATCCCTGATTTTACCTGCGGGATAAACCCATCCCGCAGCATCAATAACAGCAACCCTACCGTTACGTTTAGCGGAGTCGTTAACAAAACGGTGGCCATTAATGGTCAGATAATCCTTAAATGCCTGCAGCCTAGACCTGTCGCCCCCAAGGCTCAAATTGCCAAAAGTCAGTTGCGTCAAGTCGACACCCAATTCTTGTGCCTGAGGGATGAGCTGCTCGATGGGAATCAATTGTTCCCTTTCACGATTTGCCGCCATAAAACGGGATTCAGCGACAGGATGAGAAATCCACTCCGGACCTCTCAAAAAATCTTCAAGACCTTTTACGGCAAGAGCAGCTTCATCGTAATTAAATTTCTTCAAGTCGAGCTCAACTTCACGACGAATCTCATAAAGAAAATCAGAGAGAGGCGCAGCGCCAGTTGTCGCCTGACTGATTAGCGTATTTCGGCTTACCTGATAACGCTCCACGGCAGCACTATACTTAAACTTAAAGGAATTATGCCAAACGCAAATACCATTCATGGACATGAACTTGGGTTTGCAACGAAGCGCATACTCAGCATCATCAGAACGAACAAATAAGGGCAAGGGCAACCCCTCACGTTCAATCGTTGCGGTAGGTATAACGCAATACCACCAGCCAGCATACTGTTGGGCAGTGTCCTCATAAAGGCCAGTTGGGGCCTTATATATCTCGGTTTCAACGACATCATGAAGTGAGGTCATATAGCCTGCAGGCTTAAGGGGAGAAAAAGTTCCCTTAGCAGTAAAGAACCCTAAATCCTCGGTACGCAAATTGGGCTCTTCCAAGCTCATCATGGCACCCGATAAAAAGGCCTCAGCATATTCTTCTTTGAGAAGAGAGAGCAGGTTGAAAGTGCGGATAAAACTCTCGGGAAGAACCTCGACATCATCGTCCATCAGGAGAACATGAGTCGCTTTAGGATTCTGCTCAAGTGACTCAATCATCCCCCGAGCAAAACCACCAGACCCGCCGACATTAGGATTTGGATGAACAGTAACACGCGATGAATCCAGGTTTGCACTATTCAGCGAACGGCCATTATCAATAATGTGTACGTGGAAATGATCAGCAATCTCTTCATCAGAATCAATAATGTTCTTTTGTAAAAGAGATACGTTACGGACAATATAGTCTTCTTTTTTAAACGTAGTAGTTGCAAGCGCTAGCTCAACTGGATGAATATCCAGTTCTTCACAATCGCAATAATAATACGCATTCCGAATATTAACAGGGCCTTCAGTACTGATATTAAAAGCGTGCAGAATCTCTCCCTCACAAAGGGAGAGTTCGATTTCAGCCGTACTCCATTCATCGGATCGTTGCAAACTAACCGCAGAGCCATCAATTGTAGAAGGAATCCAAGAATAATTATTTGCATACGTCTGCTGAAGCGTTAAGGCGGAGCCGCAATACTCGATATGAAGATAAAACGCCTTTGCAGTAGTGTATTTTCGCCACTTATAAATGGATAGCGCATTAAAATATGTTGTGAAATCAACATTGGTCGATTTCATGATTTCAATAGCGCCATTCGAAGTTGGAATAACAAGACCCTCCGTTGCCCTATAGCAAAGCAATGGATACTGCAACATCGCATCAGATCCGTTAAAAATCAAATTTGCAAGTTTAAAATGCATTGAAAACCATCCAAAAAATTCCTGGTGCAACTTGGCAAAATGGCATAAATGCCCATGGCATTGTTTGCATTCTCACTGATTTTAAGAATGCAAACAATGTACTAAAGGCATCTAATCAAAATGAAGTTTTAGCTCTTCCTCCCAGTCGGGCATGTGGAAGCCGACCGACTCGAGCCTGGAAAGGTCGAGCGCGGAGTGGACCGGGCGCGGGGCGATGGGGCCGACGGCGCCGGCGTAGTAGTCGGCAGTGCTGACCGGCACGACCTTCTCCCCGTTGCCGTTGGCTGCCTCGAAGACGGCGCGGGCGATGTCCGCCCAGGACTTGACCGCACCGGAGCCGGTGCAGTTATAGGTGCCGTAGGGGGCGTGCGTCCCCAGCACGTGGAAGATGGCGGCGGCCATGTCGCGCGTGAAGGTCAGGCGGCCCAGCTGGTCGTCGACGACCGTGACCTGCGTGAGTTTGTCGTCGGGGTCGGCGACGCGGTCGGACAGGCCCTTCATGGTCTTCACGAAGTTGTGCCCCTCGCCGATGACCCAGGAGCTGCGCATGATGTAGTGGCGCGGGCACCCCGCCACGGCGATGTCGCCGGCGGCCTTGGTCTGGCCGTAGACGGAGAGCGGGCTGAGGGGCTCCTCCTCGTCGTGCACCTCGGCGGTGCCGTCGAAGACGTAGTCGGAGGACACGTGGACCAGGGTGACCCCGTGCCCGGCGCAGGTGCGGGCGAGGAGGGCCGGGCCCGTCGCGTTGGCCTTCCAGGCGGTCACGCGGCCCTCGGGGGTCTCCGCCCTGTCGACCGCCGTGTAGGCGCCGCAGTTGATGACGGTGCCGTAGAGCGACCAGTCGTACTGCGCGTAGGCGTCGGGGTCGGACATGTCGAAGGTGTCGATGTCGCAGAAGTCGAAGTCCTTCGCCACGCCGCGCTCCTCGGCCAGCGCGCGCACCGCGTGCCCCAGCTGGCCGTTGCAGCCGGTGACGAGGGTGCGCTTCGGCGCCATGGGGACGACGTCCCTGAGCATCGGGTGGTTGAGGTCGGCCTCGGAGACGGTGGCCTCCTCCAGCGGGATCGGCCACTCGATGGCGAGCTCGGGGTCGGCGAGGTTCACGAAGGTGTAGGTCCTCTTCAGCTCCAGCGACCAGTGGGCGTCCACCAGGTAGGTGTAGGCGGTGCCGTCCTCCAGGGCCTGGAAGGAGTTGCCCACGCCGCGCGGGACGTAGATGGCCTTGGAGGGGTCCAGCACGGTCGTGTAGACCTTGCCGTAGGTGGCGCTGCCCTCGCGCAGGTCGACCCATGCGCCGAAGACCGAGCCGCGGGCCACGGAGATGAACTTGTCCCAGGGCTCGGCGTGGATGCCGCGGGTGACGCCCCTCTTCTCGTTGTAGGAGACGTTGTTCTGGACGACCTTTAGGTCCGGGATGCCCAGGGCGCACATCTTGGCGCGCTGCCAGTTCTCCTTGAACCAGCCGCGCGAGTCGCCGTGGACGGCGAGGTCGACGACCTTCAGGCCCTCGATGCCGGTCTCGGTGACGGAGAGGTCCTTCTCGAATGCGATGTCTGCCATATCTCTCCCCTCCTTACTGCCCCTGTGCGCGGTAGCGCGCCTCGGTGGCCTCCTTGGCCGGGCGCCACCAGGGCTCGTTCTCGACGTACCAGTCGATCGTCTGCTTCAGGCCCTCGGCGAAGTCGGTGTGGGCCGGCCTCCAGCCGAGCTCGCGCTGGAGCTTCGTGCTGTCGATGGCGTAGCGGCGGTCGTGGCCGGGGCGGTCGGCGACCCAGTCGAAGTCCTCGGGGTCGCGGCCCATGGCCTCGAGGATCATGCGCAGGACCGTGATGTTGTTCCTCTCGCCGTCGGCGCCGATGAGGTAGGTCTCCCCCGTGCGGCCCTTGGTGAGGATGTCCCAGACGGCCGAGGAGTGGTCCTCGGTGTGGATCCAGTCTCGGACGTTCTCGCCGCGGCCGTAGAGCTTGGGGCGCACGCCGTCGACGATGTTCGTGATCTGCCTGGGGATGAACTTCTCCACGTGCTGGTAGGGGCCGTAGTTGTTGGAGCAGTTGGAGATCGTGGCGCGCAGGCCGTAGGTGCGGGTCCAGGCGCGGACCAGCATGTCGGAGGACGCCTTGGTCGAGCTATAGGGAGAGGACGGCTTGTAGGGCGTCTCCTCGGTGAACTTGGCCGGGTCGTCGAGCGCCAGGTCGCCGTAGACCTCGTCGGTGGAGACGTGGTGGTAGCGGACGCCGTATTTCCTCACGGCCTCCAGAAGTCGGAAGGTGCCCTCGACGTTGGTGCGCAGGAACGGCTCCGGGTCGGCGATGGAGTTGTCGTTGTGGCTCTCTGCGGCGTAGTGCACGATGGCGTCGTGGCCCGGGACGATGCGGTCCAGCAGCCCGGCGTCGCAGATGTCGCCCACGACGAGCTCCACGCGGTCGGAGGGCAGGCCGGCGATGTTCTCGGGGTTGCCGGCGTAGGTCAGCTTGTCCAGGACGGTGACGTGCACCCCGGGGTGGTTGTCCACGACGTAGTGCACGAAGTTGCTGCCGATGAAGCCGCAGCCGCCCGTGACGATGATGTTCTTAGGTTCAAAGATCTCAGACATGAGGGGTTTCTCCTAGTATTCGCGCGGGCTGTTGACGATCTCGCCGGCGGCGACCTTCTTCAGGTGCCGCCCGTAGACCGACTTGCCGTAGGCCTTCGCGGCCTCCTCGAGCCCGGCGGTCGTGATCCAGCCGTTCTCCCAGGCGATCTCCTCGGGCACGGACACGGGCAGGTCCTGGGAGTGCTCCACGGCGCGGACGAACTCCGCGGCCTCGTGCAGGCTCTCCATGGTGCCGGTGTCCAGCCACGCGTAGCCTCGGCCGAGGGTGACCACGGACAGCGTCCCCTCCTCCAGGTACATCTGGTTGAGCGTGGTGATCTCCAGCTCCCCGCGGGCCGAGGGCCTCACCTCGTGCGCCTTGGCGGCCACGTCGCCCGGGTAGAAGTACAGGCCGGTGACGGCGTAGGAGCTCTTGGGCTCGGCGGGCTTCTCCTCGATGGAGACGGCCCTCCCCTCGCGGTCGAACTCCACGACGCCGAAGCGCTCGGGGTCGTCCACGTGGTAGCCGAAGACCGTGGCCCTCCCCGACTCGGCGTTCTGGACGGCACGCGTCAGGTGGCGGGACAGGCCGTTGCCGTAGAAGATGTTGTCGCCCAAGACCAGGGCGCACGGCTCGCCGTTAATGAACTCCTCGCCGATGGTGAATGCCTGCGCCAGGCCGTCCGGCGAGGGCTGCTCGGCGTAGGAGAGGTTCACACCGTAGCGCGAGCCGTCCCCGAGCAGGCGCTCGAAGTTGGGCAGGTCGGTCGGCGTGGAGATGACCAGGATGTCCCGGATGCCCGCCAGCATGAGGGTGCTGAGCGGGTAGTAGATCATGGGCTTGTCGTAGACCGGCAGCAGCTGCTTGGAGGTCACGAGCGTGAGCGGGTACAGGCGCGTGCCGGACCCGCCGGCGAGGATGATGCCTTTCATTCAATCACTTCCAAAGTCAGTGAACGGAAAAATAAATCCGTTTAGCAATGTTCCTGATTGAGAGCGACAATTTACGAGCGGTTAAATCAACCGACGATATATTGATACCATCGAGTGAACAGATTGCTCGCACAAAATCAAACTCATCGCGTTTCAATTGCTCTTTTTTATCCTTAAAAAGTGAGTTCGTAGTAGATTCGTTGCACACTCTAAAATAGGAATAAATTGAGTCTAGATAGCAGACATCACTATTAAGTGATAGACGAATCCAATACTCCCAATCAGGGGAGTAACACAAAGAATCATTAAAGGGTCCAACCTTTTGCCAGCAATCTCTACGAAACATGACATTAGAAGGCTCTCCATAGATATTATGAGTTCGAAATGTCTTGCGGGCAAAATCAGAGCCTTTTAAAACCATATCCCGCTTAAAAGGTCTCCTCTTCATTGTAATGGCACCATTCGAGTCAATAACACATGAAGCGCTGAAGCAGAGGGAGCACTTTGGATTAGCATCCAGTGCTGCAACCTCAGACTCAAGAGCCCCGGGTAACAAAATATCATCCTGAAAGAGGAAATGAATATACTCGCCAGAAGATTTCTCAATGGCATTATTCCAGTTTCCAACAAGACCGAGATTACTGGCGTTTCTAAATACCTTAATTCGAGAATCCGTTAGCTTGGAAACAATCTCAAATGTTCCATCAGTTGACTGATCATCGAAAATTAATAATTCGAAATCGCGGAAAGACTGGCTTAACACCGAATCAATTGCCTTCAAAATGTACTTAGCACCATTAAAACAAGGCATCAACACACTAACTTTAGGCATCCTTGTCCTCCTTATCGGACAAAAATTCCTCAATAAAATAGCGAGGACGATGCTTCGTCTCCATATAAGTCTTTCCAACGTACTCGCCGATGACACCCAAAGCCAAAAGTTGAAGTCCGCCAAGACACCAAATTGACATAATAATGCTTGTCCAGCCAACTTGTACATCGCCAATAAAATGACCAATTAAAAGATATACAAGTGCAAATAAACTAAAAATAGAAATGATTAAACCGGTGAGAGTAATTATCCTAATCGGTTTAGTACTAAAAGACGTTATACCTTCAAAAGCAAATGACAGCATTTTCCCGAGTGTGTATTTAGATTCGCCGGCAAACCGTTTCCCTCGCGAATAATACACGCAGCAAGATTTGAAACCAACTAAAGGAACCAAACCACGAAGAAATAGATTAACCTCACGGAATTGAGACAATGCAAGAACAGCACGCTTGGACATCAATCTATAGTCAGCATGGTTATAAACAGCATCGACACCCAACGAAGACTGTAAGCGATAAAAAGACTGTGCGGTAAAACGTTTTAGAAAGGAATCGCTAGAACGATCATTTCGTACACCATATACAACTTCATAGCCTTCGCGAGCTCTTGAAACCATTTCATCAAGCGCATTGATATCATCTTGTAAATCAGCGTCCATCGATGCTATTAAATCAGCAAACTCCGCTGCCTTGTGTAACCCAGAAAGTAAAGCCTTCTGATGGCCACAATTCCTAGAGAGCTTAAGTCCACAGAATAAGGAATTAGACTGATGAAGACTTTCGATGATCTCCCAAGTCTTATCGGATGACCCATCGTCAACTAACAAAACCTTACTGTTCGCATTAATCTGAGACAATTTTACTAAAGTGGAAAACTTCTCAAAAAGCCTTTTAGAGGTTTCCCGCAAAACGCTCTCCTCGTTATAACAAGGAACCACGAGATAGAGAATCGGCAATATGTCCATCTTTGTCATGCAAGCACCTATCACTTAAATGCCCAATACTTACTTAAAATATAATTAAGAGGATAAGTTACAAACAAGTTAAGCAGTGGACCAAGAATAGAAGAAATTCCAAGCACACTAACCCAAAAGTACAAAAGGATGTTGTTGATAATCAATCCAGTAAAAGCACTCGAAGCAAGTAGCTTGGAAAAACTTGAAATAAGTGAACTCAAATCCGATCTCTCATTATCAAAAACATATTTATTGTTCCAATAGAAGGAATTGATGACACCAGCAAAATATGAAACTATATTGGCGACAATATAGTTCACTCCAATAAAAAGGAGTGCCGCGTAAACTAAGTAAGAAACGATTGTATTTGAAAGTCCAACAATCGAAAACTTCAGAAATTGAATCACCGAATCTCGTTTCATTAAAGACCCTTTTCCTACTGTTATCTATAAAGGACATAAACAAAACAAGAGGTTCCATCATCGATTTGAGTATATCCGGGCAGTTTTTTAAAACCACTATATCCTAGTTCATCTTTCAGTTGAGAAAGAACCTCTTCTTCGCAGTCGTGATTATTCATGTAAACAACCAGATCATCAGAATCAATATAATTTCTATCGCAAAAACTGCTAATAGCTTTCTGATCAGGAATCAGCGCATGAATGCGAGACAATTTGGCAACTTCTAGTAGCTTCGCAGTGAGCTGATAGTAATCATAAGAGACAAAGAGCCCCGTTGAACCCGCGTACTTCTCTACTGCGGCTTCATTGTCAGCAGATTTCGGATATAAATACAAAGCATTGGAAGAAAAGAAAACAGAATCTGCAGCAATAATTGCGCAAACAAATACAACAGAAACTAAAATAGTGCCCCGAAAATTGAAATCAGTATTATTTCTATAGCGAATTTGCAAATATCTAAATAGATACAAGAACATTCCAAATCCAAATAACAGTAATCCTGGATATGCCAAGCATATGTATCTTGACGAAGTAAAAGGAGATACATAGCAAGCTGTGACGTAAAAAACAAGGGATGAATTAAATAATAAAACTATATAAATCGACTCAGGATGCTCACGATTAATTTTTTTATTCCATAGCAAGTAGAAACAAAGGGCAATTGACAAACAGAAGCAGGCAATCAAAAGAAGCCTTGATCCGAAGAACAAATCAACGGACGACGACCCTAGAAATTGCCAAATTCGTCTAAGTAATACCATTACCCCTGATTGCGATGAGGCCGATTCGACATAGTGATTCCCAAACATGTTGCTTAATGCTGGAGGAAATATGATAAATGACAGACAAACCGATAAGACAATCGTGACTCCATATTTAAAGGAGAACCTCCACCCTTTTCTTGCCCAAAAATAAATAGTAAAAAAACAGGAAACAAAAAAGAGATAAATATAGAAATAGAAATGAGTTAAAAACCCCAATAAAGAAATAACAAATAGGCGGAAATAAACCGATCGATTGGCGAAGGAAGCATTAAACATATCGAATAACGCATCAAGAAATGCTAGGGCAAGTGTCACCAATAACAGATACATTCGAATGTAGGTCACTAGATTTAACGCTATGGGACAGAAAGCCCAAAGAGCCATTATAATTAGGGCGACTGGCTTACTCTGAAACACTTTGTAAGAAAGCTTAAATAAAAATACTAAGCTGAGTGAATAGAAACATAGATTAGGAACCAAGCCAAACCATTTGCTAAATTCATTCGGAAACAGTGAGCAAACGGTATGAATAATGAAAAAATAGAGAGGAGGATGTGCGTCATTACTCAGATTATATAAAACCGAATCAAACCGAAACACATGCCCTGTATCAACTGTCAAATAAGACTGAATGAACGTAGGATCCATCCAGTTGGCATCCATATTGTTTTCCCAAAAAATATGTGGAAAATAAAAACTATTCGAGAGACCGAAAGTCCACAGCTCGTCAACATGAAACCCTGTTTTCAAATTGCAATAATAAATTGCGACTAATAACGCAGCCACAAACATTACAGCAAATAAAACGCCATAAAACTTGCATCGTTTTGCACATGAATTCATAAACGAGTCCCTATAATTAATTAATAGCTAAACTAAAGGAGTTTACGAAAAATCATAAACTCCTTCAAGATTAAACTAATACAGTTGGACTAAACCACTGAATTACTGCAATAGCGGATAGATGATAGACTTGCATCACTTACTATTTATCAACCAACTTAACCTCAATCGCTTCCATATGTAGGGCCTCTCCAGTTGTACCTGCGCACTCGCCCGATTTAACCCAATCGAGCCAACCCTTACCCTGCACATGCGCCCTATAGACAACGTCATAATGCTTGGCAAGATCTCCCGTCAGTTTTATTTCAACAGCCTCAACAGCAAGAGACTTCCCCGTAGTACCGGCAACCTTTCCATTTTTGACCCACTTTTGCCAGCCGATATTTTGAACGTGAGCTCGATACTCGATGCCGCCGGAATACCCTAGGTCAGGCTTGCTGATCGTCAACGCCTCAACAGCAAGATTTCGGCCAGTTGTGCCAACGGTCATGCCTTCGTAAACAGGCGACTGCCAACCAAGGTTTGAAACATGTGCCTTGATTGAAAACGCTCTCTGAATAGAGGGCTGACTCGTATCCCCAGGAGCGGGCGAACCCTTTTCGACCAAAACGACCTGAAATGCCTCTAGCCTCAAAACGAAACCGGTCGTTCCGGCAACTTGATCATTGCAGGCCCAACCGAGCCATCCCTTATCCTGAACGTGAGCTCGATAATAAACGTCATAGTGATTGGCCATCTCACCAGTCAGGCGAATCTGAATAGCCTGGACAGACTTGCTCTGGCCCGTAGTACCAGAAACTTTCCCCTCCTTCACATAGCCCTGCCAGCCATAATCGGAAACATGTGTCCTGTACTCCAATGCACCATCATAGGGAGCATTCTGCAGATTGAGAGTAATAGCCTCGACGGCTTTTGACTGCCCAACGGTACCGGAAGCATTTCCACCCTTAGAGGCCGATTGCCAGCCGTCATTTGAAACATGCGAAGTTGCCAAGACGTCAAGAGGGCCTCGTGACACCTTAACAACATCATAGCCCGACTCGCCCTTCTTGAAATAAGTCAGAGCACCGCTATTGTGCGAATAGATAGCAAAGTCGTAATTTGCCGAAGCAAGTATGGAATCCGAAAACTCTACGAGATAGCAAGAGTCTCCCTGTTTGCAAAGGGATCTGATAGCAGCATCCGTGTCTTCGGTAATCGGAGAAGCAAACCAATCCATAATGGAATAATCGATGACGGCACCCGGCTTCAAGGCCTCGGCCTTTGTGGAATTCCAAAGTCCACCAGCAGCATCGGCACTGGCCGAGTTATACGTACTAGACCCATAACCAGACAGACCGATCTCCGGATTAAAGAAGAGGATCAGCTCTGCAGCGACGGAAGAATCGACATCGGTAATGCCAAGACGGTCAAGCTGTTCCTGCTTTTGGGGATACATACCCGTCGGTGTGTTTGGATGCCCCTTGTAATAATACAAATAGTCATCGCCATAGATAACTTCGGTCAAGTTGGCATAGTCGTCAAAATTCTGCTCGTAAGAAACGTACGTTCCAAGCAGCATCATTACCTTTTTGCCCTGCTGAGTCGCCGCATCAAAATAGCCATCGTTAAAGTTGTACAGCGCCTTAAACGCTTGGACTGTATCCTCTCCCCTATTCTGCAGGCTCGTAAGCATGCCCGAAACATTCACCTTCTTAACGCCGGGATCGGACGCGATCTTATTCGCAAAGGCATTATCGTCACCACTCGTAAACAGATTCGTTCGAGTCATCCACCACTGAGTGCCAGGCTCAATACTCAGCACGGCATACATAGAATCCCAGTGATCGTGATAATCGCTATACGACTTTGAGACCTCACCGGTTTCGTATTCCTTATTCTTGGCGGCGTTCCATAAAGTAATCAGCTCCGCTTGCTTAGAATCTGGATCCTTAACGTCAAAGGCTTCGTTGGTAAAGACATACGTGGCGGATCCATCGGACAACAGCCGAATGGAGTATTGGCCTGCGGGAATCTTGTTGGCGTAAATCATCCTATGGATCAACGAACAGGTGATGTCATTGATATACAGATTGAACTTTGCCTTGGGATTGATCTTGTAGAGAGCAGCGACATAATCCGCGAACGCCTGATAGCTCGAACTAGAAGCATTCTCCTCATGAGTCAGATACGGAAGACCGTACATCCCGGATGGAAGCGAGTTCCAGTTATAGGCACTTGGACGATCGAGCATTACAATTGACGGAACGGTCGTTCCAGCAGAAGAGGTACTGATATCCCAGAAAGATAGCGAATAGAGAACAACGGGGAAAGAAGCACTCAAAGGGGCAAGGTTGTACTCACTCGCAGAAATGCCAATTGACTGATGGTCCTCTTGAACGATGTTTCCGTTCTTCAAATACTGCAACGTAACGTCAAACGGACCATAATCGCTAAATTCAATTTCACTGGAGCTAGAGCCCAGATCTCCGAGTGCAATCGTGCTTGAGACGGAACGGGTGACCCTCCCTCCATACGACATGGAGCCTGCCACCTTTATCGAATCAGCGATCCCGAGTCGTTTTATATCCTCGATCTGCGGAATATTCAGGGTTACTTTAGTCGTCTCCCCAACCTGAGAAAGAGAGCAATTAAAGACATATGGGACATAGGCACCAGCAGTATCGCCGGGCGCCGCGTCACCCTTTTTTACAATGACGATCTGTATTGCTTCAACGGCATAAGACCAACCGGTGGTTCCCGCAGTCGACCCATTTGAAGTCCATCCAAGCCAGCCGAAATTGGAAGCATGAACGCGATAATACAGGTCATAAGAAGCCGCCCTGTTGCCCGTCAGCTTGAGCTCGACGGCTTCAATCTGAAGGCCCTTTCCCGTTGTGCCGGAGACGGCTCCATTAGAAACCCAATCCTGCCAGCCTTCATTTTGAACATGAGAGCGGTATTCGATACCAAGGTCTTCTGAATTAGGGAGGGAAACCCTGAGTGCTTCAAGCCTACGGGACTGGCCTGTTGTGCCAGAGGTCGAGCCATTCGATGTAAACGTCGGCTCCCAACCAATGCCTGAAATGTGAGATTTATAGCTGACGTCCGGGGCCGCCTCTTTGGGCTCCACGGTAGCATCAATCGAAGGCGCCGCTTCATCGGCTACAGCAGCAGTTTGATCCGAGGGGTCGGATTGGGTCTCTGGAACGGATTCATATTCGTTGGAACCAACATTTTGATCTGCCCAACAAGCCAAAGGGCTCAAAAGCAGCATCGTCATAAAGCAGGAAATCAGAACAATAAATGCTCTAAATTGCCTTTTCAAAAGAATCGCCTCCTAGATAGACGGTCGTCAATAACCATACTATCGGGAGTTAGCTTCATTAATGTCACCAATTAGGTGAACGAAGAAAAAGGAGCCTAATCCAACGGCAAGGGCCCTTTCCTGTTGCCAAGACTACGGCAACAGGAAAGGGCCCTCTAACAAGCTCTCACCGCTTACGGGAATAGTTAGTAGATTACCACCTTGGTAGCAAGGGGCACGTTATCCCAAATCCATTTAGCGCGATCAATGGGCAAACGCACGCAGCCTTGTGAAACATGCATTCCCATTCGGCTGTCCATGGGATTAAAAGTTCCCTGGTAGTACGGTATTGAATGGAACAGATAGTCACCGTAAAACTGCGTGTAGTAGTAGCAGGTATACCCATGTCCAAACGAGTAGCCCTTGCCGGTGACGGTATACTCACCCGTAGGCGTTGGAGTACTAGGGGCGCCGGTAGAGCAAGTCCAGTATTGAGCGTAACTCCACGACCCGCGCTGTCCACGAAAAACTCCAAGGCGGCATGCTTGCCTGTCAACCATAATGAGCCAGCTTGTGCTGCTCGAATATCTATTAGCTCGATTAAGCATAGTCATCATATCTGCCGGCAACAAGGGCTGGTCAGTAAACGGACGCGCAGTAGAACTGGGAGCACCAGCGCCCTTGGGAACAATCTTCACTTGAACAGACTCGACTCTGCAGCCTATCCTAGACGTACCCGCAGGCTGCCCATTTGAGGTCCAGTCGAGCCACCCAAAGTCTTGGCAATATGCTCGATACCAAACATCAAAGTAGTTCGATAAATCACCGGTCAACTTAATCTTAAGAGCCTCGATACGCTTTGCGCAGCCTACTGTGCCAGCGACATTCCCATTGGAAGTCCAACCTTGCCAGCCCACATCCTGTACATGGGCGGAGTACTCAATACCGCCTGATACGCTACTGGAGACATTCAACTTCAGCGCCTCAATAGCAAGCGATCTGCCGGTTGTGCCCGCAACACCACCGTTGCCAACGGGATTCATCCAACCAAGCGTGGCGACATGCGCCTGGAGCGTTAGAGCTGGAGCAGAGATAAATGCGGGCGCAGACGATGAGCCAGGATTCCCGCCCTTCGCGACAAGCTTAATTTGGACAGCTTCTATCTGGATATTTAACCCGGTAGTTCCAGCGGAATCGCCGTTTTTGGCCCAACCCAACCAACCATAACCAGCCGAATGAACTCGATAGTAGATGTCATACTGATTCGCGAGGGGACCATTAATGCGCAGCTCAAGAGCCTGAATGGCCAATCCTTGTCCAACGGTCCCAACATAACCGGCAGACCGCCATTCCTGCCAACCAATATTGGCAACATGAGCTCGTGCCTCAACCAGAGAATCATCATCCACACCGGCCAGCACCACATTCAGAGCTTGAAGCGAAAGCGATTTTCCCGTTGTGCCGGCATCCTGCCCATCTAAAACAGATGGAAACCACCCACGGCTAGCGGAATGGGCCTGATAAACAACATGAGCGCAATCGGCGGAAGTATCGGAAACAAATGCTCCGTCCGTTACTCCGGGAGCGCCGCTGCCTTTACTGATAATCCTTACTTCGACAGCCTTAAGGAATGAACCCGGTATCGTTGCCCCCGCATCCGCGCCATTACACGCCCAGCCAAGCCATCCTTTTTTGGAGTCAAAACACCGGTACCAAACGTCATAGGCATTAGACAAATCACCAGTAAGAGTCAATCTCACGGCCTTCAAAGTACGGCCATCATTTTTAGAATTGAGCGCGGCACCGTCAGAAACAACTCCGCTCCATCCACTAAATTCATAGCAGCCTGAATAACCGATTGAACCTGAAGTCTCTTGATTATCAAACGAAATAGAAAGCGATGTTAAAGGCTCAGAGCCGCTCTCGGAACCCATTAAAATCGTTTTACCCTGCACAGCGCCCAAGCTATTGCCATTAAGGCCATACGAACTGCCACTCAGAACATCCGTAGCTCCAATAAAATGATTCGCTGTATCTCCAGGAGCAGAGCAGCCCTTTTCGACCAACATAACCTGAATACCCTGAATGGCGGCACCCTTCCCCACCGAGCCCGCAGGAGACCCGTTGGACGTCCAGCCCAACCATCCGCCCAATTTGGAAGCATACACACGGTACCAAATGTCGTAAGTTGCAGATATCTCGTCATTGAGCTTAAACTGAACGGCCTCAATGGACCGAGACTGCCCGGTCGTGCCAATGACGCCTGAAGACCAGCCTTGCCAACCAATGCCAGAGACATGCGCACGAGAGGAAATGGAGCCTCCGCGACCATACCAATTAACACCAAGCGACAGTGCCTCGATTGCATTTCTTGAGTCAATGACCCCCGATGTCTTTCCGTCCGCGACAACACCCATCCATCCAACATTGGAGATATGAGATCGATAGGAAACAGTAGGCGGTTCCTGGGAATGGCCCCTAAAGGCATCGCCTCGCGCTGGCGCATCTTGAGCATTTTTTGGAAGCACCTTTATCTGAATAGCTTCGATCTGATAAGCATAGCCCTGTGTTCCAGCAGGCTCACCATTTGAGGCCCAGCCAAGCCAACCAACATTTGCAGAATGAACGCGATACCAAATGTCATACGAGTCAGAAAGACCGCCCGACAAAGATAGCTTGATCGCTTCGATGGCTCGCGACTGTCCAACTGTTCCAGATGTCTGCCCGTTACCCACCGGCTGAGGCTCCCAGCCGATCCCGGAAATGTGTGATTGGACCGAAATGCTGTCATTCCCCAAAGGGGTGCCATCTTGTGAAAGCAGATTGATCTTGAGGGCTTCAACGCGCTTAGCACGACCTGTTGTGCCAGCCGTCATTCCATTTGAAACGGGAGCCTGCCAGCCAATATCCTGTACATGAGTCTGGTATGAAACAGAACCAAAGACAGCGGATACATCATTTTCGGGTTTCGGCGAATCAGTCGCATTGGAAGCAGACTCGCTAGAAACGGATGAGGGAGAATCATTGTCTGACACAGTCGGCTGCTCGACTTCAACCCCCTGCTGTTCATCATTTAGGACGAAACTCTCGTCTTCCGAGCTGCTGGCGGCGCTATTGGAATAATCAGTAGACTCCGGCTGCACCGGTAAAGAATCAGCCCAGACAGAAAGGGGCGTCAGAAGACAATGAAGAATCAGTAATGGCGTCATTGCCGTTGCTAGCAGTCGTTGCGTCTTTTTCATTCGACTTCCCCATCAATCGACCATCTTTAGCATCATTATTTATCGTTTCGGCAATTGCTTAAATACCGAAAACGTGAATGGCACTTAAATAGAAACGAACGGACCGTTGCAAAACGACCCGTTCGTTTTTAACCAGAGTAACTGCTAGAACCTGTGCGAAGGCATGACTTTCGATCAGCTATGCAAGCGGCACGTTGTCATACCAACCCCACTTTGGCTTATATGAGGTGGAATAATAATCCAACCAGTACGCCATATCGAGCGTCCTGATCTGACCGACATTATCCATAACCTGGTTATTGCCAATATAGAGACAAACGTGACCGTAAATGCTGCCCATGCGGGTATGCGTATGCGAAGGAACGGCAATGACCATTCCAACTTTCAGCTGAGAATAATCGGTGAATTCCCCACAATCCCAGTAGTAATCGCAGGCATCTGTATGGACGTTCCTAAATCCGGCACGCTCGTAGATATCTGCAATCCACTCGGAGCACAATCCCGGGCCAGGAGACGGTACCTGTCGGGCAAGATCAACAATCTTCTTCTGCATAGGATTTGCAAACGCAGAAGGCTGCCCAAGCAAACATGGCGAAACGGTGCTCCCGGGGGCATTGGCGCCCTTCCTTGTAAGTCGAACTTGAACAGCTTGGACATGCGTCCCATAGCCAGTGTTACCGGCAACGGCACCATTTTTAGTCCAACCAAGCCAGCCGACATTATCGACATGGACCCTATACCAAACATCAAAATAGGTTGCCAAGTCACCAGAAAGAGAAATTTTAATAGCCTCAACCGAATTAGATTCAGCGGTAGACGAAAGCTGCTCCCCGTTTGTCTTGCCAGAAGTCCAGCCTACATTCGAAAGATGCAGTTGATAAGCAATCCCGCCGGCAACAGATGAAGTAGTTTTAGCCGAAAACCCGGTGATGGGAATTCCCTGACCGGTCGTACCGGACACCTCTCCGGCAGGGACATAATTCTGCCAAGCACCTTTCACCTGAGCGGAATACGTCACCGTAGGTATTTCAAGATGGGGATAGCCCGATGTATCAGGATGGGAGGTACCCTTCTTAATGAGCTTAATCTGAACAGCCTCGAGAGAGCATGACATACCGGTGGTGCCGGCCTCCTCGCCGTCCTTGGCCCAGGCCATCCAGCCGATGTTGGAGGCGTGCACGCGGTAGTAGACGTCGTAGTCCTTGGCGAGGGAGCCCGTGAGCCTCAGGCGCACGGCCTCGACGGCGCGGCCCTGGCCGGTGGTGCCGCCCTCGGAGGCCGAGGGGGTGTCCCAGCCCTGCCAGCCGACGCCCGAGACGTGGGCGTCGATCTGGACGCACGAGCCGTCTGAGTAGTCGGAACTGTCGAGCGAGAGCTTGAGGTCCTCGAGGGCGAGGCCGCGGCCGGTGGTGCCGGCGGTCGCCCCGTCGGACACGGCGCCCTGCCAGCCAACGTTGGAGACGTGGGCGCGGTAGGTCAGGGACATGGGCTTCTTCTTGAAGGCGTAGTCGACGTTGGCCCCGTCGGACGAGGGGGCGGCGTCGCCCTTCTTGACGAGCCTGATCTGGACGGCCTCGACGCTCCTGCCGAAGCCGGTGGTGCCGGCCTCCTCGCCGTCCTTGGCCCAGGCCATCCAGCCGATGTTGGAGGCGTGCACGCGGTAGTAGACGTCGTAGTCCTTGGCGAGGGAGCCCGTGAGCCTCAGGCGCACGGCCTCGACGGCGCGGCCCTGGCCGGTGGTGCCGCCCTCGGAGGCCGAGGGGGTGTCCCAGCCCTGCCAGCCGACGCCACTTACATTGGCGTTAATTTGCACAGAGCCATCTTCAACGGGATTCAAGATGCTGACCTTAAGATCCTCCACTGATTTAGACTGCCCCGTTGTGCCAGCCGTAGATCCGTCGCGCTTGCTGCTCATCCAGCCAATATTCGAGACATGCGCCTCATACTGAATATGCATCTTGCTGTCATCTACGTTGAGAAGAGAACCGTTGAAGCAGTAGTTCATGTCACAGCGTCCGTTGACGCCCGGGACATTGCCACTGCTTGAATACTGCCAGAAACTGTAGCTGCCAGCATAATCGCAACGCCAATTATATTGAGCGACCCAATGGTCATAACCGCTCAACGACGGAGAATTCAGGTAGTTGTTAAGCCAGTTAAGGTTCGCATAGATACCCGACTTAAAGCCAACGGCCTCCATACGGTTGCAAAAAGCCTGCGCAATCTGGGTAAGCTTATCCTTGCTGAAATCCGGATCTTGCAAGATATAGCTATCCTCAAGATCATAATAAACGGGAAGCGACGGATGATGGCCGCCGAGCCAAGCAAGTGTCCTGTCGGCCTCTTTATTGGCATCCTCTACAGAACGGGCGTAGGAGTAGTAATACACGCCATAAGGAATGCCGAGGCGTTCACATTCAGCAGCGTTCTTTTCAAAAGAATCGTCAGGTTTTCCGTAAACCGGACCGACCTTGAGAATGGCAAAATCAATCCCCGCGGCCTTAACCTTATTCCAATCAACAGTTCCTTGATGATTGCTGACATCGATGCCGCGCGCAACAGCGCCATTGGGCAAAGGATCGTCAGTTAAAGACTGCGCATCGATGTCGCCATTGTCAGAATCGATAAGCACGCCGTTTTCGAAACGCCAAGAGTTCGGTTCCAAAGAGTCGACTTCGCAGGAATTCATTTCAGTGGAATCATCGGTTGGGGCTTCACCGTTTGACTCGCCAACACGAGACTCTTCGATGCCAATTCCAGGCTGTTCGCCTGAATCAGAGTCTACACCCCCATCAGGACGAGCAGCATTTGCATCGTCACCATACCATTCGGTTACACCCTGAGAACCCGAGGCATCGTCCTGCGCTCCCTGAGAGCTTGCACCTTGAGATTCGTACTCGTTCGATGTTTGCGAGACCGACTGCGAAGCAGCGGCGGCCTGGACCGACAGCGCATACGCGCTGTAAGGCTGAATGATTTGCGACCAGCCCATCAATAGCGTACAAACCAAAGCAGCAGACGCTTTAAGACGTTTCATGCATATCCCCCGAGACAGTAACCACAGATAAAGAAACGAATACTAGCTATATTACCGCACTTCCATACAGGCATTTAAAGCTTAGGAAAGCACCAGTTAGCACACAGTCAAAAAGAGGCGCTCCTGCAACGGAGCGCCTCAACAGACTCTATGCGAAAGGCCTAGCGGCACCGATTACACGACCTGGAGCATTGACCGAGCGCTCGGTCACACCGATCCCAGGCCACGAATCAATGATTCGACCGTTTCCGATATAGATTCCAATATGGCCCTGGTAGTAGACCACATCTCCCCTCTGCATAGCAGAAGTGCTAACCGGCATAAACGTGTTGTTGCGATACCAATTCATGGAGTTGTAGGTTTGCTCGGGCAACCAACGATGGTTATACGGGTTATACCAACCCATATCCATGCCAGTCGCATACAGACATTGCAGCACTAAGCCCGAACAATCAACCGCATCCCCCGGCCAAGAAGACCAAGGCTCGATATAACGCGTCCCGATATATTCACGAGCACGCTGGACGAATGCGTTGATGCAATCCTGTCGCGAAGCGTTGTAAGGAATTCGAGAAGGCGTGACATACGTAAAGTAACCGGTGCAATACGAAGGAAGCTGCACGCTATTGCAACTAACCTTTGGATAAGATCCCGGGGTCTGATACCCCATATAACGATAGGTCTCAAAATACGAATCAGACGTAGAGCCTGGTGCGGAAGCGCCCTTGGGAACAATCTTTACCTGTAATGCCTGAACAGGAATGCCAAGCTTCGTGGTGCCCGCCGGTGATCCATTTTTGGTCCAGCCAAGCCATCCGTAATTTGACACGTGGACGCGATACCAGACATCAAAGTAATTCGAAACGTCACCAGTCAAATTAATCTTCACAGCTTGGATTTGTTGTCCCTGTCCAATGGTTCCCGCTGTGGCTCCATCTGAGACAGCAGATTGCCAGCCGATATTGGATACGTGGGCGGAATACGAAATGCCACCGTTCATGGAACTATCGGAAAGGGACAGTTGCATTGCCTCCATGGCACGGTTCTGCCCAACCGTTCCGGCAACACCGCCATTGCCAACAGACGCTTGCCAGCCAAGACCGGAGCAATTTGCCTTAGCGGATAGCCCAGGAAGCTGGATCAACGCAGCATGATCTTGAACGGGAGCGTCGGACGAACCCTTGGCAACCAACTTAATTTGAATTGCCTCGGCCTGCTTAGACAGCCCAACGGTGCCAGCTGCGGCGTCATTTTTAGCCCAACCAAGCCAACCATAATCCGCCGCATGAATACGGTAGTAAATAGTGTATTATGACGAGTCGTTGCCAGTGAGCCTTAATTTAACCGCCTGAATTGCGAGGCCCTTGCCAACAGTGCCAGCATAGGAAGCACCCGAAACGTATGGCTGCCAACCGATATTCGCAACGTGTGCTGACACTTCAACGGAGGCATCGATGCCCTGCGTCGAAATATACAACGCCTGCAGAGAACGAGACATGCCCGTCTGGCCGGCAGTTTCGCCATTGCCAACGGGAGCCAACCAGCCCGCAGAAGCAACGTGCGCCTGGGATACAAGACCGATTCCCGACGTTTCGGTAAATGCATTACCGGTAGAACCAGGGGCAGGTTGACCCTTACGAACAAGTGCAACATCTATGCCGCACAAACCGGAAGAACCACCAGAAACGCCACATGCCTGACCATTTGACGTCCAGCCCGTCCAGCCATTACCGGAATCGTATACTCGATACCAAATGTCATAATTGGCAGCAAACTGGCCGCTCAGCGACATTTTTATCGCTTTAATGGGTGCGCCGGATACCGCCTTGGCGGCGCCGCCATCCGATTCGGAAGCACCCCAGCCTGAATATGCATCCATAACGGCATAGGAAATTGACCCGTCATCAGTTTGGCCTGCAACGCTTAAGGCAATGGAGTTCAGCAGTTTGGCGCCCTTGCCTCCAATCGTAGCCTTTTGACCAGAAGATAAGCCAAGACTCTCCCCAGAAACGGCGGATCCGGAAACCGCAACAGCATCTAGATCGCCGATAAAGACCTTGCTCGAAGAGCCAGGCGCTGCTCCGCCTTTCTCCACAAGGATTACCTTTACCGCTTCGATAGCCTTGCCTTTACCGGCAGAACCAGCGGCAGCTCCATTACAAGCCCAATCGAGCCAGCCTATACCCGAGACATGAGCACAGTACCAAATGTCATATTTTTCAGCTGCCTCACCGGTTAGACGAATCTGAACGGCTTCGAGACGCTGAGACTTACCAGTCGTTCCACAGTGCCCCTCAGACCACTGTTGCCAGCCGACATTAGAAACATGGCCACGAAGCTCAATGGAGCCCGAGTGACCATACCAGCCAAGCTGAGCCTCAAGCGCCTCCATGGGGAGGCCCCTACCAGTTGTCCCGGCAACAGATCCGCCGCCTACGGGCGACATCCAACCAATATTCGACGTATGTGAGCGAACAGTGATTGAGGCAGGTTCATCGCTACGGCTCTTAAAAGGACAGGCGGTGTCGCCCGGGGCGGGGTCGCCCTTGGGCAGGACCGCGACCTGGACGGCCTGGACGGCGCGGCCGTAGCCCGCCGAGCCGGCGTCGGCGCCGTCGCACGCCCAGCCCAGCCAGCCGAACTCGGCGGAGTGGACGCGGTACCAGACGGTGTAGCGGGCCGACAGCTCCCCGGACAGCCTGACCCTCAGGGCCTCGACGGCGCGGGACTGGCCGGTCGTGCCGGCGGTGCCGCCGTTGCCGACGGCGGCCTGCCAGCCGACGTTGGAGACGTGGGCCTCGACGGATATGGCATTTGCAATCTGTTCTTGAGAGGTGGCTCCATCCACTTCAAGTGAGATGTTTAGTGCCTCAAGATTCAAGCCCCTACCCGTGGTTCCGGCAACCTTACCCGAACTAACCGGATCCATCCAGCCAATATTCTGCACATGGGCAGAAACACTAACGTTTTTGACGGTGAGCTGATCGTTGGAGCCATAATCAGCGGCAGCGGCTTCGTTAGTCTCCCCCGATAAGACCTGCTGCGCGTCTTGAGGCTCGCTATCTACGGAGCCAGCATCCGATTCTTGCCCCCCAGAGATAGGCTCAGCTTGATTGGAAGTAGAGCCTTCAAGATGAAAGCTGTTTGAATCATCAGATCCGTCAATTGAATAATCGGCATATGCAGCAGTCACGGCCCATGATTGACTCATGAACAGCGCGATAACCACAAGTATAGAAACGGACACATCTAAGAGACGCTTCACGATTCCACCTTCCTTCGACTTCGACGGCGCCTATTTAATGACGACCGCCTGAGCTCCTCTTTGCGAGTATAGCGAAGCAATGCGCTGAGCTGAGTTAGAGACATAGCCAGCGAGTGAATCAGCAATGTAAACGGTACCTAGGGAGCGATTAAAGCCTCTTAAGACAACGGTGTGAGAGTTGGTATAGGTTCTATAAACCCTTCCGCCGTAAGCCTGAGTCGCATAGCAACTTCCCAGGTTTTGCATACCTATCGTTGACCAAATAATAACGGGATGTCCAGCTTCCAAGTACGAATAAAGGTCATAGAAACCAGTACCGGTCACATCGTAGGCTCGCAAACTACTACCACTGCTAATCAAGAAAGAATTCGCGGTGTTGGTCAGTCCGGGAGCAGATATGCAGTTTCCATTCGAAGCGCTATGAGGATTGCCCCAAAACGCCGTAACAAAATCCCAACTGCTCCTAGGCATATACGCGTCTGCAATGACGGTTTTACCCAAACCAAATCCGTAATAGTTAAGCGCATTGGTCAATGCAACGGACTCGCAGCCAGTCGGAAGCTCGGGGTTCTGCATTGTACAAGGGACGTTGAGAACAACCGAATTCGGATGCAATGGGCGGTCCCTGTACGCGCCGTCCGTCGGGCCCGGGGCCGCCGAGCCCTTCGCGAGGACGCGGACCTGGAGCGCCTCTACGCGGTAGCCGATGCCGGTCGTGCCGGCGCGGGCCCCGTCGCTGGCCCAGCCGAGCCAGCCGTAGTCCTGCACGTAGGCGCGGTACCACACGTCGTAGTACTCGGAGAGGTCGCCGGTCAGGCGCATCTTCACGCACTCGACCGCCCTGCCCTGGCCGGTGGTGCCCGCCACGGCGCCGCCCGAGACCTCGTCCTGCCAGCCGACGCCGGAGACGTGGGCGCTGTAGGACAGGCCGCCGGAGACCGGCGAGGAGACCTCGGCGGCGATCGCCTCGACGGCGCGGGACTGGCCGGTCGTGCCGGCGGTGCCGCCGTTGCCGACGGCGGGCTGCCAGCCGACGCCGGAGACGTGGGCCCTGAGGCTGAGCGAGGGGACGGAGAGCTCGGCGGGGTCGCCCGTCGAGGGGGCGTCGCCGCCCTTCTCGACAAGGACGGCCTGGAGGGCCTCTGCCTGGACGCCGAGCCCCTCGGTGCCCGCGGCCTCGCCGTCCTTGGCCCAGCCGAGCCAGCCGTAGCCGGCCGCGTGGACGCGGTACCACACGTCGTAGCGCTCGGAGACGGGGCCGGAGAGGGACACCCTCACGGCCTGGACGGCGCGGCCCTGCCCCACCGTGCCGGCGTAGGAGGGGGCGGAGGCGGCGTCCTGCCAGCCGATGCCGGCCACGTGGGCCGCGACGGAGACGGAGCTCCCCTCGCCCGCCCCCTCGAGGGAGGCGCGCACGGCCTGGAGCGCGAGGCCCCTGCCGGTCGTGCCGACGTCCTCGCCGCCGCCCACCGCGGGCAGCCAGCCGCGCTCGGCGACATGGCCCTGCAGGACGAGCGACGGGCCGGAGGCGGCGCCGGAGACGTAGGCCCCCTCGGCCGGGCCGGGGGCGCCGGAGCCCTTCGCGACGAGGGCGACCTGAACGGCGGTGAGGCCCGAGGCGCCGGACTCGACGCCGGAGGGCTCGCCGGCGCTCGCCCAGCCGAGCCAGCCGCGCGCGGAGTCACAGGAGCGGTACCAGACGTCGTAGCGCTCCGCGAGGCCGCCGGACAGCTCGAAGCGGACGGCCTTGAGCTGGAGCCCGCCGCCCGAGGCGCCGAGCTGCGCCCCGTCGGAGCTGGTCTCCCCCTGCCAGCCGGAGCCCAGCAGCAGGCCGCGGTAGCAGACCGACCCGTCGGACTCGAGGTTGTCGACGGTCGCGGCGACGGAGCCCAGCACGGGCCCCCTCTCGGAGCCGAGCGTCAGGACCCCGCCCGAGAACGACGAGCCCGCCGGCGAGCCGGCGACGGAGATGGACGACCCGGACAGGCGCTCGCCGGCGCCGCGGAAGGCCCCGCCGGCCGGCCCCGGCGCGGCGCCGCCCTTGGGGACGAGCACGACCTGGACGGCCTGGACGGCCTTCGACAGGCCAACCGTGCCCGCGGACGCGCCGTCCTTGGCCCAGCCGAGCCAGCCGTAGTCGGAGCAGTGCACGCGGTACCAGACGTCGTAGGACGAGGCGGCCTCGCCGGAGAGCCTGAACTGGAGCGCCTCGACCGCTAGGGAGCGCCCGGTGGTGCCGGCGGTCCCCGAGGTCCAGCCCTGCCAGCCGACGTTCGAGACGTGGGCCCTCACCTCGAGGGAGGAGGATCCGTGCCCGTACCAGGAGACGGAGCCCGAGAGGGCCTCGAGGGCGCGGCCCTGCCCGGTGGTGCCGGCGACGGCGCCGTCCGAGACGGAGCCCTGCCAGCCGATGCCGGCGACGTGGGCGCGGTAGTGTAGGAGACGGAGGGGGGGCTCGGAGGACCTGTCGACGAACGGGGTGGCGGTGTCGCCCGGGGCGGGGTCGCCCTTGGGCAGGACCGCGACCTGGACGGCC
>DXZS01000024.1:38433-221320 GCA_019419505.1 Collinsella sp. | reverse complement strand
CAGTTTGGTAGCGCGCCTGCTTTGGGAGCAGGATGTCGCAGGTTCAAATCCTGTCGTCCCGACCATATCTTGCGGGCGTAGTTCAATGGTAGAACCCCAGCCTTCCAAGCTGATGACGCGGGTTCGATTCCCGTCGCCCGCTCCATATGAATTGTTTTAACGGCTTTGGTTTCCTTTGGGAATCAGAGCTGTTTTCGTTTACGCGCCGGGCGACGGGAATCGAACCCGCCAGGGTGCGGAGCTGAGAAAATGCGTGAGCATTTTCCAGCGCAGCACGCAAGGGCCGAAGGCCCGCAGCGAAACAAGGATTTGCGAAGCGAATCCTTGGACTTCCCGTCGCCCGCTCCACAAGATAGATGAATGGCTCTGCTTCCTTTTGGGAACAGAGCCATTTTCATATACATGCCGGGGACCCCTCATCCCCTCCTAAGTTGCGGTGAAATAGTTCCTGGATTAGCCGCAAAAGCTGTTATCCAGGAACTATTTCACCGCAACTTATTGAGGCCGAGCGGGCTGGGTCGATGATGGGTTCTGTTGTCGAGAAGATGAGGGCAGCCGGTCAGGAGTCTGCGTAGGGTTTTGTGGTTGGTATACCGTAGCCGCGCATCATGGAGCCGAACGCTTTGACATCGTAGGTGTCTGAGAGCTTGAAATGAATGACGTTGTGGCCCATGGCACGCAAGTTCGCGTCGCGCATGAGGGCAGCTCGATAGGTTTTTGCCGCAGTATGTTCCGGATCATTTTGGGTATCGTCCTCAAACTTGCCTAGTCCATGAAGTTCGGCAAGCATCCAAGAGCCGTTCGGCATCTGCCATCCGTAGTCGGCCAGATAGTAGCCGGCGTTCCCCGGTCGAGTGATTTCAACCTGAAGTTCGGGAGCGGCAACTCCCGCCAGAATCATTGCCGCCCGTGCTTCGGATTCTCCACCGTTATCCGATCTGCCATCCATGTGTTCAAAAACGTCAAATGCGCGCGCGATGCCATGCAGTCCGCGGCAGTTCGCTTGAGCATATGCACGTAATTCTTCACGCTCGACGCCGTACTCACGAGCCAACCCGTCGACATAGCCTAGTGCATATCGAAAAGCGCCTGTTCGAGCGATGTCGACCACCGTGCGATATGGATCCGTTAACGTAAACGGGCCGAGCTGCCATACGCCGCCCGGTCGCCAACGTCGGTATTCAACGAATTCGTACATATCGCGTCTGGTGGAACGCGGCAGCAGCACTTGCACCTTGTCGAGAAGCGAATATGCAGAACCGATGCCATAGAGCAGTGCCGCTGTTGCTCCACAAAACACGGCATCCGGTTCAACGACCGCAATAGCGGATGCCAATTGAAAGATGCGGTCTTCGATGCCGAGGTCATTCCAATACGCGGGATCAGCGTAGACATGGTTGTAGAGTCGAATAATCATCTCTTTTTGCATGAGCGCGTAGGCGCAGCGTTCATCCCATTTTTTGGTAGCTACAAACAGGTGCCTGCCATGATGGGCCTCGAATAACCGAAAGAACAGTTCTACTTGCGGTTTGGAACAGCGTTTATTGTGACTCATTTTCGACCCCATGGTCTCGAGGGGGAGTGAATGACACTACGCTATCCCATATTTGGCCCGCCAGACCTTGCCATGAACTGACCAAAAGCTTGACGGGGCAGGTCAGAGTCATGAGTCAGAGCCAAACATATCGGCAAACGGTTGGTTTGTGCCCCTCGGCGGCACTAAAAACCACCCTTACAGAAAGTTGCGGTGAAATAGTTCCTGAAAAGCTCGAATAAGCCTAAATCCAGGAACTATTTCACCGCAACTCAGAAGGAGGGGGCTGAGGGGCGGGCAATGCCGTTGCCTGCCGGTTAGTGGCGACCGTGGTGGCGGAGCTTGTCGATGGTGGCGTCGGTGCTGTGGCCGCGGGCGTCGGCTGCGGTTTGGCGCTTGCGGCGGTAATCGATCATGCCTTGGATGATGGGCTTGCCAAAGCTCACGACATCATCGTTGTAGATAGCGGTTCGGGCTGCGAGGAGGCAGTCGGAAAAGTCCATATGGGTCTTGCCAAAGAGTTTGACGGCAAGGGCGACAACGGTGGGCTCGTCGACCATGACGTCATCGAGCAGCCTTTTCATGGCCGCAGCAATCTCAACGCGGGGAACCTTATAGACGTCGCGCAGCGTGACCACGACGCGCGTGATGATTTCGGGGTAGACACGAGCGGTGCGCGTGGCGATGACCTTGGCGGCGCGCGGTGACAGAACTTCGTCGTCGTCAAGCAGGTAGCGTAGGATGACGGTCTCGTCGATGATGGTGCTACTCATGGATATCTACTTCCTCGGGACCCAAAATCGAATCGTCGCTTTCTGTGGCAAGGTATTCAATCCAGGCATTGCGCTCCTCGGAGCGGCGATTGGGGTCCCCATATGCTTTGAGCGATCCATAGGCGGCGGTGCCGTCCTTTGAGCGCACGGCGACCGGCTGAAAGGGAAGCTTGCACATCAAAATGCTCTGCGCGACAAAAAGGCGCACGGCCTCGGCGAGCGATGTGCCCATGGCGTCGTAGAGACGCTCGGCATGCTGCTTGTCTTCTTCGCGAATGCGCACCTGCAGGATGGCACGTTTTTGAGTCGATGACATCACTGGCCTCCCTTAATGAGCGGGCAATATGAATAGTCAAATACAGCATAGGCTAATTACAGTCAATTCTATAACCATTACTTTATTGCGCTCGAGTAATTGAGTGTAAACGATATTACAAACGTACTACATCCTTCAGAAGCGAGCGCAAAATCTCTCTCGGACGTACGCGTGTAATACACTCGCCTTTATATCCTATCGAGAATAATCCTAACCTGCCAAAACCCCTGCAATACACCCGTATTGCAGGGGTTACGCTCAAGTTTGCCCCCTGCAACTGCGTATATTCAACCTGTATACCGTTGGAGAAATTCTATCGAGTGCCTGTTTCGCCGCATGCATTCGATACGTCGATGCCAGGCCACGGGCGGCCTGGGGCAACGTCGACAGGGTCTCTCCGGCAAGGGATTCAGGAGGGAGTGAACAACATGGGCAATAAACGAGTCGTGGCCGATTCTTCACGCTGCATCGGGTGCCAAACCTGTATGGCGGCGTGCATCGAGGCGCACGACATTCCCGGCAACATCGCCGCGCCGCGCCTGCGTGTAACGCGCACCTACGAGATCTCCGCACCGGTGGCTTGCCATCACTGCGAGGATGCCCCGTGCGCCAAGGCCTGCCCCACGGGCGCCTTGTTCTTTGATCCAAAGAACCATCGCATCGGCGTCAACGAGGACAACTGCATCGGCTGCAAGAGCTGCGTCATGGCCTGCCCCTTTGGTGCCGTGAGCGTGGCGACCACGCAGGTCCCCGTCTTGATGGGCGACGTGCGCGTGGGTTCGCAGACCAAGAGCTTCGTGCTCAAGTGCGACCTGTGCGTGGACCGTCCCGGCGGCCCGGCGTGTGCCGAGGCGTGCCCGACCAAGGGCCTCACCCTGGTAGACGAGGAGCGCCTGGCGGAGCTGACTGCCGAGCGTGCCCGCGCCACCATCGAAAACGAGGCGTAGGTGGGCGGCCATACAGGCCCAACGATTGTCAAATACGTACCGAGTAATCGGTAGCAGAGAAAGGAAGGAGGGTGTCATGGAGAAGCATAAAGTGATCTGCCCGTATTGCGGCGCCGGTTGCCAGTTTAACCTCCTGGTCCAAAACGGCCAGGTCGTGGGTACCGAACCGCTCAACGGCATCACCAATCAGGGCGAGCTGTGCCTTAAGGGCATGAGCGGCTACGACTTCATCAACGACACCAAGATCTTGACTCCTCGCGTACTGCACCCGATGATCCGCCGCACTAAGGGCGCGGATCTTGAGCGCGTAAGCTGGGACGAGGCACTGGATTTCACCGCATCTAAGATGCAGGCCATAATTGACGAATATGGTCCTAACGCTGTCATGACTACCGGCTCTTCGCGAGGCGGCGGCAATGAGGCGAACTACGTCATGCAGAAGTTTACGCGTGCGTGCATCGGCACCCACAGCGTGGACAACTGCGCCCGTACTTGACACGGCCCTACTGTCCTCGGTCTGATGGACACGGTTGGTTCAGGTTGCATGTCATGCTCCATCCCCGGTATGGAGGATGCGGGCTGCATTTTCCTCTTCGGCTATAACCCTGCCGATTCGCACCCCATCGTCGCAAGGCGTATCGTGCGAGCCAAAGAAAAGGGTTGCAAGATCATCGTCGCCGACCCGCGCCATATCGAAACCGCGCGTATCGCCGATCTCTACCTTCCGATCAAGAACGGTTGCAATGTTGCGTTCCTCAACGCCTTTGCCAACTGTCTGGTCAACGATGGCCTCTACGACAAGGAATTCGTCGCCGAGCACACGAACGGCTTTGACGAGTGGTGGGAGACCATCAAGAACTACACTCCCGAATCCGTACAGGACATCACGGGTGTCGATCCCGCGCTGATCCACCAAGCTGCCGAGATGTACGCCACGGCGAAGCCTTCTGCCATCATTGGCTGGGGCATGGGCGTATGCCAGCAGAAGCAGAACCTGAAGACGGTGCACACCATCGCCTCCATCGCCTGCGTTGCCGGCCAGATCGGCAAACCCAATTCCGGCCTCGCGCCCGTGCGCGGTCAGAATAACGTCCAGGGCTCCTGCGATATGGGCATGCTGCCCAACCTGTACCCTGGCTACCAGAAGGTCACCGACCCGGCTGTGCGTGCCAAGTTTGCCAAGGCTTGGGGCGTGCCCGAGGAAAAGCTCCCGCTCGAGGAGGGCTATAAGCTCACCGACCTGGGCCACCTGGTCGACGAGGGCAAGGTGCACTGCTTCTACAACTACGGCGAGGACCCGGTACAGACCGAGCCCGATTCGGCCGGTATGCGCAAGACGCTCTCCGAGCTGGATCTGTTCATTTGCCAGGACATCTTTATGACGCAGACGACCATGCTCGCCGACGTCATCCTGCCTGCCACCTCTTGGGGCGAGCACGAGGGTGTTTTTACCGCATCCGACCGTAGCTTCCAGCACTTTGACGCGGCCGTTCCGCCCAAGGGCGAGTGCCGTCACGACTGGGAGATCTTCGCGGACCTGTCCACGCGTATGGGATACCCCATGCACTACGACAACACCGAGCAGATCTGGAACGAGTGCATTAGCCTGTGCCCCAACTTTGTGGGCGCGACCTACGAGAAGATGGCCCCCGAGGGCGGTTACGCCCAGTGGCCGGTCAAGAGCACCGATGTGAACGACCACGGCACGCCCGACATGTTCGCTGGTGGCAAGTTCACCACCAAGGACGGCCGCGCCAACCTGATGGCGCACGACTGGGAGGCGCCCTCCGAGCTTCCCGACGATGAGTACCCACTCATCCTGTGCACCGTCCGCGAGGTCGGCCACTACAGCTGCCGCTCGATGACCGGCAACTGCAAGACGCTGGCGCTGCTTGCCGACGAGCCCGGCTTTGTCCGCATGAATCCCGCGGACGCTCAGGCGCGCGGCATCAAGAACGGCGACATCGTCTCGATTCACAGCCGCCGCGGCCAGGTATACAGCCGCGCCGACGTGAGCGACCGTATCAACAAGGGCACGGTCTATATGACCTACCAGTGGTGGATCGGCAAGTGCAACGAGCTGACCATGCACAAGGTCGACCCGGTCTCGCATACGCCCGAGGACAAGTTCTCTGCCTGCCAGGTCGATCCAATCGCCGACCAGGTCTGGGCCGAGGGCGAAGTCGAGCGTCAGTACACCGAGCTCAAGCAGGCTCTGGTCGACGCCGCCGCTCCCCAGGACGTTGAGCCCGGTGCCGCCAAGTTCGACGACGAGACGCACGTGAATCAAATCGTGTAGTCCCGTTCTCGTTGGCTTTTTGGGCCGGGCGTCCCGTACGTTCGGGAGCCCGGCCCGTTATTTTGAAAGGAAGTGGGGATGAACCGCTTCATCGACATCAACCCGGAGAGGTGCATCGGCTGCGGAACATGCCAGTCCGCCTGTGCCGACGCCCACCGGATGCAGGGTCTTCAGGATACGCCGCGCCTGGCGCTCGTGAAGACCGGCGGTATTTCGGCCGCCCTTGCCTGCCACCATTGCGAGGGTGCCCCCTGCGCCGAGGTTTGCCCGGTGAATGCCATCGAGCACGATGGCGACCGCATCCACGTCAAGGAGCAGGAGTGCATCGGGTGCAGGCTGTGCGCCATCGCGTGCCCCTTTGGAGCCATCCATCCCGATGGCACGTCTATCGCCGGTGTCTCAGGCATGTGCGACCCGACGCCTTCGTATCCTAAGTCCCTGAGCAGCCTGCTTACGTGGGCTCCCGGCCAGTACACCTGCGCTGTGAAGTGCGACCTGTGCGCCTTCGATCCGGACGGCCCGCATTGCGTGGCGGCGTGCCCCACCAAGGCGCTGACCGTCATGGGCGGCGCGGCCGATCGCGAGCTCGACGAGGCCAAGCGCCTGCGCTCGATCGAAAACGGTCCGGCTGTCGACGTCACCGCTGTGGCCCAGGGCCTGTCCGAGAAAGCAGAAGGGAGCGTAAACAATGGATAGCATGACGCTGTTTATCGCATCGCTTGCCGTCTCGTGCATCGGTGCGCTCGCCTCGGTTCTGCTGATCAAGGCCGATAACGCCGCCAAGACCGCCGGCTGCCTGATCGGCGCCGTCGCGGCCGTGCTGTCGTTCATCGCGGGCCTCGAGGCCGTGCTTGGCGACGTTTCGTCCCTCAACACGGTCTTCTTCTTCCCGTTCGCCCGTCTCGAGCTCTTGCTTAACGGCCTTGCGGGCCTGATCGTGGTCCTCATCTCGATCCTCGCCTTTGCGGGCTTCATCTACGGTCTGTCCTACTTCGACGAGCACCCGGGCAAGGTCGGGCGCGCCGGCTTCTTCATGAACACCTTCGTCGCCTCGATGATGCTCGTCATCACCGCCGACAACGTGTTCTGGTTCCTGGTCGCCTTCGAGCTCATGTCCCTCACGAGCTACTTCCTTGTCGTCATCGAGGAGAACAAGAACTCCATTAGGGGCGGTTGGCTCTACTTCGTCATCGCGCACGTGGGCTTTGTCCTTATCATGGCGAGCTTCCTGCTCATGACCAACGGCGTGGGCGGTTCCTTCAGCTTCAGTGATTTCCGTACGCATGACTTTGGACCCGCTGTCTCCTCCGCTTGCTTCGTCCTCGCGTTCTTCGGATTCGGCGCAAAGGCCGGTATCATCCCGCTGCACTCCTGGCTGCCCCAGGCGCACCCCGAGGCGCCGTCCAACGTGTCCGCCCTCATGTCCGGCGGCATGATCAAGATCGGTATCCTGGGAATCCTCAAGGTCGGTCTGGACCTGCTCGCGGGTTCGGGCGTCCAGCTCTGGTGGGGCCTCATGGTCCTGGTCTTCGGATCCATCTCGTCGGTCCTGGGTGTTGTCTACGCCCTCCACGAGCACGACATCAAACGCCTGCTGGCCTACCACTCCGTCGAGAACATTGGCATCATCTTGCTCGGTGTCGGCGCGTCCATGACGGCGCACGCCCTGGGCAACGACGTCATCGCGACGATCGCGCTCATGGCCGCCCTCTACCACACGCTCAACCACGCCATGTTCAAGGGCGAGCTGTTCTTGGGCGCGGGCTCCCTGCTCTATGCCACGGGTACGCGCAACATGGAGAAGATGGGCGGTTTGTT
Organism: Collinsella sp.; assembly: GCA_019419505.1. Lineage (GTDB taxonomy): Bacteria > Actinomycetota > Coriobacteriia > Coriobacteriales > Coriobacteriaceae > Collinsella. The sequence goes on along the minus strand of DXZS01000024.1, from coordinate 213,633 downwards.
CCGCCGCATGCCGGTCACGGCCGTCTGCTTCCTCATCGGTGCCCTTGCCATCTCGGCTATCCCGCCGCTCAACGGCTTCGTTTCCGAGTGGTTCACCTACCAGTCCCTGTTCAACATCTCGACGCTCTCCGACCCGGTCGTCATGGTGTTCGCCGTCGCCTCCGCGGCCGCGCTCGCCATCACCGGTGCCCTGGCAGTCACGTGCTTCGTGAAGGCATACGGCGTTTCGTTCGCGAGCAGCCCTCGTTCCCAGGAGGCCGCGAACGCCAAGGAGTCCCCGGCTCCGATGTTGTTCTCGCAGATGCTCCTCGCGGCCATCTGCGTGGTGCTGGGAATCGGCTCTCCCGTCATCGCCCCGGTTCTGGGCGACGTCGCCCAGAGCGTGCTTGCCGGCTCCGCCGTCACGGCCACCTCGGGCGTGTCTCTGGTGAACGAGATTTCCGGTGCCGCCACCTCCACCCCTGCGATCGCCATCGCGCTCGTGGTCCTCACCGGGCTCGCGTTCGTGTTGAGGTCCTGCCTCGGCACCAAGGCCCCCGCTAAGAAGACCGACCCTTGGGCGTGCGGCTACGAGCCCAACGAGCACATGCCCGTCGTCGCCACGAGCTTCGCATCCGACGTCGAGATCTTCATGGGCCCGCTCTACACCCTGCGCGAGGTATGCACCAAGATCTGCTGGTCCATCGCGCACGTGTTCCAGAAGCTCACCGGTGTCGCCCAGGGCGTCGAGCCCCTGCCCGACCGTTTCCTGGTCGATGCACCGAGCGAGGGTGCCGACAAGCTGGCCGGCCTCGCCTCCAAGATCGAGGGCGGCAACTACTCCGTATACATCTGCTACATCGTCGCGGCGCTCGTGGTCTTCCTCGTGCTCGCCGTGGTCATGGTCTAGAGAGGGGAGAGGATATTATGAACATCGTTCTTGCGATAGCGCAGGGCCTCGTGGTCATGCTGGTCGCGCCCTTCTTCTCCGGCCTCGCCAGTGTGATTCGCGCGAAGATGCACAATCGCCGCGGTCCGTCCATCCTTCAGGATTACCGGGACCTCGCGAAGCTCATGGCGCGTCCCGAGTCCGTGAGTTCCGACTCGAGCTTCGTGCTGCGCATCATGCCGCCGCTGTTCCTCGCGGTGTCGTTCATGCTCGCCATGGGCCTGCCCATGTTCACGCTCGAGAGCCCCATGCCCGTCTTTGGTGACGCCATCACCATCATGTACGCGCTCGCGCTGTCCCGCTTCTTCTTCGCGCTGTCCGGCGTGGATTCCTCCAACGCCTACGCGGGCTTCGGCGGTATCCGCGAGCTCCTCATGAGCGTGCTCATCGAGCCGTCCATGCTCATCGCTCTGTTTACCGTCGCCATCGTGTGCGGCTCCACGGACATTGCGACCATGGGTCAGCACATCGTTACGGGCAACGTCTCGAGCGTCGTCGCCGTTATCCTCGCTGGCGTCGCCTTCGCGGCCGCCTGTTACATGGAGCTCGGCAAGCTTCCGTTCGATCAGGCCGAAGCCGAGCAGGAGCTCCAGGAGGGCCCGCTCGCCGAGCTCTCCGGCCCGTCCCTGGCCATGATGAAGCTCGCCATGGGCATGAAGCAGGTCGTGGTCGTCGCTTGGTTCACCTCCATCTTCATCCCCTGGGGAGAGCCCGCGACCATCGGCGTCACCGCTCTCGTGGGTGCCGTCGTCTTCCTCGTCAAGTGCCTGGTCGATTTCGTCGTCTGCGGCGTGCTCGAGAACTCCGTTTCCCGTTCGCGCTTCAAGGTGCTCGGTAACCAGACCTGGGCCGTCGTCGGCATCGCGGTCCTCGCGTTCGTCTTCGTCGTCGTAGGCGTGTAGGGAGAAGGGAGAAACTATGTCAATCGAATCGAGCTTGTCCCTCTTTGCCATGGTGGCGATCGCCGTCCCCATGCTGGGCTCCCTGCTCATCGTCATGCTGCCGCGTCCCTACGCTAAATGGATCTGCGCCTTCGCCGGCGGCATCGCCACGGTCGCTTCCGTTGGCTTGGCCGCGACGTTTGCCGGAAACGGCATGAACGCGGTCGATGTAACCTGGGCGAGTATGGGCCAGACCTTGGTCATGGGCTTCATATTCGACCGGATGAGCACGCTGCTCGCACCCGCGTTCGTCGCTATCGGCCTGCTCGTCGTCATCTATTCGTTCCCGTACATGAGCGATAAGAACAAGGAGCATCCCGACGCGCCCCGTCGCCGCTTCTACGTGTACTTCTCCACGTTCATCGGCGCCATGGCCGGTCTCGCCTACAGCTCCACCATCGTCGGCCAGCTCGTTTTCTTCGAGATCACCGGCGTGTGCTCCTGGGGCCTCATCAGCTACTACATGACGCCCACGGCCAAGAAGGCCGGTATGAAGGCGCTCATCATCACCCATATCGGCGCTCTGGGACTCTACATCGGCGCGGCCTTCCTGTTCGCCGGAACCGGCACGTTCGCGCTGAGCGCGATCTCCCAGCTCGATTCCGGTATGAAGACCGTCGTGCTGCTGCTCATCCTGTTCGCCGCTTGGGCCAAGTCCGCCCAGTTCCCGCTCTACATGTGGCTGCCCTCCGCAATGGAGGCCCCCACGCCCGTTTCCGCCTACCTCCATGGCGCGTCCATGGTGAAGGTCGGCGTGTGCGTGTTCGCCCGCGCTCTTGCGAGTGCCGGCGATATCCCCGAGATCGTCGGTTGGGTCGCCATCATCGACGCCGTCGTGACCATGCTCTTCGGCTTCCTCATGTACCTGCCCCAGAAGGATATGAAGCGCCTGCTCGCCTTCTCGACGATCGCGCAGCTCGCCTACGTGTTCTTCGGCCTGGGCCTCTCCGTGTTCGGAAGCCAGATGGCGTTCAACGGCGCCGTCGAGCACATCTTCAACCACGCGTTCACCAAGACCCTGTTCTTCCTCATCGCCGGCTCCCTCAGCTTCACGCTGGGAACCCGTATGTTGCCCAAGATCCAGGGCCTCATGAAGAAGTACCCGGTCACGGGCGTGGGCTTCGCGGTCGCCGCGACCGCTATCGCCGGCGTGCCCCCCATGAGCACGTTCTTCTCCAAGTTCCAGATTATTTCCGGTGGCTTCGCGGTTGGTGCTTCCAACACGGTCATCTTCGTCCTCGTGTGCGTCATGGTCGTCGAGACCGTCGCCACCTTCGCATGGTTCCTGCGTTGGATGGGTAAGGTCCTGCCCGGTGAGCCGAGCGAGACCGTGGCCGCCGGCCAGCCCCTTCCGCGCGCCATGGCGTTCGTGTTCGTCGTCCTCATGATCATGGTCGTCGTCGCCGGTCCTCTGTCCTCTAGTTGGATGGGTTAGGAGGTAGGACATGGGTTATTCGTTAGTCAATATCCTGGGCGGTCTTCTGATCGTGACCTCCACCATGGTGGTCGTCTCGAAGACCATCCCGTCCGCCATTAAGTGGTACGCGATCCAGTCGGTTGTCCTGGTGGGCGTGCTGCTCACCCTGGGCCTCACCACCGGTGCCACCGAGCTTCTCATGTGGGCCGCGTCGGCCTTCGTCACCAAGGTGATCCTCGTTCCGTTCATTCTCAACCGTGCCTACAAAAAGATGGGTTCGCCTGCCGATAGCACGCTGACCTCCTCCATCAAGCCGGCCTGGACCATCATCCTCACCGGTCTGGAGGTGGCCATCTGCTTCGCGGTGGTCACGCGCCTGAGCCTGCCCACCGCTGAGGTGGCTACTCCGGCCCTCGCCATCAGCTTCGCGCACTTCTTCGTCGGCCTCACGTGCATCATCTCCCAGCGCAACATCCTCAAGCAAATCTTCGGGTACTGCCTTATGGAGAACGGTAGCCACGTGACGCTCGCCCTGCTCGCGCCCACGGCCCCCGAGATCATCGAGATCGGCATCGCCACCGACGCCATTTTCGCCGTCATCATCATGTCCGCCGTCGTCGTGAGGATCTGGAACGACACCAAGTCGCTCGACTCCCACGACCTGACCGAATTGAAGGGGTAGGCCATGGATGTTTCAATGCTGACGGTCGCCCTGCTCGCTTGTCCCCTCGTGTTCTCCCTGATTATGGCTGCGCTCCCCAAGACGACGTCCTACAGCGTCTTTGCGGGGCTCAACACCATCTCCGTCGCGGCGACCCTCGTCCTTTCGGTCGTCACCGCGGGAACCATGCTCTCGAGCGGGCAGAATATCGACGCTTTGGGCCTGTGGCTCCATCTCGATTCGCTCTCGTCGATCTTCGTCCTTCTGGTAGGCATCATCGGGTTCATCACCGGCGTGTACTCCATCTCCTATATCAAGATCGATATCGAGGAGAAGACCATGCCGGCCGAGCGCACCAAGCAGTACTACGCGCTGTTTAGCCTGTTCGTTTTCACGATGCTGCTCGCCTGCCTGTCCAACAACATCATCCTCACCTGGGCGGCGGTCGAGGCCACCACGTTGTCGACCGTGTTCCTCGTGGGCATCTACAAGAACAAGCAGGCGCTCGAGGCGTCTTGGAAGTACGCGATGGTCTGCACCGCCGGCGTGGCCTTCGGCCTGTTCGGCACGCTGCTCATCTACGCGAACGCCGCCGATATCATGCCCAACGCGCATGAGGCAGCCTTCCTCACCTCCATCATGCCCTACGCCGACCAGTTCGACCCGATGCTCGTGCGCCTCGCGTTCGCGTTCATCGTCATCGGCTTCGGCACCAAGGCGGGCCTGTTCCCCATGCACACTTGGCTGCCCGACGCGCACTCCCAGGCTCCGAGCCCGGTCTCCGCGCTGCTCTCGGGCGTGCTGCTCAAGTGCGCCATGCTGGTGATCATCCGCTTCTACTCCCTGTCCATCATCACGGTGGGCGACACCTATCCGCGTACGCTCCTGCTCATCCTGGGCACGCTGTCCATCCTGGTGGCCGCCCTGTGCATCTTTAAGCAGGACGATATCAAGCGCCGCTTCGCGTACTCCTCCGTCGACAACGTCGGCGTGGTCGCGCTGTGCCTGGGTATCGGTGGTCCGCTCGGTATCGCCGCCTGCCTGCTGCACTGCATCTTCCACGGTTTCACGAAGGCGCTCGCCTTCTGCATGGCCGGTAACATCCAGCACATCTACCACACCCGCGACCTGAACAAGATCAAGGGCGTCGTCGAGATCGCTCCCGTCACGGCAGCGCTCACCATCATCGCCCTGCTCGCGCTCGCCGCCTTCCCGCCGTTCGCCCTGTTCATCTCCGAGTTCCTCACCTTCGTGGCCGGCATCCAGTCCGGTCCCATCTGGGTGGTCGTGCTCGTGGCCATTGGCCTCACCGGCGTGTACTTTGCCCTTACCGGCATCGCGCTCAAGTCCATCTTCGGCAAGGCGCCCGAGGGCATGAAGCGCCACGAGGTGCCCGCCCTCATGATCATCCCCGAGATCGCCCTCGCGATCGTGGTCATGTGGTTCGGTATCGCCACCCCGGTCGCCATCACGAGCGGCGTCGAGGATGCAACGTCCGTCGTTTTGAACCAGAGCGTCGAAGAGCTCCACGAGGCTCCTCTCTACCGCATGGTGTTCAGTTCCCAGACCAAGACAAGCGAGGTGAATTAGCACCATGGCAGAACCTGAAAAGAAGGACTACGCTCGTCGTTGCGAAAGCCACGTCGAGGCCCTGCGCGCCGCAGTGCCGGGCGCTATCGAGAAGGTCGAGTGGCAGTGCGAGGACCAGCTGACGATTACCGTCAAGCAGGACAAGCTGCCCGAGGCCGTCCACTACCTGTATTACGAGCGCTACGGCTGGATTCCCGTGATCATCGGCAACGATGAGCGCAGCCTGTGCGGCCGCTACGCCGTGTATTACGTCATCTCCATGGAGGGGGAGGACCCTGGCTGGGTGACCGTGCGCACCGAGGTCGATCCCGCCAAGATGACGTTCCCGTCCGTGACGCCGTTCGTCCCCGCCTGCGTGTGGGGCGAGCGCGAGCTGCGCGACATGTTCGGCCTGATCCCCGAGGGTCTGCCCGACCGTCGCCGCCTGGTGCTGCCCGACGATTGGCCCAGCGGCCTGTACCCGCTGCGCAAGGACTCCATGGACTACCGCTTCCGTCCCGCTCCCGCGAGCGACATGGAAAACTACGAGTTCTTGGCCGACACCAAGGGCAAGGAGACCACGCTCGTCCCCATGGGCCCGCTGCACATTACCTCCGACGAGCCTGGCCACTTCCGCCTGTTCGTCGAGGGCGAGACGATCGTCGATGCCGACTACCGTCTGTTCTACGTGCACCGCGGCATGGAGAAGGTCGCCGAGACGCGCCTGAACTATGACGCCGTGACGTTCCTCGCCGACCGTATCTGCGGCATCTGCGGCTGCGCTCACTCGGTGGCCTATGCCGAGGCCGTCGAGCGCGCCCAGGGCATTCATGTCCCGCCGCGCGCCCAGTACATCCGTGCCATCATGCTCGAGGTCGAGCGCCTGCACTCGCATCTGCTCAACATTGGTCTAGCGTCGCACTACACGGGCTTCGACTCCGGCTTCCAGCAGTTCTTCCGCGTCCGCGAGAAGTCCATGGACCTGGCCGAGAAGCTCTCCGGTCACCGCAAGACCTACGGCCTCAACGTGATCGGCGGCGTGCGTCGCGACATTTTGGCCGAGCAGAAGCTCTCCACGCTCACGACCATCCACCAGCTGCGCTCCGAGGTTCAGGAGCTCGTCGACGTCTTGCTCTCCACGCCCAACTTCATTGAGCGTACGAGCGGCATCGGCATCTTGGATCGCAAGATCGCACGCGACTTCTCGCCGGTCGGCCCGCTCATGCGTGGCTCGGGCTATGCCCGCGACGTGCGCTTTGACCACCCCTTCGACGGCTACGCCGATCCGGACGTCCAAAAGATGCACGCCGCCACGGCCGACACCTGCGATGCCTTCGGCCGTACCGCCGTTCGCATCCAGGAGGTCTACGATTCGATCGACATGATCGAGACCATGCTCGAGAACTGCCCGTCGGGCCCCATCCTCACCACGGATTGGGAGTACACCCCGCACAAGTACGCCATCGGCGCCACCGAGGCGCCGCGCGGCGAGGACGTGCACTGGGCGATGCTCGGCAACAACCAGAAGTGCTACCGCTGGCGCGCCAAGGCCGCCACGTACAGCAACTGGCCGGTCCTGCGCTACATGTTCCGCGGCAACACCGTGGGCGACGCGGCGCTGATCGTCGGCTCGCTCGACCCGTGCTACTCCTGCACCGACCGCGTGACGGTGACCGATGTCGCCACCAAGCGCGACCACGTGCTCGACAAGGAGCAGTTCGAGAACGTCTGGCGCGACAAGTCGCCGCTTGCGGGCGAGGGCACCATGGCCGCTCCGCTCGATGAGGAGGCGCTCTAATATGCTGAAGCTTTGGAAGGTTAACGCCAAGGCCGGAGACGCGACGGTCAAGTACCCGTTTGCGCCGTTCCCCACCAACAAGGACATGCGCGGCAAGCCCGAGCACAACGCGGAGCTCTGCATCGCCTGCGGTGCCTGCGGCGTGGCGTGCCCGGCCGATGCCATTCGCATGGACACCGACCTTGCGGCCGATACCATCACCTGGTCGATCGACTACGGTCGCTGCATCTTCTGCGGCCGCTGCGAGGAAGCCTGCCCCATGGAGGCCATCAAGCTCACCGAGGAGTTTGAGCTGGCTGTTATGAGCAAGGACGACCTCACCAGCAAGAGCGTCTATACGCTCGAGCACTGCTCGCGTTGCGGCAAGCCGTTTGCCCCGCACAAGGAGATCGACTACGCCAAGCGCCTGCTGCAAAAGGCCGGCGGCATGGAGGCTATCCAGGCCGCCCGTACCGTCGGTATGTGCCAGGAGTGCAAGCGCGAGCTCGACGCCCTGCGCGCCGCCTCGGCCGTCAAGACCGGCAACGCGCGCGGCATGGCTGCCAACGAGACGCTTGCGTCCGGCGAGCCCCAGGGCCCCGGCATGGAGTATCTGGGCGGCCACGGCGTGAACCCGGAGTATATCGACCGCGAGCTCAACCCCGATGCGCCCGAGATTCCCGCCGGTCCTGCGCCGGTCGAGGGCATCATCATGGATTTTGATACGAAGGAGGAGTAACCATGGCCGAACCCACGCTTTTGCCCGAGCGGCTTCAGTACCGCCCGACCAAGATCGAGCTCGACGAGAGCATCGAGAAGGCCAAGGCGACCCTTCTTAAGAAGATCAAGCGCTCGGTGTACGTCTACCGTGTCGACTGCGGCGGCTGCAACGGCTGCGAGATCGAGATCTTTGGTTCCATCACGCCCGTCTTTGACGTCGAGCGCTTTGGTATCAAGGTCGTGCCCTCGCCCCGCCACGCCGACGTGTTGCTGTACACCGGCGCCGTGACGCGTGCCATGCGCATGCCGGCCCTGCGCGCCTTTGAGGCCGCGCCCGATCCCAAGATCGTGGTGTCCTATGGCGCGTGCGGCTGCACCGGCGGCATCTTCTACGACAACTACTGCGTCTGGGGCGGCACGGATAAGATCCTGCCGGTCGATGTCTACATCCCCGGCTGCCCGCCCAGCCCCGCGCAGACCATCTACGGCTTTGCCATGGCGCTTGGTCTGCTGGACCAAAAGCTCCATGCCGAGACCACGGTGGAGGCCGCCGGCGAGCAGGCCGATATCCTGCACCCCGGCGTGCCGTACAAGCTGCGTGTTGCCATTGAGCGCGAGGCTCGCGCCATGAGCGGCTACCGCTACGGCCGCGACCTGGCCAACGAGTTTATGGATACGCTCGAGGGCGCACCCAAGGGCGATATCCGCGGTGCCATGGCGCTGCTCATCGACAAGCAGGACGATCCGCGCCGCGTCGAGGTGTACTCGGCGCTGCAGGATCTGGTGCTGGCCGGAGGTCGCTAGATGGAGCTCACGGACCGCTCTGGTTACTTTGCGGGCCCCGGCATGCTCGGCGGCTCCTTTGGCGATGCCTCGCGCGCAAGCGACGAGGCTGCCGAGGGCGTCGCCGACCCTTGCCTGGGCCATGCGCCCGACCAGGTGGTCTTTTACGAGCTCACGCGTAAGTTTGTGGAGACCGAGGAAGACGTTCCCCAGGAGGCCTGCGACGTGCTGTACTACACGCTCGCCGTGGGCCACCACACCGGCGTGCTCGACTGCTTTGAGCCGCGCCTGTCGGTGCCGGTGGATGTGTTCTATACGCTTATCGACGCGCTGCCGGAGGGGGAGGCCAAGACCAAGTTTGAGGCCATCCGCTCCTTTGGTGAGTGCCAGCTCGACAAGGCGGCGGTGCCGTCGCTGCTCGAGGCCTGCGATGCGCTGCTCGACGAGCGCGGTTTTCGTGGGTCGGCCAAGGCCGGCATCTCGGTGTTCGACGACGACTTTGGCCTGCATGCCCAGCAGGTCGCGTTTCTGATGAAGTTTCGCGATCTGGTGGAGCGCGTGCGCGATGTGTCGGGCGTGTATCTGACGGGGAGGTTGCAGTAATGGGTTGCGTTGTGGATGGACGTGTGAACGGCGCCCCGTTTGCGGGCATCGTGCTCACGGCGGGAAGCGTGCTGCGTGCCGACGATGCCGCCGGCCCCGTGCTCTCCAAAAAGATGGAGGACGCGCCCATCGCCGGTTGGTACACCATCGACGGCGGCCAAACGCCCGAGGATGACATCATCGAGGTCAAGCGCGAGCGTCCGCCTCGCCTGGTCTTGGTCGATGCCGCCGACATGGCGCTGCCCGTCGGGTCCATCCGTTTGCTCGACAAGCGCGATGTGGCCCGCAAGTCGATGTTCACCACGCATTCGCTTCCCTTGTCGATTCTGATCGAAGAGATTGAGCAATCGTGCGATGATATCGTCTTCGTCGGGATTCAGCCGGGCGACACGGAGTTCTATAACCCCATGTCCCCGGAAGTCTTTGACGCCGTCGACGCCGTGTACGACGCCGTGGCCGCCAACGACTTTTCCCACTTTGTCCGCTTGGGGCAAGAGCAATAGGTTCACTTGTCCCTGCTGATTAGGAAAGAAGTGATTGACATGGCAGATTCCAAGGTGGAGTATCCCGCTCCCGATTGCCTGGCGCCCGCCGCGATCGAGGCCAAGACCGAGGCCGCCGGCGTGACCAAGGCCAACCTGCCGGTCGCTAAGGCCTTTCTGTTGGCAATGTTCGCCGGTGCGTTCATTGCCTTCGGCGGCCTGTTCTTTACGGTGTTTTTGAGCGACAACACGCTGGGCTGGGGTGCCCAGCGCGTCGTGGGCGGCCTGTGCTTTTGCCTGGGCCTGGTGCTGGTACTGGTGTGCGGCGCCGAGCTGTTTACCGGCAATTCGCTTATGGTCTGTGCGCTCAAGAGCAAAAAGATCACCCTGGCTCAGATGCTCAAGGCCTGGGTCGTCGTGTGGGTCGGCAATTTTGTCGGTGCCCTGTTCATCGTCTTTTTGGTGTACATGGCCGGCATCTATAAGCTCAACGGCGAGGCGGTCGCCAATTCCATGGTGAGCGTCGCCGCTGGCAAGGTGACGATCGACTGGGTGACGATCTTCTTCCGCGGCATCCTGTGCAACATCTTTGTATGCCTGGCCGTGTGGATCGGTACCGCTGGCAAGACCGTGGTCGATAAGGTTGTGGGCATTCTGCTGCCCATCGCTGCCTTTGTGGCCTGCGGTTTTGAGCACTGTGTCGCCAACATGTACTTTTTGCCCATGGGTGCCGTGATGCACGCGTGCGGCTATGGTGCCGACGTCGCCGGCGCCGATGCGCTCAACGTTGCGGGCATTGCGTTTAACCTGTCCGCTGCCACGCTGGGCAACATTGTGGGCGGTGCGGTTCTGGTCGCGCTCGGCTACTGGTTTATCTACGCCAAGAAGTCCGAGGCGTAAGATACCGTCTGTTTGACGTTGGGCCTCCCGCGGGGCGTTGCCGTGCGGGAGGCTTTTTTGGTCTGGGGCTCGTTGCCGGGCTGTTGACCTGTTGTGTTTGGCTGGTGAAAGGGGTAATCGAGATGGCATCTGCTGTGAAGCGTGACGGTCGCGCCGTGGTGACCACATGCGGGGGATGCTATGCCGATTGCGCCTTTGCGGCCCGCGTTGAGGACGGTCGCGTGGTGGCCGAGTTGCCGGTGCCGGGGCATCCATGCGCGGCGCGTGCCCTGTGCGCCCGCGGGCGGCATCGCCTGGACATGCCGTTTGACGAGCGCGATCGCATCGTGCACCCCATGCGCCGACGAGCTGATGGCTCGGGGTTCGATGCGATTTCGTGGGACGAGGCGTTCGCGCAGATTGCCAAGCGTCTTTTGGGGATTGTTGACGAGCGTGGTCCGCGTGCGCTGGGCATGACGCTCGGTGTGCCCTCGTTCGACCGCTACTGGGCGTATCGCTTTATGCATGCGCTGGGCTCGCCCAACGTATACGGAGCCGACGGTGCCTGCGAGGTAAGCCGACTTACCGGCTGGGAGCACAGCCTGGGCTACAGTCCCGCCTCCGACCTGGCACATACCGATTGCATCATGTATTTGGGGCGTTCCATTGTCGATTCGTCGACGATGGGGGCCGTTGATGCGCTCAACGATGCCCGTCGCCGTGGGGCGAAGATTATCGTGGTTGACCCCCGGCGCAGCGGCTCGGCTGCACTTGCCGACCGCTGGTTGCGCGTGCGCCCGGGCTGCGACTTGGCGCTGCTGTTGGGTATTGCGCATGTCTTGATTGCCGAGGACCTGTATGACCACGAGTTCGTGACCCGCTATACCACGGGTTTTGACGAGCTGGCGCAGGCGGCCCGTGCTTGGACGCCCGAGTGGGCCGAGTCGATGTGCGACGTGCCGGCCGCAGAGATTGTCGCCACGGCGCGCGATCTGGCTGCGGTCGCGCCTGCCGCCGTGGTCGATGCGGGCTTTCACGGTGGCATCGGCATTGCGTATGCCAACAGCACCCAGACGGCGCGCGCCATCTGCCTGGTCGATGTGCTGCTGGGCTGCATCGGGCACGCGGGCGGTGCCCTCAATCCGCCCACGCCGCTTGCGCTGGGCGACCTTGATCCCGCGCGCTTTGCGACGCCGCCGGTGCCGCGTATGTCCAAGCTGGGGTCCGAGCGCTATCCGCTGGTCGATCCGGTGCGCGGCCTGTGCACGACCATCGGCCAGTCGATTCTTGCCGGCGATTTGTGCGGGCTCATTGTCTATGCCAGCAATCCCGGTGCGGGCTATGGCAATGCGCAGGCTTGGTTGGGTATTTTGCAGCAGCTCGACCTGCTCGTGACGATTGATATTCGCTGGTCCGAGACGGCGCGTGCTTCTGACTTCGTGCTGCCCGACGTGACGTATCTGGAGGCCGACCGCGGTGTGGGCACAGTCGTGGGCGTCAACGATGCGCGGGTGTTCTACCGCAACGCCGTGCTGCCTGTGCGGCATGACGACACACGTCCCGGTCGGGAGATTTTTGCCGGTCTGGCGCATGCGTGTGGCGCGGGCGAGTACTTCCAGTTTACATCTGACGATCTGGCGGCTGCCCAGGTGGCGCCTTTTGGGATCAATCTGGACGAGCTCAAGGAGCGCGGCTGGGCCGACACGGGTGCTGCGTTGCCGTCGCGTACGGGCGAGCCGGTGATCCCCTTGAACGGCGGCAGGATCGCGCTGGCAAGCGACGTATGGGAACGAGCCGGTCTGGGTCGTGTGCCCAACTGGATCGCTCCCATGGTGGAGCCTGGCCCGGGGATGTTTCGCCTCATTAGCGGCAACCGTCCCTTTGAGTCGCATACCTCGCGAAGGCTTGCAGCCCAAGGTGCCGCTGAGGCTGGGTCGGACCTGGATGCCGTGCAGATGAATGCCGATGCTGCTGCGCACATGGGCATCGCCGACGGCGAGATCGTCGAACTCGTGAGCGATATGGGCCGCGACCGCGCGCGTGTGGAGACGACGCCGTATCTGCATCCGGCGTGCATCTTCACCTCGGCCGCCCCCGGTGGGCGTTCGTTTGACGCCGATGCCGGTGGCGCTCAAGGCTTGGGCGTGGGCCCGCTCGACCATACGCCGTTGCGTTGGGACCCGTTGACGGGTGCCGCGCTCACCCAGGAAAACGCCGTTCGCGTGGAAAAGATCGTCGCGTGCGGGGATAATGACGAGTAATTGACTCAGCTGATGTATTCGACTGATCCACGTTTCTTTTGAAAGGCCGCACATGAGCGATAGCCAGAACATGTCCGATGAGGTGCGCGCCCGCCTGCGCGCCATTCCTTCCGTCAATGAGCTGCTTGCCGAGTGGCCGGTGGTGAAGGCGGCGGGGGAGACCTGCGACGCGGTGGTCCATGCTGCCGTGACGGCCGAGCTCGACGAGGAACGCGCCGCCATTCGCGCCGGTGCCGCCCCGCGTTCCAAGCGCGAGCTGGCCTCGGCCATCGAGCGGCGTGCGCATCGCTCCGCGCTGCCGAGCCTGCGCCCCGCCGTCAACGCCACGGGTGTGGTCATCCATACCAATCTGGGCCGTGCCCCGCTCGCGGAGTCGGCGGCAAAGGCAGTGGCCGAGGTTGCGCGCGGGTATAGCACGCTCGAGTACAGCGTCGACACCTGTTCGCGCGGGTCGCGCAAGGAGCACGCCGCGCAACTGATCCGCTCGCTCACCGGTGCCGAGGACGCGCTGGTCGTCAACAACAACGCCGCCGCGGTGCTGTTGGTGCTGGCGACCCATGCCGCAGGCAAGGAGGTCATCGTCAGCCGTGGCGAGCTCGTCGAGATCGGCGGCAGCTTCCGTATCCCCGACGTCATGGAGGCCTCGGGTGCCAAGCTCGTCGAGGTCGGGGCCACCAACCGCACGCACCTGTCGGACTACGAGCGCGCCATCACGCCCGATACGGCCATGATCCTCAAGGTCCATCCTTCCAACTATCGCATCGAGGGCTTTCACGAGGAGGTGGGCTCTCGGGAGCTTGCCGCCCTGGCCCACAAGCATGGTCTGCTGTTCTACGAGGACCAGGGCTCGGGCGCGCTGTTGCCCGACGACATCCTGGTGCGCGGCGGTGAGGAGCCCACGCCGGCTTCGGTCGCGGCGGGGCTCGATATCGTATCATGCTCGGGCGATAAGCTGCTCGGTGCCGCACAGGCGGGCATTATCATGGGCCGCCGCGAGCTGGTCCAGGCCTGCGGGTCGCATCCGCTTATGCGTGCCCTGCGTCCTGGCAAGCTGGCTCTGTCGGCGCTCGAGGCCACGCTGCGTATCTACATGGACGGCGCCGATGTTGCCCATCGCGATATTCCGGTACTCAGCATGCTTACGCTGCCGCAGGCCCATTTGGAGCGACGTGCCCGCAAGCTTCGCGATCGTATGGTCGCCGGGCTCGATAAGGCTGGCTGCCCGTGTGCCGTGCAGGTGGAAATTGTCGAGGAATCGTCGACCCCCGGTGGCGGCTCGCTGCCTACCGTGGAGCTGCCCACGATGTGCGTTGCCGTGTGTCTTGTTGACGAGCGCCTGACGGTCGACGCGCTCAAACGCTCGCTCGTTCAAGACTTCGATACGCCGGTCGTCACGCGCGCCTCGCACGACCGCATTCTGTTTGATGTGCGCACGCTCGTGGGCGACCGCGATATCGAGACGGCGGCATCGACGCTCGTCGCGTGCGTTGAGAAGGCGATTGTTCGATGAGTGAGGTTCAGGCGCTGGTGGAGTGTCCCGTTATCGTTGGCACGGCGGGCCACGTTGACCACGGTAAGTCGGCGCTCATCGAGGCGCTGACGGGTAAAAACCCCGACCGCCTGGAAGTTGAACGTCGTCGCGGCATGACCGTTGAGCTTGGCTTTGGTGAGCTGGCGCTGCCGAGTGGCAAGATCGTTGGCCTGGTCGATGTGCCGGGCCATGCGCATTACTTGCGTGCCATGGTGCAGGGCGCCACGGGTATCGACGTGGCCGTGCTGGTGGTTTCGGCCGTCGAGGGCGTGATGCCGCAGACCCGCGAGCACGTGCATGTGCTGGAGCTGCTGGGCATCACACACATGGTGGTCGCGCTGACGATGTGCGACCTGGCTGATGCCGAGATGACCGAGCTTGCCGAGCTTGATGTCGATGACTTTATGTCGGACACCGTGTTTGCGGACGCGCCGATCGTGCCTGTGTCGTCCAAGACAGGCGAGGGGATCGAACGACTGCTCGCCGTGCTCGACGAGCAGGTGGGTGCCTGCTGGGATGCCTGTCGCGAGCGTGCCGAGCGGAGCGATGCCGCGCCGCGCCTGCCGATTGACCGCTGCTTTACGATCAAGGGCGTCGGCACCGTCGTGACGGGAACGCTGCACGATGCGCCGGTTGCGGTGGGCGATGAGCTCGTCGCGCTGCCGTCGCGTACGGTCTGTCGCGTGCGCGGGATTCAGGTGCATGGCGATACGCCGCGGGCATTGCCCGGTCAGCGTGTGGCGCTCAACTTGGTGGGCGATGCCGTCGCCGCGCTCGATCGCGGAGAGATGCTCGGCGTGCAGGGTCGCTTTGGCCAGACGATGCGCTTTATGATGGTGTTCACTTACCTGGGCCGCGAGGGTGCCAAGCCGCGCGTGCTCGAGTCGGGCGCGCGCGTGCATGTGATGGCGGGTACGGCCGAGGTTGTCGGTCGCATCATGTTCATGGAGGGCGAGGCCCCCATGGCGGTGGGCGAGGCCCGTATTGTTCAGGTGCGCTTGGAAAACTCGCTGCCGCTGCGCGCCGGCGACCATGCCGTGGTGCTGTCCTATTCGCCCGTGATGCTTATCGGCGGCGGGCGCGTGCTGCTTTCGCGCTGCCGCCGCTCGCGCGAGCTTGCTGATGGGGAGCGTGCACTGTACGCGGCGCTCGAGTCCGGCGATATCACGGGCGG
The DNA here is from genome assembly GCA_019419505.1 of Collinsella sp. GTDB lineage: Bacteria > Actinomycetota > Coriobacteriia > Coriobacteriales > Coriobacteriaceae > Collinsella. The sequence goes on along the minus strand of DXZS01000024.1, from coordinate 197,907 downwards.
TGTGGGCGCTTGGCTGGCGTTGCGGACGCTGCCGGTTAAAGCGATTGATGTTGCCGAGGCTTTGGATCTTGGTGTCGGCGAGGTCGATGCCGCACTGCGCGGGTTGGTGGCGCAGGGCTCCGTTCGCAAGCTTGCCGTGGGTGATGCGGGCCTCTTGGCGGACGCCGTGGTGCTCGACGCCGCGATGGATGCACTGGCGGCGACCCTGTCAGCCATGCACGCGGCGGCTCCCAAGGAGACAGGCTTTACGCCCGGCGCCGTTGCCCATGCTGCGTGGCCTGCCGCTGATGAAGGCGTTGCCGCGGCCCTGATTTACGAGGGCTGCTCGCGCGGCGTGTGTGCCTCCGATGGCGCCGAGGTGTTCGACCCGCACTCCGCTGCCGCCGCGGCGCGTGTGGTGCGCGAGGCCTGCGAACGTATCGTTGCCTTGCTGGACGAAGCCGGCCTCGATGTACCGACATTGCCCGAGGTGGGCGAGCGGTTGCTGCTCGATCGCGACACCATGACGCGTGCCCTGCGCGAGCTTTCGCTCAACCGTTCCATTGTGAAGGTCGAGCGCGACGTTGCCCTGTCCGCTGCCGCCGAGGCCCATGCGCGCGAACTCGTCGCCGCCGCCATTGAGGCAGCCGGCGGCGCTGCCACCACGAGCGTGCTGCGCGAGGCCCTGGGTGTGTCGCGCAAGCGCGCCATCAGCATCTTGGAGCACCTAGATGCCGTGCGCTTTACGGTGCTCGACAAGGAGGCCGGCGGCCTGCGCTCCTTGCGCTAGATTGGCTGCTCGGTTTGGTAAAATACCGCCGCACTTGGGAACGGATGGGCTCCGGTGGGCTCCGCGGTCCTCAAAACCGTTGCGAGGCGTGCAAAACGTCTTGGATGTGTTCGATTCACATACGTTCCCGCCATACGCTACCAGCGCTTTTGTGCTCGCGGTCTTACTGCGTGCCGCAAAGGCGCTGTTTTGTTTTTGTACGGGTCCGCCGTGTCGTCTGTCATGTCGTCTACGGTATTTGCCCCGTGCGCTGGATTTTGAACGTGCCGATGGAGGTGTTTTGCCGTATGACTACCGTAAGACGTGCCGATCTTTCTTGTGTCGTCCAGGCGGGCGGGCTGTCCTCGCGCATGGGCTGCGATAAGGCCCGCATGGCGTTTTGCGGCGAGCCGCTCATCGAGCGCGTGCTGGGTCGGCTGGCGCCAGTTGCCGGCGAGCTGGTCGTGACGACGTCGCGCCCTTGCGAGCTTGCCTATCTTGAGGAGCGCACGTTTGGCGGCCTGGTGCCGCGTGTGGTGGCGGACCTTGAAGGGTCGGCGGGCGCCATGCGCGGCATCGCGAGCTCGTTGGTTGCGGCTCGGCTGACTCTCGTGGCGATTGTTGCCTGCGATATGCCGTTTGTCTCGCCGGAACTCATCGGCGCGCTTGCCGATTATGTTGAGGCCGAGGCGCTCGATGTGTGCGTGCCGCGCGAGGGGCGGGGGATTGAGCCGCTTTGCGCCGTCTGGCGCCGTGACGCGTGTGCGCCGGTTGCCCAAGAGCTGCTCTCTTGCGACCGACAGCGCATTCGCTGCCTGATCAATCGCGTTCAGGCCGGTTATATGGATGAGCCGCAGATCGTTAAGGCCGCCGGCTCGACGCTCTGCTTCGAGAACGTCAATACGCCCGAGGAGTTTGCGGCGGCCGAGTTACTCGCCTAGACGATTGGAGTTGCCATGTCTCACGATATCTGTCCCGATACTGGGGAACCTTGCACTTGCGATGGGTCTGAGCCTTGTACTTGCGGCGGCGGAGGCTGCGGACATACCGCGGAAGAGGAAGCGGCCGCCGCGGCGTATCGTGAGGCACACCGTGAAGGCCCGACCGGTGATGCCCTCGATCGCGAACGCAAGATTATCGTGTCGTTTGACAGTACCTTCGATGTGATGGAATGCGAACAGCTGTGTCTTGCCGCCGGTGTGCCCGGGCGCATCATGCCGCTGCCCGGCTCCATCACCGCCGGCTGCGGGCTGTGCTGGGCCATGCCGTTCTCGGGTGATGCCCTCGCCGCCTTCCGCGCCGCCACCGAGGGCCGCGTAACCCCCGCCGACTACCACCAGCTCGTCCTCTAATTACCAACACCGCCACATTGAGGACAGGCACCTTTGTGGTGGTTTGGAACACGTGGACGAAACAGGTTTGAAACACGGGTTTTGCACGTCAGGCTCTCAAAAACGCTTCTACCTGCATCGTAATCAAAACGAAACATCTGCTCGTCGGCTTATGCGTAACTTTGCTGCAACAGTGCGATATTATCCATACTCGATAAAGCTCGCGGCGCATGGGGCGCCTCGAACGATACTTTTCTTTTCCATCAATTGGAGGAAGCATGAGCTACACGCAGAAAGTTCTCGACGAGCTCAAGGCCCGCTATCCCGAGCAGCCTGAGTTCATCCAGGCCGCGACCGAGATCCTCGGCACCATCCAGCCGGCGCTCGACGCCCACCCCGAGTACGAGGAGGCCGCCCTGCTGGAGCGCCTCGTCGAGCCCGAGCGCATCGTCATGTTCCGTGTTCCCTGGGTCGACGACCAGGGCAAGGTTCAGGTCAACCGCGGTTACCGCGTCGAGTTCAACTCTGCCATTGGACCCTACAAGGGCGGCCTGCGCTTTAACCCGACGGTCACCCTGGGCATGCTCAAGTTCCTGGGTCTGGAGCAGATCCTCAAGAACAGCCTGACCACCCTTCCCATGGGCGGCGGCAAGGGCGGCTCCGACTTTGACCCCAAGGGCAAGTCCAATAACGAGATCATGCACTTCTGCCAGTCCTTCATGACCGAGCTCTATCGCCACATTGGCCCCAACACCGACGTTCCCGCCGGCGACCTGGGCGTTGGCGGCCGCGAGGTTGCCTACCTGTTCGGTCAGTACAAGCGCCTGACCAATGAGTGGACCGGCGTTCTTACCGGCAAGGGCCTTTCCTTTGGCGGCTCGCTCGCCCGTACCGAGGCCACCGGTTACGGTCTGGTCTACTTTGTGGACGAGTACCTCAAGAGCCGCGGCGACTCCTTCGAGGGCAAGAACGTCGTCGTTCACGGCTCCGGTAACGTCGCCATCTACGCGGTCCAGAAGGTCGCCCAGCTCGGCGGCAAGGTGCTCGCCTGCTCCGACACCCATGGCTGGGTCGAGGATCCCGACGGCATCGACTACACCGTGCTCGAGCATGTCTACAACAAGAAGCGCTCCGGCCACGACAAGGGCGTCACGCTCGCTATGTACGTTGACGAGAAGCCCAATGCCACGTGGCACGAGGGCGACGGTCGCGGCGTGTGGCAGCTGCCCTGCGACATCGCGCTGCCCTGCGCTCGCGAGAACACGCTGCTGCTCGAGGACGCCCAGGCGCTCGTCGCCAACGGCTGCAAGGTGGTCGGCGAGGGCGCAAACATGCCCACGACCATCGAGGCCACGACCTACTTCCAGGAGAACGGCGTCGCCTTTATGCCCGGCAAGGCTGCCAACGCCGGCGGCGTGCTCGTGTCCGGCCTGGAGATGAGCCAGAACGCCGAGCACCTGTCCTGGACCTTCGAGGAGGTCGACGGCAAGCTCGAGCAGCTCATGCGCGGCATGTTCCACAATGTGGACGACACCGCCAAGGAGTACGGCGAGGAGGGCAACTTTGTCATGGGCGCAAACATCGCCGGCTTCCTGAAGGTCGCCGATGCCATGCTCGCCCAGGGTGTCTGCTAAATCTTCGCTTGACATAGCATTGATAAGGCTCCCAGTCATCTTGGCTGGGAGCCTTTTTTGATCCGCATGCGACGGAGGAAAACGGTTCATTTTGTCCCGACACGAGCTATGCCCCCTCGTTTGGTACACTTAAAAGTACTGGACAAGTGAAGAGATGGGGGAGAACGTGCTCAAGTTCGGTACCTACGTCCGTGTTGGAAACGCGGCCGAAGCCTATGAGCTCTTACAGAAGAACCGCAATAACAAGATTGTGGGCGGTGGCATTTGGATGCGCCTGGGTTCGCGTCGCGTCGCGACGGCGATTGACCTTTCGGCCTGCGGACTCGATCAGATCGAGGAGACCGAGACCGAGTTTCGCATCGGTGCCATGTGCACCCTGCGCCAGCTCGAGCGCCATGCCGGGCTCAACGCGCTTGTCAACAATGTCTTTGAGTTCGCCGTCCACGACATCGTGGGTGTGCAGCTGCGCAATACCGCTACGGTGGGCGGCAGCATCTACGGCCGCTTTGGCTTCTCGGACGTGCTCTCGGCTTTCCTGGCGCTCGATTCCTATGTTGAGCTGACGGGCGCCGGTCGCGTGCCGCTCGCGGAGTTCGTGGACATGGGCTACGTACGTGACGTGATCGAGCATGTCGTGGTCGTCAAGCACGATTACCGCGCGAGCTATGAGGCCGTGCGCAAGGCCGCGACCGACTTCCCCTCCTTAAACGTCACCGCCGCCTGGTGGGACAACAGCTGGCACGTCACCGTGGGCGCCCGCCCGCTTCGCGCGACCTTGCTGCAGGGCGAGGCATGTGGCCTTTCCAGCGAGCAGCCTTCCGAGGACGAGCTTCGCGCCCTTGCTGCATCCGTGCGTGCCCTGAGCTACGGAACCAACCTGTGGGGCTCGGTCGAGTACCGCCGTCGCATCTCGGCACCGCTCGCCGTCCAGGCCGTGCGTCGTGCCGCCGGCATCGAGCTTTCTGCCGCGCTTGCCCGCGAGCTCGAGACCGTGCAGATTCCTAAGTTTGCCACGGACGAGTATTCCTGCCGCCGCGTGCCCGGCGTCGATTCTAGCGAGGTGCGCTAATGGCTACCAAACTCATCGATCTTTCCTTTACGCTCAACGGCCGTAAGGTCAAGGTTCAGATTGCCCCCGACACTATGCTCTTTGCGCTGCTGCGCGAGCAGGGCTGTGCGTCGGTGCGCTGCGCCTGCGAGACCACCAACTGCGGCCTGTGCACGGTGTGGCTCGACGGCGACCCGGTGCTGAGCTGCTCGGTTCCCGCCGCCCGCGTTGAGGGCCACACCATCACCACGCTCGAGGGTCTCAAGGCCGAGTCCGAGGCGCTTGCCCGCGCGATGGCTGCCGAAGGCGCCGAGCAGTGCGGTTTTTGCGCCCCCGGCCTTATCATGAACGTGCTGGCGCTTGCCCGCGCCGCCAAGGAGGACCCGAGCCTCGTCGCCACGCGCGAGGAGCTGTCGCGCCAGCTCGCCGGCAACCTCTGCCGTTGCAGCGGCTACGAGAGCCAGCTGCGCGCCATTGTCCGCTTCCTCAACGAGTCCGGCGTGCAGGTGGGCTTTGAGATGCCCGAACTGCCGGTCAACGACACCAGCTGCGACGGTGTCTCGTACAAGCAGATCACCCATAAGCAGCCCAAGAAGGACTCGAAGGCGCTGCTCGAGGGCCGTCCCGTCTACACGGGCGATATGGTGCCCGCCGGGGCCCTGATCGTCAAACTCAAGCGCAGCCCCTATGCCCGCGCCAAGATCCGCTCCATCGATACGTCGCGCGCCCTGAAGGTGCCCGGCGTCGTGGTCGTCTACACTTACGAGGACGTGCCCAAGCGCCGCTTTACTATCGCCGGTCAGAGCTATCCGCAGCCGAGTCCCTACGACCGTTTGATTCTCGAGAACCTTGTGCGCTACCAAAACGAGGAGGTGGCGATCGTCGCTGCCGAGACCGAGGAGGCTGCCGACAAGGCGCTCAAGCTCATCAAGGTCGACTATGAGGTGCTCGAGCCCCTGCTCGACTTTACCCAGGCACTCGATAACGACATCGTGGTCCACCCCGAGGGCGACGTGACCTTTATGTTCCCGCAGGGCGGCGATGTCCCGCGCAACCTGGTGTGCAGCGGTACCAGCGATTTTGGCGACCTGGACGAGGCCTTCGCCCAGAGCGACATCGTCTTTGAGCGCACCTACACCAGCCAGGCCACGCAGACCGCGCCCATGGAGACCTTCCGCGCCTTCGCGACGACCGACGCGTTTGGGCGCATCTCCGTGACCACCTCGACGCAGGTGCCCTTCCACGTGCGCCGCATGGTCGCGCAGTCGCTCGACATTCCGCAGTCGCAGGTGCAGGTCATTAAGCCGCGCATCGGCGGCGGCTTTGGCTCCAAGCAGACGGGCTGCTGCGAGATCTTCGTGGCGTTCGTCACCCAGCAGACTGGCCGTCCGAGCTACTGCTGCTACACCCGCGAGGAGACCATCACCGCGGGCAACTCGCGCCACCAGATGCAGATGACCGTCAAGTTGGGCGCCATGAACGACGGCACCATCACGGCCATCGATCTGCATACGCTGTCCAACGCCGGTGCGTACGGCGAGCACGCTACCACGACGATCGGCCTGTCGGGCCACAAGAGCCTGCCCATCTACAACCACGTGAAGGCGAGCCGCTTTAGGTGGGACGCCGTCTACACCAATACCAACCGCGGCGGCGCGTATCGCGGCTACGGTGCCACCCAGGGCCAGTTTGCCGTGGAGAGCGCCGTCAACGAGCTTGCCGACATGCTGCACATGGACCCCGCCGACCTGCGCCTTAAGAACATCGTGCGCGAGGGCGAGATCATGCCGCAGTACTACAACGAGAAGCTCAACGCCTGCGCGCTCGACCGCTGCCTGCTGCGCGCGATGGACATGATCGGCTGGCGCGACAAGCCGCTGGCTGTGGACCTGGGCGACCGCGTGCGTGCTCTGGGCTGTGCGCTCACCATGCAGGGCTCGGGCATTTCCAACGTTGATATCGCCGGCATCGACATGCGCCTGGAAGAGGACGGCTTCATTACCATCGGCACCGGCGCCACCGATAACGGCATGGGCGTCGACACGATCCTGGCGCAGATTGCCGCCGAGGAGCTGGGCGTGGAGAGCTCGCTGATCGTGGTGCGCGGCGTGGACACCGACGTGTCGCCGTTCGACGCCGGTTCGTACGCGAGCTCCGGTACCTACGTGACGGGCCTTGCCGCCAAGAACGCCGCGACCGAGCTGCGTGAGAAGATTTGTGCCAAGGCCGCCCAGATGTGGGATGTGGACGCCGCCGACGTGGTCTTCGATGGCCAGTACGTGCGTCTGTCCGACGAGCGCGCCGCGCGCGAGCAGAACCGCTACCTCACGCTGCGCGACTTTGCCAACCTGTGCGTCAAGAACATCGCGGGCGGCGACGCGCTCACCTCGCATGCTTCTGCCTGCCTGCCCGTTTCGCCTCCGCCGTTTATGGCCGGCATTGCCGAGGTCGAGGTCGACAAGGCCACCGGCAAGGTGACTGTGGTGGACTACGCGGCGGCTGTGGACTGCGGCACCGTGATCAACGAGGCACTCGCGCGCGTCCAGGCCGAGGGCGGCATTGCCCAGGGCATCGGCCACGCGCTCTACGAGATCGTCGAGCACGACGACCGCGGCCGCCTGCGCACCGGCAACTTTATGAGCTACAAGCTGCCCACGCGCCTGGACATCGGCAGTATTCGCGTGGCCTTTGAGCCGAGCTACGAGCCGACGGGCCCGTTTGGCGCCAAGTCGATCGGCGAGGTCGTCATTAACACGCCGCTCGCCGCCGTGGCCTCGGCCGTGGCACACGCCACCGGCCACCAGGTGCGCTCGCTGCCCATCACACCGGAGAAGGCTCTGCTGGGGGAGTAGCGGGTCATCTAACAAGTCGTAGTTGGCGGGACGGGACAACTCGCCCCGCCTTTTGCACTCGTGGTGAGGTCGTGAGCCTGTAAAAGGTGTGCGTGCGCTTGTCGTTCGTATCTGCTATCATTCCTAGTCTGTGCGCTCATGCGGGCGTGGCGGAATTGGTAGACGCGCCAGATTTAGGTTCTGGTGGGATTCCCGTGAAGGTTCGAGTCCTTTCGCCCGCACCAACGCATCTGCGTCGGCCCTGGCCGTCGCGACACTTTGTTGCATAAAGGTACCAGCACCTCAGATAAGCTGGGCAGTATGAGGAGGAACGTGTTGAACATCACCGCTTCTGACGTCAAGGACGCCAAGCTCACCGCTACGGTCACCATCCCGGCCGCCGACGTCGACGCCGCGATCAAGAAGGCCTACAAGGACACCGCTAAGAAGTACCGCTTCCCGGGCTTCCGTGCCGGTAAGGCTCCCCGTCCGGTCATCGACTCCGCTCTTGGCGCCGAGGCTACCCTCGCTCAGGCCACCAACGACCTGATCGCCGCCAACGAGCCCGCCGTCCTCAACGAGCTGGACATCGTCCCCACCAAGAGCGGTGACTACAAGGAGCTCGACCTCGCCAAGGACCACGAGGACTACACCTACACCGTCGAGTTCTCCCTGCGTCCCGCCGCTGAGCTCTCCTCCTTCGACGCCGTCGAGATCGAGATGCCTCCTGCGGAGGTCACCGAGTCCGAGATCAACAACCAGGTTGAGATGCTCCTCAACTACCGTGCCACCTTCGAGGACGTCGAGGGTCGTGCCGTCGAGGCCGAGGACTACGTCACCGTCGATCTCAAGGCCGTCGAGAACGCCGACAACTTTGCCGCCGAGGGCCGCATGCTCATCGCCGGTAGCGACAGCAACCCCAAGGAGTTCAACGAGGCCCTGATCGGCGCTAACGTTGACGACGTCAAGACCGTCACCTGGACCGACGAGGTCGAGGAGGGCGAGGAGGCCGAGACCCACACCGTCGAGGTCACCGTCAAGGGCATCAAGGTCCGCAACACCCCCGAGCTCACCGACGAGCTCGTCAAGTCCGACTTTGGCTTCGACAGCATCGACGCTATGCGCGACGCCATCAAGATCGAGATCGAGCAGGACAAGGCTTCCCGCCTGCCGGCCGAGAAGGAGAACCGTTGCGTCTCCGCTCTCGCCGAGCGCCTGCAGCTCGACGAGATGGATGCCGACTACGAGCAGTCCGTCTTTGAGGAGCTTGGCCAGAACTTCCTGTCCAACCTCGCTGCCCGCGGCATGACGCTGGACACCTGGCTGCCCGCTTCCGGTCTGACCATGGAGCAGTTCATCGGCGACCTGCACAAGCAGGCCAACGACGTCGCCCGCGAGTCCCTGGCTCTGGACGCCCTTGCCCGTGAGCTCAAGATTGAGGTCACCGAGGACGACATCAACGCCGAGTTCGAGAAGGCTGGCGTCAAGGACGTCGAGGCTTCCAAGGCTGAGTTCATCGCCGATGGCCGCATGCCTGCTGTCCGCGAGTCCATCCGTCGCTCCAAGGCCGTCGACCACCTGGTCGAGAACGCCAAGGTGACCGAGGTCGACGAGACCGCCAAGGACGCCGAGTAATTCTCGCCACCTTGCCCGCGAGCGCATGCGTGCGCCCGTGATGGGGTAAAGTTATACACCGGTTATCCGGTTGCTTCGTACGGTGCCAGCCAATGCATAGCATGCGGGCACCGTACGTTTATCTAGAACCAATTTGGTCCGCAAGAGAGAAATGGAGATGCGTATGATCGCCAAGTTCGATTCCGCCCTCGTGCCATACGTTATCGAGCAGACGCCGCGCGGCGAGCGCAGCTACGATATCTATTCGCGCCTGCTCAACGACCGCATCATCTTCTTAGGCGAGGAGATCAACTCCGTCAGCGCCAACCTGGTCGTTGCCCAGCTGCTGCATCTTGAGAGCCAGGATGCCGAGAAGGATATCTCGCTCTACATCAATTCGCCCGGTGGCGAGGTCTACTCCGGCCTGGCGATTCTTGACACCATGAACTTCATTAAGCCGCAGGTCTCCACCATCTGCGTCGGTATGGCCGCGTCCATGGCCGCCGTGCTGCTTTCGGCCGGCGCCAAGGGCAAGCGTTTCTGCCTGCCGCACTCCAAGGTCATGATTCACCAGCCCAGCGGCGGTGCCCAGGGTCAGCAGACCGAGATCGAGATCGTGGCCGAGGAGATCAAGAAGACTCGCCGCGAGCTCAACCAGATCCTGTCCGACGCCTCGGGCCAGCCCATCGAGAAGGTCCAGGCCGACACCGAGCGCGACAACTACCTGACCGCTGCCGAGGCCCTCGACTACGGCCTGATCGACCGTATCGTCACCTCGCGCGACCTCGCCGCGAAGGACGCCTAGGATGGCCGGTAACATGCAGGACAACTTTGACGAGAACGGCAACCCCATCCGCTGCTCCTTCTGCGGAAAAGAGCAGGGGCAGGTTCGCCGCCTTGTAAAGGGTCCGACCAACATCTTTATCTGCGACGAGTGCGTTGCCGCCTGCTCCGAGATTTTGGAGGAGTCGCTGGCTTCGGACTTTATGGACGCCGCCCGCAACGGCAAGCTGCCGGGCTTCCTCAACGACCACGGCCAGGCTGCATCCCAGCCCGCCGCGGACCCCGAGACCGAGGGTTTTGAGCTCGAGGACGATCGCCAGGTCATCACGCACGTGCCGACGCCGCACGAGATCTATGACGAGCTTTCGGCCTATGTTATGGGTCAGGAGGACGCCAAGCGCGCCATGTCGGTGGCCGTGTACAACCACTATCGCCGCGTGATTGAGGGCGGCGCTGCGCTTTCGGCCTTTGACGACGGTTTGGACTCGCAGCTCGATGATGATATGGACGAGGTGGAGCTCGCCAAGTCCAACATTTTGCTGCTCGGTCCCACCGGTACCGGTAAGACGCTGCTCGCCCAGACGCTCGCACGTATCCTCGAGGTGCCGTTTGCCATCGCCGACGCCACCGCGCTCACCGAGGCCGGTTACGTGGGCGAGGATGTGGAGAACATCCTGCTCAAGCTCATCAATGCCGCCGATGGCGATATTGAGCGCGCGCAGGTCGGCATTATCTACGTGGACGAGATCGACAAGATTGCCCGCAAAGCCGAGAACCTCTCCATTACCCGCGATGTCTCGGGCGAGGGCGTTCAGCAGGCGCTGCTTAAGATTCTTGAGGGCACGGTGGCAAGCGTTCCGCCCACCGGCGGCCGCAAGCATCCCCAGCAGGAGCTGCTGCAGATTGACACGACCAACATCCTGTTCATCTGCGGCGGTGCCTTTGTGGGTCTGGACAAGATCATCGCCGATCGCGTGGGCAACAAGGGTGTGGGCTTTAACTCCGAGATCGCCGGCCCCACCTCGGTCGACGAGAACGACCTGCTGCGCCAGGTGCTTCCGCAGGACCTCAATGCCTTTGGCATGATTCCCGAGTTCGTGGGCCGCACGCCTGTCGTAACCCAGACGCAGGCGCTCGACGAGGACGATCTGGTGTCGATTCTGACCGAGCCCAAGAACGCCGTGGTGCGTCAGTACCGCAAGATGTTCCAGCTCGAGGACGTTGAGCTTGAGTTTGAGGACGCCGCCCTGCACGAGATCGCACGCATGGCGCTTGCCCGCAAGACCGGCGCCCGCGGCCTGCGCTCCATCTGCGAGGACGTGCTGCAGCAGACGATGTTCGACCTCCCCAGCGAGGAGGGTGTTTCCAAGGTCGTCGTGACCGAAGCTTCCGTAAAGGGCGAAGAGCAGCCCCAGCGCATCTACGGCTAAACCAGCCTAAAGCGTGTTTGCAAATAGCCTCCGACCACCCGCGGTCGGAGGCTATTTTATATATACGCAATAACCCCAACTACCTGTGCTATTCTGTGTGTTCGTTTAGGCCTCGGCAAAGTCAATTCAGACTGAAGTAATCGATACCTAAGGGGAGGAATGTAGGCCCGATTTTCGTAGATTCCGCACGAGCCGAAGACCACTTAATGTGGTCTTCGAGCGAGCCCAGGACCTGACCGAGCGAAAAACGGGCCTACATTCCTCCCCGGCGGGACAGGGAGAGATATATGGAAGAGATGCCCAAGAACTACGATCCGTCGACCAACGAGCCGGCGATCCTGCAGAAGTGGCTCGACGGCGGCTACTACAAGCGCCGCGAGGGCGTGGGCGACTGCACCGTCACCATTCCGCCTCCCAACGTGACCGGCAAGCTCCACATGGGCCACGCCACCGACGACTCCATCCAGGACGCCATCATCCGCATGGCCCGCATGCGCGGCAAGTCCACGCGCTGGGTGCTGGGCACCGATCACGCCGGTATCGCTACGCAGACCAAGGTCGACAAGAAACTCAAGAGCGAGGGCATTAGCCGCCTGGAGATCGGTCGCGACAAGTTTGTCGACGCTTGCTGGGATTGGACCCACGAGTACGGCGGCATCATCGTCGAGCAGATCAAGCGTATGGGCTGCTCCGTTGACTTCGATAACGAGCGCTTTACCATGGACGAGGACTACGCGCAGGCCGTGCGCAAGGTCTTCTGCGACTGGTACCACGACGGTCTGATCTACCGCGGCAAGCGCATCGTCAACTGGTGCCCCAACTGCACCACCGCCATCTCGGACGACGAGGCCGAGTACAAGGACGAGAAGGGCCATCTGTGGCACCTGCGCTACCCGCTGACCGAGCCGGTCAACGGCCAGGACTACATCGTCGTCGCCACCACGCGCCCCGAGACCATGCTCGGCGACACGGGCGTCGCCGTTTCCCCGAAGGATCCCGAGAAGGCCGCCTTCGTGGGTAAGACCGTCAAGCTCCCCATCGTCGATCGCGAGATTCCCATCTTTGAGGATTGGCATGTCGACGCCAACTTCGGTTCCGGCTTCGTTAAGGTTACTCCGGCCCACGACCCCAACGATTACGCCATGGGTCAGGCCCACGACCTTCCGCAGATCAATATCTTCGACGAGCACGCGGTGGTCGTCGAGGGCTATGGCGAGTTCACCGGCATGACCCGCGAGGAGTGCCGCGAGGCGGTCATCAAGTGGTTCGACGAGCACGGCCTACTCGATCACGTCGAGGAGCACGACCACTCCGTCATGCACTGCTACCGTTGCGACGCCGCGCTTGAGCCGTGGCTGTCCGAGCAGTGGTTCGTGGCCGTCGACAAGCTCAAGGGGCCGGCGCTCGACGCCGTCAACTCCGGTAAGGTCACCTTCCACCCCGCGCGCTGGACGCAGACCTACACCACTTGGATGGAGAATCTCAAGGACTGGTGTATTAGCCGCCAGCTGTGGTGGGGCCACCGCATTCCCGTGTTCTACTGCGAGGACTGCGGCTGGGAGGACGCCCTTACCGAGGACACCGATGTGTGCCCCAAGTGCGGCGGTCATCACGTGCATCAGGACGAGAACGTGCTGGACACCTGGTTCAGCTCGCAGCTGTGGACCTTCGCCACGCAGGGCTGGCCGCAAAAGCCGGAGCTGCTCGAGGGCCATCATCCCACGACGGCGCTCGTCACCGCGCGCGACATCATCGCGCTGTGGGTCGCCCGCATGGTCATGAGCTCGCTGTACTTCCTGGACGAGGTGCCGTTTAAGGACGTCGTCATCTACCCGACGATCCTTGCCAAGGACGGCAGCCGCATGTCCAAGTCCAAGGGCAACGGCGTTGACCCCATGGACCTCATCGGTATGTACGGCGCCGACGCCATGCGCTACAACCTTCTTACGCTGTGCACCAACAACCAGGATGTTAAGTTCGACGCGAACATCGACAAGAAGACCAAGAAGCTCATCGACAGCCCGCGTACCGACCAGGCCAAGAGCTTTGTGACTAAGATCTGGAACGCCAGCCGCTTCCTGCTCATGAACATGGAGGGCTACACGCCCGGCGAGCCCGTCGTGGAGACGCCGGCCGACGCCTGGATGTTCAGCCGCCTGGCCAAGGCCGTTAAGATGGTCACCGAGGGTATTGAGAACTACACCTTTGGCGATATGGCCCGCGGCGTGCAGCAGTTCTTCTGGAACGAGGTCTGCGACTGGTACGTCGAGGTCACCAAGGCCCGCTTGAAGGGCGAGGGCCGTCTGCAGGCTCAGCGCAACCTGATCTTTGTGCTGGATACCTCCATTCGCCTGATGCACCCGCTCATGCCGTTTGTCACCGAGGAGATTTGGGACAACATGCCGGCCAGCGTGCTCGACCTGGATGCCGAGGGCAACGTCGACCGCGCCGAGGCACTCATGATTGCCAAGTGGCCCGAGCCCGCCGATTACGCCAAGTATGTCGACGAGGACGCCGAGCGCGCGTTTGAGCTGTGCCGCGCCGTCGTTTCCGCCGCCCGCGCCACGCGTTCGCGTTATCGCTTGAGCCCCAAGGCCGAGCTCGACGTGGTCGTGCGCGCCGGTGTCGAGGACATCGAGAAGCTCGAGAGCCTGCGTTCGACCATTGAGCCGCTGGCCAACACCGCTTCGCTGGTCATGGGTACCGACGTTGAGAAGCCGGCCGCGAGCATCGCCGTGGTCGACAGCGGCGTCGAGGTCTTTGTGGTGCTCGAGGGCAAGATCGATCTTTCGGCCGAGAAGGCGCGTCTTGAGAAGGAGATCGCCGCGGCGCAGAAGGAGCTCGCCGGCTGCGAGAAGACGCTCGCCAATGAGGGCTTTGTGGCCAAGGCCGCGCCTGCGGTGGTCCAGAAGAAGAGGGACCGTACAGCTGAGCTCAAGGAGATCCTGGCGGCGCTGAACTCGCAGGTTGCTGACTTCTCGTAGGCGGTACTGGGGGACGCGGTTTGGGGCTTTGCTCGCTACTGCGGACACCTATTCCGCCGTTCTAACGAACGGCGGCTGACTCGACGCTGCAAACGCCTCTGATGGCCAATCTGCCGTTCAACTTCGGGCGCATGGGCATAAGCCCTATGCGCCCTTGTTTCACGGCACCTTGGCTCATCAGAGGCGTTTTCGCTGACTATCCTCAACCTATACTGTTTTATTTTTCTATGAATGGCGGTTCTAAAAATGCCTAAGCGTTCCGGCTTGTATACCGTTCCTTTTGAGTTTGATTTGCTTTCGTTTGATGAGGCTGTTGGGTTGGCTGCTGATACGGGGCGGATTTCTGGGGATGCTGGTCCTCTGCTTGAGACGGTTGTCGATATGCTCGATGAGCTGGGGCGTCCGGACGAGTATTTCGATTGCATCCAGGTTGCCGGTACCAATGGCAAGACTTCGACTACGCGTTTTTCGGCTGCCATTCTTCGTGGTGAGGGGCTCAAAACCGCGCTGTATACGTCGCCACAGCTGGTGCGCTATCCCGAGCGCATGGAGGTTGATGGGTGCGTCGTGAGCGACGAGGCCTTTGCCCATGGCGTTTCGGCAGCTGTCGAGGCGGGGCATCGCGTGAATGCGCGCCGTGTGGCGGCAGGGGAGCGCGCCTATACCATCACACCGTTTGACCTGCTGACGGCTGCTGCACTTGTAGTGTTTGCCGAGGCTTGCGTGGACGTAGCCGTGCTTGAGGTTGGCATGGGCGGGCGTTGGGACGCCACGAGTGCGACCGATCCCGTCGCCGTTGCCATTACGGGCATTGGGCTCGATCATACACGTATTTTGGGCAACACGCTCGAGGCCATTGCGGGGGAGAAGGCTGCGGTTATTAAGCCTGGGCGCTTTGTTGTTTTGGGCGAGGGTACGCATGAGGCGAGCGTTCAGCGCGTGATGGATGCCCGTTGCCGTGAGTGCGGTGTGGTGCCGCTCGTGGTGAACCATGCCACAACCAAGGTTCCGGCACACGTGGGCGACACGGTTGAGTTTAGCTGCACCACGCCGCGTGCGATCTATACGTCAAACATGGTTAAGCCGGCCTACCAGCCGCAGAATGCTGCGTGCGCGATTATGCTGTGCGAGGGGTATTTGGGCCGCGAGCTCGACCACGATGCGCTGGATGCATCGCTTATGGGCTGCCCCACGCCGGGTCGTTTTGATGTGCTGGTGACCGATCCGCTCAAGCTGATCGACGCCTGCCATAACCCTCAGAGCTGCGAGAACTTTGTGAGCGCGCTGGACGAGATAGATCCGTGCGTCGAGAATCGCCCCACGCTGCTGTGCGCCGCACTGGCCGACAAGGATGTGGCCGGTATTGTCGATGTTCTGATTCCGGCCTTCCCGCGTGTGGTCGTAACCCAGACCGATTCCGATCGCGCCCTGCCGGCAGAGGAACTTGCTGCCCTGGTGGACGCCAACAAGCTTGCCGGTGTGTACCCTAGCGTGCCCGAGGCTCTCGCGGCTTTTGACGCCGTGGGCGAGTCCTTCGTTGCCGCCGGCACCATCACCCTAGCCGGCGAAGTAGCCGGCCTGCTGCGCTAGCCCATCCCCTCATCAGTTGCGGTGAAATAGTTCCTGTTTTTGGGTTCTAGCAGCCCATCCAGGAACTATTCCACCGCAACTTAGTTTGGGGGCTTGGGGACCAGGCTAGTCTAGGCGGAATGGGTCGTGAGGGTAGGCGTTGAGAATCTCGACGCCCTTCTCGGTCACCAGGGCCAAGTCCTCGATGCGGACGCCGGTGCGGCCGGGGAGGTAGATGCCCGGCTCGATGGAGAACGTCATGCCCGGCTCTACGACCTGCTCGTTGACGAGTGAGACGTCGCCCGGCTCGTGGTCTTGCAGACCGATCGAGTGTCCCAGGCGGTGCGTAAAGTACTGCCCATAGCCCGCATCCTCAATCACGTCGCGCGCAGCGCGGTCCAGGTCGCACATGCGCACGCCCGGCGCGATGAGCGCCTCGGCGGCTTCGTTGGCGCGGCGCACGATGTCGTAGATGCGCGCCGTCTCTTCGTCCGGCTCGCCCCAAAAGAACGTGCGCGTCATGTCCGAGCAGTAGTTGCAGCGGCGTCCGCCAATGTCGAACAGCACCACGTCGCCGCGCTTGAGCACGGTGTCGTCTGGTTCGTGGTGCGGGTCGCCGGCGTTAGCGCCAAAGCTCACGATGGGCGGAAAGCTAAAGCCCTCGCAGCCGTGCTTACGATACAGGCCGAGCATCTGGTCGGCAATCTCGCGCTCCGTCACACCTTCGTGGACGAGCTTGATGGCGTCGGCCATCACGGCGTCGTTGGCGGCCGAGGACACGCGCATGAGCTCCTGCTCGGCGGCATCTTTGTGGGTGCGCGCGGCGGTGACGGCAAAGTCGCCCAGGAAAAACTCGCTGGCGGCGTGGCGCTCCATAAGCGGCATCAAAAAGCCGGAGCGCATGACGGTGTCGATGCCGAGCGGTTTGGTCGGGTCGATTTCACTCGCGATGGCGTCGGCCACGACGTCGGTATCGGTGTGATAGGCCACACGGGCATTGTCGTACTCGGGCAACTGATGCAGCGCGTTGACCAAGATCACCGGCTCGCTGCCGCGTGCGAGTAGTACACCGCAAAAACGCTCGAACATATCAGCATAAAAGCCGGTCAGATAGTAGATCGACCACGGGTCGTTTACAAGCAGCTGCGCGCCGGGGTGCTGAGCCTCGAGCGCATCGAGCACGCGCGCCACGCGCTGGTCATCGACATGTGCCATACATCGTCCTTTCGTTAGGGTGCCACCATGGTATCCCAAGCCCGGCAGATAGGGACGTTCATTTTATGCCGGCACCTTGGGACACTCCTTTGCATCCCATGCGGCCCTCATAAGCTGCGGTGAAATACGGACTGTTTAGCGGCCTGAAGCCATAAAACAGTCCGTATTTCACCGCAACTGCGGAGGAGGACCGGGCGGATGGTGGAGTAGCTAAAAGTGCCCCGTCCCTAATTTGCTACTTGGGCTCGGTCGATGTTCATGCTGGCGATTAGGTTGATGTTTGTGTCTAGGAGGTTCTCTAGCACGATGTCGCCCATGCGGATGGGGGCGTTGACGACTAGGCCTCGGATGAGGGCCATGGCTTGGGCGTGGAGTGCCAGCGGGATGGCCTCAGCCGTGCGCACAGGCAGCAGCGCCTCGTCGCCGCCGGATACGGCCACGGTGGTGCTGAGCACGCGCATGGGGCAGGTGAGCTCCTGATGCGCGAACTTATCGCCGCGCAGGCAGTTGTTGCCGGTTGCGGAGCGCACTTCTACCACGGCGCCGTCTGCGTCACGCTCTACCTCTACGGTCAGGAGGCATTCGGATGGGCAGGTGGTGCAGTTGAACTGCAGCGTCTCGGTCGCATTCGTGCTCATGAGCTATGCCTCCTCAATGGGATCGACAGACAGAATAATCTCTCTAGCACCTAGGTCGAGTGCGCGCTGAATCACCTTCGCCGGCAGCGGGAAGCTTTCCATGACGCTCGGTTTAAACGCGCGTCCCTTGCCCGCAAACAGTTCCTCGTCGCCTGCCAGAATGCGCACGCGGGCGGCGTCGACGGGCCGGCGCACGCGGAAGTTCAGCTTGGTGAGTGCCACAGTCGTAATGCGTCCCGGCAGCGCGTAGCCCGCGATGCCGGCAGGGGAGACCGAGAGCTCGCAGTCCGGAACGGCGCCCGCGCCGGTCCCCAGCGTGTACGCGGCCGCAGCTGCGCCAGCGCGCTCGGACTCAGTCGTCACGTTGTCGGCCAGGTCGTGCACGTGCAGAACGTTGCCGCAAGCAAAGATGCCTGGTATGCCCGTCTGCAGGCTCTGGTCCACCACGGCGCCGCGCGTGCGCGGGTCAAGCTCCACGCCCGCGGCAACTGAAAGCTCGTTCTCGGGAATCAAGCCCACCGAAAGCAGCAGCGTGTCACACGGAACAATGCGCTCGGTCCCCGGAATGGGCGCCAGGCGTTCGTCGACCTGACTCACCTCGACGGCTTCCACGCGGTCGTGCCCGATCACGCGCGTGACCGTGGTAGACAGATGCAGCGGAATGCCAAAGTCGTCCAGACAATTTTTCACATTGCGGCGCAGGCCGTTGGCGTACGGCATGAGCTCGTACACGCCCTCGACCGAAATCCCCTCGAGCGTGCAGCGGCGCGCCATGATCAGCCCGATGTCACCCGAGCCCAAAATGACGGCGCGCGAGCCGGGCTTGAGGTTCTCGATATTGATGTATCGCTGCGCCAAGCCGGCCGTAAACACGCCGGCGGGTCGGCTGCCGGGAATTTTGATCTCGCTGCGGGTGCGCTCGCGGCACCCCATGGCAAGGACAACCGCCCGTTCGGTGAGCTGCAGCATGCCGGTGGGGCTCATGAGCGTGACGGTGTGGACCGCGGTGTCTTCCGCAGGCTCGCCTGAATCAATCCCAATCACCATGCTGTTCAGGAACAGCGCAGTGTCGGTTGCGTGCACCTGGTCGATAAAGCGCTGCGCGTACTCGGGACCGGTGAGCTCCTGTTTAAAGTGCGACAGGCCAAAGCCGGGGTGGATGCACTGGCGCAGGATGCCGCCCAGATGCTGCTCGCGCTCCACGATGGCCACGCGTGCGCCTGCCTTATGCGCGGCCAGCGCGGCCGCCATGCCGGCAGGTCCGCCGCCGATAACGACCACGTCGAAGGCTTGCGTTTGTACGGCTTCCACGACGCCGCAATCAATCGCGCTCGATTTGAATTCCGCCATCCTAGCGCACTCCCTTCAAAGGTCCCTCGACCAGCCAAGATCCGGTATCCTCCAACAGCACCTCGCTGGGGTCGCAGCCCAGCTCTCGGGCAAGAATCGCCACCACACGGCTCTGGCAAAAGCCGCTTTGGCACCGACCCATGCCGGCACGACAGCGGCGCTTGACACCTTCGACCGAAATTGCACCCGGGCGGCGCCGAATCGCGGCCACAATCTCGGCCTCGGGCACAGTCTCGCAGCGGCAGACAATCTGCCCCCACGCGGGATCGGACTCAATGAGTTCTTCCTTGCGCGTAAGCGGCGCGCGGTCAAAGTCGTCCGGCGCGCGGCGAATTGGGTTCCAGTCAGCCCGCTCGTGCAGTTTCACGCCCGCCTCACGCATCACAAGCTCCATGTGCTCGGCAATGGCCGGCGCGCTTGCCACACCCGGCGACTGAATGCCCGCCGCCTGGAAAAGCCCCGGCACCACGGCCGACTGTCCAATAAAGAAGTCGTTCGTTCCCTGAATGACCGGACGCCCGCCGGCAAACGCGCGCACCACGCGGCGCGTATCCAGATCGGGCACCAGCTTGCGCGCGCCGCTCAGCAGCGCGTTCACATCGCTCGCATAGGTCTGCGTGTCGCCCGGCTCGCGCACGGCGGCCGTCGCGGTGATCACGGTGTTGCCGTGCACGGTGCCCGTCACGATAACGCCCTTCGACACCGGCGTCGGCACGGGGTAGAGCGGCATGAGCGTGCGCGGCTCCTTGTCCAGCACCACGATGTTGCCCTGACGCCAGACCATCTGGAACTCCTCGGCGCCCGCCATATGCGAGATGTCGGCGGCGCCGTTGCCCGCGGCGTTGATCAGGTAACGGCAGCGCACGTTGCCAGCGGGCGTCGCCAGCGTAAAGCGCGCGTCGTCGCCCGAGCCCGCAACTTCAATCGCCTCCACGGGTGCGGAGCGCATAAACGTCACCCCGTTGGCCACGGCGTTCTCCAGCGCGGCGATGGCAACCTCAAACGGGTCGACAAACCCAGTCGAGGGGCACCACAACGCGCACGTTGCAGAGGCACTGGCGCGCGGCTCAAGTTCGTGGATGCGGTCGGGGCCGATAATCGACAGCTCGGGCACGCCGTTCGCCAGGCCGTTGCTGCGCAGCTTCTCCAGCTGTGCGCGGTCTTCGTCGTTAAAGCCCAACACCATCGACCCGGTGCGGCGGAACAGAAAGTCCAGCTCCTGCGCCCACGTACCGTACAACTCGCAGCCACGGGCGTTGACCTGCGCCTTTACGGTGCCCGGCACCGGATCGTAGCCAGCGTGTACCAGGCCGCCGTTGGCCTTCGACGCGCCCAGCGCAATATCGTTAGCCGCCTCGACCACGCAAATGGACAGGTCATAGCGCGCGAGCTGCCGCGCGATGGCGCATCCGGTGATGCCCGCGCCGACAATCGCGATATCAAACGTTTCTGTCACAGTGCCTCCCAGACGAGTTGACAGGCTGTCAATAAGACTATCCTACGGTCTACACACCCCCAGCGCGGCGGCAATGCGGCGAACAGCCCCGCAACACCCGCCAACGGCAGACGAGGGGAGACCCAGCAACGTCGACAAGCTCGTCTGCCGACAGCTACGGCAAACGTTCGTCTCGATCTGTAACAGTTAACTGATGATTTGGGTTCTAGATGTTACAGATTGAGACGTTAGTCTGGCGCCCCTTCCGTTCGTCTCAATCTGTAACATCTAGGCCCGGATTCCGCTCCCACCTGTTACAGATTGAGATGTTTGTGTCCGCGCCAGCCCCGCGCCTAGCCGTGGTCCCATATAAACAAACCCCGTGGTAAACTTGACCGGACTGTTAATATTCCGAAAGGTTCCCGTAATGTCCAAGTACATCTCCGAGCTCATGTCGCCGCAGCTTATGGGCGTCGTCTATGCCTTCGTTGGCTTTATCATCGCCCTGTATGTGCTGTCGGTCGTCTATGTGTTCATCGACGCTCGCCGTCGCGGCGCCAGCGCCTACGTGGCATGGGGCATCATCGCCCTCATCCCGTTTGTAGGCCTCATTGCCTACCTGGTCCTGCGTCCGCACTCTTACGCGTCCGACCGCGAGGAGCAGGAGCTGGACATGGCCCTGCGCGAGCGCCAGCTTGCCCAGTACGGCACCTGCCCGCAGTGCGGCGCCCCCATCGAGAAGGACTTCGTCGTCTGCCCGGTGTGTGATACCCAGGTTCGCAACGTATGCCCCAGCTGTCATCGCCCGCTCGATGCGCACTGGAAGGTCTGCCCCTACTGCCGAACTCGCATCCAGTAACGCATCCATCGCTGGGCCGGCCGCAAG
The DNA here is from genome assembly GCA_019419505.1 of Collinsella sp. Classification (GTDB taxonomy): domain Bacteria; phylum Actinomycetota; class Coriobacteriia; order Coriobacteriales; family Coriobacteriaceae; genus Collinsella. The sequence goes on along the minus strand of DXZS01000024.1, from coordinate 176,411 downwards.
CCACGGGCACCGCGCGTCCCGCGCAAGCCACGCGCGCCCCAAACCCCGCCCCACACGATGAAGCATGCGTAGAAAATCGCCCGCCGTGCCATTAAGGTGCGGCGGGCGCTTGTATACCAAGGCAACCTGCCTATAATGATGCAAGTTAAAACGCCGAGCGCATCGCACGCACTTGCATCAGGCATCCGAGAGGAGAAAACATACCCATGAAGGCACTCTACAATGACGGTTCGGTGGCCGAGCTCCCGCAGGACGAGGTCACGCACGTCATCCGCCACTCTGCCGCGCACATCATGGCGCAGGCCATTAAGCGCCTGTACCCCCAGGCCGACTTTGCCTACGGCCCCGCGACCGACAACGGCTTCTACTACGACGTCGACCTGCCCGAGGGCGTCAAGATCAGCGAGGACGACTTCCCCGCGATTGAGGCCGAGATGAAGAAAATCGTCAAGGAGAACCTCAAGTTCACCGTGTACGAGAAGCCCCGCGCCGAGGCCATCGCCCTTATGGAGGAGCGCGGCGAGAAGTACAAGGTTGAGCACATCGGCGACCTGGACGACGACGCCCGCATCACCTTCTACCAGCAGGGCGACTACATCGACATGTGCGTCGGCCCCCACATTTGCTACACCAAGGCGCTGAAGGCCTTTAAGCTCACCGGCGTCTCGGGCGCCTACTGGAAGGGCGACAAGGACAACAAGATGCTCACCCGCATCAACGGCGTCGCCTTTGCCACCAAGGAGGAGCTCGACGAGCACATGCACATGCTGGAGGAGGCCAAGAAGCGCGACCACCGCAAGATCGGCCGCGAGATGGACCTCTTTATGATGCGCGACGAGGCCCCCGGCTTCCCATTCTTCCTGCCCAACGGCATGATCCTTAAGAACACGCTGCTGGACTACTGGCGCGAGATCCACCACAAGGCCGGCTACGTGGAGATCTCCACGCCGCTCATCATGAACAAGCAGCTGTGGAAGACCTCGGGTCACTGGGACCACTACAAGGACAACATGTACTCCACCGTCATCGACGACGAAGAGTACTGCATTAAGCCCATGAACTGCCCGGGCGGCGTGCTGGTGTACGCCTCAAAGCCGCACTCTTACCGCGAGCTGCCCATTCGCGCCGGCGAGATTGGCCTGGTGCACCGCCACGAGCTGCGCGGCGCCCTGCACGGCCTGTTCCGCGTGCGCTGCTTTAACCAGGACGACGCCCACCTGTTTGTGCGTCCTGACCAGCTGACCGACGAGATCGTGGGCGTGGTCAACCTCATCGACTCCGTGTACCAGAAGTTTGGCTTTAAGTACCACGTTGAGCTTTCCACCCGCCCCGAGGACTCCATGGGTTCGGACGAGGACTGGGCTCGCGCCGAGGAGGGCCTGCGCACCGCTCTGGAGAAGCTGGGTATGGACTACGAGGTCAACGAGGGCGACGGCGCCTTCTACGGCCCCAAGATCGACTTCCACCTGGAGGACTCGCTCGGCCGTACCTGGCAGTGCGGTACCGTCCAGCTCGACTTCCAGATGCCGCTCAACTTTGATCTGGAGTATGTGGACGCCGACGGCACCAAGAAGCGCCCCATCATGCTGCATCGCGTGTGCTTTGGCTCCATCGAGCGCTTCATTGGCATTCTGATCGAGCACTTTGCGGGCAAGTTCCCCACCTGGCTGGCTCCTGTGCAGGTCAAGGCGCTTCCGGTTTCCGAGAAGAGCCGCGACTACGCCCACGAGGTGTGCGCCAAGCTGGAGCAGGCCGGCATTCGCGTGGTCTGCGACGACCGCGATGAGAAGATCGGCTACAAGATCCGCGAGGCCCGCAGCATCGACCGCGTGCCCTACATGCTCATCTTGGGCGAGAAGGAGGTCGAGGCCGGTAACATCTCCGTCCGCGATCGCTCCAACGAGACCGTTCAGATGAGCGTTGACGAGTTTGTTGCCAAGGTACTCGAGGAGATTAAAACCCGCGCCTAAGGCAACCCAACAGAAACAACGAAAGGCGACCGTCCACAAAGGGCGGTCGCCTTTTTTAATGCCAAAACGAGAAAAAGCCGCTGGTAGAGCGCCTTTTTTGTTGTGCAAAAAGGTACAGGTTTTTGTAGAGGGCTATGGAGATGTGTCCTTTCGCGCCGCAATTTGTGCAATCTGGGAAAACAGTCCGAATTAACATGTATAATGGCTCGCGTCGAAAGATACAAAAACCTGTACTTTTGCGACTGCGCCTAGCTGCGAGCGAGAAGATGTTCTAAACGCCCCGGTATTTGCGTGCGTCGCAAAGCCAGAAAAAGGGGCGAGAGATGGAGCAGACAACGCGGCGCCAAGAGCAACTGCCGGGCGCATTCAACGGCGCAACTACCAACAGCCAGCATGGCCGCGTCCGCTGGTATCTGGTCCACACCCCCAACGGTAAAGAGCGCGAGACCTGCGAAAAGGTCCGCCGTATTATCCCGCACGATCTGATGCAGGACGCTTTTGTGATGCAAAAGGAGTTCTGGTTTAAGCGGGACGGCGCCTGGTCGCTCCAAACCAAACCCATGTACAAGGAATATTTCTTCGTCGCCACGCACGATGCCGCAGCGCTCGATAGGGCTTTGGCTCAACTGAGCTTTGGCTGCCGCATTGCCGGCAGCAGGGAGCGGGCCTATGCGCCTATGCCGGACGATGCGCAGGAGTGGTACCGCAGCGTGCTGGACGACGACGGAGTGGTGCGCAACAGCGTGGCGCGCATAGAAGATGGCGTGCTGCACATAGAGCAGGGTCCACTTGTGGGGCAAGAGGCCCGCGTTAAAAAGGTCGACCGTCATAAGCGCTGGTGCCTGGTGGACGTGGGCGAAGGCGTCTCCGCTTTTAGGGAGCTGCTTCCGCTGGACGTTCCCAGCAAAACGTAAGGGATACGTTGCACCGGCAATTTATTTGGTTTTTGAATTTGTGGATTTGGGGGGGGGGTTCCTGGGGACAGGAACGAAAGTTTTATTGTGACTGCTAAAGAAGTAACAGAGAATAATGCGCCCGTGGGGGCGACGCTCATTGCTCGGGCCATGGACCGGCGCAAGGGCACGGCGGGTGCTGGGGTCGGCTCCGCTGCAAACACGGGTGCGGTGAGCCTCCCGGGCTCGCCCGAGTTCGCTGCAGAGTCCCGTGCGCTCGACACGCGATCGCTTGGCTACCGCTTCGTGAAGCGCACGTTCGACATCGCGTTCAGTGCGTGCGTCTGCGTCGTGGCTCTTATCCCTGGCACGGTTCTTTGCGCGTTCATTGCGGCCGACACCAAGGGTGCTCCCATCTATGCGCACGAGCGGGCTGGGCGCTTCGGTCGCCCCATCCGCGTGCTCAAGTTCCGCTCCATGGTCGCCGACGCCAACGACGTGGAGAAGTACCTCAGCCCCGAGCAGATCGAGGAGTGGCACCGCGAGCGGAAGGTCACAAACGATCCCCGCATCACCAAGCTAGGCCGCGTCCTGCGCAAGACTTCCCTGGACGAGCTGCCCCAGTTCTTCAACGTGCTCGCGGGCCAGCTCTCCGTCATCGGCCCTCGCGCCATCACCTACGAGGAGCTCGGGAACTTTACGCACGAGCAACAGGTGCAGGTGCTTGCCGTCCCGCAGGGCATTACCGGTGCCTGGCAGTCGGGCCCGCGCAACCTCGCGACCTTCGAGAACGGCCTGCGCCAGGAGTTCGAGCTTGCCTACGCGAAGGGTGCCAGCCTCAAGGCAGACTGGAAGGTCTTCTTCAAGACCTTTGGCGTCATGTTCGGCAAGAAGAAGACGGGGAGGTAGCGCATGAGTGCTGACAAACCCCTCGTCTCGATCGTGGTGCCGACCTACAAGCGCTCTGACAGGATTCGCGTGGCCCTGGACTCAATCGCCGCGCAGGACTACGGCGCGGAGAACATCGAACTGATTGTAGTGAGCGACAATCGGCCGGAGTGGCCGGAAAGCGCCGAGACCGACGCGGCGGTCGCCCCCTATGCCGCGAGCCTTCCGCACTTTAGGCTGCTGCACACCTCCGGCCAGACCGGCGGCGGGGCGGCGCGCAACTACGCCTGCCGCCAGGCGACGGGCGAGTACCTCACGTTCCTCGACGATGACGACGAGTTCCTGCCTGACAAGGTGTCCACCCAGGTCGCCTTCATGCAGGAAAACTCCCTCGACATGAGCTGGCAGGATGTCTCGTGGTATGACGAACGTGGCCGGCTTGTGGAGCACCGCAGGCTCGACCATTGCGAGGACTTCTCCACCGAGGGTCTGCTGCGCGCGCACCTCCTAACGCCGATAAGCCCAACGGCCATCTATATGCTCAGGCGCGACCTGTTCGACCGCACTGAGGGTTTCGGCGAGGTGGCGACCGGCCAAGACTGGTGGCTGATGCTGCGCTGCATAGAGGCTGGCGCCCACATGGGCTACATGCCCGAGGTGCACGTGAGGCAGTACCTCCATTCCGGCGAGAGGCTCTCGCTTGGCAAGAACAAGGTAAACGGCGAGGTCGCAAGGCACGAGGTGGTGCGCGGCTACTACCCGCGCCTCAGCAAGAAGGATGTGCGCTACATCGAATTTCGCCACAACGCCGTGCTCGCCTTCGCTATGAAGCGCAGCAACCAGCCAGGCCAGGCTGTGATTTACGCCTTAAAGGCCATTGCCTCATCGCCCGCCGCCTGCGTCTCTGAGGCGCTGAAGTTCTTCGGCAAGGCGAAATCCTAACTATTTCATATGTGTGCCTGCTCTTAACGAAAGGTTGAATGATATGTCCGAAAAAATGAAGATAGCAGTCGCCGGCACCGGCTATGTGGGGCTCTCGTTGGCCGTTCTGCTCTCGCAGCACAACGAGGTGCGCGCGCTCGACATCGTCTCCGAGAAGGTAGAGAAGATTAACGCTTTTCAGTCGCCCATCCAGGACGACGAGATTGAGCTCTTCCTGGCCGAGGCTAAGGCGGGCACGAGGAAGCTCGACCTGCATGCAACCGTGGACGTCGCCGAGGCCTATACAGGCGCGGATTTCGCCATCGTGGCCACGCCAACGAACTACGACTCGGACCGCAACTTTTTCGACACCTCGTCTGTTGAAGCCGCAATTTCGGCAATCCGCTCGGTGAACCCGACGGCCTGGATTGTCATCAAGTCGACCATCCCTGTGGGTTACACTTCGTCGCTTCGCGAGACGCTTGGCGACAGCCGCATCATCTTCAGCCCCGAGTTCCTTCGAGAGAGCAAGGCGCTCTACGATAATTTGCACCCTAGCCGCATCGTTGTGGGCGCGCCCAAGGACGACGAGGAAGCTGTGAAGGCCGCAAAGACGTTTGCTGGGCTGCTCGCCCAAGGCGTCGGCCCCGCCGAGCTTGAGCGCACCAACCCTGATGGCACGACGGGCATCCCGCAGCTCGTTCTTGGTACCACCGAGGCGGAGGCCGTGAAGCTGTTCGCCAACACCTACCTGGCACTTCGCGTGGCGTACTTCAATGAGCTGGACACTTACTGCGAGATGAGGGGACTCAACACCAAGGACGTCATCGATGGCGTGTGCCTAGAGCCCCGCATTGGCTCCCACTACAACAACCCCTCCTTCGGCTACGGCGGCTACTGCCTGCCCAAGGACACCAAGCAGTTGCTGGCCAACTATAAGGACGTGCCTCAGAACCTTATCGAGGCCATCGTCGATGCCAACCGCACTCGCAAGGACTACATTGCAGACGAGGTACTGCAACTGCTGTGGGACAAGGTATACGAAGGCAAGGAGAAGCCCGTGGCGGGCGTGTACCGCCTGACCATGAAGTCGAACTCCGACAATTTCCGCGCCAGTTCCATCCAGGGCGTTATGAAGCGCGTGAAGGCCAAGGGAGTGCCGGTCGTTGTCTACGAGCCAACGCTGGACGCGCCGGAATTCTTCGGTTCCGAGGTGACGCATGACCTTGAGAAGTTCAAGGCCGAGTGCGACGTGATCATTGCCAACCGGTGGAGCGACGATCTGGCCGATGTTGCCGGCAAGGTGTATACCCGCGACCTATTCAAGAGGGATTAGTATTTGTGGCGATTACTGCTGATAAAAAAAAGAGACGGCTGCTCCTTCTGACGAGGAGGTTCCCCTTTAACCGCGGCGAGGTCGCCGCTGAGTCCTATCTCGAGAACGAGATAGGCGTTCTTTCGACCTATTTCGACGAGGTGCTCGCCGTGGGGACCGAGGCGCAGCCGGGTGACGCGCCCACCTGCGCGCTGCCGGGCAATGTGACGCCCCTGGCCTTGGGTTGCGGTAATACCTCCAAGGACAAGGCTTTGCTTGCAGTCAAAGGGATCGCGTTTCCCCTTTTGGGCGGTGCGGACGTTCGTGAGGCCTATGCCACAGAATCCGTTCATGGAATCGGAAAGCGCGTGTTTCGGGGCTACTTTGCCGCGAGGGCGAAGGCAAAGGCGGACGTGCTTGCGGAGGAACTGGTCCGCTTTGGCTTTGAGCCCACGCACATATACAGCTTTTGGCTTTACGACACCGCTTTGGTCGCTGCTTGGCTGACCGGCACGTACCCATGTGCACGCGCCGTTGCGCGTGCACATGGGTACGATCTGTATGCAGATCGTACCCATGTGCATTATTTGCCCTTCCGGGGATACCTCCTATCCAAGCTTTCCGGAGTGCTTCCCTGCTCGAAAGACGGGGAGGAATACATAAACGCGAACTGGCCGGGCCATGAGGGCAAGGTGACGACCTCCTATCTCGGAACGCGGGAGATGCCAGACAAGTCCGGCGAGCCGTTGACCTGCCCGTTGCGGGTCGTCTCGTGCTCGCGTATTGTCGACGTTAAGCGCGTGCCTCTTCTTGCTAAGGCTGTCACCCTTCTTGATGCCGAAGGGCTTCGCGTCGAATGGACCCATTACGGCGACGGCCCACAGCTCGAGGAGGCGAGGGCCGCCTGCTCGTTGCTGACGCACTCCACCGCGAAGTTCGCGGGGGCTTTGCCGAACGACGCGCTTTTGGGGGAGTACGCAGCGAAGCATTTCGACGTCTTCGTGAACGTCTCGTCAAGCGAGGGCCTGCCGCTTTCGATCATGGAGGCCTGCGGATTCGGCATTCCCGTCATCGCCACGGACGTTGGCGGAACCCACGAGATAGTAAGCGATGGCGTCAACGGCTTTCTCCTACCTAGCGACTGTGGACCGGAAGATGTCGCCGCGGCCATAAAGCGATTCGTCTTTTTGGGCAAGGCCGAAGGGTCTTCTATGAGGCGCGCTGCAAGGGCCGTTTGGGAGAGGGACTTCCGTTTGGAGGCCAACGTGGAGGGGCTTGTGCGCTCGCTCGGAGTCGATTACAGAAACGAAGGTGAATGATGGGCCAGATTGCGCAGAAGATGACCATGCTCAAAAGGTGGAGCAAAATGCTCACTGGCAAGACGGCTGTGGCCGTAGAGCAGAGCATGGGCAGGGCCTATAATGTCGGACAGTTGTCCGGGTACTACAACGATTTGACCGGCAAGGTCACTGGCAGTACTCTGCTCGACGAGGGCGGTGTCCCTGTTAGCGTCATCGCCGGTGGGGCGCGGGTGCATTTCCCCATCGCCATTTTCCAATACGGTTTGGGCTGTTACGACTTGAGCATTCTCAGGTCGGATGAAGTTGAGCGCTTTCTCGACGCACTAAGGGTATGCTCGGATTGGGCGATCGGCGCCCAGCGGGATGACGGCTCTTGGGACGCATTTGGTCCGATAGGCAGCGCTAAGTACTCCGTCTCCTCGATGGCCCAAGGCGAGGGGTGCTCGATGCTGCTGAGGGCCCATGCGGCTTTCGGGGACGAGTGCTATAGAGTTGCGGCGCTGAAAGCTGCCGAGTTCATGCTTATCGACATGGACAATGGCGGCGTGTCGTCGCATGACGGGGGAGAACTGTTCCTGGAGGAGTACCCTCAACGCCCCAGGCGCAGTGTCATGAACGGTTGGGTGTTTAGCCTTTTCGGTCTCTATGACGCATCGTTGGTCGACGCGCGCTTCGCCGGGCCATTCAAGCACTCTGCGGAGACGTTGGCTTGCCATTTGGATGACTACGACGCCGGCTTCTGGTCTTATTACGACATGGAAAAGCGTATCGCCTCTCCCGCCTACCATCATCTACATATAGCGCAGCTCCGCGCAATGGCGGATCTTTCAGGCGACGCAAGGTTCGCGGTGAAGGCCGAGGTATACGAGCGCTATCAGGAATCTCCGGCCAACCGCAGGAAGGCGATTGCTAAAAAGGCGCTGCAGAAGCTGATCGAGAAATCCGATGCGGTGATCGTCCAATGAAGAAGGCCCTCTATATCGTGACCTCGATGGACACCGGCGGGGCCGAGACGGTATTCATGAAGTATTACCGGGCTTTGGACAAGTCGCGCTATCAGCTCGACTTCTGTGTGTCGTCCGACGTGCCGGGCTTTTACGACGCCGAAATCGAGTCGATGGGCGGCAGAATTGTGCACACAGTCAAGAAGACCGAGGCCGGGCCGGTCGCTTCGTTCAAGCGGCTCATGCAGATAGCCCGGGACGGCGGTTATTGCTGTGCTGTCAGGTCGTCTCAGCACAGTCTTTCCTGTCTTGATTTGCTCGCCATGAGATTCGGAGGCGTGTCCAGAACCATATTCAGGTCAAGCAACACGGGTACAGTTTCGAACAGCAAAAAGGAGACCCTGCTGCACAATCTTTTCAAGCCCCTTGTCAGGGTTGCGGCGACCGACTTCGCCGCCCCGTCTACCGAGGCGGGCGTCTACATGTTCGGCAAGGCGGGGGTATCGGGGCCGCGTTTCCATCTCATGAAGAACGCGCTCAACCTCGAGGACTACGCCTATGACGCTTCGACACGGGACGATGTTAAGCGCGAACTGGGCGTTCCTGCCGAGTCCTATGTCGTCGGGCACGTCGGGAGGTTCAGTGAGCAGAAGAACCACCTCTTCCTTGTCGATGTTTTTGCTGAAATCGCCCGGAGAAGGCCAGACGCCGTCCTCATTCTCGTCGGCAAAGGCGAGACACGCACGGCCGTTGAGAGGCGCGTTGCCGAGCTCGGATTGACCGATAGGGTGGTGTTTGCCGGGGTTAGGAGCGATGTCCGCCGTCTCTATTCGGCTATGGACGTCTTCATCTTCCCCTCTGTCTACGAAGGCCTGCCGAACGTCGTCGTCGAGGCGCAGGCAAACGGACTCCCTTGCGTGATTAGCGACTCCATCACGCGGGAGGTTGGCATTTGCGAGAACGTCGTTTACAAAAGTCTGGGCGACGCTCTGGACGAATGGGCCGACGCCGCGCTCTCCGCGGATCGCATAGGGTCAAGCGCCAGTGCGAGGGATTTGAAAGGCTCGGGCTATGAAATCAATTCGGAGCTTCCCGGTTTCGTGAGGCTGGTATTCGGATGAACTTTATCGAAACATCGCTTTTCTACTTTCTTGTCGTTTTGCTTTCAGCGGCGCTTGCGCGCATGTCGGAAAACGGCAAAAGTAAGGCTGGGCTGGTCGCTGCCGTGGTTCTTCTTACCGCCGTCGGGGGCTTGAGGTCGTATGCGGTTGGGCAGGATACCCTGGGTTATAAAGAGGGAATCGAGTACTTCTACGCGTATGGGACCACGATGTGGAACCATACGTTCAGCGTTCCGTACGGTGTCTTCACAAGTGCGGTGCTCCATATCTGTAACAATTACTCGTTCTTGCTCGTCGTCGAGTCGCTGATCACCAACGCCTTTTTTGCTTTCAGGCTTTGGGATTTTAGACGAACGGCATCGCTCTCGTTTGCGATGTTCGTCTATACGGCAACGGTGTTCCCGCTGTCTATGTGTCTGACGTGCCAGATGATTGCAGTCTCGCTGGTTTTCTACGCAACCAGGTTTTTAGAACAGAATAAGCCGTTGCTTTTTTGCGCTTGGTGGGCTGTTGGCGCTCTTTTGCACGCGTCCGCCCTGATAGGGGTCCTATTCCTCATCTACTACCTATTTTCCAACAAAAGCAAGAGCCGATCGCAGTTCGCCGCGAAGATGCTTGCATCGGTTGCCCTGCTGTTCCTGGCAGCTTATGCGGGCTCTAAGCTCGTCGACCGGTATGCGCGTTACTCCGTGAACGAATCGAGCATCGGGTTGATGGTTTTTGCGCAGGCGACCGTCCTCGCGATCGCATATTTCGTCAGCCGCGAAACTGCGAATGTTGCCCCGGTTGAGAGCGACGAAACGTCGCGGCTCAAAGCCAACCGGATGCCGCTCGTGTTTTACGCTTTAGGCATTTTGGCTTCGGCGTCCTCTTATGTGATTGCCAACGCCGGCCGCATAGCCTATTACTTCACCGTATTAGGCCCCGTGATTTTCGGAGGCTTCGTGAAGGACGCTCGGAAAATAAAAGCCCGTTTTTGTCTTGGCTGTTTTCTAGTTGTCTGGTTCCTTTTCTACGCCTTTTATGCCTATCTGCTTCATACCGGGCTTGGTATCGAGTCTTATTCGTTCGTCTGGATGGGGTAAATAGTGCCCGAAACCGTTTCGGGCATATACGAGCAAAGTCTACGTTGGTGGTTTGCATACGCCCAGGGCTTGTTCCATGTGTAGCGCAGAGAATTAAAAAGTAAAACGCTTTGTTTAAGCTCGGACTTAAGGAAATTGTATATATGGAAAGCAAAATTAAAAAATACCTAAGTGACCCGTGGATGGCCTACTGTGCCTTTACGTCGAAGGGTCTAACGAAATGGGTTTCCGACAGGACGCACCTTCGATTGATGCATCGCGCCAAGTTGGGCATGTGGCCTAGCATAGACTCGCCGGTGACCTTCACTGAGAAGATGCAGTGGCTGAAGCTTAACGATCACAACCCTGCGTACACGACCATGGTCGACAAGTACCGCGCTAAGGACCTCATTGCCTCGCGTGTGGGCTCCGAGCACGTGGTCAAGACGTTGGGCGCCTGGAATTCCGCTGATGACATCGATGTGAGTGGGCTACCGGAGAAGTTCGTACTCAAAACGAATCACGACTGCGGCGGCGTGCTCATCTGCACTGACAAGGGACACTTCGATCTCAACAGTGCCAAGGACTTTTTTCGGGGTCATTTGAAGCAGAATTATTTTTACGGGTGCAGGGAATGGCCTTACAAGAACGTGAAGCCCGTCGTGTTCGCCGAGGAGTTCTTGGAGAGCGAGGGCGATAATGCCCGTGATGAAGACGATAACTGGGAAGGCATCGACGAGTTCGACTTCTTCTGCTTTGACGGGGAACCCCGGCTGATTTCTTATTGCCACGGGGACAAGAACGATTCTGAGAAGAGGTACAACGATTTCTACGACACTGAGTGGAATCTGCTGCCTTTGGCGATGGGATACGCGAGTTCCGAAGAGACGATCCCTGCCCCGGAGCAGCTCAGCGAGATGCTCGAGCTATCAAGGAAACTGAGTGACGGTGTACCTTTCTTGAGGGTCGACCTCTTCATCTGCAAGGGGCGCGTTCTCGTCGGCGAGCTGACTTTCTACCCGTGGGGCGGGTTTACGCCTTTCAGCCCCGCTGAGGCGGAGAGGACGTTGGGGCAAATGGTTTCTTTGCCCCAACGTGAAAACGAGGAATGATGGCAAACGAAAGCTGCATTCAGTGCGTGCGCATGGATAATCAGCCAGTAAGCGCGCTCCGGCGTTTCTTCATGGAGGTTTAGTATGTCCGACACAAAAGACCTCCGGGCGAGGTCGGCAAGCGCGGCAAAGTGGTCTCTGGCAACCGAGATTATCGCCAAAATCATCTCGCCTATCTCGCAGCTCGTCTTAGCGAGGCTGCTGGCGCCAGAGGCGTTTGGCATGGTGGCGACCGTCACCATGGTAGTGAGCTTTGCCGACATGTTCGCGGACGCCGGGTTCCAGAAGTACCTGGTGCAACACAGCTTCCGAGACAAAAAAGACCTGCATGCCAACGCTAACGTGGCCTTTTGGACGAACTTCGGCATATCGGTGGTCCTGTGGTGTCTCATTGCCATATTCAACGATCCGGTGGCCACCTTCGTGGGCAACCCGTCGCTGGGCTTTCCCTTGGCCGTGGCCTGCCTCTCTCTCCCGTTGACGTCGTTTTCGAGCATTCAGATGGCGTTGTTCCACCGTAATCTCGATTTCAAGTCGCTTATGCCGGTGAGACTGACGTCGACCTTACTTAACTTCGGCTCGACGCTTGTACTGGCGTTTATGGGATTTGGTTACTGGTCACTTATCGTTGGCACTTTGGCGGCGAATATTGTAAATGCAGTGGGGCTGACTCTGCTGTCTGAGTGGAAGCCGCGTTTTTTCTACTCCTTCAACATGCTGAAGGCTATGTTCTCATTCAGCGGATGGACGCTTTTGGAGTCGTTCACCATATGGCTTTCCTCTTGGGCGGGCACCTTTATCGTGGGGCATTTCCTGGGTGCGGCTGAGTTGGGATATTACAAGACGCCAGTCACCTTTGTGAGCGGGTGCTTCGGGATTATCACGAACGCTACGACGCCCATCTTGTTCTCGTCACTTTCGCGCCTTCAGTTTGATCGGGAAGAATACGTTGCTTATCTGCGACGCTTCCAGTTCATGGTGGCATTGTTCCTGTTGCCGTTGTCTGCGGGTATCTTCGTATTCCGCGAGCCTTTGGTGGCCCTGTTGCTCGGCGATCAGTGGGGCGAGGCGACGCTCATGTTCGGGTTGTATGGGCTGGTGCAGGGGCCGATGGTGCTGCTCTCATACTACAGCAGCGAGATGTATCGCTCTCTTGGTAAACCGCGCGTGTCTACGCTTGTGCAGGTGATGTACCTCGTGTTGATGACGCCGCTTATGACCGTGGCGGCTATGCAAGGGTTCGATGCCGTCGTGTGGGCTGATGCGGGATTGAGAATCCTTTTGATTGCTATCAACCAAGTGGTCACATATTTCGTGGTTGGCCTTTCGTTTGGGCGCACTATGTTGTCGCTCAAGGAGCCCATTTTCTGCACATCGATGATGTGCGCATTTGCATGGGTGACGTATGGACTCGCATCTAGCAACTGGCTTGGCGTCGGGTTGGACATTGTAGGGTGCGTCGTTGTCTATTTCGCGATTTGCTTTGCTTTGCCCAAGAGTAGGAGGGTGCTGCTGAAGCTGGTCAAGGGCGGCGGCTTTAAAACGTTTTGAGGTCTGTAATTAACTTGTTGGGAGTTCCATCTCAGGACTTCCTTAAAACGAAAGAGTGGGGTATATATGCAGGATAGAAAAGTCCTCGTCACTGGCGCCGCCGGCTTCATCGGGGCGTTTCTGGTGAAGCGGCTGCTCGAAACCACCGACGACGCGATCATCGGTCTGGACAACGTGAACAGCTACTACGACCCTGGCATCAAGGAGGCTCGCCTGCGAATGCTGGCGGAGGTGGACAAGGCGGGGCGTTTCGCCTTCGTGCGCGGCGACCTGTGCGATGCCGCGTTGATAGAGCGCCTGTTCGCTGAGAACGGCTTCGACGTTGTGGTGAACTTGGCCGCCCAGGCCGGTGTGCGATACTCCATCGAGAACCCCAAGGCCTACATAGACAGCAACCTGGTAGGGTTCTTCAATATATTGGAGGCTTGCAGGCGCCACCCGGTGAAGCATCTTGTCTACGCGAGCTCTTCCTCCGTCTACGGCGGCAACGAGAAAGTGCCTTTCTCGGAGGACGACCGTGTAGACTCTCCGGTGAGCCTGTACGCCGCCACAAAGAAGTCCAACGAGCTAATGGCCGCGGCCTACTCCAAGCTTTACTCCATCCCAGCCACGGGCCTGCGCTTCTTTACGGTGTATGGGCCCATGGGAAGGCCCGACATGGCATACTTCGGCTTCACCGAGAAGTTGCGTCGTGGCGATACGATTAAGATTTTCAACATGGGCGATTGTAAGCGCGACTTTACGTACGTGGACGATATTGTGGAGGGCGTGCGCAGGGTCATGGACGGCGCTCCTGAGGTCAAGATCGGTGTTGATGGTTTGCCAATGGCCGCTCATCGCGTGTATAACATCGGCAATTCGAATCCCGAGAACTTGCTGATCTTCGTTGATACGCTGCAGCGTGTGCTGGTTGAGGAGGGCGTGCTCCCCGCCGATTACGATTTCGAGGCGCATAAGCAGCTCGTTCCTATGCAGCCTGGTGACGTGCCTGTAACCTATGCGGATACTGGCGCCTTGGAGCGCGATTTTGGTTACAAACCCGCAACGCCGCTCGAGGACGGTCTTCGTGAATTCGCGAAGTGGTATCGCGAGTTCTACGGGAATTAGCTGGGTGATAGCAATGTCGAATGTATACAGCAGTGACCGTATTCGCTTTGGGGGGGGGTCTATTCTCTCAAACCATGCTTTGAGGTTTGTTTGGCTACTTCGAAAGTGCCAGAATTCGCACAATCCTTTATGGCATCTTTTTCGAAAGAGGATGGCTTGCAAATATGGTCTCGAGATCGCGCCTGCCACCTCGATTGGCGAAGGCTTGTATCTGGGTCACGCTTTTGGCATTACGGTAAACCCGAATGCCGTTATCGGTCGCAACTGCAATATGCACAAAGGTGTGACAATTGGTCGGGAAAACCGCGGCAAACGAAAAGGTGCGCCTGTTCTTGGCGATTGCGTTTGGCTTGGTGTCAACTCAACTATTGTTGGTGGCGTTCGTTTAGGCAACGACGTTCTCGTTGCACCGAACACTTATGTTAACTGCGACGTACCAAGCCATTCGATTGTGATTGGGCACCCATGCAAAATCATTTCTCGAGATGGGGCAACAGACGAATATATAAACAACAGGGTCTGAATAATAAAATCGGTTTTACATGTCTTATCCAGGATAGAGGGGGGGATCGTCTTCGCTAATTACAGCGAGTTAGCGACTCAGTGAGCTTTGGCGCGCTCTGATGCGAGCGGAAGGTGAAGCAAACTGGAACGGGTAGTAGATTCCCAGAAGCTATATGCAACGTGAGTGTCAAAGATAGCGCGTCTTAACGCATAACCCTGCATTCCTCCTTTCACCGACTGGCAAAACGATTTACACCTAATTGTCGACATTACCCACGCGATTTATCTTTGCCCCCGCATCGATCTCGCTAAACTAATAACTGCTGCTACCAGGGCATTTTCTGGTGCACATTCTATTGGCTCCTGCGAAGATCGGAGCGGGTATGTTTGCTGCCAAGTCCCACACCAGCCGTCATCACATCGCGATCGCTGCCATGGCCTGCCTATGCGTTTTGCTGGGCGGGCCTTCTTACGCCGCGGGCGCGGAGAGCCTCATCATCGCGGGCGCGACGTACTACGTGCCGGGCGTGTCGGGCCCCGGCTGGGCCTGGACCGATGCCGACCACCTGGAGCTTAAGGGCTACGCGGGCGAGGCCATCGACGCCGAGGGCGACCTGGTGCTGACGCTTGCCGGGCAAAACTCCGTGACGCAGTCACATGCGCCCGATGCGGACATCACGCTGTGCGGCATGGAGGTGTGGGGCAACCTGATGCTTCGCGGTACTGGGACCCTAACGGCGACGGGCTCGCAGTGCGGGATCCACGTTTCGCAGGCGCTCGTGGTGGACGGCTGCACCGTCGATGCCCGGGCAGACGGGGCCAATATTACGGACGAGGCGGTCGCCGGCGTGATCGCTGGCGACATGGCCGTGCGCGGCGGCGGGCGCGTCGTTGCCGCGGGCGCCGGGTCCGGAGCGGGCGTGCGCGCCTACGGCGTGTATCTGCAGGATGCGGGCCTTGGCGATGGTGACGCCGGCTGTCGGCTTTCCGTCGATGCCTCGTGGCTCGATGCGGCCGGTGCCGACGGCGGCGTTGCTTGTCTGGGTGGGTCGCTTGTGTCTGCGCGGTTCGTGGCGCCTGCGGGAGGGGCCTTCGGTGCCGGCGGCGTGGCGAATGCTTCCGGCGACATGGCGCCGCATGTGGTGATCGAGCCCCAGGGCGCCACGGCGCCGCCGGGGGAGACCGACGGGCGCGAAGTGCCCGGCGGCGCGGGCGAGCCGGCCGGCGGTGCCGGTCCTGCCGTTGAGCGGCCCGGTGCCGGGTCCGCGACGGATCCTGTCCTAAAGCCCGCGGCTGCGACGCCCAAGACAATCACGACAACCAAAACGACCGTGACCAAGACCATGGCGTCCACGCCATCCAAGGCCAAGACTGCTGGCGTCTCCACCGTCACGCTCCCCAAGACCGCCGACGGCAACTGGATCGCCGCCTCCCTGGCGCTATTCCTGCTGGGAACAGCGCTTGTGTTTGTTAACGTCGTGATTGCGGTTCTAGGTAGGCCAAAGCGTAACGGCGATTGACCGAAGTGCCATACACTTTCTAGGTAGGGGCAATTGCAACGTGTATGACGCATAGCAGGGGCGCGCCGGCTATTCAAAGAAGCTCGGAAGCCTCTATGCGTCTGTGCAAAAGCGCGTGAACGAGCTCATCTCTTGAGCCCCCAAGAAATTCGCGAGCGCATCAACTCGGGCGTGGTCACTCTGCTGGCCGCGCCCCTCTGCATCGCGCTGCTGCTGGTTTTACCATTTCTGATTTGGGATAGGCACCTTCGCTAGCTCCATGCAAGTGAATTGTGGTCCCACGTGGATTCTTTGGGCCCGATCGCGAGCGCGGGCCCGAAGGCTGTAGTAGCTGGCCCATGCCTGGCGCGACGGATCGCAGACGCTTTCCTGGCTGCCGCCGTCCCATAGGTGGACACGTCCATGCGCGCCTTGGCCTGGGACGAGGCGCTGGTCTGGGTTACGTGGAAGGTCGTCGCGGTGCCCGCGGGGGCGTCGTTCCACGAGACGGTGAAGGTGACGCCGTTTTGGCTTGCGGTTGCGGAGTGGGCGTAGCCGGTTTGTGACGTGGTGGAGATTGCGGCGGGTGTGGGGTTGGTCTGGGTGCTGAGGGATGGGGCGGGGGTGCCGGTTGCGGCGGTGGTGCCGGTATTGGTGGCGTAAGCGCTTTCCGTGTTGGCTGCGCTGGTGCCGGTGGATGTTGCGGTGCTGTCCTCTACGGTATCTGCTGTCGTGCTTGTGTTGGTGCCGTCTTCGGCCTTGCCTGCGTCGCTGCTCGTTGCGTCGGCTTGCGCCTGCTGCCCGGCGGTTTCTTGAGGCTGCATAGCTTCTGCGATGGCTGCCATAGGCAACGTCGCGCCGACCATGGACGTGCACGCGATCGCGCAGAGCAGGTAGTAAAGGGATCGTTTCATAGCGGAGCCTCTCGGTGAGCAGCCAATAGGGTCCGAAGGCAGCTCCAGGCCAGCACTCCGCACATATTTTGTTGGGGATTATTTTACGGGAACCCCAGTCAACATCAGCGAACTTTCTGGGGAATGTTGGGGAGGGGGAGGGGTGGTTGGTTGCCCGGTGACGTTGTGGATCGCGTTGGGCTGACTATGCCTGATGCGGCAAATCCAGCATGAGGCCGTCTCGCGCTTCTTCGAGACTCGCCACCGAGACCTTCCAGGAAAAGTCCGCTAGGCTGCTGCTTAGGTCAAGTTCTGCGTGGTCGTATTTTTCAATTTTGCAGCCCGGGTGATTCTCGTCTGGTAAAAGGCGACATTCGACCGGACGCGACCCGATGATTCGATACTCCTTCTGATATGCATACTTGGGCGTTTTGATAACGAGATTGTGCGGGATGCCCCCAAAGATCTCGCGGATCAGTTTTGGCCCAGGGACGCCGTAGGAGATGGGACCGTGGGCGTAGATGCTTCCGCCTTCGGCAATGTGTCTGTCGGCGAGGCGCGCGAAGCTGGCGTACTGCACAATGCCGATCCATCCGTCCTCGCATCCGAACTCCTGGATCATGCGTTTCGGGATTTTCACAGTGTTGTTGACGATATCGTTCTCGCGGACCGTGTACATGCAGTAGATGGGCAGGGAAGTATATCTGTAGAGGCACACCCCGGGAGCCATGGACGCCTCGAGCGGATCGCCCTGCTCGCCAGGCAGGCCATGATAGTAGCCGGCCGCGTTCATGTAGAGGCGACCGTTTATCAAGTCGTCGACGTATGCCTCCCTGGGAGCGAATTTTAGAAGGTACTCGATGTCGTCTTTTGACATGGCGGATCCTTTCTTGGGTGGAGGTGCCCGGGTCACCTTGTGTGTGCCCCGTTTTCTCATTGCCAAGATAAGAGAAATTCTCAAAACCTTCGTGCCGGATTGACGTGGACCTGCGCCGCTTGGGTGTGCTGGCTCATTGGGACTCTGAGGCTTGTACAGCAAAGAACTCTGGGGGCTTTATTCCGACCTGCTGCGAAATGGTCTGCTAGTTGATCGGTTATAGTAACTCAGCTCGGCTTGACTCTGCGATGTTCACTTCCTTGTTTGCTTCAAGAGCAATTCGATACTGGTCTGCGTATCCGAATTCAAGGGATACGCATGTCGATGCATCGAGGTCGAAAATGTAATTGTATCCAGGGACCGAGACGATAACAGATACGAAGTGCCATGAGTGATCTCGGGATTCTTTTTTCATGTTGGAGAGCGCTTCGCGAAGCATTTCCTCGTCAGCAAGAATATTGGATCTGACAAACAACTCGTTTCTCCTAAAGAGTTCGTAGTCACCAGAGTCGAGTCTGTCCAGCTTTTTGCGAAGAGCTTCAATAATCGGCTCGAATGAATCCGTACCATTTGGACCAAACAGGACTCCTTTTTCGAAATGCGCTCCACATTGCTCAATAAGTTCGATTCGGCGTTTTTCCTGAGAAGAATCATTCTCGTATAGGAGTTTGGAATAGAGGGATTCTGCCTTTCTGCTGTCTTGCGATTGGGAAGCTGTTACCTCGATGCCTAGGGACTGCGCCCGATCGATCAGATCCGGTTTGTCGCTGTAAGCCAAATTGCCATATTTGTTGCTATCGATAAATTGCAGAACATGTCTTGCATAACACTCCCAGATATCGATTTTGGTCCTGCCAAGGATGGGCTTGACGTAGTTTTCGCTATCAATGGGGCTATGCATATGGCTCACTTCTGGTACTCGAATCTCGGGGTTAATGTCCGCCTTATTGTGCAATATTTTTTGTCCTCGCGGCGTCCTATCCTTTTAGAAAAACACTGACTGTTTGGAGGATAGCAATGGAAACAACCGCTGAAGAGTTTGATGAAAGCCGCAGGCTCTTACTGCAAATAGCTGAGGCTTATGCAAATCTTTTATATACGTATAAGACGCAGCTCGTTGCGGCAGACAGCGCCAACGGACTCAACAACCGTTTATCCGTAATGCAGACTGTTTTGACATCGGTTTCCGCTTGTGGCTTTGTAAGTATCTGGCTATCTGGAATGGAAATTGCGGCGCTGGTTGCCGCCGGGCTATCTGTCATCAGTCTAGCAATAACAATTTATCTTAAAGGGGCAAACTTGAGCGAGAGGGCAAATTGTCATGGCGCTACCGCAGATGCAATTTGGGTGATTCTTCAGGGGTATCTATCACTTCTTGCTGACAGCCGCTCATTTGATTTGGCGGAAATCAGATCTCGTCGCGATTCTTTTCAAAAGGAAGTTGCTTCAATTTACGCAAAAAGCCCTATGACAAATCCCAAAGCCTATTCAAAGGCCCGTGAAAGCATTAAGGCGGGCAACTGTGGGTTTTCTCCGGTAGAGATAGAACAGATTCTCCCTGTTGGATTGAGGGATCTGGTTAGATAACTGAAGGGACCAACATGGACGAAAAGCAATCTTTTGAGAATTTCTTCGAATCAATTTCGCTTGATTCATTGAGTGAGTATCAATCGTCGATTGAGTCATTGACGAAATTATTGAACAAAAAATACTACGATTTGGATTCTGTCGATGATCATTGTCTTGTGGTTGGATCAGTTGGTCGGCAAACTGCTGTTTCCGAAACTAGCGATCTTGACCTTTTGTTTGTACTGCCGCAGGAAGTTTATACGAGATTCAATGCCTATGACTCTAATGGGCAGTCGGCGCTTCTCCAAGAAGTCAAAAAAACAATTAAAAGCCGTTACTCCAAGACTGACATAAAAGGTGACGGACAAGCTGTAGTGATTAACTTCACTGATAGGTTTTATTCGATTGATTTGGTTCCTGCTTTTGAGCAGGACGACGGATCGTTCAATTATCCCGATTCAAATGATGGTGGGTCTTGGAAAAAGACGGATCCTATTCCTGAGCAAGATGCCTGTTCTGTTCTATTTGAAAGGACCGATGGAGATGGCAAAAGGCTCTGCAATGCTCTAAGGGTTTGGAAAAATACTCTTGGATTTCATTTTAAGGGCTTGCTCATCGATACTCTTGTTAATAGTTTTTATAATCAGAAAGACCGTTCCAGCGACCCGTATGATCTCTTGTCCGACCTCTTTAAATTTTTGTCCGAGCAAGATTGCGAACAATCTTTTTGGCATGCTCTGGGCAGCAACCAACAGGTTACGAATGATGACAATGGGGCGTTTGTACCAAAAGCCAAGAAAGCTCATGGAAAACTAATTGATGCCACTAGCTCTGATGAAAAAGAGCAAGTTCTCATTGATTTATTTGGAAAGTCGTTTTCCGAAGCTGTTGTCGATGGTTCTTCCGATAGTGAAGAAGCCCAATTTGCTTCCAAGTATGGCGTGGCCATTGATGAGCGATTTGTCGAGGACCAATTTAAGGTTGATATTCGTCGTTCGATGGAAATCGATTGCCAAGTTATACAACATGGTTTTAGGCCCTCATTACTTAGGGATATGTTGTCTAGACATTGTCCTTTACTACGAAAGCGCTCGCTTCATTTCTTTGTTGTCAATGCTGCTTCTTTTAGGGATTGCTCTTTTTACTGGAAAGTTCGCAACCGCGGTGAAGCGGCATTTCAGAGAAACTGCATCCGAGGCGAAATTCAACGTGGCAATAAAGATGGCTTCCATGACGAGAAGACTGATTTTGTTGGCCCACATTATGTCGAGTGCTATGCGGTTAGGAACGGCGTTTGTATAGCACGATCTAGAATTGAAGTTCCTATCAGTTAGCTCAAAGCACGAATTGCGTTCTTTGATCTGGTTTGATTATCGCCCAGCTGGGTCGATAAGCGTCGCTGTAAGATGTTCTCAGTGATATAGCCGTCGTGGACTCTACGTGAGGCGATGACAAAGAAGGGTCGTTGTTCGGTTTTCCGGCAACGGCCCTTTGACGTTTCTGCGACAACTGGATGTTGTCGCGGGCTATCCGCAATCACTTTGCGCCATTTTACGGGGACTATTGTGGAACGAGATTGCTTAATGCTGACCGCGTCTTTTGCGATGTTCTGGAATTTGAGGAAAGGCAGCGCTACGGTTTGCGTCCAATGACGGTTTCTGTGACCGGTTCGATATGTGCCATCGAGCTTGGATGGCTTTCTGGAGAGTACTGTTAATTGGTCCGATTACAAAACGGCAGTATCCTGCCTGCTTGAAAATGATGCCAATGGTGTCAAGCTGGTTAGCAAAAATGATGTGAGTAAAACCCAGATAACCGAGATGACCTCGAAGCTTAAGGAACAAGGCGTTTCCGTTCTTGAGGTCAAGTATGTGCCCGGCGCTTCGGCGACCATCGTGTGCAACGGTGATTCTTCAAAGATTTCGAGTACTGCCGGTAGTGATTGGACGGTTGTTGGCTAGGGAATTTAACTCCGATTTTTGCAAATATTGATATTGCTTTTGTAGACAGGGCGCATAAATGTGATGTTCACTTGATGGTGGAACTTGGCGCAACGTCGCGGCTCTGCTGATGTTTGATTCGGGTTTGGTTTAGGACTGTCGTTATTTGTGGTGACGACAAATATAGCCAAGAGCGAGCGCATATGTCTGCCGTGGGATTTAAAGACGGCCAATATCCAGCCTAAGACACAAATTGATGGTAAAGTTACTGGGGACAAGGTCGCAGCTAGTCATTGATTGCCCCGACTGGAGCGAGTCCTCTGTTAAAGATGGACTGAGACGTTTTTACCAATTCGGGTCCGTGCATATGGTTATTCCGTAGCCACGGACCCGAAACCGTGCCTACGGAATAACCATATGCACGGACTGTGCGGCCTTGTCCTTATTGGAATCGAGGTGCAATGCTCTGCGACTGTATCAGTAAAACTGATTTGAATATCCTGAGAAGTCATCTGAGGGTTTATCGTGACGTTAATAAACTGCCCTTGTTTATCTTTCCCTGCGGCGGTGATCAGAGCCTGCATTCCTCTCGACGATTCTTTAGAGCTTATGTGTCCAACAATCACACCGAGGCTTTAAAAAACGTTTTTTGTCTTACCGCCGAAGACGTAGCGGCGGAAATGGACGGTTCGAGACTTAATTTACTTCAGCAAGAGGCCATGCTTGCCGACATATCTGACTGGATATTGATTTTTGCAGAGAGCTGTGGATCTTTTTGCGAGTTGGGCGCTTTCTCTGCTTTGCCTCATGCTGCTTTGATCACCTCTGTTGCTGTTGGAAAGCAATATAAGGGCTCTCGGAGCTTCTTGATTGATGGGCCAGTGAAAGAAATAGCCACAGGCGACTCTTCGCTTAACAAAGTCTTTTACTTAGACTTAAATAACCCAATGTCTTCGCCTGACTTGTGCCGCTTTGTTTCTGAACTAAGACCCCTCATTGGTGTTAATGCTACTAAGCGGGGCAAGGCTGGCTTAAAGGCCGCTAGAAAGATGATCAATCGAGATGAGTCCAAGATTAACGTGGGCTCGCTCGTCCACGAGTTACTTGATTTGCTTCAAATATTGGGCCCCATGTCAGAGACCGATTTACGAACGATATACTGTGCGGCCAAAGGCTTCCGTGCTAGTAAGCTCAAAATATACTCGCCCATTTTAAATGCGGATATGAAAAATGCCGGCGTTCCGATATCTTGGTCGGATGTTTGCTGCATGATGAGAGCTACCGGTCTTGTTTCTAAAGTGAGATGCAATAGGGGTCCGGATTATCTGATTAAAAGCACGATACACCTCGATTCCTATTTCATGTTTAAGGGAAGCGAAGACCAAGATTTCTCAAACATGAGGGCGCGGGTAATCCTTCGTAAGAGATCAATGGGGTATGGAGGCGTTGCCGGTGTCTATTGCGGATAGAATTTGCTTCGATCTTGGAATGACAAATCGCCAGCTACTGGACCTTGCGAGCTCAACGACAGATAAGTACCACAGTTTTTTAGCCGGTGGAAGAAAGATTGTTGCGCCTCGGCCAGATTTGAAGCTCGTCCAATGTTGGATTTCGGATTATATAAATACTGAGTTTGATATAGATCTTCCTTACGCTACAGCCTACGAAAAGGGCTCAAGCGTCTGCCGTAATGCCGGGCTCCATGCTAAGAGCAGCCATTTTCTTCTGCTTGATATTTGCCATTTCTTTGAGTCCTGCACTCAGCAAATGGTCAGGAATTTGTTTTCAGGGGGAACGTATCGGTCGACAAACGCTGAATCTCGCTCGCGTCTTACTGCAGACGATGTCGATCTTCTCGTAGCTTTATCATGTTATCGGGGTTCTCTTGCAACGGGTTCTCCGTGTTCGCCCTTTATTGCCAATCGCATAATGGCTTCGTTTGATCATGAGATTGCAGCTAGACTAGGCGAAAGATTCGTCTACTCGCGATACTCTGACGACATCTGCATTTCATCAACTGAATGGATAGACTCTGCGGAGATTTCAACTTTTGTTGGTGACCGCCTACGGCTAAAGGGTTTTGATTTGAATAATGACAAAACTCGTTGTTTTGGACGAGGGCACCTACGTAAAATCACGGGCATCTATCTCGACTGCGATGGCGTCCTTCGACTGGGGCCTCAAAGAAAAGCAGAGCTAAAGCGCTCTTTATACCAGGTGCTTATGCGCGAGTGCGATCGTAATCATGCCCATCGCGTTTTAGGCCACTTGAGCTTTTGTAAACAGGTTGAACCGGAGTATTGCAATGCACTTTTAGCTAAGTACGCGAGCTATGGTAAGGCTGTGTCTAGTGGAGGCGTTATGCCAGCGTTAGTGGAGCTCGCCTATGGGTAATTGTTAGGTGACCCTCTGTGGGGGTCACGTGACGGTTGTTTCGGTTAGCTTTTTGAACCACTCTCGAATCGGTTGCATATTCTATATAGCAATATACAAAAGCTCTTTGGGAGCTTTAAGGGTGACGCCTTCTGTTAGAGAGTGTTGCCCTTTTTTCATGCATGTAATGTGTGACGTGCTAGCTAAACGCCATTCCGACAATGGGATGGTCGAGTATGCTCGGTTTGGCACCGTGCGCCTGCTGTCATTGGTGTGGCAAGCACTTGATTTAGACTACTTAAAGTCTATAATCAAAGAAAAACTCTGATATATCTTTTCAAAATAATGAAAGGAATGTTGAGTACCATGCTTTGTCAGTTCACCTTTAAGAACTATCGGTCCTATCGCGACGAGGCTGAGCTTTCCATGCAGGCGATGCCGATGAAGGAGTTTGAGCGTTCCCTCATCGAGTGCTCCGACGGGCAGAGTTTCCTTCCGGTGGCTGCGGTGTACGGGCCCAACGCTGGCGGCAAGTCTAATCTGCTCGAGGCTCTTGACTACGTTCGTTCGGCGGTGGCCAGACCAATTAGACTGCTGTCTGCTAGCGCTGATGCACCAGAGAGTGATCTCCCCTTGATAGCCCGTTGTTCGGCGTTTGAGTTCGATGACGTGTCTGCTGCCGAGCCCACCGAGTTCGAGCTCTATTACCGCGCGGGTGAGCATGAGTACCGCTATGTTCTGTCTGTACACGCCGATGAGATCATGTCCGAAGGGCTGTGGCGGCGTAAATTGGGAGCGTCGCGTACGGCGATGCTGTTCGAGCGCGAGGATACAAAGGTTGAACTCGGCCCCACACTGCGTAAGCTTGTGACGGCTGCGAGGTTCAACCCGAGCCTGCCGTACCTATCGTTCCTTTGCATCAACTTCGATGCGCCGGTGGTCCAGGAGGCGGCCAGCTGGTTTCTCGACGCCGTGTTTCTCAACTACAACAGTTCCTACCTGGAGCGGATGCTCGAGCAAATGCTCGACGAGGGCGACTCGCGCGAGGTCACGCGTTTTTTGCGCGCCGTTGATGTGCGTATTGATGGCTTCAGAGTGGAGAGGGCGCCGGAGTGGCGCGGCCAGCGCGTCTTCGTGAGGCACAAGGTGAGCGGCAAGGCGTACGAGCTGCGTTTATCCGAGGAATCTGCCGGTACCCAGAAGCTCATGGGGTTGGCTGCGTATCTGATGACAGCGCTTGAGCGTGGTGGCACCGTTGTGGTAGACGAGCTCGACGCCAAACTGCACCCGAAGCTTCTTCGCTATGTGATTCTGCTGTTTAAGGATCCTGAGGTCAACAAGAGTGGCGCGCAGCTCATCTTCTCGTCCCAGGATGTGTCAACCATGCGAAACGATGTCTTCCGCCGTGACGAGATATGGTTCGCTGCACGCGGCGAGGGGGAGGCGAGCCAACTGTGGTCTCTCGCCGATATCCACGAGGCAAACGGTAATCTGGTAAGCAAGAACGCGGCTTTCGACAAGCAATACCTGTCCGGTCGCTACGGTGCCGATCCGTACCTCACCCGCATCGAGGAGTGGGATTAGCATGGTGGCGAAGAAGTCGAAGGGCTGGCGTAGCGGCAAGCGAGAGGGCCGCTCGCGCATGGTTCAGATGACGCGTCATCTTGTAGTGAGCGAGGGCAAGGAGACCGAGCCTCGCTACTTTGAGGGCGTGCGTGCGGCGTTGGGCGCGGCGAACGAGCGCAAGGTTGCCATTGTCGTTAAGGGGACCGGCAGACACACGCTTGACCTGCTTGACTTCGCCGTCGAACACTGTCGCTATGCGCCCGAGACGTTCGATCACGTGTGGCTCGTGTATGACAAGGATGACTTTCCTGCGTCCGACTTTGATGCGATGAAGCGCAAATGTGACGAGCTCTCCGATGGTTCGAGGACCTTCCATGCGTTGTGGTCGAACCCCTGCTTCGAGCTGTGGCCGCTTTTGCACTTTCGCTACACGACCGCGCATATGTCCGCGTCCGACTGCCAGCATGCCCTCGCGCAGGAGATGTCGAAGAACTTGGGCATCGAGTACCGCAAGAACCTGGACGGGATGTTTGGGGCAGTGGATGATAGGCGAGGCGAAGCATTGCAGCGTGCTGGGCGCCTCGTCGCGTACCATAGGGAACTGGGTAACATTAAGCCATCTGCGCAAAACCCTGCAACTAAGGTGGGCGAAATTTTCGATGTAATCGGGCCGTATCTGGTTGGCTAGGCGAGTCGCTGGATTGGCTTTCCGGTTAGTGCGATTGGCGGATTGTACTGCGCTATTGCGAGTCCGGTGCGTAGGAGAAGTGCGGGGAAAATCGAAACTCGCCGAGCGCACACCGATTTTTGCCAACAAAACTGCAGGTCGCGGATGCTCAAAACAGGGGCCTGTTTGACAGATCTCGGTTTTTCACCGCACTTCTGGATTGGGTGCTCATTTAGCACTCTCGATGTCCCCACATCCCCTAAAAAAGTTCTTAAAACAGCCTTAAAGGCGCCCCAGCTCGCGTTGACAGCGTAAAATACGCATGTTTGACTATGACTAAAGTGGATTTTAGGGGAGGGGTGCGCTATGGAGGTGCTGGTTGTTGGCAACACCGCATATGTTGACGATGACTTTTGCGCCAAGGCGTTCCCCGGGGACCACGTTAAGGTCGTCGCCGCTGCGGAAGCGCGCCGCGATGAGTCGTCGCCTCATGCTTCGTGGAAAGAGCTCCTCCAGCACTTGGAGCAGGCCTACGAGTTCGACCGCGTGGTCTACCTGTCTAATTACCTTACCCCGCATACCGACTCCGTGGGCGATATCGAGCTGCTGCGCACGGTCTTTCGTGCGTGCGCGGGTCGCCGGGTCCAACTGCTGTATGTAGCGGGACCCGCGGGTGCCGAGGGCGCCGCCGATGCCGCGGGGCGAACGGGCAAGGGCATTATCGCGCACGCAGCCAACGACCTGTGCCGCTACTACGCTGCTCGCGAGGGCGTTCAGGCCAAGATCCTGCGCGTGCCGTTCCTGTATACCGCGTCTGCCGCGCTGGAGGACCCGTTTTTGGTGCCGCTGTTCGACGCGTGCTCAACCGGATCGGTTGCTCTGCAGGGCGCGCAGGATGCGGCGTTTCCCCTGCTGTGTGCCGAGGAGCTTGCGGTGCTGGTACGCCGTATCTTCGATAGCTGGGATGGTAACTTTGAGACGCTCGATATTGCCGATACCTTCCATCACACGGCGGGTGAGGTGGGCGAGGCTCTCAAGGCGCTGTTCCTAGGGCTCTCGGTTGCCTATGGCGATTCTGCTGGCTACGCCATGCCCGTCAGCGACATCGTTCGCGTTCGTTATGGTTGGTTTCAGCGCTACGACCTGATGCGCGATCTTTCGACCATTCAGGCTCGTTGGGATGCCGGTCGCGCGAAGAAGGTCAACCCCTTGCGTGCCGCCATCGACCGCATCCAAATGCGCGCGCTGCCTATTAAATGTCTGGAGACGGCAGCCGCCTGGGTCCTTTTCGAGGTGCTGGAGCACCTGTTCTCCCAATCGGCCCAGCTCAACGTGCTCGATTATCGCCTGCTCTTCGTGGTGTTGATCGGCACGCTGTATGGCTTGGACTTTGGCCTGGTTGCGGCGCTGCTGGCGTCGGTGGGTTTGGCCGCGAGCTACTTTACCCAGTATGGCTATACCTTCCAGGGTCTCTTTTACGAGCCGTCTAACTGGCTGCCGTTTATTGCGTACTTTGTTGTGGGTGCCGTGTGCGGCTATGTGCAGCTGCGCAACAGCGAAGCCATTAGGGCGGAGCGCGATCAAAACGAGCTCGTGCGCAACCGCAATACGTTCCTTACGCAGCTCTACCACGACGCGATCGAGGACAAGCGCGCGTACAGGCGCCAGATCGTGGGTCGCCACGACAGCTTTGGCAAGATCTTTGCCGTGACGCAGGAGCTCGACGTATTCAACCCACGCGACATCTATCGCAAGTGCTGCGAGCTTTTGGGCGAGATCCTCGAGAACGATTCGGTGGCGATCTACCATGTTTCGGGCGGGGCATTTGCGCGCCTGGTGGCAGCAAGTCCCGCGATTGCCGAAGATGCCGCGCGCTCGCTCACGCTTGAGCAGCTTGCACCTCTTTTGGGCGACGGGGGTCGTTCGAACCTGTGGGTGAACCGCGAGCTGACGCCGGGGCTTCCCATGTTTGGATACACGATCGAGCGCGACGGGGCACCCGCTGTGTTGATCTTTGTGCGTAGTGCGGCCGAAAACCAAATGACCCTCTATTATCAAAACCTGTTCCGCATCTTGTGCGGGTTGGTCGAAAGCGCGCTGGGCCGTGCCTTTGACTATGAGGCGGTGGCGCAGGATAAACGCTGTGTTGACGGCACTTGCGTGCTCAAGCAGGCTGCCTTTGGCCAAGAGCTCGCGGCGGAGCAGGCGCTGGCAGATAGCAAGATGGGGAGTTTTTGCTCCTGCGCGTGGTACCGGGCATGGAGCCTGTCGGCGAGCTGGTGGGCGCAATTGGGTCGGCAATCCGCGAGAGCGACGCGGCGGGCTTGGTCGACGGCGACGTGCTCTACCTGCTTATGCGCCAGGCAAAGGCATGCGATCTGCCCATTATCCGCGAGCGCCTGAGCGCAAAGCAGATTGCGGTGGAGCCCGTCGACGGCGAGGACATCGTGGAGCTGCTGCAGCACATCTCTTACACCGGTGACGGTGAGGGGGGTGCCGCTTGATCTCGCTTGTCGTTGCTGCCGTCTTGCTGCTGATTCATGCGCTGGTTTGCCTGATGCTGTGGACGCTCATGAAACTGGGCCTGCTGCCGGTGCGCGGGCACATGCTGGCTGTGATAGTGCTGGTGCCGCTGTGGGGCCCGTTGCTGGTGGTTTTGCTATCGGTGTGCAGCGCGGTGTTTGGCGAGGGGCTGAAAGGGTCTGCGCTGGAGTCGCTGCGCTTCAACGATGACCTGCATCGCAGTATGTCGGTACCGAGTGGTGAGGACGATTCAGGCGTAGTGCCGCTCGAGGAGGCACTCATCGTCAACGACCCGGCATACCGGCGCCGCCTAATGCTCTCCATGCTCACCGAGGAGCCCGACGCGTACCTGGCGCAGCTGCAGGCGGCTAAGCTTAACGACGACGTTGAGGTGGCGCACTATGCCGCGACGGCGGTGGCGCAGATCTCCAAGGAGTCCGACCTTAAACTGCAGCAGCTGGAGCGTGCCTTTAAGACGGACCCGAGCGCTCAAAACCTCAACGAATACTGCGATTTTCTTGGTGAATACTTGTGCTCGGGCTTGGCTGAGGGGCGCGTGGCTCAGATTCAGCGCCAACAGTACGCGCGCCTGCTTGCGCGTCGCTGCGAGCGCGAGGATACCCTTGAGCTGCGCATTCGATACGCGACGGCGCTGGCCGATGTCGGACAGATCGACGAGGCGCAGGCCGTGACCGACCAGCTGGTGATAGACGTGCCCGAGGAGCAGGAGGTTTGGATGCTTTGCCTGCGCCTGGCCGTGATGCGCCGCGACGGTGACGAGGTCCACCGTGTGATCGATGCGATTGACAAGCAACATGTGTATTTGAGCGCCGACAACCGCGAAAAGTTGGCGTTTTGGCGCGACGGGGAGGAGGCCAGATGAGCGTGGCGCAACATATCCGCGACCGTGCAGGGCGCTTTCGTTGGATGGGACTCCTCGTGGTGTGGGCGGTCTTTATTGTCATGGCCGCTGTGCTGCTGGTGGAGCGTGCCGGCGTGCAGTACAGTGCGGGCCAGCATAAGCTGGGGATGCTGGCCGCCAACGATGCGGTGCCGGCCTCCTCGGCAATCTTTGGCCAAAAGCCCACGTGCCTGGTCATTACCGATTCCGATCAAGCTGGCGTCGAGGACGTAAAGGAACAGTTCGACCAGATCCTGCTCGACATGAAGATCGCCCATCGCGATGTTGATATTGCCACCGACGGTGCGGACGCGATCCCATCGCTCACGTCGTTTGATCGCGTGATTGTGCTTATGCCCTCGCTTGACGGACTGGGTACGCATCTGACCGATCTGATGAGTTGGGTGAGTGTGGGCGGCTCACTCATGCTGGGCATGACGCCAGATAACTCGAACTGCCTGCAGGCTATTGCTTCCAAGCTTGGGATCGAATCGGCCGGATATGACTATGCGAAAGCCGAAAGCATTGTGCCGAGCGATGACTTTATGTTGGGCGGAGGAGAGCGCTACGAGTTCTCGGATCCCTTCGATTCTTCGCTTTCGGTTTCATTGCGCGAAACGGCGCACGTATGGGCAAAGACCGGTGACGCGGGCACGCCGCTCATTTGGTCTAACGATTGCGGCAGTGGTCACACCGTGGTTTGCAACATTGGTATCTACGACAAGGTCATGCGTGGGTTCTATGCTTCGGCCATAAGCTTGCTGGGTGATGCCTCGGCCTATCCGGTCATCAACAGCGCCGTGTTCTATTTGGACGACTTTCCTAGCCCCGTGCCCTCGGGCGATGGTACTTATATCAAGCGTGACTACGGCCTTTCCATTGCGGATTTTTACACCAAGGTCTGGTGGCCCGATCTGCAAAAGCTTGCGCAAAAATACGGCATTCGCTATACCGGCGTGATGATCGAAAACTACGAGGACGCGGTCAACCAGACCGAGCCCGCGCGCCAGGCCGATACCACGCAGTTCCGCTATTTTGGCGGCATGCTGCTGCAGATGGGCGGAGAGCTGGGCTTTCACGGCTACAACCATCAGCCTCTGGCGCTCTGGGATACCGACTATGGCACGCTGTATGACTACAAGACCTGGAAGAACAAGGAAACGCTCGTCGCTTCGCTCAACGAGCTTATAGCCTTCCAGGACGAGGTGCTGCCCAACGCGCACGGCTCGGTCTACGTGCCACCGTCGAATATCCTTTCGGCCCGCGCGCGCCAGCTTATCGGCACCGATGTTCCGCGCATTAAGACTATTGCCAGTACGTATTTTGAGGACGGTACCGACCTGCCGTACGTGCAGGAGTTTGGCGTGGCGAGCGATGGTATTGTGGAGCAGCCGCGTATTGTCTCGGGCGGCATGGTCGACGATTCCTATATGCGCCTGGCTGCCGTGTCCGAGCTCAACATGCACTACGTGAGTACGCACTTTATGCACCCGGACGACCTGCTCGATCCCGATCGCGGCGCCAAGGAGGGCTGGGAAGTCTACAAGGGCGGCCTGACCGACTACCTGGACTGGCTTACCAAGTCTGCGCCCGACCTGCGCCGCCAGACGGCGTCGGAGTGCTCCGGTGCCATTCAGCGCTTTTCGTCGGTTACGGTGAGCGTGGATACCGGTGCGGATGCCTGGACGCTCAGCCTGGGCAATTTCCACGACGAGGCGTGGCTCATGTTCCGCGCCAATAATGGCGAGCCGGGTGCGGTGACGGGTGGCGAACTGACGCACCTTACGGGCGATCTGTATCTGCTCAAGGCAAATGATAATACCCTGACGATCGAGCGCAAGGAGGGTGGCGACAGATGAGAATCTGCTTGGTACTCGAGGGTTGCTACCCTTATGTGCACGGCGGCGTATCTACCTGGATGCATGGCTATATCCAGGCCATGCCCGAGCACGAGTTCGTGCTGTGGGTGATTGGCGCGCATGCTGCCGACCGCGGCAAATTTGTCTACGAGCTGCCCAGCAACGTGGTCGAGGTGCACGAGGTGTTCCTGGACGATGCCCTGCGGCTTTCGGGCGAGCAACATGAAGCCAGTTTTAACGACCGCGAGCGCGAGGCGCTACGCCGCCTGGTGTCGCTCTCCAATCCGGACTGGGACGTGCTGTTCGATATCTTCCAGCGCCGTCGCGTGCATCCGCTCTCGTTTTTGCAGAGCCGCACGTTTATGGATATCTTCCGCGACGTGTGCCTTGCCGAGTACCCCTACACGCCCTTCGCCGACGCATTCCACACCATGCGCTCTATGCTGTTGCCGGTGCTCTACCTGCTGGGCAGCGAGGTGCCGGTTGCCGATGTGTACCACGCTATCTCGACCGGCTACGGCGGCCTGCTCGCCTGCCTGGGCTCAAGCGTTCACCATGCGCCGGTGCTGCTCACCGAGCACGGCATCTATACCCGCGAGCGCGAGGAAGAGATCATTCGCGCCGACTGGGTGGTGCCGTCGTTTAAGGACCGATGGATTCGCTTTTTCTACCTGCTTTCGGAGGAGATCTACCGCCGCGCCTTCCGCGTGACGAGTTTGTTCCATAACGCCCGCAAGACGCAGATCGATATGGGTTGCGATGCAGACAAATGTCTGGTCATCCCCAACGGCATCCAGTTCGACTGCTTTAAGGACATTCCCTTAAAGCCCGATGACGGCTGGGTGGACATTGGCGCGGTGGTGCGCCTGGCGCCCATCAAGGACGTCAAGACTATGATCTATGCCTTTTTTGAGCTGCACGAGCGCCTGCCCAAGGTGCGCCTGCACATCATGGGCGGCGTGGACGACGAAGAGTACGGCGCCGAGTGCCACGCGCTGGTCGAAACCCTGGGCGTGCGCGACCTGATCTTTACCGGCCGCGTCAACGTGGTCGAGTACATGGAAAAGCTCGACTTTACCATTTTGACGAGCATCTCCGAGGGCCAGCCGCTCAGCGTGCTGGAGTCGCTTGCCGCGTGTCGTCCCTGCGTGACGACCGAGGTGGGCTGCTGCCGTGAGTTGCTCGAAGGCGCTCCGGGCGATGACTTTGGCGTGGCAGGTTTTGTGACGCCGCCTATGTATCGCAAGGGCTTGGCCGATGCCATGGAACGCATGTGCACAAGCCGCGCCCGTCGCATTGAGATGGGGGAGCGAGGCAAGCGTCGCGTTGCCACGTACTTTTTGCACGAGCAGATGCTCGCCAACTATCGCGCGCTGTACGACGTGACGGCGCAAGCGTTTGACCTGCCCAGAGAGGGGGAGTAGCCGGTGGCCGGAATCGGTTTTGAGCTCAAGCGCCTGTTTAGGCGCAAGGGCCTGTTTGCCACGATGCGCGCCTATGGCTACGCCGGCATTGTGTGCACGGGCCCGATGCTGCTGGGCGTGCTGCTCCAGGTGGGTATCTTGGTGCTGTGCGGTCTGTGGGGCGTGGGACGCGCCAACCAAGACCTGCTGGTGTGCATGGTGACCTATACGCTGCTGGCGTCGCTCACGCTCACGAGCTTTTTCTCCATGCCGGTCACGCGCTTTTTGGCTGATATGTTGTTTGCCGAGCGCGAGGACGAGATTCTGCCCTCGTTTTGGGGCTCCAATGCTGTCATGCTCGTTGCGGGCACGGTGCTCTACGGCGTCTTCCTGCTGTTCTCGGGCGCCACGCTGCTGCAGGGGCTGCTGTGCCTGTGGCTGTTCAACATTATGATCGTCAACTGGAACGGCATGAGTTACCTCACGGCCATCAAGGATTACCGCGGTATCCTATGCAGCTTTGCGGCTGCCATTGGCGTGGCGTGCCTGTGCGCCCTGGCCGCGCTGGCGCTGGGACTGCCGCCGGTCGAGGGCCTGTTGGCGTCAATTGCTCTGGGCTACGGCGTCATGCTCGCCTGGGACGTGGTGCTGCTGTACCGTTATTTTCCTCAGAGCGACCGCAGCCCCTGGCTCTTTTTGCAGTGGCTCGATCAGTTTATGCCGCTGGCGCTCACGGGCTTGTTTACCAACCTGGGTCTCTTTGCGCACTTGGTGATAATTTGGGCCGGTCCCATTGGCGTGCAGGTCAAGGGCTTGTTTTATGGTGCGCCCTACCACGATGTGCCGGCGCTCATCGCGTTTTTGACGATCCTGGTCACGTCCGTCAACTTTGTGGTCTCGGTCGAGGTCAACTTTTATCCGCGCTATCGCGACTACTACAGCCTGTTCAACGACGGTGGCGTGGTGGGCGACATTGTGGTGGCCGAGGAGGAAATGCTTGCCACGCTCAATCGAGAACTGCGCTTTTGTGCGCTCAAGCAGCTGTTTGTGACTGCTGCGGTCATTTCGCTCGAGACCACGGTGCTGTCGGCCCTGCCGTTGGGCTTTAACAACCTGATGCACGGTTATTTTCGTACGCTGTGCGTGGGCTATGGCCTGTATGCCGTGGGCAATACGGTGATGCTTATCTTGCTGTACTTTACCGACTATAAGGGGGCCGTGCTGGCTTCGGGTCTGTTTGCCGGTGTGGCTGGGCTGGCGACTGCGGTGTCGTTGCTTTTGCCGCAGCAGTTTTACGGCTTTGGCTTTTTGTTGGGTGCGGCGGTGTTTTTTATCGTGGCGCTGCTGCGACTCGATACCTATACCGCCAACTTGCCGTATCGTATCCTGAGCCAGCAGCCCATTGTGGCGACCGACAAAACGGGTCGCTTTACACAGCTGGGCCGCTTGCTCGACCGTGCCGAGCAGCGCTATGAGGAACGCCGTCAGCAGGGCGAGCCGCATGGCGCGTTTGAGCGCGCGGTGGTTCGCTTGTACCAAAAGCATTGGGGAGGTCCTGATGACCGATAGAATGATGTCTCGCCGCCGTCTGTTTGAGGCGGCTGCCGGTGTGCTGTTGCTTTCGGGCTGCTCGGTGCAGGAAGACTCCTCGACCAAAAAAGTCAAAAAGCAGGACGAGATCAAAAAGGCCGAGGCCTCGGACGGGACTAAGCACCTGCGCGATAAGGACGAGCTGTACGAGGTCTACGACGACTCGGGTATTGTGACCATGTACCTGACGGTCTCGCGCGGCAACAGCTCCGAGAACACCGACCACAGCTGGGCCGAGATCAACACGTACTCGGTGTATGACTATGCCGGCATGGGCGTGACGCGCTATCAGGTTATGGGCCTGCTGCGGCCGGGCGACGAAGACGGCCCGGTGGCCGGCGAGGTCGGCTATGGCGAGGAAGCGCCCAATGCCACCGTGCAGGTGCGCGGCCAGACGTCGAGCGGCTACGCGCAGAAGAATTATAAGGTTGAGCTCAAGAAGGGTAAGGGCACCTGGCGTCAGCAGCGCGCGATTGCGCTCAATAAGCATATGGGCGAGGGCATGCGCTTTCGCAACAAGATGGCCTACGACCTGATTTGTGGGATTCCCCAGATGATGGGCCTTCGCACGCAGTTTGTGCACCTGTGGGTGTGCGACCAGACCGAAAAATCTAACGACACCTTTGAGGACTACGGACTGTTTACGCAGGTGGAGCAGCTCAACAAGACGGCGCTTAAGGCACATGGCCTGGATAAGAGCGGGCACCTGTATAAGGTGAACAGCTTTGATTTCCATCGCTTCGAAGATACCATTAAGCTGGCGGATGACCCCGACTATAACCAGACGGCGTTTGAGGGCATGCTCGAGATCAAGGGCGATTCGGACCATACCAAGTTAATCGAGATGCTCGATGCGCTCAACGACGATACGCAAAAGATCGACGATGTGCTCGACACCTACTTCGATACCGAGAACCTGGTCTATTGGATGGCGTTTCAGATCTTGACGGGAAATTGCGATACGCAGAACCGTAACTGCTATCTGTACAGCCCGCTTAACTCAAATACCTGGTACTTTTTAGATTGGGATAACGACGGCATGCTGCGTAAGCTGGAGCTTTCTCTTACCGGGTTTTCGGACTACGCGAGCTGGGAGCGCGGCGCAAGCAACTACTGGGGTAACGTGCTGTTTAACCGCGCGTTGCGCAGCAAGTCGTTCCGCAGCGAACTCGACCGTGCCGTCAAGGACTTGCGCTCGTATTTGACCGAGACTCGCCTGACCAAGATGATCAAGCACTACCGCGAGGTGACTGAATCCCTGGTCTTTGCTTCGCCCGATATCGACAATCTGCCTGTCACCAAGGACCAATACGAGCAGATCGCCGCGGCGATTCCCTCCGAGATCGAGGAGAACTACAAGAGCTTTCGCGAGAGTTTTAAAAAGCCCATGCCGTTCTACATCGGCGTGCCGCAGATCGATAACGGTAAGCTGCGCATTAACTGGGATGCGTCCTACGACTTTAAGGCGCGCGACATTCGCTACACTGTAGAGCTAGCGCGCGACTATGCCATAAGCGACGTTGTCTTTAAGGCCGAGGACGTGCTGCTTCCCGAGGTGACCTGCGATGCGCCCGATGCCGGCCAGTATTTTGTGCGCGTGCGTGCCACCAACTCCGACGGCTTTACGCAAGATGCGTTTGACTACTATGTGACTGACGACGGCAAGCACTACGGCATGAAGTGTTTTTACGTGCAAGACGGCGGTAAGGTCGTGGAGGACACGTATGAGGAGGGCTAGCGCGCTGCTTGAGCGCTTGGCGGCTCCGCCTGTGCGTACCACGCAGGAGCGTTACCGCCACGAGCTCAAATATCTCATTAACGAGGGCGAGCACGCCGCGCTTGCCTGTCGCATGGCGCCGGTATTTAAACTGGACAAGCATGCGCGGGCGGGCGGTTACACCATTCGCAGCCTGTACTTTGACGACTACTGCAACTCGGCCTACGAGGAAAAAGACGCCGGCATTCTCATGCGCAAAAAGTTTCGCGTTCGCATCTATAACGGCAGCGACAAGGTGATTAAGCTCGAGCGCAAAAAGAAGTACGGTAGCTGGATCTATAAGGAGGACGCGCCGCTCACACGTGGCGAGTTTGAGCAGATTCTGGCTGGCGACTACGGCTTTTTGCTGAGGAGCCCCTATCCGATCTGTCGCGAGTTCTACATCGAGTGCATCTGCAACATGATGCGCCCGCGGACCATCGTGGACTACGAGCGCGAGCCGTGGGTGATGGATGAGGGCACCGTGCGCATTACGTTTGACATGAACGTGCGTGCCGCGGTGGGAAGCTTCGATATCTTTGACGCGACGCTGCCCGCGCTGCCGGTCCTGGAGCCCGGCAAGCTGGTGATGGAGGTCAAGTTTACGGAGTTTTGCCCGCAGCTCGTGCGCGATATGGTGCCGCCGGGCGCGGCCGAGCTTACGGCGGTCTCCAAGTACTGCCTGTGTTACGAAAAGACCGCCTACCTGCGCGGTTTTAACTACTGGGAATCGGATTTTGAGAACCGAGGGGATATTTAGACCATGAGCACCAGGGACTTTTTTAAGAACTCCGTCTTGGAGGCGTTTGGCCAGGTCGACCCTGCCAAGATCGGCCTTTCGCTGCTCGTGGCGCTCGCCATGGGCATCCTGATCTATTACGTGTACAAGCGCTTTTTTACCGGCGTGGTGTATTCGCGTAGCTTTGCCGTGACGCTCGTGGGCATGTGCGTGCTTACCTGCATGGTCACGCTCGCGATCTCGACGAACGTGGTCATCTCGCTCGGTATGGTCGGTGCTCTGTCCATCGTCCGCTACCGTACGGCGGTCAAGGACCCGCTCGACCTGCTGTATCTGTTTTGGGCCATTACCACGGGCATTACGGCCGGCGCCGGCATGTATGCGCTCGTGGGGCTCACGGCGGTGGTGATCGTGGTGATGATCGCCGGCTTTGCGAGCCACCAGGACAAGTCGCGCGTGTACATGATGGTCATTCACTACACGGGCCAGACCACCGGCGACGATATCGTGCGTGCATTTGGGCGCACCAAGTTCACCGTTAAGTCCAAGACTATGCGCGGCGACAAAGTCGAGATGGCCGTGGAGGTATTCTCGGACGGCGTGGACATGCCCTATGCCGACGCGATTCGCACGCTCGATGGCGTTGAGGACCTGACCCTCATCCAGTACAACGGCGAGTATCATGGATAACTATGTTCCGGTGTTCTAACGAACGCCGGACCGCTCGACGCTGCGCGGGCATCTGCCGGGCGATCTGCCGCTCAAACCGTCGCTCGCGTACATGAAGTACGCTTCGCTCCTCTTTCGCGGCACCTCGCCACGGCAGCTGCCCGCTCGCTGACGTTTGCTCGACCTGGGTGATATTGATTTATCCGAAGCGCCGTCACGGGTATCATGGTGAAAGCGATTTCAATGACAGGGGTGCTCGTGGTAAAGATGAAAGATGTGGCCGAGTTGGCTGGCGTTTCGAGCGCCGCGGTCTCGCGCTACCTCAACGGTGGATATATCTCGGCGGACAAGGCCGAGCGCATTAAGCAGGCGATTGAGCTGACCGGATACGTGCGATCTAGTCAGGCTCGCGCGCTGCGCACCGGTTCCACCAAGCTCATCGGCGTCATCGTGCCTAAGATTAACTCGGAATCCGTGAGCCGCATTACCGCCGGTATTGGCCAGGTGCTCGGTCGCCGTGGCTACCAGATGCTGCTCGCGAATACTGATAACGTGGCCGAGCGTGAGCTCGAGTATCTCGACCTGTTCCAGAACCACCCGGTCGATGGCATCGTGCTCGTGGCGACCATGATCACCGACGAACATCGTGCGGCCATTGCGTCTTGCCGTGTGCCCATTGTGCTGATCGGTCAAAACGTCGAGGGCGCGGCTTGCGTCTACCATGACGATTACGAGGCCGCCTTTGAGCTGGGCCAGGCGCTCGCGAAGCATGTTGAGGGCAAGATTGCCTATATCGGTGTTACCGAGGAAGACCGTGCCGCCGGTTACGACCGTCGTCGTGGTTTTGAAGCGGGCTTACGCGCCGCGGGTGTTGCGCTCGATCCCGAGCTGATTCGCCGCGGGTCCTTTACCCTCGATTCCGGCTATCGTGCGTCGCGCGAGCTGCTGGGCGAAGTGCCCGATGTTTCGTTTATCGCCTGCGCGACCGACACCATGGCGGCGGGCGCCTTGCGCGCGCTTGACGAGGTGCGCGGTATGGGCGAGGGCGTGCACCGCGTGAGCGGTTTTGGCGACAACGCATTTTTGAGCGCGCTGACGGGCGGCATTCCCACCGTGCATTACGGCTACCTGACCAGCGGCGTCGAGGCGACCAATATGCTGCTCGACGCACTCGATGGCGAGGAGGGGGAGAGCGGTCTCAAGACGCTCAAACTTGGGCATCAGCTTATGAATGTCTAGGCCTTGGACGCGTCTGCCTGCCTTTGAGCCCCTGTTTTTTGTCCTAAAACTACCATTCGCCGGCTTATTTCTACCGTTCACCCTACTGTGAAAACGATTACAGACATATGAGACTGAAAACGATTACAGTGTAAGTGTCAAAGATGGCCGGGTGCAGATGCGCCCGTTGGAGGAAAGGGAAGTCATGGACTACCGCAAATCAGCCCAAGAGGTGCTCGACAACATCGGTGGCGCCGGCAACGTTGTTTCGGCCGCACACTGCGCCACGCGTCTGCGCCTTGTGATTGCCGATAACGCCAAGGTCGACAAGGAGGCCCTCGAGAATATCGACGGCGCCAAGGGCGTCTTTGAGGCCCAGGGCCAGCTCCAGATTATTTTTGGCACTGGCACCGTCAACAAGGTCTACGACGAGTTCATTGCGCTCAGCGGCGTCGAGGCTGCCACCAAGGCCGAGGTCAAGGAGGCAGCGGCGCAGCAGCAGAACATCTTTATGCGTGCCATTAAGGTGCTCGGCGACGTCTTTGTCCCCATCATCCCCGCCATCGTGGCTTCGGGCCTGCTGCTGGGCATTATGAGCGCCCTCAACTTTATGGCCTCCAACGGCTTTATCGCGCTCGACACCAATAACTTTATTTATAAGATTGCCGACCTGGTCTCGGGCACGTCCTTTGGCATTCTGCAGATCCTGATCGGTTACTCCGCGGCTAAGGCCTTTGGCGCCAACCCGTACCTGGGCGCCGTCGTCGGTGGTGCATTCATCAACTCCTCGCTGCAGAGCGCCTATACGGTTGCCTCCGAGGGCGTGCAGACCATGGTCAACGTCATCCCCGGCGTGTACAGCTTTGAGTGGGTCGGCTATCAGGGTCATGTGATCCCCATCGTCATCGCCTGTGCCATTCTCGCCTTCCTCGAGAAGCGCCTGCACAAGATCGTTCCCGAGATGTTCGATCTCTTTGTGACTCCGCTTGTCTCGGTGTTCGTGACCGTGCTCGTGACTCTTGTTGCCGTCGGCCCCATCTTTGTCTGGGCCGAGAACGCCATCCTCGGTCTGATCCAGACCCTGCTGACCCTGCCCTTCGGCATCGGTTCCTTTATCGTCGGCCTGTTCTATGCCCCCACGGTCGTTACCGGTATCCACCAGATGTACACCGCCATCGACCTGGGCCAGCTCGCCCAGTACGGCGTGACCTATTGGCTGCCCATCGCCAGCGCTGCCAATATCGCCCAGGGTGGCGCCGCACTTGCCGTTGCCTTTAAGACCCGCGATGCCAAGATCAAGGGCCTGGCGCTTCCTTCCGCTCTGTCCGCCTTCATGGGCATTACCGAGCCGGCCATCTTTGGTGTGAACCTGCGCTTCTTTAAGCCTTTCATCGCCGGCTGCATCGGCGGCGGTTGCGGTGCCCTGGTCTGCGCTCTCACCTCGCTTGCCGCTTCCGGCACCGGCGTTACCGGCATCTTCGGTATCCTGCTGTGCCTGGCACAGCCCGTGCAGTACGCGATCATGTTTGCGGTCGCCGCGGTCGTGTCCTTTGCCATCTCGTTTGTCCTGTACAAGGATGAGCCCAAGGCTTCCGAGCAGGCCTAAGAGTTTTTGATTGAGGGGTGCCCGCGGGTTGTATGCTCGCGGGCGTTTCCCGTATCTGGTGCCGATCTCTGGCGCCTTGTAACTTTCGATCCGTTAGGACTTTGATATGTCTAATGCACTTGGCCGCGACCTTGCAAAGTTGGTTGCCGCTGTTGACGCCGCCGCCTCTGAGTGCGGTCATGGCGTGTATGGCCAGCGCTTCCATATTATGCCGCCGGCTGGCTGGCTCAACGACCCCAACGGTCTTTGCCAGGCGGGCGGCGTGTTCCATGCCTATTTTCAGTATGCGCCGTTTGATGTCGAGGGTGGCGTTAAGGCTTGGGGTCATGCGACGAGTCGCGACCTTATGACGTGGGACTACGTTGGCGCTCCACTGCTGCCCGACGAGCCGTTCGATTGCCATGGCGTGTATTCGGGCTCCGCGCTTGCCGAAGACGGTCGCATTCGCGTACTGTACACGGGCAACGTGAAGCTTTCCGATGCGGACGGCACGTACGACTACGTCAATACCGGCCGCCGCGCCGATACTGTTTATGTCGAGAGCGTTGATGGTCTTGCCGGTCGGGAGTTCAGCCAAAAGCGCGTGGTGTTGGCGTCCGAGGATTATCCCGAGGATTTGACCTGCCACGTGCGTGACCCCAAGGTGTGGCGCGATGATGATGGGCGTAATCACATGGTGCTGGGCGCGCGTCGTCGCGTGGACGGGCCGCATGTCGAGAGCCGTTTTTGTGCGATGCACGGCGAGGGTGCCGGGCGCGATGTGGGCGAGATCCTGGTGTATGGCTCGCCCGATATGCTGAGCTGGGAGCTCGAGAGCCGTGTTTCTACGTCCGAGCGCTTTGGCTTTATGTGGGAGTGCCCGGGGTATCTGGAGCTTGAGGCGGATGGTGGTGTGCCGGCGAAGTGGCTGTCCTTCTCTCCCCAGGGGCTTGAGGGCGGCCGTTGGGACCGCGGCAACGTATACGCTGCTGGCTACATGCCTGTAACGGGCGACATTACCGGTGGCAATGACGCTTATGAGCTGGGCGAGTTCCGCCTGTGGGACGCCGGTTTT
Organism: Collinsella sp.; assembly: GCA_019419505.1. GTDB lineage: Bacteria > Actinomycetota > Coriobacteriia > Coriobacteriales > Coriobacteriaceae > Collinsella. The sequence goes on along the minus strand of DXZS01000024.1, from coordinate 135,018 downwards.
GACTTCTATGCTCCGCAGGAGTTTACGTCCGAGGATGGTCGCCACATTTTGATCGGCTGGATGGGCATGCCCGATGAGCCGACCTATGACAATGCGCCCACCGTGGCGTGCGGCTGGCAGCACTGCATGACAGTGCCGCGCGAGCTTACGGCCGGTGACGGCGGCGTGGTGCTGCAGCAGCCGGCGCGCGAGATCGAGCTCCATTATGCCTCGGTGCGTGTGGGGGAGGGCTCTTTGGAGGTTGCCGGCGATACCTGCTTTGACGTTGTTGTTGACGGTGTCGACGGCGCGTTTACCGCGACCGTTGATGGCGAGCTAAAGCTGGCGCTTGTGCCCGCTGGGGACGAACTGCCCTCGCGCTTTGAGATGCGATTTACCGATGAGGGTCGCGCTTCTGCCGGCTGCGGTCGTACCATGCGCTGGGAGCCCATCGACGAGGTTCGTAATGTGCGCATTGTTGGTGATGTCTCGTCGGTCGAGGTGTTTGTGAACGATGGCGCGCTCGTGTTTTCGACGCGCATCTATCCCGAGGCCTATGGCGTGACCGTTGACGCTCCGGGTGCGAGCGTGAACTATCACACGCTCAATATCTAGGCGTTTCGTCGCATATCGGCGCTATACTGCAGCCGTTGCCCACGATGAGGGGAACACCCGCATCGTGGGTTTTTGCTTATGAAGGGGCGATGCCTTGTGGATGTACAGCAGCTAGAAGAGGCCTGGGCTGTAAGGACCGGCGCGCGTGAGGCGCGTCTTGTTGCGGCCCCGCATGTGCCGGCGGCTCTGTCGCTGCTGGGTATTGTGCGTCCCGGTGACCGCCTGGTGGCCTTTGCGGACGACTTTGTCGATGCGTTTGCGCGCGGCTTTGATGGCTGCGATGTCGCGCTGGTGGGCTCGGGGTCCGCCGATGCGTTTGCTGCCGCGTCCGAGGGCTTTGATGCTTCGTTTGATGCCGAGGGGTCGCACCTGTGGTGGTTTGTTAACTCAATCGGTGGCTTTGGTCTGCGTGTGCCCGATCTGCGCGCTCTGGGCCGCGCTGCTCGTGAGGCCCACGCGCTGCTGGTTGTGGACAACATCGTGGCGTCGGCTTTTGGCTGCGATCCGCTGCGGCTGGGTGCTGCGCTGTCGCTTGAGGCGCTCGATCGCGTGTGCGCCGGCAAGGCTCCGTGCAAACTCGTTGCCGCTTCGGTGGCGCGCTCGCAGCTCAAACGCCATCATGTGGATGCTGCTGCCGAGTGCGCGCATGCCCTGCTTGAGGGCTGTGGCTTGGCCAAGCTTGATTTGCCTGCTGACGAGGCCGCTGTGCTGGAGCGCGGGTTCGACTCGCTCGACGCTCGCATGCAGGCTCACTTTGACCGCGCACGTGCGCTGGCCGAGTATCTGGCCGCCAACGAGATGGTGCGCAACGTGCGCTATCCCGGGCTGAGCTCTCATCCCGACCATGCGGTTGCAACGGGAATCCTCGAGCATGGTTTTGGCCCGGCAGTTGAATTTGACCTTATCGAGCGTAGCGCGGGAGAGCTGTTCGACGCTTTGCCGGGGGAGTTTCGCACATCGCCTGCCGGCGGCGCAACGACGCGCCTCTCGGCCACGCGCGGCAAGCAGGGGAGCACCATCCGCCTCTTCGCCGGCACCGACAACCCCCTGGTCGTAGCGTCCGCCCTAGATAACGCCCTCCGCAACTAGCTAAATCATCCTCGACTCCATAAGTTGCGGTGAAATAGGGATTGATTTACGGCTTTAACCGCATAAACAGTCCCTACTTCACCGCAACTTATGAGAAGGGGTTGGGTAGCTAAAAGCCCCGTCCCAAATTGGCTACTCTTTGATGCTGGCGATGAGGTCGTTTGCTTTGGTGGCAATGACGTTGTTGATGTCGGTCTGCAGCTCCTCGTAGGCCGCTATGGCTCGCTCTCCGGCGGGCGTGAGCGTGGATCCGCGGGCGCCGTCGCGCTCGATGAGCTTGCAGCCCAGCTGACCTTCTGCCTCGTTTACAATGCGCCAGGCCTTGGAATACGCCATGCCCATGCTCTTGGCGGCGCGGTTGAGCGAGTGCTCGCGGGCGATACCCTGCAGCAGCAAGACACAGCCGTGTCCAAACACGCCCGGCAGATCTTTGTCGCACGCTTGAATGACCAACTTTGCCGTCGTCTTGTACTCCATACGCTCCACGTCTCCCCGCTAAAGTGTTTGCTGGGCAAACGCAAAGCCTGCGTCAAACCCTCGTGTGCTCTTCTTAAATCATGCATTGTAGCAGTCAAAGTGCGTTAAGATACTTCCCCAGTATTGGGCGCCCAAGGTTGGGCTGGGTCCTACGAGGCCTGCAGCCGACCGGTCGCATGGAAAAAGGAGAAACATGGCTACGTTCTTTCCCGGTGAGTCCCACACGTTTTCGGAGTATCTGCTGGTCCCTGGTTACTCGTCCTCGCAGTGCATTCCCAACAACGTCTCTCTTAAGACGCCGCTAACCCGCTTTAAGCGCGGTGAGAAGCCGGCAATCACCCTGAACATCCCCATGGTTTCCGCCATCATGCAGTCCGTCTCGGGCGTCGACATGGGTGTCGCGCTCGCTACCGAGGGTGGCCTGTCCTTCATTTACGGTTCCCAGAGCGCCGAGTCCGAGGCCGCCATGGTCAAGGCCGTCAAGGATCACAAGGCCGGCTTCGTTCAGTCCGATTCCACGCTGACCCCCGACATGACCATGGAGCAGGTCATCGAGCTCAAGGAGAAGACCGGTCACTCCACCATGCCGGTTACCGACGACGGCACTCCCAAGGGTAAGCTCCTGGGCATCGTCACCAGCCGTGACTATCGTCCCAGTCGCGATGACCACCAGACGAAGGTCTCCGAGTTCATGACCCCGCGTGAGCAGCTCATCGTGGGCGACAAGAACATCAGCCTCAAGGTCGCTAACGACGTCATCTGGGACAACAAGCTCAACGCCCTGCCCATCGTCGACGATAACGATCACCTCATGGGCATCGTCTTCCGCAAGGACTACGATAGCCACAAGACCAACCCCAACGAGCTGCTCGATAACGACAAGCGCTACATGGTCGGCGCCGGTATCAACACCCGCGACTATGCCGAGCGCGTGCCGCTGCTCATCGAGGCCGGTGCCGACGTTCTGTGCATCGACTCCTCCGAGGGCTTCAGCGAGTGGCAGAAGCGCACTATCGAGTGGATCCGCGCCAACTACGGCGAGGACGTCAAGGTTGGTGCCGGTAACGTCGTCGACGCCGAGGGCTTCCGCTTCCTGGCCGACTGTGGTGCCGACTTCATCAAGGTCGGTATCGGCGGCGGCTCCATCTGCATCACCCGTGAGACCAAGGGTATCGGCCGTGGCCAGGCCACCGCGCTGATCGATGTCTGCCGTGCTCGCGACGAGTACTACGAGGAGACCGGCGTCTACGTGCCCGTGTGCTCCGACGGCGGCATCGTCTACGACTACCACATGACGCTCGCCCTTGCCATGGGCGCCGACTTTATGATGCTGGGCCGCTACTTCGCCCGCTTTGATGAGAGCCCGACTGAGCGCGTCAACGTGAACGGTCAGTACATGAAGGAGTACTGGGGCGAGGGCTCTGCGCGTGCCCGCAACTGGCAGCGCTACGACCTGGGCGGCGCCGCGAAGCTCAGCTTCGTCGAGGGCGTCGACTCCTATGTTCCCTATGCCGGCTCCCTCAAAGACGGCGTGGGCGGCACGCTCTACAAGGTCAAGTCCACGATGTGCAACTGCGGTGCCCTCTCGATCCCCGAGCTTCAGGAAAAGGCACGCCTGACCCTGGTGAGCTCGACCTCGATCGTCGAAGGCGGCGCCCACGATGTAGTCGTGAAGGATTCTCAGCAGTCCGTATCTTATCGATAAGGTAAGAGCCTCACATAAAGGTTGAGTTTCAACCACGTTATTTAGATAAAGCGAGATGCCCGCAAGTCGCAGGCATCTCGCTTGTCGTATTTGCTATCATCAGTCAAGTTAACCTTAGGGTCGGGCGGCTTGGCTTTGTTCGCTACAAGTTCCGCACGCAAAGAAGAGCACTTAATGTGCTCTTCGTCTTGCGCAGGACTGTCCGCAGTAGCGAATAAAGCCAAGCCGCCCGACCCCAGCTAAGATTAAAGGAGCTGATATGTGCGATTGCACAGATCATAAGGACGAGATCCCTGCCTACGACGCGCAGGCCATTGAGTCCAAGTGGATGAAGGCCTGGGAGGACTCCAACCTCTTTGCCGTCGACACCGACGAGAGCAAGCCCAAGAAGTATGTGCTCGAGATGTTCCCGTATCCGTCGGGCGACCTGCACATGGGCCACGCGCGCAACTATACCATCGGCGATGCCATGGCCCGTCAGGCCCGCATGCGCGGCTACGACGTGCTGCACCCCATCGGCTTTGACGCCTTTGGCCTGCCTGCCGAGAACGCCGCCATCAAGCACAACACGCAGGCTGCCGCCTGGACGTATAAGAACATGGACCAGGCGCTCGCCACGATGAAGCGCATGGGCTTCTCCTACGATCTGGATCGCATGGTCAAGACTTGCAGCCCCGACTACTACCGCTGGGGTCAGTGGATCTTTGAGAAGATGTGGGAAAAGGGCCTGGTCTATCGCAAGAAGAACCCGGTCAACTGGTGCCCCACTTGTAAGACCGTTCTGGCCAACGAGCAGGTTACCGAGGGCAAGTGCTGGCGCTGCGGCACCGAGCCCGAGAAGCGCGACCTTGAGCAGTGGTACTACAAGATTACCGAGTACTCTCAGGAGCTGCTCGACGACTTGGAGAAGCTCCCCGGCTGGCCCGAGCGCGTCAAGCAGATGCAGGCCAACTGGATCGGTCGCTCCGAGGGCGCCGAGGTCGACTTTACCCTGTGCGACCAGGATGGCGAGCCCATCGAGGGCGACGAGGGTAAGATCACCGTCTTCACCACGCGTGCCGACACGCTCTTCGGTGTCTCCTTCTTTGTCCTGGCTCCCGAGTACGCGCGCCTGCACGAGCTCGTCGAGGGCACGGAGTACGAGGAGGCCGTCACCAAGATCGTCGAGGACTCCAAGCATATCTCTGCGGTCGAGCGTGCCCAGGGCACCCTCGAGAAGCACGGTGCCTTTACCGGTCGCTACGTGGTGAACCCCGTCAACGGCGAGAAGGTCCCCGTGTGGGTTGCCGATTATGTCGTTGCCGACTACGGCACCGGCGCCGTCATGGCCGTTCCCTGCGGCGACCAGCGCGACTTTGAGTTTGCCCGTAAGTACGACCTGCCCATCGTGCCGATCATCCTGGACGATGACGACCGCGCTGCCGTCGAGGCCAGCGGTGAGACCATCGATACCTTCCATGCCGAGACCGTCGACTGGGATTGCGCCCACGCTGCTGAGGGCACACTCGTCCAGTCCGGCAAGTACACCGGCATGCGCGGCGGCAAGCACTCCGAGGGCGAGGCTGCCATCGTGGCCGACCTCGAGGCCATGGGCTGCGGCCGTCGCAAGGTCGAGTTCCGTCTGCGCGACTGGCTCATCAGCCGCCAGCGTTATTGGGGCAACCCCATCCCGGCCATTCACTGCGAGCACTGCGGCATCGTGCCCGTGCCCGAGGATCAGCTGCCGGTGACGCTGCCCGAGAACCTGGACTTGGGCGCCGGCGAGACCCTCGCCGAGTGCAAGGAGTTCTACGAGACCACCTGCCCGGTCTGCGGTCGCCCAGCCAAGCGCGAGACCGATACCATGGACACCTTTACCTGCTCCAGCTGGTATTACCTGCGCTATACCGATCCGCACAACACCGAGCTGCCCTTCTCCCGCGAGGCCGCCGATCGCTGGATGCCCGTCGATAACTACATCGGCGGCATCGAGCACGCCATTTTGCACCTGCTCTACAGTCGCTTCTTTACCAAGGCACTGCGCGACCTGGGCCTGCTGAGCGTTGACGAGCCCTTCACCAACCTGCTGTGCCAGGGCATGGTCAAGGACGAAAACGGCGACACCATGTCCAAGTCCAAGGGCAACGTCGTGCCCCCGAGCTCGGTCATCGAGCCCTACGGCGCCGACACCATGCGTCTGGCGATCCTGTTTATCGCCCCGCCCGAGAAGGACTTCGACTGGGATCCCAAGGCCGTTGAGGGCGCCAACCGCTTCATTAAACGCGCCTGGCGTATCGTGTGGCAGCTCGTCCAGTCGGGTGACGCCAACGTGGCCTTCGACAAGTCCGCGCTCGACGAGACCGCGATGAAGCTCTACCGCGAGCGTCACCGCACTATCGCCAAGTGCACCGAGGACTTCGATCGCGGCCAGTTCAACACCGCGATCTCGGCCGTCATGGAGCTCGTCAACGCGGCGAGCGCCTACCTCAACGCTACCGAGGGTACCGCCCGCGACAAGGCGCTGTGCTACGGCGTGGCCAAGGATATCGTGAGCGTCCTCGCCCCCATCTGCCCGTTCTGGGCCGACGAGCTGTGGCACGAGGCACTCGGCTGCGAGGGCAACGCCTACACCGCCGCCTGGCCCGAGTTCGACCTGGCCGAGTCCATCGAGGACACGGTGCAGATCGTCGTGCAGGTGCTCGGCAAGGTCCGCGGCCGCGTCGACGTCGCCCGTGATGCCTCCAATGAGGATATGCAGGCTGCCGCCGAGGAAGCCGTCGCCAAGTGGCTTGAGGGCAAGACGGTCGTCAAGGCCATCTGCGTGCCCGGCAAGCTGGTCAACCTGGTGGTCAAGTAAGCATTGCGCGCTTAACTGACGCATAAAAGACGAGGGGCGATCCGGTTGGGTCGTCCCTCGTTTTTCATGTACCTGCCCTGATGTCTGCGGTCAATTGTCCTATTCTTGTGGAGAAGCTGTGCGCACGCTGACCTGCAGATTCGTACTGTGCTTGCACGTTTCCGCAGCTATTGTTATAGTTTGCTTGCAAATGAAGTTGTAATTGAAAGAAGTGGGGTTTCGGCCCCGCTTCTTTTTTGTATGGATGGAGGTGCCGCAATGGTCAAGACCAAGACCGAGCAGGCGATCATCGACGCGCTCGAGGCCGCCGCCCCCCAGCACGATGTCGACATCGTCGACGTCGAGCTCGTGGGTGCCACCAAGGCCCCCTGCGTGCGCGTGCGTATCGAGGGTGCCGAGGGTCAGAGCCTGTCGCTCAACGACGTCACGGCCAACACCAAGTGGGTCGGCGATGTAATTGAGGAGCTCGACCCCATCTCTTCGAGCTATACGCTCGAGGTGTCGAGCCCGGGTATGGCGCGCCCGCTGCGCCGCCCGAGTGACTTTGCCCGCTTTGTGGGCGAAAACTGTGAGCTCACCTCCACCGCCACCGAGGGCCGTCGCAAGTACGCCGGCAAGATTGCCGCCGCCACCGAGACGAACGTGACCCTTGAGCTCGAGGGCGGCGAGTCCGTTACCCTCGATTTCTCTGATGTTAAAAAGTGCAAGTTGAAGCCCACCTACGACTTCAAGCCCGCGAAGGAAGGAAAGTAAGATGGCAGCATCCGACATGATGTCCGCCCTGATGGAGCTTTGCCAGGAGAAGCACATCGACCAGCTCTACCTGATCGACCGCCTGGAGCAGTCGCTCGCCAAGAGCTATGCCGAGATCCTGCATCTTGAGTGGGGCGCCAAGGTGACCATCGACCGCACCACCGGCAAGATCTACGTCTACCGCCTGGAGCCGATCGACGATTCCATGGACGAGGAGGGCAACTTCACCGAGTTCGAGGAGATCGACGTCACCCCCAAGAACACGAGCCGCATCGCCGCCCAGCACGCCAAGGCCGAGATCAACGCCATCGTGCGCAACTCCGCCCGCGAGCAGATCTACGAGGAGTTCTCCGGCCGCATCGGTGACCTCATCAGCGGTACCGTGCTGCAGTCCACGCCCGACTTCACGATCGTCAAGATTCGCGAGGGCGTCGAGGCCGAGCTTCCGCACTTCGACCAGCGCCGTTACGAGAACGAGCGCAACGAGCGTCCGATGGGCGAGCGCTACCTGCACAACCAGCACATCAAGGCCGTGATCATCGACGTTCGCGACCCCAACTCCAACCTGCAGCCGGTTCGTGGCGAGCACAGCCGTCCGCCGATTGTCATCTCCCGTACCCACCCCGAGCTCATGCGTCGTCTGTTTGAGCAGGAGGTGCCCGAGATCTATGAGGGCACCGTCCAGATCAAGTCGATCGCCCGCGAGCCCGGCCAGCGCTCCAAGGTCGCCGTTCACTCGCTCGACGACCGTTTGGATCCCGTGGGCGCCTGCGTCGGCCCCAAGGGCAGCCGTGTCCGCGCTGTCGTGGGCGAGCTCCGTGGCGAGCGCGTCGACGTCATCCTGTGGGATGCCGATCCTGCCGTCTACGTCGCCAACGCCCTGTCGCCCGCTAAGGTCACCCGCGTCCTCATCGACGAGGAGAAGGCCTACGCCGGCGTCATCGTGCCCGACGACCAGTTGTCCCTCGCCATCGGCAAGGAGGGCCAGAACGCCCGCCTCGCCGCGCGCCTGACCGGCTGGCACATCGACATCAAGTCCGAGACGCTTGCCGCCGACATCCTCAAGAACGTTCCCGTTCACGAGGAGCCCGCCGCCGACCTGATCGGTGACGAGGAGGACGAGGACGTCCGCCGCTGCGAGTACGTGTCCGAGGACGGCATCCAGTGCCGCAACCAGGCTCGTCCCGGCTCCCGATTCTGCGGTGTCCACGACACCGACGCCTTCGATGATGCGGAGGACCTGATCTAGCGCGCGCTTGCGCCGGGCGGGTCCCGGCGCGTCTCCCACGCTCGTTCAGTCTCTAGGCACCCAAGGTGCCAGAAAGGGTAGGTGAAGTCATATGGCAAAAGTCCGTGTGTCCACCCTGGCCAAAGAGTTCGGCATGACCTCCAAGGAACTGATGGGTCATCTCGCCGATATGAAGATTCCCGCTAAGTCCGCTTCCTCCACCTTGGAGGACGCTTATGTCGCCATGGTCCGCAAGCAGCTCGCCTCGGTGATCGAGGCCCGCGCCCAGGAAGTCGAGGCCGCCAAGCAGGCCGAGGAGCAGGCAGCTGCCGCCGAGGAGGCCGCTCGCGCCGCCGAGGCCGAGCGCGAGCGCATCGCCGCCGAGAAGGCCCGCGAGGAGGAGCGTCGCCAGTTTGCTGCAGCCCAGGCTGCCGAGGAGGCTGCCCGCGCCGAGGCCGAGGCCAAGAAGAAGGCCGAGCAGGAGCGCCTTGCCCGCGAGAAGGAGGAGGCTGCCCGCGAGGCCCAGCGCCGCGCCGTTCCCGCTTCCGACTCCGGTTCGCGTTTCCGTTCGCTGCTCGACCAGATCGCCGCACAGGAGACCGTGCTCAAGGAGAAGAAGGACGCCGAGGACAAGGCCAAGGCCGAGCGCGCCGCCGAGCGCGGTAACCGTCGTGGCGGCAACAACGACCGCCGCGGTGGCCGTCGTAACGATCGCAACGCTTCCGACAACAACTCCGAGCGCAACGCCTCCGAGAGCCGTCCGCACAGCCATCGCACCAACGCCAGCAACAACGTCGCTGCCGGCATGGACTTCCCCAACCCCGACAAGCAGGGCAAGGGCAAGAAGCGCAAGGGCGGTCACAACAACGAAGAGGACCACTACAGCCGCATGGCTCGCGAGGCCGAGGAGTACAGCCGCGAGAAGGTGCTCGAGGAGGCTCGTGCCGCCGTCGAGGAGGCCTCTCGCGAGTCCACCGGTCGCCGCAAGAAGCGCAAGGAGAAGCGCGAGCGCGAGGCTGCCAAGGCTCAGGAGGAGCGCAAGATAGAGGAGGCGCTGGCCCAGGGCGTGAACCCCGAGGACCTCGACGCCATCAAGGTTTCCCAGGGCGTTACCGTCCAGGAGCTCGCCGAGGCGCTCGACGTTCCGGCCAACGACATCATCAAGCGCCTGTTCCTGCTGGGTACTCCGCTCAGTATGACGCAGTCCATGTCCGACGACCTTGTCGAGCTCGTTGCCGACGACCTGGGCCGTCAGATCAAGATCATCACCCCCGAGGAGGAGAACACCTTCTCGTTCTACGACGATCCCGCCGACCTCAAGCCGCGCGCCCCGGTCGTCACCGTCATGGGCCACGTCGACCATGGCAAGACGTCGCTGCTCGACGCCATCCGTCACACCGGCGTTGCTGCCGGCGAGGCGGGCGGCATTACGCAGGCCATCGGCGCTTCGCAGGTCATGATCAACGACCGCAAGATCACCTTCATCGATACCCCGGGCCACGCCACCTTTACGGCTATGCGTGCCCGTGGCGCCAAGGTGACCGACATCGTCATTCTGATCGTGGCTGCCGACGACGGCGTCATGCCCCAGACCGTCGAGTCGATCAACCACGCCAAGGCCGCCGGCGTACCCATCGTCGTCGCCGTCAACAAGATCGATAAGCCGGGCGCCAACCCCGACCGCGTGCGCCAGGAGCTCACCGAGTACGGCATCATCCCCGAGGAGTGGGGCGGACAGAACATGTTCGTCAACATCTCGGCCAAGCAGAAGATCGGTATCGACGACCTGCTCGAGACCGTGCTGCTCCAGGCCGACGTGCTCGAGCTTAAGGCCAACCCCGACACCTTTGCCTCCGGTAACGTCCTCGAGGCTAAGCTCGACAAGGGCCGCGGTTCTGTTGCCACGGTTCTCGTGACCCGCGGTACCCTGCACGTGGGCGATACGCTGGTCGCCGGCCTTACCTACGGCCGCGTCCGCGCCATGCTCGACCCCAAGGGCAACGCCGTCACCGAGGCTGGCCCCTCCGACGCCGTCGAGATCCTGGGCCTGCAGTCCGTGCCCAACGCCGGCGACGAGTTCCGCGTGTTCGAGGACGAGCGCGAGGCTCGCGCCCTGGCCGATGAGCGCTCGCTCAAGGCCCGTATCGAGGAGCAGAGCCGCGTGAAGCACGTCACGCTCGAGAACCTCTTCGAGACCATCGCCGACGCCGAGGTCAAGGAGCTCAACCTGATCATCAAGGCCGACGTCCAGGGTTCCATCGAGGCCCTTCAGGACTCGCTCGACAAGATGGATCAGTCCGAGGTCCGCATCAACACGATCCACTCCGCCGTCGGTGCCATCAACGAGACCGACGTCGTCCTGGCCGACGCCTCCAACGCCATCATCATCGGCTTTGGCGTGCGTCCCGACGGCAAGGCCCGCTCCGCTGCCGAGCGCGAGGGCGTCGAGATCCGTTGCTACGACGTTATCTACAAGTGCCTCGAGGAGCTCGACGCCGCCCGCATCGGCATGCTCAAGCCCACCGAGGTCGAGGTCTCCACGGGTACCGCGACCGTCCTGGACACCTTCAAGGTGCCCAAAGTCGGCATCGCCGCCGGTGTCCGCGTCGAGGAGGGCGAGATCGCCGCGACCGATTCCGTGCGCCTGGTGCGCGACGGCATCGTGGTCTTCAATGGCAAGATCGCCTCGATGCGCCACTACAAGGACGAGGCCAAGAGCCTCAAGAGCGGTTCCGAGGGCGGTATTGGCCTGGAGAACTTCCAGGACATCAAGCCCGGCGACCAGATCGAGGGTTACCGCATCGACCAGGTTGCCCGTACCGAGTAGGGGGTAGCGCTATGAAGCAAACGCAGGCGACCCGCCGTCTGGGCGAGCAGCTTCGCGAGAAGCTCGGTTATATCCTGCTCTTTGAGGTTTCCGATCCGCGTCTCGACCTGGTTACCCTGACCGCGGTCGAGGTCGCGGTGGACCGTTCGTTCGCGCGCGTGTACGTGTCGTGCGACGTGAGCCGCTACGATGAGGTCATGGAGGCGCTTGCAAGCGCCAAGGGCCGTATTCGCAGCCTGTTGGCTCGCTCGCTCGATTGGCGCGTCACGCCCGAGCTCGATTTTCGCATCGATCGCTCGACCGATGAGGCCGAGCGCATCACGCGTGCGCTGGAAAACGTTCCGGCCACGCTTGCGATCGAAAAGGACGAGGACGGCTACCCAATTGCGGATTCCGCCCAGGAGGCAGCTTTAGATGACTAATTCCGCCGATCTCGCCTCGTGCGAGTCTGCAGATATTAAACGACGCATCCTCGAGCTTATCGAGGGTGCGTCCTCCATTGCGATCTCGGGTCACACCTCTCCCGACGGCGATGCCCTGGGCTCCGTGTTGGGCCTGGGCCTTTCGCTTATGAAGGTGTTCCCCGACAAGGACATCGCCCTGCTGCTGGCAGACGACGATCCCGTTCCGCGCATCTACCGTTTTATGGAGGGTGCCGATCTGCTGGTGCCGGCCTCTGCCTACACTGGCAACCCGGACCTGTTCATCTCGGTGGACGTGCCGGTCGTCGAGCGCCTCAATAATTCCGCCGAGGTGCTGCGTCGTTCGGCTCACGTGGCATGCTTTGACCATCACCCGGCACGCGAGGAGTTTGCCGAGGTCAGCCTTAGGTGCGTCAATGCCGCTGCTTGCGCCATGATTATCGACTGCTTTTTGGCCGATTGTGGCATTACCGCAAGCGACAGCATCGCGACCTGCCTGCTGTGCGGCCTGGTCACCGATACCGGTCGTTTTCAGTATCAGAACGCCGACGCCGCCGCGTTTCATGCCGCCTCGCGTCTGGTGGCGCACGGTGCCGATCCGGCGCGCGTCGCGCTCGAGGTCTATCAGAGCATGCGTGTCGAGTTCTTGCACCTCAAGTCCATCGTCATGGGTCGCATCAAGACGGTTGCGCACGGGCGCGTGGCGTATAGCTACGCGTACGAGAGCGACCTTAAGGACTGCGGCGTCACCTCGGACGAGTGCGACGGCCTGGTCGATGTGGTGCGCGCGGTGATGGGCGTCGAGGTCTGCTTGTTCCTTAAGGGCATCGAGGGCGATACCAAGGTGCGCGGCAACCTGCGCTCCAAGGGCGATCTTGATGTTTCCGAGATTGCGGCCAACTTTGGCGGAGGTGGGCACTACGCTGCCGCCGGCTTTACCAACGCCGGAACGATTTCCGAGACGCTCACCGCGGCACTTCCCATGCTGGCCGAGCTGGTAGGGGAGGATCCCGCTTCGGTGACCGTCGAGCTCTAACTTTTTGGATGGTACATGGCTCGTCGTACACCTTCTCAACTTAATATGCTGCTCGCCGTCGATAAGCCGGTGGGCTGCACGTCCCACGACGTGGTTTCGCAATGCCGACGCGCCCTCCATGAGCGGCGTGTCGGTCATGCCGGAACGCTCGATCCCATGGCATCAGGTGTCATGGTGGTGGGCGTGGGCCAGGCAACGCGTCTGCTGGGCATGCTTACCCTCGATACCAAAAGCTACGTCGCCGACATCTCGTTTGGCGTCGAGACCAATACCGATGATGCGGAAGGCGAGGCCGTCCGCACGGTGCCCATAGCCGCCGAGCTGCGCGATCCGTCCTATGCCCGCGAGCGCCTGTGCACCATGTTGGGCCCGCAGATGCAGGTGCCGCCGGCGTTTTCGGCCATTTCGGTCAACGGCGTGCGCGCCTATAAGGCTGCGCGCGAGGGCAATGCCGTGTCGCTGCCCCCGCGTCCGGTCGAGGTGTACTCCGCCGACCTGATTGCCGTGAGCGGCGAGGGCGATTCGTGCGTTTGGACCGTGGCGTTTTCGGTGAGTAAGGGCACCTATATCCGAGCGCTCGCTCGCGACCTGGGCCGCGCCTGCGAGAGCGCCGCGCACATTTCCGCGCTGCGCCGCACGGCCTCCGGTGTTGTTTCCATTGGCGCTTGTCATGCGATCGAGGAGCTTTCTCCCGAGTCCGCGGCTGGCTTTGCCCTGGATCCCATTGCGGCCCTGGGCGCCACGCGTGTTGACTTGCCGGGCAATCTTGCCGACGACCTGCTTTGCGGCCGACGCATTCCCGTTGAGCGTGCGCTTGCCGATTTCGATGCCTCGAAGGCGCCGTTTGCGTTGGTGCTCGATGGGGGACTCAAGGCGCTCGCCCGCATTGAGGGTGGCCGCTTTGTCATGGAGCACGTGTTTCCGCAGGCAATCGGCGGTGTTCGATGATGTTGTCCGTTCGCGAGCTCGCGCGTATCTTTTTCGCGGGCGAGTCGGACGAGGCTCGCATCGTTACTGCCGATGTGTTTGATAAGTGTGAGCACCTGGGTGCCGCATCGATTGCCATCGGCGTGTTCGACGGCGTTCACCGTGGACACCAGGAGCTCATTGCGGCGCTTGTCCGTGATGCCCGTGCCCATGGCTGCAAGGCGGTCGTAGTTACCTTCGATCCCGACCCGGACGTCGTGGTGAGCCCTTCGCCCGCTCAAAAATTGATGACGACGGCCGACCGTCTGCATGCCCTGGCTCAAACTGGGGTCAATGCGGTGGTGGCCGTTCCCTTTACGCCTGAGGTTGCGGCGCTTGACCATGTTGCTTTTCTCTCGCTGGTGTCGCGTCTGGTCGACATTCGATCGATTCGCGTTGGCAGCGACTTTAGGCTGGGTCGTGGCGGTGCTTCTGGTGTTGACGAGATGCGCGCCTGGGGTGCCGAGCGCGGCGTTGACGTATACGGGCACGACTTGCTTTGCGAGGGCGGTGAGGCCATTTGCGCCACCCGCATTCGTCATGAGCTGGGACAGGGCCATGTGGAGCTTGCTGCTGAGTTACTCGGCCGTCCGTATATGGTGCGTGGCGGTGTTATTCGCGGCCGTCACGAGGGTTCTGGCATGGGCTTTCCCACGGCAAACCTGCAGGTTCCCGACGGTATTCAGGTGCCTGCCGATGGCGTGTATGAGGGTCTGGTGCTGGTCGATGACACCGCGTGGCCCGCTGCCGTGAACGTCGGACTGCCGCCGACGTATGCCGACGATGTCGCTTCGGCGCATCTCGAGGCTAATTTAATTGGTTATACGGGCGACCTGTACGGCTCTTCTGTTTCGCTGGCGTTTACGCGTTGGCTGCGTCCGTCGCGCGTGTTCGATTCGCTGGATGAGTTGATCGCGACCGTCGAGGGTAATATCGAGGACATTCGTCACAACTTGGGCAAGCAGGGGGTGAGCATCCGTGATTAGCGATGAGGAAAAAGACCAGGTACGCGCTGCGTCTGACCTGGTTGCCATCGTGCAGGAAACGGTTGAGCTCAAGCCCCGCGGCCATGAGTTTTGGGGTTGCTGCCCCTTTCATGGCGAAAAGACGCCGTCCTTCCACATTATCCCCGCCACGCAGGTCTGGCACTGCTTTGGCTGCGGCGAGGGTGGCGACGTCTTCACCTATATCATGAAGCGCGAGAACCTGAGCTTTCCCGAGTCAATCCGTTATTTGGCCGATCGCGCGGGTATTGAGCTGCATGACTCCGGAGATCGCCGTGAGCGCGGTACCAAGCGTGCCCGCATCTACGATTTGTGCGCCGAGACCGCCCAGTTCTACCACACCATGCTTATGCGCGGTAAGGACGGCCGTCCGCGCGAGTACTTTGCCAGCCGCGGCATGGGTGGCGACGTCTGCCGCCGCTACTGCCTGGGCTTTGCGCCGGGTCGCAACGCGCTGGTATCGCACCTGTCCCAGGCGGGTTTTACCCCGCAGGAGATGATCGATGCCAACGTTGCCGTGAGCCGCGGGCGCGGGCAGCTTGCCGACCGCTTTTACGACCGCGTGATGTTTCCCATCTTTGACGAGCAGGGTCACAATATTGCCTTTGGCGGTCGTATTATGGGCGACGGCCAGCCTAAGTACCTCAATACCGCCGAGACGAGCGTGTTTCATAAAAAACGAAACCTCTACGGTTTTAATTGGGCCAAGGAGTTTATCGTCGCGCAGGATACTGCCATCGTGGTGGAGGGCTATACCGACTGCATCGCCTGTTGGGAGGCGGGGATTAAAAACGTTGTCGCTACGCTGGGCACCGCGCTCACGGAGCATCACGTCAAGACGCTCACTCGTTTTGCCAAGCGCATCGTGTATATGTTTGACGGCGATGCCGCCGGTCAAAAGGCTGCTCGCCGTGCGATTCAGTTTATCGAGCAGGATTCTATGGACCTGCGCTGCGTGGTGCTGCCCGACGGTAACGATCCCATGGAGTTCATCACGGCGCATGGTGGTGAGGCACTGCAGGCGCGCATCGACGCTGCCGAGCCGCTCATGGACTTCGTGTACCGTTCGCTGCAGGAGTCGAGCGATATCACCACGCCGGGCGGTCGCGCCAAGGCGCTGGAGGACGCTCTCACGCTCATCTATCCGCTGCGCGATAGCTATATGATCGATACGTACTTTATCCAGATTGCCGATCTGCTGGGATTGGATCTGGAGACGGTGCGTGCGAGCTCGGGCCGTGTGTTTCGCGATGTCGCCAAGCGCGAGGATGCGGAACGACGTCGTGAGCAGAACTATGAGCGCCAGCGGGCACAGGCTGAGCGGTCCGGTAGCGCGGGCGGTCGGGCGTCTGGTTCGCAGGGGACATCTCGTGGTGCTTGGGCTTCGGGCGCGACTCCGGCCGTAGCGGCGCCGGTCGAGGAAGAACCGTACGACTGCGTCCCGCTCGATGCCTATGGCGCTGCACCAGTGGAGGTCGTTGACGACTTGCCGCCAATCGATGTGCCCGATGGTGTGGGCGCTGTGCCTGTGGCTGATGGTTTGGGCGCACCGGCTGCGGCGGCGCCGATGGTTCTTACCGATCTGGAGCGCAAGTCCTTGGCAGGGGAGCGCGAGCTGCTGACCATGCTCACGAGCTATCCCGACCTGTTCCGCACGTATGCCGACCGCATCTGCTCCATCGAGTGGGTTGACTCACGTCACGAGTCCATCGCGTGGGCCGTTCTGGCAACGCCGCCGGGAACCGATCCTGCAGCCTGCATGGATGCGGCGCGCTCGGTGTGTCCCGATGCGGCAACGCTTGTGAGTGCCGGGCGCATCTCGGCGACGAGCAAGCACCCCACCGAGACGAACATCGTGTTTATGCTCGATACGCTCGAGCTCTACACCATCAAGCGCCGCATGCGTGCTGCACAGGCCAAGCTGCGCCAGGACCGTTCACTCGATGATGAGGCCCGTCGCGCGCTGACCGTTCAGGCCGCGCAGGATTCGCAGCGTCAACGCGAACTGCAAAAGTCGATCGGCGGCGTGGCGGACCCGTTCCGTTTGATCGGCCTGGAGGCCGCAGGCACCGAACAAGCCTAGATGTTGTGGTCAACCAGCGTATTCTCGCCTATATCCAGTCCTCTTTTTGGGTATAGACGTCAATGTGTGTGCTAAAGTATTGAGTCCTGTGGACTATGAAGGGAGAATCTGTGCCAAAAAAGACTGAGAGCACGGGTACTGGGCTGGAATCCTACGTTGCAAAGCTTATGGGCAACGGCTCAAACAGGACTTCGGTAACCGAGGACGAGATTCAGGTCGCCCTGAAGGATATCGATGTTTCTGACGAGCAGCTCACCGCGGTGTATTCCGCGCTGCGCAACAGCGGCATCCAGATTATCTCCGCGAGCGGTAACGACGACGCCCCTATGGACGTCGACGATGACGATACCGATACCGATACCGACGATTTCGATGACGACGACGAGCACGATTCCGGCTCGCTCGACGATCACGAGCTCAAGATGGCCCGTCAGGCCGACGCCGAGATGGGTTCTTCCAAGAGCAAGAAGAAGCGCACCGTGCGCACGTCCCGTTCACGCTCCCGCGTGCGCGGCATCGATGCCTCCACGGTGATGCTGACCGGCGACCCGGTCCGTATGTACCTCAAGGAGATCGGCAAGGTCGACCTGCTGACCGCCTCCGAAGAGGTCGATTTGGCCATGAAGATCGAGGCCGGTCTTGAGGCCACCGAGAAGCTCGAGGCTGCCGATGCTGGTGAGCTCGAACTCACGCGTGCCGAGATGCGTCGCCTTACGCGCATTGAGAACGTGGGCCTCGAAGCCAAGCAGGCGCTCATCAGCGCAAACCTGCGTCTGGTCGTCTCCATCGCCAAGCGCTATGTCGGTCGCGGCATGCTGTTCCTGGACCTGATCCAGGAGGGCAACCTCGGTCTGATCCGCGCCGTCGAGAAGTTCGACTACCAGAAGGGCTTTAAGTTCTCCACGTACGCCACGTGGTGGATCCGTCAGGCCATCACGCGCGCTATCGCCGACCAGGCCCGTACCATCCGTATTCCCGTGCACATGGTCGAGACCATCAACAAGCTCGTCCGCGTGCAGCGTCAGCTCCTTCAGGACCTGGGCCGCGACCCGACCCCCGAGGAGATCGGTGCCGAGATGGACATGAGCGCCGACCGCGTCCGCGAGATCCAGAAGATCTCGCAGGAGCCCGTGTCGCTCGAGACCCCCATTGGCGAGGAAGAGGATTCCCAACTGGGCGACTTTATCGAGGACTCCCAGGCCATCGTTCCGCCCGATGCCGCCAGCTTCTCCATGCTGCAGGAGCAGCTCACCCAGGTGCTCGATTCGCTTGCCGATCGTGAGCGCAAGGTTATCGAACTGCGCTTTGGCCTTGTCGACGGACATCCCCGCACGCTCGAGGAAGTCGGTCGTGAGTTTGGCGTCACGCGCGAGCGCATCCGCCAGATCGAGTCCAAGACTCTGGCCAAGCTTCGCCACCCGAGCCGTAGCAGTAAGCTGAAGGACTATATCGAGAGCTAGTCAAGCAAGAGGCGCCCTCAAGCACATCCGCTTGGGGGCGCTTTCATGTAGACATTGGGGACGTTCTTGAATGACTGGTCGTTTAAGAACGTTCCCAATGACTAGGTCGGAAAATTTCTTAAAAAAGTTCTTGCCCTGAGCTGATTCGTCCGTATAATAAACTTCGTTGCTTGAGAGCACGCACCTATTCCTCGGTAGCTCAATGGTAGAGCACGCGGCTGTTAACCGCGCTGTTGTAGGTTCGAGTCCTACCCGGGGAGCCAGAATTTTCAGCCCTTTCCGTTGGGCTTTAAATTCCTCGGTAGCTCAATGGTAGAGCACGCGGCTGTTAACCGCGCTGTTGTAGGTTCGAGTCCTACCCGGGGAGCCAGGTTGTAAAACCCGTCGCTTATGCGGCGGGTTTTTTCATGCCGCGATCGCCGTTCGCGAACGTTACCGTATCAACATTTCGTGTCGAGGATGTAATCCCGAGGCCCGCCACCTCAACATGGCGCGGTCGTTGTAGAATATTGCAATGATTGCTCCCACGACATGGTGCCGCGAGCACCAAGAAAAGGAGATTCTTGTGTCTGAGACCATTAACGGCAGCCTGAGCGTCTCGAACGACGTTATTGCCGATATTGCCGGTTATGCCGCGATGACGTGCTATGGCGTTGTCGGTATGGCTGAGCAGCTCCAGGGCGCCGAGAGCGTGCGCCTGCTTGCCGGTCAGCGCCTCCGCAAGGGCGTGCTTGTCTCCGCCGACGAGAACGGCCTTACGGTCGATCTTCACGTCGTGCTCGAGAACGGCGTCAACATGAAGTCCGTCTGCCATAATCTTTCGAGCTCCGTTGCCTTCACCCTGCAGGAGATCGCCCAGATCGATCCTGCCAGCCTTAAGATCGGCATCCATATCGACGCGCTCAAGAGCCGTCTGAACTAGCATCCGAAAACGGAGATTCAAATACCCATGATTGCAAAGACCATTCGCACCTGTTTTCCGATCGCTGCGGCTGCCGTTTCCGACAAGGCCGAGGAGATCAACAAGCTCAACGTCTTCCCCGTACCCGACGGCGACACCGGTACCAACATGTCGCTCACGCTTGCCTCGGTGACCAAGGAGCTCTCCGCCCTTCCTGCCGACGCCGACATGGAAGCCATCGCCGGCGCCATCACCCACGGCTCCCTGATGGGTGCCCGCGGTAACTCTGGCGTTATCACGTCGCAGATTCTGCGCGGCGTGGCCGAGGGCCTTGTCTCTGCCGACGAGCCTATTACGTCCGCCAACATTGCCTTCGCCTTCCGTCGTGCCGTCAAGGTTGCCTTCCAGGCTGTCCGCAAGCCCATCGAGGGCACGATTCTCACGGTCCTGCGCGATGTCTCGACCAAGGCCGATGAGTGCGAGAAGAAGAAGTTCTCGGCCGAGGATGCGCTCGATGCTATCGTCGTCGAGGCGTACCAGTCCGTCGCCCGCACGCCCGACTTGCTGCCCGTTCTGAAGGAGAACGGCGTGGTCGACTCCGGCGCTTTTGGCTTTGCCATCTTCCTGGAGAACTTTGTTGCCGCCGCGCTTGGCCGCAGCACCGTTGTCGAGGATTTCTCCGCCACGTTTGATTCCGCTGGCTCTGCTCGCGACGCGGCCCTTGGTCGCGTTGAGATCGAGGCCAACGACGACTGGGAGGGCTCGGAGTTCCGCTACTGCAACGAGTTCCTTTTTAAGGCCGACGCTCCCTTTGACGAGGACGAGTGCCTTAAGTTCCTGGGCTCCATGGGCGACTGCGAGCTGCTCGTGGGTGCCTACCCCGATTACAAGATCCATGTGCACTCCAATACGCCCAACCTGGTGCTCGAGCACATGCTGCAGCTCGGTCAGATCTACGAGGTCTTTATCCACAACATGGAGATGGAGGCCCACGACCGTACCGCCAAGATTCATGAGGACCAGGAGAAGGCCGCCGAGCCCGCCAAGGCGCTGGGCTTTGTCGCCGTTGCCGCCGGTTCCGGTGAGGCCGACATCCTCAAGTCCCTCGGCGTTGACGTGATCGTCTCGGGTGGCCAGACCATGAACCCCTCGACCGCCGACCTGCTGGGCGCGGTGGACCAGGTCAACGCGACCTCGGTCATCATCCTGCCCAATAACGGCAACATTCGCATGGCTGCCGAGGCCGCAGCCTCTGCCTGCACCGACAAGAAGGTCGCCGTCGTTCCCACCAAGTCCGTCCCGCAGGCGTTCTCCGCGCTGTTCGCGGTCCTGCCCGATTCCGAGCTCGAGGATGCTGTTGCCGCCATGGTCGACGCCATCAGCGAGGTTCGCGATGGCGAGGTCACCCGTGCCGTGCGCGATTCCAGCGCCTCTGATGGTTCTCCGATTCACTCCGGTGATGTCATGGGTATCATCGCCGGCTCCATCGACGTGGTCGGCTCCGACGTGAAGCAGGTCACGCTCGACTGTATCAACCGCATGCAGGAGGAAGAGGAGGGCGACGCGCTGACGATTCTGGCCGGCGAGGAGCTGTCCGATGAGGCCTTCCAGGAGATCGTCGACGCTATCGAGGAGGCTCAGCCCGACCTGGAGATCGATGCCCATCGTGGCGAGCAGCCGCTCTATCCCGTGATTTTCTCGATCGAGTAGGCATCTGCCCATGTCCGAGCTGTGCTCCGTGCCGCGCGTCTCGGAGCGCTTTGCCCAGAGCAATGCGCTCGACGAGGATATCGCGCGACTCAAATATGTTTCGGGTAAACGTGAGGAGGCCCTTCGCCGTCTGGGAATTCGGACGGTGGGGGACCTCCTTCTCCATATCCCTCACCGCTATCTCGACTTTACGCGCTCCTGGTCCATCGAGATGGCTCCCATCGGGACCGTGTGCACGATTGTCGCCACGGTCGATCGCATTGTTCAAAAGCAGCCTCGTCCGCGTTTGCAGGTGACCGAGGTCTCGCTTGTGGACGAGACGGGCGTGCTGCAAGTCGCCTTTTTCCGTCAGCCCTGGATTGCCCAGCAGTTTAAGCAGGGCGACCGCCTGGCCGTGATGGGTAAGGTCGAGTTTGCCTACGGCTTTAAGCAGATGGCCTCTCCGCATTTCGAAAAGCTCGAGGACGGGCGTGCCGCGGGCACCATTCTGCCGGTCCATTACGTGAGCGATGGGGTGAGCCAGGCGTGGATGCGCCGCATCGTTAGCGGTGCGCTTGAGGTCATCGGCAATCCCTTCGATCCGATTCCTGCACGCCTGCGTGTCAAGCGCCGCCTGATGAGTAATGCCCGTGCGCTGCGTTCAATCCATTTTCCATCGAGTATGGCCGAGCGGGATATCGCGCGACGTCGCCTTGCCTACGAGGAGTGCCTCTACCTTCAGCTGGCGCTGCGCCTGCGCAACGACGGCGGCTTGGTCGAAGTCGCTCCCTACGCCCACGCCGCGGGCGAGCACCTGGCGGCGCTCAAGGAAGCCCTGCCGTTTTCGTTGAGCGACGAGCAGGAGACCGCGTTCAAAGACATCCTGCACGACATGTGCGATGGCGGGCGCGTGATGAACCGCCTGCTGCTGGGCGACGTCGGTACCGGCAAGACGGCCGTCGCCGCCTGCGCGCTGGCTGTCGCGGCCGATTCGGGTACCCAGTCCTGCGTTATGGCGCCTACGGGCGTGCTGGCGCGCCAATATGCCGATAAGACCGGCCCCTTGCTCTCGCAGGCTGGCATGTCCTGGGCGCTCCTGACGGGTGCCACGCCGGCGGTCGAGCGCGAGCAGATCCATACCCAGCTGGAATCGGGCGAGCTCGACGTGCTCTTTGGAACCCACGCAGTCCTTTCGGATGACGTGGCGTTTAAGCACCTGTCGCTTGTCGTCATTGACGAGCAGCACCGCTTCGGTGTGGGCCAGCGCAATGCCCTGCGTGCCAAGGGGCCGGGTGCCGACCTGCTCGTTATGACGGCCACGCCGATCCCGCGCACGTTGGCGCTCTCGGTCTACGGTGACCTGGACACGAGCATCATCCGCCATCGACCTGTTCCGGGGGCGGGCGTTACGACGCGCGTGCTCACCGAGTCGAGCCGCGATTTGGCCTACGGTGCCATCCGCGAGGCGTATGAAAAGGGCCAGCAGGCTTACGTGATCTGCCCGCTTGTGGAGCCGAGTGACTCGGCCGATGAGCTGGAAGACGTACCCGGTATCGCCCGCGACGACGAGGGCCGCGTGACCGTGCCTGTACCGCTGCACGATACGGCAACCGAGCTCGAACGACTGCGTCTGGCCCTGCCGGGACTTACCATTGAACGCCTTCACGGCCGCATGCCGGCGGGGGAGAAGGACCGCGTGATCGATGCCTTCAAGCACGGCGAGATCGACGTGCTCGTCTCGACCACGGTGGTCGAGGTAGGCGTCGACGTGCCCAACGCCACTGTCATGGTCATCGAGAACGGTGAGCGCTTTGGCTTGGCGGCCCTGCACCAGCTGCGCGGCCGCGTGGGCCGCGGCAGCGTGTCGGGCACTTGCCTGGTCATGACGCACTCCAAGGGCAACGGTGGCGCGTCGGCGGCACAAGACCGTCTCCTGTCGCTCGAAAAGACCTCTGACGGCTTTGCGCTCGCCCAGATGGACCTGCGCCTGCGCCACGAGGGCGAGATTCTGGGCTACCGCCAGCACGGCGGCGTGACCCTGCGCTTTGTGGACCTGGACGCCGACGAGGATCTTATCGAATGGGCCCATTTGGACGCGGTCGAGCTCTTGCGGTATGCTTGCAACCTTGACTCCATGGCGACGCGCCCCTTGCGCGACGCGGTCGCCATGCGTTATCGACATATCTTTAAGGAGGTCAGCGGAGGATGAGAATCATCGGCGGTGAATGGCGCGGACGCAAGATCGAAGAGCCGCGTGGGCGCGATGTCACCCGTCCCACGACCGATCGCGTGCGCGAGGCATGCGCGTCCATGGTCATGTCGGCGTTCGACTTCGATCTGGACGAGGTCCGCGTGCTGGACGCCTTTGGCGGCTCCGGCGCCCTGGGAATCGAGATGCTCTCGCGTGGCGCCCGCTCGCTCACCACGTTCGAGATCGATCGCAATGCCGCCCGTCTGATCACCAAGAATATCGAGTCGCTGTGCCGCGACCGCTCGCGTTGGCGTGTCGTTACCGGCGATGTGTTGGCGAGCGCCTCGCGCGGCCGTGTGCCAGGTGGTCCCTTTGACCTGATCTTGCTCGACCCGCCCTATGCCTTTGGCGCCGAGCCGGTCGAGGAGCTGCTGCAAAATCTTTCCCAGCAGGGACTGCTGGCGCCCGGGGCCTTTGCCCTTTTTGAGCATGCCGCAGCCGATGCAGGTGCTCATCCGGCTTGTTTTAAGACCGTGCGAGAGAAGCGCTACGGCATTACCTCGGTTGACTTGCTGCGCTGGGTGGCCGAGGACGAGAACGACCATGCTGACGAGAACGAAAATGACGAGGATGTGCCTTCGGAGGACACCCATGAATGACACCATCAACCGCGTAATCGTCCCGGGCACCTTCGATCCCATCACCTTTGGCCATATCGACGTGATCCGCCGAGCTCGCCGTATCTTTCCCAGCGTGATCGTCGCCGTGGCCGAATCGCAGGGTAAAAACGGCGTGGGTACCACCTTTATGCTCGACGAGCGCGTGGCGCTGGCCCGCGAGGCCCTCGGTGATTTGGACGGCGTCGAGGTACTGCCCTTCACCGGCCTGCTGGTCGACTTTGCACGTGAACAGAGGGCGGGTGCCGTCGTTAAGGGTCTGCGCGCCATGACCGACTTTGAGTACGAGTTGCAGCAGGCCGACCTCAACTATCGCCTGGATAGCGAGCTGGAGTCCATCTTTGTCATGAGTGCTCCGCAGTACGGCTATATCTCGAGTTCGGTGGTGCGTCAGATCGCGTCGCTTGGCAGCGACGTGTCGACGTTTGTGCCGCCCAACGTGGTCGAAGCACTCAAACATCGCTTTTCGTGACGTTTTTTATTGCCTGGTGGCATGTGGTAAACTAACACGATGATATGTTACCTATGAAAGGAGACCGGATGCCGGGCGAGAATTTTCCTGGCGACAGGATCGTGAGTCTTGTCGACGAGCTCGAGGGGCTCATCGAAGAGGCTAAGACGCCGTTCGGCAAGAACGCCCAGATGAAGGTTATCGACGCCGACGTCTTCTTTAACATCCTCGATGAGATCCGCATGAGCTATCCCGAGGAGTGGCAGAAGTCCCGCCGTATCCTCAAAGAGCGCGAGGAGCTTATGGCCTCCGCCGCCGCTCAGGCCGATTCCATCATTGCCGATGCTCAGCAGCAGGCGCTCACCATTGCCGGTGAGCAGGAAATTGTCCGCTTGGCACAGCAGCAGGCCGACGACATCCGCGACCGTGCCCAGCAGTACGAGCGCGAGACGCGCTATGCCGCCGAGGATTACGCCGAGCAGGTCTTTACGCACCTCGAGGAGAACCTTAAGAGCCTGACCGGCACCGTCACCCGTTGCCGTCAGCAGCTCAACGAGGGCGCCGCTCAGCAGAACGGTCAGTGGTAATGGCCGAGTTCCCGAGCGTAACCGTCGATCTTTCCGAGCAGCTCGAGTTTCCCGGAGACTCATACCCGCTGACCGGCAAGGTCGATGTCGCCACCTACACGGTGGGCGAGAAGGAGTACCAGCTGCAGGACGGCATTGCCTACGACGTGGTCTTTACCAACGCCGGTACCGGTGTTCTGCTTTCGGGCATGGTCCGCGCTCACGCCACCGGCGAGTGCGATCGCTGCCTGGAGCCCGCCTCGTTTGATATCGCAGGCGAGATCGAGGAGTTCTACCTCTTTGAGGAGCCCGAGGACCCCGAGGCCTACGAAGACGGCTACGAGTTGCTGGGCGAGGATCGCATCGTCGATCTGGGTGAGCCCATCAACGACGCGGTCGTCATGGACACGCCGTTCGTTGTCCTGTGCAAGCCCGATTGCCGCGGCCTTTGCCCCACCTGCGGCAACAATCTCAACGTCGAGCAATGTGATTGCGCCGCCAAGGCGGAGGCCGAATGGGCCGCTGCCACGGAAAATCCATTTGCAGCATTGAAGAATCTCAAGCTTGACGAGTAAAACTGTGGTAGTATCGCTACTTGCGCGTAATCGCCACACTGGATAGTTCATAAGGAAGGTCACTATGCCCGTACCTAAACAAAAGCAGGGTCGTATCCGCACTCACACCCGTCGTTCCGCCAACATGAAGATCTCGGCTGCGGCTCAGTCCACGTGCCCCCGTTGCGGCGCTGTCAAGCTTCCGCACCACGTGTGCCCCAGCTGCGGTTTCTACAAGGACCGCGAGGTTATCGTTACCGAGTAACGGTATACTCTGGATGCGATGCCGTTCCAAATGGAACCACAATGGCCGGCTCAATGAGTCGGCCATTTTTGTTTAAGGAGCATGTATATGAGTAACGTTCGCGTTTGTGTAGACGTTGTGGGCGGAGACGAGAAACCTCAGGTTGTTCTTGATGGTATCGAGGCTGCGCTTGCCGCCGATCCCGATATCGAGGTTTTGGCAGCTGGTCCCGCCGAAATCGTCAATCCCTTTGCAGCTTCCCATGCACGTGTCGAGGCCCTTGAGGCACCTGACGTTATCGCCATGGATGACGATCCCATTCGCGCCGTGATGACCAAGCGTAAGTCGTCGATCGTGCTGTCGTGCCGCGCCATCAAGAAGGGAAATGCGGACGCCTTCTTCTCTGCCGGCTCGACCGGTGCCATGACCGCTGCCGCCACCGCCTATGTGACGCCGTTTAGGTATCAGGCCGAAGGTAAGAAGCAGCCGGTGCGACCCTGTCTGACCAATGCGCTGCCCAATCGCGCCGGCGGTCTGACTGTGCTGTGCGATATGGGCGCCAACCCCGATGTCGAGGTCGATGACATGGTGCGCTTTGCCCAGATGGGTAGCGCCTATGCCCGCGTCGTCCTGGGAATCGAGCATCCCCGCGTGGGCCTGCTTGCTAACGGCACCGAGGACGAGAAGGGCTCCAACTTTACTAAGGCCTGCTTCCCGGCCATGAAAGCCGCCGTTCCCGGCTTTGTTGGTAACTGCGAGGGAACGGACATCACCTCAGGTAACTTCGATGTCGTCGTTGCCGATGGCATGTCGGGCAACATCGCGCTTAAGGCCACCGAAGGCGCTGCCAAGTTTTTGCTGCAGGAGCTCAAGGGTGCCTTTATGTCTTCGCTCGGCACCAAGATTGCCGCGCTGCTCATCAAAAAGCAGATGCGCGAGATCAAAGCCAAGCTTTCGGGCGACGCCAAGGGCGGCGCGATTCTTTTGGGCCTGCGCGGCGTGGTCCTGATCGGCCATGGTGCCACCTCGGTCGAGGCTGTTAAAAACGGTACGCTTGCGGCGGCCGAAGCCGTGCGCGCCGGGCTGGTCGAGAATGTCGCCAACTCTATGGATGGTATCGTTTTATAAGAGCGAGTTAGAGCGCTGTTATGTGCTTCGCGGTGCACGCCGTGGGGTAGAATCAGAACCGTGTCTTGGTACCGCCCGGGCGGTACCATTCTTTTGGTATTCATGCACTATGAGAGGAAGCGCTATGGACCGCTCCGAAATCTTCGACAAGATCGCCGAGGTCGCTGCTGACGTTCTGGGCGTCGATGTTGCCGAAATTAGCGAGGAGACCACCTTTGACGACCTCGATGCCAACTCGCTCGAGCGCCTGCAGCTGGTTACGGCTATCGAGGACGAGTTCAACCTCGAGATCGATGACGAGACCCTGCTCTCGCTCAACTCTGTCGCCGACGCCGTCGACGCTATCGAAGCTGCCAAGGAGGCCTAAGTCTTGGCTTTATCCGACCGACTTACGCGCGCCCAGGAAATCCTGGGCCACGAGTTCAACAATAAGGTGCTGCTGCGCGCGGCCCTTACGCATCCCTCGGCAGTCGAGGGCCAGCCGGTTTCTGCCAGCTATGAGCGCCTTGAGTTCTTGGGCGATTCCATTTTGGGCGCTGTGGTCGCACGCTCCCTGTTTGAGTCCTATCCGGAGTTTGACGAGGGCAAGCTCACACGCTTGAAGGTGTCGCTTGTCTCGGGCGCTACGCTGTCCGAGGTTTCTCACGAGCTGGGCATCGACGACATCATCATCTTTGGTGCCTCCGAGACCGGTACCGGTGCGCGCGGCCTGCATTCGGCCCTCGAGAACGTCTACGAGTCGCTCGTGGGAGCGCTGTACCTGGATGCCGGCTGGGATGCCGCGGCGGAGTTCATTCACCGTACGCTTAAGCCGCATTTGGCTTCCGAGCGCGCCGAGCATCCCGCGAACCCCAAGTCGTTTTTGCAGGAGTGCGTGCAAGCCGACGGTCACGAGCCCCCGGCGTATAAGCTGGTTGGCTCCGAGGGCCCGGCGCATGCGCCCACCTTTACCGCCGTGGTGCTCATCGATGGCATTCGCCAGGGTCGCGGCACCGGTTCCTCTAAGAAGGAAGCCGAGGGAGCCGCCGCGCTCGAAGCGCTCGACCGCATGGGTTACACCACCAACGGCGTGATTCTGAACAAGAAGCACGTGTAAGCGAGGAACCGTGTATCTCAAGTCCCTCACGCTCAAAGGGTTCAAGTCGTTTGCCGACCGCGCCCATATGACGTTTGAGCCGGGCCTGACCGTCATCGTCGGTCCCAACGGCTCGGGAAAATCGAACATCTCCGACTCAATTCTGTGGGTCCTGGGCGAGCAGAGCGCCAAGCAGCTGCGCGGCCAGGCCATGGAGGACGTCATCTTCTCGGGCTCGTCAGCGCGCAAGCCGGTGGGTGTCGCCGAGGTCACGCTGGTGCTCGATAACTCGGACCATATGCTGCCCGTCGATTTTGACGAAGTCGCCATCACCCGTCGCATGTATCGCTCGGGCGAAAGCGAGTACCTCATCAACTCGAGTCCGTGCCGCCTGATGGACATTCAGGACATCCTGCACGATTCGGGCCTGGGCAAGGATACGCATTCCATCATCAGCCAGGGCAAGCTCGACGCCATTTTGCAGAGCCGCCCCGAGGAGCGCCGCGCCCTCATCGAGGAGGCCGCCGGCATCTCCAAGCACAAGCGCCGCAAGGAGCGTGCGCTCAAAAAGATTAAGTCGATGGACGAGCATCTGACGCGTGCCCGCGACATCAATAAGGAAATCGCCCGTCAGCTGCGACCACTGGAGCGTCAGGTCGATCGCGCGCGCAAGTACAAAGAGCTGTCCTCGCGCGCGAACGAACTTACGCAGATGCTGGCCGTCGACGAGCTTCGTTCGCTGCAGTCGCAGTGGAACGACCTGGAGAGCCGCTCTAAGGAGGGCGCCGCCGAACTTGAGCTTGCGCAATACCGCCTGGGTGAAAAGGAGCGCGAGCTCGAGAAGCTCCAAGTTATGCTCGAGGAAAAAGGCCTGTTTGTGGGCGATCTGGGCGAGCAACGCCGCCATATGCAAGATGTGGTCGGTCGCATTAACTCAGACATGCGTCTGCTCGAGGAAAAGGGCCATAACATGGTGTCGCGCCTGTCCGACATGCGCGGGCAGATTTCGAGCTCCGAGCATCAGCGTCGTCGTGTGGTCGAGGAGCTCGAGGACGCACGTGCTCAGCTCGAGGAAGTGACCGGCGCGCATATGCAGGTCCAGGAGGACGTTGACGCCGCTGGTCCTGCCGCCGCCGAGCTCCACGAGCGGCGCGTTGCGCTCGACAATCAGATTTCGCAGCTTACGCGCGAGCAGCGCGATGTGCAGCGCGTTGCCGATAATGCTGCGCTCGAGCTCGCCAAGGTGAAGGATTCGCTTTCCAATGCCGAGGTCGAGGACAACATGTATGCCTCGCGCCTGGAGCAGATCGATGAACAGCTCGAGGAGGTCACGGCCTCGCTCGAGAGCCGTCGCGACCGCGCCGAGGAGCTTGAGGGCGCTCTTGAGGAGGCGCGCCAGGCTCAGGTCGATGCGCGTGAGGCCACCGAGGTCGCCCGTGCGGCCCTGAAGGACTTGCGTAATCGTGAGAGCGAGGCGCGCAACAAGTTATCCGAGGTGCGCTCGGAGCTTGCCAGCCAAAAGAAGCTTGATGCGCGCATGGCCGACAGCTCGCCGCTCGTGAGCCGTCTGGTGGGTGCGCTGGGCGATGACGTAACGGGTCGCCTGGGCGATGTGCTCGAAGCCCCGCGCGAGCTTGAGGGCCTGGTTGAGCAATTGCTCGCCGGCGATATCGATGCGCTTCTGTTCGACGATACGTCCGCGCTTGAGCGTGCCGGTCGTGCGGCTCTGGACCAAAAGAAGGCCTCGGGCGAAGCACTGCTGGTGGCGCGCGACGTGAGCGGCTCTACCGCCGCTGAGGGCGCTGCCGGTATCCGCCTGGTTGATCGTCTGTCCGTGCGCGCAGGCTACGGACCCGTCGTCGAGGCGCTGCTCGGCGGCTATTACGTGGTCGATGACTTGGCTGCCGCGCTGTTGGCGCCGGTCGTTGACGGTGTGACCTATGTGACTCCCGATGGCGCCCGCGTAAGCTGTGGCGGCCTGGTGCGCGTGGGCCTCGATGCTGGCGAGGCCTCGGGTGCTCTGGAGCGTAAGCGTCGCATTCGCGAGCTGGAGGGGCTTGAGCCCGATCTGGCTGCCGTGTTTGAGCAGGTGTCGGATCAGGTCGTCGAGGCCAATGCGGCCGTCGAAGAGGCGCGTGCCGCTGAGGGCGATGCCGCCGGCGAGATCGCCCGTCTTGAAGGCGAGCGCCGCTCGCTGCTCTCCGAGATCGGCCGCTTGGAGCAAAGCGCCAACAATGCCGAGGTCGAGCGCGTGCGCATCTCCAAGCGCCGCGAGCAGGCCTCCGAGGCCGTTCGCGCTTCGCGCCCGCGCGTGGACGAGCTCACCCGTTCGCGTGACGAGGCTCGCGCGCAGGCAAGCGATCTGGGCTTGCAGATTGCCGAGGCCAACGACGAACTCGACCGCGTTCGCCGTGACGATTCCGAGGCTGCCGGCAAGCTCGCCGACGCCAAGGTTCGCCTAGCCCAGACGAGCGAACGCCTGCGTTCGCTGAAGGGCCGCGTGCCCGACCTGGAGCATCGTCTTGAGGGCATCGACCGTCGTATACGCGGAACACGCCAGGCCTCGCGCTCGCTCGAGCTGCTGCGCCTGCGCGTCGACCCCATGCACGAGTGCTATTCGGCCTTGCTGGAGCGTGCCTCGGATTGGGCTGCGCGTCTGCGTGACCAGGCTTCGCTCGAGGAGGCGGACTCCGCTTCGCTCAAGAAGACCATCGAGGATGCCAAGGCAGAGGTTGCCCGCGCTAAGGAGCGAGTCGATACCGCTTCCGCCACGCAAAACGAGTTCAAGGTCGCGCGTGGTAAGCTCGAGGTGCAGGTAGAAGCCGCCATTAAGGCCATTACCGCCGATGGCACCACGGTACTCGAGGAAGCACTCATGCTTCCGGCGCCCACGGACCGCGATGCCGCCGAGCGTGAACTCAACCAGCTTGTGCGCCAGATCAACAACCTTGGTCCCGTTAACCAAGTTGCCATGGAGGAGTACGAGCAGCTCAAGCGCCGCGCCGACTACATCGAGGAGCAGCTGGCCGATCTGGAGAGCGCGCGCAAGGCGCTCACCAAGATCACCGTGGCTATCGACCGTAAGATGCGCAAGGCGTTCCTGGTGACGTTTGAGAAGGTCGACGCGAACTTCCGCGAGATCTTCGCTATGCTCTTCCCGGGCGGCCAGGCTCATCTGGAGATGACCGATCCCGAGCATCCTGCCGAGACGGGTATCGAGGTCGTGGCGCAGCCGCGCGGCAAGCGCATCACCAAGATGATGCTCATGTCGGGCGGCGAGAAGAGCCTGACGGCGCTCGCCCTGCTCTTTGCCGTGTATCGCACGCGCACGGTGCCGTTCTATGTACTGGACGAGGTCGAGGCGGCGCTCGACGACGCCAACCTGTCCAAGCTCATCGGCGCGCTCGATGTGTTGCGTTCCGATACGCAGCTCTTGGTTATCTCGCATCAGCGCCGTACTATGGAGGATGCTGACGTCCTCTACGGCGTCTCGATGCAAGCCGACGGCGTCAGTCGCGTCGTCTCGCAAAAACTCGATCGCGAAACCGGAAAGGTCGTGAATGCATAATGGGATTCTTCGATGCTCTCTCGCGCGGACTTGAGCGCAGCCGCGAGGCCCTCAACGAGGTCTTTTACTTTGGCGGCGAGGTCGACGAAGATTTTTGGGAGGACCTAGAGGACACCCTCGTTATGGGTGACATGGGTGCCGAGGTCGCGATCAAGGTGTCCGATGACCTGCGCGATGCCGCGGCCAAGAAGAACCTCAAGACCGCCCCGCAGCTCCGTCGTGCCCTAGCCGAGCAGCTCGAACAGCACTTTGTGCCCATCGAGCGCGATCCGTTTTCCGATACGCCGAGCTGCGTGCTGTTTGTGGGCATCAACGGCGCCGGCAAGACCACGACAGTCGGTAAGATCGCGAGCGCCATGGCCGCCCGCGGCAAGAACGTCGTGATCGGCTCTGCCGATACGTTCCGCGCCGCCGCCATCGAACAGCTCGATGTGTGGGGCCAGCGCGCTGGCGTCCCCGTCATCAAGCGCGACCGCGGCTCCGACCCGGCAAGTGTTTGCTACGACGTGCTCGACGAGGCTGACAAGCGCGGCAGCGACCTGGTGCTTATCGATACCGCCGGCCGTCTGCACACGAGCCCTGAGCTCATGCGCGAGCTTGCCAAGGTGGTCAATGTGACCCGTAAGCGCGCCGCCAATATGGCCGCCGGTCCCATGCCGGTTTCGGTCGTGCTTGTGATCGACGCCGCGACGGGCCAAAACGGTCTGAACCAGGCGCTCGAGTTTAACGAGGCGCTGGGCCTGGACGGTATTATCATGACTAAGCTCGACGGCACGGCTAAGGGCGGTATCGCCATGGCCGTGGCCGAGAAACTCAAGCTCCCGATCCTGCGCGTGGGCGTGGGCGAGCAGGTCGATGACCTGCAGGAGTTCAATGCCAAAGATTTCTGCCGCGCCCTGGTGGGCGAGTCCAATTAAGGAGTGACTAGTGTTTGATTCCCTGAGCGATCGCCTCAACGACACATTTGACCGCCTGCGCGGCAAGGGCAAGCTGACCGAGGCCGATATTACTTCGGCCATGCGCGATATTCGCATGGCGCTGCTCGAGGCCGACGTCAACTTCAAGGTCGTCAAGGAGTTCGTCGCCAAGACCAAGGAGCGCTGCATGACCGCCGAGGTCATGGAGTCGCTGTCGCCGGCGCAAAACGTCGTCAAGATCGTGCTCGACGAGCTCACCGAGATGCTTGGCTCAACCGAGAGCAAGCTCGTCTTTAGCAACCGTATTCCCAATGTCATCATGCTTGTGGGTCTGCAGGGCTCCGGTAAGACCACGGCTGCCGTAAAGCTGTCCTACCTGCTCAAGAAGCAGGGTCGCTCGCCGTTGCTCGCCGCGTGCGACGTCTACCGTCCCGCTGCTGCCGACCAGCTGGCCACGCTCGGCGGCGAGATCGGCGTGCCGGTCTTCCGCGGTGACGGCGAGCACCCGGTCGATATCGCCAAGGGCGCCATCCAGGAGGCCGTCGACCACCTGCGCGATGTGGTCATCGTCGATACCGCCGGACGTCTTCAGATCGATGAGCAGATGATGCAGGAGGCCGTGGACATCAAGAAGGCCGTCAAGCCCGATCAGGTGCTGATGGTCGTCGATGCCATGACCGGTCAGGATATCGTCAACGTCGTCTCGACCTTCGCCGAGCGCACCGACTTTGACGGCGTGATCATCTCTAAGCTCGACGGCGACGCCCGTGGCGGCGGCGCGCTTTCGGTGCGCCAGGTGACCGGCAAGCCCATCAAGTTTGTGAGCATGGGCGAGAAGCCCGATTCGCTGGAGCCGTTCTACCCCGATCGTATGGCCAAGCGCATTCTGGGTATGGGCGACGTTGTCGGCATTATCGAGAAGGCCCAGGAGGCGGCCGACGCCGAGCAGCTCGAGGCCGCCGAGCGCATGCTGCGCGAGGGCTTTACCATGAACGACATGCTCGACCAGATGAAGGCCGTCAAGAAGATGGGCGGCATGAAGGGCATTCTGGGCATGCTCCCCGGTGGCCAGCGTGCGCTTAACCAGATGGGTGGTAACCTGGACGAAGGTATCTTCGATAAGAACGAGGCCATCATCATGTCGATGACCAAGGAGGAGCGCCTTCGCCCCTCCATCATCAACGGCCAGCGCCGTGCCCGCATTGCCAAGGGCGCCGGCGTGACCCCCACCGAGGTCAATAGCCTTATGAAGCAGTGGGGCGAGATGAATAAGATGATGGGCCGCATGCGCACGATGGCCAATCAGGCGCAGGCCGGCGGCAAGAAGGGCAAGAAGGGTAAGAAGGGCAAGAAGATGCGCATGCCCAATATTCCCGGTCTGGATGCCATGGGGCTGGGCGGCATGGGCGGCCTGGGAACGGGCGGCCCCAAGTCCGATATGGACCTGCTGCGCCAGATGGAAGCGCAGATGCGCAATAAGAAATAACGACTGGTTGAGTCGTGTATGGCGAAGGCCGCCTGGATGGTACTCCAGGCGGCCTTCGCCGTTCGTTCGCAGGTTGTCGCACGCACGGAAGCATGCTGGCGCCGGGGTATGTGCCGCTAGTGGCAGCCGCAGCCCTCGTGGCCCTCGTGCTCGTGATGGCCGTGGCAACCACAGGATTCGCCGTGCTCATGGGCGTGCTCGTGGTCATGGCCGTGGCAGCCGCACGTGGCCTCGCCGGTCTGCGCGAGCGTGCCGGCAATGAGGGCCTCGACGCAGGCATCGCAGCTGCCCTGGGCGCCCGCATAGACCGTGATGCCGGCTTGAGCAAGCGCGTTGATAGCGCCACCGCCGATACCGCCGCAAATGAGCGTATCAACGCCACCGTTGGCAAGCAGGCCTGCCAAGGCGCCGTGGCCGGTGCCGCCGGTGCCTACGACCTGCTCGTTGAGCACCTTGCCGTCCTGAATGTCGTAGATTTTGAACTGCTCGCTGCGGCCAAAGTGCATAAAGATGTTGCCGTTGTCGTACGTGGTTGCCACCCTCATGGTGTCGACCTCCTTTGCTGGCCATGCGGCCGTTGTCGTGGTGATGGGGGAGTATGCGATATTGCCGCCCTCGATGACAATCGCCCGTCCATTGACCAGCGCGTTTGCCACCTTGCGATGCGCGCGACTGCTGATTGCCGCCACCGTGGCGCGGGCGATGCCCATGTGCAGGGCGACGGCCTCCTGATTGAGGCCCTCCAGATCGCACAGGCGCAGTACTTCGAGCTCATCGACCGTCATATCGATAGCGTCTCCGCTGGCAAGGCCATCGGGGGTAAAGCCGCGATATTCGGGGATGATCCCGACGCGGCGCAGTTTTTCGCGTCTTCCAGCCATACACTCTCCAAATCTGACATATGTCAACAATAGAATAGCGAACGTGCGGATTTGCGCAAGGAATTTCTGGCATATGTCAGAAAATGAGGGCTTATGTTTGGGCTGTGGGGCCACGTGCGCCTGGGCTACAATGAATCTCGCTTGTAGGCGACTGACAGGAGGGTCAATGAGCAAAGCTGATCAACAGTTTGTAACCATGTGCCGCGATATCTTGGACCATGGCACCACCACCGAGGGCCAAAAGGTCCGCCCGGTGTGGGAGGACGGCACCCCTGCCTATACCATTAAAAACTTTGGTGTCACGGCGCGCTATGATCTGCGCGAGGAGTTCCCCGCGCTCACCCTGCGTCGTACGGCGCTTA
The DNA here is from genome assembly GCA_019419505.1 of Collinsella sp. Taxonomy (GTDB): domain Bacteria; phylum Actinomycetota; class Coriobacteriia; order Coriobacteriales; family Coriobacteriaceae; genus Collinsella. The sequence continues at coordinate 99,848 of DXZS01000024.1, read as the reverse complement.
AGTCTGCCATGGACGAGATTCTGTGGATCTATCAAAAGAAGTCCAATAACGTGCATGACCTCAACAGCCATATCTGGGATGAGTGGGCCGATGAGACCGGTTCCATCGGTAAAGCCTACGGCTATCAGATTGGTCAGAAGAGCCATTACGCCGAGGGCGACTTCGACCAGATGGACCGTGTGCTGTACGACCTCAAGCACACGCCGTATAGTCGTCGCATTATGACCAATACGTACGTGTTTAGCGATCTGTCCGAGATGCACCTTTATCCGTGCGCCTATAGCGTGACCTATAACGTGACGCAGCGTCCTCAGGACGACAAGCCGACGCTCAACATGATTCTCAACCAGCGCAGCCAGGACATTTTGGCCGCGAACAACTGGAACGTGTGCCAGTACGCCATTTTGCTGATGATGGTCGCGCAGTCGGTCGATATGATTCCCGGTGAGCTGCTGCACGTGATCGCCGACGCCCATATCTATGATCGTCATGTCGATATCGTCCGCGAGCTTATCGAGCGTCCGCAGTTTGCGGCACCCAAGGTAACGCTCAACCCCGATGTGCATGACTTCTATGCGTTTACGACCGATGACCTGATCGTCGAGGGCTATGAGCACGGCCCGCAGGTCAAGAACATTCCCATTGCGGTGTAGGTGGTGCTCATGACGTGTAAGCTATCTGCTATCGTCGCCGTGTGTGACGATTGGGGCATTGGGTGCGAGGGCGACATGGTGGTGTCCAATCGTGCTGACATGCGCCATTTTGTGGCGTGCACCAAAGGTTGCCCGGTCATTATGGGGCGCAAGACGCTGCTGAGTTTTCCCGGCGGGCGTCCGCTCAAGAACCGCCGCAATATCGTGCTTACCCGCGACGAGAGCTTTGCCCCCGAGGGCGTCGACGTGGTGCATAGCGTTGACGAAGCGCTCTCTGCGGTTGCCGATGAGCTCGTTGCCTGGGTGATCGGTGGCGGCGATGTCTATCGGCAGTTTTTGCCGTACTGCGTGGAGGCCGAGGTCACTCATAACCACTGCGTCCATCCCGTGGACACGTACTTTCCCGACTTGGACGCCGATCCCGCGTGGGAGATTGCGCAGCGTAGCGGGGTCGCGACGATTGCCGCCGGTGAGGGTGACGAGGGCGTCGATTATGAGTTCGTGACGTATCATCGCGTTGAGGCGTAAATCGTCTGGCGTGAACGGTATCATCGGGTTGATTGAATGCATGGGGCGGCGCTTAGCGTCGCCTCGTTTGGTATAGATGTGCTGTAAAGAAGGGTGTGGGCTGGCTGCTATGACTGATGCCGTTGAGGTTCTGCGAATTGATTCGCTCGAGGACGAGCGGCTCGATGCCTACGTGCGGCTGACCGAGCGCGAGCTGCGCTGTGTGCTGGAGCCGCAAAAGGGCATCTTTATCGCCGAGAGCGCCAAGGTTATCGAGCGCGCGGTGCGTGCCGGATACCAGCCGGTGAGCTTTCTTTTGGGCGAGCGCTGGCTCGACCAGATGATGCCGCTGTTTGACCAGCTTGTCGTGCGCGAGGGAGCGGGTCCGGTTCCCGTGTTCGTGGCCTCCATGGAGCTCATGGAGCAGTTGACGGGCTTTAACGTGACGCGCGGCGCGCTGGCGGCGTTCCGTCGCCCGCGTCAGATTCCGGTTGATGAGTTCTTGGGCGGCGTCGTCGAGGCGGCGGGGGATCGTCCGGTGCGCGTGTGCGTGCTTGAGGGTATTGTCGATCACACCAATGTCGGCGCGATTTTCCGCTCGGCGGCTGCGCTGAACGTCGATGGCATTTTGGTGAGCCCCACTTGCTGTGACCCGCTGTACCGTCGCTCGGCCCGCGTGAGCATGGGCACGGTTTTCCAGGTGCCTTGGACGCGCATTGGCAGCGAGGCGCGCGTATGGCCGCATGATGGGCTGGCGGCGTTGCACGATGCCGGTTTTTCGTGTGCCGCTATGGCGTTGACGGACGATTCCGTATCGCTGGACGATCCCGTGCTGCAGGAGATTGACCGCTTGGCAATCTTTATGGGTACCGAGGGTGCCGGCTTGGGCGCCAAGACCATTGCCGGCTGTGACCACGCGGTGCGCATTCCGATGGCGCACGGGGTCGATTCGCTTAACGTGGCCGCGGCGAGCGCCGTCGCCTTTTGGCAGCTGTGCCCGCACGTGAGCAATGAGTATCACTACCAGCCGGGTTTGTATCACTAGGCAGTTTTCCGCACCGCGCTCTAATTCGGGGTGTTTCGGTCGCCGCCAGTCGGTGCTAAGCTGGTTTTGGTTTTGGTTTTAAATTGCTGTTTTGCTGTTTGACGTATGCGTGTGGGGAGGGCGTGTGGCTAAGAAATCTACGGCTATTGATGTAACGCAAGGAGTCATTTGGCAGCAATTGCTGTCGCTGTGCGTTCCCATCTTTTTTAGTTCGTTTTTTCAGCAGGCCTACACGCTTATCGGTACGTATATCGTTGGCCAGTTTGGCGGCAAGCTCGCGCTGGGTGGCATTCAAGCCACGATGGTGCTCACCGAGCTCTGCATTGGCTTTTGCGTTGGCGTCGGCGCCGGCTGCGCGGTCATTACCGGTCAGTATTTTGGCCAGCACGATGATGAACGACTGAGTCGTTCGGTCCATACAGCCATGACGCTCGCACTGGTGGGCGGTATCGTTTTCTCGATTCTTGGCATAGTGTTCGTTGAGCCCATGCTGGTGCTTATGAACACGCCGCATGAACTATTGGCCGAGGGCGTGGCCTATGCTCGTTGCTATTTTGCCGCCATGGTTGCGGCGCTGCTGCTCAATATGGGAACGGCATTGCTGCGCGCCGTGGGCGACACGCGCGGGCCTGCTGTGATCATCGCTTCCGGCTGCCTTGTTAATGCGGTGCTGGATGTCATCTTCGTTGCCGTGCTTCATATGGAGGCTCTGGGCTGCGGCATCGCGGTGGCGCTGACCATTTGCTCCAACGCCACGATGGTCGTGATTCGTATGATGCACGCTCCGGGTGCATGGCGTCTTTCGCTGTCTAAGCTCGGCATCGATCGCGGTATTTGCAAGAGTATGATCTCGTGTGGTCTGCCACTCGGTTTTCAATCGGCTGCCTATTCGATTTCGAACGTGCTGATCCAGGTGTCGGTTAATTCGTTTGGCGCCGATGTCACGACTGCTTGGGGTCTATCTGGGCGCCTGGATGGCATTATCTGGATGGTGACCGAGGCGCTCGGCGTATCGATCACTACGTTCTCGGCGCAGAACTTTGGCGCGCGCAATTACGAGCGCATGCGCAAGGGCTACCATACGTCGCTCGTGCTGTCGTTTATGCTCATTGGTGGCCTGTCTGCCGTGCTGCTGGTGTTCTCGGGTCCGCTGTCGCGTTTGTTTGTCGACGATGCTTCGATTTCGGCGTACACCACGACCATCCTCCATTTCATTGCGCCGTTCTATGCGATTTTCTCGATTATCGAGAACGCCTCGGGTTCCATCCGCGGTGCCGGCGTGAGCTTGCAGCCGATGCTGCTCACGATTTTTGGCACCGTCGTGCTCAGGGTGATCTGGGTGTTTGCGATTATGCCGTTCGATCCGTCGCTTGAGCACCTGCTGCTGGTCTACCCCGTAACCTGGCTCATCACCGCCACGATGTTCACCATCTACCACCACAGCGGCAACTGGCTCGGCCGCGCCACCGCCTAATGATCCCTTGGGGCGGAGGAAAATGGATCATTGCTCTCCGTCGCGATGTCGATGATCCGTTTTCCTCCGTCCCCTTCGGATCAATTAGTATTCGATGCCTTGGCGGGCTAAGAGGCCTTCGTCGAAGTAGTGTTTGACGGGGCGCATTTCGGTGACTAAGTCCGCGAGGTCGGCCAACGGCAGCAGCCCGCGGCCGGTGAGCATGAGCTCTGTGGTGGTAGGCTTCAGTGCGATCAGCCCCTCCACATCCTTGCGCGTCACGAAACCTCGGCGCATGGCCTCGCCGAGTTCGTCCAAAATCAGAACATCGACCTGTGATATCTGCTCATGTGCGAGCTCCAGAATCTGTGCCGCGCAGGCCTCGGGCGTGTCGCGGTCGGCCTGTACGATGCGCAGACCCAAACGGGGCGCCGCACCATGCTCGGCGCAGTGCAGTTTCTTGGCAAACTGCAGCATAAGCACGTCGAGTCCGTAGCCCGTCGCGCGCAAGGCGAGCCCCAGCGCAGCCGTCGTCTTGCCCTTGCCGTCGCCTGTATAGATTTGAACCTTGCCGACTTACAGTGATGCCATCTCTGTCCTTTCGTGCCCGGCGTCGGTTTATCGCCGTCCGGGTTGGGTATTCTAGAAAGCATTATCAACCCCAGTAGATGGAGTTCAAGCAGATGGAGATGGATGACAACAAGCGTAGACGGAATATGATCCTCTACGTGCTCATCGCCTTCGTCGTCTACCTCGTGCTCTCGACCGTTCTGTTCCCCAACATCGGTCACACGCAGCAGATTACGAAGACCGATTACTCGACGTTTGTCAAAGCGCTCGATAAGAAGAGTGTCGACAAGGTCGAGTACAACACGGACGATTACTCGATTTATTACACCAAGAAGGGCGAGGACGAGAACATCGCCTATAAGACGACCGGTGTGCCGAATGATGCAGGCTTTACCGATCGCGTGCTTGAGTCTGGCGCTTCGCTGGAGTCGGTCGTTCCCGATAAAAACTCGGGTTTGATGACCTACTACCTGCTCACACTCATTCTTCCCATGGCGATTTTCTTCCTCATCGGTTGGTGGCTCAACCGCCGCATGAAGAAGGCCATGGGTGATGACGGCCCGTCGATGAACTTTGGCGGCGGCGGTTTTGGCGGCGGCGGACTGGGTAAGTCCGGCGCGCGCGTGATTGCCTCCAAGGACGTGGGCGTGACCTTTAAGGACGTCGCCGGCCAGGAAGAGGCCAAGGAGTCTCTCAAGGAGGTCGTCGACTTTCTGGAGAAGCCGCAGCGCTACGAGGAGATCGGCGCCAAGCTGCCGCGCGGTGCTCTCCTTGTTGGCCCTCCGGGTACCGGTAAGACCCTGCTTGCCAAGGCTGTTGCCGGCGAGGCCGGTGTTCCGTTCTTCAGCATTTCGGGCTCTGAGTTCGTTGAGATGTTTGTTGGTCGCGGCGCTGCAAAGGTTCGTGACCTGTTTAAGCAGGCCAAGGAAAAGGCCCCGTGTATCGTCTTTATCGATGAGATCGATACCATCGGTAAGAAGCGCGATGGCGGCGGCTTTAGCGGCAACGACGAGCGCGAGCAGACGCTCAATCAGTTGCTGACCGAGATGGATGGCTTCGATAACCACAAGGGTATCGTTGTCCTCGCTGCCACCAACCGTCCCGACAGCCTCGATCCGGCCCTGCTGCGCCCCGGTCGTTTTGACCGCCGCATCCCCGTCGAGTTGCCCGATCTGACCGGCCGTAAGAACATCCTCGAGCTCCACGCCAAGAGTGTGAAGACCGAGCCGCCGATCGATCTGACCGCGATTGCCCGCGCCACGCCCGGTGCCTCGGGCGCCGACCTGGCCAATATCATCAACGAGGGCGCCCTGCGCGCCGTTCGCGAGGGTCGCAAGCGTGCAACCCAGGACGACTTCGAGGAGTCGGTGGAGGTCGTCATTGCCGGCCAACAGCGTAAGTCCACGGTGCTTTCCGACCACGAGAAGCAGGTCGTTTCCTACCACGAGATCGGCCATGCCATCGTCGCTGCCCGCCAAAAGGGTTCCGCGCCGGTTACCAAGATCACCATCGTGCCGCGCACGAGCGGTGCTCTTGGCTATACCATGCAGGTCGAGGAGGACGAGCGCTTCCTGACGACACGCCAGGAGGTCTTGGACAAGCTTGCCGTCTACTGCGGCGGCCGTGCGGCCGAGGAACTCATCTTTGGCGAGATGACGACCGGTGCCGCCAACGATATCGAGCAGGCCACCAAGCTCGCCCGCAACATGGTGACGCGCTTTGGTATGTCCGACGAGTTTGGCATGATGGCGCTCGGTACCGTGCAGAACGCGTATCTCAATCAGGACACGTCGCTCACCTGCGCCCCCGGTACGGCCGAGCGCGTGGATGCGATTGTCGCTAAGCTGATCGAGGACGCGCACGATCGCGCCCTGCAGATCCTGAAGGAGAACAAGTTTAAGCTCCACGAGCTGGCTCGTTATCTGTACAAGAAGGAGACGATCACGGGCGAGGAGTTTATGAATCTCCTCACGCGCGAGAATCCGCTGATGCCCAAGCAACAGTAAAGCCGCGGTCGAGCCAGTAAACGCCGACGCCCCATTTGAGCAGCTTTCTCAAATGGGGCGTTTTGCTTGAGAGGGATGGAAATGAAGATCGTGGTGAGCGCCTGCTTGATGGGCGAGAGCTGCAAGTATAACGGGCTCGACAACTATCATCGCGAGTTGGTCGAAGCGTGCGAGCGCACAGGGACCGAGGTACTCCTCGTATGTCCCGAGGTTTTTGGCGGCCTGCCCACACCGCGCGATCCTTCCGAGATCGTGGACGGCGAGGTCCGTACCTGCGAGGGTACCTCAGTCGATCGCGAGTTTCGGCTGGGTGCCGAGCGCGCGCTCGACATGTGCGAGCAGGCGGGCGGGCCGGAAGAGATCACCGCGTGCATCCTCCAGGGCCGCAGCCCTTCGTGTGGTATAGGCCGTATCTACGACGGAACCTTCAGCGGCAAGCTCACACCGGGCAACGGTGTTTTCGTCGATCTGCTGCTGCGTCACGGGTACCGTGTGATTCCGGCAAGCGAGTTCGACCCCAGCATGCTGGAGCAATAAAAAACCACCACAAGGGCACTGCTCCCTTGTGGTGGTTTTGGCCTGGGTCTAGAGCGTGTGGCCGTAGGCGTTGGCGGTCTTGATGGCGGCGGCGAATTTTTCGTCGGTGAAGGGCTCCGGGTTGCCTTGCTTCCACTCGTTGGTGGCGTGCGCGTGCTCGCACAGGGCAGGGATATCGGTCTCGGAAAGCCCGACCTGCTCAAGCGTTACGGGCAGCCCCATCTGCTTGTTGAAGTCAGCATAGCGCTTAAGGTTCTCGGTGTCGCCCGTGTAGGCGAACAACACCAGCACGCCCAGGCTTACGACTTCGCCGTGCAGGTAGGTGCCCTCACGCGGAATGCTGCAGGTGGCGTTGTAGAACGCGTGCGCCACGCTCGAGTTGTAGTAGTAATCGTTCTGGTTGGTCAGGTTCGAGACATAGCCCGTGTTGACCACGATGTCGAGCGCGATCTGCTTGACGGCCTCGCTCGACAGATTCTGACGAACGTCCTCAAGACCCTGAACACCATAGGTAAACAGCGGCTCGGAACAGGTGTGGGCAAGAGCCAGGCCAAGGCCGGCGGTGTGCTCCAGGTCGCCGGCGCTCGTGGCGTACTCGACTTCGGGCTGCTTGGACAGGGCGTCGCCCACGCCGGCCCAGAAGTACTCCGCCGGAGCCTCGGCGATGATCTTGGGATTGATGAAGATGTGCGCCGGTCGGTTGGGGTACGAATAGCCCTCGAGCGATCCATCGTCGTTGTAGACGACGGCAATGGCGGTCGCGGCGGAACAGTTAGAGCAAATCGTCGGCACCGTAAAGACAATCTTCTTGAGCTCGATTGCCGCTGTCTTGACGGTGTCGAGTGCCTTGCCGCCGCCACAGGCGATAAGCACGTCTGCCTGCTGGCAAGCGGGGGAGTTCACGACCTTGGCGATATTGGCGCGCGTACTGTTGGTGCCGTAGACGCGCGTCTCCAGAATCTCGACGTCGGTACCTTCAAGCGCCGCCTCGATGCCCGGCAGCGCCGCAGCTAGGGCTCGCTTTCCACCAATGATGGCGACTTTCTTCGCGCCGTACTCCGCCAGTGCGGCGGGCAGCTCGGTAAAGCAATCCTCGCCGACGGTGTAGTCGCTCATTCCGATTGTGCGCATGGCAGCCTTCTTTCGTTAGTTAAAGTGCTTTCAGGTATTTTGCTCCTAGAGAAGGCTAACGACCACGAGAAATTTCTTACGTATGAAACCAGTGTTGAGGGTTTTTCGCCGGCGCGGAACGTGCTAGCATACTCCGCATAAGCGTTGATGGGGACGAGTAGTCGGCCGTCCGCATGCCACAGAGAGCGGGGAGCGCTGAGAACCCGTGCATGCGACCGATGAAAATCACCCCGGAGCTGCGGTCCCAACGGACGTGCCGCGCAGGCACGTCTTAGTAGATATCGCCGAGATGGTCGTCGATACAGGCCAGCCGAGTAACGGATGCGAGCGCGCGAATACGCGGGCGAGGGCATCTAAGCTGGGTGGTTAAACGAAGAGCTTTTGCGGGCATACAGCCCGTTTTTGTGGCGCTTCGTCCCAGCTTGTAGGGACGGGCGCTTTTTTGGTGCCCAACGGGCGTGCGCGCCCACGACATGAAAGGGGTACCGTGGCAAACGAGTACAAGCAGACGATGAATCTGCCCAAAACCGGTTTTCCCATGCGTGCCGGTCTTTCCAAGTCCGAGCCCAAGCGACTCAAGGACTGGCAGGACAACAAGGTCTACGAGCAGGTTCTGAAGAAGAACGAGGGTCACAAGAAGTTCGTGCTGCACGACGGCCCTCCGTACGCCAACGGCCCGATCCACATCGGCCACGCCATGAACAAGATCTCCAAGGACATGATCAACCGCTACTGGATGATGCAGGGCTATGAGGTTCCCTATGTCCCCGGTTGGGACTGCCATGGCCAGCCGATCGAGCATAAAGTCGAGGAGAAGCTCGGCACCGAGAAGTTCAACCAGACCTCCACGGCTAAGATCCGCGAGCTTTGCAACAAGTTCGCTGTCGAGAACATCGAGCTGCAGAAGGCCGGCTTCCGTCGCCTGGGCGTGCTCGGCGATTGGGACAACCCGTATCTGACGCTCTATCACCAGCATGACGCCGCCGACATCGAGGTCTTCAAGGCTATGTTCGACAAGGGCATGATCTATCGCGGCCACAAGCCGGTTCACTGGTGCAAGCACTGCCACACCGCGCTGGCCGAGGCCGAGATCGAGTACTCCGACGAGACGAGCCCGTCCATCTTCGTGCGCTTCGAGATGACCTCCAAGCCCGCCGGCCTCGAGGACTTCGACGGCCCGGTCGACTTCATCATCTGGACGACCACCCCGTGGACCATCCCCTCCGACCAGGCAGTTTCCCTCAAGCCCGGCGCCGCCTACGTCGCCGTTGAGCACGACGACCGCGCCGAGGTCATACTCGAGGACCTGGCTCCCAAGTGCTGCGAGGAGTTTGGCTGGGAGTACACCCCGGTTATGGTCGACGGCAAGCCCTATGTGGTTCCCGCCGAGACCTTCCACCACATCCACTACAAGCAGCCGATCTTCGACGGTGTCGAGGGCGTGGCGCTGCTGGCCGATTACGTCGGTGTCGACGACGGTACCGGTATTGTCCACAACTCGCCCGGTCACGGTGTTGACGACTACTTTGCCTGCCTCAAGGAGGGCATCACCGACATCTGCATGCCGGTCGATGACGACGGCAAGTTCTACACCGGTGAGGAGTTTGGCACCGGTGGCCCCTTCAGCGGTATGGACACCGATGAGGCCAACCCACACATCATCGAGTTCCTGCGCGAGCGCGGCACCCTGGTCCTCGAGAAGAGGATCACGCACAGCTATCCGCACTGCTGGCGCTGCAAGCACCCGGTGCTCTTCCGTGCTACCGACCAGTGGTTTGTCTCGATGGACAAGACCGGTTTGCGCGAGCAGGCTGGCAAGGAGGTCCGCGAGAACGTCAAGTGGTATCCGGCCCACGCGGCCAACCGCATCGGTGCCATGGTCGAGCAGCGTCCCGACTGGTGTATCAGCCGTCAGCGCAACTGGGGCGTGCCTATCCCGAGCTACACCTGCACCGACTGCGGCGAGAAGGTTATGAACGACGCCACGCTCGACGCTGTCATCAAGCTCTTCCACGAGAAGGGCTCTGACGCCTGGTTCACCGACGCTCCCGAGAGCTACCTGGGCGAGGCCTGCGTCTGCCCCAAGTGCGGTGGCCATCACCTCAAGGCCGATAAGGACATCCTCGACGTGTGGTGGGATTCCGGCGTTTCCTGGAAGGCCGTCTGCGAGTACCGTCCCGAGCTGGAGTATCCGGCGGATGTGTACCTCGAAGGCTCCGACCAGCACCGCGGTTGGTTCCAGAGCTCGCTGCTCACCTCGGTGGGCGCCAACGGCCACGCTCCGTACAAGGCGGTTGTCTCGCAGGGCTTCACGCTCGACGGCCAGGGCCGCAAGATGTCCAAGTCGCTCGGCAACGTCATTGACCCCAACAAGGTCTGCGACGAGATGGGCGCCGACATCATCCGTCTGTGGGTTGCATCCGTCGATACCAGCTCCGACGTGTCAATCGACCACGAGATCCTTGCTCGTACGTCCGATGCCTACCGTCGTTTCCGCAACACGCTGCGCTTCCTGCTCTCCGAGCTCGAGGGTCAGTTTGAGCCCGAGACCGACGGCGTCGCCTTTGCCGACCTGCTGCCGCTCGACAAGCTCATGGTTGCCCGCCTGACTCAGGTCCAGGCCGAGGTCGACGATGCCTACGCCAGCTACGAGTTCCCGCGCGCCTACCGTGCGCTCTACGACTTCGTGGTTACCGAGCTCTCCAACGTGTACCTCGACGCCCTGAAGGACCGTCTGTACTGCGACAAGCCCGGCTCGCTCGAGCGCCGCAGCGCCCAGACCGTGCTGGCCGAGCTCTTCTCGATGCTCATGCGCGACCTGCAGCCGATCCTGTCCTACACGGTTGACGAGGCCATGGCATATGCGCCCGCTGGCTGCGTCGATCACCAGAAGTACGCCGCGCTGCTCGATTGGTACAAGTCGCCCATCACGGTCGACGAGGCCAATGAGTTCGAGGGCGTGCTCGAGGCTTCGCTCGAGCTCCGTAGCGCCGTGACCAAGGCCCTTGAGGATGCCCGTTCTGCCGGCACCTTCACCAAGAGCCAGCAGGTCCGCGTCAAGGCGGTCGTTCCCGCCGAGATGTACGCGCTGCTGACCGGCGACAAGGCCGTCGACCTGGCCGAGTTCTACATCGTCTCCGATGTTGAGCTGACCCAGGGCGAGGATCTTTCCGTTGCCATCGAGGCTGCCGAGGGCGAGTGCTGCGACCGTTGCTGGAACTACCGCACCACCGTCGGCGAGTACAACGGCCACGCTCACATCTGCAAGCGCTGCGCTGATGCGCTGAACTAACCGTTGGGGACGTTCTTAAACGACTGTCAAACAAGAACGTCCCCAACGTCAACTTTTGTCACGTCCAAGCGGCATTCTGTTTTTCGGAATGCCGCTTTCGTTTTTAGCTGGTTATTTCGCTAGCGTTGGTGAATATGCTGCGCGTTTGGCGTTTGTCACTATAAGATGATTACTTGCGTTAAACGGAATTCGATGTTCTTGAGGGTAGGGGATTGATTTGGGTCGTGCTGGGGATATGACGCCGCCTTTGCGTTGGCGGTTGGGTGTTGCTGGTGGGGTAGCGCTCGTTGTGCTGCTTGTTGACCAACTGACCAAGCTTGCGGTTCGTGCCGTGGGCGAAGCTTTGCATGTGACTGTCATCCCCGGTGTCATCGACTTTATGTTTGTCCGCAATATCGGTGCTGCCTTTAGTATGGGCGAGGGGCATGGCATCGCGTTTGCCGTGCTGGCGTTGGCGGTCATTATCGCTATTGCCGTGTACCTCGTTCGTGCACCCCAGCTCGCCCATCTTGAGGTTGTGGGCATGGCGATGGTTGCGGGCGGTGCTATCGGCAACGCTATCGATCGTTTGGCCTTTGGCTTCGTGACCGATTTTATTGCAACCACCTTCATCGACTTCCCCGTCTTCAATGTGGCCGATATCGGCATTACCTTGGGCGTCGTGCTCGCCCTCTTCGGCTACATGTTCTTGAGTCCCGCGGCCCGTGAGGTCGATGCGACCGCCGAGCTTAACGCCCGTGACGAGGCCCGCGCCATGCGCAAGGCTAAACAACGTGGGGAGCGTGCCCGCAAGATTCGCGAAAGGAATGAGCGTTAATGGCCGACATCCATATTCTCGTTGCCGATGATTCCGCTGGTCAGCGCCTTGATGCCTATCTGGGCGCCAACGACGGCTGCCCCACGCGCTCTGCCTGCGCGCATCTGATTGAGGGCGGTGCCGTATGTGTCAATGGCGAGACCTGCCTGTCCAAAAAGTATGCCGTGCGCGCCGGCGATCGTATTTCGGTCGATTTGCCCGAGCTGCACGATCCCACCGATGTGATTCCCGAGGCCATCCCGCTCGACATTCGCTATGAGGACGACTACCTTATCGTGCTCTCCAAGCAGCGCGGCCTGGTGTGCCATCCTGCACATGGTCATGAGAGCGGTACGCTCGCGAATGCCCTGGTCTATCACTGCGGTATCGACCATCTGGGCACCGTGCAGGGCGAGGACCGCCCCGGCATCGTGCATCGTTTGGATCGCGATACCTCGGGTCTCATGCTTGCGGCAAAGGACGACGACACCCAGCGCGCGCTCCAAAATCTCATCCGCACGCGTACGCTCGATCGTCGTTATATCACGCTCGTTCACGGTCATATCGCTATGGATGAGGGCACCATTAACACCGGCATTGCGCGTTCTACGCGCGACCGTGTCAAGATGGCGGTTTCGGACGACCCTTTCGCGCGCCAGGCCATTACGACCTTTAAGGTCCTCGAGCGCTTCGATTCCACGCGTTTTGACGACGGCTATACGCTCGTCGAGTGCCATCTGTTTACGGGCCGCACACATCAGATTCGTGTGCATATGCGCCATATCAACCACGCCTGCGTGGGCGATCCACTCTACGGCAAGTGCGATGCACGCGCCGATCAGGGTCTGACCAGGCAATTCCTTCATTCCTGGCGCGTCGCATTCGACCATCCCGTGACGGGGGAGCGTATTGAGTGCCGCGATGAGCTGCCGTGGGATCTCGCTGCGGTTCTTGACGACCTGGCCCCGCGCTCGATTGGCCGCACCGCCGCCGGCGACGACATCGTCCCGCAGCTTGGCCTTCTCGAAGCCTAGCCGGTATTAGGTGGTTTCTTGAACTCGGTAAGCCTGCGGTAAGATATACGATTGTTTACGTAATGCGTTCCTGGGAGCCTGCATGCTCGCCTTTTTACAAACCAACACACCCATCGTGATTTTCAACCAGATTGTCGTCACGCTGCTCACGGTCTGCTTTCTGTACCAGGTGGTCTTCTTTGTCATCGGTGCTCTTCGTGGCGAGGTCGCGCCTCCCAAGGCCAAAAAACTCCACCGCTATGCCTTCTTTATCGCGGCGCATAACGAGGAAGCCGTGATCGCCAACCTCGTACGCTCCATCAAGGACCAGGATTATCCGTCCGAGCTCATCGAGGTCTTCGTGGTCGCCGATGCCTGCACCGACAACACGGCGCAGCTTGCGCGCGAGGCCGGTGCTATTGTTTATGAACGCAATGACCTGGCCCGTAAGGGCAAGAGCTGGGTCATGGACTTTGGTTTCGATCGCATTCTCAACGAGTATCCCGACACGTTTGAGGGTTACTTTATCTTCGATGCCGACAACGTTATCTCCCGCGATTACGTGTCTAAGATGAACGATGCCTTTGACCAGGGCTTCCATGTGGTCACGAGCTATCGCAATTCCAAGAACTTCGGCAGCTCGTGGATCTCGGCAGCTAATGCCACTTGGTACCTGCGCGAGGCGCGCTTCCTCAACAACGCGCGTAATATCTGCAAGACGTCCTGCGCTGTCTCGGGTTCGGGCTATCTCATCTCCGCCAGCGTTATCGAGGGCATGCACGGCTGGCAGTTCCATACGCTGACCGAGGATATCCAGTTCACCACGTTCTGCGCCATTCACGGCATTCGCATTGGCTATGCGCCGGCGGAGTTCTTTGACGAACAGCCCGTGACGTTTAAGGCGTCCTGGAAACAGCGCATGCGTTGGACCAAGGGCTTCTACCAGGTGTTCTTTACCTACGGTAAGCACCTGGTCAAGTCGACGTTCCGCTATCATCGCTTTGCTGCCTACGACATGTTTATGACCATCGCTCCGGGCATGCTGCTGTCCCTGATCTCCATGCTCGCCAACGCGACCTTCCTCATCGTGGGCGGACTTTCGCATGGCTTCTTGGCCACCGAGGTCGAGATGCAGGCTTGTGCCGCCTCGCTCATTATGACCTTCGCGATGATGTACCAGACCTTCTTTATCCTGGCGCTACTCACCACCATCTTCGAGTACAAGCATATTCACTGCGCGCAAAAGTGGCGTTTGGTGACCAACCTATTTACCTTCCCGATCTTTATGTTCAGCTATATTCCCATCACGGTGGCGGCCCTGTTCCTAAAGGTCGACTGGGTCCCGACGCAGCACGCCGTCAACGTTACCCTCGACGAGGTCATGCAAGGCGCCAAATAACCACCACCAAAACCACCACAAAGGGGACAGGCACTTTTGTGGTGGTTTTTGCTTTCGAGTAGCTGCCCAAGGAGGTGCACGATGCCCTACATCCCATTTTGGATTTGCATCTTTGCCGGTGCTTTGGTTGATGCCCGTGAGCGACGGTTTCCCAATGAGCTTGCCGGCGTGTGTGCGGTGGCGGCGTTGGCAGGCGTCTGGCTCGACAAGGGCGTTACCACGGCGCTTGACCACGCCGGTCTTGCGGTCATCGTCTACCTTGCCCTTGTGCTCACTGAGTCGCTCTGGCGGCGCCTTCGCCACGCCCCCGGCATCGGCATGGGGGACGTCAAGGCGCTCTTCGCGCTTTGCACGCTTGACCCTCTGGGCGGCATCGTGGCATTTGCCGTCGCGCTCCTGGTCCTTGCCCTCTCCTGCCTCTTCACAAAATCGCGCTCCCTGCCATTGCTCCCGTTTTTGGTGCCGATTTTTGCCATAATCGAGTGCGTGGGTAGTACGGTGTAACCGTTTGCGCGCCCTTTTTAAGGAGCATGCCATGGCAATTAATCAAGAAACAGCCGCCATCAAGGCGCGCATGGATCGCATTCCCGCGGCGTTGTCGCCCGATCTGGTCGAGCGTATTGCCGCCGACCGCGCCTCGGGTGTCGTCAACCCGTATCGTTGCAACGACGATCAGGTCATTCGTCGTATTGACCGCGCTGCCGACAAAGGCACGCTCATGCGTCCGGCATTTATGCGCGATACCGAAAAGATACTTCATCTTCCGTCGTACACCCGTTATGCAGGTAAAACGCAGGTCTTTAGCTTCCGTAGCAATGACGATCTGTCACGCCGCGGTTTGCACGTGCAGCTTGTCTCCCGCATTGCGCGCGATATCGGTCGCGCCTTGGGGCTCAATTGCGATTTGATCGAGGCGATTGGCCTGGGTCACGACTTGGGACACACGCCTTTCGGCCATGCCGGCGAGCGCTTCCTCAACGATATCTATCATGAGCGTACGGGGCGTTATTTTTTCCATAACGTGCAGTCGGTCCGAGTGCTCGACACGCTGTATGGCCGCAACGTGTCGCTCCAGACGCTTGACGGCGTGCTATGCCATAACGGCGAGTACGAGCAGCGTGTGTTTGAGCTCTCGGACATGAGTTCTTTTGACCAGTTTGACCAGACGGTTGAGGATTGCATTGCCACGGGCTATAGCGCAATTGAGCATCTGCGTCCTATGACGCTCGAAGGCTGCGTCGTTCGCATCTCGGATATTCTTGCCTACGTCGGTCGCGACCGCCAGGATGCGATCGCGGCTGGCCTGCTTTCGCCCGACGCTTTTGATGATGGCCGGGGCGGTGCCTACAACAGTTGGATCCTCACGCACGCTTCCATCGATATCGTTGAGCACAGCTATGGTAAGCCGCGCATCGAGATGAGCGAGGACCTGTTTGAGGAAATCCGCCGAGCCAAGCGCGAGAACTACGAGAAGATCTATAGCAAGGGTGGTATCGAAGGCGATTCCGAGGTGGAGCTGCGTGAGGCGTTCGAAAAGCTCTACGACCGTTGCCTGCGGGATCTAAACAGTGGTGACGAGCCCTCGTACATCTTTAAGCACCATATTTCGCGCATCGAGCAGCAGCTTTCCTACTACGATCGCGCCTATGCCTGGCAGAATGATAAGGACCAGGCGGTCGTGGATTACATTGCGAGCATGACGGACGGTTATTTCTGCGAGCTCACGAGCAAGCTGTTTCCGGGATTGAAGTTTCCGCACCGTACCTATATTAACGAACGGTAGTTCGTATCTATTAGGTATACTGTTAGTGGATAACTTTTTTGATTGATGCACGGGATGGCTATGGACGACCTTTTTTCTGCTTCGACGCGCGAGCGTTCCTTTCAGAATGCGCCGCTTGCGGTGCGCATGCGCCCCAATTCGCTCGACGAGTATGTGGGCCAGCAAAAGGCCGTCGGTAAGGGCTCATGGTTGCGTGCCGCGATCGAGCACGATGTGCTTTCGAGCGTGATACTGTACGGGCCGGCCGGTACGGGCAAGACGACGCTGGCCCACATTATCGCCAACCATACCAAGAGTGAGTTTGTCGAGGTCAGCGCCGTCACGGGTACCGTGAAGGACCTGCGTCGCGTGATCGACGAGGCAAAGACGCGTCTGAATACGTACGACCGTCGCACCATCCTGTTTATCGACGAGATTCATCGCTTTTCGAAGTCACAGCAGGATGCATTGCTGCATGCGGTTGAGAACCGTACCGTCATTATGATTGGTGCCACGACGGAGAACCCGTACTTCGAGGTCAACTCGGCGTTGCTCTCGCGTGGTCGTGTGGTGGAACTTGAACACCTTAAGGACGAGGACATAGCCACGCTGATCGAGCGTGCGCTCGAGGCTCCGCATGGCCTGAACGGTAAGTTCTCGGCCGATGAGGATACGGTCAAGACCATTTGTACGCTGGCCGCGGGTGATGCACGCTCGGCCCTGACGACACTTGAGCTGGCGAGCGAGATTGCCGTCACGCGTCCCGATACCGAGGGAACGCCAGCGCCGTCGGCGGGGGAGCGCTATCCCATCACCGTGGATGACGTAAAGATTGCCAACCCGCGTCGCGGCTTTACGTATGACAAAAACGGTGACATGCACTACGACATCATCAGTGCGTTCATCAAGTCCATGCGCGGTAGCGACCCCGATGCCACGGTCTACTGGCTTGCGCGCATGATCGATGCAGGGGAGGATCCTAAGTTTATCGCCCGTCGCATTATGATTCATGCCTCTGAGGACGTTGGCAACGCTGACCCGCAGGCGCTTCTTATAGCGCATGCTGCGTTTAAATCTGCCGAGGTTATTGGCTATCCCGAGTGCCGTATTAACCTCGCGCAGGCTGCGCTCTATGTTTGTTTGGCGCCTAAGTCCAATGCGTGTGAGGCTTCGATCGATGCGGCGCTGGCCGATATCCATTCTAGTGGGCTTCGCGAGGTGCCTAGTTATCTGCGCGATCGCCATCGCCCGGGCAGCGATGATTACGGTGTGTATAAGTATCCACATGATTATCCCGAAGGCTGGGTCGATCAGCGCTATTTGCCCGAGGGACTGGAGCGCGGCGCGTTCTGGCAGCCTGCTGGCCGCGGTTGGGAAGAATGGCGCGTAGAGCAAAGCGAACGCGACCGCAGCGGGAATGCACCGAAGTAGCTGCTGATAATTTTGTTCCACGTTGCTGCTCTTGGCATGTTCGGTCCCCTTTGGGGTACCATGGAAACCGTCTGTATTTCGATTCCTTTGGGAGGCTTGTATGAGTCCCATTCAAATCGCCTTGCTGTTGCTCGCCGTTGCCGGCGTGTGGGCTATCGTTGAGCTCGCGCTTACCCTGCGCAAGACCCGCACCGTTGTCGACTCGCTCGATAAGACCGTGAACGACCTCAACAACACCATCGCCGAGGCTCAGCCTGTGGTGGCAAAGCTCGATGGCGCTGTCGATGAGCTTACGCCGGCGCTTGCCCAGATGGAGCCGCTGCTTAAGTCGAGCAAGACCGCGGTCGATGCCCTGACGTCCAACCTTGTTGAGGTTGAGGCCGTCGTTCGCGACATTTCCGAGGTCACGGGCAGTGTGGCCGAGGCCAGCAGCGCCGTGTCGAGCGTGACTGATTCTGCCGCCTGTGCTGTGCAGAAGCTCTTCAATAAGGTGAAGGCTCCTGCAGCCGACGCCGATCGCAAGCTCGCCGCTGCCGCTGCGGAGGCCGAGCAGCCTACCGAGCGCGTCCTAATTGGCGAGGACGAGGCCGCCGCGGGCGACGATGATGGTCAGAAGTCTGTATCCAAGCCGGCTCAGTATTACACCTATACGCCCGCCGAGACCTCTGAGGAGTCCTGCGATGAGTAGCGAAGCAACCTGCCCTATCACGCTGACCGTTGCCGGTGACCCGCGTCTCGCTCGCCTTGTGCGCATGACGGCAGCCAACGTTGGTGCCCTGTGCTCTATGTCTGTCGATCGCATTGAGGACATCCGCATGGCTGCCGAGGAGGCTTTCATCTTTGGTTGCACCGCGGTCGACTGCGATGACATCACCATCAAATTCGATGTCGATGAGACCCACGTTGGCATGACTATTACCTTTGGCGACCAGGCTACGGTCGATGAAGACGACCAGGCTGCGGTGTATGCCGAGCTCATCCTCGCGAGCGTGTGCGACTCCTACGAAAAGACTGCGGCGCCCCTGACGCTTTCCCTCGACCTCAAGGCGGATATTTAATATGACCGAACGTTCCCGGAGCGGCAAGACCGCTTGGGACAAGGAGAAAACCCGCGAGCTGTTTCGTCGCTACAAGGAGACCGGTGATCCGGACGCCCGCGAGCAGCTCGTCATGTCCCATATGAACCTGGTAAGGTTTCTTGCCAACAAATTTAAGAATCGCGGCGAGCCGCTCGACGACCTCATGCAGGTCGGCTATCTCGGTTTGCTCAAGGCTATCGACCGTTTTGATCCCGAGCGCGGACTCGAGTTCACGACGTTTGCGACACCCACTATCCTGGGCGAGATCAAACGCCATTTCCGCGACAAGGGCTGGAGCGTGCGCGTACCGCGTCGTCTGCAGGAGCTCTCGGCCAAGGTCAACCAGGCTACTGACAAACTTACCAACGAGCTGCAGCGTTCGCCCAAGGTTGAGGAGATCGCTGAGTATCTAGATGTGACTGTCGATGAGGTCCTCGAGGCTATGGAATCGTCTTCGGCCTATACCTCGGTGCCCATCGAGGCTCCTGGTGCGTCCGATTCCGACGATGCGCCGTCGATTCTCGACCGTTACGCCGACGATGACAACGAGCTCGACTTTACCGATGACCGCCTGGTGATCGAGGAAGCCATCCGCGATTTCTCGCCGCGCGAGCGCGAGGTGATCGAGCTGCGCTTTGTGAAGGGCATGACCCAGATCGAGATCGCCAAGAAGCTGGGTATTTCTCAGGTGCAGGTTTCGCGTCTGCTGCGCCGCACGCTTAAGAAGATTCAGGACAAGATCGACCCCGACGGAGTGATGATTCGTTCATGAGTGAGCACCCCCAACAAACCGATCGCGTGCTGCGCGACACCCGCATTCTGACGCTGCGCATTTGGGCTGTTGTCGGCTGCATTGTTATTGCTGCTGTCATCTTTAACCTTATGGGCATCCTGGCACCGGTTATTGAGTTTCTTGCCGTCGGCTCCATCATTGCTTTTGTGATGTCCCCGATCACCAACTGGCTCGAGCACCATGGCGTGAATCGCGGCATCGGTTCGCTTATCGCGCTTATTGTTGTTGTTGCCGTGCTCGTCGGTGTCGTTTGCATCTTGTCGCCGATTCTCTTTGGTCAGATCATGGAAGTCCTGAGCCGTCTGCCCGAGCAGCTTCGTGTTGCGGGTGGCGATCTCAACGAGATGATTTCGCATGCCAAGACGCTCAACAACACGCCGCTCAAGGAGTATTTGGACGATAATCTTTCGTCGCTTGTTACTGTGGCATCAAAGTACGTGTCTCAGATCGCTGCCGAGCTTGGCCGCGGTGTGTTCCCGCTCATCACCAATACGGCCTCGCAGTTGTTCGTGATCTTCCTTGGTCTGGTGCTTGCGTACTGGATGGCCTGCGACTACCCTCGCATGCACCACGAGATTTGCACCATCATCGGTCAGGAGAAGGAGACCACGTACCGCTTTATGGTCGCCATCCTTTCTCGCTCTGTCGGCGGCTACATGCGCGGTATGGTCGTGACGTCCATCTGCGGTGGTTTCCTCGCCTTTATCGGTTTTATGATCATCGGCCATCCGTATGCGGCGCTCATGGCTATCTTTACCGGCATCATGCATTTGGTTCCAGTCGTCGGTCCTTGGGTGAGCGCAGCAATCGCCACAGTGCTCGGTTTCATGTTCAGCCCCATGTTGGCGTTATGGACGCTCGTCGTGACGATGGTCGCGCAAAACGTCACCGATAACGTGATTTCGCCTAAGGTTATGCAGAGCTCGGTGCAGGTGCATCCCATCATGAGCCTCACGGCGCTCGTTATTGGCTCGGCACTCATGGGCCCCATCGGCATGATTATTGCCATCCCGCTTTGTGCGGCCCTCAAAGGTATCTTCGTGTTCTACTTCGAGAATGAGACCGGCCGCCAGCTTGTGGCCTATGACGGCGCCGTGTTTAAGGGCACACCGTACCGCGATGCCGATGGCAACCCGGTCGCCGCCTACGACGCGCTCGGCGACGACACCTTCATTTACGAGTCCGAGCTCATCGGCAACGAGACTGCGCCCGAGGCCCAGGCTATGCCCAAGCCCGAGCTCGATAATCCTTGGATTAAGCTCTCGGGTCTTCAGCCCGACGCGACGGGCTTTTTCAAGAACCCTTTCGCCAAGGATGACGATTCCAATACGGACGACGACACCAAAACCGGCATCGACGGCTCCATGGACGATGATGACAACTAGCGGGGTAATTCGGATTAATATTCATACGCGCTAACATGCAATTTCGCTGAAGGGCCGGCATTGTGCCGGCCCTCTTTTTTGCACTTGCGCGGTGGGATGGTAATATCGTTACGTTTGAACTGTTTCGATGTGAAACCGAGGAGATTCCCTCTATGAGTGCTGACTACCCGTCAATGACTACGGCCGAGATCCGCTCCAAGTTCCTCAACTTCTTTGAGGAGCGCGGTCTTAAGCTCTATCCTTCTTCGTCTCTTGTTCCCGACGATCCTTCGCTGCTGCTTGCCAACGCCGGCATGAACCAGTTTAAGGAGTACTACCAGGGCAAGAAGACCATGAAGGAGATCGGCGCGATTTCCTGCCAGAAGTGCGTCCGCACCAACGACATCGATTGCATCGGCGAGGACGGCCGTCACCTGTCCTTCTTCGAGATGCTTGGCGACTTCTCTTTTGGCGGCGTCTCCAAGGAGCAGGCTTGCGCCTGGGCCTTTGAGCTCATCACCAAGGAGTTCAAGCTGCCGCTCGACCGCCTGTACTTTACCGTCTTTACCGAGGACGACGAGACCCACGACGTGTGGCGTTCTTTGGGCGTTGCTGAGGACCACATCTCCCGCCTGGGCGAGGACGACAACTTCTGGGCCGCTGGCCCCACCGGTCCCTGCGGTCCGTGCTCAGAGATCTACTTTGATATGGGCGAGGAGGTCGGCTGCGGCAGCGCCGACTGCAAGCCCGGCTGCGACTGCGACCGCTTCCTTGAGTTCTGGAACCTCGTCTTTACCCAGTACGACCGTCAGGAGGACGGCTCCATGCCGGAGCTGCCGCACCGCAACCTCGATACGGGCATGGGCCTGGAGCGCATGGCCGCTATCATGCAGCACAAGACTGCTAACTACGACGGTGATCTGATGCAGCACCTCATCAAGCTGGGCGAGGAGATCAGCGGCAAGACCTATGACGCCGACGATTACTCCGGCGCCAGCCGTTCTCTTCGCATCATCGCCGACCACTCCCGTGCCGTCGACTTCATGATCTCTGACGGCATCCTGCCCGGTAACGAGGGTCGCGAGTACGTCCTTCGCCGCCTGCTCCGCCGCGCCGTGTTCCACGGTCGCCTGCTGGGCATCGAGGGCGCCTTCCTGACTAAGTTCATCGACGAGGTCAACGCTCGGATGGGCGAGGCCTATCCTGAGCTGCTCAAGAACGTCGCGCTCGTCAAGGGTATCGTCGCCTCCGAGGAGGAGCGCTTCTCCACGACGCTCGACTACGGTCGCGTCTACCTGGATGAGGCCCTGGCAGCGCTTGCCGAGGGTGCTGCGCTTCCGGGCGATGTTGCCTTTAAGCTGCACGACACCTTTGGTTTCCCCATCGACCTGACCGTCGAGATCGCCGGCACCGCTGGTCACGACGTCGACATGGACGGCTTCACTGCCTGCATGGAGGACCAGAAGGCCCGCGCCCGCGCCAATGCCAAGGGCGACGCCTGGGGCAGCTTCAACGACGTGTGGGTCGAGCTTTCCGACAAGGTCGCAGCGACCGAGTTCGACGGCTATGACAACGATGTGATCGAGGGCGCCAAGGTTGTCGCCATCGTGCGCAACGGCGAGTCCGTCGAGTCCGCTGCCGCCGACGAGGACGTCGAGGTCGTGCTTGACCGCACCCCGTTCTATGCCGAGATGGGTGGCCAGCAGGGCGATGCCGGCGAGCTTTCCGCCGAGGGCGTTTCGCTGACCGTTTCCGATACCAAGAACCACAACGGCCTGTATGCTCACGTCGCCCACGTTGCCGAGGGCACGCTGACTGTCGGTGCCGCTGTTACCGCCGCGCTCGACGCCGAGCGCCGTGGCTTCTTGCGCCGCAACCACACCGCCACGCACCTGCTCGACGCCGCCCTTAAGCAGGTCCTGGGCGAGCACGTCTCCCAGGCCGGCTCGCTGGTGACGCCCGAGCACCTGCGCTTTGACTTCACGCACTTCGAGGCTCTGTCCTCTGAGCAGCTCAAGGCTGTCGAGGACCTGGTCAACCAGCAGATCTTCGCTTCCAAGCCGGTCGTGACCCGTGTCATGGGCATCGACGAGGC
The DNA here is from genome assembly GCA_019419505.1 of Collinsella sp. Taxonomy (GTDB): domain Bacteria; phylum Actinomycetota; class Coriobacteriia; order Coriobacteriales; family Coriobacteriaceae; genus Collinsella. The sequence continues at coordinate 76,922 of DXZS01000024.1, read as the reverse complement.
TAAGGCCGCCGGCGCTGTCGCTCTGTTTGGCGAGAAGTACGGCGATGTCGTCCGCGTCGTCTCCGTGGGCGCCGAGGACCAGCCGTTCTCCCGCGAGCTCTGCGGTGGCACGCACGCTGCCAACACTGCTGAGATTGGCCTGTTCAAGATCATTTCCGAGTCCTCTACGGGCTCGAATGTCCGTCGTATCGAGGCCGTGACCTCTAAGGGTGCTCTCGACTATATGGCCGACCGCCTGGCGCTCGTCGACGCCGCCGCCGCTGCGCTCAAGTGCCGCGTAGACGAGGTTCCCGCCCGCGTGGAGAACCTGCAGGCCGAGCTGCGCGAGACGTCCAATAAGCTCAAGAAGGCTCTGACCGGTGGCTCCTCCGACGCTATCTCCAGCGCCATCGAGGGCGCCGTCGAGCTCGACGGCTATAAGCTCGTTGTCGCTGAGCTCCAGGGCCTTGAGGCTGCCGACCTGCGCAACGTATGGGATACCGTGCATCAGAAGGTCGCCGGCCCTGTCGCTTGTGTCGTCGCCAGCGTGACTGAGAAGGGCACTCCGGCCCTGCTCGCTGCCGGCTCCGATGACGCCGTCAAGGCCGGTTTCCACGCCGGTAACGTGATCAAGCAGATCGCGGGTCTGGTCGACGGTCGCGGTGGCGGTCGTCCCAACATGGCCCAGGCTGGTGGCAAGAATGCTGCCGGCATCGCCGATGCCCTTGCGGCCGCTAAGACCGCGCTCGGCGCCTAAGAATCTAAGAAGTCGCTGTGGTTGCGCTCGCGCTGGACATAGGGGAGACCAGGATTGGCATCGCCGTCTCGAGCCGTGATGGCAAGATGGCGATGCCTGTCAAGGTGCTTCCGGCTGCCGAGGTCACCGGTATGGCCAAGACGTTCCGCTACCTGGTTGAGGACTATGAGCCCGACATCCTGGTAAGCGGACGTCCCCTGACCATGGCCGGTGAGCCCGGCCCTCAGGCCGAGCGCGTTGCCGCTGTGGCGCAAAAGATTGCCGACGAGCTCGATCTTCCTTTGGAGTTTGAGGACGAGCGTCTGTCCTCGCAAGAGGCCAAGCGTATCCTGCGCGAGCAGGGACTCAACGAAAAGCAGATGAGGGGCAAGATCGACATGATTGCCGCCAGCCTGTTTTTGCAGACGTGGCTCGATCGTAAAAACGAGGAGGTTTCGCATGCCTAGTGCTTCCGATCCGCGCCAGCCGAATCGTACACAGCAGCCGGCGTCGCGCCCTGCCCAGCCTGGCCAGCGTCCGGCACAGCCGACGCAGCGCGCAGCTCAGCCTGCCGCGCGCCCGGCGCAGTCCTTCTCTCGTTCGGCCCAACCTGTTCAACGGACGGGTCAGCAGCCTTCTGCTCGTTCGGTTCAGCATTCGGCTTCTCACGCGGCTCAGCAGCCCACTGCTCGTACGGCCCAGCCTGCAGGCGGCACCCGCTTTAAGCAGCAGGCACCTACCCAGCGAACGCAGGCCCCCCAATCGCATTCGCATCACGCTCGTGGTTCGCATGGCGTTGCTCCGGCGACCCGCTCGAGCTACAACACGCATGCTCGTCGCGGTGCTCAAAAGAAAAGCTCCCCGGTGCCTATGATTATCGGTGGCGTCGTCGCCGTGTTGGCGCTTGCCGCGATCGCTTTCTTTGTCGTGCCGGCCGTCAAGGGTTTCTTTGCCGGTGAGGATACGAAGGTTACGGCTGGTCAGCAGGTTACGGTGACCATTCCCGATGGTGCTTCGGGCGATACGATCGCCTCGATTCTCTCCGAGAACCATATCGTCGAAAATCCCAAGGATTACTATGCGGCGGTGAAAAAGCTCAACGCCGATATGTCGCTCAAGCCTGGTGATTATTCGTTCACCACACTCATGGATGCGACCAAGGTTGTTCAGCAGCTCATGGAAGGCCCCAACGCGGGCTCCAATGCGCTGACTATCCCTGAGGGCTTAACGGTCGATCAAGTCGCCGACCGTGTGGCCCAGGCCTACGACAGCATCTCTAAGGAAGACTTCCTCAACCAGGCCAAGGCCTCCAACTACGTGGACGACTATAGCTTCCTTAAGGGCGCCGCTAACGACTCGCTCGAGGGTTTCTTGTTCCCCAAGACCTATTCGTTGGGTGATTCGCCGACGGCCGATGGCGTGATTCGCGCTATGCTCGATCAGTTTAAGACCGAGTACAAGTCGCTTGACTTTGCGAGCTGCGAAGCCAAGATCAAGGAACGCTACGGTGTGGAGATGTCCGACTACGACATCGTCAACTTGGCCTCTATCGTTGAGCGCGAGGGCCTCAACGCCGATCAACGTGCGCATGTGGCCTCGGTTTTCTACAACCGCCTTGCCGGCAAGCTCGATGGCCTGCGCTATCTCAATAGCGATGCGACTATGATGTATGTCACCGGTGGCGAGGTTACCGCCGACGACCTGCAGAGCGATAGTCCGTATAACACCTATAAGCATGAGGGCCTGCCGCCCACGCCCATCTGCTCTCCGTCGCTCGAGGCGCTCAAGGCCACCCTTGAGCCGACCGACTCTGATGACCTGTATTTCTACATTACGCAGGACGAGGAGTACTTCTCGCAAACCTACGAAGAGCATCAACAGTCTTGGAATTAGTATGAGGATTTTTAGCCCCAAACGTTACGTTGCCTCGGTCGATCGCATCGACCTTAATACCCTGTGGGCCGACGGCAAGCGCGCCATTCTGCTCGATCGCGATAACACCTTGGTGCCGCGAGACACCGAGCAGGTTCCCGCCGCGGTTTCCGCTTGGCTCGACGCCGCCCGCGCCAAAGGCTTTAAGCTGTGCATGGTGTCCAACAACTGGCATCGCGACCAGGTCATGAGCTCTGCGCGCGAGCTGGGACTCGAGGCCATCAGCCACGCCATGAAGCCGGCGCCGTTTGCCCTCAAGGCGGGCCTTAAGCGCCTCGGCGCCACAGCCGGCGAGGCGGTGCTGATCGGTGATCAGCTCTACACGGACGTGTGGAGCGGCAACTTCGCCGGCGTCGATACCATCCTGGTAAAGCCGCAGGCGACGCAGGACCTGTGGTATACGCAGATCTTCCGTATCTTTGAGCGCCGGGCCCTGCGCGACCTTCCCTGCGAGGAATAGGTCTCGTCATGTCCCAGCACATCAAACACGGCTGCGACCATATCTTCTTTATCGGCTTTTTGGGCGCGGGCAAGTCGACGCTTGCGCGCAACGTGGGCACCATGTTCAAGCGGCGTTTTATCGATACCGACCGTCTGGTCGTGCGCCGTTGCGGCAAGTCGGTAACCGAGATTTTTGAGACCGAGGGCGAGGATCGTTTTCGCGAGCTCGAGACCTCGGCGCTCCGTTCGCTCCAAAGCGAGCGCAGCCTGTTGGTTTCGTGCGGGGGCGGTATCGTCGAAACGCCGGTGAATATTGAACTGATGCACGAAATGGGTACGTGCGTGTACCTCGAGGGCGACTTCGAGGATTCGATTCGACAGATTCGTCGGTCCGACACGCGCCCCGATTTCCGTTCGCCCGAGCATGCTGCGCGCCTGTTTGAGCATCGCCGTCCGCTGTATCGCCAGGCCGCCGACCTTACCCTTGATATTCGCAACAAGTCCTTCGAGGACGTTTCCTACCTTTGTGCCGAGATGCTTTTGGAGCGTGGGCTGCTATGATTCGTCGTCAACTGATCAATTTCCAAAACCGCAGCGTCGATGTCCGTGTCGGATTGGGCGCGTTCGATGAGTTGTCGCGCATGTTTGCCTCGACTGTGGGCAAGCCTAAGCGCGCGATGGTCGTTTGGAACGACGCCACATCCGAGCGTTTTGGTGAGGTCGTCGAGCATGCGCTGGTCGACGCCGGTTTTGTCATGTCACAGCTTCCCCTCGAGGTTTCGCCTGCTGGTGCCACGCTTGCTGATGCCGATGCTATCTTTGGCGCCCTGACTGCCAATGGCATTACCTGTGACGATCTGGTTGTCGCCGTTGGCGATGCCGCAACCTGCTCGGTTGTTAGCTGGTGTGCCAATCAGTGGTGCGGCCGCACCGAGTGCGCGTTGCTGCCGACGACGTTCGACGCCATGCTCACGGTCGCGACGACCATGAAGCCGCTCGTCGCCTCGTCGTCGAATGCGCTTCCCGCTATCGCGTTCCGTCCTGAGCCGGGCTTGGTCGTGTGTGACCTCGACCTTGTTCGCGAGGCGGATCCCGAGTACCTCAAGCTCGGCTATGTGGTACTTGTTGGTACCATGCTTTCGAGCAGCAAGACCCGTTGGAATCAGTTTACTGAGACCGTTCCCGAGATTCTCGCGGGCGAGGAGGTCGCGCTCGTCAATGCAGTTCAATGGTCTCAGACTGCCCGCAAGGACGTACTGATGGCCACGAACCCGAGCGCCCGCCATGCGCTCGATTTTGGCAAGACGGGGGAGCGTACTCTGCGCGCTTGCTTGGGCGATGCTGCTTCGCAGGTTCCTGCCTATCAGCTGTTATCCGAGGGCATGCGCTTTGAGGCGCGCCTAGCACATGATGCCTGCGACTTCGATATCGATTACGTCTTTGAGGTCGATGACTGCCTGGAGGACTTTGGTATCGAGGAACTTGCCTTCGATCTGGAGCCTGCCGCATATATCGAGGAGTTCCGCAAGCAGCAGTTCGCTCGCTCGAACCGCAGCATGTTGCCGCTGCCCGCGGCACTTGGCGCCATTCGTCTAACGAGCGTTGAGGACGAGGTTCTTGAGCGCCATACTCACGCCTACTTGGCTTCACGCAAAGAACTTCTCTAAGATTTATTGACATCCATTGTCTTTCGTATCATGTTGAGGGGCGGGTTTTCAATCGGTTGCGGATCGCATGCGATTTCGTCGTTCGGTTGAGACCCGTCCCGTCTATATAGAGACAACAAGAAAGGAATCTGCATGTCTGAGTTTGCTGCCGGTCCTGCCGGTCGTATCGAGCGTGTCCGTGCCCTGATGGCCGAGCGTGGCTACGACGCCATCGTGGTGCGCGACGAGGCCAACCTTCGTTGGCTTACGGGCGTGAAGGGCGTCTTCGACTACACCTTCGAGTTCCCGCACGCTGCGTTTATTACGGTCGACCAGTGCCTGTTCCGCACCGACTCGCGCTACCTCAACAGCTTTGAGGAGAACACGCCCGCCGGCAGCCCTTGGGTCTACGACATGGACGAGGGTACCATTCCCGGCTGGGTCGCCGGCAAGATCGCAGCCAACAAGTGCCGTGTCTGCGCTGTCGAAGACGATATGCAGATTAACTTCTACCAGGGTATTCAGCGCGGCCTGGAGGACCGTTCCGTCGCCTGCATGCTAACGCTGATGCACGACGACATCCGCAAGATGCGCGCCATCAAGGATGCCGAGGAGATCGAGCTCATGCGCCATGCGCAGTCGATCACCGATGCCGCCTTCCAGCATATGCTCGGCTTTATTAAGCCTGGTATGACCGAGAAGCAGGTTCGCAACGAGCTCGAGAACTTTATGTTCGCCAACGGCGCCGACAGCCTGGCCTTCGGCTCCATCGTGGCGAGCGGTCCCAACACCGCCAACCCGCATGCCGTGCCGAGCGACCGCGTGATCGAGAAGGGCGATTTCGTTCTTATGGATTACGGCGCGGGCTACTGCGATTACCGCTCCGACATGACACGCACCGTCGTGATGGGCGAGCCCACGCAGGAGCAGCTCGACCTGTACGCGCTCGTGCGCCGTACACACGAGGAGTGCGTCGCCGCCATCCATCCGGGCGTCGAGGGCAACGACATCTTCAAGCTCTCTAAGAAGATCATCGGCGATGCCGGCTATGGCGATTACTACAACCATGGTCTGGGCCACGGCGTTGGTATCGACATCCACGAGCTGCCCAACTTCAACCGCAGTAAGAACACCATCGAGATCGGCTCGGTTGTCACCATGGAGCCCGGCGTCTACCTGCCCGGCGTGGGCGGCGTGCGCCTGGAGGACTACGGCGTGGTCACCGAGAACGGCTACGAGCCCTTCACCAAGACCCCGCACGACCTGCACATTATCGACTGCTAGTCTACTTCGGTAGATAGTTTGGGGCGGGGCGTCCGGATCGATTCGGACGCCCCGCGTTCTCTTTTTATGCGCTCGCCGCAGGCGCCGCCTGCAAGTGTATAATTTCTATCGTATGTAATTTGGACGCTTGTGCGTTCTGCCCATAACAAGAAAGGTCGCTATGCCTACCATTTCTACCGCCGACTTCAAGAACGGCCTCGGTCTCCGCATCAAGGACAAGGTCTACACCATCGTCGAGTTCCAGCATGTCAAGCCGGGCAAGGGCGGCGCGTTTGTGCGCTACAAGACCCGCGACATCAAGAGCGGCCGCGTCGTCGAGAACACCTGCAACGCCGGCACCAAGTTCGAGAGCGTCATGCTCACCACCCGTGAGTTCCAGTACCTCTACAACGATGGCACCGACTACATCTTCATGGACAACGAGTCCTATGAGCAGGTTCCCGTTCCCGAGGACATGGTGGGCGAGAACTCCAAGTGGCTGCGCGAGAACGACATCTGCCAGCTGCTCTTCGCCGACGATGAGCTCATGGGCGTGACCCCGCCGATGTTCATCGAGACCACCATTGTCCAAACCGACCCGGGCTTTAAGGGCGACACCGTCCAGGGTTCCACCAAGCCGGCCACGATCGACACCGGCGCTGTCATCCAGGTCCCCATGTACCTCAACGAGGGCGAGGTCATCAAGGTTGACACCCGCGACGGCAAGTTCGTCTCCCGCGTCTAGCAACCAACTTCTCTAGGAGGACTCATGCCCCAGGAAATCAAGATTGACGGCATCGGCATTTCGCCCGATGTTCTGACCGCCATCGTCTCGCGCGCCGTGTCCGATGTCGAGGGCATCGCCTCCGTTGGCGTCAAGGACCTTGCCACTAATCTTGTCTCCATGATGCTCTCGTCCAAGGCCCCGGCTTCCGAGCCGGCGGTCGAGGCCGAGGTCGTTGGCGACAAGCTCGCACTCACCGTGCGTGTCGTGGTGTTCTTTGGCTATCCGTTCAAGAAACTCGCCGAGGCCGTTCGCGCCGCCGTGGTCGCCGCCATCGATGCTCAGGTGGGCGTCGAGGTCGAGCGCGTCGACGTTTGCATTGACGGCCTCGTTTTCCCCAAGGAGTAACCTTTGAGCCTTAAGGTTTATCGCGGGCGCACGCTTGCCCGCAGTCAGGCGCTGCAGCTGCTGTTTCAGGCCGAGGCCACGGACAGCCCGCTCGAGCGCGTCCTCGAGGGCGATTTCCTGATCTCGAAGGGCCCCCTCGACCCCTATGCGCTCGAGCTTTGCCGTGGTGCCTACGAGCATATCGATCGCATCGACTGTGCCCTGCGCGCCGTCGCCAAGAACTGGGATCTTATGCGCATGCCCGGCGCCGACCGCAACCTGCTGCGTATCGCCGTCTACGAGATGCGCTTCCTCACCGACGAGGAAGTCTCGGACGCCATCGTGATCAACGAGGCCGTCGAGCTTGCCAAGGCCTATGGCACCGATCAGTCCGCGTCGTTTGTCAACGGCGTGCTGGGCAAGATCGCTCGTAGCGAGGAGCTGCCGGGTGAGGATCTGTACCAGGAGCTGCTGGCCGAAGATCGCGCTCGCGAGGAGGCGCAGGCTGCCGAGGCGGCCGCCAAGGTCGCTGCCGCTCAGGCTGCCGCCGGTGTACTTGCCGAGGATGCGGACGCTGCTGAGGCCGTCGAGGCCGACTCCGTCGAGGAGTAGCCATGCCAGAGGGTTCCGTCCGCAACTTCGATGAGATCTCGGATCGCCTGGACCAGATCATCGCTACCGTTCGCTCCAAGGATACCTCCTTGGAGCGTTCGCTCGATCTGTTTGACGAGGCGATTGAGCTGGGCTCCCGCGCGGTCGATATGGTCGACAAGTTTGAGTTGACGCCGCGTGAGGCCGATAAGCTCGAACAGGAATACGATGAGGATGCGGCAAACGAATCCCAGGATAGCTAGGCCGCATCTCTGGATACGAATGGTTGATGGCATTCATGAAACGCGTGCGTCTTGATGACGAACTGATTTCACAGGGCATCTGCGCCGATCGCGCGGATGCCCTTCGCACTCTTATGGCCGGCTTGGTCTCGAGTGGCGGCGAGCGCTTGACTTCGCCGGGTCTTAAGGTGATGCCGGGGCTGCCGCTGCACGTGAAGGGGCGTATTCCCTATGTTGGCCGCGGCGGTCTTAAGCTCGAAGGCGCGCTTGATGCGTTTGGCATCAATCCGACGGGCCTTGCCTGTTTGGATGTGGGCTGCTCTACCGGCGGTTTTACCGATTGCCTGCTCAAGCGCGGAGCTGCGACTGTTGTCTCTGTGGACGTGGGTCGCGCCCAGTTCGATTGGTCGTTGCGTCAGGACGATCGCGTGACGCTGCATGAGCGCACAAACGTGACGCAGCTGCCTGAGCTTGGCTATGCCGGCGCCATCGACCTGGCTGTGTGTGATGTCTCGTTTACCAGCATCGCGAACATTATCGATGCGGTACTGGCGTGCCTGGCGCCTACGGGTGCATTCTGCACGCTCGTAAAGCCGCAGTTTGAGGCTCCGGCGGCGCTGGTGGGCGAGGGCGGCATTGTGACCGATCCCGCCGTGCGCCGCGATACGCTCGTGGCGGCGGTTGAGCTCTTTGCTGCCAAGGGGCTGTTCCCGGTCGATGTGTGCGTGTCGCCCATTCATGGTGCCAAGGGCAACGTTGAGTTTTTCCTGTACGGCACGAGATTTGAATCTGGCGACCGCTCGCAAGACGTGCTGCAATCCCAGGTATCGGTTTTGAGCGAGAAAGCTGCAACGCTATGAAGGTCTTTCTGGTTCCCAATTACTACAAGCAAGAGGCGGTCGAGAGCGGCCTGATGCTCGAGCTTTGGCTGACGCGCCAGGGCTATGAGGTCGCATGGGCTGCCGACCAGCGATCGAAGATTCAGAGCACGCCTGATATTGACGGCTCCGATCTGGTCATTACGCTCGGCGGTGACGGTACGTTGCTGCGCGCTGCCCGCATCCTCAACCATCGCGAGATTCCTATCCTCGGTCTTTCCTATGGTCACCTGGGCTTTTTAACTGCTGCGAGCCCCGAGGAGCGCGACATTCTGCAGGTCGTGAGCGACGCCCTTTCCGGCGAGCTGCACGTGAGCCGTCGCGCCACCATCGCCGCGGATATCGTGTCCGTGCGCGAAGACGGTACGAAGGATGTCGTGCGCACCTTCGCCCTCAACGACATGGCGCTTACCCGCGGTCCGCTGTCCGATATGGTCGAGTTCGACATCACGGTGTCGGGCCACCATATCGACCGACTGCGTGGCGACGGCGTGGTCGTGTCCACGGCGACTGGTTCTACGGGGTACGCGCTCAGTGCCGGTGGCCCCATCGTGAGCCCCGACTATACGGGTATGGTCTGCGTACCTATTGCGCCGCACACCATTCAGGCCCGTGCCTTCTTGACTTCGCCGAGTGATGTCGTCGAAATCTTTATGTCTGATGACCGTCCGAGCGTTCCGGCGATCGCTATCGATGGACAATTTATTACTTGCGATGGCACCGTTGAGAGCGTGGCGGTGCGTCGCGGGCCCGGTGATGTGCTGCTGCTGGATTACGGCCCCGAGAGCTTCTATAACTCGGTGAGCCGCGTATTCTACGGAGTCCGTCATGATCGATGAGCTGCAGGTTTCTAACATTGCGCTCATTCGCGAGGCGACGCTGCTGCCGAGTGCCGGCCTGACTGTCCTGACCGGCGAGACCGGTGCCGGCAAGACCGCGCTGCTCTCGGCCCTCAAGCTTATTTTGGGTGAGCGCGCGGATTCGTCTATGGTGCGCGAGGGCGAGGCGCTGGCGAGCGTCGAGGCGCGCCTGTTTGACGGCCCGCACGACACGGAGGGCTTCATCGTGCAGCGCAGTCTTTCTGCCGAGGGCCGCAGCCGAGTGAAGATTGACGGACGCATCGCCAGTGTGCGCGAGCTTTCGGAGCGCGTTGGCGTGATGATGGATCTGTGCGGCCAACACGAGCACCAGCGCTTGCTCGATCCGGCGCATCATGTTGCGATGGTCGATGCCTGGGCAGGGCGCCCTGCACTCGAGGCGCTCGAGCACTACCGCGCCTGCTTTAAGGCTTCGCGCGCTGCCGCTAAGGAGGTTCGACGTGTCGAAGAGACCTCGCGTGCGCAGGGGAGCCGCGTCGAGGAAGCGCGCTTTGCGCTCGAGCGTATCGGCGAGATCGACCCCAAACCGGGCGAGTATGAGGAACTCGAGGAACTGCTGCCGCGCTCCGAACATGCCGAGGTGCTGGTTGCCACAGCTAATGATGCCCATGCATCGCTTGCCTCTGAAGGGGGAGCGCTCGATGCCGTGAACAGCGCCGTGGCAGAACTTTCCCGTATGGCTTCCGTCGATCGCAAACTTGGCGACATTGCCGATTTGCTTTCGGATGCCTGTATCTCCCTTGAGGATTGCGCGAACGAACTTCGTGCCTATCGCGATGGCGTCGCCTTCGATCCGCGCGAGCTCGCTCGCATGCGTGAGCGGTATTCCGACCTCAAGGGCCTGCTGCGTCAGTGGGGTCCTACCATGGACGATGTTTTTGCCATGCGCGATCGCTCGCAAGAGCTGCTGTCCCTGGTCGATGATGGCGATGAACAGATCAGAAAGGCGCGTGAGGCACTCGGGAGCGCCGAGCACGAGTTGTTTGCCGCTGCCAAGGCACTTAAGCGCGCTCGCAATGTGGCGGCCCCGCGCTTCTGCCACGAGGTTTGCCGCCAGATGGCTCGCCTGGAGATGGGCGGCGCCGAGCTCGTCTGGGAGTCGCGTGATCTTCCCCGTGCTGAGTGGACGCCCGTTGGTCCTTCGAGCTACGAGCTGCTATACCGCAGCGGTGCCGGTTTGACTCCACGTCCCCTGCGCCGCATTGCGTCGGGCGGCGAGCTCAGCCGCGTCATGTTGGCAAGTAAGGTTGTCCTCGGTAACGCGGACGGTGTCGATACGCTGGTGTTTGACGAGGTCGATGCCGGTGTCGGTGGCTCCACGGCGCGTGCGCTCGCGGGCGTGCTGGCAGATCTCGCCGCTACGCATCAGGTGATTGTCGTAACCCACTTGGCGCAGGTCGCCGTCATGGCTGACAAGCATTATGTCGTCAGCAAGGAACCGGGCGACGTTCCCCAGACGCATCTGGATGAGGTGGCTGGGGATGCTCGCACCGCAGAGATCGCCCGCATGCTGAGCGGCGATCAGTCCGAGGCAAGCTTGGCCCACGCGAAGCAGATGCTCGAAGAAGCTCGAGGTTAGGTCGTATCAGCGGTGTTGGTGGGACAAAATTGACTGAAATTTTTGTCCCACTACGCGTTTTACTCAACGACCTTATCCGGCTGGATGAGCTCCTCGTAGTAGCTGATATGCTCACGCGCGTCTTCAATCTCGGGCAGCAGGAAGTTGTAGATGACCTCGATGATCATCGTGGCGCTCATCTTGGAGAATGCGAAGTCGCCCGTTGTCAGCAGTGCCTCGTGATTGACGGTATTAAAGGTGTAGTCGGCTAGGCGCGCAAGTGGAGACTTGCTGTCGCTGCTGATGACGACTACAGTGGCGCCGCAGTCGCGAGCCGCTTTTGCCATGCGATTCAGACGGCGAGACTTGCCGGAGTTCGAGATCAGCACGATAACGTCGCCGGGGCGCAACGTGAGCGCAAAGCCGATTGATGTCTCGCTGATGGTGCTTGCCATGCAGCGAAGGCCCAGCTGCGAAAACTTAAATGTCGCATCGAGCGCGACCGCGTTCGTATTGCCCACGGCGGCGAACTCAATAACACCGGCATTCTTAAGCGCGTGTACAACTGCGGCCAACGTGTCGTGATCTATGCCGTCGATGGTCGCATTAAGCTCACTCACCTTGGCGGCGAGGATATTTTTTAGGCTCTGCTCCATATTATCGAGCGAGACCTCGTCGGTCAGGCCCTCGTTGCGCTGGCTTTCCAAATCCCTCGCCAACGAAAACTGAAAGCTGCGGAAGCTGCCAAAGCCCAGCTTTCGGCAGAAGCGCGAAACGGTCGCCTCGGACGTGGCGGCAGCGCGCGAGAGCTGAGCGGCCGTGAGGCGTGGCGCTTCGGACTGGTGTTCCAATATATAGTCGACAATGCGCTGCTCGGACTCGCTGTATCCCTGATGGGTACTAATGAGGGAAAGTGCGCTCTTGCTACTATCGGTCATGGATGGCTCCTGGTTGGCATGAAAATCTAGCTTGATTTGCAATGCCATAGTATACGGGCATTTTCAATTACAAGATACACCTTGCCGTTTCAAGTGTTGATGGTAAACTTTCACTTGCCGTTTACGGTTATGAAAGAACCTTTCACCGGAGAATTGCGCCTTGTCTCTTCTCACGCGGACGGTAGGTTGGTATCTTTCAAGTGTGGAAAAACGCGCATCGAAGCGCGTGTAGGGGAGCGCCCGCGGGCGCTGTACTCAAGAAGGAGGGACACATGGCTAAGTTTGACATCATCGCCGCGACCGGTTGCCCGACCGGCATTGCGCACACCTTCATGGCGAAGGAGGCGCTGGAGAAGGCTGCTGCCGAGCGAGGTCTGACCATTAAGGTCGAGACTCATGGCCAGGTCGGTGTCGAGAACGAGCTCACCAAGAGCGAGATCGCCGGTGCCAAGGCCGTCGTCGTCGCAGCCGATAAGGATGTCCAGGCTGAGCGTTTCGCCGGTAAGCCCATGGTTTCCGTTGGTGTTTCCAAGGCCCTGTCTGTTGAGGCCGCCGGTAAGCTGATCGACCGCGCGCTCGCCGCCAAGGGCGACGACACGGTTGCCGCTGCCGCCGATGTCGAGGACGAGGTCGAGGAGAAGGAGTCCATCGGTCACGTCATCTACAAGCACCTCATGAACGGCGTCAGCCACATGCTGGTCTTCGTCGTTGCCGGTGGTGTTCTGACCGCCATTTCGTTCCTGTGGGGCATCACGTCCTTTGATTCGACGGCTGCCGACTACAACAGCTTTGCCGCGATGCTCAAGATTATCGGCGGTATCGCAATGAACCTCATGGTTCCGGTGCTCTCCGCTTACATCGCCGAGTCCATCGGCAAGCGCCCGGCGCTCGTCCCCGGTTTCGTCGCCGGTATGATTGCCATCCAGGGCTTGCCTGTTAACGCCGATACCGGCATGATCGACGCCGGTGGCGCAGGTGTGGGCTTTGGCTTCCTAGGCGGCATCGTCGGCGGCTTCCTCGCTGGCTATGTCATCCTGCTGCTCGAGAAGGTTTTCTCTAAAATTCCTGCGAGCCTTAATGGCCTGAAGGCAATCTTCCTGTATCCGCTGTGCTCTACCGCCATCGTCGGCCTGGTCATGCTCGGTATTTCCGGCCCCATGGCTGCCATTAACCAGGGCATGATGGATTTCCTGCAGAGCCTCGGTAACTCCGGTCCGGTGATCCTTGGCCTGGCCATCGGCTGCATGTGCGCCTTTGATATGGGCGGCCCGGTCAACAAGGCTGCTTACGCTACTGGCACCTTCCTGCTCGGTACCGCTCTCGAAGCTGGCGTCGGCACCGAGACCTACAACTTCGGCACCAACTTCATGGCTGCCGTCTCCGCCGCTTGCATCGTTCCGCCGCTGATCACCACCTTCGCCGTCGTTGTCGGCAAGAAGTACTTCAGTCAGGAGGATCATGACGCCGGTATCGTCAACCTCATCCTTGGTTGCACCCACATCACCGAGGGCGCCATTCCGTTCATGACCAAGAACATCTGGCCCGTCATGCCCATCATGATGCTCGGTTCTTCCATCGCTTCCATCTTGACCATCTTCTTCAACGTTCACGATCCGGCGCCTCACGGCGGCTTCCTGGTCCTGCCCGTTGTCGAGAACGGTCCGCTGTGGGTCCTCGCGATCCTCATCGGCGCTGTGGTCGGTGGTATCCTGTTCGTGGCCTTCAAGAAGTACGACTTCGAGAAGAATCAGAAGGCCGCTCCTGTAGCCAAGTCCGTTGAGGCCCCCAAGGCCGAGGCTGCCGACTTCGTGAAGGTCGAGAATGTCTTTGTCGCCGAGGACTTCGCTTCTCGTGACGAGGCTCTGAGCTTCGTTTCCAACCAGGCTGTCAAGGCCGGTATCGCCAGCGACGCCGACGCCGTGATGAACGCCTTCCTGGCCCGCGAGGCCGAGGGCACCACGGGCATGATGGAGGGCTTCGCCATCCCGCATGCCAAGTCCGACGCCATTACCGAGGCTGCCGTCATCGTCGTCAAGGACGAGTCCGGTGTGACCGGTTGGGACACCATGGACGGCGCTCCCGTCAACGTGGCCATCGCGCTGCTCATCCCGGGTGCCCAGGCCGGCACCACGCACCTTAAGATCCTGTCCAAGGTCGCCGAGGCGCTCATGGACGAGGACTTCCGTGCCACCGTCAAGGGTTCCACCGACGCCGCCAAGATCGCCAAGACGATCAACGCCCGCCTGGTCTAATCCCGCAACACGCGAATACCATCGCCCCCTGTATATAAGGCGGAGTCCCTCTCCAGGGCCTCCGCCTTTTTTCTATCCCTCCCATAAGTTGCGGTGAAATAGGGACTGTTTAAACGATTCAACCCCAAATTCAGTCCCTATTTCACCGCAACTTACAAAAGGGCATAGAGGGGGCTACCTATCGAGTCTTTGTCGCGAACAGATCATCAGCCAGATTTCCGTTTGCACGATATTGCTCTGGACCGACCGAGTTTCCGCAGCCTGCTCGCCCACAGGGGCCCGTGCGCGGCCTGTGAGATTTATCGCGAGTTCCGCACGAGCCGAAGAGCACTTAATGTGCTCTTCGTGCGAGCAGGACTGTAGAGCAGGAAATCTCACAGGCCGCGCACGGGCCCCTGTGGGCGAGCAAGCGGACGACAAACACATCTGTCCAATAATTCGTCTGAAACATAATGAAAAACCGTTTGATGTGAGTTAATATAAAGAACGTCGTGAATCTGACTCCTGCCACTTGCATGACAGGGGTTAAACACAAAAAGGAGTCAATTATGGTTTCTGAGAAGGCTACCCTCGTTAATCCTCAGGGTCTGCACATGCGTCCGGCTGGTCTGTTCGCCTCCACCATGGGCAAGTACGCCTGTGACGTGACGGTCGTCACCCCCGAGAAGGAGGTCAACGGCAAGTCCCCGATGGCCCTCATGGCTGCTGGTATCCCCTGCGGTACTGAGGTCGAGGTCAAGTGCGACGGCGCCGACGAGGCCGAGGCTCTGGCTGCTGCCATCGAGCTCATCAAGAGCGGTCTTGGCGAGTAGAACTCAAACGGGTCGCATGTTGAACAACTAAGTTCATATTTGGGGGCGCAGTGACCTGTTGTAAGGTAACTGCGCTCTTTTGTCATGGATATGGCAAAACGCTTTATCACATGACACGGAGAGAGGAATGGGAATGTATCAGGGAGTCAACGCTTCCGAGGGCATCGGTATCGGCACCGTCATGGTCGCCGTCGATCCCGACTTGACGTTTGAGCCGCACGAGGTTGCTGATTCGGCAGCAGAGAAGGAGCGCTATCAGTCCGCTCTTTCGGTCTTCTGCGAGAAGACCCAGGCTCAGGCCGACCACATGAAGGAGACGGTGGGCGAGGCCGAGGCCGAGATCATGAGCGGACACATTGTTCTGGCTCAGGATCCGGGTATGACCGACGCCATCAACGCCGCCATTGACGGCGGTACCTGCGCCGAGCAGGCGCTCATGGACACCTCGACCATGTTCGAGAACATGTTCCTGTCCATGGACGACGAGATGTTCCGTCTTCGCGCGGCTGACATCGCCGACATCCGCACCGGTATTCTGGCCGAGCTGCTGGGCAAGGAGGTCGTCGACCTCTCCGTCCTGCCCGAGAACACTGTCGTTGTCGTGCACGACCTCACGCCGTCCATGACCGCCACGATCGATAAGGCCCACGTTGCCGGTATCGTCACCGAGACCGGTGGCCGCACGTCGCACTCCGCGATCATTGCGCGCGCCCTCGAGATCCCTGCTGTCCTTTCGGTTTCCAACAGCTGCACCGCACTGCGCAACGGCATGACCGTTGTCGTCGACGGTGGCAAGGGTATCGTTGAGGCCGATCCCGACGAGGAGACGCTCGCTGCCTATACCGCCAAGGCCGAGGCCTTCGCTGCCGAGAAGGCAGCCCTCGAGACCTTCCGTGGCAAGCCGTCCGTGACTGCCGATGGCATCAAGAAGATCATCGCCTGCAACATCGGTAACCCCGATGACGTTCCTAACGCGCTCGATCACGACGCCGAGGCCATCGGTCTGTTCCGCTCCGAGTTCCTGTTCATGGACTCTGCTGAGCTTCCTTCCGAGGAGGAGCAGTTCAACGCCTACCGTAAGGTCGCCAGCGCGCTCAAGGGCGCTCCGGTCATCATCCGCACGCTCGATGTGGGTGGCGACAAGGAGATTCCGTATCTGCACATGGTCAAGGAAGACAACCCCTTCATGGGCTTCCGCGCCGTGCGTTACTGCCTGGCCAATCCCGACCAGTACAAGGTCCAGCTCCGCGCTTTGCTGCGCGCTAGCGCCTTCGGTGACGTCAAGATCATGATCCCGCTCGTCACCTGCGTCGAGGAGGTTTTGGCTGTCAAGGAGCTCGTCGAGCAGTGCAAGGCCGAGCTGACCGAAGAGGGTCGCAAGTTCAACGAGAACATCGAGGTCGGCATTATGGTCGAGACGCCCGCCGCTTCGCTGCTCGCAGACCGTCTGGCCGAGGTCGCCGACTTCTTCTCTATCGGCACCAACGACCTGATCGGCTACACCATGTGCGCCGACCGTGGCAACGACACCATCTCTAACCTGTACCAGGTGTACTATCCCGCCGTGCTCCGCTCGCTCAAGAACATCATCGAGAGCGGCGTGAAGGCCGGCATCATGGTCGGTATGTGCGGCGAGGCCGCTGCCGATCCGCTGCTTGAGCCGCTGCTGATCAGCTGGGGCCTGGAGGAGTTCTCGATGAGCGCTCCGTCGATCCTGCGCGCCCGCAAGACCATCAGCCAGTGGACCAAGGCCGAGTGCGACGAGCTCGCCGAGAAGGCACTCGCCTGCAACACCGCCGCCGAGGTCAAGGCACTGCTCGAGTCCGCAGCTCGCTAATTTGGTATCAGAGGTAACCGCGTGGTTGGAATGGGCCGGCCACGCGGCCCTCACATATACAGGGGGTACTGTAAATGTTCTACACGCTAACCGCTAACCCGGCTGTCGACATGACGGTTTCGAGCTCTCCGCTCGAGCCCGACGAGAACGTCCGCACCGGCTCGGCCAGCTACACGGCTAACGGCAAGGGCCTCGACGTGTCCTTCGCCTTTAAGAAGATGGGCGTTGACACCGTCGCACTCGGCTTCTTTGCTGGCTTCACGGGCAAGTTCATCGTCGAGGAGGTCATGAACCTGGGTTGCCTCTGCCGCCCGGTCTGGACCGACGGTATCACGCGCATTAACACCTACGTCAACGATGGCCAGCACGAGTACGGCATCCTGAACCCGGGTGCTCCGATCACGCCGCAGCACCAGGAGGAGCTCTACAACATCCTGGACACCGCGGGCGATCTCGAGTGCCTGATCGTTTCCGGCTCCGTGCCTCCCAAAGCTACGCCCGACTTCCTGGCTCAGGTCATGGAGCACGCTCAGGCTCGTGGCGCCGACGTCGTCCTGGACCTGTCCTCCGACAAGCTCAAGGAGCTCGCTCACAAGAAGCCGCTGCTCATTAAGCCGAACCATCACGAGATGAAGGCCATCTTCGGCGTGCCGGTCGACACCGACGATGAGGTTCGCGTTGCTATGAAGATGGCTCACGACGCTGGCGTTCAGAACGTGCTGCTCACCCGTGGTAGCCGCGGCGACGCTTACTTCTCCAACGGCGAGGACATCTGGTACGCCAAGCGTGAGTTCAACATCAAGCTGGTTTCTTCCGTCTGCGCTGGCGACTGCACCCTCGCTGCGTTCCTGCACAAGTGGTACAGGGATCGCGACAACGTCGAGGAGGCCATGAAGCTCGCTATGGCCACCGGCGCCAACGTTGCCGAGTCCGTCGGCATCGGCGACTTCGGTCACGTCGACGAGTACAGCAAGCGCGTTGCTGTCCGCAAGCTCGATCGTCAGTAATCGAAACGCGACATATTCGTGCGCATGTGGCGCCCCGGTTTCGGCTGGGGCGCCTTTTTGTTCCGCGACGGGGGAGAGGTGTCCCGCCGTGCTTCATCGCTTCCACACCGTTCACCGAGTTGTCCTAGCCTTTTACCGATGCGTGGAATATACTTTCATTAACACGTTGCTTCGTGAAAGGAACATTCATGATTTACACGCTCACTGCAAATCCCGCCATTGACTACAACATCGCCTGCGACGGCCTTGCTGCCAACACCGTCACGCGTACCCGCAACGCCGTCTACACGCCCAACGGCAAGGGCCTCAACGTCTCGTTTACGCTTGACCACTACGGTGTCGACACCACGATCCTGGGTTTCTTCGCCGGCTTCTCGGGCGAGTTTATCGTTAAGGGTGCCGAGGCCCTGGGCGTGCCCGTCAAGCCCGTGTGGACCGACGGCATCACGCGCGTCAACGTATTCCTCAATGCCGGCCCCGACACCGAGTACAACATGGTCAACGCCGGTGCCGCCATCAACGAGGCCAACGAGCAGGAGATGTTTGAGCTCATCGATTCGCTCGATGACATGACCTGCCTGGTCATCAGCGGCTCGCTGCCTCCCAACACTTCCGAGGGCTTCCTGGCCGAGGTCCTGCGCCGCGTCAAGGCCAAGGGGGCCGAGTTCGTCCTCGATATCTCGAGCCATCAGCTGGCAGACCTCATTGCCATGGAGCCGCTGCTGATCAAGCCCAATGACGACGAGCTGCTCGACATCTTTGGCATTAAGGTGAGCGGTGGCGACGACGAGTCCGTCAAGGGCGCGATGGCCGAGCTGCACGCCAAGGGCGCCAAGAACGTGCTGCTGACCCTCGGTGGCGACGGCGCGTACTTCTCCAACGGCGAGCACATTTGGTTTGCCAATCGCACCTTCGACGTCAAGCTGCTGTCGACGGTGTGCGCCGGCGATTCCTCGCTCGCTGCCTTCCTGTCCGTGTGGCACGACGCCCCGGAGCGCGTCGAGGACGCCCTGCGCCTTTCGATGGCTACCGGCGCCAACGTGGTCGAGTGCCCCGGTCTGGGCGATTTTGCCAAGGTGGACGAATATATGAAGCACATTGAGGTTCGCCAGGTCTGCTAGCAGCATCGATACGTCGTTGCCGAACACCCGCTTTGGATTACCAAGGCGGGTGTTTTTTGCGCGCTGAACGTATGTGGCGTCTGCTGTCTCGATTTATCTAATCGACGACGCGATTGCGTGTGCGTGTTTTCTCGTTTCTTGTTAGACTTCTTGAGAACCATCGATTTACGCTCACAAGTGCAGGAGGCCATAGGCATGTGCAATGTTTCGCTCAACGGTACTCAACCGTCCGATGCGTCCCTGTGCGTCCTGCGCGCGCTTGAGGCGGCTGGTCTTGAGGCTTGGTACGTGGGCGGTTGGGTGCGCGACGCCCTGATGGGGTGCCCCAGCCACGATGTTGATATGTGCTGTAGCGGCCTGTGGCAGGAGTCCAAAGCGGCGCTCGAGGCCGCCGGCATCGCGGTTGTGGAGTCCGGCATTAAATTTGGCGGAATCACGGCTATTTCCGATGGCGAGCGTATCGAGGTCACCACGTACCGTCTGGATGGCTTTTACACCGATGGTCGCCATCCCCAGAGTGTGGAGCGTGCCGCCTCGCTCGAGGACGATCTGGCGCGCCGCGACTTTACCGTCAACGCCATGGCCTGGCATCCCGAGCGCGGGCTTGTCGACCGCTATGGCGGCCAGGGTGATCTGGAGCGCAAGCTGATTCGCGCTGTCGGCGATCCCAAGCGCCGCTTTAACGAGGACGCCCTGCGCATGCTGCGTGCGGTACGCTTTGCCTGCCGCCTTGACTTTATGATTGAGCCCGAGACCAAGCGCGCGCTTGCCGAGTGCGCACCGCTGCTCGATGCCGTGGCGCGCGAGCGTGTGGGTATTGAGCTCGAGGGCATTCTTTCGACCGGTCATGGGGGAGACGCGATGCTTCGCTATCCCGAGCTCATCTGTGCCGCCGTGCCCGAGCTTGCGCCCGCTCGCGGGTTTGATCAAAGCAGTGTCTATCATGCGTTTAACGTCTACGAGCATATCGCCCGCGTGCTGACGGTGGCAGGGGAGCTGGCGCTGTGCGACGGCGTCGCGCCCTCGTCGAGCCTTATGTGGGCGGCGTTTTTGCACGATGTGTCCAAGCCCGAGTGCTTTTCGGTCGATCACGCCGGCAGCGGACACTTCTACGGTCATCCCGAGCTCGGCGCCAAGAAAGCGCGCGTCATTATGGATCGCCTGGCGCTCTCGCACGACCTGGTGCGCGACGTGTGCCTGCTCATCAAATATCACGATAAGCCGCTGCGCCCCGAGCGCTCCTGCCTGCTCAATATGATGCGCGCGCTTTCGGGCGAGGGCGTCGACACGCCGCGTTTGATGGACGAGCTCATGGATCTTAAGCGTGCTGACACACTTGGCAAGGCCCCGTCGTGCTTCTATTACGTCGAGACGATTGAGGAGATGCGCGCAATGGCGCACGAGCTGCTGAAGGCGGGGGAACCCTATACGCTCAAGATGCTCGCCATTAACGGCGGCGACCTGATCCGCGCCGGTGTGAAGCCGGGGCCCGAGCTAGGCCAGCTACTCAACTCCGCCCTCGACGCCGTGATCGAAGACAACATTTCCAACGAGCGCGAAGCTCTTTTGGTCCATCTCAACTTGAATTAGCTACCCAGTTTACCTGCGTGTTCCATAACCTGCCGACAATTTTTCGGCAATTTGGAATTTCTTCTTGCGCTGACGTTTTTTGTCCCGTAATATATTTCCTCGCAGCACGGCAGTGCAGATGTCATGTGGCCCGTTCGTCTAGCGGTTTAGGACGCCGCCCTCTCAAGGCGGAGATCACCAGTTCGAATCTGGTACGGGCTACCACTTCTTTTCTGCTGAGGTCTATGGCCCGTTCGTCTAGCGGTTTAGGACGCCGCCCTCTCAAGGCGGAGATCACCAGTTCGAATCTGGTACGGGCTACCACGCATCTGATACCCGGACTTCCCATGGAAGGCCGGGTTTTTTATTTCCAAACAACCGTCTGCAATTCCCGTTTGAACCAGAGCTTTGCGTTCTGCCTATGGCCCTTACGGGTACAATAACCAAGATATTTTGACTGTTAGAAGGAGTCTCATGACGGAGTCCTCTCAGCATACGTCTAAGCCCCAGGTCGAGGTTGAGGCCTCGGGCGGAGATGACAATAAGAGCGCACGCCGCGGCGCCATCTTTATCGGCGTCGTGCTGGTGGGTTATATCGTCTATCTGGTGGTAACCGGGCAGATGGGGCAGTTCTGGGCCGCTATGTCGAGCGTGCAGGCGTCATGGCTCTTTGTCGCGTGTCTTTGCATGTTCATGTATCTGTTCTTTGGCATTGTGGCCTATGCGATCGCCGTATGGCTCGACCCTAATTCACCCGTCGGCATTCGCGACCTGATTTCGGTCGAGGCGAGTGGCATCTTCTTTGGCAACCTCACACCTATGATGATGGGCTCGACTCCCGCCCAGATCTACCGCCTGACCAAGGCGGGCCAAAATGTCGGCGAGGCTGGCGCCACGCAGTTCACACGCTTTATCGTGTACCAGTTTGGCCTCGTTGCCTGGGGCGCTATCCTACTGCTTGCTCGCATGCCGTTTTTTGCCGAGCGCTATGGCGACATGACGCTGCTGTGCGTCTTTAGCTTTGGTGGGCACTGCTGCATCTTGCTGGGCATCTTCGCCGTCGCGCTCATGCCTAAGACCGTCACGCGCGTCGCCCATTGCATCATCAATTGGCTCGAGCGCATAGGTGTCTCGGCCACTAAGATCGAGGGATGGCGAACGTTTGTCGACGGCGAGATCTACTCCTTCTCCGAGAAGTTCAAGCTTTCGGCCGGACATTTTTCTTCCATGCTGCTCACCGTGTTTATCACCATGCTGCAGCTCGCGTTTTTCTATCTGGTTCCGTATTTCCTGATGCTTGCCTTTGGCCATCACGAGGTCGATTTTTTCTCGGTCATGGCCGCGAGTGCCTTTGTCCAGCTGCTGAGCTCTGCGGTTCCCTTGCCCGGTGGAACTGGTGGCGCTGAGGGCGGCTTTGCATTGTTCTTGGGTCATTTCTTTGGGTCGGCTTCGACCGCCGGCTATCTGCTATGGCGCCTCATTACGTTTATTGCGCCGACCATTTTGGCTGCGCCCCTGCTGGGCCTTAAGAGCGCCCACAACGAGAGCATCCATGCGCGCTGGGATCGCGTGATGCGCAAGCTGGGCCGCGAGCCTCAGACGCCCTCTGCGCCCACTAAGCCGCACCCCACGAATGCTGTTACCGTTGATCCCAAGAAGCACGCTCAGAAGGCTCCTGGGACCGCTAAGCCGGCTCATAAAGCCTATGTGCGCCAGACAGGCGATGGTATTCGCGTATCTCCGTCGGCACTCAATAAGAAGAAGCATCCCAAGTCGCAGTAGGGCAGTCGTGCGTTCTTCATGATGCGGGGCATATTTGTGCTGTATGGGGGATAATCCTCTTACGTAGATTATCTCTCATCTGTTGATGAATGCTTGCATATCGAAGGGACACGCCCATGGCAACCAGCAAACCGCGTCTTGATCGTCGCATCATTCGCAGCCGTAATGCCATCCTTTCGGCTTTCGAGCGCCTGCTCATGGAAAAGCCGCTGGCAGACATTACGGTGAGTGCCATCGCGCGCGAGGCCAATGTCGACCGTAAAACCTTCTACGTGCACTTTGGTACGGTTGATGGCTTGCTCGATGCCATTGCCGTCGATGTGGTGGAGATGATTGTCGACTCGGTCGAGAAAACGCTTGCTTCCATGGACGGTGACACCAACGAGCGCGCCCTGGGCGCGGCGGCGACCTTCTTTAAAACCGTTAACGAGGCGCTGTGCAACAACCTGGTGCTCAATCGTCAGCTGATCGAGAACATTCCGCTCGATGATTTTATGGCTCGTCTTCGTGCGCCGCTCGAGTACGAGATTGCCGAGCGCGATCTGCTGCCCCAAGGTCTCAAGGACGAGATGTTCGACTACTATCTGGCGTTTTTGCTGTCGGGTATTATCGGAATCTATCGCACATGGGCGCTGTCTGACGGCTCGGTTCCTATCGAGCGCGTCTCGGAGGTCGCCAACGACCTGACTCTCAATGGCCTGTCGAGTCTGGAATCTCGCTTGGATTAGGTCTAGTTGGGCTCGTCGGCGTGGAAATTCCTGATCACGAGGTTCTCCGGCGCCTTGGAGACCTCGCCGGCGTAGGAGTTGTAGCCTGAGGATCCTTAAAAGAAAGTTCAGTTTATCCTTCCCACTCCAATTGGGAATCCTCCGATGCGCCTTCGCACGCTCGCATGACCTCGATACCATGCGAGCGTGCGAACTCGACGAGCTCTGCGTTGCGGGCGTTTATGGTGCCGAAGGCGGCGGGGCACACGATAAGGCGCGCGCAGTGGACGAGGAGCTCTTTGGCGCGGGCTATGGTTTTATCCCCGATCGGCTCGAAGGCGCGCTCGGCCACGCATTCCGCCGCCAGGTCGCGCGCGAGCTCGCAGTCGATGTCCCCTTCGTGCAGAACGCCCGCGTAGAACGGCTTGCCCTGCCGGATGAGCTGGCGAAACACAGCCGACCCCGTACCTGCGCCGGCGATGACGAACGTGTGTGCATCGCCGTGCGGGCGTCCAATTTCCACGCTGCCGAAGCGCTCGTTGAAGGTGCCATGTTGAAGGCCGTAGAGCTCGCCAATCGTCTCGCGCGTGAATATGTCCTCGGGTGCGCCGGCGCGGAAGACCCGGCCGTCCTTCACGCAAATCACCTTGTCGGCGCTTTTCTGCGCGAGCTCGAGTTCGTGGATGGACATGATGACAGCCACATTCCGCGATTTCGCAAGGTGGCGAAGTATTCGCAGCAGGTCGATCTGGTAGCGGATATCGAGATACGACGTGGGCTCGTCGAGCACGAGCACACGCGGATCCTGCGCGATGGCGCGTGCGAGCATGACGCGCTGGCGTTGCCCGTCGCTTATCTGCATGAAGTCGCGCTCGGCGAGCTCTTCCACATGTGCGGTTTTCATGGCCTCGTCGACCCGACTATGGTCGTCGGGCGAGAGTGTGCCCATTCGCCCGGTGTAGGGATGCCTTCCCGCCTCTACGATATCGCGGCAGGTGAGGAGCTCGGTCCGGGGGCGATCTGTCAGCATAACGGCAAGGTTCCTTGCGAACTCCGCCGTCTTCCATCGGGAAATCTCCCGCCCGTCGAGCTCGACCGCGCCGGCAAGCGGTGCCAGATGGCGTGTGATGGTTTTCAAGATGGTCGACTTGCCCGAGCCGTTCGGCCCGATGAGCGCCATGACGTCGCCCGCGCGAACCTCCAGATCGACGCCTTCGACTACGACCTTCTTGTCGTAGCCCGCCGACAGGTCGCTTATGCGGAAAAGCGGCGCTCCGTCAGCCTGCGTTTCGACCGGGGTTTCGAGGTTCGACTCCGCTCGAAGGAGGCGTTCCGCACGCAGTTCCGCACGAGCCGAAAGTGTCTTCTGGCGCTTTCGTGCGAGCTCAGGACTGTCTAAGCATGGAATGTCCCCTCCGAGCGTTTTGGGCCGCGGCACGAATTCCCCCATCTACCTCACCCGCTTCTTCAGCATGAGCGCGATAACCACCGGCGCGCCGAAGATGGCAGTGACGGCGCTGATGAAAAGCTCGACGGGAGAGAACAGCGTGCGCGCGATCAAATCGCAACCCGCGCAGAAGATGGCGCCTCCCAAGAAGCACGCAGGAATCACGCGGATGGGCTTCGACGACTTCAGCGCCGACTTCACGAGATGCGGAACCGCGATGCCTACGAACGACACCGGACCAGCGAACGCGGTCACGCAGGCGGAGAGCATGCTCGCTAGAAGGACGAGCACCACGCGGAAGCGTGCGACGTTCACGCCGACGCTTTTCGCGTAGGCTTCTCCCAGCTGGAAGGCGGAAAGGGGCTTCGATATCGCGAATACGCATGCGCTCACGGTGATCACCACGACCACGATGACCGCGATGTCGTCCCAGCTCGAACCCGAGAAGCTACCCAAAGACCAGTTGTGCAGGTTCACGATGGACTGGTCGTCGGCGAAGGCGATGAGAAAGTTCGTCGCCGCCGAGCAGATGTATCCCACCATGACGCCCGCCACGATGAGCATGGCCATGGAACTTATGCGCCGTGCGATGAGGAGCACGAAGCCGATGGTGATAAGCGATCCCAGAAACGCTGCGGCCACCATGGCCGGCGAGGACATGGCCTGGTTCGCGCCCAGAAGCACGATCATCGTAAGCGCGACGACGAACTTTGCGCCCGAGGAGACGCCCAAGATGAACGGGTCGGCGATGGGGTTGTTGAAAAACGTCTGCAGCAGGAACCCGGAGAGCGAAAGTGCCCCGCCGAGAAGCACGGCTGAAAGCACGCGCGGCAGGCGAATCTCCCAGATGACTTGGCTTTCCATGGAATTGGCCGCGCCGCCCGAAAAGATGCCGGGGATGTGGTCTGCGGGCACGAGCACGCTCCCGATGCACAGGTTGGCCCCGACGAGCACGATGAGGACAACAGCGAGCAGCGCCGTCACGACGCGACACCGCGCGGCGCGCCCCGATTCGTCGTATGCCATGGTAAGCCGGCTTCTCATGGCGCTAGCCGAGCTTCCTCAGATAATGGAAGTCACTCGTGTCATCGCCGGTGAACGCCCCGTGCAGCTCGTCGATAATGTCGGCGGTAGAAGTCATCTGCTGGTACATGTCGGCGCTTGTGACCCAGACGTTGCCGTTCTTTACAGCTTTGAACTGCGACAATAGCGCGTTTTTGCCTACGAAGTCTTTCAAGGTGGCAACCGATTCGTCGATGGTGCCGTTGTAGACGATGATGTCGGCATCCTTCGCCGTCGCGTAGAAGCGCTCCATTTCGAGCGTTACTGACGAACCTGACGTCGACGCCGTCTGCGCGTCATCGAGCGCGTAGTTGCCGCCTGCAAGCTCGATCATCTGCGCCACGTAGTCGCCCGCCCGCCGCGTGACGGCGGCCCCGTTCGAGTTAATGTAGAAATACGCCACGGTTTTACCTGACGACGCGAGCCTCGACGTTTGCTCGACGCGGGCCTTCTGCTCGTTGAACAGGTGCGCGGCCTCGTCTTCCTTGTCGAACAGGACGCCGAAAAGCTTAATCCACTCGACGCGCCCGAGTGCTTCGGGCTCGCTCGACGACTGTTCGGTGAGCACGACGAGCCCGAGCTTCTGCAGCTTTTCCTTCACATCGGGCGTGTGGTTGATCATGGTGTTCTCGATGGCGAGCGTGCAGCCCGAGGCCGATATTCGCTCGTAGTCGGGCGCGCTGTACTTGCCGCCGTAGGCGATCGCCCCACTTTCGAGTGCGCTTTTGAAGCCCGCGACCGAGCAATCGTCGGCCTTCGTGCCCGACATGAGGATGTTGTCGTTCGCATCGAGCGCGTCGACCAGGCACATCGTCGCCGACGACACGAGGTACACCTTGTTGGCGGGACGCCTTATGACCGCGATGTCGGAGCTCAACCCATCAGGTACCTTCGCATCTTGCGGTACCACGAGGAAGCGCTCCCCGTTCGAAATGCAGATAAGCCGCAGGCCGCCTTCGTACTCGTCGACAGTGAAGTGCTCGGCGTATTCAAGCTGAAGCGCCCCCGTCGGCTCCCAGCCGCAGCCCAAATCGGCGTTGTGGAAGTCGGCCGCGGCGCTTGAAGCCGTTCCCGCAGGGGAGCCGCCGCTTGCATCGTCGCCCGATTTCTCCTTCATGGTGGATGAGTCGAAGTGGAGCGTGTAGTCGATGGTGTGCGGCGTCGACATGGCGACGGTCTCGGCCGACACGGCGATGTCCTCGTCGAGCGTGACGGGTATCTCGAACGTGGAGTTGCCGCCGTCGTTTACGGGCGCGTAGTCCACGCCGTTGACGGTCATTTTGTCGTAGTTCGAACTCGACCAGGTGATGGTCGCGGTGTAGGTGTCGCCATCCTTCACAATTGTGGTGGGTGAGGCGATGCTTGCGCGCCCTGACCCGCCGGAGAGCGAGACGCTCACAGTGTATTCCTGAGAGCCTGCCGTGCCACCGGTCGCGTTCGGGCTCGCACTGCACCCCGCGAAGGGAAGCGCGAACAGGGCGACGAGAACGCAGGCGATCGCGCGCACCGCGATGCTGCGACGCTTCCTGCTTTCCCCCTTGGGAAGAATCGACCGCATGGCGTTACTTCAGTGCGTCGGCGCGCAGATCGACGCCGGCGGATTCGAACACGAGCGTGCGGTCGTACCACTGCTCTTTTCTAATACTCCACGCGGCGCAGGCGGTGTCCTCGTCGAGCGCTTCAACGGGCACGTCGTAGGTGTACTTGCCTTCCGCGTTTTCCACATAGGGGATGAAGTCGGCCTCGCTCGCGGCGGCAGCCTCGTCGCCCGTGCCCATGAAGAGCTTGCCGTAGCCCGTGCCGGAAAGCGTCATCACGCAGTGCATGGAGCCGTTTTCCACGATGAGCTGGGCGTCCACAATCCTGAACATGTTCGAGCTGGAATCTACGGTGATCGGATAGGTGCCGTCGGCCACCTTGTCGGCGGTGATGGGGGCAGCGCTTGCGCCCTCGGGCGCATCGGCCGCCTGTTCGGTCTTTTCCTGGGAATCGGCATCGCTTGCCTTTGCGCTGTCGATTGAATTTCCGCCGCAGCCGGCGAGCGAGAACGCGAAAAGCGCCGCTGACAGGGCGAAGGCGAGGGTTTTCTTCAACATGGAGGGGGTTCCTTTCAATCGCTTCGACCGCCCGCGCCGTGCGGTGGGCGGGCGGGATGCGAATGCAACGGGCATGCGCCGTCAGTCGGGGAAGGCGCATGCCCGTTGCACGGGGACGCGACCGGCGCCCCCGTGCGCGGCGAGTTTACAGCTTGGCGATGGCGTCGTCCACGTGCGCGACGTAGATGTCGTCGACCGCGACGTTCTGTCCCAGACCCTGGAGCAGGCACGTCACTTCGAAGCCGGCGGCCACGAACTTCGCAGCCCAGCTGTCGGGGTCGGTCTCGTCTGCCATGTCGTTGTTCGCGTGGTCGCCCGCGACCACCATGAACGGCGCGAGCACGGCCTTCTTGTAGCCTGCGGCGCTCGCGGCGGCGATAACATCCTCGCAGGTCGGTTCAGCCTCGACGGTGCCGACGAAGAACTGCGTCAAGCCCTCGTTCTTAAACACTTCCTGCATCTTGGCATAGTCGGCGTTGGAATCGGCTTCGGTGCCGTGGCCCATGAGGCACAGCGCCGTCTTGCCGTCGTCGAAGGACGCCATGTTCTCCTTAATGGCTGCGGCCACCTTCTTGTAGTCGTCGTCGGAGGTGAGCAGCGGGTCGCCGAGCGAGATCTTGTCGAACTTGTCAGCGTACTTGTCGAGCTCGTCTTTCACGTCGGCGTATTCCAGGCCAGCCATGAGATGCGTCGGCTGCACGACGATTTCCTTCACGCCGTCTTCCACGCAGCGGTCGAGCGCCTCGGTCATGTTGTCGATCGTGATGCCGTCGCGCTTCTTCAGCTTGTCGATGATGATCTGCGCGGTGAAGGCGCGGCGGATGTCGTAGTCCTGCCAGTACTTCTCACGGATAGCGTCTTCGATGGCGCCGATGGTGATGTGGCGCGAGTCGTTGTAGCTCGTGCCGAAGCTCGTGACGAGGATGACCGGCTTCACGGCCTTCTCCTTTTCGCTCGATTTCTCGGAACTCGCGGAGGTGTTGGAGCAGCCCGCGAGCGCGACTCCGGCGAGCGCGACGGCTCCGGTTGCCGCGGCGCTCATGAAGCCGCGGCGTGACATCTGTTCGGACATGGTTTTTCCTTTCCTCGGTTTGCCGGTCCCCCGGCGACAGTTGCTTGTCGGCACAAGCGAAAGAAAAGCGCACCCCTCGGGGTTCACAAGGAGCTAACGCCACGGCGATGCCGTGAGGAAAAGGCGAAGCAGTCTGGCTTGGGGCGTGAGGCGGTTCGCCCGCGCGTCCTATACAGTAATGTCCCTTGCCCAGGATTCCCACCTGGTTCCCTCCGCAAGCCAGCGCGGGCTGTGCGGGCGCCGCGCCGGTCATTTCCTTTTATCCGATTGTCATATGCTCGTTGCCGAATCTTTTACTATGATAGTGGGCACTTGTGAACGTGTCAAAGCCAGGGCGGGCGGCATTGCGCCTTCTGCCTGCGTATTTGCGCCGATTGTCGCCGCAGGCGCCGTGTTTTGCCTGCTGCGCGAATGGCGGCGTAAACGGTTGCGATGAGAAACGGGAAGGGAAGGCTCGGATGATTCATATCGTTGGCGCAGGTTCGGGCGCCGCCGACCTTATCACGCTTCGCGGGGCGCGTCTTCTGCGCGCGGCCGACGTGGTCGTTTGGGCGGGGAGCCTTGTGAACCCCGAGCTGCTCGCCGAGTGCAAGGAATCCTGCGTCGTCTACGACAGCGCGCACATGACCTTGGAGGAAGTGCTCGACGTGATGTGCGCGGCGGATGCGCGGGGCGAGGAAGTGGTGCGCCTGCACACGGGCGACCCGTGCCTGTACGGCGCCATCCAGGAGCAGATGGACGCACTCGACGCGCGCGGCGTGGACTACGAGGTGGTGCCCGGCGTGTCGAGCTTTTGCGGTGCCGCGGCGGCGCTTCGCCAGGAATACACGCTGCCGGGAATCAGCCAGTCGGTCGTGATCACGCGGCTTTCCGGGCGCACCCCCATGCCCGCGGGCGAGGGCATGCGCACCATGGCGGAAAGCGGCTCGACTATGGTCATCTTCCTGAGCTCGGGTATGCTCGCCGAGCTTTCCGCCGAGCTTTTGGCTGCGGGCCGCAGCTCCGACGAGCCGGCGGCGCTCGTGTACAAGGCGACCTGGCCTGAGGAGCGCGTGGTGCGATGCACAGTGGGCACGCTCGCCGATGCGGGCGCGCGAGAGGGCATCGACCGCACGGCGCTCGTGGTGGTGGGCCGCGTGCTCGGAGCTCGCGGCAGGCTTGCACACAACGGCGCGCAAGCGGAGTCGTACGAGCGCAGCAAGCTTTACGACCCTTCGTTTTCCACGGGGTATCGGAAGGCGAGCAGCTAGCGTGGCCTTCGAGCACTACATATATACCGGGACGACCCGCCTGCGCTGCGGCTACACCACGGGGAGCTGCGCCGCGCTCGCGGCGAAGGCGGCCTGCGAGATGCTCTTGTCACGAAAGCCCGTCGGCCTCGTGTCGATCGTCACCCCCGGCGGGCTGCCCGTCGAGGCGAACGTGGTCGACGCATGCATCGGCGAGGGGTGCGCCCAGTGCGCCGTGCGAAAGGACGCAGGCGACGATGCCGATGTGACTGACGGCGTACTCGTGTACGCGCACGTGGAACATGCGGGGTCGGGCACGGGTGCTGCGGGCAGCAAGGACGTGCCCGCGCGCGAATCGGAAGTTTCCGTCGATGGCGGCGTGGGCGTGGGGCGCGTGACATTGCCCGGGCTCGAGCAGCCGGTGGGGGCGGCCGCCATCAACGCGACGCCGCGCGCGATGATTACTTCGGCGGTGCGTGAGGTGTGCGCCGCGCACGGCTTTTCTGGAAACATTGCTGTGACGATTTCGGTACCCGAGGGTGTGGCCCTTGCCGAAAAGACCTTCAACCCGCACCTGGGGATAGAGGACGGCATCTCCATCCTGGGAACGACGGGCATCGTCGAGCCGCGCAGCCTCGCTGCCTTGCGTGACAGCATCGAGCTCGAGATTCGGCAGCATGCGGCTATGGGACGGCGCGGAGTCGTGCTCACGCCCGGCAACTACGGCGGGCAGTTCATCTCGGGGCATTTCCACCTAAACGGTGCGCCGGTGGTCTTCATCTCCAACTTTGTGGGCGATGCGATTGATTGCTGCGTTCGCGAGGGATTCACCAATGTCCTTCTTGTGGGACACATCGGCAAGTTGGTGAAGGTCGCGGGCGGCATCATGGACACCCATTCGCGTACCGCCGACTGCCGCGCGGAGATTCTGGCCGCCCACGCGGCCATGGCCGGCGCGGGCGCGAAGACCGTGCGCGAGATCATGTCGTCCGTCACGACCACGGCGGCGCTCGAGGTAATCGAGGCCGCCGGCGTTGGGGACGCTGCGCGCGCCTCGCTCGCTGCGGCAATTGAGGACAGGTTGCGCCGCCGCGCGGCGGGCGCATGCGACATCGCCGCGGTCGTGTTCGACGCCGAGCGCCGCGAGCTTTTCCGCACGTCGGGCGCCGATGCAGTTATCGGGAAATTGGGGGCGACGTATGAGTAAAGGCGTTCTGTACGGGGTGCGCCGTGCAATCGGCTGGCCGGGGACGAAGGTGGTCATGAAGGCGCGCCGCTCGCTTGCGGACACGAAATGCATCCTTCGCGAGGAGGGCGCCTTCGACGGTGCCGAGCTTGTAGAGGACTGTGGGCTTCCGGGCGAGCGCGTGTACCGCTCGCTCGACGATGTGCCCGATCGGGGCAGCTACTTCTCGACGATGGTGGTGCGCTAGATGAGGGTTTCCTGCATAGCGTTCACTGAGAGGGGGTATGCGTTGGCGGTGCGCACCGCACACGCGCTTTCCGATTGCGCGCAGACAGGTGAAGACGACCCTGGCTGGGACGTTTCCGTTTCGCGCGGGTTCGGCGAGGGGAAGGCCGACCTGCGCGCATGGACGGCGCTCGCGTGGGAAGCGTCGGACGCGCTTCTGTTCGTGGGCGCGGCGGGCATCGCCGTGCGGGCGATCGCGCCGCATGTCGCCTCGAAGGCAAACGATCCCGCGGTTGTGGCGATCGACGAGGCGGGGCGCTTTGCCGTCCCGCTTTTGTCGGGGCATTTGGGCGGTGCGAACGAGCTTGCGCAAACTGTGGCACGCGCGGCAGGGGCCATCCCCGTCATCACCACGGCGACCGACGTCCGCGGCGTGTGGGCGGTGGATACGTGGGCGCGCTGTGCGGGGCTCGCCGTTTCGAATCCCGAGGCCATCAAGCGAGTGTCGGCGCGGCTGCTTTCGGGCGGGCGCGTGGCGCTCTATTCCGACATGCCGATTTCGGGACAGCCGCCTGAGGGGGTTGACATTGCGTCCGACCGCGCTCGGGCCGATATCGTCGTGTCGCCGTTCGCTGGCGCGAATGCAGGTGCGTCCGCTTGTGCGGCGGAGACAACGGGCGAGGTCGTGCCCGCCGGTGAGACGGGGAAGCCGGCGGGCGTGCGGGCGCAGGCGCCTGCGCCCGAGCCGCTTCGCCTTGTCGTGCCCTGCATCGTTGCGGGCATAGGATGCCGTCGCGGTGCGTGCGCCGAAGCGATCGAGGAGGCGTTTCTTCTCGCGTGCGGGCAGGTGGGTATCTCGCCTTCGGCCGTGCGCGAGGCGGCGACGATCGACGTGAAGGCGCACGAGGAGGGTCTGCTCGCCTTCTGCTGCGCGCGCAATATCCCGCTTGCGACGTATTCCGCAGAGGAGTTGTCGCAGGTCGAAGGCAGCGTTTCGCCATCTGATTTCGTGCGCGCGACGGTGGGGGTCGACAACGTGTGCGAGCGGGCAGCGCTCGCGGAGGGGGGCAAACTTATCTTCCCGAAGCTCGCTCACGGCGGCGTGACCGTCGCGTTTTCCAAGGTAACTATTAAACTTTCGTTTAAGGAGCGGTGATGGGAAAGCTCTTCGTGGTGGGAATCGGCCCGGGCGGCCCCGACGGCATGACGATTGCGGCTCGGCGTGCGCTCGAGGCGTCCGACGTCGTTGTGGGTTACACGAAATACGTGGAGCTCGCGCTCGCCGCCGTGCCCGACGCGGCGCATCTCGCGACGCCGATGATGCACGAGGTCGAACGGTGCCGCCTTGCGCTTTCGCGCGCGCAGAGTGGAGAAGCCGTGGCGCTCGTGTGCAGCGGCGACGCGGGCGTGTACGGCATGGCGAGCCCCGTGCTGGAGCTTGCGGAGGACTACCCCGATGTAGACGTGGAAGTTATCGCCGGGGCCACCGCGGCTCAGAGCGGGTCGGCGGTGCTCGGCGCCCCGCTTGCCCACGACTTCGCGGTCGTGTCGCTCTCCGACCTGCTCACGCCATGGGAGGTCATCGAGCGCAGGCTCGCCGCCGTGGCGAGCGCCGACTTCTGCATCTGTTTGTACAACCCGCGCAGCAGAAAGCGCGCCGACAGGCTCTCACGCGCGGCGAAGATTATGCTCGAATGGAAGGCCCCCGACACGCTCTGCGGCTGGGTACGTAACATCGGGCGCGAGGGGCAGCAGACGGGCATGTGCAGGCTCTCCGAGCTGGGGGAGATCGACGCCGACATGTTCACCACCGTGTTCGTCGGCAACGCGGACACGAAGCTCGTAGGCGGCCGCATGGTCACGCCGCGCGGGTATCGGGAGATTCCATGCGAAAGGTAACGATCATCGGGGCGGGGCCCGGAAACCCCGACTTGCTCTCGCGCGCGGCGCTCGACGCGATCGACATCGCCGACGTGGTCATCGGCGCTCATCGCGCGCTTGCCGGCATCGACGTGCCGCCCGACGTGGTGAGATGCGAGCTCGTGAAGACGGCGGACATCGTCGCCGCGCTCACCGATGCGGCGTCGTGGCAGCGCGCCGTGGTCGTGATGACGGGCGATGTGGGGCTGTTCAGCGGCGCGCGCCGCCTGGTGGAGGCGCTCTCCGGCGACGCGCAGGTGGACGTGCGCATCATTCCCGGCATAAGCTCAGCGTCGTATCTCGCCGCGCGCCTCGCGCGTCCATGGCAGGATTGGCGCTTCGCGAGCGCTCACGGCGTGGCGTGCGACATCGTGGCCGAGGCCGAGCGCTCAGGCGAGCTCTTCCTCGCCACGTCGGGCGGGGACGACCCCTCGCGGCTTTCGGGCGAGCTTGTGCAGGCGGGCTTCGGGGACGCGCGCGTGACGGTGGCCGAGCGCCTGTCGTACCCCAACGAGCGCATCACCTGCGCGACCGCAAGTGAAATCGCAGGTCAGACGTTCGACGACTTGAACGTGATGCTTATCGAGTTCGCAGGCGGCGCCGGGTCGCCTGTGGGCTCTAGCGCAGCCTCCGAGGCGCCGGCCGGCGCGTCCGCGCCCGCGGCGGCTTCTTCCGCGGCGGACTTTGCGGGCGCATCCCGCGCCGCGAGCTCCCGCTGGCCGTACGCTTCCTCGGGCATTCCCGACGAGCTTTTCATCCGCGGCGACGTTCCCATGACCAAGCAGGAGGTGCGCGCCGTCGCGCTCGCGAAGCTGCGCCTTACCGCGACCGACACCGTGTGGGACGTCGGCGCCGGCACGGGGAGCGTGTCGATTGAGGCGGCGCTCGTCGCGCGAACGGGGTCGGTATGGGCGGTCGAGCGCAACGCGGCCGGCGTGCGGCTCATCCGAGAGAACGCGGATGCATTCGGGTGCGGCAACGTGCATGCGATCCCCGGTGTCGCCCCCGAAGCGCTCGCGAAACTGCCCGTCCCCGACGCCGTGTTCGTCGGCGGGAGCGCGGGCGAGCTTCCCTCCATCGTGGAGGCGGCGCTCGAGAAGAACTCGCAGGTTCGCCTGTGCGTGCCATGCGTCACCGTTGAGACGCTCACCGAGGCGTGCGCGCTCCTCTCGGGTTCGCGCTTTAAGGGGTTCGAGGCGTGCCAGGTGTCGGCCGCCCGCGCCGAGGCTGTAGGCTCGCACCATCTTATGAAGGCGCAAAACCCCGTGTTCCTCGTCAGCGCGCGTGGTGCAGGTGGGGAAGGCGGCGCCCGGTGAGCACGACCATCCCTCGCTTCATGGTCGCTGCGCCCTCGAGCGGGAGCGGCAAGACGGTCGTTACGTGCGCGCTCCTGCGCGCGCTTGCGCGCCGCGGCCTCGCATGCGCGGCCTTCAAATGCGGCCCCGACTACATTGACCCGCTCTTTCATCGCCGCGTCGTGGGTGCGCGCTCGGGCAACTTAGACGGCTTCTTCACCGACGCCCCGACGCTGCGCGCCCTGCTCGCACGCGGCGCTGCGGGCGCGGATGTCGCGGTGCTCGAGGGGGCCATGGGCTTCTACGACGGCATGGCGCCCGGCGTGGCCGATGCGAGCAGCTACCAGGTTGCGTGCGACACGGAAACGCCGGTCGTTTTAGTGGTGAACGGGCGCGGGGCGTCTTTATCGCTCGCCGCCGTAATCCGCGGCATCGCCGAGTTCCTGCCTTGTGCGAACGTGCGCGGCGTCGTGCTGAACAAGACGAGCGCCGCTGCCTGCGCCTACGCGAAGCCTGCGATCGAGAAGCACACGGGTGTCGCGGTTTTGGGGAATATCCCCGCCGACGATGCGTTCTCGCTCGAAAGCCGGCATTTGGGGCTTGTGACCGCCGACGAGGTCGAGCAGCTCTCCGCGCGCATCGACAAGATGGCCGAGCTGGTGGAAAAGAGCGTCGACGTCGACCGCTTGCTCGAAATAGCGGCGACGGCACCCGATATCCGCGAGGAACCTTACCGGTTGGAGCCGATCGCGGGAGCGCGGCCCATCGTCGCCGTCGCACGTGACGAGGCGTTCTCGTTCTACTACGAGGAGAACCTGCGCGCGCTCGAGGACCTGGGTTGCGAGCTGGCCTTTTTCAGCCCCCTGTGTGATAGCGAGTTGCCCCGGGGGACAAGCGCCCTCTATCTGGGAGGCGGCTACCCGGAGCTCCATGCGCGGCAGCTCTCCGAGAACGCGCCGATGCGCGAGGCGGTGCGGCGTGCGGTGGAATCCGGCATGCCGACGGTTGCCGAATGCGGTGGGTTTCTGTACCTGCAGCGCGAAATCTCCGATAGCGAGGGGCGGCGCTGGCCTGTTGCGGGCGCCCTTGAGGGCGCAAGCGAGAACGGGGGAAGGCTGTCCCATTTCGGGTACGTGGAGCTCACTTCCCAACGCTACGGGCTCTACGGGCCGCGCGGCACACGCATCCGCGCGCACGAGTTCCACTACTGGCAGTCCACCTGCCCGGGCGGCGACTTCTGGGCGCAGAAGCCCCGGCGCGACAAGGGCTGGCCGTGCATGACGACCACCCCGGCCCTGGTTGCGGGCTTCCCGCATGTGTACTATCCTGCGAACCCCGACGTTGCGCGCGCGTTCGCGTCTGCCACAGCGTCGTTCGCAGAGAGGAGACGGCATGGCTGAAGCAACCGAAACCGCGCTTGCCTGCATCCGCGAGGAAGTCGAGCGCGCGTTCTCGTCGGCGCCGGGCGCCGTGCTCGAAGCCGCGCTCTCCCGGATCGCGCCCGCAGATGAGTGTGCCCGCGCCGCCGCGTACGCCGCGTGGGATTCCATCGCGCATCCTTTGGGGGGATTGGGCGACTTTGAAGACGCCGTCGCGCGTATCGCCGCAGCTCAGGGGAGCGCCGAGGTGGCCGAGTTTCCCCGTGCGCTCGCGGTATTCTTCTCCGACAACGGGGTCGTTGCCGAGGGCGTGTCGCAAAGCGGGCAAGACGTGACGCGAGCCGTCGCGCGCAACATGTGCGAGGGGGCCACGAGCGCCTGCCGCATGGCGGCGTTCGCGGGTGCCGAGGTCGTGCCCGTCGACGTGGGTATGGCCCGGGGCATAGAAGACGCTCGCATGGTGCGCGCGAACGTGCGGCGGGGGAGCGGCAACATCGCGCACGGCTCCGCCATGTCTCGCGATGGGGCCGTGCGCGCGATCGAGGTCGGAATCGCCGTCGCGTGCGGGCTTGCCCGCGCCGGCGTGCGCCTTCTCGCCGCGGGCGAGATGGGCATCGGCAACACGACCACCTCGGCGGCGGTGGCCGCAGTGCTCATCCGAGCGGACGCGCGGAGCCTCGTCGGGCGCGGCGCGGGGCTCTCGGACACCTCGCTCGCGCGCAAGCGCGACGTGGTCGAGCGCGCTATCGACGCGAACTCGCCCGATCCCGCCGACCCGATCGACGTGCTCTCGAAGGTGGGCGGCTTCGACATCGCGGCGATGTGTGGCTTCTACCTGGGGGCCGCGGCCTCGAAGGCGCCGGCGCTCCTCGACGGGGTCATATCCTGCACGGCGGCCCTGTGCGCGGTGCGCCTGTGCCCCAACGCCTTGGGCTACCTCGTGGGCACCCACGCATCTAGCGAACCCGCAAGCCAGGAGCTCCTTCGCGAGCTCGGCATAAAGGCACCCCTCGACGCAGGCATGCACTTGGGCGAGGGCGCGGGCGCCATGGCGTATCTGCCCCTTCTGGATTCGGCGCTGCGCGTGTACCGGGATGGGAAGACGTTCACGGCGACTGGCATGGCTGCTTACGAGCATTTCGAGGCCGGGAAATGACGGTG
The DNA here is from genome assembly GCA_019419505.1 of Collinsella sp. Classification (GTDB taxonomy): domain Bacteria; phylum Actinomycetota; class Coriobacteriia; order Coriobacteriales; family Coriobacteriaceae; genus Collinsella. The sequence continues at coordinate 39,570 of DXZS01000024.1, read as the reverse complement.
ACGTTCGTTATCGGCGCCGCCGCGAGCGGCAAGAGCGCCTATGCCGAGTCCCTGTGCCTCGGGCACGACGGCCCCCGCGTGTACCTGGCAACGATGGAGCCCTTCGGGGAAGAGGGCACCCGCCGTATCGCGCGCCATCGGGCGATGCGCGAGGGCAAGGGGTTTTCCACCCTCGAGCGCACGCGTGACGTGGGCGCCGCAGTGCCCGGGCTTCCGCGCGGCTGCACGCTTCTTTTGGAGGACGTGGGCAACCTGGTTGCGAACGAGCTCTTCGCGGAAGGCGGCTTGTCCCCACGTGACCCCGACGCTGTGGCGCGCGAGGTGCTCGGAGGCATCGAACGACTCACTCAGGCCGCTGCGTATACGGTGGTGGTCTCCGTCGACGTGTTCGCCGATGGGATGCGCTACGATGAGGGGACCGAGGGATGGAGGCGCGCGCTCGCGCGCGTGAACGCGGGCGTGGCGGCGCTGGCCGACCGCGCAGTCGAAGTGGTATGCGGGATTCCCGTGTGGATGAAAGGCGAAGGACCTACAAGGTGAAGATAGCAGAGGCAATCGGCGCGGCGTTCGGAACGTTCTCGCGCATCCCCGTCCCGAAATCGGCCTGGACCGATTTCGGGTCAACCCATGCGCTTGCCGCGTTTCCCCTGGTGGGCCTTGCGGAAGGCTTCCTCATGACGGCATGGGGACACGTTGCGAACCTGCTCGGCGTGCCCGCGACCATCGTCGCGGCCGTGCTCGTGGCGCTGCCTGTGGCGGTGACGGGAGGCATCCACCTAGACGGGCTCTGCGACACCTCCGATGCGCTTGCAAGTTGGGCGCCGCGCGAGCGAAAGCTCGAGATCATGCACGACCCGCGGGCGGGCGCCTTTGGGGTCATCGGTGTTGTTGTGTACCTTATTCTGCAGTTTTCCCTGTTCATCGCGCTGCCGCTTACGGCGGGGGCGTTCCTTGCGCTTCTGTGCTCGCTCGTGTTCTCCCGCGCGCTTTCGGGGCTCGCCGTTGAATGCTGGCCTGCCGCGCGGGCGGACGGCATGGCCGCGGGGCTCTCGCCTTTGAAGAAGCGCGCGGCGATCGTCGTGCCGCTTTGCGCTTTCGCTGCGGCTTCGGCTGCAGGGATGGTCGCGTGCGCTCAGG
>DXZS01000024.1:0-38423 GCA_019419505.1 Collinsella sp. | reverse complement strand
CCTTATGGCGGTGGCGGGGCTTTTGGCGCTCGCGTGGTACCGCCATGTTGCCCTGTCCCGCTTCGGCGGGGTGACGGGGGATTTGGCCGGATGGTTTCTGCAATGGGCCGAGCTCGCGATGCTTGCCATGCTGGTGGCGGGGGGCATGCTCCTATGATGCTCGTGGTAGGTGGTTCGCATTCGGGGAAGAGGACCTTCGTCCGCGAAAGGCTCGGGTTCGCGGCGGACGATTTCGTCGACGCGGCGCAGCTTGCGGAGGGCGGCGAGCCCGCGGTTTTTGCCGGCCGCGTCGCGTACCGTGCTGAGGAGCTTGTACGCGCGCTCGACGCTGACCGGGCGCTCGAGCGGCTGATCGGCTTCGACGCAGTGATTCTGTCCTTGGTCGGCTCGGGGGTTGTCCCTATGCATGCGGAAGACGCCCAATGGCGCGAGCGCGCGGGGCGCCTTGGATGCGCTCTCGCTGCGCGCGCCGACGTCGTCGTGCGCATGACGTGCGGGATTCCCCAGGTCATCAAAGGAAACCTTGCCGATGCGCCTCGAGGGACGCAGAGCGCGGGCGCGCCTTTGGAAGTCGTCTTCGTGCGCCATGGTGCCACGGCGGGCACGGAAGACCATCGCTACAGCGGGGCGGGTACCGACGAGCCCCTGTCGAGCGCGGGCGAGCGCGCTTTGCGCGACCTCGCGTGCGATCGTGACGTGTTTCGTGTTATCACGAGCGGCATGGCCCGCACCGACCAGACGGCGCGCATCCTCTTCCCGAATGCGGAGCTTATGGCATGCCTTGGTCTGCGCGAGATGGATTTCGGTGACTTCGAGGGGCGAAGCGCCGCCGAGCTTAAAGAGGATGCGCGCTACCGCGCCTGGGTAGACTCCTGGTGCGAGACGCGCTGCCCGCATGGCGAGGGCAAGAGCGATTTCACCCGCCGCGTCGTCGCGGCGTTTCGGGAGGCGTGCGAATCGGAGCGCGCCCAGGGGAGTGGGCGCGCCGTCTTCGTCGTTCACGCGGGTACCGTGAAAGCGCTGCTTTCCGAGCTTGCTGTCCCGAAAATGGAATACTTCGACGTGCATACCGAGCCGGGCGGCGCATGGGCCGCCACCTGGGATGGGCGCTGCCTTCGCGACGTTCGCCCCGCTTCGGGGGGCGATGCCCGGTGATGACGATTCTTGCCGTCGCCGCCGGGTTCGCGGCCGACCTTGCCTTCGGCGACCCGCGCTGGCTTCCCCATCCCGTCGTCGCCATGGGGCGCGCGATCACGTGGGCCGAAGGCCGCCTGCGGGGCGCATTCCCGCAAACGTCCGCGGGCACGCGCGCCGCAGGGCTTGTGCTCGCCGTGGCGCTTCCGCTTGCGTGTGGGCTTTTGACCTGGGGAATCCTGCATCTTTGCGGCATGGTTCACCCCGGCTTGCGCTTCGTGGCCGAGGCATGGGCGAGCTATCAGATTCTTGCGGCATGCGAGCTGCGCCGCCAGAGCCTGGCCGTGGCCCGCGCGTTCTCGAAGGGCGGCCTTGTCGCGGCGCGCGAAACAGTCGGGCTCATCGTGGGACGCGACACGTCTGTTCTCGACGAGCAGGGCGTTGCGCGCGCCGCCGTGGAAACGGTGGCGGAGAACGCGAGCGACGGCGTCATCGCGCCGCTTTTCTACCTTATGATCGGGGGTGCGCCCTTGGGCATGGCGTACAAGGCTGTGAACACGCTCGACAGCATGGTGGGCTACAAAAACGCGCGCTACATCGACTTCGGCTGCGCCTCGGCGCGCCTCGACGATGCGGTGAACTGGATTCCCTCGCGCTTATCGGCCCTGCTTATGATCGCCGTGTGCCCGATTGTTGGGCTCGACGCGCGCGGGGCGGCGCGCATCTGGCGCCGCGACAGGCGTCGCCATGCGAGCCCCAACTCGGCGCAGACCGAGTCAGCGTGCGCGGGCGCGCTCGGGCTGCGCCTGGCGGGACCCGCGGTGTATTTCGGCAAGCTCGTTGAGAAACCGACGATAGGCGACGCGTCCCGCGAAATCGAGTGGGGCGACATCGCCCGGGCGACAAGGCTCATGCTCGCCGCGTCCGTATGCGCGCTCGTCTTGTTCGGCGCCGCGCGCGCGGCGGTCGTGCTCGCCGTGGGGGCGATGGCATGAGGGAAGACCACGCTGCGTCCCGGGCTGCCGGGGGAATCCTGCGCGCCCGTACGCATGGGGGCAGCGCGCAATCGCTCGGCATCGGTTGCGAAGGGGGCGCCTCCGACCTCATTGACTTCTCGGTGAACGTGAATCCGGCAGGCCCTTCGCCGCGCGCCGTCGCCGCAGCTTGCAAGGCGCTTTCTCGAATCGACGCCTACCCCGATAGGGAAAGTCTTGCCCTCGTTCGCGCCCTAGCGCGCGCCCAGGGCATTCCCGAAGATACTATCGTCTGCGGCGCGGGCGCGTCCGATATCATCTGGCGGCTCGCCGCGGCGGTGCGCCCGAAACGCCTCGTCGTGTGCGCGCCGACGTTCTCTGAATATGCGGAGGCGGCATCGTACTACGGCGCATGCGTGCAGGAGTTCCCGCTCTCCGAAGCGGACGACTTCGACGTGCCCGCCTCCTTCGCCCACGCGATCGAGGGGCCGGGAGACGTGGCGTACCTCTGCAATCCGAACAACCCGACGGGGCGCCTCGTCGACCCCCGCGTGATCGATGCCGCGGCTTGCCGCTGCGAGCAGGCGGGCGCGCTGCTCGTCGTGGATGAGTGCTTCCTCGGATTCGCGCCCGACGCCCGCGAAAGGAGCGTGGCCGCACACGCCGCGTGTTCGCGCCATGTGGCCGTGCTCTCTGCGTTCACCAAGCTCTACGGAATGGCGGGGTTGCGGTTGGGATATCTGATCAGTGGAAACGCCCAACTCATCGAGGGGATTCGCCGGGCGGGGCAGGCGTGGCCCGTCTCCTCGGTCGCCGAGGCCGCGGGCATCGCCGCCCTGGAAGACGTCGAATACGTCTCACGCACGCGCGATGTATTGGCGGGCGAGCGAGCGTGGCTTTCCCACGAGCTCTCCTCGCTCGGGCTTTCCGTCGTGCCGTCGGATGCGAACTTCCTTTTAGTCCGCACGCCGGCGAAAGACTTCCCCGAGCGCCTGTATAATCAGGGCGTTTTGGTCCGCACGTGCGACTCGTTTTCGGTACTGTCCCGTTTCTGGTGCCGCGTCGCGGTGCGCACGCGCAAGGAGAACGCTCGGCTTGCGATGGCGTTCAGCCGCGCGCTTCGGGCGGAAGGCGCATCGGGCGAAGGCGAACCCGACGAACGGGGCGGCGCTTCTTGCAGCGGCGCTATGGCGGGCGCAGATGGCCGGGGCTCGGCGAAGGAGGTCGATACCCGTGGGTAGGGCGAAGCCCATCATGATCCAGGGCACCATGTCGAACGCGGGGAAGAGCCTGCTTGCGGCGGGGCTGTGCCGTGTGCTTTCGCAGGACGGCCTGCGCGTGGCTCCCTTTAAGAGCCAGAACATGGCGCTCAACAGCGGTGTCACGGCTGACGGGCTCGAGATGGGGCGTGCCCAGATCATGCAGGCCGAGGCGTGCGGCATCGCGCCCGACGTGCGCATGAACCCCATCCTGCTCAAGCCCGAAAGCGACCACCGAAGCCAGCTCATCGTGGCCGGCAAGGCGCAGGGAGCCTTCGCTGCGAGGGATTACTTCGCGCGAAAGAAGGCGCTCATGCCGCAGATTTTGGAGGCGTTCGATTCGCTCGCGGAGGAAAACGACGTCATCGTCATCGAGGGTGCCGGCAGCCCCGCCGAAATCAACCTTGCCGAAAACGACATCGTCAACATGGGGCTCGCGCGCGCCGTGTCCTCCCCCGTGCTGCTCGCGGGCGACATCGACCCAGGCGGGGTGTTTGCCCAGCTCTACGGCACGGTCGCGCTCTTTGCGCCCGAGGATCGCGCGCTTTTGCGGGGGCTTGTGGTGAACAAGTTCCGCGGCGATGTGGAAATCCTACGCCCGGGTTTGGCCCCGCTCGAGAAGATGTGCGGGGTTCCCGTCGTGGGGGTCGTGCCGTATCTTACGCTCGACCTGGACGACGAGGACTCGCTCGCGCCGCGTCTATCTGCCCGCGAGGCGCGCGGCGTCATCGACGTCGCCGTCGTGCGCCTTCCGCATCTGTCGAACTTCACCGACTTCGACCCGCTTTCGCGCGTGCCCGGCGTGGGCGTGCGCTACGTTTCCTCGACGACCGATCTGGGCCGACCCGACCTGGTGGTGCTCCCCGGCTCGAAGACCACGCTCGACGACGCGCGCTGGCTTGCGGCTAGCGGCATCGGAGCCTGTGTACGCGCGCTATCGGGCGCGGGCACGCCGGTGCTCGGCATATGCGGAGGCTACCAGCTTTTGGGAGACGAGCTTTCAGACCCGCTCGGCAGGGAAGGCGCTGGCACCGCGCGCGGGCTCGGGCTCATCCCTGCAAGTACGGTGTTCAGGGAGGAAAAGCGCCTCGCCCAGTCGGAGCTGCGCATCACGGGCGCCCAAGGCGCGTTCTCGGTGTGGAACGGCATGACGGCGCGCGGGTACGAGATTCACGACGGCGAAACGACCGTCTCCTGCGCCCCTGCGGGCACGATTGGCGGCAAACCAGAAGGCGCGGCCTGCGGAAACGTGTTCGGAACCTATCTCCACGGCCTGTTCGACGACCCGGGGGTGGCGCTCGCCCTCGCGCGCTCGCTCGCGCGCATGCGCGGCCTGCCCGAGAGCGTCGTGGGTGCTGCGGGCGCGGCGTCCGCGGCCGATCACCGTGCGCGCGAGTTCGACCGCCTGGCCGACGTCGTGCGCGGGGCGCTCGACATGGAGTATGTCTACCGCATTATCGAGGAGGGCGTATGATCCACGTGTATCATGGCGACGGCAAAGGCAAGACCACGGCGGCGATGGGCCTCGCCCTTCGCATGCTCGCCGCAGGCCGCCGCGTCGTCGTCGTGCAGTTCCTGAAAGATGGCGAAAGCGGGGAGGCGCGCCTGCTCGCCGAGCATTTCGGCGTGCCCGTGTTCGCGGGGAAGGTGTCGGACAAGTTTACCTGGTCAATGACGTCGGAAGAACTTGCCGCGACGTGCGAGCTGCACGATGGGAACCTCGCTTCCGCGTTCGCCGAGTTCGAGGGCGCTCAGGAGGGGCTGCTCGTGCTCGACGAGGCGCTCGACGCGCTTTCGAAGGGTCTTGTCGACGAGGCGCTCGTGGACCGCGCGCTCGATATGTCCGCGCGCGGCGTCGAAGTAGCGCTCACCGGGCGCGCGCCTTCCCGTAAGATCGTGGAGAAGGCCGACTACATAACCGAGATGCGGTGCGAGAAACACCCCTACGCTCAGGGGATATGTGCAAGGGAAGGGGTGGAGTACTAGATGGATTCCAAGGAGATGGCGCCCGGGGACATCGAGCGGCGCAGCTTCGAGATCATCACCGAAGAGCTCGGTGGACGCACGTTCCCGCCGCTCGAAGAGCCCGTCGTGAAGCGCGTCATCCACACCACTGCCGACTTCTCGTACGCCGATTCCCTCGTGTTCGCCCATGACGCCGCGCACTGTGCGCTCGACGCACTGCGCGCAGGGGCCACGGTGCTCACCGACACGAACATGGCGCTCGCAGGCATAAGCAAGCCCGCGCTCGCGAAGCTCGGCTGCAAGGCCGTGTGCTACATGGCCGACCATGATGTCGCCGCGGCTGCGCGCGCCGCTGGCACGACTCGCGCCGTTGCGAGCATGGACAAAGCTTGCGGCATCGAGGGCCCGCTCATCGTAGCCGTCGGTAACGCTCCCACAGCACTTCTGCGCCTCGCCGAGCTCATGGACGCGGGGAAGATCGCGCCCGCGCTCGTCATTGGGGTGCCGGTCGGGTTTGTGAACGTGGTCGAGGCGAAAGAGGAGCTACTCGCGCGACGCGTGCCGGCCATCGTCGCGAGGGGTCGCAAGGGCGGCTCGACCGTGGCGGCCGCCATTATGAATGCGCTGCTCTACCAGATCACGCGCCCAGGCGGCCCGAAGTGACGGCGCCCGCATCCGCGCCGGCGCTGCGCATCTTCGCCGGCACCACCGAGGGCCGCCTTCTGTGCGAATGGGCGAGCGGTGCGGGCATCCCCGCCCGTGCTTACGCGGCAACCGAGTACGGAGGCGAGCTTTTGGGCGAGCTTCCGGGCATCGAGGTACATGCGGGCAGGCTCGACGAGGCCGACATGGAGCGCGAGCTTTCCGGCGCACGCATCGTCGTCGATGCCACGCACCCCTTCGCTACGCTCGCAAGCGGCAACATCCGGGCCGCTTCGCTCGCCGTTGGTGCACGATGCCTGCGCCTTGCGCGCCCGGCCGAGGCGCTGCCCAAAGGCGTCGTGCCGGTCGCATCGATCGCCTGCGCGGCGCGCTTTCTCTCCGAGAACCCGGGTCGCGCGCTTCTCACGACGGGGAGCAAGGAGCTTGCTCCCTACACGCGCGTCGCCGATTTCGCGGAGCGCTTCTTCGTGCGTGTGCTCCCGCTGCCCGGTGCTATAACGAAGTGCATCGACGCGGGGTTTTCGCCGTCGCACGTCATCGGCATGCAGGGGCCCTTCACCCGCGAGCTCAACGAGGCGATGCTTCGGCAGGTGGGCGCCCAGTGGCTTGTGACCAAGGACTCGGGAACCGTAGGCGGCACGGCCGAGAAGATCGCCTCCGCGCGCGACGTGGGAGCGCGCTGTATCGTGGTCGCCCGTCCCGCCGAGGGAGGCGGGACCCTTTCGCTTCGGGAAGTGGAAGACGCACTCTTACGGGAGTTCGCGCGCTAGGCGCTCGCCGCGCCTAGCGCGCCCTCCCGCCAGCGAGGAGAAGCGCCCCGAGCAAGCTCGAACCGTACAAGACCGTCATCCGCCAATAGCTCGAGGACGACGCCCGGAACTGGCGCAAGCAGCCCTTCAATAAGTTGCGGTGAAATAGTGTCTGTTTTTGCTGCTAGATAGCATATTCAGTCCCCAATTCATCGCAACTTGTTGGTGGTGGCTTACTGGTAGCGTAGGCACTCCACCGGGTCGAGCTTTGCCGCGCGTCGAGCGGGGTAGAAGCCAAAGATTACGCCGATGCCGACGGAGACGGCGAAGGCCAGCAATACCGTGGCGATTGAAAAGCTCGGTGTGATTTGCCCGCTGGCACCGAGCTCGCCAAGAATCCCGGATCCGGAGGCAAACATCGCAAGAGCCCAGGCCAGCAGATAGCCAATCAGGACACCCAACAGTCCGCCGGTGACGCACAGCGCCGAGGACTCGGCCAAAAACTGCGCGGCGATATCGCGACGACTGGCGCCCAGAGCACGGCGGATGCCGATCTCGCGGATGCGTTCAGATACGTTGGTGAGCATCATATTCATAATGCCGATACCGCCGACAAGCAGCGAGATGCTGGCGACAGCACCCATGATGAGCGAGAATGCGCCCATAAAGGAGTTGAGTGCATCGATAGCGCTTTTCATGGAGGTTGCCGATACACTGTCGTACTCATCTTCCTCCTCGATGCCCTTCATCGCGCGCACCTTGGACTCGATGGTTTTGCAGAGCTCATCCATGTCCGTGCCCTCGGCGGCAAGTGCCGTCACGCTGGGGAATGAAGGATTCTCGTCGCCAAACAGTCCGGAGATAGTTTCGCGTGGCATATACAGCGTGAGCGAGCCCATGGAGTCGCTGCCGCCATCAATCACGCCTACAATCTGCACCTCGCCGTTGGACACCTTGATGGTTTTCCCCAGCGCATCCTGTTCGTTGCCGTAAAGCTGATCGGCGCCGTTGCGGCTGATGAGCGCCACGCGCGAGCCTGATTGGGACTCGGCCTGGGAATAGGTGCGCCCCGCAACGAGCTTGCTGGCCCCCACGGCGCCGAGCATGTCGCTATCGACACCCTGTGCCATGACGGTATAGCTTTTATCGCCGGTCTTATACTCGGTATACGCGCTGTCGACAATGCCGATCTGCTCTATCTGCGGCACCAGTTTTTGAAGCTTCTCGATGTCCGACTCGGTGAGTTCTTGCGACGAATAGATTTGCACCATGCGTGCCGCATTGAGGCCCAGACTGTTGACCAGGCTGTTTTGGATACCGCCGATGAGCGAAGTCATGGCGATAACCGAGGCGATGCCGATGACAATGCCCAGGATGGTGAGCAGGCTGCGCCCCTTGTTGGCTTCGAGCGAGTGAAGGGCTTCCTGGATGAGATCGCGGGCGCTCATGCCACCACTCCTTTCGGCGGGTTGGTGGAGGCGGAAATCATGGGCAGGCTATCTACGGCGCTGCGCAGGGTCCGCGGTGCATGTGGAATATACGCGCCGTCGTGAATGCGACCGTCGCGGATGGTCACGGCACGGTCGGCCTCGGCGGCGATGCTGGGGTCGTGTGTGATAAGCACGATGGTTTTGCCGCGCTTCTGGAGCTTATGGAAGGTCTCCATCACAAGCGCTCCGGTAGCGGAGTCCAGGTTTCCCGTCGGCTCATCGGCTAGGATGATGGGCGGGTCATTGACGAGGGCGCGCGCGATTGCGACACGCTGCATCTGGCCGCCCGAGAGCTCGGATATGCGGTGGTCCCAGTGGTCGACCGGCAGCGTGACGGCCTGCAGCGCGTGCACGGCGCGCATCTCGCGCTGGCTACGGGGCACATTGGTGTAGGCCAGCGGCAGCATCACGTTTTCGATAACCGACAGGCGCGGCAGCAGGTTGAAGCTCTGAAAGACAAAGCCAATGCTCAGGGCGCGAACTTCGGTGAGCTCGTCATCGTCAAGCTCGGCCACGTTGAGCCCTTGCAGGTAGTAGCCGCCCGCCGTCGGCTTATCCAGGCAGCCTAGGATGTTCATGAGCGTCGACTTGCCCGAGCCCGAGGGGCCGGTGATAGCGACGAATTCGCCGGGATTTACCGCCAGGCTCACGTTGTGCAGGATGTGGGCACACCCCGCCTCGCTCTCAAAGATGCGGTGCACGTTGCGGATGTCGATAACGGGACGCATTACATGCCCTCGTCGGCAGACATACTGCCCGAATCCGCGCCGTAGCCGCCGTCAGCCGTTGCGTCCGCTCCGGTGTCCATGACGAGGGTGTCGCCATCGCGCAGCTTGGTAACCGGCACGTTGGGGTTGATCTCGTTGCCCTGGTCGTCGCGCTTGACCTGTGTCTTGCCGACTACGGCTTCGTTGTCGTTTTGCGTCACGACAGTCACCTTCACGCGACGGGTCTGCTTGCCCTCGTCATCGGTCGCCACGTTGACGTAATAATGTTCGCCGTCTTCGGTCATGAGCGCCATCGTCGGCACCATCACCACGTCGTCGAGCTGCTCGGTCACCACCGATACCTCGGCCGTCATGCCCGGCTTCAGGCGCGCGTCGGGCGCCTCAATGAGAATGTCGACGTTAAAGGTTACGCTGCCGCCGCCACCGTTGGCGGCGTCGGAGTTTGCCACCGATGCGATAGCCGTGACGGTGCCCTGGCTCACGATATCGGGAAACGCAGGATACGTGACGTTGGCGCTCTGCCCAACGGCGATCTTGGCGATGTCCTTTTCGCCTACCTGCACGGTCACCTTCATCTTGGATAGGTCGGCGATTTGCATGCACTGCTTGCCGCCGCTCGTATCGCTTTCGCCCATGATCATGCCGCCTGTTACCGTGGCGCCCACCTTGGCGTTGAGCTCCACGATGCTACCCGAGCTCGGGGCCGTGACCGTACGGCTGGCTGCCTTGGCGTTCGCCTGATCGAGGTTTGCCTGGGCCGATGCGAGGCTGCGCTGTGCGGCCGATACGGCGTTTGTGTCCGCTGATGCGGCAGTGATGCCAGCTGCTGCGGAAGCTCCATCATCGTCCGTCGTTGGGGTGGCCTGCGCGGCAGCGGCGGCTTTCTGCGCGTTGGTGAGGTCTTCCTGGGCGGCTGCAACTGCACGCTGCGCCTCGGCAACGTTGCGATCGAGCTCGTCGTTTTTAATGGTCATAAGCACGTCGCCCTCGTTAACGGATTGGCCCGGCTGAACGTTGATCGAATCGACCGTGCCGTCGACAGAAGGGGAGACCACTGAGGACGAAATGGGTTTGAGCTGGCCTTTCGCTTCGACCGTTGTGGTAAACGTGCCCTCGGTCACCATGTCGGTCACAGGCTCGCTAGCGCCCTGTGGCTGCGCATTGATAACCAGGGTTGCGACAATGGCAATGAGCGCGATGGCACCCACGACGCCGGCGGCAATACCGCGTCGAATCAGCTTTTTGCGCCGACGTTCGGCACGTTTTGCCTTGAGCTTGGCGTATGCCTCTTCATCGGAAATCTCGGCCGCATCGTTCGCGCGTCCGTTCTGCTTATCGGCATGCACGTTTGTAATCAGAGGAATCGTTTCGGTGGCACCTTCGGGCGTGTGCTCGGTATCATCCGGGCCCGGGGTAATGGTGGGGACATTCGGCATAGCGTCTCCTTTATAGAAAGTACCTCGATAAGTATATGCGCCCACCGGTTGGGGCGGGCGCATAGGACGGTTTCTTTCGGAACTGTTAGATTGGTCGCTGCGGTTCCACGTTGTAGGAATGCGCGCGTTGCACTACGAGTGGACAACCACGCACAGGCCGACTTTGATGCAGTCGTGAAGTGCCTTGGCGTCTGCCAGACGCAGGTTGATGCAGCCGTGGCTGCCGCACCATTTGTACGACTCGGCGTTATCGAAGCTCTTGTCGTTTTGCCAGGTGGCATCGTGGAAGCCGATCATATTGCCCTCGAACGGCATCCAGTAGCTCACCGGGCTTTCGTATTTGGGCTTACCGGTCTCGGGGTCCTTGGCTCCGATCAGGGTGCTGCCGCCGTCGTTGCTGTTGATCTGCCACACGCCCTCGGGGGTGGCGTCTTCGCCCGGTTTGCCGGATATAAAGTTGGCCTCCCAAACGATATTACCGTTCTCGTCATAGTAGCGCGCGTGCTGCTCGGACAGGTCGACGTCGATATACGCCTTCCAGTCGGGCTCTCCCTTTGCGGTAAAGGTGTCGGCCTTCTGGGAGTACTTGATCTCGATTTCGCCGGTCTGCTTGTTGTTAATGGCGTCCTCGACCTGCTTGGCGAGCGAGCTGCTGTCGATGGACCAACCAAAGTCGCCGCCTTCGACGGCGCACTGCTTGCCATCGGCGCGCGTCCACCAGCGAGTGGAGCCCACGGTATTAAAGCCGTTGGCGAGCTCGGCTGCCCAGCTGCTGATCTGCGACGTATCGAGCGTGGGATTGGCCGGATCGGCAAAGCTGATCCACTGCAACACGGAGCTGCCATCAACCTTGCCGGCATCCTCGCCGTTGAGCTTGAGGGTCACGTTGACGCCCAGGAAGTTGTTGGCGGCATCGCATGCGGCCTGAATCTGATCATCGGTCAGCGTTCCATTGAGCGGCTCATAGGCATCGTTGCCGAGCTTGGAAAGATCTACGGTCTCGGCCAGCGAGGCAAGCTCGAGCTCGGCATACTTAATGACATGCTCGCGGTTGAGTTTTTCGTTGGAGCGCGCCTTCTCGACGGTAAACTTGCCGGCCTGCTCGTCATAGGAGCTATTGGCCTCGAACGTGCCCGAACGCCCCTCGTTAAACTCGTCGATGGCGGCGCCCAGATCCTTCTCAAACTGCTTTTGGTCAAAGGTATCGGAGAGCATGGACAGGTCGACGTCTTGATCAAGATCGACTTCGTTGGAGGTAGCGGTTGTTTTGGCCTTGCCGCTTAAGGATTCCACAAGGCGGACCGGCCATACAAAGGCTTCGTTGTGGCTGATAATCTCTTTTGCGGCAGCTTCGCCATCGACGATGGGCTCATCGGACTCGGGCTGATAGGTCCAGCTAAAGTCATCGCCTGTCACGGTGAGCTTATAGTGCTTCCATGCCGAATTGACCTTGGTAGCGGCAGACGAAGCGTTGGAGAACGAGACGTCGACGCCGGCAATGGTGGTGTTGGGGTAGGCTAGCTGCGAAAACGCTACGATTCCTACGATATAGACAATGACGATAAGACCCAAGACGACAAAGAGTGTCGTCTTTTTGCCCGACTTATTGTTGCCGGCGGACTTGCGCGCGGGGCCGCGATCGCCTCGGGCGTGCGTGGGGGGCTGCTTGGGCGCATTGCCGTTTGCCTGGCGCTGCTGACGTTGTTGACGCTGCTGTCGCTGTTGGTTCGGGCGTTGGGGCGCGTTTGCCGCACCACGCTGCTGACCGTGGCTCGGCGCGATAGGACGCGGTGACTGAACGCCGCCGGTGTGCCTGCTCGGCTGCTGCGGATCGGGAATCAGTTGAGTTCGATCGTTTTGCGACATCGTATGCATATCCTTCGATTTTCGCCTTGCGGTTCATCGTGTTTTTACTGGGCTTGCATTATAGCGATTGCCCTGCTGTTTGTGGTACGGAAACGGTGGCATTCGAAAGAGCTGGGACAAATGTCCCACCTTTGAGTCGTTCTTAGTCGCTATCCGCACACACCGCATTTTGCACAGGCCGAAAGTGCGGCCGGAGCCTGCGCGATGCCGCCCTTTGCCGTCTCGCGCAGCGTGGCTGGCAACGCGTGGCCCACCGAGAGCATTACATGTGCCATCTGGTCAAACGGCACCAAGCTCTTAATGCCTGCGAGGGCGAGTTGTGCCGAGCTAAAGGCCGCTGCTACGCCGATGGCGTTGCGGTTTTGGCAGGGCACCTCCACGAGGCCACCGACGGGGTCACAAACGAGGCCCAGCAGGTTACTCAGCGCGATGGAACTGGCGTCGAGCGCCTGCTCGGGCGTGCCGCCGAGCATCTGCACCAGCGCGGCGGCTGCCATGGCGGCGGCGCTTCCCACCTCGGCCTGGCATCCGCCCTCGGCGCCGGCGACGCAGGCGCTCGTGGTGAGGTTGAGGCCGATGGCGGCTGCGCAGTAGAGCGCGTCCATGACCTGCTCGTCGTCGAGCTGCAGGCGATCGGCGAGTGCAAGCACGCAGCCGGGCACAACACCCGCTGAGCCTGCCGTGGGGGCGGCGACGATCACTCCCATGGTGGCGGAGCGCTCGAGCACGGCCATGGCGCGTGCTACGGCTTCGGTCTGGACGGCGCCCATTAAGCTGGAGCTCAGGCCGTTGTGGCCGGTGGCGTCGACAAGCTTGGCCTCGCCGCCGATGAGGCCGCCGAGCGATCGCTGCGGATTGGCGATGGGGGCCGTGGTCTCGTCTTTCATAACTTCGAGCACGCGACGCATGGAAGCGACGGCGTGTTGCTCGCCGGTCAGGCGTGCCTCGCGCACGGCCATGACGGCGCCGATGTTGAGGCCCAGTTCGCCGCAGGCGTCAAGCAGCTGCTCGCCGTCGTCGAAGATTTCCTTGGCCGAGACGCCGGGGGAGAGCGATGAGGCCGAACCGGGAAGCTCAATGAAGGTGGCGTAATCGACATTGTCGAGCTTGCGCAGCATGGGGACGACGGTGTCGTCGGGCGTGCCATCGGTTTCAAACACGGAGTAGGCCTGGCCGCCCACCTCGGTACGGTAGGTGCGACAGAAGGCGATGTTCACATGCGCGTAGGCGAGCAGGTTCGTGAGCGCGGCGAGCACACCGGGAACATCCTGGTGCGCCACGAAGAGCGTTGAATACATGCCCGAGATGTCGACGCCGACGCCGTTGATGCGGCTGATGCGCATCTTGCCGCCGCCCAGGCTCTCGCCGCGGACCTGTGCCGTGGCACCCATATCGTCTTGCATGTCGATGTCCACGGTGTTGGGGTGGATGGAGGCGTCGTCGCCCTTAATGTCAAATTGATATTCGAGGCCCTGCTCGCGTGCGAGGTCGAAGGCCTGCTTTATGTTCTCGTCGTCGGTGTCGAGGCCCAGGATGCCCGCGACGAGCGCGCGGTCGGTGCCGTGGCCGCGGTAGGTATGGGCAAAGGAGTTCCACAGGCCAAAGGTGACCTTGGTGATGCGGCCTTCCAGCAGGCTGGCGGCAACCTGTGCGCAGCGCAGGGCGCCGGCGGTGTGCGATGAGCTGGGGCCGACCATGATGGGGCCCAAGATCTCGAATGCCGAGGTCGTAGCTAGTGTTTGCGGCTTGCCTGCCATATACGCTCCTGTTCTGTCCTGTCGTCCCGAGGGGCGGGGCATACTCTGTCCCGCCGTTCCGAGGGCTTTGGTATTTGGTCGCCTGCTCGGACAGTCCTGCTCGCACGGAGGCCACATTAAGTGGCCTCCGGCTCGTGCGGAACTCGCGATCGACCAAATACCAAAGCCCTCGGAACTTAGGATACATGGTAGAGGCGCTCATGCTGCAAAATCCATCAGCTGGAGACCTATTCTGTGCTCCATGTCGACTCATCTTCGCTACCGATTAAATAAAAAAGAAGTACCGGTTGGGGGCGGTACTTCTTTTTAAAGCGCTTATGTCGTTGAAACCTTGGAGGTTCTTAATTACAGGCCGCAGGCTGCTTTGAGTTCTTCGACTCGGTCGGTTTTTTCCCAGGTGAAGTCGGCGTCTTCTCGGCCGAAGTGACCGTAGGCTGCTGTTTTCTCGTAGATGGGGCGACGCAGGTCTAGGTCGCGGATGATTGCGCCCGGGCGCAGGTCGAAGGTCTTCTCTACGGCCTCAACGATCTTGTCCTCGGCGACCTTAGCGGTACCGAAGGTGTCGACCATGATTGAAAGGGGCTTGGAAACGCCGATGGCGTAAGCAAGCTCGACTTCGCAGCGGTCGGCCAGGCCGGCGGCGACCACGTTCTTGGCGACCCAGCGCGCGGCATACGCGGCGGAGCGGTCGACCTTGGTGCAGTCCTTGCCGCTAAAGGCACCGCCGCCGTGACGGCCGTAGCCGCCGTAGGTGTCGACGATGATCTTGCGGCCGGTGAGGCCCGTGTCGCCCATGGGGCCGCCCACGACAAAGCGACCGGTGGGGTTCACGTAGATGTCCGCGTTGTCCCACGGCATGTTCTCTGCGGCCATGACCGGGGTGATGACGTGCTCGATGAGGTCGACCTTGATCTTGCCCATGTCCTCGATCTCGGCGGCGTGCTGCGTGGAGATGACGATGGTCGTGACCTCGACGGGCTTGCCTTCCTCGTAGCGCACGGTGACCTGGGTCTTGCCGTCTGGACGCAGGTAGGGCAGGGTACCGTCGTGGCGCACGGCGGCCAGGCGCTCGGCCAGGCGGCTTGCCAGGTAGTGCGGCATGGGCATGAGGGTCTTGGTCTCGTTGGAGGCATATCCGAACATCATGCCCTGGTCGCCGGCACCGATCAGGTCGATCGGGTCGGTGGTAGCGCCGGTCTGGGTCTCGAAGGACTCGTCAACGCCTTGGGCGATATCGGGCGACTGCTCGTGGATGAGGCTCATGACGCCGCAGGTGTCGCAGTCAAAACCGAACTTGGCACGGTTGTAGCCAATGCGGCGGATAACGCCACGGGCGATTTCCTGAACGTCTACGTAGGCCTGGGTGCGAATCTCGCCGGCGACGATGACGGTGCCGGTGGTCACGAGGGTCTCGCAGGCGCAGCGGACGTTCTCCACGTTGGCAGGCACGCCGTTGGGGGCGATGTAGCCCTGCTCCTGGAGCTCTATTTCTTTGGCGAGGATTGCGTCGAGGACGGCGTCGCTGATCTGGTCAGCGATCTTATCGGGATGACCTTCGGTCACCGACTCCGACGTAAAAACAAAGGACCCGTGTTGGGGCGGGATGGAACGAAGTTCTTCTGACATGATTGTCCTTTCAAAAACGTGTCCCGGCGACCGTTACCATTCCGCCAGGCTCTCTATGCAAGGGCACATCATAGCGCGTAAATCAAACATTCACACCCTTTCCGCACCTACTCATTGGGGACAGACTTAAATGACTACCCTTACCTAAGTGCCGACAGGTTGTCCAATGACTGGTCATTTAAGTCTGTCCCCAATGAGTAGGTAGGTGCCCTTTGTGCGGAGGTTGCTTTGATGCTTTATACTGGTGCGGTTAGACATCCATCCTGCAATCGAGGAGATTTCCATGGCATCAGACGTTCGCGTCCGCTTTGCACCCTCACCGACGGGCAAGCTGCACATCGGCGGCGCCCGCACCGCTATCTATAACTGGGCTTTCGCCCGTGCAAACGGCGGCACGTTCATCCTGCGCATCGACGACACCGACCCCACCCGCTCCACCGACGAGAACACGCAGATCATCCTGCGCGCCATGCGTTGGCTGGGCCTGGACTGGGACGAGGGTCCCGAGGTGGGCGGCGACTTTGGTCCCTACGCACAGACCGAGCGCCTGGACCTGTACAAGCAGGCAGCCCAGAAGCTCTGGGACGAGGGCAAGGCCTATCCGTGCTTCTGCACCAAGGAGCAGCTCGATGCCGACCGTAAGGCCGCGCAGGAGCGCAAGGACCCCTTCCAGGGCTATCAGCGCCGCTGCCGCGATCTTGATCCCGAGGAGGCCCGTCGCCGCATCGAGGCCGGCGAGTCCTACGTCCTGCGCATCAAGGTGCCCGAGGACCGCGGCGACGTCGTCATCCACGACGCCGTCCACGGCGAGGTAACCTTCGACGCCAAGGAGCTTGACGACTTTGTCATCTTCCGCTCCGACGGCACGCCCACGTACAACTTCGCGACCGTCGTCGATGACGCCATGATGAAGATCACTCACGTCATCCGCGGCGACGACCACCTGTCCAACACCCCGCGTCAAGTCATGGTCTACGAGGCCCTCGGCGCGCCCGTGCCTACGTTCGCCCACATCTCCATGATCTTGGGTGCCGACGGCAAGAAGCTCTCCAAGCGCCACGGCGCCACCTCGGTGGAGGAGTACCGCGACGCTGGCTACCTGTCCGACGCCTTCGTCAACTACTTGGCGCTGCTCGGCTGGTCGCTCGACGGCGAGACCACGATCATCCCGCGCGATGTCCTGGCCAGCAAGTTCTCGCTCGACCGCATCTCCAAGAACCCGGCGACCTTCGACCCCAAGAAGCTCGACTGGGTCAATGCCGAGTACATCAACGGCATGTCCGATGCTCAGTTTGCCGACGAGATCATGGTCCCCGAGCTGCACGAGGCGGGTCTCATCGAGGGTAACGTCGAGTACGGCGAGGATTGGATCGACGCGCTTGCCGCCATCGTTAAGCCGCGCACCAAGATGCCGGCCGACGCCGTGACCGTCGCCGCTCCCATTTTCGCTACGGCCGAGACGCTCGAGTATGACGAGAAATCCGTCAACAAGGGCCTGGCCAAGGAGGGCATGGGTGCCATTCTTGATGCCGCCAAGGCCGCGCTCGAGGGT
This sequence comes from Collinsella sp., assembly GCA_019419505.1. Lineage (GTDB taxonomy): Bacteria > Actinomycetota > Coriobacteriia > Coriobacteriales > Coriobacteriaceae > Collinsella. The sequence goes on along the minus strand of DXZS01000024.1, from coordinate 21,224 downwards.
GTGAACGAGTGGACGGCTGCCAACATCGACGCCGCGCTTGAGCCGCTGCCCGAGCAGATGGACCTCAAGAAGCGCGTGGTGTTCCAGGCCGTGCGCGTCGCCGTCTGCGGCAACATGGTGAGCCCTCCGCTGGGCGAGACCATGGCGCTCGTCGGCCGCGACGACTGCCTGGCGCGCATCGATCGCGCCCGCACGATGGCGCTGTAATCGCTGCGCAAACGTTTGTATCCGAGCCCCGTTCACCCTGAGCGGGGTTCTTGTTTCTGTAGACGAATGGGATGGGAGGTGCTGGGGCCATGGCCGAGCAACTTTCGCTGTTTGGTTCGCCGGATCCGGAGGAGACTCCGGCGGCGCCGGCATCCGGTGCTGCCCTGGCCAAGCCCGAGCCTTCACCTGAGCCCATTGCCGCCTACACGAGCGTGGTTCTCGACATCCCCACCCGTGCGCTGTCCGAACCGTTTGCTTACGGCATTCCTGAGTCCCTTGCGAGCGAGGCCCAGGTCGGATCGACGGTTCTGGTCCACTTTGGCAACCGTGCCGCCGCAGGCTATATCGTCGATATTGCGCCCGAACTGGGCGACTTGCAAGGCAACATTACCCTCGACACCGCGCGCATCAAGCCCATCGAGACCATCCTCAGCAAACCGCTCTTTGGCGCCGAGTCCGCCCGTATTGCACGTTGGATGAGCCGCGAGTATGTTGCGACGCTTTCCGAGTGCCTGCGCCTGTTCTTGCCTCCGGGCGGAAGCCCGCGCGTGGTCAAGGGCGATGACGGCGCATGGGCCGTTGAGCGCCCCGCCGTCAAACCCATCCAAAACCGCTGGGTCATGCTCACGCCCGAGGGCTTCGACTATACGCCTCCCAAAACGGCGGTCCGCCAGCGTCAGCTCATCGAGGCACTACAGTGCGGCCCGGTCACAACGCGCGACCTCAACCTGCTCTACAACAGCATGTCGGCGACCATCAAGGCGCTCGAAAAACGTGGTGTCGTCGTGGTGGAGGAGCGTCGCGCCTGGCGTGGCTGCAGCGAGCAGACCACGCTGTCCTCGGCAAGCGGTAAGGCACCAGTCGCGCTCACGAACGGCCAGCAGCAGGCGCTCGCGCAGATTGAGCGCGCTCGTCTGGACGCTCATGGCGACGTGGTGTTGGTCGAGGGCGTCACCGGCTCCGGCAAAACCGAGGTTTACCTCTCGGCGATTGAGCGCGTGCTGGCGGCCGGCCGTTCGGCCTGCGTGCTGGTGCCCGAGATCTCGCTGACGGCCCAGACTGTCGGCCGCTTCCGCTCGCGCTTTGGCGAGACGGTCGCCGTGTTCCATTCGCGTCTTTCGGCCGGCGAGCGCCTGGACCAGTGGGATATGGTTGCCAGCGGTGCGGCCCGCGTGGTCGTCGGCGCCCGCTCGGCGCTCTTTTGCCCGCTCAGCGACCCGGGCCTCATCATCATCGACGAGGAGCACGAGACCAGTTACAAGCAGGGTTCCAGCCCGCGCTACCATGCGCGCGAAGTGGCGGCCGAGATGGCGCGTCGCTATCGCTGCCCGCTCGTGCTGGGCTCGGCCACGCCTTCTGCTGAGGCCCTCGACCGCTGCCGCCGTGGCACGTATAACGGTGCCACCTGGACGCGCGTCGAGATGCCCGAGCGCCCGGGACACGCCGTGCTGCCCACGGTCCGTATTGCAGACCTGCGCCGGGAGTTCTCGCACGGCAGCCGCTCCATGTTCTCAAAACCCTTGATGGAGGGCTTGGAGCGTGTGGTCGAGCGCCGCGAGAAGGCCGTGCTGCTGCATAACCGCCGTGGCTTTGCGCCGTTCCTGATGTGCCGCGAGTGCGGCTGCGTCCCCACCTGCAACCACTGCTCCACCGCGCTTACGTATCACGAGCGCACGCACACGCTGCAGTGCCACACCTGCGGTTCGTCTTGGCGCGTGCAGCCGTATCCCGCGCCCACGAGCCGTTGCCCCAAATGTGGCAGTCGCTACCTGGCAAAAATGGGCCTGGGCACGCAGCAGATTGAGGACGCACTGCACCAGATGCTTCCCGAGGATGTCGCCATTATTCGCATGGATGCCGATTCCACGCGCGGCAAGGATGCGCACAAAAAGCTGCTCGAGCAGTTCGATGCTGCCGATTGCGCGGTGCTGCTGGGCACCCAAATGATCGCAAAGGGCCTCGACTTTCCCGAGGTCACGCTCGTGGGCGTGGTCAATGCCGACTTTGCCCTCAAGCTGCCGGACTTCCGCGCAGGGGAGCGCGCCTACGACCTGCTGGAACAGGTTGCAGGCCGTGCCGGTCGCGGCGATCGTCCCGGCGAGGTGATCATCCAGACCTATCTGCCCGAGGATCCGGTCATTCGCGCCGTCGTCGAGCACGACCGCTCGATCTTTACCGACTACGACCTGGACCAGCGCCGCGACGCGCTGTACCCGCCGTTTGTTCGCCTGGTCAACATCTTGGTGTGGTCGGCGAACCGAGACGACGCGCAGGACTACATCGGGCGCATTGCAAAGCTTCTTAAGCGACGCTGGCATGCCGCAGCGCCCGACTTTTTACGGGCGGGGAGTGCTGTGCCGCAGGTGCTGGGCCCGGCTTCGTGTGTAATCGAGAGAGCCAAGGACCGTTACCGCTTCCATCTGCTTGTGAAGTCGCCCGTGGGGTACCATGTCTCTGATGATGTCGACGCCTGCCTCAAAGAGGTGGGCTCTGTGCGCGGCGTGAGCGTGAGCGTTGACGTCGACGCCTATGATTTGATGTAACAACTCGAAAGGATGGCCATGGAAGCCAACGGAATCGTACTGTCGCCCGACCCTCGTCTGCGCCAGGAGTGCGCCGTCATCGAGGAGATCACCCCGGCGATCGAGGCGCTTGCCGAGAAGATGAAGAAGATGATGTTCGAGAACGGCGGTTGCGGCCTGGCTGCCCCGCAGATCGGCGAGCTCATTCAGCTCGTTACCATCGACTGCGACTACAGCGACAAGAACGACTACGACCCGTACGTGCTCATCAATCCCGTGATTGTCGAGCAAAGCGACCATCTCGTTCCGTATAGCGAGGGCTGCCTATCCATTCCTGGCATTAGCTGCGAGATCGAGCGTCCCGACCATGTCGTCGTCGAGGCGTATGACCTGGACGCCAACCTGATTCGCTATGAGGCCTCGGGCGATCTGTTCTGCGTGTGCCTGCAGCACGAGATCGATCACCTGCACGGCAACACCATGTTCGAGCGACTGAAGCCCATGCAGAGGCTCAAGGCCGTCAAGGAGTACCAGGACGCCCTGGCCCGCGGCGCTCGACCGGGCGAGACGGAGTAGGTCCCACCGTCCCCGGGGCGCCCGCCTATATCATCCCGTGCTCAAACATTCTCGCTGCGCTGCGAAACTGCGCGCGGGACGATATAGGCGGGCGCCCCGGGGACTACGTTGACGCTGCTTGTCTCGCCCAGGTGCCGTCGGGCCAGGGATGGGCGTCTTCGCTGATAGGTGCTTTGCTGAAAGAGCTGCTTTTATTGCGGCTCTTTCTTTGGTTTTGGGTATATTTGTTTTTGTTGAAATGTTATTGCGGATGGACTGGTGACTTGGCTTTCCGCTGTTCTTTGTAGCCGTCTCGGCTTTGGTTGAGGGGAGACTAACTTTTATGCGTATTGTTTTTATGGGTACGCCTGATTTTGCTGTGCCTTCTTTGACTTCGCTTGTTGAGGCTGGGAATGAGATCGCGCTTGTTATTACTCGTCCTGATGCTGTTCGTGGGCGTGGTAAGAAGCTGGAGCCGTCTCCTGTTAAGGCTAAGGCGCTTGAGCTGGGGTTGCCTGTTGTTGAGGCTAATCGTATGACGCCTGAGGTTGTTGAGGCGCTTCAGGCTGCTCAGGCCGATATTTTCTGTGTGGCTGCTTATGGCTGCATTTTGCCCGATGAGGTGCTGCATATGGCACCGCTCGGCATTGTGAATGTTCATGCGTCCTTGCTGCCTCGTTGGCGAGGGGCTGCTCCTATTCAGCGTGCGATTCTCGCTGGTGATGAGGTTGCTGGCGTTTCTATTATGCGTATTGGACATGGCGTTGATACCGGCGCTTATTGTGCCCAGGCGTCTACGTCGGTTGCCGGTAAGCATGCCGAGGCGTTCACGATGGAGCTTGGTGAGCTTGGCGGCAAACTGCTTGCCGCTACGCTTCCCTCGCTTGCCGATGGTTCGGCTGTTTGGACTGAGCAGGATGAGTCGCTCGTCACTCATGCTGCTAAGATTTCCAAGCAGGAGATGCGTCTGGATCCGCAGATGGCGGCGCTCGATTGCGTGCGTCATGTGCTCGCTTCGTCCGATACCGCGCCTGCTCGTTGCGTGATTGCCGGCAAGACCGTGCGTGTTCTCGATGCTGCGCTGGCCGATGTTTCGCTTGGCGAGGGCGCCGTTGACGTTAAGGCTAAGCGCGTTTACCTTGGTCTTTCCGATGGCACGGTTGAGTTGCTCGAGGTTAAGCCCGATGGCAAGCGTGCCATGGCCGCTTCTGCTTGGGCTGCTGGGCTGCAAGGCGCCGATCTTATCTGGGGTGGTTTGTCATGAGCAAGCTGTCTCCCGCGCGCAAGCTTGCGCTCGATGTGCTGATGGAGGCCGATCGCCGCGGTATGTATGCGCGCGACGTGCTGTCCTCTCGCGCATCTGCCAAGGCTATTGACCAGCGCGATTCCGCTTTTGCCGCTCGTTTGGCACTGGGCGTTGCGGCTACCCAGGGTATTTTGGACGAGCTGCTCGATCAGTTTCTCGATAAGCCTAAAAAGGTTGCGCCGCGTGTTCGCATGGCACTTCGTATCTCGGCCTTCGAGATGCTCTATCTGCATACGCCTGGCCGCGTTGCGGTGAGTCAGGGCGTTGAGCTGGTGCGCAGCGGAGCTAAGTCCGCCGCTGGGTTGGCCAATGCCGTGCTGCATAAGGTCGCGGACAACGTTGAGGACTTTGCCACTGCGTCCGATGTAGATGAGTCTGAGCGACGCTTGGTTCGTCTGTCGCGCCTGATGGGTCTGCCGCGTTGGCTGTGCGCTCGTATTATGGCTTCGTTTGACACACCGGAGGGCGCGCTTAGCTTTGCCGGTAATCTGGCCCCCGCGCCGCTGGCCCTGCATAAGAACGCCTTTGCGACCAAGCCCGATCCGTATATCTCGCAGCTCGTCGCGCCTGTCTTCCCGGGCTGCCATGCCCCGGTTGATGCCCAGGTTACCGTTGCTTCGGGTGTGTTTGAGCGTGCTGCCGCGGTGGCATCTGATCTCAACGCGCAGCTTATCGCCACAGCTGCCACGCGCCCTGGAAGCTGCCTTGAGATTGGTGCCGGTCGTGGCACCAAGACCTATGTGATGATGTGCCAGGCCAAGCGTGCAGGCTATGAGCGTCAGCATACGGCGCTCGATCTGCATGATCGCAAGTGCGATCTGAATCTCGCTCGCCTGCATAAGGCCGGTATTCAGGGCGTTCGTACGGTTTCGGGTGATGCCTGCGAGCTTGATGAGGTGCTCACATCGTTTGATGCCATGCTTGGCGAGCCAGTTAAGTTCGACACGGTTTTTATCGATGCGCCGTGCTCGGGCACCGGCACTATGCGCCGTCATCCCGAGATCCCGTGGCGACTGACCGAAAAGGATGTGGCGATTGAGCTGCCCAAACTGCAGCTGACGATGCTCAAGGAAGCCGCCGCGCGCGTGGCTGCCGGCGGCGAGCTCATCTATGCGACGTGCTCGGTCTTCGACGAGGAGAACACGCAGGTGGTGGATGCTTTCCTGAACTCTCCCGAGGGCACCGGCTTTAGCGTGGCGCCGCTTTCCGAAGCGCAGATTCTGCAACTCCCCGAGTTCGATCAGGCCAAGAAGCTCGTTTCCGTACGCCAGAACGATCGAGGCCTCTTCCAAAGCGTGCCGGTAAACGCCGATTCCTACGACGGCCACTTCTGCGCCAGGCTGGTCCACAAGTAACGACTAAGTTGCGGTGAAATAGGGATTGAAAAGCCGCTTCTGTCCGCCAAACAGTCCTTATTTCACCGCAACTCACAAGGAAACCTGGGTAGCTTGATTAGCTACCCATAGAGCAAAGAAATAGCCCCGCGATCGGCGTTGATCGCGGGGCCGCGTTGTTTCTAGTGGCTGTGCGGGCAGTTGGCGCAGCAGCCGCTCGTGGCGCTGGTGCTGGAGCCGCCGCTTCGCTGGTCGGTGTTGTAGAAACCGCTGCCCTCAAATTTTATGCCGCTGGCTGAGAACGTCTTGGCCGCCGGGGCACCGCAGCTGGGGCACACGACCTCGGGGGTCTCGGACATGGGATGCTCAACCTCAAACACGTTGCCGCAGCTCGAGCACTTGTAATCGTAGCGCGCCATAAATACTTCCTTTTCAGCACAAAGCGGGCAGATTACTCTGCCCGCAAAAATTCAAACGTCTGTAACTGTACCCTATATCGGGGGTTTTATCACGCTTCGCCCCAGAATCTATGGTTGTTGCGCAGGAGCCGCGCGGTTTTGCCCTCGGCGGCTGCAATGTCCGCCTCGTCAGCCTGCCAGGTCCAGTTGCCCGTGGCCACGCCCGGCACGTTCATGCGTGCGTCGTCGCCCAGCCCCAGCACGTCCTGCAGCGGCATCATCACCAGGGGAGCGTCGCTTGCTAGCGCGTCGCTCATCAGCTTGGCCGCCACCTCAACACCGCTCGGTTCATCGCCGCCCGCAAAAGAACGCGTACACCAGCCGGCGAGCGTCGACGTGTCGTGCGTCGAGGTGTACAGAATCTTGCCGGGCGTGGGATGCACACCGCAACGAACGTCGTAGTCGCTAAACTCCAGCACGTCCATGCCGGGGAAACCGCAGGTCGATGCCATGGCTCGAACACCGGGCGTCAGATAGCCCAAGTCCTCAGCGATAAAGTTGAGCGGACCCAGCTCGTCATAAGCGGTCTGGAACAGGTCCTTGCCCGGTCCCGCCAACCAGCGACCTTCGGCGCAAGCCTTGCCTGCGGGGATACTAAAGTAACTGTGGAACCCCAGAAAGTGATCCAGACGCACGCGGTCGTAGAGCGAGAACGCGCGGCGCAGGCGATCCATCCACCAGCTATAGCCGTTCTGCTTCATGTGGTCCCAGCGGAACGTCGGGTTGCCCCATACCTGACCCTCGGGCGCAAAGTTGTCGGGCGGCGCGCCGGAAATCTCAATCGCCTTGCCGGTATCGGACAGCCAGAAGTTCTCGGGTTCGCTCCACGCGTCTGCCGAATCGTCGGACACGTACATAGGAATGTCGCCGATAACCTCGATACCCTTCTTGTGCGCGTAGTTCATGAGCTCGCACCAGGCCAGGTCAAAGCGGTACTGCATGTACGCCTGAAGCTCGGCCTCGTTGTGGAAGCGCTTGTCGTCGATTAGATGCTCGTTGTAGCGAGCGACATCTGCCGGCCAATTGTGGCGCGACTCGCCCTCAAAGTACTTTTTGACGGCCATATAGACGCAGTATTTCTCGAGCCAATCGGCATTGCGATGTTTAAACGCTGTGTACAGCGGGTCGGCATCCTCGCCGCCGCGGGCCTTCCAGGTCTCAAAGTCGGCGGCCAGCTCCTCGTGGCTCTCGGGTAGCAGGTCGATATTGCCTGCAAAGGCCGAAGGACCGGCGTATGGGGAGCGGAAGAAGTCCGTGGGGTTGACGGGGAGAACCTGCCAGTAGCGCATGCCCATGGCGGCCAGATGGTCGATAAAGCGACGCGTGGGCGCACCGATCGTACCGGGCTTGCCGTCGTCGGTCGGCACCGATGTGATATGGCACACAACACCCGCACCGTGATCGAGCGGCTCCTGCAGGCGCTGCTCGGCATGGTGATAGATGATCGACGAGCCCAGCGGATACAGATCGAGCGTGACCGTACCGTTATGGATCTCACACTCGTGACCGCTGATCACGTCACTCGCGCATTCGCCGAGCGCCGGGATCGTCACGCGATGCGAATTGCGCAGGCTGCGGTTGATGATGACGGTCGCGGACTCGCCGTCTTTACCGGTACGGTTGTAGGCCAGCACCTCGTCATTGAGCGCGAAGGCCTTGATCTCACCGTCGATCATAAACGGCAGCGCGCGGCGCACGGCCGAGGCATTCTTGACGATCGCAAACGTATCGAAGTCGTGTAGGTTTTCCTTGGTCGGCATGGTGCGGCGGTTGCCCGGATCGGTGAGGCCCTCCAGGCCGTACTCATCGCCATAATAGATCGAGGGCACGCCCGGGAACGTCATCTGCATGAGCGTCGCCAGCCAAAAGCGGCTCTTGGCCAGGCCCATGGAGTTCTCGTCCAGGCGCCATTTGCTGCGCTCACTCTCGGGCAGCTGCGACTCGTCGGGGCCACCGCCGAGCACCGAGATAATGCGCGGGCGGTCGTGGCTCGACAGCAGATTGAGCGCGCAGGATAATGCCTCGCGCGGGTAGTTCTCGCGCAGGGTCTCGATATCCTCGGCTGCTTGGTAGGCGTTTTTGTAGCCCATCAAAAAGCCGATGACCATGTCGCGGAAGGGGTAATCCATGGCCGAGTCGAGCTCGGAGCCTTGTAGATAGCGACGCAGATGGCCGTAGCTGATCTTGTTGGAGGCATCTTCCCAGACCTCGCCGAGCAGCAGCGCGTCGGGCTTCTCGGCGAGCACGGCCTTTTTGATCTCGGTCAGGAAGTCATCGGAAAGCTCGTCGGCCACATCGAGGCGCCAGCCATGGGCACCGGCGCGCAGCCATTTGCGGATGATACCGTCCTTGCCCAGAATCCGCTCGCGTACCAGTTCGGAGCTCTCATTGATGGCGGGCATATTGCCCACGCCCCACCAGCAGTCGTACGAGCCGTCCTCGTGGAAATAAAACGCATCACGCCACGGAGAGTCCTCGCTCTGCCACGCGCCGACACCGGGATAGTTGCCGTAGCGGTTAAAGTAGATCGAATCGTCGCCCGTGTGGTTGAACACACCGTCCAGAATGATGGAAATGCCCAGCTTCTCGGCCGCCTCGCACAGCTCAGTAAAGTCCTGCTCGGTGCCCAGAATCGGATCGATCTTGGTGTAATCGGCGGTGTCGTAGCGGTGGTTGCTCGCGGCTTCAAAAATGGGGTTGAGGTAGATGGCTGTAAAGCCCAGTTCGGCGATGCGAGGCAGGTCATTCTGGATACCCTTGAGCGAGCCGCCGTAAAAATCCCAGGTCTTGATGGAGCCGTCTTCGGCACGCTCGTACTCGGGCGGTTCGTTCCAGTCCTCGACCATGCGGCGCTGGATTCCGTTGCGCGGTTTTTCAACTTCGGCCAGCGTTCGCTCGCGCCAGTTTTCGTCGCGGGCATAGCGGTCGGGGAAGATCTGGTAGACCATGCCCCGCTCGTACCAGGTGGGACGGTTCTCGCGATGCTTGTAGACGGTAATCTGGAACGACGGGACCTCGGCGTAATCGTAGGTCACACCCTCGCCACCGGTGCGACCCTGCGGTGCACCCAAGCGGACCTCGGGCTGGCCCTCGATGTTGCAGATAAAGCTGTACCAAATAAGACAGGGCTCGGTGCACTCAAGCTCTACGCTAAATATGCCGTCGCCCTCGTGCGTCATGGGATACAGAGACTCACCGATTTCATCGACCCAGGTACGCAGGGTAAGCGTTGCCTGGTTGGGGTCGGCATCCTCCAAAATCACCGATAGCGAAACGGAAGTTCCAGTGGTCACAGCGCCAAACGGAGTACGAAACTGCGGCAGACGGCTGTTGTGAATCAATCTCATAATACGGTCCAGTTCAATAGAATCACGGCCTGCGGGCCATGGGCTTTACGCACAGGATGTAAGTATATCTGTTGTACACAGGCTGTATAAACAACATCCGTTTACCATCGGCGAACGGTTGTCCTAGAAAATCGTTTTACCAACTACCTACAGAGAAGGGGCGCCCGGTTGGAGCGCCCCTTGCATAGGGTTTGATTAGGTTTTGGATCGTCTGTGGGCTAGCGGCGCTTGCGGGTGGCCGTTGCCTTGCGGACGGACGTCTTCTTGGACGGGGCCTTTTTCTCTGCCGGAGCGGCGGGGGAGACCGGGGTCTCCTTGGCAGGCTCGGGCTTAGTCTCTGCCTTCGGTGCGGCCTTGACCTCAGCGGCCTTCGGCGCCGGCTTAGTCTTTACCTCGGCCTTGGGCTCCTCTTTGGCAGCAGCTGGCTTAGTCTCTGCCTTGGGAGTCGTGGTCTTTGCCGTGGTCTTCTTGGCCGTCGTCGTGCGCTTTCGCGTGGTGGTCTTGGCGGCGGGCTTGGTCTCGACGGTTACCTCCGCCTTGGACTCTGCAGGCGTCTCCTCGACCTTGGCTGCCGGCTTTGCGGCTGACTTGGTCGTGGCGGCCTTCGTGGTCGTCAACTTCGTTGCCGTGGTCTTCTTGGCTGCCGTTGTCTTCTTGGCAGCAGTCTTTGCCGGAGCCTTGGTGGCCGGCTTGGCCTTAGCGACCTCGGCCTTTACCTCGGGAGCAGCCTCGGCTTCGGCGGCCTTCTTGGCAGCGGCGGTCGTGCGCTTGCGCGTGGTCGTTGCCTTGGCAGCCGTTGTTTTAGTCGCGGCAGACTTGGTCGTCGTAACCTTCTTAGTGGTCGTCTTGCGGGTCGTGGTCTTCTTAGCTGCGGGCTTTGCAGCGGGCTTGACCTCAGCCTTTGCCTCAGGAGCAACCTCAGCCTTCACCTCAGGCTCGGCCTTTGCGGGCTCAGCTTCAACCGGCTTCTCCTCGGCCTTGGACTCCGGCTCAGCAACAGCTTTAGGCTCGTCGACAACTGCCGCCGGCCTCTCAATCTCCGGATGCATAAAGAAGTACAGGTCCAGATACTTATCGGCCGAGCGCGTCCAGCTAAAGTCCTGGCTCATGGCCTGCGTGACCAGCTGATCCCAGGCCTCGCGGTTGTCCCAGAACAGGCGTGCCGCGCGGAACACGGCGTCGCCCATCTCGTCGCCGTTAAAGTTACTAAACGAGAAGCCCGTGCCCTCGCCGGTAAACTCGTTGTACGGGATCACGGTGTCCTTCAGGCCGCCGGTCTCGCGCACGATGGGCAGGGTACCGTAGCGCATGGCGATGATCTGCGACAGGCCGCAGGGCTCAAACTTCGAAGGCATCAGGAACATGTCGGCGGCGGCGTACATGCGCTGCGACAGCGCCGGATCGAACTCGATGCGTGCGGCCATGGTGCCGGGGTACTTGTCCTGGAAATATCGCAGGCCGTCCTCGTAGTCGCGGTCGCCGGTGCCCAGCACCGCCACCTGCACACCGCCGGCCAGGATGCGGTCGAGCGCGTACATGACCAGGTCCATGCCCTTCTGGCGTGTCAGACGCGTGACCATCACCATGAGCGGGCGGTCGTCGCGAACCTCGAGCCCCAGCTCTTCCTGAAGCTTGGCCTTGCACACGGCCTTGCCGGAACGGTCATCAACCGTGTAGTTTGCGGCAATGCGCTTGTCGGTCGCTGGGTCAAAGCCCGCGACGTCGATGCCATTCAAAATGCCCTGCAGCGCGTACGAACGCTCGCGCAGCACGCCATCCAGACCCTCGCCAAACTCGGGCGTCTGGATCTCGTTGGCATAGGTGGGGCTCACCGTAGTGATGGCGTCGGCATAACGTAGGGCGCCCAGCATGTAGTTGATGCTGCAGGCGTCGCAACGCAGCTGCGAAGCGGCGGCCGGAATGTGCGCCACACCCAGGATGTCCTCCATCACGGTATCGCTAAACTGGCCCTGGAACGCCACGTTGTGGATCGAGAACACGGTCTTGACGCGGTCATACAGCGGCAGGCCCTGGTAGAACTCGCGCAAAAACACGGGCGCCAGTGCCGTCTGCCAGTCGTTGCAGTGCAGGATGTCGCACTCAAAGCCGGCCGGCAGGTGCTGCAGGCTCTCGGTGATGGCCTTGGAGAAGAACGCAAAACGCTCGCCGTCGTCAAAGAAGCCATACGGATAGTCGCGCGCAAAGTAGCGCTCGTTGTCGATGAACATATAGGTGACGCCGTCGTGCTCGAGCTTCTCGAGCCCGCAGTACTCATTGCGCCAGCCCAGGCTCACGTAAAAGTCGGAGAAGTGCTCCATCTGCGCCTTGTACTCGTCCTTGATGGTGGCGTACTTGGGCACCATCACGATGACTTCGGCGCCGGCGCGCACAAGCGCCGCAGGCAGCGAGCCCGCTACGTCGCCCAGGCCACCGGTCTTCACAAACGGCGCGCACTCGGCCGAGGCAAACACGATCTGCATCTTTTTGCTGGAATCAGCCATATTGTCTCCCATGTTGCAATTCGAGAATAGCCGCCTGGCGCTAACCGGGCGGCTATTCTACATGTTACAAGCGATGTTGCGGTGCCAACGTTAACGTACGATGGTGGTATCGGAAGTTAACGGAGCCTTGCCCAGCACCAGGATGTTCTCGGGCGTGCCGCGAAGCTCGGTGTTGGTGGGGACCACGTTGTTCTTGTCCAGGATGGCGTTCTCAACACGGGCGCCGCTCTTGATGATGCAGCTCTGGTTGATGATCGAGTTGGTCACCGAGGCGCCTTCCTCGACCACGACGCCGCGCGACAGGATCGAGTTGCGCACGGTGCCCTTGATGATGCAGCCAGCCGAGATGATCGAGTTGCACGCGTGGCTGCCGGTCGCATAGCGCGAAGGCGGCACGTCGTGAGCCTTGGTCAGGATCGGGCGCTCGGGATCGAAGAGATGGTCGGCCACGGTCTGGTCGAGCAGGTCCATGCTGCGGCGATACAGCGACTTCTCGCTAAACACGCCCACGACCTCGCCCTTGTACTCGTAGCTGCACACGTCGATGTTGCCAAAGTCGCCCTGGAGTGCCTCGAGCAGGTCCAGATAGTCGGCGGCCTGGTAGTGGTCGATGATCTCGAGCAGCGTCTCGCGGTTGACGATGCAGCAGTCCATGGAGGCGTTGTCGCCGTACACGACGCCGGCGCTCACGCCCGTCAGGCGGCCGTTCTCGTTAATGTCGAGCTTGGTCTCGTCATCGACGTTGCGCGTGGCCTTGCAGTACACCACGGTCATCTGTGCACCGGAGTTCTCGTGCGCATCGATGATGGTGTTGAGGTCCATGTTAAAGATGATGTTGGTGCCCATCATCACAACATAGGGCTTGTCCGAGCGCTGGAACAGCGTCTTGTTGGAGATAATGTCGCGCAGCAGGAAGCGCATGCCGCCCTTGGTGGTGCCATACGCGTTGCCGGGCACCATGAACAGGCCGCCCTTCTTGCGGTCCAGGCCCCAGTCCTTACCCGAGCCCACGTGGTCGATCAGCGAGCGGTAGTTGCCCGGCATGACGACGCCGACGGTCTTAATGCCGGCATTCATCATGTTGGACAGCGGGAAGTCGATCAGGCGGTAGCGGCCCAAAAACGGAACGGACGCGATGGGGCGGTCCTTGAGCAGCACGCTGCCGTAGGTCGAAGAGTAGTTAGCGGTGATATAACCGATGGCCTTGCGATTGATCATCGGATCATTCCCCCTTCCCGATAACGACGTCATTTCCAACGACGGCCGTATCCTTGGTGGTATCGACAGAGCCGAGCTTCACGCCCTCTTCGACCGTGGAGTTCTCGCCCAAAATAGCGCGGCAGATGTGCGCACCGCTCTTAACGTGCGCACCCGGCAGCAGCACGGAGTCCTCGACCACAGCGCGCTCCTCGATGATGACATCGGTCGAAAGGATCGAGTGGCGCGCGGTGCCGTAGATCTTGCAGCCGTTGGAGACCAGGCAGTCGTCCAGGCGGCCGTCCGGGCCAATGTAGTGCGGCGGACGCGTGGTGATGTTGGACATGATGGGGAAGTGCTTGTCGAACAGATCGAACTCGGGGTTGTTGCCCAGCAGGTCCATCGAGGTCTCGTGGAAGCTGGCGATGGTGCCGACGTCCTTCCAAAAGCCGTGGAACTCGTAGCTGTACAGGCGCTTGCCCTCGCCGAGCAGCTTGGGGATGATGTCCTTGCCAAAGTCGTGGCTCGAGCGCTGGTCCAGAGCGTCTTCCTCGAGCGCCTCGATCAGCACGTCTGCCGAGAAGATGTAGATGCCCATGGACGCGAGATTCGAATCGGGCTTATCGGGCTTCTCGGTGAACTTGGTGATGCGGCCGTCCTCGGGGTCGGTGGTTAGGATGCCAAAGCGGCTGGCCTCCTCCCACGGCACGGGCATAACGCTCACCGTGAGGTCGGCGTTGTTCTCAATGTGCGTCTTGAGCATCTTGCGGTAGTCCATGCGATACAGGTGATCGCCCGAAAGAATCAGGACGTACTTGGGGTCGTTGGCCTTGATGTAGTCGAGGTTCTGCGTAATGGCGTCGGCCGTGCCCGCATACCAGGCGCCACCGGTCTGCGTCTCGTACGGCGGCAGGATCGACACGCCGCCGTCGCGGCTGTCCAGATCCCACGCCTCGCCGGAGCCCACGTAGGCATGCAGCAGGTAGGGGCGATACTGCGTCAGAACGCCCACCGTGTCGATGCCCGAGTTGGAGCAGTTGGAGAGCGAAAAGTCGATAATGCGGAACTTGCCACCAAAGCTAACCGCCGGCTTAGCGATCTTTTGGGTGAGTGCCCCCAATCGGCTACCCTGTCCTCCTGCGAGGAGCATCGCGATGCATTCTTTCTTACTCATCGATTTCTCCTTCTGTCATCGATGTTCCTAAACCCATTTGCGACGGGCGCGGCGCAACGTCACGCCCGTCGAGTAATGCCGTGCTGGCATAGGGGAGCTCGAGCGCCTTTACGCGTGCCAGATCTCGTCGCGGTACTCGCGAATGGTGCGGTCGCTCGAGAACCAGCCGCTCGAGGCGGTGTTGAGCAGGGCCTTGCGGTTCCAGGTCTCCTGGTCGCCATAGCTGCCCGTAAGCTTCTCCCACGCATCCACGTAGCTGCGGAAGTCTGCCATGACCAGGTCGGGGTCGTTGTTGTTCATGAGCTCGTTGTAGATGCTCTCGAAGTTGCCCGAAAGACCGGCAAACGTGTTGTCCTTGAGCTCGTCCATCACGCGACCCAGACGCTCGCGATCGTTGTTGAGGGTATCCCACGCAAAGTAGCTGTTCGATGCCCAGAGCTGCTCGACCTCGGGGGCGGTCAGGCCAAAGATGGCCTCGTTCTCGCGGCCGGCCAGGTCGGCGATCTCGATGTTGGCGCCGTCGAGGGTGCCCAGCGTAATGGCGCCGTTCATCATGAACTTCATGTTGGACGTGCCCGAGGCCTCCTTGCCGGCAGTGGAGATCTGCTCCGAGATCTCGGCGGCAGGGTAGATGAGCTGGGCGTTGCTCACACGGAAGTTGGGGATAAAGCAGACCTTCATGACCTCGTTGACGCGCGGGTCGTTGTTGATGACGTCGGCCACGGAGTTAATGAGGCGGATGGTCTCCTTGGCAAAGGTGTAGCTCGAGGCAGCCTTGCCGCTAAAGATGAAGGTCGTCGGCGTTACGTGGAAGTTGGGATCGGCGATGCGACGGTTGTAGATGTCCATCACCTTCATGATGTTCATGAGCTGGCGCTTGTAGGCGTGGAAGCGCTTTACCTGAACATCGAAGACGGTGTTGGGGTCAATGACCAGACCAGTCTCGGCCTTAACGTAGGCGGCAAGGCGCTCCTTGTTGGCGCGCTTGGAGGCACCCACGGCCTTCAGGAACCCGGTATCGTTCTGGAACTCTTTGAGTTTCTCCAGCTCAAAGGCGTTCTTCAGCCAGCCGTCGCCAATGGCCTCGGTCACGAGCTTGGCGTAGGTGGGGTTGGCCTCGGCAAAGAAGCGACGGTGCGAGATGCCGTTGGTCTTGTTGTTGAACTTCTCGGGCGTCAGGGCATAGAAGTCCTTGAGCACGATGTTCTTGATGATGTCGGAGTGGATCTTGGCCACGCCGTTGACGCTGTGGCTGCAGATCACGGACAGGTTGGCCATGCGAATCTCGCCGTCCCACAGGATGGCGGTCTGACGCAGACGCTCCTGCCAGCCCTCCTGCGTGGTGTCGAACGACTCGTGCCAACGACGGCTGATCTCGTCGATGATCTGGTACACGCGGGGGAGGAGCTTGGAGAACATGCCGATGGGCCACTTCTCCAGGGCCTCGGGCAGGATGGTGTGGTTGGTGTAGCTCACGACCTGCGTCACGATGTTCCAGGCGTCGTCCCACTCGAGCTTCTTCTCGTCGATGAGGATGCGCATGAGCTCGGGTCCGCACATGGCGGGGTGTGTGTCGTTGGTGTGGATGGCCACAAACTGCGGCAGCAGCTCCCAGTTCTCGCCGTGCTCCTTCTCAAAGGTGTCGAGCAGGCTGTAGATGCCGGCCGAGACAAACAGGTACTCCTGCTTCAGGCGCAGCAGGCGGCCGTGCTCGCCGGCGTCGTTGGGGTAGAGGATGGCGCTGATGGCCTCGGCCTCGGCGCGTTCGGCGTCGGCCAGGGCATAGTCGCCGCGGTTGAAGGCCTCCAGATCGAAGTGCTCCTCGACCGGCTCGGCGGCCCAGACGCGCAGTTTATTGACGGTCTCGCCGGCATAGCCCACAACGGGGATGTCGTAGGGGACGGCCAGGATGTCCTGCGTGTCCACGGTGCGGTAGAACGTGCGGCCGTTCTCCTCAAAGCCCTCAACATGGCCACCAAACTTGATGGTCACGGCCTTGTCCTGACGGCGGACCTCCCAGGGATAGCCATGGGTGAGCCACTCGTCGGTGGCCTCGACCTGGCTGCCGTTAACGATCTCCTGCTTAAACAGGCCGTAACGGTAGCGCATGCCGTTGCCGTAGCCGGCAATGCCCTCGGCTGCCATGGAATCCAGGAAGCATGCGGCCAGACGGCCCAGGCCACCGTTGCCCAGTGCCGGATCGGGCTCCTGGTTCTCGATGACGGACAGATCGAAGCCCATGTCGTCGAGCGCCTCGGCGACCATGTCGCGCACGCCAAAGTTGAGCAGGTAGTTGTCGAGCAGGCGACCGATCAAAAACTCGATCGAGAAGTAGTACACGCGCTTCTTGCCCTCGGCGGCCGCACGGGCGTCGCTCTTGGTGGCAACGGTGCGTGCCTTCTCGGCCACGAGCTTGGCCAGGGCGTTAAAGCGATCGAGGTCGCTGGCGGCCTCGACGCTCTTGCCACTGATGCTCATGACGGCATCGCGATAGAGCTCGGTAAACTCCTGCTTGTTATCGAAGATCTTATTCATACGTTCCTTTCCCCCGGGGATGTTTCTCCCGGAACGGTTATGACTTGTATCCTACGCCCCCGCGGGGCGGGTAATTACAGTGGTAACACCTTTGTTACGCTTTCTTGGCAGGAGCCTTAACAGCAGCTGCCTTGGCCTTGGGAGCAGCCTTTTTGGTGGCTGTCTTCTTGGCCGCAGTGGACTTGGCCGGAGCCTTGGCGGCAGACTTGGCAGCCTTCGCCTTAGCCGG
The DNA here is from genome assembly GCA_019419505.1 of Collinsella sp. GTDB lineage: Bacteria > Actinomycetota > Coriobacteriia > Coriobacteriales > Coriobacteriaceae > Collinsella. The sequence continues at coordinate 3,859 of DXZS01000024.1, read as the reverse complement.
AGCCTTCTTAGCAGCCGCGACCTTGGGCTTCACCGAGGACGTGCGCTTGCGCGTTGTCTTCTTGGGCTCCTCGACCACGGGCGGCTTGAAGCTGCTGGGACCGCGGCGCTTAAGCACCACGCCTGCCAGACCGGGCACCTTAATCTCGATGGAGTCCATCTGCCCGTTCCAGGGATAGGGCTCGCTCGAGCAGGTGTAGGGCTCCTCGCCGGCATAGCCGCTGCCGCCAAACTCAGGACGGTCGGAATCGAAGATGACCTCCCAGTCACCCTCACGCGGCACGCCCACGCGGAAGCTCTCGTAGCTCGCCGGGTCAAAGTTAATCAGGATCACCAGATCGTCATCGACGTCCTCGCCCTGACGCACAAAACTCACGATGGACTGCTTGGAGTTGTCCGCGTCGATCCATGTAAAGCCGTCGTCGGTGTAGCCGCGCTCATACAGGGCGGGCTCGGCGGTGTACAGGTGGTTGAGCGCCTTGATAAACGCCTGATGATGACGGTGGGTCTCGTACTCCTCGGTCAGGAACCACTGGATGGACTCGTAGTAGCGCCACTCAATAAACTGGCCGATCTCGTTGCCCATAAAGTTGAGCTTGGCACCGGGGTGCGTCATCTGGTAGAAGGCCAGCGTGCGCAGGCCGGCAAACTGGCGCCACCAGTCGCCCGGCATGCGGCCGATCAGCGAGCACTTGCCGTGAACGACCTCGTCGTGGCTCAGCGGGCAAATGAAGTTCTCGGTAAAGGCGTACATGATAGAAAACGTGAGCAGCCCGTGGTTGCCGGGGCGCCACGGAAAATCGGTCTGCATGTAGTGCAGGGTGTCGTTCATCCAGCCCATGTCCCACTTGTAGTGGAAGCCCAGGCCGCCGTCCTGTGGCGGATAGGTCACGAGCGGCCAGGCGGTGGACTCCTCGGCCATCATCATCACGTCGGGGAAGTGGGCCTCCACGGCGCAGTTGACCTGGCGGATAAACGCGCTGGCGTCCAGGTCCTCCTCAGTTCCGTACTTGTTGAACTTCTTTTGGCCCGGATCGTCGATGCCAAAGTTGAGATACAGCATACTGGACACGCCGTCCATGCGAATGCCGTCCACGTGGAAGTTCTCGAGCCAGAACAGCACATTGGAGACCAGGAAAGAGCGGACCTCGCCGCGGGCGAAGTCAAACTTGTGCGTGCCCCAGTTGGGGTGAATCTCGTGCTCAAACAGCATGCGGCCGTTAAAAGCGGCAAGGCCGTGGGAGTCGGCGCAAAAACCGCCAGGCACCCAGTCCATGATCACGCCGATGCCAGACTCGTGGCACGCATCGATAAAGTGCATGAGCTGCTGCGGGTTACCGTAGCGCGACGTGGCGGCATAGTAGCCGGTCGTCTGGTAGCCCCAAGAGCCATCGAAGGGGTGCTCCATAAGCGGCATGACCTCGATATGCGTATAGCCCATGTCGCGCACGTAGTCCACGAGCTCCACCGACAGGTCGTCGTAGGTGTAGAACTCGCCGCGCTGCGCGGGGAAGGGGTCCATGGGACCGGGGTAGTTGCCGTACTCGTCCGGCTCGCCCTGCGGCGCATCGCCGTGGCGCTTCCACGAGCCAATATGCACCTCGTAGATATTGAGCGGCTGCGACATATGGTTGTGGCCGGCGCGGCGCTTGAGCCACGCGGCATCGTTCCACTTGTAGCCATCGAGGGTCCACAGCACGCTGGCGGTACCCGGAGGGCACTCGGCCTTAAAGGCATACGGATCGGCCTTGTAGAGTTTTTCGCCCTCGTTGGTCTCGATGAGGTATTTATAAAGCTGGCCCTGCTCGGCACCAGGAATAAAGCCTTCCCAAATAGCGCTCGTATGCACGGGCACCAGCGGGTTGGCTTCCTCATCCCAGTCGTTAAATTCGCCAATGACATGGACACTCTTTACGTCGGGCGCCCAAACGCAAAAGCGCCAGCCGCGCGTACGGTTCTGCGTGTCGGGATGCGCACCCATCTTTTCCCAGCTGCGCTCCCACATTCCAATGCCAAACAGGTAGACATCGTCCTTGGTGAGCTCCGGTGCATGCGGGGCGGCTTTACGGGTAGCGGGCTTTTTGGTTGCTGGCTTTAGCTTTGTATCGCTCACGTTTGATCCCATCATGACGCGGCAGCGTGTTGCCTTGGTGACTAGATGCGAAAGGTCCAAGGCTGCACGAATCGAAGGGACGGCGAATGTTTCTGTGATTCGTTCCACCTCGCGTGCTCGGTGGAACTTTCGGCAGAAACTACGATAACACCTGTGCGTTAGTTTTATGGACGAAAGTGGATTTGCGGGAGCGTTTAATCGGTAAGCGCCATGTTTAGACCACTGGCAGAATTGCCGTGGTAAAACTCTTGACAGTTTTACCAATTAGGGTTTCAAAAATGTTAGGCTGACGTTTGGTAAAACGTTTTTAGCAGGTTGTTTACCATTTGACATCGAAAGGTTCGTTTATGCCCCATACCGCCACTCCCAAGGTCGCTTTTATTTTCGATTGCGATGGCACGCTGGTTAATAGCACCCCCGTTTGGGCCTATGCCCAGCCCGAGTTATTGCACCGCCACGGGATTGACGTGACCGTGGATGACTTTGCCCAATTTGAGCACCTGTCGCTGGAGGACGAGTGCCAGGCCTACCACGACACATGGGGCATTGGCACGAATGGCGAGGAGCTCTACCGTGAGTTGAGCGACATCCTGATCGATGGCTACTCCAAGGTGCCGCCGCGCGACGGGCTCCTGACATTTTTGGAGCAGGCGAAGGCGGCGGGCATTGCCATGTGTGTGGCTACGTCCACGCCGGCTGAGTTGGTGCAGTCCGCGCTCGCTGGTGCCGGGCTCGATGCCTACATGGAGTTTGTGACCACCACGGGCGAGGCAGGTCGCTCTAAGCAGTTCCCCGACGTATACGAGCTGGCGCTGCGCCGCCTGGAGGAGCGCCATGGGCACAAGTTTGAGCGCGCTTGGGTGTTTGAGGACGCCGTCTTTGGCCTTAAGAGCTCTGGGGTCGCTGGCTTTGAGCGCGTAGGCATCTATGACCCGCATGGCCGCATGAAGCGCGACGATGTGCGCGACAACTGCGATATCTTTATCGACAGCTATGAGGACCTGGATTTGGCCCGCGTCCTTTCGTTTGAGGGATAGGCGAGGGCTGTGGGTTGCAAGGTATTATTGGTCTGCGGCTCGCCCGTGGTGGCGAGCGCGGATCTGTTGTGTAGGCTAGCAGGGGAGTGCGACCACGTTGTCGCCGTGGACCGCGGCCTGGATGCCCTTCTGGGTGCCGGCCTGGGCTGCGACGTTTATGTGGGGGATGCCGACACCGTAAGCGACGAGGGACGCGCTCTGGTCGATACTGCTGTCGATTTTGAAGTAGAACGCCACAACCCCTACAAGGACTATACCGATCTGGCGCTGGCGCTCGATTCCGTCCGCCGTCGCTGGCCGGGTGCCGAAGTGGTTGCGACCTGCGCCAACGGCGGCCGTCCGGATATGGCCTTGTCTGTGTTAGGGCTACTGGCAGGCTATGTGGACGCCCCCGTCTGGATCGCCGAGGACGAAACCACGGCCCGCATCCTGCGCGGAGGCGAATCCTGGACCATCGAAGGCGCCGTGGACAAGACGTTCTCTATCATTGCTATAGCCCCTGGGACGGTGGTAAGCGAACACGGCCTAGAGTGGGAGCTAGACCACAGCCCCCTGGGCCTGTTGGCGGACACGGGCATCAGCAATGTGGTCAGGTCAACAGCCACGATCCAAGTCCACACCGGCACCGCCATCGCTTACCTATATCAATAGGCATTGGTTGATTTCCGATCTCAGCCGAACACATTGAGCAAATAGGCCATTCCCGCAGT
>DXZS01000023.1:40496-71335 GCA_019419505.1 Collinsella sp. | reverse complement strand
CCGAAGTGCCGTCGGAACATGCCGTCCGCCAGCTCTTCTAAATAGCCATTTAGCTGAGACCCTACGGCCATTCGGATGCCATATCCCCGCAATACAAAAACAGGGCAGCCCGCACTCCTGCGAACCGCCCCGTACCCCTGGCTATCGCGTCATAAGACCAACCAGCACTACTCCCCTACTTCCCAAATAGCGCACCCAGCAGACCGCGGCGTTTGGGCTTCTCCTCTCGGTAGGAACCCTCGACGGCGGCTGCAACCTGGCGCGGTTGCTCGCCGCCTCCACGGCGCACGATCTGGTACAGGAAGGGCGATTTAACGTATTTGACCTCGACGGGCGTGGCGTGCACGGTGCTCTCACCGGACAGATGCAGGCTCGGGCTGAGCGGCGCCACGATATGCGTTTCGCGCTTGTCGCTAAACACCACCGCGGCCGCGCGGCCCGTCTGGCCGTTTACGGCAATGCGCACCTGCTCGCCATCGCGGCCGTCTGTCGCCGGACGATCGACAAAGTAGACCGGCACCATCACCAGGCCGTCCTTATGTTTGCGGGCCTTGCGCGCCCACATGCGAATGCTCTTTTTATTGAGCCCCAGTACAGCCTCGGCGTCGTTGCCCGCAACGTCGAGCGCCAACTTATCAATGACCACCTGGTCCTTGGTAGACGCATCGACTGAGACAACGCGAAAGTCACCTTCCTGCATGGCGGGATCGAACGGACCGACCTTGGCAAAGTCCCACGGCTCCAAAATGCCCATGAGGCGAACGTCCAGGTAGTTTGCCCTGGGGTATGCCCAGTCGAGCACCTCGTAGTACACCAAGGCCTCCTTGCTCAGGCCCTTGCCCGGGAAGCTCGCCATCATGCGCAAGTCCGCCAGCGCCATGGGGAAATAGAAGAGCATCATGTCGTTTTGGATCGCGTCTTCCACGTCGTGCCCGGCAAAGGCATCCGGATACTGGCGCACCAGCTGCAGCGCGTTGGCACGTGCCTGCTGCGGCGAGATTTCGCAGGGAATACCCTGCTCGGGCACATACTCCGCACCAACGCCCATGGTCAGGCGCTTGCTAAACGTCCCCGGCTTGAGCAGGTCCGCAATGCCGATCTTATTGCCGCAGGACGGGCACTCAAACACACGCTGCGTTGACTCGCCCTCAAAGGACGCTCCGCAGAAGGGGCAAGGAATGCTCACATGCGTGGCCTCTTGGAACTCCTGCGCCGTGCCGCGATCCTCCCACAGCAGATGTTCCAGGACCGACTGATTGCGCCAGTGCGCATTGAAGAAATACCAGTCCGGGTCCTGCGGGCGCTCGAGTTGCGACACATGCGTGAGTTTGAGCAGTCCATCCACCACCGTCAACGGCGTATGGCGAATACCCAAAGCGCTCTTGGGCTCTCCGGCGTCCGCCTGCCACGGAACCACCGTGCCGCAATAGGCGCACTCAAAGCTGCGCTTAGCCTGGTGCGAGTACATAGGGCCGCCGCAGTTTTGACATTTAATGGCAAACATCTCGTCCATGGAAACGTCCTCCTTTGCACAGGGGCTGTCGACATTAAGTATGTCGAGCAAGCAGGCACATGCCCATACCCATGTGGCCCAAAATGGACCACCCAGGCAGACGAGAAGGCTCGTTCGTTAGCACCGGCAGACTATTGCTGCATTTTCTGAGCATCGGCGCACGGCGCCCCCGTGCGAGCTACACTATCCCCTTAAACATGATTGTGAGGACGACCGCTATGCTATTTGTAAATCGGCTGGTACATACGCTTGTTCCCGGCAGCGAGAGCGAGCCGGTCGATGCATCTTGCCGCACCAACGCGGGCTTTTCCGCAAGCCTCGTCTGCATTGGCCTCAACATCACCCTGTGCCTGGCCAAGGGCATCGCGGGTCTGCTCGCCGGCTCCGTCTCCCTCATCGCCGACGCTTTCAACAACCTCTCCGATGCCTCGAGCAACATTGTGAGCCTGCTCGGTTTCCGCCTTGCCAGCCGCCCGGCAGACGAAGGCCACCCCTATGGTCACGGCCGCTACGAGTACCTAGCCGGCCTGTTCGTCGCCGTCCTGGTTTGCGCCGTCGGCATCAACCTGATTCTCGAGTCGGTCACCAAGATCATCAAGCCCTCGCCCACCGCTTACACGTTTATTTCCCTTGCGGCACTGGCTACGTCCATGCTCGTTAAGCTCTGGATGGCAGCGTTCAACCGCACGCTGGGCAACCGCATCGATTCCGAGACACTCATCGCCACGGCGCAGGACTCCAAAAACGACGTCATCACCTCGGGCTCGGTCTTAGCGGCGGCGCTTATTTCGCAAGCGACAGGCTTTGACCTCGACGGCTGGGCGGGCCTGGGCGTGGGCATCTTCATTTGCATCAGCGGCATGGGCCTGGTGCGCGACGCCATCAGCCCGTTGCTGGGGCAAGCGCCCGACCCCAAGCTCGTCCAGGCAATCCGCGACAAGATCATGTCCTATCCGCAGGTCCTGGGCACACACGACCTCATGGTGCACGACTACGGCCCCGGCCGTCAGTTTGCCAGCGCACACGTGGAAATGCCCGGCGAGGGCGATGCCTTTGAGCACCACGAGATTCTGGACACCATCGAACACGATATCAAGCATCAGATGGGCATCGGTATCACGCTACACTGCGACCCCATCGCCACCACCGGCGACGACCTGCGCGGCTGGGTCAAGCGCGGCATCATGCAGATCGATCCTGCGCTCTCCATCCACGACCTGCACGAGCACGATGGCTTTGTGTCATTTGACCTTGTGCGTCCCGACGGCTTTGACATATCCGACGAGGAGCTGCTGGGGCTCGTCACGCGCATCGTGCACGAGCGCCGACCCGATGCCTCATGCGTCGTTACGTTTGACTCGGGCTTTAGCTCGCCCGACCGTCCGGCCGAGCAGCTGTAGCCCACTTAACAGCTAGTTTCCCTGCGCGCCCGAGATGCCGTTTTGTAGGGCGTTCCAGGCATCCGTCGCCATGTCGCCCAAGTTCTGCGCGGTATCGCCCAGATTTTGTGCCGTATCGCCCAGCTCTTGCGCCTTGTCTCCCAACTCCTGCGCCTTGTTGCTCAAGTCCTCCAGCGTATTGGAGCTCGAGCTGTCGGTACCGCTTTGGCCGTCGGACGAGTTGCCCGAACTGTTCTTGTGCGTGAGTTGAATTTCGAGGTTGCCGTTGTCGTTATAGTAGGCAGAAGTAACGACCCAGTTGGCATCGACGACGGGCGTTGAGCCATCATCAGTCAGGACCACGGCATTCGAAAGATCGGCGCCGCGCGACTTGAGGATCTTCTTGGCGTTGGACCAGTACTGCCCCGGGATATCACTCAGATCGACGGTGCTAGACGAGGCGGACTCGGTTTGCTCGGCAGCGGTATCGGCCGTTGAACTCCCTCGCTTGTTGAGCATGCCCGACACGATGGCAAACACAACCGACAGCGCAAAGAAGATCGCCAGCACGATGAGGATCTTCTTAATCACGCTCGACGAACGCGACAGCGTCTCTTCCTCGTCCTCGCCATATTGCGGAATCGACTTGGGGTACTCGCGATACGGCTCGCGCGACTCGTAGCGAGGCTGCGCCGTGCGAGGCATATACGTCGTCTGCTGAGGCTGCGGAATGGGATTCTGCGGCGGGTCATCATAGGGATTCGGCGTCGAGGCGGCATAAGAATCCTGCGGCGCGTAATCAAACGGGTCTGCCGCCGCGTTGCCATAGGGGCTTTGCAAAGATGCAGCGTAAGGGTCCTGCGCCGCGTCGCCATAGCCCATAACTCGTGTGGGCTCGGCAGAAGGCTGCGTCGCGGCGGGGTCGACATAACCGGGGTTGGGAACAACGCGGGTCGCATCGGCGCTATCGCCAGCCTGCGCGGAACCGTAGCCGCCCATCACGGTTGTCTTGTCCTGATCCATGCAACGATTCCTTTCCGTCGCCTGTAAGCATCAAGTTATCCATGCATTCTACCAGCGCAAAAGCCCATGATGGGCAGAGTCCGTCGGTATCTACAAGACATGCGCGGGCCTAAGGATCAAAAAGCCCCGCCGGGCCTTGTGGGCACGGCGGGGCGGAGAAGCAGCTATGGACAGCAGACTTAGAACAGGCCGGTGATGTTGCCGTCGTTGTCGACGTCGATGTTTTCGGCCGCGGGCACCTTGGGCAGACCCGGCATGGTCAGAACGCTGCCAGTCAGTGCGACCACAAAGTGGGCACCGGCGGAAACCTTGAGCTCACGCACCATGATGCGGAAGTTCTCGGGAGCGCCCAGGGCCTTGGCGTTGTCGCTAAAGCTGTACTGCGTCTTGGCGACGCACACCGGAAGGTTGCCAAAGCCATTCTCGCGCAGCTCGGCGAGCTGGCGCTTGGCGGCCGGCGTAAAGTCAACGCCGTCGGCGCGGTAGACCTTGGTGGCAACGGCCTCGAGGGCATCAGCGACATCAGCGCCGTCCTCATAGGCAAACTTGAGCTCGCTCGGCTGCTCAATCAGACGCATGACCTCATCGGCCAGCTCGAGCGCGCCCTCGCCGCCCTTGGCCCAGACCTCGGAAAGCTTAACGTTGACGCCGAGCTTCTGGCACTCGGACTCGATGAGTGCAAGCTCAGCCTCGGTGTCCGTCGGGAAGCGGTTGATGGCGACCACGCAGGGCAGACCATAAACGTTCTGGATGTTGTCGACATGACGCAGCAAGTTGGGCATGCCAGCCTTGAGTGCCTCGAGGTTCTCCTCGTTGAGGTCGGCCTTGGCGACGCCACCGTTGTACTTAAGCGCACGAGCGGTCGCGACGACCACGACGGCGCTGGGGCGAACGCCCGTCATGCGGCACTTGATGTCGAGGAACTTCTCGGCACCCAGATCGGCACCGAAGCCGGCCTCGGTAATGGCAACATCGCCAAAGCGCATCGCCATACGCGTGGCCATAATAGAGTTGCAGCCGTGGGCAATGTTGGCGAAGGGACCGCCGTGGACAAACGCGGGCGTGCCCTCGAGCGTTTGCACCAGGTTGGGCTTAAGCGCGTCCTTAAGCAACGCGGCCATGGCACCCTGGGCCTTGAGGTCGCGGGCACGGACGGGCTCGCCGGCAAAGCTATAGCCGACGACGATCTCACCCAAGCGTTCCTTGAGGTCGTTGATGCTCGTAGACAGGCACAGGATTGCCATGACCTCGGAGGCAACGGTGATGTCGAAGCCGTCCTCGCGCGGCACACCTTGGGCCTTACCGCCAATGCCATCGATAACATGGCGCAGCTGACGGTCGTTCATGTCGACGACGCGCTTCCAGGTGATGCGCTTAACGTCAATACCGAGCTGATTGCCCTGCTGGATGTGGTTATCGAGCATGGCGGCCAGCAGGTTGTTGGCAGCACCGATGGCATGGAAGTCGCCGGTAAAGTGCAGGTTGATGTCCTCCATGGGAATGACCTGGGCCCAACCGCCGCCAGCGGCACCGCCCTTGACGCCAAAGACGGGACCGAGCGAAGGCTCACGCAGGGCCACGGCGCTCTTGATACCGCGACGACGCAGGCCATCGGCCAGACCAATGGTCGTGGTGGTCTTGCCCTCGCCCGCGGGCGTTGGGTTGATAGCGGTCACGAGGACGAGCTTGGCCTGGTGATCAGTCGGCTCGTTGAGCAGTGAATAGTCGACCTTAGCCTTGTCGAAGCCGTACGGAATAAGGTGCTTAACGTCGACGCCGGCGTTCTTGGCCACCTCGGTAATAGGCAGCGGCGTGACAGAACGTGCGATTTCGATGTCAGTAGGCATGGGCGGTCCTTTCGTTACCGAATGAGAAAAAGACCAATTCAGCATAGCACGGGCGCGCAATAGTAAAACGCCCATAACCGATGAACGGCGATATGTTTACCCGATGCCCAGCGATAGTCCAACAGCCCGCCAAAACAAAACGCCCTAAACGGTAGGTTCAATCCCCAGGTGCTCAAAGGTGCGGAGGGTTGCCTGACGGCCCTGCGGCGTACGAATCATCAATCCGCACTGCAGCAAATAGGGCTCATAGACATCCTCGAGCGTGCCCGGGTCCTCGCCCACCGCGCTGGCAAGGGTCGTAAGTCCCACGGCGCGACCGGAGAACGTCTTGGCGAGCGTCTCCAAAATGCGAATATCCATCCAGTCCAGACCGAGCTCGTCGATCTCGAAGAACTCGAGCGCCTGGCGACAGATATCGAGCTCGATGGGGCCGTTGCCGCGCACCTGTGCGTAATCGCGCACGCGCTTGAGCAGACGGTTGGCAAGACGTGGCGTGCCGCGCGAACGCGAGCCGATCTCGAGTGCACTGGGATGGTCGATCGTCACGCCCAGGATAGTCGCCGAGCGCGTCACAATCTGCGCGAGCTCCTCGACCGTGTAGTAATCCAGGCGATATGAAATGCCAAAGCGGTCGCGCAACGGGCCGGTCAACATGCCTGAGCGGGTCGTTGCCGCCACCAGCGTAAACTTGGGGATATCCAGGCGAATCGAGCGCGCCGCCGGACCCTTGCCAATCACGATATCGAGGGCAAAGTCCTCCATCGCGGGGTACAGGACCTCCTCGACCGAACGGTTGAGGCGGTGGATCTCGTCGATAAACAGCACATCGCCCGGCTGCAAGTTAGTAAGGATGGCCGCCAGGTCGCCCGTGCGCGCGATGGCAGGGCCACTCGTGGTCTTGATCTGAGCGCCCAGCTCGTTGGCGATAACGGTGGCCAGCGTGGTCTTGCCCAGGCCCGGAGGACCCGAGAAGATCACGTGGTCGAGCGTCTCGCCACGGCTCTGCGCCGCTTCGATCAACACGCGCAGGCTCTGCTTGATGTGCTCCTGGCCGCAGTAATCGTCCAGGCGCTGAGGGCGCAAAGTGCGGTCGACATCGAGATCCTCGGCCGTCAGCTCCGAGCCCACCATGCGCTCGCCGTGCGCCATGGATGCCGCCGGCGAGTTACCGGGCGTCGCCCACAAGTCCTGAGAGTCATCGGCTTCCCACATCACGCATCCATTCCAAGTCGCTTAAGCGCCGCGCCGAGCAGATCCTCGACACGCATATTCTGCCCATCATACCCGCTCAGGGCAACATCGGTCTCCTGCGGGCTAAAGCCCATGGAAAGGAGCGCCGCACGGGCATCATCGATCACCGAGGGAGCGGCAGCGGGCACGGGCATCGCAACCTGTCCGGGAATCACGTCGACCGGCACAAAGCCCTTATCCTTGGCAAAGGTGATCTTGAGTTCCAGGATCAGGCGCTGAGCTGTCTTTTTGCCCACACCGGGTACCTTGGCCATGCCCTTGTCGTCCTCGGCCATCACCAGCGAATACAGCTGCCCCACGGTATAGGTGGAAAGCACGGCAAGCGCCAGGCGCGGGCCAACGCCCGAAACGGACACGAGCCGGTCGAACATCATGCGCTCATCCTTTGAGGAAAAACCGAAAAGTGTCATGGCGTCCTCGCGCACCTGCATACGCGTGTAGAGGCAGACCTCGCCACCGGGCGTCGGCAACGTGGCCGCAGTGCTGCCCGAGATGCCGAGCTCAAAGCCAACGCCCGACACATCGACGACAGCAGAGCTCATCGTGGCCTCGACAAGCGTTCCGTGGAGCTGGGAAATCATCAGTATCCGGTTCCTCTCTGTTGATAGAACTCGCCACCGGTGAGGGCGCGGGTGCGGCTGAGGTTTACGTGGCAGATGGCGCAGGCCAGGGCATCGGCGGCATGGTCGGGATGCGGGTCGTGATCGAGCTGTGTGAGTGTGCGTACCATGTAGGCGACCTGCCGCTTGTCCGCGGCGCCAGTGCCCACCACAGCCTGTTTGATCTGCATGGGCGTGTACTCGCCAATCTCGAGCGCGCATTCCGAAAGTGCGACGAGTGCAGCACCGCGGGCATGCGCCGTGGGGATGGCCGAACGAACGTTGGCGCCAAAGTAGATGCTCTCGACAGCAGCCGTGTCGGGTCGATAACGCTCAACGACATCCTTAAGGTCATGGGCGATATGCGACAGGCGCACCGCGAGCGGACTTCCGGCACTGGTCTCGATGCAGCCATAGGCACGGCAGCGAACCTCGCCACGCCGCTCCTCGATAATCCCCCAACCCGTATGAGCCAAACCGGGGTCAATGCCCAAGATAACCAAGCCGACCTCCCCTCGCCACAAGCACAGCGCAAGACAAGGCCCCGCGCATCATTCACGAACGTCTGTTCTAGAATAACACAACGGGACCAAGATGCTTAGTTGAAGTATCGGGGTTGGAAGCGAATCCTATCCCATAGTTAGTTCTGCGAGAAAAAGGGGAACTGCCTCGGATCTACTGGCGGGTGCGGCATCGGGCCACCCTGAGGACCACCTTGCGGTTCGCCCTGGCCGCCCATCATCTTATCGATGGCGTCCTGAACCTCGCCCTCGAACTTTTTCATTCCCTCGTGTAAACGACGCTGACCGTCTTCAGAGCGCAACTCCTCCATTTGTTCGGGCGAAATACCCAGTAGCTCGCCCAGCACGCCCATCATCTCGTTTCGCACGCGCTCGCTCGTATCCTCGTCAGCAAAACGGCGCACCTCGGCGCGCGCCAGCGAATCGACCGTCATACGCTCCTTGCCGTTAAGCCCCAGGTCGGACCACGCGAGCATGTACGGCCAGGAGCGCTCGGCAAACGAACGGGACGAAACGATCGGCGCCGTCGGCAACATGCGGCGGGCAGCCTCACCCTGTCGAACGAGCATCAGCAGCAGCGAGCAGGCCTCAGGCTTGCCAGCGGCCATCGGGATGTCGTCGAAAGATCGATTGCGGTCCACGTGCGCCTCAAGCGCGCCATCGATCTCACCCGGCTCGACCCCGCCGAGCAGCTGTGCCGCGCGGTCGAGCATATCGACCGGACCGTCGAGCGTCGAGAGCGCCTGCGCCAGCACGCGCTCCATACAATCTTCCACCGCGTTGAGCGTCACAAGCTCTTGGGGCACCACGGCAGACGCGCGGTTGCGCACACGCGCCACAAACTCAAGCGTCGACAGGTACACATCGCCAAAGGGCGCGTAATCGCCCTGGTAGCCGCCGCAAAGCGCCGGTGCCGCCAGCGCGTACTCGGTTTTGGACAGCGGACTCAACGCCATCGCACCCAGCTCGAGCGCCGTATCCTCCAGCATGAGGCCCAGCGTGCGAGAGCGCAGGCGCTCGGCGTCGCCCGCCGACACATCGCGGTCGAGCACGCGCGCGGCATCCGGCGCATCGCGCTCAACCGTGCGAATATGCAGGTGCTCGGCAATGGCGCGAACGGCGGCACAGCGAGCAGCCTCGGCCTCCTCCTGCGCCGGCGTAAAGATGCGGTTGCGCCCCAGCACCAGGCCAATCACATTACGTGGGCCCAGAGCGTCGACGGCCAGCGCCGCCAGCAGGGACGACGGCAAGTCGCCCTCGAGTGCCACCACGGCGCGCGACGCACCGTGGGCCCGGGCGTTGTCGCGCACGGCAAGCACCAGCGCCTGCCACAGCCACTCCTCGGAACGGAACTCGGGCAGTTCGTGATCTTCCAGGGCATCGAGCATCACGCCGCGCTGAATCTCCTGAACCAGCAGGCTCTCCTCAAAACACGGCGCCTGGGCCACCACGCGACCGCAGTCGTCGAGCACAAACGAACCGCCGGTATACACCGACTCGTCATAGGCACCGACCGGCGCCATGCAGGCAAACCACACGCTGCGCTTGGATGCGATCTTGCGGTAGGCGCCGCTGCGAACGGCGGCAATGGCAGCAGTCTCGCGGTCGGTCATGTCAAACGCATTGAATTGGAAATACGCAATGAGGTCAACACCGGTCGGCAACATCTCGAGTTCGCGGTCCAAGTCAAAAATCACGGCGATGCGCACGCCGTCCACGTCGAACACCGGCGGCGCCCAACGCGTGTCGTTGTTCTCGCCACGCTGCAGGGCAATGCTCGAACGCGCCGGCACCACATGACCGTCCTTGAGCATCATGTAGTCGAGCAGCGGCTGACCCTCAAACGAAACCGCCGCGGGCACGATGCAGATCATGTCAAGCTCCTGGATGCGCTCGGCGACACCAGTCAAGCCGGCAAGCATGTCGTGCTCAAAGTCGGCAGCGCCCACCAGGCCACCGGGCATGGCGCCCATAAAGAGCGGAGCCGGAACGCACAGCACGCGCGCCCCGCGCTCGTGGGCCAGACGAGCCTGGTCCTCGATGCGGCCGCAAATGCCCTCAATATCACCCAGGCGCATATCGATCTGTGCAAGCGCGAGCTTCATGGCTCAGCCCTTTCCGTCGTAAACCATCGAAATCGTAGTAAAAGCGCCGGCCGCATGATGCAGTCGGCGCTCGCATGTGCATATGCTAGCTATGATACCCCGAGCGGGGGCGCGCTCCTAGAACGTCGCGGACCACAGCCCGTGCAGGTTGCAGTAGGCATAGACGGTACCGGTCTTGGAGCCGCCGGCAAAAAACGTCGCGGGCTTCATGCCGGGCTCAAGGTAATGGACCTCCAGACGGCCCTCGGCCTCAAGGGCGATCCACTCAATATAGTGCTCGGGCAGGCTGGGGTGCTCGACCGAGCCAACGCGTGCGCGAATCACGTGACCGTCGCGCTCGGTCTCGACAACAGGCACGTGCTTCTCGTGCGCCGCGTCCTCAGTGTTTGCGGTCAGTTCCGTGCAACCGGCAGGGGTTGCAACGTCGTTGCCAAGGGCGGCAATGAGCTTACCGTCGGGGTCCTTAAAGAATTTCGCCATGATGTTCTCCTTTGCTGACGTGCCAATGTTCTTGATGGTTCTTATGCCCAAAGGCAGACAAACCATCCACGGCATTGCAAATGAACACATAACGGGCGGGGACGATGGGGCAGCGTGCGCTATCCGCCCTGGCGGCCCCACCCGAGCGGGTTAGCGCCCGTCGCCGCCCAGCAGCGCCAGAACATCTTCGCGGGTAAACAGCGCCGACGAGATGCCGTCGCCGCCGAGCACGCTGTTGACCAGGTCGCGCTTGGACTCCTGCATCTGCATAATGCGCTCCTCGATCGTGTCCTTGGCGATGAGCTTGTACACGGTCACGGTATGTTGCTGGCCAATACGGTGCGCGCGGTCGGTCGCCTGGTCCTGCGCTGCCACGTTCCACCACGGGTCGTAGTGGATGACCACGTCGGCCGCCGTCAGGTTAAGGCCCACGCCGCCCGCCTTGAGCGAAATCAAAAAGACCGGAACCTCGCCCGCTTGGAACTGCGCGACCATCTTGGCGCGGCTCTCCTTAGACGAAGCGCCCGTGAGCTTAAGGAAGGCGATGTCCTCCTTGGCCAAGCGCTTACCGATGATATCGAGCATACCCGTAAACTGGCTGAACAACAGGATGCGATGCCCGCCGTCGAGTGCGCCGTGCACGAGCTCCATACACGTATCGAGCTTGGCGCTCCCCGCCTTGTAATCCTCGTAGTGTAGACGCGGGTCGCAGCAGATCTGGCGCAGCTTGGTGAGCTCGGCGAGCACCTTGAGTTTGTCCTTCTTAAACTCCCCAGCCTCGCGGTGCTGCACCTGCTGGGCGATGCGGTCCTGGTTGGCCAGGTAGAGCTTGCGCTGCTCGCCGGTAAGCTGCGCCATGACGGTGTCTTCGATCTTCTCGGGCAGGTCGGCCACCACGTCTTCCTTAACACGGCGCAGCACAAACGGCGACACGAGCGCCTGCAGGCGAGCGGCGCTATCGCCCTCGGCATGCTCGACGGGGCTCTCAAAGCGCTTGGCAAACGACTCGCGCGTCCCCAAAAGGCCCGGCATCAAAAAGTCGAAGATGCTCCAGAGCTCGGACAGGCGGTTTTCGATGGGCGTGCCCGTCAGGGCAAAGCGCACGCCGGCAGGCAGGCGCTTGGCGGCGCGCGCCACCTGCGTGAGCGGATTTTTAATGTACTGTGCCTCATCGAGCACCACGCGGGCAAAATCCCGCTCGACGTACTCGTCGATATCGCGCCGCATAAGGTCATACGACGTCACGACCACGCTATGCTCGGCCACGCCGGCGATCTGCACGCGGCGTTGAGCCTTGGCGCCCACAATGGCGCACACATCGAGCGACGGGGCAAAGCGCTCCAGCTCGGCAGTCCAGTTGTACACGAGTGAGGCCGGGCATACCACGAGCGTGGGCTTGGTGTCCCCCGCCTCCACGCGCGCCAGAATATGCGCAATCATCTGGAGCGTTTTGCCCAGGCCCATGTCGTCGGCCAAGATGCCGCCAAGGCCCAGGTGTTCGAGCGAGCCGAGCCACTGGTATCCGTCGACCTGGTAGCCGCGCATCGTTGCCTTGAGCGATGCCGGCACCGTAAAGTCCATCTTGCCGAGCGTGTCCAGGCGCTCGACGGTACGGCGGAACGCAGCGTCGCGATCGGCCTCGAGCGCCGGCGTGCGTGCGAGCATGCTGTCGACGAACAGGGTGCTCGACGCGGGAAGCGACACGCCGTCGAGCAGGTCGACGGCATCGACACCCAGGTCCTCGGCAAGGCCAAACGCGGCGCGCGCCCCCTCGTCCAGGCGAATGATGTCGCCGGACGTAAGGCGCGCAAACGTTTGATGGCGCTTGTACGAATCGAGATAGACGGCAAGGTCCGCGGCCGAAAGCCCGCTCGCGCCCAGCTCGACATCGAGCAGATTGCTCTTAACGGTCGCACGAACCGAGAGCTTGGGCGCGGGGCGGACCGAGATCTGGCGCAGACGGTCGCTGAGCATGATCTCACCCAGTTCGGACAGGGCAGACAGGCCCTCGGTCAGCAGGCAGAACAAGCGGGCGTCATCGCGCTCCTCAAACGCCAGACCGCGCTCGTAGAAATCGAAGTACAGGGCCGCCGTATCCATAACGCGAAACTCCGCCACCTCGTCGCGGGGCGGCACACCGGGGCGCTGCTCTTCGAAGGGGCTGCCCGGAGCGCCCAGGCTAAAGAGATCCGCCGACCAATCGCCGTAGGTAACCGTAATTTTGCAGGTCACGAGCCCATCGTCGACACCGATCGCCATAGCAAAGCTCGGCTCGGGTGCCACGGTATCGAGCGCGGCGGGCGCGGTGAGGTCGGTGTAGTCGCGCAAAATGGGCAGCGCCATACGGCAGAACTCACCCACCTGCTCGGCGGCAATATGGGCGGGCGTGCGGCACGGCAGCAAGCGCGACAAAAAAGGTGCGGCATGCTGAGCAAATGCAGCGTCGGTACGGCGCGCGCGGCGCGTGTCAACCAAGTAGGCGGCATCGCCCGACGCAAAGCAGTACATATCGGCGGGCAGGCGCAGGTCATAGCTACCACCAGCCGCCGGCGCGATTTTGGCGGCAAGCAGCGGTGGGCGCTTAGCGGATGCCTCGTCCTCCCCTTGCGGAGACAGCTCAACCGCCACGTCGTAGGTGCGATGCGTCGTCATCCCCCGCGACCAGGCGGGCTCAAAGGAGATGGTCTGGCCGCGCAGCAGGTCCAGCACATATACGATGCTATGCTCGGACAGCGGCAACTGACGCTCGGCAACAAAACCACTGCGGGCAAAGTCGTACGACGCCGAACGCGAGCTTGTGATGTCATCGAGATAGGCAACTGTCGTCACAACAAGGTTGAGCAGCTTTGCCGATGTTTCGTCAAAGGCCTCAGGTGAATGGACAAACGTGAGCTTCTTGCCGTACGAGAAGGTGCCGCCTCGGACATAGGCGTCGGCCATGCCGTCGATATCCTTGACCACGTAGGACACCGAACCGCAGCGAATGCGGAACTCGAGCGCCCAGCTAAAGCGGTCGGCGAACAGCGGATTGTAGTACGGCACCAACGAGGGCTCCAACACTGCCTTGGGGGCATCGGGATCAACGGCACCGGCAAGCTTGCGGCGCATGCTAGCCAGCTCATCCATGCGCGCGTCCGAAAGATCGGAGAGCGCCGCCATGAGACTGGGGCTCGTGGGGACAGGCGCCGGAAAGGGAAAGTTGGGGTTGACGGCCGGCGCTTTGGGCGCGGTGCGCGCGGGCTGTTTCGGCTGCGCCGTAAACGTGCGGACCGGCGTGCGCAAACCTTCGACGGGCTCGGCGCCGCTGGCATCCAAATACGCCAGAGCCGTGGCAATAGCGTGCTTGCACATACCGGGGTAACGATAGGCGGCGGGGCAATCGCAGTCGTAGTCGATCACCTCGTGCTCGTCCATGTCGAGCGCCACGTGCGTCTTGTACAGGTCGCCGCGCGAGCCGCGCACCGACCCCTCAATCGTCACGTTTTTGGAGAAGCGCGAGCCGCTGTCCTCAATCGACAGCACGGCACCGTTGAGCATGAGCGAACGCCCCTTCATAAAGGTGCCGCTCAACGCCGCCTCTTTGCGAAGCGCCTGCACAAACGTCCCCTGCGCCATCACTTCCTCCAATCTCACCCGGGGTAGCTTAGATCACCGTCACGCGGCCCTGGTTACCCACAATGGCCTTGGCCTCGGCCAGCAGCGGAATCGAACGCGCGTTGACCTTGGCAGGTACCTCGGCACGCAGCACGCGCCCGTCCACCTGCTCGATAAAGATCTCCACACGGTCGCCGCCCGGGTTAGCGGTGAGCACCGTGGCCAGGCGCGCCATATTGCCCTGGCTAAAGCGGCTGTTGGGCACCATGACCTCAAACACCTTGGGCTTGTTGTTCTCCTCGTTGAGCTCGAGCGGCACGATCTCCTGCGCGATGATCTGGTCGCCGCGGTCCGAGCGCTCGAGCTTGCCCTTAATGCGCACAAAGGCATCGGACAGCTGCGCGCCGGTCTCGGGATCGACCTCGCCGTACAGGTACCCCTCGGCCTCTTTATAGGTCTTGGGGAACACGACGACGGTGGCCTCGCCTTCCATGTCCTCGAGCTGCACGATGCCCATGGGGTCACCGTTTTTGGTCACGCGCTTGGACACGCTCGAGACCATGCCGGCCCACCACAGCGCCTTGCCCTCGGGAATTTCCTGGTTGATGGTGCCGCCCGTAGGATTCTGAACTTCGTAGCCGGTATCGATCTGCGAGAACGAGAAGTCGCGCGCCTTGGCTAGTGCATACTCAAACGGGCGCAGCGGGTGGTCCGAGACATAGATGCCCAGAACCTCTTTCTCCTGGCTCAGCTTGAGGTGTCGGTCCCATTCCTGGCCGTCCGGATCGGGCACGCTGACCTCGAAGCCCGAGCCCTCAACGTCGCCAAACATATCGAAGAACGACGTCTGGCCGCTCGCGCGGTCCTTCTGGCGCTTTATCGCGGCGTCGATGATGTTCTCGGGGTTGTTCTTGTCCACAAAGTGCATCATCTGGCGGCGCGGATAGCCCGTGGAGTCGAAGGCACCTGCCTTGATCAGCGATTCGATCACGCGGCGGTTGGCCTGGCTCGAGTCCACGCGCTCGACAAAGTCGTGCAGCGTCTTAAACGGGCCGCCCGCCTCGCGCTCGGCGATAATCGCCTGCGCCACGCCGGTGCCCACGCCGCGGATGCCGGCCAGACCAAAGCGCACGCCTTCCTTGGTAGCCGTGAACTCGGTGCCGGACTCGTTGACATCTGGCGAAAGCACGGGGATGCCGTCGTGACGGCATGCCGAGACGTAGTGCACGATCTTGTCGGTCTTGCCCGTGTAGGACGTCAGAACGGCCGCCATGTACTCGTGCGGATAGTGCGCCTTGAGCCATGCCGTCTGCATAACCAGGATGGCGTAGCCGGCGGAGTGCGACTTGTTGAAGGCGTAGGACGCGAACTCGAGAACATCGTCCCAAATCTTCTGGGCGACCTCGCGCGTGTAGTTGTTCTTGATAGCGCCGTTCATCCAGTGGTCGTAGGTGGTCTCGTCCGAGCCATCCTCCCAGTGGAGCACCGTCGACGTGAGCAGCTTAATCTTTTTCTTAGCCACGGGCTTACGGATACGCGAGTCCGATTCGCCCTTGGAGAAGCCGCACATCTCGACGGAGATGAGCATAACCTGCTCCTGGTAGACCATGGTGCCGTAGGTTTCACCCAGGATGTCGTCCAGACGGTCGTCGTAGGAGACGGCCGGCTCCTTGCCGTTCATACGGTTGATGTAGGACGAGACCATGCCGGCGCCCAGCGGGCCCGGGCGGTACAGGGCGATCAATGCCACGACGTGCTTGTACTCGGTGGGCTTCATGTTCTTGATCGTGGCCGTCATGCCGGCGGACTCGACCTGGAAGACGCCGGCGGTATGACCGGAGCCCATGAGCTTAAAGATCTCGGGATCGTCAAAGGGGATCTCTTCCTCTTTGATGTCGATGCCGAAGTTCTTTTTGATGTTTGCCTTGGCCTTGGAGATAACCGTCAGCGTGCGCAGGCCCAAGAAGTCCATCTTGAGCAAGCCCATGTCGGCAACGGTATGGCCCTCGTACTGGGTAATCTCGACGCCGCCCTTGGTGTCGAGCTTGGTGGGCACGTGTTCGTTGACGGGGTCACGGCAGATCAGAACGGCGCACGCGTGCACGCCCTCGCCACGGGTGAGGCCCTCGATCGAGAGCGCCGTGTCGATGATGCGGCGAGCGTCGTCGTCCTTTTTATAGGCCTCGGCAAAATCGGGGTTAAACAGATCTTCTTTGCCGGGTTGTTTGTCGAGCACCTGCTTGAGCTTGACCTTGGGGTCGCTCGAGACCATCTTGGACAGGCGCTGGCCCATGTAGACCGGGTAGTCCAGGACGCGCGCGGCATCATTGATGGCCTGCTTGGCCTTGATGGTCGAGTAGGTGATGACGTGGGTGACCTTCTCGGGGCCGTAGAGCTGGCGAACGTGCTCCACGACCTCGAGGCGCCGCTCATCGTCGAAGTCCATATCGATATCGGGCATCTCGGTACGCTGCGGGGAGAGGAACCTCTCAAACATCAGGCCGTTCTCGAGCGGGTCGAACGCGGTGATGTTCATGGCGTAGGCGACGATAGCGCCGGCGGCAGAACCACGGCCGGGGCCGACGCCGATGCCGTTGTCCTTGGCCCATTGCACGTACTCGGCAACGATGAGGAAGTAGGCGGCAAAGCCCTTGTCGCAGATGACCTTGTATTCGTACTCAAAGCGCTCTTTGATGTTGACTCCGCCGATCTCGCGCGTGGCCCAGTCGTCACCGTAGTGCTGGCGCAGGCCCTTCTCGCACTCGCGGCGGAACTGGCTCTCGTGCGTCTCGCCGGGATCGAGCAACGGGAAGCGCGGCAGGATGATGGAGTCCCAGTCGAGCTCCACGTAGCACTTGTCGGCGATCTCGAGCGTGTTGTCGCAGGCCTCGGGGCAATACGGGAACATTGTCCGCATCTCCTCCTCGGTCTTCATGTAAAACTCCGAGCCGGTCATGCGCATGCGGTTGGGGTCGTCGACTTTGGCGTTCATGCCAATGCACATGATGACGTCCTGCACGGGCGCGTCCTCGCGGCGCAGGTAGTGGAAGTCGTTGGTGGCGATGACCTTAACGCCCACCTGTTTGGCGATGTCGATGAGCGTGCGGTCCATCTGCTCGTCGGTCAGGCCGTTATCGGTGGTAATGCCGTGTTCCTGGATCTCGATATAAAAGTCGCCGGGGTCGAAGGTGTCGCGGAAGGTCTCGGCCCATTTGATGGCACCCTCCATGTCACCGCGGTCGATGTACTTGGGGATGATGCCCGCGATACAGGCACTGGTGCAGATCATGCCCTTGGCGTGGCGGCGCAGGTTGTCGAGCGTCACGCGGGGCTTATAGTAAAAGCCCTGCACGGCGGCCTCGGAAACCGTCTGCATCAGGTTGACGTAGCCCTCCTGGTCCTTGGCCAGAAGGATCATGTGGTAGAGCTCGGGCTTGTGGTCGCGGGCGAGCGTCTCGTCCGGCGTAAAGTAGACCTCGCAGCCAAAGATGGGTTTGATGACCAGGGGCGGCTTGAGCTCGTCGATGTTGCCCTTCTCGTCCCACATGGCCATGTCCTTCACATACTGGGCATGCTCGCGCGGGTTTTCCTCGGGATCGGGCTCCACCAGCTCGTCGCGGCGGTCCTTTTCCAAGAAGGCCTTGTCGTGGCTCCAGGTTTTGTACTCGGGCGTGTTGTGGTTGACGGCGTCGCAGGCCAGCGCCAGGTCGGGCACGCCGTACATGTAGCCGTGGTCGGTGATGGCCACGGCGGGCATGCCCAGCTCAACGGCACGGTTGACCATATCCTGGATACGGGTTGCGCCGTCGAGCATGGAGAAAACAGTGTGATTGTGCAGATGGACGAATGCCATGTGATGAGCTCCGATGCGGGTTCGTGTTCTGACTGAACGATTTTACCCCACGGCACGGACAGCACCCGAACCTAGCCAAACCCACACGGCTCCTCTTGCAGTTGCGGTGAAATAGTTCCCGCTTGGGCCATCTGGGCCGCAATACAGGAACTATTCCACCGCAAGTTATCTGAGAGCTAGAGATTGTAGGTGACCACTTGAGGTTCGGCGGGTTCGACGAAGAGAGTCGGATCGGCCTGTTCCACGCGGACGAACTTGACGGTCACGGCCTCAAAGCCCGCCTTGTGCAGAACATCAGCGTAGACGCGCGCCTGCAGGGCGTGCTTCTCCTGCAGCTGATCCGGCGTCTCGTCCGGTGTGCCGCCCGTCTTGTAGTCGATGACCAGCGCGCGCGACGGATCGGCCGGGTCGGTTGCCAAAGCGTCGATGGCGCCCTCGGCATATGCACCGTAGCGGGCAATGTCCTTGTCCTCACAGCCCAGCGAAAAGAACGGCACCTCGGCGCGAACGCACGGCCACGCGAGCAGGTCGGCACGAACAGCCGACTTGAGCCAGCGGTCCAGGGCAACGTCGAAGCGTTCGCGCTGCTCCGGCGTCAGGCGCCACAAGCGTGCCAGCGCATCGGCGCGCACAGCGGGCAACACGTCGGCACCCATCTCGATCAGCCACTGGCAGGCAGCATGGAACGCCGAGCCCAGCGCCATGGGGTTGCCGGCGGGCTCAACGGCGGCCACGTCTGCATCCGTCATCTCAGAACCATCCGACTCCGCATCATCGCCGGCCTCGTCCATGGGCACGTGTGCCTCGGCGGCACGGTCCTCGGACTCGGCATGCAGCGCCGCGGCAATTGACGAGTAGCTGTACGAATCGCGCGCCGGATACGGGCAGGTGCCCATGCGCACGCCCACCGCCTGGGGATACACGAGCTCAAACGCATCGGGCTCGGCGTCGGCAGGACCGGGCACAGTTGAGTGCGCAGCATTATCGGCGGCATCGGCATCGCCGCGGACAAGCCTGCCCTCGGCATCCAGAGAAGCATTGGCCTCAAACGACTGCTCGCCAAAGGAAAAGTCCGCGAGCGAAATGAGCTCGTAGTCGCCCGGCTGGGAGTTGTCGAACACCAGGCGGTCGGCATCGAGCTGCGGCATGTCCAGGGCATCCGTCGGCAAAATGCGGCGCAGCACGTCGTAGGTCAGATCCGTCTCGACATCGAAGGTCGGCGCCGTCACCTTGCCGCGGCTCACGCCGACATCCATCGCCAGAATGACCAGCTCGCGCGCTCGCGTCATGGCGACATAGAGCAAGCGAGCCCGCTCCTCGAGCGAAAGCTGCAGGTCGTGGTTGCGCAGGCGAACGAATGCCTCGGCGGGAGAACCCGTCGCACAGACGTCCTCCATGAGCTCTGGCGGCAGCCACAGCGACATGCCCTTGCCCTTAAACGCGTGCTCAAACTGCTTTTTGACGTCATCGCCCTTCACGAACGTGCCGTCCGCGAGTTTAACGCCGTCGAAGCGTGCCGGCAGCGCCACGACCTGCGCTCCGCCCTCGACACGCCCCATCTGAGCCGCACCGGACGATTTGCGCACGCCAAAACACTCGGCAACCGCTACGACCGGATACTCCAGACCCTTGGACGCATGCACCGTCATGATGCGCACCGCGCCGTCGCCCTCCTCGTTGAGCGCGCCCGGGGCCTCCTTGCCCGCCAAGAAGCGGTCGAAGGCGAGCGCGATGGAGCGCGGAGAATTGCCGAGCTCGGCCTCTGCCTCGGCCACGGCGTCGAGCGCCTTGAGCACGTTGGCGGCGATGGCCTTGCCCTCGGGACCACGCTGCGCCAGACGCACAAACCAGCCGGAGGCGTTGACAGTATCGCGCGCGATGGCGGCGAACGAATCGCGCCCCACGCGACGAAGCGCATAGCGCAGCACCTCGCGGGCGCGCGTCAGCAGCGGCAGATCCCGCAGCCCCGGCACATCGCAATCGCTCATGATGCCCACGTCGATGTTGCGGCGCGAGGTCTCCCCCGTCTGGTCGTCCAGCTTGGTCGCCAGCGCCAGGAACTCCTGACCGCCGAGCGCAAACATCGGCGAGGCCAGCAGCGGCATAAGACCCTGCGCCGTATCGGCCGGGTTAGCAAGCGCGCACACCAGAGCACGCACCGTTTGGACCTCGGCAGCCTGGGCAAAGACCGAGCCGCCCGCGATGACGCAGTCGAGCCCCTGGTCGCGGAAGGCCTGCGCATAGACATCGGCGTTGGTCATGCGGCCCAGCAGCAGGACCATGCTGCCCTGGGGCTGGCCCGCTTTAACGAGTGCTTGGAATCGCTCCGCAATCGCACGAGCTTTCGCCTGCGTTCGCTCCTGCGTACTGTCACCGGCAACGAAGATCGCCTGGCGGCGCGATGCCTTCGCCTTGAGCTTGTCCTCGCGTTCGTCGCTCGGTTCAAGATCCAAGAACCCCTGCATCAAACCACCGGTGTCGCCGTCAAAGACGCGCGCCACATAGCGCAGCACCTCGTCGTGGCTGCGGAAGTTGCGTACAAGCTTGACGAGCTCGCCGGCGGGGGCATCGGACGTGGCGACCGTCTCGGACGCCGTCGTCGAACCCACCTTGCGCTCCTGGCGACGGAACACCTCGACCTCGGCACCACGGAAGCGGTAGATCGACTGCTGCGCATCGCCTACGGTGCACAGTGCGCGCTCCCCCGCGCCCGTCAGGTAACGGATCAAATCGACCTGCATCTGGTCGGTATCCTGGAACTCGTCGATCATGACCATCTTAAAGCGGCCCTCATAGGCCGCTCGAATAGCCGGATAGTCGCGCAGCGCCTCGTACGCCATACGCAGTAGGTCGTTGTTATCGAGCGCGGACTGGCCGGCCTTCAGCGCGCGATACTCAGCCTCCACAGCACGAGCAAGCCCCACCAGCGCATCGAGCGCCGGACCGCCGCAGGCAAGCACGATATTGATAAATGCATCGGCGGCCTCGGCCTTGAGCAGCTCCACCTGCTCCTTAGGAAACGCCTTGCTCGCCCGAGGCATGCTGCACGACATCATGAGTCGCGCCGCATCCTCCATGGTTTTGCCGCTCGCCTCAAACGCGTCGATGGCATCGAGTGCCACCTGCGCTTTCTCGGTCGCGGCCTTGCTTGCGCCCAGCGCCGCACGATAGGCATCGGCGAGTGCCGAGGTATCGGCCTGGCCGCGCGCCACGCACACGTCGTCCATACCGCCCGGCAGCTGGCTCGAGAGCTCCAGCAGCTCACGCACCAGGCCCTTGATGGTGGTGCCGGCGCCAAAGAGGCCACCCTCGCCTGCCATGGGATACCAGGCGTAGAGGCTTTTAAGCGAAGCGGCGAGCTCGGGGGCGGCATCGGGCGCCGTCGCTCGGGCCAGCACATGCTCAACAGCCTGATCCATAAGCTCATCGGTATCGGTAAGCACCGTGAACTCGGGATCGATGCCCAGCTCCAACGCATGCGCGCGCAGGATGCGCGAACACATGCCGTGAATGGTCGAGATCCACGCATCGTCGACGGTCAGGGCCTCCTCGTCCATACCCTCTTCGATAAGCGCGCGACGCACGCGGTCGCGAATCTCGGCCGCGGCATCTTTGGTAAAGGTAATGGCGAGCACCTGATCCAGATGCTCGACAAACGGACCGGATTCGGGCGAGAGCGCATAGACGATGCGGCGCGTGAGGGTAAAGGTCTTGCCCGAGCCGGCACCTGCCGAGACAAACAGCGGGCGGTCGAGCGTTTTGACGACTTGCAGTTGTTGCGGCATCAAAGTCGAAAGATCCATGGTCTACACGTCCCTCCTTACAAACGTTCCTTCGTGGTTATACGAGCAGCGCGCATGCGCGGCCTGCGTCGACGCCGGGTCGACGGCGGCAACGTTGCCTGCCTCGAGCTCGCGCAGGCGCTCGGCGATGCCGTCCTCCACGCGATCGAGCAGGGCGTCGAAGTCCATGCTGCCGCCCTCGCCGGGAAAGCCCTTCTTAAGCCCCGGGATGCGGCCGTCACCACGCTCCTCCTCGAGCAGCTCGGCACTCGCGGCGCCTCGCAGCGCCGGTTTGCCGCCCTTGGTCGAAAAATAGAGCGCCGCGCGGGTGTCCAGATCCAGCGCCCGGCGCATAGCCTGCGCATAGATAAGCGTCTGGGTATGGGGCGGCAGCCACCGCGGATCGTCGATGGGCGCCGTGCCTGATTCCTCGTCGCGCACCGTAGGGTCGGCGAGCTTAAACTCCTCAACGCCCGTGCGATGCTTGTAGTCGATTACCACGGCGCGATTCTCGGCGTCCACGTCCACGCGGTCGATGCGCCCGCCAAGCGGCCAGCCGGCATACTCGACCTGGAGCTCGTTGAACGCAAACTCCAGGTAGCGCGGCGCGAAGGGCGCGAGCGCCTCGGCTTCATAGGCAAGCACGCCCTCCAGCTGCGGCAAAATCTCGGCCACTTGGCGCTCCTCCACTGGAGAGAGCGGCACCAGCGGGCCCTCGGTACCGCGCTTGCCGGCGTGCTCGGCCAGGGTCTCGGCAAAGACCTCGTGCAGCAGCTCCTGAGCACGTGGCAGGTTCTCGGGCGTCACGCGCTCCATGCCCTCCTGGGGCAGACGGGCATGCAAGTGCTCCAGCACGTCATGGACAAAGTTGCCCTTCTCCATGTTGCCAAAGCCGGCGTCGATCGACTGGGGTTTGACGCGATACGAGACGAACCAGCACAGCGGGCAGGTCGAATAGGCCTCGATCTGCGAGGCAGACGTCAGGCGCGGCACCAGCGGCGCATCCTCGCCCTCGCCATCGCGACGGCGCAGGACCAGATACGGAATGGCTTCATCGCTCAGATGCTGAGGAGCTTCGCAGGTCACGCGCTCGCGCCTAAGACCTTCGCCTGCCGCGGGATCGAAGTCCCTTACGATATCGCCCTCACCCACGCACTTCGCCTTGTCGGCGCCAACGGCCTTAGCGTCGTCAGCGGCCTTGTCGGCGTCAGCGGCCTTAGCATCGTTAGCGGCCTCGGCATGCGCCCGCAACTCGGTCCACACGGCAGCCGGGTAGCACTCGCGCGCCTGGCGATCGTGCGTCACGCGGGCAAGCGCAACCGGACCGCGCGACGCTTGTATCGCGCGGCCAAAGCGTGCGCGCAGCAAGGCCGCAGGCTCAAGCGTCACGCCCTCGCGACCGAGGCTCGCCGTCAGCGTGGTCAGCGGCCCCTCTTCGTGTGAGAGCGGATAGCTGTCCAGATCGACATCGGCAAACAGCACGGCATCGTAGCTGCCGGGGCGCAGAGCCGCCGCATCGGCAAGCGAAGCAAAGCGAACCTGGGCGCGTGGCGCACGGTCAACCTCGTAGGTCTCGTAATCGTAGGCGGCGCTACGCTTGTCCACCTTGGTTCGAATGTCATCGAGCACGGGCACGGTCGCGGCCTGCGACACGTCGAGCGCACGGGCGCCATTCATAAGGATGTCGATGACGTGGCGCAGCAGGGCCACCTCCGCCTGGCGACGGGCCTGACCGTCGAGACCGCCAAGTGCGCGATCGGGCAGTGCCTCGGCAACGGCAAGCATGGCCTTGAGCGCCGTCACGGGTTTGTCGCGCCACAGCGCCTGGAACACGTCCGAGATCACGCACGGCACGTTCTTAAACCAGTTCTCGTCGCTCGCCGCTTTACGCGCGCCCCTCACCTGGCCCTGCACGCTCTGCAGCAGGCTCTTGACGCCCGCAGTGGTCTTGCTGCGCGACAGTCGCATATTCTTGTCGAACGTGCGCGCGCTGGCGGCGTCGGCACCCGAAAGCGGGCTGTAAATCCAGTCGGTAAGCTCCGGAGCGGGCCACCACTCAGTCTTAGAAGCTGCCCCTTCGTCGGCGGCCTTCATACGCTCGATCAGGTTGGCGAGCGCCGTGAACTGCCTGCCCGCAATGGATTGGGAAAACGCCGTGAACTCGGCCGTCTCGGCAGCAACGTGGCGCGCCGCCAAACGAGCGGCAAGCTCGCCGAACAGCTGGGGTGCCCGGGCAGAAACAACGAGCACGCGTACGGGGTCGGCGGGTGTTGCAGCAGCTTTATCGTCCTTGGACTCCTTGTGCGCTTTCACCAACTTATCGATGACGTCCGCATAAGCATGGGCACGGGCATGGGGGCCGGCGACCTCAATAAAGGCAGGCTGAGCAGCGGACTTGGAGGCAGTCTGGGGCGCGGCGGCGCCCTCCCCCAGCGGCGCGATCTCAAACAGCACACCGCGGACATCAAATGCCGCGGCAAGCTCCTCGCGCATCGCCGCTTGCTCGCGGGCAAGCAGCACGACAACCTCTCCCCCGTTGTTTGCCACGGCGGACAGCAGCTCGAGCAGGCTATACGTAAATGACGTGACGCCGCACACGCAAACGGCGCGGGCGCACCCCGGCAGGTTGTCGGCCAAAGCGCCGGCCATAATGTCAGCCGCCTCGCAGGGCTCGACCATATCTCGACGGTCCAAACCGCGCGCATAGGCGCACAAAAGTTCAAACACGCGAGCCTCGGCGTCGCTTTTGGGCTTGGGCTTGCAAACGTTGTCGCAGCAACGCTCGGCGCCTGTCCCTGCCACACCCGGCAGCACATCGCGAGCCATACGCGCGAGCATACGCACCGTGCCCTGGCTGCGCGAAAGCGGCTGCAGGTCGGCGTCGTCGAGGCGCGCTACCATGTCCGAAAACAGCATCTGGCGCTGCAGGTTGTCGACGAAACCGCGCCCGTCGCCCAAAAGCTCCCAAAGCGAGCGAAGCCACGATGTAGGCGTCTTGTAGTCAATACCCAGCGAAACGCCGGCTTCCGCCGCATCATGACGGCACAGGTCGAGCTCGGCAAACGTTGGCGCCAGCAGCACGGCACGCCCGTGGCGGGCAATAAGGTCGGCAAGCAGCGCCGCCTCGGCATCGCTCAAATCCGCGCCGGCGTTGGTGGTATAGATTCGAACAGGCATGGTCCTCCACTCAAACCGTTCGCAATATTCAATGTTTCCATCCTACCCGCCCGCGCGGACAGATTTGCCCCACGCCAACAGATTTGACCCCTTGGAGACGGAGGAAAATGGATCACCGAGGAGGTCAGTCTAACCCAGTGATCCGTTTTCCTCCGTCCCCAAAGGATCAAAAAACCGCCCCCGAAGGGACGGTTCTGCGCAATTCGTTTGTTGCCGCTGGCCTACTCGCCATCCTCCAGCTTGATGAGGATCTTGCGATAGCCACCGTACTCGCCGTTGAGTGCCTTTGAAACGCGGCTCACCGTAGTGGACGAAGCGCCGGTGCGGGCCTGAACCTCAACATAAGGCTCGCCCTCATCCAGATAACGCGCAACCTGCAGACGTTGCGAAAGATCGCAGATCTCGCGCGGCGTGCAGATATCGGTCAAAAAAGCCTGGATATCCTTCTCGTCATCCAAAAGACTAAATGCGTGGACCAGCTGCTTGACATCAGGCTTGTCAAACATGTTCTCGATATTCATCGA
This sequence comes from Collinsella sp., assembly GCA_019419505.1. Classification (GTDB taxonomy): domain Bacteria; phylum Actinomycetota; class Coriobacteriia; order Coriobacteriales; family Coriobacteriaceae; genus Collinsella. Next base: position 45,687 of record DXZS01000023.1, on the reverse strand, counting down.
TCACCGCCAAACCCGCCATAAGGCATCGAAGTTGATACTGACATCGGGCATCGTTCGCCCGTTCTATGCAATAGGGCAACGCCTGTGGCTTTTGCCCGTAGCAGTGTAGCACACCACCAAACTAAAGCGACAAGACTCTCTGCCAGCGGCGCGTTTTTCAGGACGAACGCCGTTTTGAAACCGAATGCGCACGTAAGCTCCACGAATATCTGAGACAATGGGCGGCCGAACAAGGCGGCACACCCGAGCGGCCGTCCAAGCTGCCGCAGCAAACCGCTTCACGCGACGCCGACGCACCCTGCGCAAGAAAGGATTCACACCATGCGCTTTATGCTTAACTGGCTCTTTACCTCGATCGCCATCGCGATTGCCACGTTCCTCGTTCCCGGCATCCAGCCCTTCGGTTTTGCCGAGGCCTGGGTCTGTTTCGCCTTCGTGGGATTGTTCCTGAACATCGTCGATTCGCTCGTCAAGCCGTTCCTCACGGTTATCTCGCTGCCGCTCACGATCATTACGCTGGGTATTTTTCAGCTCGTAGTCAACAGCTTTATGCTCGAGCTGGCCAGCTATCTGTCGGTCAATCTGCTGGGCGCGGGTATCTCCATCGCCAGCTTTGGATCGGCCTTTATGGGCAGCATCCTGGTGTCCATCATGCGCAGCATCCTCGACAGCATCGCCGAGGGCTAAAACGGCCATTCCGGCCGCGCCCGTCTCAACAGCCCAAAACGAAGGCCGCCCATCGCAAAAATGGGCGGCCTTCTTATTTGTCAGGTCTCAAAGGACGAGAGAATCTACCATTTCTACCCGTCCCCACATGACAGGTATGGGTTAGATGACGTAGTCGTAGCCATGGTTGGGAGCGACAAGTTGATCGAGCGTCACGCCGTCGAGGTAGTCGTTGATGAGCTTGTCCAGGTTCTTCCACACGTCGAGCGTGGGGCACTCATCCGAACGCGAGCAGCCCTTGCAGTCGCCATCCAGGCAGGCGACCGGCGCCAGACTGCCCTCGGTCAGGCGCAGGATCTCGCCCACCGTGTACTGCTCGGGCGGGCGCGTGAGCACGTAGCCACCTCCCTTGCCGCGCATGCCCGAAAGCATGTTGGCGCGCACGAGCGTAGCCAAGATGTTCTCGAGATATTTCTCGGAAATCCCCTGTCGCGCCGCGATCTCTTTGAGCGGAATGCGACCGGCCGCCTGGTGCTCGGCCAGATCGACCATAACGCGCAGGGCATATCTGCCCTTAGTAGAAACCAACATGTATAGTGCTGCCTTTCGGTCATTTAGTCCGTAGAAATTCTAGCCGAAAAATTAGTTTTGAAAATACCCGTTCCGGTCAAGATGGTTAATCGACTCGCAATAATCTTCTATTTCCTATTGCATTACTAGGCTTTAGTGTCTAGTATGCTTCCCAACAGCTAAACGAACAACCTATAAGGTTTATGGGTTTAGCTGCTACACGCACCGTGAAACCACACGGCAACCAGCAACTTGAACACTTTGGAGGTTCACCATGAGCAAGGTTTACACGTCCATCGATCAGCTTATCGGCCACACCCCGCTCCTGGAGCTCACCCACTTTGAGGCCGATGAGGACCTCAAGGCCCGTGTGCTCGTCAAGCTGGAATACTTCAACCCCGCCGGCTCCGTCAAAGACCGCGTCGCCAAGAACATGATCGACGAGGCCGAGAAGGCCGGCAAGCTCGTGCGCGGCGGCGACTACACCATCATCGAGCCCACGAGCGGCAACACCGGCGTCGGCATCGCCTCGGTGGCGGCCGCCCGCGGCTACAAGGTGATCATCACCATGCCCGAGACCATGTCCGTCGAGCGCCGCAAGCTTATGCAGGCATATGGCGCACAGCTCGTGCTCACCGACGGCTCCAAGGGCATGAAGGGCGCCATCGCCAAGGCCGAAGAGCTGCAGAAGGAGACGCCCAACAGCATTATCGCCGGCCAGTTTGTGAACCCCGCCAACCCCGCCATCCACAAGGCCACGACCGGCCCCGAGATCTGGGATGACACCGACGGCAAGGTCGACATCTTCGTCGCCGGCGTCGGCACCGGCGGTACCGTGACCGGCGTGGGCGAGTTCCTCAAGGAGCAAAACCCCGAGATTCAGGTCGTCGCCGTCGAGCCCGCCACCTCCCCGGTGCTCTCCAAGGGCCAGGCCGGCCCGCACAAGATCCAGGGCATCGGCGCTGGCTTTGTGCCCGACGTCCTCGACACCCAGGTCTACGACGAGATCATCCCCGTCGAGAACGACGACGCCTTTGCCACCGGCCGCGCCGTGGGCCACAAGGAAGGCGTGCTCGTAGGCATTTCGTCCGGCGCCGCCGTGTGGGCCGCACTGCAGCTGGCCAAGCGCCCCGAGAACGAGGGCAAGACCATCGTGGCGCTGCTCGCCGACACCGGCGAGCGCTACCTATCCACGGCACTCTTCCAGGACTAAGGTCTGTTGCCCATAGGTTGAGCCCAGGATGAACCGGTCTCCCCTCTCTTCTGGCAGCCTGAGCTCATCCCAACAGGATGCCCCACGAGACGTCCGAACTTGCTACAATGTCTGCGGCGCGGAACCAGCCTCCCGCGCCGCTTTTCTTTTTTGGCCACATGCCACCAAGGAGAACCTCCTCATGCACAACAAGCGCGTGCTCGTCGCCATGAGCGGCGGCGTCGATTCCAGCGTGACCGCGTATCTGCTCAAAAGCCAGGGCTACGAATGTGTCGGCGCCACCATGCGCCTCACCTGCCCCGCACCCGACCCCGCCACGGGCATGAGTAAGGTCGACCGCGACATCGCCGACGCAGAGGCCGTCGCCGAGCGCATAGGCATTCCTCACCATGTGCTCGACTTGCAGCAAACCTTCGACCGTAACGTAATCGAGCGCTTTGTGAACGCCTACCAGGAGGGGCTGACGCCCAATCCGTGCATTATCTGCAACCGCCACATTAAGTTTGGCGCGCTGCTCGATGCAGCGCTGGACATGGGCTGCGACTACATCGCCACGGGTCATTACGCCAAAACGAGCCAGGCGTCCGACGGAACCTGGCAGCTGCACCGCGGCGAAGATCCCAAAAAGGACCAAAGCTACTTTTTGTATTCGCTCACACAAGAGCGCCTGGCACGCACGATCTTTCCGCTGGCCGGACTGGACAAAGAGCGCGACGTGCGCCGCATAGCCGCCGAGCAGGGCTTTACCAACGCCCAGAAGGCCGAAAGCGAGGACATCTGCTTTATTCCAGACGGTGACTACGCGGGCTATATCGAGCGCCGCTGCGGACATCCCACTGCACCGGGCGACATTGTGTGGCGCGACGGCAGCGTGGTCGGGCGCCACAACGGCGCGCTGCGCTACACCATCGGCCAGCGCAAGGGCCTGGGCGTCGCGATGGCGCATCCCGTGTACGTAACGGGCGTCGATGCCGCCAACAACATTGTGCATCTGGGCGAGGCCGAGGACCTGACGGCCACAGCGCTCACGGCCAACGACTGGATCTGGAGCGCCCCTGCCGACCGCATGGAGGCAGAGCTCACGTCCGGCGGCATTCGCGTGGGTGCCAAGTACCGCTACCGTCAGAAAGACCAGGCAGCGACCCTTACACATGGCGCCGACGGACAAATGCTACTGACCTTTGACGAGCCGCAGAGAGCCATCGCCCCCGGCCAGGCCGTTGTAGTCTATCGCGGCGACATCGTCCTGGGCGGCGGCACCGTGACCGGCACCATCAAGTAGCCCCATCCCCTTCATAAGTTGCGGTGAAATAGGGACTGTTTAAGCGTTTAAAACCGCCAAGCAATCCCTATTTCACCGCAACTTAGAGAGGACGGCCTCGGTCGGTACTGCTGTGTCAGCCGAGGCCGCTGCATTGCTAGCGCTGCACGTAGGCGCGGACGAGCTCAAAGGTGTTACGCACACCGTCGATGTGGCTGCGCTCGTAGTTGTGGCTCGCGTACACGCCGGGGCCGATCAGGCCATGGCGAATGTCGTAGCCGGCCGAGAGCGTGGCCTCGACGTCGGAGCCGTAGTGCGGGTACACATCGATGGCGTAATCGAGCTCCAGCTCGCGCGCGATATTGGACAGCGTGGTCACCAGATCGTAGTTATAGGGGCCACCCGAATCCTTGGCACAAATCGAAACCATGCGCTCGGTGCAGCCCAGGTCGTCACCCACGCAGCCCATGTCCACGCTGATCATCTCGCGCGTGTCGGCCGGCACAAAGGCACCGCCGTGGCCGACCTCTTCGTACACGGTAAAGAGCAGCGATACCTTGCGCGAGAGTGTCACCTCGCCAGCGGCGACGGCACGCGCCAGGCCCAGCAGAATCGACGCGGACAGCTTGTCGTCAAGGAAGCGACTCTTGATGTAGCCGCTCTCCGTCACCGTGGTACGCGGATCCATAGCGATGATATCGCCCGTCTGAATACCCAGCTCGAGCACATCGTCCTTGCTATCGACGTTCTCGTCGAGCAAGATCTCCATGTTCTTCTCGATGGTCTTGACCGGTTCATCGGCCACATGCGCCGAAGGCTCGGTGTTGAGGACCACACCCGTGTAGACATTGCCATCGCGCGTGTAAACGGTGCAGTTCTCGCCATCGGCCGTAGACCACTGATGCCCGCCGAGCGTCGTGGGACGCAAGCGACCATTGTCCTTGATGGAGCGCACCATGGCGCCCAGGGTATCGACATGGCTCGCCAACACGAGCGGTTCGCCCTCGCCGCCAAGCTCAACCAACACGTTGCCCTTATTGGAACGCTCGGGCCCAAAGCCCATATCGCGCAACGTTTCCATTAGATAATCAGTCGCCGCACGGGTATAGCCCGTAGGCGAAGCAATCGAGGTAAGCGCCTTCAACTGGTCAGTAATGTAGGAGAGCGTAGAATCCATCTTGGACACCAAAGTCACCCTTTCATATCGAATTAAACCCACAGCAACAATACCACCACGCACAATTATTTACCTAGCGAGACAACCCATCGAGCTTCCCAGAGCAGCGCCCGCCACGATAACGAGCCGGCGGGCCCCTGCCCGTTAGCCCCAGAATCTTTCCGCAGGACAGAAGGAGGCCCCGCCGCACGTAGTGCGCAGCGGGGCCTCCGACATGTCCGAGGACGATTCTGGGGCTAACGGGCAGGGGCCCGCCGAACCATGTTAGGCAGCCGGGCAGATCTTCTTGAAGAGCTCGATGACG
>DXZS01000023.1:0-40396 GCA_019419505.1 Collinsella sp. | reverse complement strand
GCCCGCCGAACCATGTTAGGCAGCCGGGCAGATCTTCTTGAAGAGCTCGATGACGTCGTCGAGCGTCGCCTCGCGCGGGTTGCCCGGGAAGCAGGCGTCGGCCATGGCGTCCTTGGCCAGGACCTCAATCTCGTCAGCCTTCATGGCCTCGCAGACGTGCGGGATGTTCACGTCGGCAGAGAGCTGCTTAACGGCGGCGATGGCGGCGTCGGCGGCCTCGTCGGTGCTCATGCCCGTGGTGTCAACGCCCATGGCGACGGCAACCTTGGCCAGGCGCTCGGCGCAAACCGGCTTGTTGAACTCCATGGCGATCGGCAGCAGCATGGCGCAAGCGACGCCGTGCGGGGTGTCGTAGTGAGCGGACAGGGTGTGAGCCATGGCGTGGTCGATACCCAGGCCGACGTTGGAGAAGCCCATGCCGGCGACATACTGACCAAGAGCCATGCCCTCGCGGCCGGAGCCGGGCTGACCGGACTTGGCCTCGGCAACGGAGTCGCGCAGGTTCTCGCTGATCAGCTTAATAGCCTCAAAGTGGAACATATCGGAAAGCTCCCAGGCACCCTTGGTGGTGTAGCCCTCGATGGCGTGGGTCAGAGCGTCCATGCCAGTGGAAGCGGTAAGGCCGGCGGGCATGGAAGCCATCATGTCGGGGTCGACGACGGCGACCTCGGGGGCGTCGTTGGTGTCGACGCACACGAACTTGCGGACCTTCTCGGGGTCGGTGATGACGTAGTTGATGGTCACCTCGGCAGCAGTACCGGCGGTCGTCGGCACGGCGATGGTGAACACGGCGTGGTTCTTAGTGGGAGCAACGCCCTCGAGGCTGCGGACATCGGCGAACTCGGGGTTGTTGATGATGATGCCGATGGCCTTAGCGGTGTCCATGGAGGAGCCGCCACCGATGGTCACGATAGCGTCAGCCTCGGCGGCCTTGAAGGCCTCGACGCCGTCCTTGACGTTCTGGATGGTGGGGTTGGGCTTAATCTCGGAGTAGAGGCTCCAAGCGATGCCGGCGGCGTCGAGCTCGTCGGTCACCTTAGCGGTAACGCCAAACTTGACCAGGTCGGGATCGGAGCAGACGAAGATCTTCTTGTAGCCGCGACGCTGGAGCTCGCCGGGGATCTCCTTGATGGCGCCGGAACCATGATAAGAAATGGTATTGAGAACGAAACGATTAGCCATTGATAGCCTCCCATCGTGTGCGGGGCACCCATTACGCCCCGCGCTGCAAGTTCCATCCTAACGCTTTTGAAACAAAAAATGCATGAGAACGTCAAAAGTGTTAAAGCGTTTCAACATAATAACGGAGTCCTAGTCCTTCCCTCCCGACAGCAGCGAAGGCTAGATTATAGGAGCAATCGCCCAAAGAATACGACCAACTCAGTCTATAAATTGTTTCTGTTTTAGCAATATATGTTTGACAATACGTTTATAAAAGGATACTTTATAGCAAACATCTTAGTTCACTAAATAACATTAGTGAAATGAAAGAGGCGGTAGAGATGTTAGTTCTACCTATAAAGACCCTCTTGGGCCACTACATTTATGATGCCAATCGAAACGAGATACTTGCAGTAAGCAAAGATCTCTTCAATTACATCTCAGAAGTCCAAGCAGGCAAAGTTTGCCACGCCTCCTGTAAATCAGACCAAGAATTCCAGTTACTACAATCATGTGGCTACTGCTGCGATTCGCCATTGCAGGATATCGCTTATCCATCAATTGACCTTTTGAAAGTTAAGCTGGAAAGAAATATACGGATGCTAACCCTTCAGCTGACTCAATCTTGTAACTTCCGATGTGATTACTGTATCTATTCCGGAAACTCCTCATACAACAGAGCCCACAGTCATAACTCCATGTCCATTTCGACGGCAAAACATGCAATCGAATTCTTTAAGATGCACTCGATCGACAACTCAAACCCGGTCGTAGCATTTTATGGAGGAGAACCTCTCCTTCGATTTAATGAAATTAAGCTAATTACTCAATATGCAGAGCAGGTATTTGAAGGAAAACACATCTCATTTCGAATTACAACTAATTGCTCTCTTTTATCTGAAGAAATGGTTAAATTCTTCTTCGATTCTGGGCATGAATTCTATTTGTTAATCAGTCTTGACGGGCCGCAGCAAATCCACGATAAGTCTAGGCATTACGCTAATGGCAAGTCCTCATACCAAACAGTTATAGACAATGTTCATATGGTTTTAGACAGCCATCCTGAACGCAACAAATATGTTCATTTTAATGCCGTAGTCGACACGAACAACATCTATAAAACAGTCTCTTCCTTTATAAATGATAAAGATATCGAAGATTGCGATGTTCAATTCAACTACCTGGAACGCAACGGACGTATCGCCCCCTACAATGACGAGTTCTCAAGTCAGCTAAATTACGCCTTATTTAAAGCAAGAATTATGGATGAGCGCAAAATCGAAAAAGGAAACCGCAACGATAGGCTCGCTTCATATACGCTTGCAAACAACAACCAAAACATAAAGCGATTTGCACCTTCGAACATCCCAGCAAAAGCTATACCCGGTGGCCCATGCGAACCAGGGGTTACGCGTCTATTTGTGACAACAGCAGGAGCGCTTCTTCCTTGCGAAAGGGTCAGCGAAACAACGAAGGAAATGTATATCGGCACATTGGATTCAGGATTTGATTTAGGTCAAATTGAAAAGATAATCAATGTTTCAAAGCTGACCAGCGATTCATGTAAAAAATGTTGGGCATTTCAGCTGTGCACCCAATGCATAAAAAGCGCAGATTGCGAAGGAGTAATAAGCCCTGATTACAAGCGAACAGCATGCGACAATTCAAAACGAATTGCCTTTGACCGACTTAATCAGAAAATACTTCGCTTTGAGCTTCATAGACATGAAGTGTCCATTGCAACAGCTCTAAAAAGGAACAAGCGATAAAAATCATGAAGACAATCGGACTTATATCTTTCACAAGAGCTGACTATCCTCTTCTGATTGGATTGCTAGGAAATGGCTACAATATCCGGGTATCAACGCCATGCGGCATTCTACCGGACGGCCTAGATGTCGCCAACCTTGTGAATTGCAAAGAAATTGGCATAAGAAATCGAATTAACTATGTAACGACAATCGATGAATCAGACCTGGTTGTCGTTTTATCGACGAAAGAAAGCGCCGCAGGACTCGTAGAATTTAGTAAACACGCTGAAACCTACGCTCATTCTGTAAATAAGACGGTTGTCAGCCAACTCGCCGCTGAACAAATCGAGTCTAGCAAAAGCGACATGCAGGAATTAGCCCTGATACCAAAAATTGTTGTCGGGAATCTATATACACCCGCCAATTCAACAATAACGTTCAGTAGCATCGTTAGCGAGATGAGAAAGCACCATCCCAATCTATGTGCGTTGAGCTTCAATCCTTTAAATGAAATCTGGGGCTGCAACACCCTTAGTTTTGATGGCGGCCAATCTGCCGTCATCAAAATGAATGAGCAGATCAACCTCATCATTGAGAATGATAAATCCGACCTAGCTCTATTAGAGACGCCCAATGTGCTTATGAAATACAACGACCACATTTTCGGAGATTACGGATTGGGGTCGATTGCTGCATGTCGAGCTTTCTGCCCTGACTTAGCCATTATCAATATCCCATACACGATAGCCGACTACGACATAATGCTAGGGCTCATGCCCGTAATTGAAACACTTACGCAAGCAGAGAAAGTTCAATTTGAAATTACAAACGAAGTACTTGACGCCACAGAGGGGTTGGAGACGCATGAATTTCAAATAAGCTATTCATCTAGCGATAAAGCTATTCAAGCAGCAAGAGAACTTCGACTAAGAGGAATACCCAGTTTCTCAGCCAGCTTAGATCCAGAAGAATCATTACTATGCTGCAAGACAATCGAGGACGAGTTGTTTGATTTCGATCTTGGGGTACTGAAATGACAGCATATTGTAAAGATGAAACCATCTACGCAGAAATCGAAAAAGCAATAAGCAATATTAGAGATTTGGATTTGGCTCAATTTGATCAAGATCTAAGAAATCAACGATTGACCAATTCCCCATTCAGCTTGTCCTCATCGGATCTAGTTCGACTGCTAATTTTTCTTGAAAGCAGGTTTTCTGTTTACGTTGAGTACTCGTCGATTGAAAACATAGGGTTCAACAGTGTTGAGGAGGTGAAGAAGGTAATAGAACAGTCAGAAACAATCGAACAATGGGAGGCAAATCATGAGAAGTATTCGACCATTTAACATGCATGCAGTAAATAGCGTCATTCATTTTATTAGAAATTGCCCATGCGGTTATTGCAGCTGCATGTACTGCAACGTACTGCGTAATTCTCCGCACGAAGCAGAAGTCGGTTCCAATGCGATTGAGGCGATGACGCGTGGTGGCTACTGGTCCTAAATCGAGCAAGACAGCTACAAACGAATATCGAATCTCAATTGAAGGTAACCCTTATCCGCATGCTCTAGCTCTCACCAACCCAGCGGGAGACAACCTCAACATCAAAAGACATGGGTTCACGGGTCCACTAGGACAGCTATTGAGTCTTAAATACACCGTTTATGACGATACAAATGAAAAGCTCTTTACTGTCGTCGACGGTGGCTTTAGTAACATGCCCAGGGTTGCGCTCGTCATCGAACATAAGGAAGTTGCGGTGTTCGATTATGGCCTAAACAGACTTGAGATGAAGTGCATAACGAACATACCGAATTACTCAATAAAAGGTAACTTCCTTTTTGGAGATTACGATATATTCAGCCAACGGGAAGTGAGGGTATCTTCAGTTACCGTTCTTCAATGTGATAAACAATCGTGCTTTAGCATACAGGTTTTGGATAAAGCCGAATTAGCTGCCGCAATTGGCATACCCACAGCCATTGCCCTTCTTAGAGCTCGCATTGAAGAGCATCTCGAATAACTCGCAAATAGCAGTTGGTAGCAACGTTCAGGAGCTAGATAGTTTTTTCTGGCTCCTGAAACTGTATTACATAGTCTGCAAATTGTTCAAAACCATGTCCATGATCCGCAATGATGACGATACGCTCTTTCATCTCCTGTGCAACCACCGCCTTCAAAAAGGATATCGAAGCATTATCTAAATTGTTGCAAGGCTCATCCAAAATAATAATAGAATAGCTGCTCAGAAAGGCCCTACAAAGTAATAGAGAAGCCAGTTCTCCGCCAGACAAATTGTGTCCCCTAGTTCCAATGATGGGATTGGCTTCAAATAATTTATCGAGGCTAAAACCCTTCAAAAGATAGATGAGTTTTTCAGAGTCAATATCTACAAGACCATAGTAAAGAGCCTTCCTGAAAGTTCTCCCCATTATCAAATGTCTTTGCGGCATAGTTGCGCAGGGTAGCTGGATTAAAGTCAAGCCATCGAAAATGACAGTAGACTCATTAACACACAGTCTGCCGGCAACTGGCGACAATAATCCATTCAATACTTCCAGAAATGAAGATTTGCCACATGCATTAGGGCCGCTTACTAAAACCAGACAAGGTGCCTGTATCGTGCAATCTGGAATTGTTATCCTCTCATTAGTTTCGCTCGACGAAAACGAGAGACTGATTCCTTTCCAACTAATTCGATCAGCGTGATCGAAGCATATCAAATTAGGTTTTCCAGCTTCCAAAAGACGACGTAATTCCAAGACACGGCGCAACGACCTAAACGACGGCTGAAGCTGAGCCCAACAATTCAGAACAAGAGGAAAAGGAGAATAGCATAGAAGCACAAGTTGATAACTCTGCACCGCAATCCCGACCGTCAGCCCGCGCTTTAACACAAGGAAAATAAGCAGCAGAACTGAAAGCAAGCCAGTAATGATGTTGCCAGCGTTAACTATTTCAGTTGCCAATCTCGCAAAGACACTCTCCTCAACTCGAGAGTTCCTGCAGGCTTTAAGCATCTTTTTATAGCGAAGTAATTCCAAGTTAATTGAACGAGAAATTCGAATGTAAAGTCGACAATTTATTAGCTGGGCTAAATAAGCAGAACCCCTCGCCTGGGCCTCCAATGCCTTTTCGCTCTTAGTCGATAGCTTACTAAGAGCGAACGGATATAGAAGCGAAATAAACAATGCCGAAACACAAACAGGGATCAAAAGCAACAAAGAGATATTAGATAGCGCCACAAACGATGCCAAACCCGTCACTAGGCACGGAAGAAACGCAGTTGTAAATATTCCAATCATCGGCTGTAGGTTCCCAGCCTCTTCAATGCGCGATAACAGGTAGTCACTGTCTTTTGCTAAAACTAAGGGCCGCTCTAAAGCACGGCGGGCAAGCAATCTATAGAAGCAGTTAGCGCCATCGGAAGCCAATTGCTCCGCATATTTTGATCTGAACAGGTTTGTCACCAGCTCAACTGAGAGCAATACTAGCAGGCCTAACCCAATGTATAAAACGTTACGATAATTAGAGCGAAGCAGGCCATAGTCTATAATCAACGATTCAGCTTTAACAACAGACAGCTCCACCAGGGCAGATAAAATGCAGAGCACCATCAACTTGATTACTGTCGTCTTATTTTGAATAAAAAGCTCTGGCATATGTCCATCCCCTCAACTAATAATTATAGCTAGAAAGATGGCATTTTTATTCTATAGCCTCAAGCCGCACGCTTTGCTGACGTCAAATCTTGTCATTACAAACATGCACCTTAGCGCTTAAGACTCGTGGACTGCCAGTCAGCTATGATGCGGGCCCATTTCCTGTGCAGGTCGCGTTCGCGGTCGATAAACATGATGGCAAACGCGATAAACAGCAGCACGCTCGCCACCGCAATGGCGTGCAGGCCCATGCGCTCAATACACCAGTTGCCCAGCACGGCGCCAAACACAAAGGTGAAGATCACGCCAAAGTACAGTGCGCCGTTTTCCAAAAAGCCGCGCTTGTGGGTGATGATATAGTCGTCCACGTTTTGCAGGGCGTTGCGCAAGTTGCCGATGCACATGGTCGTAGCGATGCCGTGTCCATGAATCTTGCGGAAGCTCTCGACCTGCATACCGCAAGCAAACGAGGTAAGGCAGTTGGCGAGCAGGTTGAAATCGCCACCGGGGATAAAGCTCACGCCCAGCAAGATGACGGCTTCAAAGAGCACCGTCACCTGGCGCCAGTGAATCACGCTGCCAAACCGCTCGTGTACCAGGTCGGCAAGCATAATGCCCACGGCAAACGACACCACGGGGAAGAAATAGCGTCCCGCGAGCGCCCAATTGCCCTCCGAGATGCTCACGCCCACAAGCAGGATGTTGCCCGTCTGCGCGTTTGCGAAAACATGGTCGCGCCCAATGTACGAATACACATCCATAAAGCCGCCGGCGAGCGCCAGGATAATGCCCAGTTCGATGGACTCCGATATCTGTTTGGCACGCTGCATCGTCGTGCATCCTCCTTGTTGACGACCCTCTCGTGCGTTGGCGGAAACATAGCCGCCGTTCATACTGTAACCCATTGACAACATGGCGTGCGCGCGAGACGGCCCCTTCGACACGGGGATACACAGTCTGGAAACAAACGGCGGGAGAGGCGCCGACACCCGCATCGACGCGCCGATCCGCCAGCCAATGTACTCCACCAGTCTTTTTGGCGCCGTCCCAAAAAGACTGGTTACAATTACGTGCAGCATACTAACAATGGGAGGAATCGTGGCAAAAAAGCCCCAGGACGCTCAGCACAACCAGCACGGCAAGCATACCCAGCGCGGCCAGCAGCAAAAACGCAGCGGTAAGGCGCAGGTCACGGCCACCCCTGCCACCCGGGCCGCGCACACCCAGGCAGCGTCCTCACGCCCCTGGCGTCCGGGCCGCGACAAGTTCCTCCCCGTCAGCCGCGCCGACATGGATGCGCGCGGTTGGGACCAGTGTGACTTTGTCTACATCTGCGGCGATGCCTACGTGGACCATCCCAGCTTTGGCATGGCCATCGTCAGCCGCGTCCTTGATGCACACGGTTACAAGGTGGGCATTATCTGCCAGCCCGACTGGACTGATCCCGCCAGCATCACGGTGCTCGGCGAGCCGCGCCTGGGCTTTCTCGTCAGCGCCGGCAACATGGACTCCATGGTCAACCACTATTCGGTGACCAAGCACCGCCGCCACACCGACGCCTATACCCCTGGTGGCGAGGAGGGGCACCGTCCCAACCGTGCCGTCACGGTCTACGGCAACCTTATCCGTCAGACGTTCAAGGACGCCCCCATCATCATCGGCGGCATCGAGGCAAGCCTGCGCCGTCTGGCCCACTACGACTACTGGCAGGACAAGCTCAAGCGTTCGGTACTGCTCGACTCGGGCGCCGACATCCTCATCTACGGCATGGGCGAGCACGCGATTGTCGAGATCGCCGACGCGCTCGATGCCGGGCTGCCCGTCGACCAGATCACCTACATCAACGGCACCGTCTACCGCACCAGCTCGCTCGACGAGGTCTACGACTACGACCTGCTGCCCAGCTGGGACGACCTTACCGCCGACAAGCTCAACTACGCGCGCAGCTTTAATGTGCAGCAGCAGAACATGGATCCCATCACCGGACATCGCCTGGTAGAGCCCTACCCCAACAGCGTCTATGTGGTACAGAACCCGCCGTCGGCGACGCTCACCACCGACGAGATGGACGAAGTCGCCGAGCTCCCCTATGCACGCGACTGGCATCCCGACTATGACGCGGCAGGCGGCGTGCCGGCGTTTGCCGAGATCAAGTTTTCCATTAGCTCCAACCGCGGCTGCTTTGGCGAGTGCTCGTTTTGCGCGCTCACCTTCCACCAGGGCCGCGTGCTGCAGATGCGCAGCCACGACTCGATCATGCGCGAGGCCGAGCTGCTCACACGCGATCCCGAGTTTAAGGGCTACATCAACGACGTGGGCGGACCGACGGCCAACTTTAGCCGCCCGGCCTGCGACAAGCAGCTCAAACACGGCGTGTGCAAGAACAAGCGTTGCCTGTGGCCGAGCGTGTGCAAGAACATGGTGGTCGACGAGAGCGGCTACACGCAGCTGTTGCGCGACCTGCGCCAGTTGCCGGGCGTCAAGAAGGTCTTCGTCCGCAGCGGCATCCGCTTTGACTACACCATGGCCGACACCTCGGACGAGTTTTTGCGCGAGCTGCTGGAGCATCACGTCTCGGGCCAGCTGCGCGTAGCGCCCGAGCACGTGAGCGACGCGGTGCTCTCCGTAATGGGCAAGCCGAGCCGCGCCGTCTACGATGCATTCTGTCGCAAATTTGAGCGCTTGAACCGTGAATACGGACTCAAGCAGTACGTAGTGCCATATCTGATCTCGAGCCACCCCGGCTCGACGATGAAGGAAGCCGTGGACCTTGCCGAAGCCGTGCGCGACATGGGCTACATGCCCGAGCAGGTGCAGGACTTCTACCCCACGCCGTCCACCATGTCGACCTGCATGTACTACACCGGCGTGGACCCACGCACCATGAAGCCGATCTACGTGGCACGCGACCCACACGAGAAGGCCATGCAGCGTGCGCTCATCCAATACCGCAAGCCCGAGAACTACAAGCTCGTGCGCGAGGCGCTGGAGAAGGCCGGCCGCCGCGATCTGATTGGCTACACCAAGCATTGCCTGATTCGCCCCGTGCCCCCGCGCCCGGGCGAGACATCGGCCAGCGGCGGACACGGCACTAGCAAGAAGGGCGGCAAACCGCATGGTGGCGGCGCTGGCAAGGGGCCCAAGGGCAGTAAGGGGCACGGCGGCATGTCGCGTGCGCAGAACACCGCCGGCCGCAACCGCGCGGCCCAGGGGCGGCAGGGCGCCAACGGCGGCGGACGCCGCAACTAGGGCAGCGGTGCGCTCGCTGCGTCCATCCCACACGCGCGGCGCAGCGACCGCATTGCCTCAACGAGGATGACGCCGGCGATAGCGACCGTAATTGCCACGTCGAACGGCGTATTCACAAACCAGAGCAACGTCATGAGATACGACCCGGCATTAAAGGCAAAATGCAGCAGAATCGTGTAGCGGAGCTTTCCAGTCGTCACGAGCACCCAGCCAAAGACCAGACCGGCACCACCCGCGTAGCAACCTTGCACCCAATTCATGTGCATAAAACCGAAGATTGCCGCCTGCAGCACAATCGCCGCGGTGATACCCCACGTGCCCGGGGCCGCCCAGGGCACCATGGCGCCGTCCTGCGCACCCGCACGACGCCGGCGCTTCCAAAGTGGGCGGCACTGCGGATTAAACGCTCGGAGCGAAAACTCAAAAATAATTCCGCGTACCAGCAGCTCTTCACAAAATGGGGCGCCGAGCACCGTGGTCAGGACGGCCAGGTAGCTCGTGTCGCCCATGCCTGTTTCCTCGACAAGCTCGCTGTAGTCGGCCGCAGCCTCGGGCAACAACGACAGCACGGCGTCGGTCACGTAGCCAACGACCACCTGCAGGGCAAGGCCGATCACGATAACGCAGGCGATGCGCTTCCACGCCCCACGCGCTCCCCCGCCGAGCGGATGCGCGCTTTGCCGGCGTGCCATAAACGAACGCGGCCACAGATAACGCCACCACAGCAGCGCCATTAAAAACGATGCCGTCTGCGCGACAGCCTGAAGCAATTGAATATCGAGGCCGTCAATCGAAAAGCCCATGAACACCGACGCGACACCCAGAGCGGAAAACAAAACCACGCTCAGGGCAATATCTGCCGCGACGACGCCAAAACAGGCAAGCGCCCAAATCATCGCATTGAGCATGCCAACCTCCTCCCGACAGCTAGTCGTTGAAGAACGTCCCCAACGACTAGTCATTGGGGACGTTCTTCAACGACTAGTTGTTGGGGACAGTCTTTGCCAAAGGCCCCGTTGGGCGAGATGTCGAACGGGAAGGTGCCGCAGCGATTGAACGCGGCAATGAACATGCGGATGGCGTTGGACGGCGTGGTGCCCACGAGCTGAGTTGCCGCCGCGAAGGCCGCCTTCTCCTCGGGCAAGACCTTCGCGACTACGGGGGTCATGTGTTCTGCCATGGCGCTTCCTTTTTGAAACGACGGTGGTGCGGATAGATGCGGGCCACGCGGCTGGGCGACGGGCTGTGAAGGCAACCCGATTGGCCCGCATCTGGAGTTTGTTTCTACGGCGTTGGTATTACTTGGTATTCCAAAGTATTACCCCGCAGATAGAATACCATACCCGACCCCATGGGGACGGAGGAAAACGGATCATTTTGTTGCTGAATTAGTATTTAGAGCGTGATGATGTTCGAGATATCGAGGGCCTGAGCGTCGGAGGCGTCATGTGTGGCGAGCAGGAGTGTGCGGCCATCGAGGAGGTTGAGCACGACCTCGGACGTCGCATCGCGCGCGGCGGTATCTAGACCGGTAAAGGACTCGTCCAGAATCACCGCGTCGCCCGGGCACAGCAGGGCGCGGGCAATCTCGACGCGACGGCGCTGCCCATCCCCCATATCAGCCCTTTGCGCGAAACGGCAATGCCCCGTCCGCGCAAGTGCACGAACGGGGCATTGTTCAAGTTATGTGGTCAGTGACTCTTTTGCGCCGGCGACCTTCTGTCATTACTTAAGCTCGGGCCAGAAGTCCTTGTTGGCCTCGATCATGTCGTCGAGAACTTCCTTGGCGACCTTCATCGAAGGCACGGTCTTGTTGAGCGTAAAGGCCTTGAGCGCCTTCTCGTACGAACCCTCGATCGTAGCCTCGACCACGAGCTTCTCGGAGTTCAGCTGCTGCATCATGAGGCCCTGCTGGAACAGCGGAATGTTGTCGCGGCTGATGACCTCGGGGCCGTTCTTGCCAATGTAGGCAGGCAGCTCGACCATAGCGTCGTAGGGCATGTTGGGGATAGCGCCCTTGTTCTCGCAAATGACCAGGAAGCGCTGCTTGGTGTCGTTCTTCAGAGCGATAGCCAGATCGGCAATCCAGTCGCCGTGACTGCCCGCATAGAACGTGCTCTCGTCGATCTCGCCCGTCTTCTCGTAGTGATCGATGCCGTCGAAGAGGTTCTTCTCGCGCGTTTCCTCAACCTCGTTAGCACGGGTGCGCTCGGGGTTGGAATGCTCGACGAACTCCTTCTGCTGCAGGTAGTAGTTCAGATACGTGTTGGGCAGGTACTCCGGGAAGCACTCCATGATCTCGTACTCGCCCTTCCAGACGTAGTACCAGCTGCCCTTGGTGTGACGGTTCTGCTCGGGATGCTCGTCGGCGGTCTCCTCGGGCTTCTTTGCCATGAGCGAGCCCATGCCCTTGAGGTAGGAGTCGGGCAGCAGAATCTCGTGCTCCTTGATGTACTCGCGCAGCTGCGGGAGCACCTCCTCGCCCTTGTGGCGGATCGAGGTGAACCAACCAAAGTGGTTGAGACCAAAGTAATCGTACTCGACATCCTTCTTGTCGATATCGAGCGCAGCGCAAACCACGTCGATAATCGCGATCGGCATGTCGCAGATGTTGATGATACGAGCGTTGGGGCGCAGCACGCGGCAGCCCTCGGAGACGATGGCAGCAGGGTTGGAGTAGTTGAGAATCCAGTAGTCCTTCTTGGCGTACTTCTCAACGTCATCGATCAGCTCGACCATGGGGAAGATGGTGCGCATGCCGTAGGCAAGGCCGCCGCAACCGCAGGTCTCCTGACCCACGCAGCCGTGACGCAGCGGAATCTTCTCGTCCTGCTCGCGCATGGCGTAGCCGCCCACGCGCATCTGGGCAAACACGAAGCTCGCGTCCGTAAAGGCGGTCTCCTTGTCGGTGGTCACCGTGAGCTTGATGTCCAGGCCAAGGTCCTCGTGCAAAATCCAGTCCACGAGCACGCCGATCTTGCGCTGGCGCTCCTCGTTGATGTCGTACAGACGAATCTCGTCAACGTCGAGCTCGTCCTTGCGCAGAGCGATGGACTTGACGATGCCGGGGGTAAAGGTGGATCCGCCACCACACAGAGTAATGATCATTGTTTACTGCTCCTTCTCAATTGCATTCTCGACTTTGTCGCGCATCTCGGCGACCTTCATGCCAAAGATGATCTGGATATTGTTGCCGTTGCGGTTGATGCCGCTGTTGGGCACGTGGTTGATGAGGTCCTCATTGATGAGGTCCGGGTTCTTAACGTTCACGCGGAGACGCGTAAAGCAGTTCTCGAGCTCCTCGATGTTGTCCTTGCCGCCAAGACCTGCGACCAGGTCGGCAATGCCCGCATCGACGCCCTCTGCGGGAGCCGCGGCAACAGCGCCCTGCTTCACCGCGACAGACGCGGCGGCCTCGCCCTCGGCAACGGACTCGGCGAGCTCGGACTCCTCCTCGCGACCAGGCGTGTGGAGGTTGAGCTTCTTAATAAGGAAGGTGAAGAGGAAGAAGTACAGAGCGGCGTTGACGACTCCGAGCACCAGCATGACCGGCCAGTTGGTCTTGTCGACACCGAGGACCAGGTTGGAGACCACGATGTTGATGATGCCGCCTGCAGTCGAAGCGGGCACGGAGAGGACCTTGAGCAGGACCAGGAAGATGCCGGAAAGAACCGAGTGAACGACAAAGAGCACGGGAGCGGCAAAGACAAAGAGGAAGTCCATGGGCTCGGTCACGCAGGAGAGCACGGCAGTGATGATCAGCGGGATGATAACGGCCTTGGTCTTATCCTTGTTCCCCTTGTAAGCGGTGAAGATAAAGGCGAGACCGATACCGATGTAGGGCCACAGGTTGTTGAAGGTGTAGCTGTTGAAGTAGGTGCTATCGGAGAAGGGCTGGCCCGTCATTGCCATCTCGGCGACACGGATGGGATAGGCGCCGGCGATAACCTGATCGCCCAGCGTAAGGGTGCCGCCCACATCGGAGAACTGGAACGGGGTGTAGATGAGGTGGTGCAGACCGGTGGGAACGAGCAGCTTGTTGAGCATGCCGTAGATAAACAGACCGATGTTGCCCGACTCCTTAATGATGCCGGCAACGGAGGAGATGGCACCCTGAACCGGAGGCCAAACGATGCAGAAGCCAGCGCCCATGATCCAGGAGATGATGATCATGATCAGGAACGGGAAGCGAACGCCCGAGAACATCGAAAGAGCAATGGGGAACTGCTTGTTCGAGTACTTGTTGAACACAGCACCGGTGATGCAACCAAGAATGATGCCGCCAAACACGCCGGTATCGAGCACCTGAATGCCCATAACGGTGCTCTGGCCGGTTCCGGTAAGGCCGAGCATGCCGCTCGCTTCGGCAAGAGAGCCGGTGGCGTTGAGCACGATGTTATTGGCCTGAAGGAACAGGAAGAACGACATCAGGGCGATCAGCGAAGCATGGCCCTTGTTCTTCTTTGCCATGGCGCCGGCGATGCCCACGCAGAACAGAATCGAGAGGTTGTTGATGATAAACATCAGCGACTGATAGACAACGGCGCCCACAAGCTGGAACGGGCCGGAGCCCAGCACGGGGACCACGGCGCAGATGGTCTTGTTGGTCAGAATGATGCCCACGATGAGCAGGATGCCGGCAACCGAGAGATACATCATCGGCTGAACGATCGACTTCGCGAACACCTCCAACGGCGCTTTGAAATTGAACTTCTTTTTTGCGGTCATAGCGGTACTCCCCTTCCTTTTCCGCAAATTGAGATAGCTGTGCCCTGGACAAGACCGCAAGCCTTGCCTTATATCAATCGATGTATGGGCACGTTATGCCTAGAGACCAGGTTCTCCAAGCAGGTTAACAATGTGATATGCGAGATAACTCTTCTCGGCATTGGTAACGACAACGTTATAGGTAGACGACAAGTGGGCGGCTATGGCGTCCGCGCACGAGAATGCACACGGATACGCCGTTTCATCGATTCGGAACAGCGCGTCGCCATTGATTTGCCCGGCCGCGGGATCGAGCGCTCGCTGCGCGAAAAACTGCAGATGGCGAACGAAACGCTCATAGGGCAGCGAGGTGTTATCGAGGGTCGTAGCATAGCGCTCGGAAACAATCGCGAGCACATCGCGAACAAGCTGGACCGAGATGATGAGACGGTCGGAGCGTTGCGGCATGGTGGCGTTGACGATATGCAGCGTAATAAAACCCTGCTCTTCTTCGCTCATCTGGATGCCCATATACTCCTTGACAATCTGCAGCGCACGGCCCGCAAGCGCATACTCCTTGCGATAGAACTGCTGGATCTCGAGCAGCAACGGATTCTCGCAGGGGACGCCCTTGCGCTCGCGCTCCAAAGCAAGGCTGATATGGTCTGCGAGAGCAATGAGAATCTTGTCGTTGATATCAACATTGAGCTCTCGACGAAGCATCTGAACGATGTCCTCGGAAATCACGAGGTTGACGGTGGGGATGGACTCTAAAAGATGTGCCAAGCGGTCAATCGTACGCGAATCCTGAGAAGTTCCCTCCTGCAACGCGTAGGTCTTTTCGACCGATGCCTCGTCGATGGCATCGCCGGCATGACGGCCAAAGCAGAGGCCTCGAGCGATGACGATGAGCTCAGAGCCATCGTCCGAAGTGACCATTGCGACGTTGTTGTTGAAAACTCGCTTGATAACCACGGTACCCACCACAAGAATTTACTCGGAAAGCCAGACGACAGGCTCTTTAACAGCAACAGGGCCGGAAGCGTGCTCACGAAGAGTCGAGTTCTCCGAACGCTCGCACACGATAACGAAGACCGTGGGATCGAAGCCGGCGGCGCGGACCGCGTCGAAATCGACCTCGACGAGGGGCTGGCCCGCGTCGACATGGTCACCCTGGGCAACAAGCGCATGGAAGCCCTTGCCCTCAAGTTTAACAGTGTCGATTCCGATATGCAGCATCACCTGAGCAGAGCTGTCGTCGGACATGATGCCCAGTGCATGCTCGGTCGGGAACAGCGCCGCGACGGTGCCGGAAACAGGAGCGCACACCGTTCCCTCTTGGGGAACCACGGCAACGCCATCGCCCACGGCACGGCTGCTAAAAGCGGGGTCATTGGTATTTTCTAGATGAACAAGCTCGCCGGAAACGGGAGCGAGGATTTCGAACTCGGAAGCTGCAGTCTTCTGCTCATCCGAACCGCCCATCAGGCGAGAAAAGAAACCCATGGTGGCATGTCCCTTCATAAATATAGCCCAACCAAAATCAAGCGAATGCATCCATAGAGACACACCCGTTCAAAGACTTTGGTTAGGCCCACGTCCGAGGGACTCGGTAACCTTCCGCATTTCTTTTTACGGGAGTTATTGTAGACAAGCCCAAAGCCAGAACAATCATTATGACCGGTGAGCGGTATTTTTTCTTCGATAAACGGTATTTAGGCGGCACTTAGGGACGTTCCTTTTCTGCCGGCACCCAGGGGCACTCCTCACTCTGGTGCGTTGGGGACAGGTTTGTTTGCACCAGGTTGGTGCAGATTAGCCTGTCCCCAATGCACCAATTTCGTATGCACTAGATGAAGAGCTCGCATTCCTTCCGCACGACGCAAGCCTTGCTCAGCATCTGGGAAACAGCGGATAGCTTGTTGGGATCAAGCTTGCGAGCGCCTCGCGGACATACGGCAATGCAGCGCATGCAGGAGATGCACGCCTCGCCAGCTGCTCGCTTGGGGTCGCCCTTGTCGATAGCACAAACGGGGCACGCCGCGGCGCATGCACCGCAGGAGACGCAATCCTCTGTTGCCTCGGGTGCCATGCGGTGACCTCCGGCTTGTTTATAAGGACGATTGCCGGGAATAGAGGGCTCGGATGCATCCTCAGTCAACAGCTTTTGCTGAATTTGCTGCGCAAACTCTGCGAGCTGCGCCGCATCCTGCGCATCCGGTCGCCCAGCAGCAAACTGACGAGCAACGGAATGCTCAGCAATAGCAGAAACCGCTGCAACCACCCTAAATCCGGCGCGCTTCGCAACGTCCTCCAGCTCTACGAGCGTGTCCTCAAACGCGCGGTTTCCGTATACACAAACCAAAACAGCCCGAGCCCCGTTGCCGCGCACCATGCCCAACCGGTCAGCCACCACAGCCGGGATTCTACCGGCATACGCCGGCACAGAGATTACGGCCACGTCGTCCTCAGTCATCGAGACAGCGCTGAAATCTAGCCCGCTATCGGTCAGATCGACGGTAACGGTATTTTTGTCCAGCGCCCCGGCCACAAGGCCAGACACCTTCCGCGTTCCACCCGTCGGACTAAACACAATTTCGAATACGTCCATCGAGGCACCCTCCCCCTACGCCTGGCAACGCGTCAAGCCGTTTTCACATCCAGCCAGAGTATACGGTACGTGGGATCCCCGTTTTGGTGCACCAAACACCCCAATGCACCCACCCTACGCTGTCTGCCTCTTCGTTTTGTATTAATTACGGTACAGATTGTATATATTTACGGGATACCGCCGTGTTCTCCTGAGGTACCCCATCCTGGCCCGTGCAAAAAACGGAGTATTCTGCAACGTGACCGCGCCAGCACCGCCGCGGGTGGGCAAAACTGTAGGGCGCCGTATCATTCTAAGTCCCGACATGGCGAGAATGACGCGCCCCTGCTCCGGAAAACGGCGAAATCTGACTCGGAACGCTCGCTAGGGATATCCGAAGGCCACCGTTGGCGACGTCGAATCATATGCAGACAACTCGAACTGCAGAATACTCCAAAAAATGCACGGCGCACCCCATAGGACCCATTGCTGCATGGCGGAAAATAGGTCCTCAGCATCCCCCAGATGCATTCCCGAGAAAATCACATTTGAACTAGCGATCGGATACGGCAAACAAAAAGGGCCCCGAGCGTAGTTGCTCAGGGCCCTTGGTTCACCTCGCTCTAGTGGGCGATGCGTATGCTATTTGCGCTTGCCGCCGCCGTCACCGGGACGACGGGAGCTGCCGCCGCGCTTGCCGCCACGGCTGTTGCCATAGCTGCCACGGTTATCGCGACCGCCGGCGCGGCCGCCGCGGGAGCCGGCCTGGTTGCCGCCACGCCCGCCACGATAGCCGCCACGACGCTCCTCGCGGGTATCGTCGTAGTTGCGCCAGTCATCGCGACGATCGCGGCTGGCACGCGGATCACGACGATCGCGCGACTCGTTAGAACGGCCAGCGCCGCTGCGGCCGCCATTGCCGCGAGCACCCTCGCGACGCTCGCCGCCGCGGCTACCGCGCTCTTCAAAGCACTTGCCGCCACGGGACTCACCGCCACGGGCACCTCGCTCACCGCGACCCTCGCCGCCGCGACGCTTATCACGGCCACCGCGCTCGTCATCGCGACCGGAACGACGACGGTCGCCCGAGCCGCGCTTGCCGCCACGCGAGCCACGGCCCTCGTCCTCGCGATCGACACGACGACGGCCACCGCGGTCCTCGTCCTCGCGGCGACGGCGATGCGCCTCGCCCTGGAACTGCTTGGCACGACGCTCGGCACGGTTACCGCGCGGGGCCTGCTCGACGGCGGCAGCACCGCCGCGCTCCGCGGCGGCCACCTCGCGGGCCACGCTCTCCACAGCCTCGTCCACGCGAGCCTGAACGCCCTCGCGCACGCGGGTCTTGCCGCCGCGCTTGGGACGGCTCGGACGCTCGCCGTCGCCGCGGCGCTCGTCGCGACCGCGGTTGGAACGACCAGCAACGTCGCCGTAATCGTCGCCGTTGCGCTTACCGTCGCGACGCGCTTGCTCGAGTTTCTTCTTGCTCTTGGACTTGCCGCGCTTGGTCTTCTTCTTCACCTTAAAGGCGGCAGGATCGCGCTCGGGGTCAACGGCGGGCGGGTTGGGACCCACGTGCAGGTCGCCCGCTTCGTAAATATCGGCCGTCTTGTCCATGAGCTTCTCAATCTCGTAGAACTCGTCGACGTCCTGCTCGGTCACAAACGTAATGGCCCAGCCCAGCTCGCCGGCGCGGCCCGTACGGCCAATGCGGTGGATATAGTCGGTCGGCTCGGCCGGCACGTCGAAGTTCACGACGTAGCGCACGTCGCTAATGTCGATGCCGCGGGCGAGAACATCGGTTGCCACCAGCACGTCGACGGTGCCGTCGCGGAAGGCAGAAAGCGCGCGCTCGCGCTGGGCCTGGCTGCGGTTGCCGTGAATCGCGGCGGCCTTGATGCCCTTGCGCTCAAGGCGACGGCAGCAGCTGTCGGCGCGGTGCTTGGTGCGCATAAAGACGATGGTGCGCTCCGGGCCCTCCTTTTTGAGGAACTCAGGCAGC
The DNA here is from genome assembly GCA_019419505.1 of Collinsella sp. Taxonomy (GTDB): domain Bacteria; phylum Actinomycetota; class Coriobacteriia; order Coriobacteriales; family Coriobacteriaceae; genus Collinsella. The sequence continues at coordinate 21,275 of DXZS01000023.1, read as the reverse complement.
AGGTTGTTCTTTGCCTCGATGGACACCGGGAACACAAACTGATCGACGGTGTCGGCGGTCGACGTGGCCGGCGCGATCTCCACGCGGGCCGGGTCGCTCACCAGGTCGGTGATCTCGCCCACGGCCTCCTCGTCGAGGGTCGCCGAGAACAGCAGCGTCTGGCGCTCGGCCGGCGTCTCGCGCACAATGCGGCGGACGGCGGGCAAAAAGCCCATGTCGAGCATGCGATCGGCCTCGTCGAGCACCAGCACCTTGACCTCGTTCAGATGGCAGGCTCCCTGCTCGATCAAGTCGACCAGACGGCCCGGCGTTGCGACCAGGATGTCGCAGCCGTACTTGAGGGCAGCGGTCTGCGGCTTGTAGCTCACGCCACCCACGACGGTCACGGCAACGTGGCCGGTGACGTCGGCGATCTTGCTGGCGACCTCGTCGATCTGCTGGGCGAGCTCGCGCGTGGGGGTGATGACGAGCATCACGGGGCCGCGGCCGTTGCCCTCGGGCTTCTTGGCACCGCGACGGCGGTTGCGGCCGCCGCGCTCGCGTACGGGTTTGGGAGGAGCGATGTGCTCCAGGTTGTTCATGGTCGGCAGCAAAAAGGCAGCCGTCTTGCCAGTGCCGGTCTGAGCGGCGGCAAGCAGGTCGCGGCCTTCGAGCACCACAGGAATCGAACCGGCCTGCACGGGCGTCGGCGCCGTGTAGCCCAGGTTCTCGATAGCACGAAGCATCTCGTCGGAAAGGCCCAGCTCGTCAAAGGCGGGCAGGCTCTCGGTAGCGGACTCGACGGCCTGGGCAGCATTGGCCTCATCGGCAGCATCGAAGGCAGCCTGGGTCATGGCCTCGCGGGTCTCGTCCAGAATCTCGGCGTCGGTGACGTCGGATACAGAATTACGCATATGTTGTTGTTCCTTATCTGCACGCGCAATGGGCACGGCATGCGGCCGCGCGGGCGTGCTTGGTAGTGCGCTAATACATACAAAAACGGGTGCGCACAGAGAGGACGTTGCTCAGCACGCTGGCGATCGCTTTGGCAGCCCTATCACGCGCCGTCCAGACGCAGCAGCACTAAGCGATGGAGCAGATTCGCCGCGGGTTAGTATACCCGTGCTTCGCATGCCCCCACGTAAACCACAGATGACGAGGCGGACGCGGCGGGCCCGGCTGATTGTCTCAATCTGTAACGGCTGCGGAGCAAAACCGGCCCTAAATGTTACAGAACAAGACAGAGGGGGATTTCCGTCCAGTCCAAACCAAATCTCTCAGTCTTCCTGCAATTTCGAACATGTGGCCTATAATGTTGCTTTGGTTACGCTATATATTGCGCAGCCATTTAATACGTCGCCCACCGGGGGCCATTAATTCCTATCGCCATATTGGCTAGGAAGCAATCAAAGGAGGTATCCGTGGCAGCAGAGACGCCTTGCTCGGTCCTCTATAACGATATTCGCTCGTTCGGCGGTCTTAAACATCTCGAGATCGCCCGAATGCTCATCAATGGAAACTCTTATCTCGGCAGTACCCTGCTCGAGAAATGCTCTTCCAACCGCTCGTATCTCACCCGTTACATCGTCCATCGCGAGCCTGACCAGTGCGCGCCCGCCATCTACAGCGACTTTGCCATCACCACGCTCAATCTTTCCGCGGCAATCTGCAGCAAGCTCGGCAGCGGCGAGTCCGCCTATCAGGCAATCGCCGAGCACTATCGCGGCCCGGCCGCCAACGAAATGATGTCGGCTCTCGCCAGCTACAAGTTGGACAGCCGCCTATATGCAAATGCCCTCAATCGCATCGACAACTTTGACGGCAATGCCGTGCGCGAGAAGAGTACGCTTTACCTTATGCTCTTTGTGGCAACGGGGGCGCTCGCTGACCCCATCCAAGGCGTGGCCACCGTCGAGCGCTTTTGCGACAGCAAGACAGGCGGGCACTTTGGCACCACCGAAACTACCGTCGGACGTGGCTTTATGAGCAGCCTGGAGCAGCCGCGCACTGTCGCCCCCAACCTCGGTCTGCTCAGAACCCATGCCGACAACTGCGCCGACATGCAAATCCATCCCCTCACACGCGATCCGCGCGGCACGGTAATTGGGTCCTTGCCCAAAACCTCGCCCAGCATCACCGATGTAGGCACCGATGCATCGCGCGAGCATCTCCGCATTTGGCTCGAAGGTGGACGCTGGTACGCCCAGGGCCTTGGATCGACCAACGGCACAGTGCTCGAATCGGGCGCGGGCGACGGCGATATTGTGATTGAGCCGCCGCGCGACCAACGCGAACCCGGCAAGATCTATCCCCCGGTGGAAATCGAAAACAGCGACAGGCTTCACTTGGGTCTCCATACAACGTTTCTCGTTATTGTGGACTAGCGCGGGCGGTGATCGAAAGACGGTCACCGCCCGTCTTTCGTCTACTGCCTTCTACGTCGTAAACGACAATACCCAGCGGTATACGTGGGCAGTGCGGCTATCATAGTACTTTACCGATATCCGCACTGCCCACGTATACGCGCGGCAACCCATGCCAGACAAAGAAACGCCATGGATACTACCGATAGCGCCTATGGCGACAAACTCATCCGTCTCGATACGTTCGATACCGCCGTGGCAGTCGACCCCAGTGCCGAGGACGACGCCAAACGCCGGTTTATGACGCTTATTCTTCAGACGGCATACCGCGACAGCGGCAATATCGGACATGTGCTTCGCGCGACCAACACAAGCGGCGAGGTTTTTGCCGTCAAGCTACTCAAGGACAACGCCATCCTTTCCGGCCAAGCCCCCGACCGCTCCGCCGAGCAATCGGCCGCGCACCTGGCCAACACCGCCGCACTGTTCGAGGAGTACCGTCATCTGTGTACCGTCTCGTACCTGCGCGGATTTCCGCGCGTCTATGGCTACGGATCGTGCGAGGACGACCCGCTTATCCTCATGGAGTGGGTCGAGGGCACCTCGCTCAAACAGGCGCTGCCCTTGCTTCCGCACGACGCCTCGGGCGGGCTGACCACCCAGATGGTCGCCGCCGTCGGAAACGCCGTGCTTCGCGCGCTCTTGATGACCCAAGGCCTTGTGAATCCGGTCGTCCATCGCGACCTGTCGCCTGCCAATATCATGTTCCGCACCACCAGCCGAACGCTCGAGCAGCAGATTGCCGATTGCTCCTTTGACCCCTGCCTCATCGACATGGGCTCCGCGACCATGGCCCTCGGCGACGACACGATCACCCGGCGCGCCGACATCTGGCGCTTTGCCACGCCCGCATACGCCGCGCCCGAGATGCTCACGCAGGATATCGAAGGCATTGCGGCCCTTCGCCGCTCGCCCGCAATCGACGTCTACGCGCTTTCGAGCATTCTGTACCAGCTCTACAGCGGTCGCAAACCGTTCGATGTCGAGTCGACGGGTGCCGCGGCAACTGGCTCGTTCTACCTCATAAAGACCAAGACCAAGCCGGCGCCGCTCGAGCCGCGCTGCGAGGGCGACAAAGCGCTTGTCCAGATCATCATGAAAGGCATCTCGGTCGAACAGGGCGATCGCCCTACCGAGCAGCAGATGCTCGAGGTGCTCTCGACATACCTCCCCGCTGCAGAATCTGAGGACCGCGAGGGTGCAGGAGACGAGGCCGCAATTGATATCGATTCTGGCACGCACCTTAAGGTCGACGTCGCCGGCGAGCGCGCGCGAGAGATTTTGGAGCAGGCCCGGCACGACGCCATGTCCCGCCGTCGCTTTGTCATCGGCGGCGTCGTTGCAGCCGTTGCGGGGCTCGGCGTTATCGGGGCGGCGACCCATGGCTTTGGCATCCCCGACTACCTGGACGGCATCCGCGGTTCGCTTGACGACTACACCTGGGCTCAGCTGCAGGAGATTTCGCTCAAGATTAAGGCTGCCGAGACCCGTAGCGAGGCACACGAGATTGCCAAGCGCTACCACCTGCTCGACGTTGATGGGCATATCCCCTATCCGTGCACCAAGCGTGTGAAGCTCGCCAACGGGCTGGAGGTCGGCGCTCAGCTTGTGGGCATCCGCCACGACGAACTTCTGGACGGTACAGGCAAGGCCGGGCTGACGTTTATGTTCGACGCGGGTATTGCCGAGCGCGATGCTGCGACTGAACCGCCGAGCGCCGGCTGGGCAGATTGCGAGCTGCGGGAATGGCTCGACGGCGACGGCCTTAAGCTGCTGCCCAACGAGTTGCGCGCGCTCATTAAAGGGGTCAAGAAGGTCTCGAACAATGTGGGCGCCGCCAACAGTGCATCGTGTCTGAGCGAGTTGCCCGCAACCCTTTGGCTGCCCGCCATGGTCGAGCTGTGCGGTACGCAACCGCCCGATTCGTTTGCCGAGGGCTATCACCACCTGGCAGACATCTACAACGGCGAGGGCAAGGAGTATCAGCTCTTCCGCGAGCTCAAGGTGAGCCCGTATTCCACGAACGAGACGATGGTCCGCCAGTGGAAGGGCAAGGACACCTGCTGGTGGGAGCGCACGGTGAGCCCTGACACATCGGAGAGTGGAGGCACACTCTATTTGAATCGCGTGGGACACGACGGCGACGTCTTTACGTACGCAACGCCTGCGGACAAGCCAAATAAGCGAACCTGTGTGATCCCCGGGTTCTGTATCTAGGCGGCGGGCGTCTTGCCGTGACGGGACCCCTCCCCGGCAATTGTCTCGATCTGTAACACCAGCTCGGCAGATACAGGTCTAGATGTTACGGAACGAGACAAAACCCCAACCCCGCGAGACAACATCTCAATCTGTAACAGTAAGGGGTTAAAACTTCTCTAGATGTTACAGATTGAGATGATTGGTTGGGACGGCCACCGATTGAGCAGCCACCCTCATCTGTAATGAAAAGTCATACATTCCAACCATTACTGGACACCCCCAGGGGGTATGGGTGTATAGTATCAGCAGGTTAACAATTCCAACAGCGAACCACAGAAAGGAGAAGCCATGGCTCAAGATAAGTTCGACGTGGGTGGCATGACATGCGCCGCCTGCCAGGCGCACGTGGATCGTGCCGTGAGCAAGCTCGACGGCGTCGAGAGCGTCGCGGTCAATCTGCTCGCCGGCTCTATGCTGGTGGACTACGACCCCGCGCAGGTCACCCCCGACGACATCTGCACCGCCGTCGATCGCGCTGGCTACTCGGCCTCACCCGTCAGCACGGGCACCGACGCCGCCCAAAGCGGCAGTACGCAAGCCAGGTCCGGCGCCGCCCATATGGAGTCGCCCACCAAAAAACTGGAGGCCGCCGCCTCTGCCATGCGCGCTCGTCTCATCGTCTCGATCGTATTCCTCATCCCACTGTTCTACATAGGCATGGGGCACATGCTTGGCTGGCCGCTGCCCGGCATTTTCACCGACCATACCCACAGCATGACGCTCGCCCTCACCGAGCTCGTCCTGCTTATCCCCATCGTCTATGTCAACGACGCGTACTTTATCAACGGGTTTAAATCGCTCGCGCACGGCGCGCCCACCATGGACGCCCTTATTGCCGTGGGCGCCACCGCTTCGATCGCCTGGTCGTTCTATGCCATGTTTATCATGGCCGACCAGCTGGCCGCCGGGCAAATCCACGAGGCCATGATGACGAGCATGGGCAACCTGTATTTTGAGAGTGCGGGCACGATCCTGTCGCTCGTCACCGTGGGCAAATACCTCGAGACACGCAGCAAATCCAAGACCGGCGGCGCCATCGAGGCGCTCATCGACCTGGCGCCCAAGAGCGCGACCGTCGTGGCAGAGGACGGCACCGAGACCACCGTCGACGTCGACAGCATCCTTCCCGGCCAGGTCCTGCGCGTACGCCCCGGAGAGTCCATCCCCGTCGATGGCGTGGTGCTCGAGGGCAGCTCGGCCGTGGACGAGAGTGCGCTCACCGGCGAGTCCATCCCCGTGGAAAAGACCGCCGGTGCCACCGTCAACGCGGCCACGGTCAACCGCACGGGCTCGTTTACCTTCCGCGCCACGCGTGTGGGCGCCGACACGTCGCTCGCCAAGATTATCCAGCTCGTCGAGGACGCCAACACCACCAAGGCGCCCATCGCCCGCATGGCCGACAAAGTCGCCGGCGTGTTCGTGCCCGTGGTGTTTGTAATCTCTGCCGTAACTTTTGTGGCGTGGATGGTGCTGACCGGAAGCATCAACGAGGCACTCACTTCCGCTGTCGCCGTGCTGGTGATCAGTTGTCCGTGCGCGCTCGGCCTGGCCACGCCCGTCGCCATTATGGTGGGCACCGGCAAGGGCGCCGAGATGGGCATTCTGTTTAAGAGCGCTGAGGCGCTGGAGAACCTGCGCAGCGTGGGCACCGTGGTGCTCGATAAGACGGGCACGGTCACCCGCGGCAAGCCGGCCGTGACCGACATTGTGGTTGTCGCGCGCGCCGACGGCTCGCCCGCTATGAGTGAAAAGGCGTTACTGAAGCTCGCTGCCGCGCTGGAGCGCTCGAGCGAGCACCCGCTGGCCGAGGCGATCATGGCCGAGTGCGACTCGCGCGGAATCGTCGCGCGCATGGTCGAGGACTTTGCCGCCGTGCCCGGGCGAGGCGTTACGGCACGCGAGGGGCAGAATGTCATCGCAGCCGGCAACGTGCGCCTGATGAACGAGCTGGGCGCGGAGGTGCCCGCCGGTCTTGCCGAGCAGTTCGCTGCCGAGGGCAAGACGCCGCTGTTCTTTGCCAAGAACGGCGAGCTTGCCGGCACCATCGCCGTGGCTGACGAGGTCAAAGAAACGAGCGCCGGGGCCATCGCCGCGCTCCGCAAGCTCGGCGTCGACGTGCGCATGCTCACCGGCGACAACCGCGTGACGGCCGAGGCCATCGCCCGCCGCGTGGGACTCACCAGCGAACAGGTTATCGCCGACGTCCTGCCCGCCGACAAGGAACGCCACGTGCACGAACTGCAAGATGCGGGCGGCAAGGTCGCCATGGTGGGCGACGGCATCAATGACTCCCCCGCCCTGGCGCGCGCCGACGTGGGCCTTGCCATTGGCACCGGCGCCGACATCGCCAAGGAGGGCGCCGACGTGGTGCTCATGCGCAGCGACCTCATGGATGTTGCGCGGGCCATCGAGCTTTCGCGCGCCACGATCCGCAACATCAAGCAGGACCTGTTCTGGGCACTGTTCTACAACGGCATCGGCATTCCGCTGGCAGCGGGCGTGTTCTTCCCACTCACCGGATGGCAGCTCTCGCCGATGTTTGGCGCTGCGGCCATGAGCCTGTCGAGCGTGTGCGTCGTAAGCAATGCGCTGCGCCTGCGAACCTTTAAGCCCAAAGTGGCAAAATAGGATCACTATGACGTCCATTTAGAACGGGTTTTCCAGGTGCCCGAGATTGACCTGAAAGAGGAGCGACGCGTACTTTGGTACGCGAGCGACGGCTTGAAGGTCAAGGTCGGGTGCCTGGGAAAGCCGACATAACAGAGAGGAATACCCATGCGTTACACGATTAAGACTTCCGGCCTTATGTGCGGCCACTGCGACGCCACCGTCGAGACGGCACTACTCAACGTTGCCGGCGTGACCGATGCCGATGCCGATCACGAGACTCAGACCGTACAGGTGGAGTGCGCCGACACTGTGACTGCCGAGCAGCTCGCCGCCGCCGTCGAGACCGCGGGTGAGAAGTTCCACGCCCTGTCCGTGACTGCCGCGTAGCAGCTACCAGAGACATTCGACCCCATCGACCAGAAACGAGGACCCGCCATGATGGCAGACCATAAATCGGTGACCCGCATGCTCAAGACGGCACGCGGTCAGATCGACGGCATCCTGCGGATGGTCGAGGAGGACCGCTACTGCGTCGATATTTCCACGCAGCTCATGGCAACGCAGGCGCTCCTCGCGCGCATTAACGCCGACGTGCTCAAGGCCCACATTGAGGGCTGCGTCGCCTCGGCCATCGAATCGGGCGACGAGGAGCTCAAAGCCGCCAAGCTCGCCGAGATCGAACGCGTCGTCGACAAACTCGCCAAGTAATTGGTGCAATGGGGACAGGTACGTTTGCACCACATTGGTGCAGATGAACTTGTCCCCCTTGCTCTAAATCGGGTATAAAGGCGTGCAGCATATCGAACGAAAGGCAATTCGCATGAATGACTTTATGAAGGGTCGCAACGGCGCCGATGAGCTCACCGTCGTGTTGGGCTTCGCAGGCATTATCATCGCGATGATCGGGTCGATGGCCCGTATCCAGTGGCTCAGCTGGATCGCCATCGCCGTAATCGTACTCGGCGTGCTGCGTGGCCTGTCCAAAAACATCGACGCCCGCCGCAAGGAAAATGATTCCTTCGTTGCCGCGACTGCCAACGTCCCCTGCCTGGGCAAATTCGTCGCCAGCTTGGGCGGCGGGACTGCGGCTTCCAACGCCTCGCGCGCGGCCGGCACCAGCAAGGAAGACTTTGAGCGCGCCAAGCGAACGGCCAAGAAGATGTGGAAGGGCCGCAAGACCACGGCATACCTCAAGTGCCCCAACTGCGGCCAGATGCTGTCCGTCCCCAAGGGCAAGGGCAAGATCCGCGTCACCTGCCCCAAGTGCCACGCCAAGATGGAAACGCGCTCCTAGCCGCTACACCATAGGACAAAATAAAAGCCGAGGCCTCGCGCTGAGACCTCGGCTTTTTGCATGGGGCGACATCATTCGATAAAGCTGTCGCCCCGTCGCGCCAGCGCCTAAGCTACGCCGTCGCGAGCGAGCTCCTCTGCCAGGGCTTCTGCCGGCATGGCCATAATCGCGTCGAGCTCCGCGTCAACCTCGGGGATACGCTTGACCTTGAGCTTGCACACCAGGTCACCGCGGCACATCACATGCATCGGCTCACGCAGGGCGCACAGGTCATCGAGCGGGTTCTCGCGCGTCACCAGGATATCGGCGGCCTTGCCGCACTCGATCGTGCCGGTCTCGCCGCCCAGCCCCAGCAGCTCGGCATTGACTTGCGTAGCCGTATGCAGCGCGAAGGCGTTACTCACGCCCACGTACTTGGCAAAATAGACCACCTCGCGCCACATGTCGTACTGCGTCACGAACGGGCAGCTCGAATCTGTGCCAAGGCCTACCTTAACGCCAGCTTCCAGTGCGGCACGGGCGCTCTCGATGATGCCCGAGCACACGATGTCGCCGTTCTTCTTTTGTGTATCGGTCGAATGGGTCTTTTCCGGGTCGAGCAATACAAACGGCAGCGCCGGGCTGATCGTGCAGGTCACGCTCGGCGCGCGTCCCTCGAGCTGTGTGCCCGCGGCGCCGCGATACAGCTCCAGGATCTCGGGCGTCATCGGGGCACCGTGCTCGATCGTGTCGACCCCGGCCTCAAGCGCGGCCTTCACGCCCTCGGTGCTCTCGACATGAGCCATAACCGGCAGACCCACCTCGTGCGCCGCCTTGCACGCCGCCGCGGCAACCTCCACCGGCATACGCAGCACGCCCGGCTCGCCCACCTCGGTCGCATCGAACACACCGCCCGTTACGAACAGCTTAATGACGTCGGCGCCGCGCGCATACAGGTCTCGCACCTGCTCGGCTGCCTCGACGGGGCTGTTGGCCACCTGGGCGAACAAGCCCGCGCCATGGCCGCCCGGCACCGTGACGCCCGTTCCCGGCGCTACCAGGCGCGGACCCTGATACTTGCCGGCGTCGATAGCGTCGCGCACGGCAATGTCGGCAAACAGCGGGTCGCCCGCGCCGCGCACTGTGGTCACGCCGCTTGCCAGCTGCTGCTGGGCACTGCCCTTGAGGATGCGGCGGACGATGGCACGGCCCACGGGATTATCGAGTTTCTTCATCAGCGCTCCCGCATCGCCGGCCGAGACAGGCTTGCCCGAGCCGCACAGGTGCACGTGCATATTGATGAGACCGGGCATGAGATACGCACCACCCAGGTCGATAACCTCGGCACCTGCAGGCGCCTGCGCCACAGCACTCGGCCCCATCCAGGTGATGACGCCGCGCTCAACAGTCACGGCCATATCGGGTTGCGGCTCCATATGCTCCGAACCATCCAGAATAGTCGCATTGATAAACAACGTGGAACGATCGGCAGATGCCATATCGAGCTCCTCCCTCACGATTAACTTGAACATTTGTCCATTATCACCCAGTGCGGCAGGGTTGCTGCGGACATATCGGTTAACGGAGGGAAGAGGGGATGTGGGGGACGGAATACGTTGCAGCCCCACCCCAGCAACATCAGGGGAATGTCTCGATCTGTAACAGGTACAGGGTTATTGGGCCCCTTCCCGTTACAGATCGAGATCTTTCGGCAGCCGCCAACCTTCCGTCTCAATCTGTAACAGTTACGGGCCCAAACAGCCGCCAAACGTTACAGATTGAGATATTCTCCAGCTCTGTCGTCAAACGTCTAAATCTGTAACAAGTAGACAGGTTTTCGGCCTCTAGATGTTACAGATTGAGATCTTTTAGCGGCAGCCGACCTTCTGTCTTGATCTGTAACAGTTACGAGGCCAAACGGCCCCTTGTTGTTACAGATCGAGACAAACTCGGCAGGAACAACCACATCCGCGTCAGTTGCACCCCTTAGCACCCATACTACTGCCGCCTCCATTCCTCAGCCAAATCGGCCCGCTGTGGAATTCCCGCCAGTCTCATCTTTTCAGCCAGCTTCCCCGGGTTCTTGAGTTCATCAAACGTAAACCGAAGCACCTTGTGCCCGAGCATCGTCAGATGAGACTCTCGCTGACGTTCTGCCACGAATGGGTCGACCGATTCCCGACCCTCGTCGTTCTGTAAGGCATACTTTCCCTTTCCATCGAGCTCGCCAATCACGCACGTCCCGTCCTCGAGCCTCCAGTAATAGTCGACTCGAAATACCTGATTCTGATCGAGCGGGTCACGAAACTCCACCTGCAACTCTGGCACCGGAAAACCGTATGCAATAAAGAACGCCCGAAAACGAGACTCGCCGCCGTTTTCGGACAGCCGGTCCGCATACGACGCGATCACCTGCGCCCTGCGATACCCTCGTTTGCCCTCGCAATCGGAGCGGAGGCGCTCGCACAGATCATCGCGCGATACGCCCTTTGCTCGCAACGCAGAATCGGCAATCGCCAGGCCATACGAAAACGGCGCGCGCAGCAGGCAATCCTCTACCGTGCGCCAAAACGGCGTCACCCGCACGCCGTCGACTTGTTCAAGCGCACCCGCCGCCTGCGGACGCAGAAGCCTACACCCCACACTCAACGCCACCGAACAACCCGTCTTGACCAAGTAACGCGGCCCGAGCAGATCATTCGGCACCTCCAGGCCCCATATCAGCGCGGCGTCATACCCCCAAAACGCCCAATCGGGATGAAACTCTGCAAGCCCTTTGATGGTACGCAGCGCTCGCTCCGCCGGCGTCAACGCATCCCATTCATGCTGAAAACAGAATAGGTGCGATTCGGGCTCCGTAATATCGTCTGTGCCCACATGGCGCCGCAGCCACATGAGCTCGGCATTGTCATGCGTTGCGAGCAGCGTACCTTGCTCGGTCGCCTCCGTGAGCCGCGCGAGCATCCTGTTCCGCGCCAACGTGTTGCGAGTCGCATGTTTGTGTTTGAGAACGGTATTAGACACTTTCATCACCACCACGTCAGACAAATGGACCATCGTCACCGTTGCCTCCGCTGACAAATGTCTTGATCTGTAACAGGAAGACCGATTTTTGGCCGCTAGATGTTACAGATCGAGATCTTTCGACACCGCGTCCAACCTTTGTCTCAATTTGTAACAGGTAGGTCGAGTTTTGGCCTGTAGATGTTACAGATTGAGACATTCCCCCAACCAGGTGCCAAACGTCTCGATCTGTAACAGTTAGACGTTCTCCAGGGCCCTAAACGTTACAGATTTAGACAAATCAGCAGCGCCCAAGCATTCGTCTCGATCTGTAACAGGTAGACCGGTTTTTTGTCCCTAAACGTTACAGATCGAGACAAATAGACACGCGGCGGCGCTGCGACAGCCCATCCCTTACTCCCACTCCTGCTCGTAGATGTTGAGCGACTTTACGTACCGCCCCTGGGCGCCCATGATGTCGCGGACCAGACGCAAGAAGAAACTGATGCACGAGGTGTCAAAGCCATCCTGCAGGTCCTCCGGATGCACCGCACCAGGCCCATCGACCGCCGTGTCACTCAGGCGTGCGATGTCATACAGATAGAGTTGTCCCGCCGTCAGCCAGACATCGTCGACGCAGGCGAGGCGCACCGCAATCGCTCCGTCGCTCCAATGCTCCTTTTGCACGATATGCGGATCGTAGACGTCAAAGCGACGGTCGGTGCGTGTGTCCTTCAGCGCGACCATGCCGGACGCAGGATTCTTGTCCAAAATGCCAAAGCGCGAGAAATACTGCGTGTCGCGTACCTGCTCGAGCCGCTTGAGCGAGGCAGGCGAAAGCGATGCCGGCGGCTCGTCAACATATAGCTCGAGCAGCGTTTTGCCATGGCGATAGGGGCGCTCAAACAGCAGCCAATCGGTAAACGCCATGTTGTAGGCCATGATTTCGTTTTGCGAAGGCTCGGCGCAATAGCTGAGCCACGGGTCGACAATGATCTCGAACTGTTCGCGCGCCGGCTCCAGGAATTGAAACTTCCGCAGCATCCAAAAGTGAGCCATGTCGGCAATATCGTTGCCGACGGCTTCAGCCAGCTCTGCTCGGTCAAAAGCGTGGTCAGTCATGGCATCCTCCTCAAACTGATGGACCTCAATTTGAGCTTACGAGGAGGGCGAGCAACCGAGGCAAGCGCGGGCAAAATAGGCCTTCGGCTGCAAACCAGATGCTAACCAAACACTTGACGGGGCACTTGACCGAATGAGCGTACCGCAAAGAAACCGCAGGTAGACATAGACAGCCAACCCGCCCTTTTGAGCCAGATGCCCGCAGCCACCACAGAAACAACAGGTGACCACAGCCCAAGAAGTCGCCAAATGAACACCCGTACGTCGACAAACGAGTAAATCGCTCGCAAAGAGTGCCCCCAACGACTAGACAAAAAATGACTAGTCATTGGGGACGTTCTTAAATGACTACTTTACAGCTCCAGCGCGTCGGCGACTTCGGCTGCGCAGGCCAGGGCATCGGCCATGGCGTTCACCACGAGCGAGCTGCCGTTGCGGGCATCACCCGCCACATACACCGGCGCGGCATCCGCGGCGACGCCCTCCGTGCGAGCCGCGAGATGCGAACCCTCGGCAGCCATCACCGGCAGCGGACGACCAGCGGTGGCAACAGGCACGCTCACCGCATCGAACACACCGTACTCCGGACCCGTAAAGCCGCAGGCGATGAGCACCAGCTGCGCTGGCACCTCGTGCTCGGAGCCCGCGATGCGCTCGGGCTTTCCCGCCGACCAGTCCAGATCGACCACGCGCAGACCCGCAGCCGCACCCTTCTTGTCCAGCAGCACCTCGAGTGTATCCACGGCCCAGGCACGCATCTCGCCACCCATCGCAGCGATAGCCTCCTGCTGGCCGTAATCGGTCTTCTTAACGTTGGGCCACTGCGGCCAGGGGTTGCCTACCGCGCGCTTATCGGGCGCAGCCGGCAAGAACTCAAACTGGCGCACGCTGCGCGCGCCCTGACGCACCGCGGTACCCACGCAGTCGTTGCCGGTATCGCCACCGCCAATGACCACGACGTCCAGGCCGCGTGCGTCAATAGCAGGCTCACCGCCATCGAGCACCGAGACGGTCGAAGCCGTCAGGTAGTCCACCGCGTACACCACGCCCGGAGCATCCACGTTCGCAGCCGAAAGACCGCGGGGCGCACGAGCGCCGGCAGCCACCACGACGGCGTCAAAGCCATTGAGCTCGGCCGTCACCGCAGAGTTCGTAACGTCGGCGCCCAGCTCGAACACAATACCCAGCTCGCGCATGAGCGCCACGCGACGCTCGACCACAGACTTCTCGAGCTTCATGTTGGGAATGCCGTACATGAGCAGGCCGCCGGGGCGGTCGTCGCGCTCAAACACCGTCACGCGGGCGCCGCGACGCGCGAGCTCCCATGCAGCCACCAGACCAGCCGGTCCAGAACCAACCACGGCGACCGTGGGCGCATCCTCCCCTGCCGGCTCAAAGCGGCGCGGGCCGCCGTTTGCCCACTCATGGTCGCTGATCGCGCGTTCGTTATCGTGAATCGTCGTAGGCTGGCCGTCGACCGAGCCCAGGTTGCACGCGGCCTCGCACAGCGCCGGGCACACGCGGCTCGTGAACTCAGGCATGGGCGAGGTGAGCGACAGGCGCGCGGCAGCCTCATCCCAGCGGCCGCGGTACACCAGCTCGTTCCACTCGGGAATCAGGTTATGCAGCGGGCAGCCGCTCGGACGTGCCTTGCCAAAGCTCACGCCCATCTGGCAAAACGCCACGCCGCACATCATGCAGCGGCTCGCCTGGGCACGGCGTGCGTCGTCGTCGAGCTCCACGTACAGCGGATCGAAATCGCGGCTGCGCTCCTCCACGGGGCGAAGCTCGTGGGCCACGCGATCGATATCAAGAAAAGCACCGGGCTTACCCATGGCACTTACGCCTCCTTCTTGGTCGAAGCAACAGAGCTGGCGGCGGCGGGCACACCACCCGCCACATCGAAGCGAGCGACATCGGCAGCGTCGGCGCGACCGGTCACAATGTCAAACGCCAGCTCCTCGGCCTGCGCATGCGTCTTACCGATGGCCTCGGCGGCGGCGACAATCGCCAACACGCGCTCGTACTCGGTCGGAATGACCTTCACAAAGTGCTTGCTCATCGTCTCAAAGCTGTAAAGCAGCTTAATGCCGCGCGGGCTCTGCGTCGCGTCCACGTGCTCCTGGATGAGCGCACGAATCTGCGCCAGCTCGTCGGCCGTCGGGGCCTTGAGCTCAACGCTCTCGTGGTTCACACGGGCATCGAGCGTGCCGTATTGGTCAAAGACATAGGCCACGCCGCCCGTCATGCCGGCGGCAAAGTTCTGCCCGACCTCGCCCAAGATGAGCGCCAGACCGCCCGTCATGTACTCGCAGCCATGGTTGCCGCAGCCCTCGACCACCACGGTGGCACCGGAGTTGCGTACGCCAAAGCGCTGGCCCGCCAGACCGTTAATGAAGCCGCGGCCGCTCGTAGCGCCAAAGAACGCAACGTTGCCCACAATGATGTTCTCGTCGAACTTGTAGGTCGCATGCGGGTTGGGGCGCACAGACACCTCGCCGCCCGAAAGGCCCTTGCCAAAGTAGTCGTTGGCGTCACCGCACACGTTGAGCGTAATGCCGCGCGGCAGGAAGGCGCCAAAGCTCTGACCGGCCGAACCATCGCAATCGATGGTGATGGAGCCGGCGGGCAGGCCCTCGGGATGAGCCTTGGTCACCGCGTTGCCCAGGATGGTGCCCACGCAGCGGTTGACGTTGGCGATATCGGCGCGGAAACGAATCGGACGCAGGTGCGCACGGGCATCGGCCGTATAGGGCACAAACAACGTGGAGTCGAGCATCTTGTCGAGCTCACTGTCCGCGGCCATCTGCGGCAGGAAGTGGAGACCGTCGGCACCCGGGATATGAGCACCGAACTCGCAGGTCGCGCTTGCCAGCACGGGCGACAGATCGAGCAGGTTGGCCTTGTGATTGCCCGGGACCTCGATCTGGCGCAAGCACTCGGGATGGCCGACCATCTCGTCGACGGTGCGGAAGCCCAGGCGTGCCATAACCTCGCGCAGCTGCTCGGCAACAAAGAGCATAAAGTGCTCGACGTGCTCGGGCTTGCCGCGGAAGCCGCGACGCAGGCGGCAGTTTTGCGTAGCGATGCCGGCGGGGCAGGTATCCTGCTGGCAATCGCGCTGCATGAGGCAACCCATGGAGATGAGCGGCATGGTCGCAAAGCCAAACTCCTCGGCACCCAGCAGGCAGGCGACGGCAACATCGGTGCCGTCCATAAGCTTGCCATCGGCCTCGAGCACCACGCGAGAGCGCAGGCCGTTTTGCAGCAGCGTCTGCTGGGCCTCGGCAAGACCGAGCTCCAGCGGCAGACCCGCATGCCAGATAGAGTCGCGCGCAGCGGCACCCGAGCCGCCATTGTGGCCGCTGATCAAGATCTTGTCGGCCGCGCCCTTGGCCACACCGGTGGCAATGGTGCCGACGCCGGCCTCGCTGACCAGCTTGACCGACACGCGCGCGCCGGGGTTGGCGTTCTTAAGATCGAAGATAAGCTCCGCCAGGTCCTCAATGGAGTAGATGTCGTGGTGCGGCGGAGGCGAGATCAGGCCGATGCCGGGCGTGGACTGACGGACCTCGGCAATCCAGGGGTAGACCTTCTTGCCGGGCAGATGGCCGCCCTCGCCGGGCTTGGCGCCCTGGGCCATCTTGATCTGAATCTCGAAGGCGCTGCACAGGTAGCGGCTCGTCACGCCAAAGCGCGCACTTGCCACCTGCTTGATGGCGGAGTTCTTGGAGTCGCCGTTGGCCAGCGGGGTCTCGCGACGCGGGTCCTCGCCGCCCTCGCCCGAGTTGGAGCGTCCATGCAGGCGGTTCATGGCGATGGCCATGCACTCATGCGCCTCTTTGCTGATGGAGCCATACGACATGGCGCCGGTGTTAAAGCGGCGGACGATGTTGAGCGCGGGCTCCACCTCGTCGAGCGAAACCGGCGTGCGGCCGCTGGCATTAAAGTCGAGCAAGTCGCGCAGGCGCACGGCACGGCCGGTGCGGTGCAGGCGGGCGCTGTACTCCTTAAAGGTGTCGTAGCTGTCCTCACGGCAGGCGGTCTGCAGCAAGTAGACAGTCTGCGGATCGATGAGGTGATCCTCGCCGCCGAGCGGGCGCCACTTGGTCAGACCCAGCGTGGGCAGCTGATCGGGAGCCGGGCTCTTAAGGATAGCGAGCGCGGCGTCGTAGCGCTCGTTTTGCTCGCGTTCAACGTCCTCGACACCCATACCGCCCACACGGCTCACCGTGCCGGCAAAGTACGCGTTGACGAACTCCGGCGTAAAGCCCACGGCTTCGAAGATCTGCGCCGAATGGTAGCTCTGCACCGTGGAGATGCCCATCTTGGACATGATGGAGACGATGCCGGCGGTCGCAGCCTTGTTGTAGTTGGCGATGCCCTGCTCGGCCGTCACGTCCAGGTCGCCGCGTGCCGCCAGATCGCGGATGCACGCATGTGCGTTGTACGGATAGATGCCGCTCGCGGAGTAGCCCACCAGCGCCGCAAAGTCGTGCGGGGACACGGCATCGCCGCACTCCACCACGATGTCGGCAAAGGTACGCACGCCGGCGCGGATCAGGTGGTTGTGCACGCAGCCCACGGCGAGCAGTGACGGTACGGGTACCTCGCCTGCGGCAGCGCGGTCGCTCAATACCACGATGTTCACGCCGTCGCGGACCGCAGCCTCAACGTCCTCTGCAAGCTGCTTGAGCGCAGCCTGCAGCGCGCCCTCACCCGCATCGCGGCGGTACACGGCACGGAACCGGCGGGTCTTAAAGCCAACACGGTCAATCGCGCAAATGCGGTCGAACTCCTCCTCGCTCAGCAGCGGGCACTCCAGACGCACCAGCTGGCAGGCCGTGCGGGAGTCCTCGAGCAGGTTGCCGTGGTTGCCCAGGTAGAGCGTGGTCGAGGTGACCATATGCTCGCGCAGGGCGTCGATCGGCGGGTTCGTGACCTGAGCGAACAGCTGATAGAAGTAGTCGAAGAACGAGCGCGTCTTCTTGGACAGGCAGGCCAGCGGCGCATCGATACCCATCGAGGCGAGCGGCGCCTTGCCCTGCTGGGCCATGGGACGCACGACTTCGTCAACATCATCCCAGTGATACCCGAGCTTGGCCATGCGCACGGCGGCGGGCACCTCGGCATCCTCGGCGGGCGCGGGCGCGGCGGGCTTGTCGAGTGCGTCGACGGTCAGCGTCTCCTCGGCGATCCAGTCGCGATAGGGCTTTTCCTTGGCGTAACGGGCGCGCAGCTCGTCGTTGTAGATGACGCGGCCGCGGGCAAAATCGACCTCGAGCATCTGGCCCGGTCCCAGGCAGCCGCTCGTCAGGATGTTCTCGGGGCTCACCTCGATGGTGCCCACCTCGCTTGCCAGCATAAAGCGACCGTCGCGCGTCACATAGTAGCGGGCGGGACGCAAGCCGTTACGGTCGAGGGCGGCACCCAGCGTGCGACCGTCGGTAAAGGCGATAGCGGCAGGACCGTCCCACGGCTCCATGAGCATGGACTGGTAGGCGTCGTAGGCGCGGCGCTCCTCGCTCAGGCTGTCGTTGTGGTCCCACGGCTCGGGCAGCAGCATGGATGCGGCGCGCGTGAGCGGACGGCCGTTCATGACCAAAAACTCGAGCACGTTGTCCAGAATCGCGGAGTCGGAGCCCTCGCGGTTGATGATGGGCATCACGCGCTCAAGATCGTGCTGCAGCACGGGGCTGTACAGGTTGGGCTCGCGGGCGCGAATCCAGTTGACGTTGCCCTTGAGGGTGTTGATCTCGCCGTTGTGGATGATAAAGCGGTTGGGGTGTGCACGCTCCCAGCTGGGCGTGGTATTGGTGGAGTAGCGCGAGTGGACGAGCGCCACGGCCGTCTTGACGGCGGCGTCGTTGAGGTCGATGAAGAAGCGGCGCATCTGCGTGGCGACCAGCATGCCCTTGTACACGACAGTGCGCGAGCTCATGGAGCACACGTAGAAGATCTTGTCGCGCAGGGCGAACTCGGCATCGGCCTTCTTCTCGATGGTGCGGCGGCACACATACAGACGGCGCTCGAAGGCATCGCCGGCGGGCGTGTCGTCCGGTCGGCCCAGGAAGGCCTGAAGGATAGTGGGCATGCAGGCGCGGGCTGTCTCGCCCAGGTCGTGCGGGTCGACCGGCACCTCGCGCCAAAAGAGCAGCGGCACGCCAGCCTCGGCGCAGCCCTCCTCAAACACGCGGCGGGCATCCTCTACGCCCTTCTCGTCCTGCGGGAAGAACAGCATGGCCACGCCATAGTCGCCCTCTGCCGGCAGAATCTGGCCACACTTTTGAGCCTCTTTACGGAAAAAGTGATGCGGAACCTGGAACAGGATGCCAGCGCCGTCGCCAGTGTTCTTCTCGAGTCCCGTGCCGCCGCGGTGCTCCAAGTTGACCAGAATGGACAGCGCATCGTCCAGAATCTGGTGATGGCGCTCACCGTTGATATCGGCAAGCGCGCCGATGCCACATGCATCGTGATCGAATTCGGGGCGATAAAGGCCCTGCTGCTGAGCGGAATCTGCCTGCATCGCGATCCTCCCCTAGATATTTAGACAGTCAGTTGACTAGGCATACTAAGAGCATCGCCGGCCCGTTGTGTTTCCCGCCCGTTTCGAAACAATCGCGTAACGCGCGCCCTATGAGTGGACACCGCCGACCTCAAGGGCGACAACATAGGCCCCAAGTTCGGCCTGTAAGCTCGCCGCTTCAAACATCTCGATCTGTAACAGGAAGACCCAATTTTGGCGCCTAGATGTTACAGATCAAGACATTTCGGTAACCCCCCTTTCACCATCCTATTCAAATACAACAATTTTGTTAGCTTTGATTAACTTTTTAGCCTAAAACGGGTATCCTTTGCGGCGTCAAACAAACGGCACGCAGGAGCTCACCATGCTCAACCATCTCAAACATCATTTTGGCTCCCGACGCACCGGTGGTCACGGAGGCCTAGACATTGCACGGCATATCGGCCCCGGGCTGCTCGTGACCGTCGGCTTTATCGATCCGGGGAACTGGGCCTCCAACATGGCCGCCGGCTCGCAGTTTGGCTACGCGCTGTTGTGGATCGTCACGCTGTCCACGATCATGCTCATCGTGCTGCAGCACAACGCGGCGCACTTGGGCATCGCCACGGGCGTCTGCCTTGCCGAGGCCACGACCCGCTTTCTCCCCCGCTTCGTTGGGCGCACGGTGCTCGCCAGTGCCTACCTCGCGACCATCGCCACCGCCATGGCCGAGATCCTGGGCGGCGCGATTGCGCTCCAGATGCTCTTTGGACTGCCCGTGCGCGCCGGCTGCGTCATCGTGGCGGCAGTATCGATGGCGATGCTCATGACGAACTCCTACAAGCGTGCCGAACGCTGGATCATCGCCTTCGTAGGCGTGGTAGGACTCTCGTTTTTGGCTGAGCTTACGCTGGTCAAGGTCGACTGGCCGCAGGCCGCCGCAAGCTGGATCACACCCAGTATGCCCACCGGCTCGGCCGCGATTATCGTAAGTGTCCTAGGCGCGGTCGTTATGCCTCACAACCTCTTCCTGCACTCCGAGGTCATCCAATCCATGCACTTCGAAGGCCAAGGCGAGCAGATTATCGAGGAACGTCTGCGCTACGAGCTCTTCGACACGCTCTTTTCGATGGGCGTGGGCTGGGCGATCAACTCGGCCATGGTCATCCTGGCCGCAACGACCTTCTTTGCGCACGGCATTGTCGTAGACGACCTCGCCGTCGCAGCGGACACGCTCTCCCCCATCTTGGGCCCGGCGAGCTCGACTATCTTTGCGGTGGCACTGCTGTTTGCGGGCATATCGAGTAGTGTGACGGCGGGCATGGCGGCGGGCACCATTTCGGCGGGCATGTTCGACGAGGAATACGACATCCACGACCGACATTCCTCGATCGGGGTAGCGGCCTGTTTCGCCGGCGCAGTGGCGGCGTGTCTGGTCGTCCCAAATCCTTTTGAAGGTCTCATCTGGAGTCAGGCACTGCTGTCGCTCCAGCTGCCGATTACGGTCTTTGTGCTCATACGGCTCACCAGCTCAGCCCGCGTCATGGGCAAATACGCCAACTCGCGCCCGCTCAACGCGCTGCTCGTAGGGATCGGCGTCATCGTGACGATTCTCGACATCGTGCTGCTAACGGGGATGTAATTGGGATGGCGTGGCCGTCCAGATATAACGTCTCAATCTGTAACACGTAAGGCCGTTTTAAACCGTCAGATAAATCAAAAGGGTCCCAGCCGGAATATCCAGCCGGGACCCTTGGACAGAGCTCTGTATGGCTAATCGCCGTGTGTCTACGAGTTACTCCTCGACGAGCTCAAACTGATCGGGACCGACGCCGCAGACCGGGCACACGTAGTCCTCGGGCAGCTCGGGCGTGTCGACCTCAACCTCGTAGCCGCAAACGGTGCACACAAACTTATACGTCTTCTTCTCCTCAGCCATGATGTTCTCCTCTCGAACGTGACTGCTGGTGTACTTGCTTATTAGTATATATTCTCAATAATATAATGCAAGTATTTTTAGAACATTTCTAGCCTTGATACGACGAGGCCTTGATTATCAACTTCATCCGAACACTTCCCACATTCATCCGCACATGTGCGG
>DXZS01000022.1 GCA_019419505.1 Collinsella sp. | reverse complement strand
ACGCTCTCGCGAGGGCATCAGTCGTCACGAAAGGCGCGAACAAACGCAGGCTCGCAGCGAGATGCCCCTACATCTCACCGAGCATGATCCAGGCAGAGCTGTCCTGCGCGAGCCTGCCGTCTGCAAGCGGTGATGAGGTGAGCAGGACCCTGCCCGCCGGCAGCTCCACGGGTGCTGCACCGAAGTTCGTCACACACGCCCAGCCGTTATCGCGGCGATAGGCGATGACGCCGCCCTCAGCGCCCTCGGCACCATCCGCAAGACCGGTGCGCCCGTCAAGATCGAGCCACGCAAGATCGTTGGCGCACCCGCGCAGCTTGCGCCGCAGCCAGAGGGCGTCACGATAGAGCGCAAGCATCGATGTCGGGTCCGCTTCTTCCCTATCGGCTGCGTAATCGGAAAACCATGCAGGCTGCGGCAGATGGGGCGCCGCATCGGCGTCTGCCGGCGAAAACCCAAACGATCCGCCATGCGCGGGATCGTCCGCCGCCACCCACGGCAGGGGCACACGACAGCCGTCGCGCCCCTTCTCACGCTTCGGTCCGTGCGTATTGGTCGCAGTAGGGTCTTCGAGTGCAGCCCACGGGATATCAGCCACCTCCTAAAAGGCCGAGCTCCTCACCCTGATACACGTATGCCGAGCCCGGAAGCGCCAGCTCAAGCAAAAGGGCCGCCCGCGCGCGGCGCTCGCCGAGTTCACGGTCCTCGTCATAAGACGACCCGTCGCGCAAGAGCCAGTCGAGCGCAATCTGGTGGTAGCGCGTCGCCTTGATTTGCGGCAGGGCATAGCGTGTCGCCACGCGCGGCACGTCGTGGTTGGAGAGTACCCAGGTCGAGGCGGAATCGGATTCGACGGCTGCCTTCAAGCCCTTCTCGATTGCAGTGTGCATGTCATCATAGGTCCAAGTGGCCTTGGCAAACTCAAAGTTGAATGTCTGGCCAAGCTCGCTGGGACGCGCGTAGAGATACTGGCGCTCGGGCAGCACCCACGCCTCGGCAACGGCACTGCGCGGCGGATTATAGCGGTCGAACACGCGGCGCCACTCGCGATAGATCTCATGGACCTCATTGCGGTCCCACAGCGGATGGGTGCCGTCGTCAACCATGTCATCGCCCTCGGCGAGATGCCACCGGTCGAGGTCATCGCGGTCGAGATCCTTGGCGAGACCCTGCGCCACATCAATGCGAAAGCCGTCGACGCCTCGATCGCTCCAAAACGCCAGGACGTCGCAAAAGAGCGCGTGAACCTCAGGGCATGACCAGTCAAAGTCCGGCTGCTCGGGCGTAAACATGTGCAGATACCACTGACCGTCCGCAACACGCGTCCATGCGGGGCCGCCAAAGTTGGCATTCCAATTGGTGGGAGGCAGCTCGCCATGCTCGCCGCGACCATCGCGGAAGATATAACGGGCGCGTTCGGGCGATCCGGGGCCGGCGGCAAGAGCGGCTTTGAACCAGGGGTGCTGGTTGGATGAATGGTTGGACACGATGTCGACGATGACCTTGATGCCGCGCGCGTGAGCCGCAGCGATCATGTCATCGAAGTCGTCAAGCGAGCCGAGACGTGGGTCGACATCGCAGTAGTCCGCCACATCATAGCCGCCATCGACAAGAGGCGAAGGGTAAAACGGGCTCAGCCAGATGGCCTCGATACCCAGCCGCTCAAGATAGTCCATCTGCTGGGTAATGCCCGCGATATCGCCCAGACCCGAACCAGTCGAACCCTTAAACGAGCGCGGGTAGATCTGATAGATCGCGGCATCGGACATCCATGAGCGCGAAGAAGACTTTTCTGTAGCCATGGGGCGTATCTCCCTTGCAACGAGGTTATGCGAGATGCCCACGATGATACGCCCAAAGCGGACATTCGCGGCAAACAACGCCACAGCCACGACCCAAAACGCTCGCCCCCTCTCGGGTTCAAGCCTCCTGGGACGAATCGACCGATTAGTGAAAAGAACGGAAGACCCACTTTCCCGGCCACGACAGCGAGCGGGCTCCGGGTGCCCCAGGTTGCCGCGAAAGAGGAGGGAAGCGTACTTTATGTACGCGACCGACGATTGAGGGGCAAGATGGGGTGCCCGGGGCCCGCGCAGCGTCAACAAAAAACGCGGTTCGTTAGAACCGCGTAAGATAGTTGGAGCGGACAACGGGGCGTCCGCGTATCCGCTTCGCGGATCCGCACCGGCTTCGGCCGCCTGCCGGCGACCTCGCCAGCTCGCCACAAACGCTCCGCGTTTGCTTAACGCTCGCTCCCTCTCGGGTTCGAGCCCAGGCGATGGGTACAAAAAAGCCCGGCTACCGTGGTAGTCGGGCTATTACACTTGGAGCGGACAACGGGGCTCGAACCCGCGACCCCAACCTTGGCAAGGTTGTGCTC
>DXZS01000021.1 GCA_019419505.1 Collinsella sp. | reverse complement strand
ATCGTTGGGGCCAGGCCCGATTTTGCCTCTTGACAATGTCCTGCTCATATTAAAAGGAACGTCCTTAACTGCCGGCTAGAGGGCACCGAAGAGGATGGCATAGGTAGTGGATTCGCCGAGCTTGAGCTCGTCGCCGGGATTGAGCTGGGCGGAACGGCCGGGCTCGACCTGAATGCAAACGCGCGTGGCCCCGTTTACCACCACGGTTCCGTTGGTGGACGACAAGTCCTCGACGTGCCAGATATTTTGAGCATCGCACCAGATATGGGCATGGCGGGCCGAGACATCGTCGCCGACGTCGGTAATATCGCCCTCACCAGTGGCCAGCGCGCCAATCTCAACACCCTGCTCACTCGGCTGAATCCAGCGCGGGGCGCTCACGACAAAACTGTTTTGCACGCGCAGCAAGCCCAAAGGGTGCGCCGGGGCGGGTTCGCGTTCGCCCGCAGTCAGCGACATGCCAAGCGAACGCGGCGTGGATGTGCCTCCGCCGCAGGTCGCGTTCGCGTAGTCGATGGCATAGTTCACCGAGGACCGCACATCCGCCGAACAACCGACGGCGACAAACAGCACCAGCACGACCTCGGCGCGCTCGGCGGGCATGAGTTCCGCCGCCTGGGACAGGCGATCGAGCGCGTTGCGATAGAGATTCGTGTCCTGGTGGCACTCTTCGAGCGCGCGTACCATCGGTTCACCTGCAGGACCGCACACCATATTGATTACAGCCGTGGAGTCCATGGGATTGCGCTGGCGCAGGGCCAGTTGCGACATAATACGCGCAGCCGAGGTACCGTATTCGGCAAAGTAGCGCTGCTGAAGCGTGCCGACCGGCGCGCGAACGATAAAGCGGGAAACCCAAGAGCGATCGGCGGCTCGGCTCTGCGGGCTGCGGCCGTCGGCGAGCGGACGGGACGAAAGCACCAAGCCGCACAGCTCGATATGGCTCAGATGCGCTGCGCGCTTAAAGATGTCAAACATGGCCCCGCATGGGGTGAGCTCAACTTGAGATGCCATGACCTAGGCCTCCTTGGTCGTAGAAATAGAATCGGACGATACTTCGACAGGTCCGCCAAAAGTACGGACAGCTGCGGCTCCACCGGCAAGCGGAGTCGCCATCTGGGCTTTTGTGCGTCGCGGTGCCGAAACGGGAAGTTCAAAGGCAAAGCCCATCGCAAGCAAAAACCACGTAAGCGTATAGGTTGCAACCAGAGCGGCAACAAGGCCGCCCATCACGGCGCGTTGGGAAAATACGCTACATGCAGCCACAACCAGCACCGGAACCTCGCAGGCAGAAAGCGCAAGCACACCCTGCAGGAAGCCCGAGCGCCGATCGCGCGCAAGTGCCCCCGCGGCAACGCCGGCTATGCCTGGCAGCGCCAACGCCAGTGCGGCAATAATACCCGGTAGCGACCCAGACCACACGAGCGACCCCAAAGTCGCCGTCACGCGAGCGCCCGACGCCAGCAGCGCGGCCGAAACCACGACCACAGCCCAAACCACGCCACAGACGACCGTCGCGCCGACCATCAGCGCGCGACGAACCGCGCGGCCAGACGCATCCATGGGGCACGGCGTGAGCGGCTCGCCGCGGAGCGAACGACCGACATTTTGCGCATAGTGGTCACAAAACGCCGAGAGCGCCGCCTCGACCGCCGGCGGCTCGGGACGATCTTTTTGATGGCTGGACAGACAGGCCATCACCACGTCGAACAGCTGGGCATCGACAAACGCCAGCGCATCGCGTAGCTCCTCGGAATCCGGCTCAAGCCCCAGCTGCTGGGCCTGCTCGGCCGCAGCGAGCGCCACATCGGGCTCACGACGAAGCAGCTGAGTCAAATCGCAACCGGGCGCATGGGCACCAATGGGATAGTCGGGCAGCGTGTCCATCTTGAGACGGTAGGGGCTGGCGATGTCGCGCGTCTTTTTGCGCGAACCCGAGGTGCCCGAAGTGCTCGGCGCGGCTTCGTATGGCGCGGCGCCGGCAATGAGCTCGTAAACCGTGCTTGCTGCGGCATAGACGTCGATCGCCGGCGACATACGCAAAGCGCGCAGGTCGGGAATATCGTCGGTGAGCATCTCGGGCGGGGCATAGGCAACCGTCGCGCGACGCAGCGTGGCATAGCGCTCCGTAAACGACGCCTTGCCGCCGGTACCGGCCACGGCCGACGCAGGCTCAAGCGCCAGCGACGAGCCAAAGTCGATCAGGCACAGGTCAAAGGTGCCCTCGGCAAGCTGCCGGTCAAGCGGTAGACGCGCCGTACGCACCATAATATTAGCGGGCGAGATATCGCGATGGACAAAGCCCTCGCCCACCAGGCTCATACGGCAGAGCAGATCGAACAGGTCGCGACCCAGACGCGCCGCCACAAGCGGCGATAGGCGGCCGGCATCGTCCACGGCAAAGCGCGAGCGCAAGCGGGCGAGCGTCTCGCCCTCGACCCATTCCATGACAATTGCAGGCACACCGTCGACCTCGCCCCAGCCATAGAGGCGGGGAAAGCCCTTAAGGCCCGAAAGGGCGCGATGGCATTCGTATTCCTCGCGAAACGCCGCTTTGAACTTGGCGACCAGCGCCTCATGGGCGGCGGCATCGTCAAACTCATCGCACGTTGGCAAGATGAGCTGCTTGAGTGCCACGGCCTCGCCTTGGGCGTTGACGGCACGCGTCACGCGGCCGATACCGCCACGGCGCATGGTGGCATCGTCGGCAAACAGTATCGTAAAACGACGCAGATAGGCAGGCAGTTCGTCCTGACCGAGCGCAATGGCCGGCTCAAACCCGTCGACACGCGCCAGGCGCAGGCCGACCATGGGATCGCGACCGAGCGATTGTGGTGTGGTGGATGCAAGATCGGTCATCATAGGGCAAGCGCCGCCACGTTATTGTTGAAGTTACCGAGCGCGACGTCATCATCGCCGTAATGGCCGACCCATTGACATAGGTTGGTGTAACAGCCCCACAGATTGGCATACTGCTGATACCACTTTGACCGGGGCGAGAATGTCTGACGACCGAACTCGGCTCGAATGACAAACATCTCCCCGACCAGGCTGTCGCACGGCCTGGGATCTCCCGTAGAGTTATAGGTCGAGACCACGTCATTGGCACGAGAAACATAGCCGTCGAGCATGTTGTACTTGGTCACAAGCCAGCTGTGAATGCTCTCTTCCTCAGCAGCGGAAAGGCCACCGGAGTTTGCATCGTTGTCAGTGTTGCCGCCCGTCGAGCCGCCGTTTCCAGACCCTCCGGCAGAGGAACCCGACCCAGAGCCACCGCCCGAACTCGACGAATCCGAGCCGGAGCCAGAAGTATCCGAGCTACCGGGCTTTCCGGACTGCTGGGCGTCCTGCTCCTTCTGCTGCTCGACCTTATTCACCGTTGCCGCCACGCTATTGTTGGACAACCGATCGATGATCTTGGTGTTGGTGAGCACGATGGTTTTGCCATTGGCAAGCGTGACTTCGTTGTCCGGGGCCTCGGCGCCGTCCGCGTCGCCGGTGCCAAACACAATATGCGCGACCACACTTGCCCAAGCATATCCAGTCGTGGTCCCCAGGTCACTTTTGACCTCATGCCCCACGCGCGGTTCGCGTGCGGCATGTGCCTGCATCATGGACGGCACGGTCATGCCATAGGCAGAAACGCCAGCTATGACCAGCACCAGCGAGCAAGACAGCAGTGCGTACGCCCGCGGCGCCAAGCCCAGTCGGCGTCGCATGCGCACCGCGGCGCCGCGCTTTGTCTGAGTGCCACCGGGCCGCATGCGTTCTCCTCCAACAAAAACACGCCGCTCGGGAGCGGCGCATTCATTCGAATCCATATTTGAGTGTATCAGCGAACCCAAAAGGTTGCGCAACGAATGGGCAAATTAAGGATGCGAGTGGAAGCATCCATGCGATAAGCGGATACAAAGCATCTTTGTTGCACAACAAACTTACAGTCGCACGGGGAAATTATGGCTACCCCGTGCGTCGCGATGAAGACATACGGCAGGAGCAGGCTCGCCACCTAAATCGTGCGACGGGCCTCGATGGCGCGCCCAAGCGTAAGCTCGTCGGCATACTCCAGGTCGCCGCCCACGGGAAGGCCGCTCGCCAGACGCGATACCTCAACGCCCAGCGGCTTGATAGTGCGGGCCAGGTAGCTCGCCGTGGTCTCGCCCTCGATATTGGGGTTGGTGGCGATGATGACCTCGTGGATGTCCTCGTGGCCCAAGCGTGCCAGCAGCTCACGAATGTGCAACTGCTCGGGACCAATCTTGTCCATGGGACTGATCACGCCGCCCAATACGTGGTAGAGACCGTGGTAGCTGCCCGTGCGCTCAATCGCCTGGACATCGCGCGGCTCGCCCACCACGCAAATGCGAGTGGTATCGCGCATCGAATCCTGGCAGATGGAGCACTCGTCGGCCGTGGCGTAGTTAAAGCAGCGGCTGCAAAAGTGAACCTCCTGCTTAACCTCCAGGATAGCCTCGGCCAGGCGGCGCGCCTCCTCGGCATCGGCCTCGAGCAGGTAATAGGCGATGCGCTGGGCCGACTTGGGACCAATGCCCGGCAGACGACCCAGCTCATCGAGCATTTTTTGCAGACTATGGTTGGCACTCATATATATGCGTGTCTTAGAACGGCATGCCCGGGATGTTGAGGCCGCCGGTGATGGCGCCCATCTGCTTGTTGGCAAGCTCGTTGACACCGCGGACGGCCTCGTTGACGGCAGCCATGATCATGTCCTGCAGCATATCGACGTCCTCGGGATCGAGGGCATCGGGGTCGATGGTGAGGTTGACGAGCTCCATCTCGCCGTTAACGGTCACCTTGACCATGCCGCCGCCGGCAGAGGCGTCGACGGTCTGGGACTTAAGGTTTTCCTGCGCGGCGGCAAGCTGCTCCTGCATCTTGCGAGCCTGCTTCATCATTTGCTGCATGTTCATACCGGCCATGATGGCTCCTTTACGTGCGGCCGCGCGACAAGCTGCAAGGGCAGCCGGAGCGCGACGGGACTTTCAAACTCAAAAATCGTACCACGGCGCGGGGCAAGCAAGCGGGGCGGACACGCTACCTCAGTCGATATACATGTCCTCCAATACAAACCACGCGCAAAGATTATGCAAGGCCGAATTATGCAAGGTTGCATAATATCGCATACTCAATCTAGTAGAGCCGAATCCGGCATTTCATGTGTGCCACTAAATAGCTAAATGCCAAACCGCTGCTCGAGGCGGAGCACATGGCGGCAGGGTATAATTTGATTGTCATAGATTGCAATTTGGAGGTGTCCCATGAATGCCCCCGACGCGCTCCAAAACATCCGCTCAAAACACCCCGTTGCATATGTGGTTCTCTATCTCTTTGTCGGCTGGGCATTGCTGGTTGTCATCACCCATGCCATAGCTTTTGGAGCAGAACTGCTGATAGCCAGCTCGGACCAGCCCGTCGTCAAATGGGAGACGACCGATGAATGCACCGACGGAACCCGAACCATTTACTACAACAGCCCGTCCCTCTACCAAGAGTTCAAGGTCAAGATAAAGGACTCCAAGATTGTCGATGCCGAACTGGGCTCTTTATTTACAATCGGAGCAACCGTCAACGCCGAGCAAGTCGAGTACACGGACGGCCATGCGACGTATCGTATCGACCTCAGCATCCTAGGCCGACCGTCACGCGCTTGTCTGCTCGAATGCGATATACGCGGCACCACACTACACATGTCCGAAATACAGATGCGCCCGAACAAAAGAAAGTGATATATGGCCGAGTCGGAAGAGACTAGGCATAGACTCGTCCGCCTTCGTAGGCAAAACGCAGGATGAGCGGGGCATTGTTACGCACGAAATCATCGAGTTCTTTGAGGTCCGCTTCGCTAAAGCCCTCATGTGACACCCAATTGAATGCCGGCAAGATACACTCCGCCGCGTCAAAACCCCAATCGCGCGGGCGCTCCACAACGACCTTCACCGTGTTGTCCTCACGGACTTCGGAATACGAAACTTGCGTATCGTCCTCAAGGCGGACATATTCCCACATCATAAGCTCGCTCCGTTCAAAGAAGTCTCTTCCTGAGCAGTATACCCGCCCGTACAGCTACTCCACCGGCTTGAAGATGGTGGCCTGACCGAAGACGCTACGGATGAGGGCTTTGGCTTCGTCCTCGGTCTGCGGGATGCTTGGGGCTGCGCCTTGATGGTCGAAGGGGCTGCCCGCGCCGGGGTTGGACTCCCAGGGAGCCGCAGGAGCGTCCTCCTCTTTGGGGGCAGTTGCAGCGGGCTTGGGCGCGGACGCCGCACCCGGCACGTCGAACGGGGGCAGATCGTCCCCGCCGGCATCGGCAGCAAAACCGCCGACCATGACATCGTCGTAGGGAACCTGCTCGGATTCCCACGGCGCAGACGGCGCGGCGGGCTGAGCCTTGGGAGCGGACGCGCGCTCGGGCGCTCGGGGTGCGGGCTCGGTCGGGAGCTTGCCCGTGGCAGGAGCGCCGGCGGGGTTGTCGGAGCGCAGCCAGGGGGCCTTAGCCAGGTCGGATGACTTGGGCGCAGGCGCGGCGGCGGGCTTAGGCCCGGGGACCGGAGCAGCCGGTTTGGGCGCAACGGGTTCAGGCGCCGACGGGGTCGGTGCCATCACCGGCGTCGCTTGCTGCTGTGGAGCGCTGGCGCTCGAGGATACAGGGGCCGCCGAGGACACGGGTTGCGGGTCCGCAGATACCGCAGCCCGTGCAGATGGAGAATGCTCCTCATGTTGAGGAGCCGGCGTGCCACCCCCATCCAGGACATAGTCGACGGTACGACGACCGAAGACCGCACTGACTGTCGGCAGGACCACCGACTGCGTGTCGGCGCGTCCGAGCATCTTGATGGCAAAGGTCGAGCCCGCGGGGAACGAGACCGTGAGCTTGGAGCCGTCGTCGGCCGTGGCGCGAGCGTTGAGCAAAAGCCCTGCGTAGGAAGCCTGACGCGCCTTGACACGCTCGACAACCTCGGCCCATTTGCGCTGCAGCTCTCCGGCATCATCGACCGCGGGCGTCTCGGCAGTACCGGCGGCGGCAACCTGGGCGGCATTGTTGGACTGGGGCTTAGGTGCCGGAGCGGTGGCAGGCGCGGGGGCCGCAACGGGCTGAGGCGTCGGAGTTGGCGCAGGCTGAGGTGCAGGCGCTGCAGGCTTGGAAGCTGACACGGACGCAGAACGGGACGCAGGCTGGGCAGCCGGAACAGCAGCACCACGGTCCCAAGGCATACCGCCCTGGCGCGCGGACGTAGCAGCGGGGGCAGCGGATGCCGCCGGAGC
Organism: Collinsella sp.; assembly: GCA_019419505.1. Taxonomy (GTDB): domain Bacteria; phylum Actinomycetota; class Coriobacteriia; order Coriobacteriales; family Coriobacteriaceae; genus Collinsella. The sequence goes on along the minus strand of DXZS01000021.1, from coordinate 75,669 downwards.
GGCAGCACGAGCGCCCGAAATGAGCGTCGGCTGTTGGGCAGCAGCGGGTACGGATGCTGCAGGCGCGGCGGCCTGAGCAGCAGCCACGCTCGCCGGCACGGCGCCGTTGGCAACCATGGCCTCCAAGCGAGCCACGCGCTCGGCCAATGCCTCAATCGTTAAATCAGCCTCGGGACGTGCCAGACGCGTACAGGCAATCTCGAGCACCAGGCGCACGTCGCTCGCGCCCCTCATCTCCAGTGCGGCATCGTCGAGCACCGTCAGCACGCGGGCCAGGCGGTCGGCAGGATGCTCGCCAAAGGCAGCGGCCTCGGCAGCAAGCGCCTCGGCCTGCTCGGAGCCGCCCTCAAACAGCTCGGCACGGGCACCGGCAACGCAGGCAACGTACACGTCACGCACATGCGCTACCAGGTCGCGCGTCAGCTCCAGCAGGTCGTTTCCTTCCTCGACCTGCGCACGGATCAGTCCATAGAGCTCGGCAACATCGCGATCGGCAATGGCACGGGAAAACTCGCCCAGAATCTGGTCCGAAACCTCGCCTAAAAGCGAGCGGGCATCGTCCGCATGCACAGAACCGTTGCCAAAGACGCTCAGCTGCTCCAGCGTGGAGAGCGCGTCGCGCATGCCGCCCTTGGCATGGCGCGCCACGATGGCGAGCGCCTCGTCGTCGTAATCGAAGCCCTCCTGCTCGCACACGTATGCCAGGCGACGCTCGATATCCTCGTTGCCGATGCGGTGGAAATCGAAGCGCTGGCAGCGCGAGAGGATGGTCTCCAGAATCTTTTGCGGGTCGGTGGTGCACAGCACAAAGATCACGTGCGCCGGCGGCTCCTCGAGCGTCTTGAGCAGCGCGTTGAACGCCGCCGTCGTGAGCATGTGGACCTCGTCGATGATATAGATCTTGTACTTGCCGCGTACCGGGGCAAAGTTGACGGAGTTGATGATTTCCTCGCGCACATTGTCCACGCCCGTGCGGGAGGCGGCATCGAGCTCGTAGACATCGGGGTGGTTACCCTCGGCAATGAGCTCGCACTCCTCGCAAGTACCGTCGGGCATGCAGCCGCTTGCACCCTCGGCGCGTGCCGCCTCGGCATTGCGGCACAGTAGCGCCTTGGCCAGAATGCGCGCCATGGTGGTCTTGCCCGTGCCGCGCGGTCCGCAGAACAGGTAGGCGTGGGACAGGCGCCCCTCGGTGATGGCGTGCTCGAGCGTCGAGACGATATGCTGCTGGCCCACCACGGAGTCAAAGGTGAGCGGGCGATACTTTCGGTACAACGATTCCATGGGTGCTCCCCCGGGTATACTGAGTCCTGTTGCCGCGGCGGCCATGCGGTCGCACGGCATACTGCATCCATAATAACCCGTACGGCGAGCCCGCCGCGATAGGAGTCCAAAGAGCATGGCAGACGCAGAGAGCAACCTCGTTCCCTCCGAAGCAGCCGACCAGGTCGAGATCGCGCTCGAGGCGCAGGCAGCAGCCGATGACGGCATCCTGTACCTCAACGAGTATCAGTACGAAAACGATCTGGTCACCGACTTCGCCCGCCTGGTCGCCTCGCCCAGGCGTCGCGGCTCGCTGTATGTCGCCGCGGCAATTGCCGCGCTGCTCGGTATTGGCATGCTGTTGGCCGGCGGTAACTGGATCAAGTTTGGCGTCGTCCTGATCGTATTCGGCGCCTTTTTGGCCTGGTGGAGCAAAAACCTGCACCACACCCTCGCCCGCGACTTTATCGATGCCGTTGAGGCCGACGAGTCCATGGGTGGCCGCTACCGCCGCGTCGCCGCCAACGAGGACGGTCTGATGGTCTGGGGCAAGAGCGGCAAGTCGCAGTTCTTCCCGTTTGAAAAGCTCGACCACGTGCTCGACGGCGAGCGCATCTTTGTTGCCATGTTCGCCGACCAGGGCGTGGCGATCCCTAAGGACACCTTTGTTCGCGGCGATGCCGAGCAGTTTGGCGCCTTCCTTAAGGCGCGCATCAACAAAAAACTCCGCATCGAGACCAAACGCAAGAAGATGAAGGCAGAAAAGGCCGCTGCCGAAGCAAAACAGGCCGACAAGCCCCAGGGCAACAAGGGCAAGCAGCGCAAGCAGAAGAAGAACAAGAAGAAGAAGCGGTAATCCGGCCGACACCGAAGGTGCCTCGTCCCGCGCCCGATTCCGAGTCGGAGCGCCTGAAATCGGGCGCGGGTACCGCCGATGGACCCATTTTGCCTAACTCTCGAGCTACTTCACTTCAAACCTTAAGAGCCTTCTCTCTGGCAGATCGGTCATCTTCATCGTATAAGTCCCAGGAAAAGCCTTCTCAAAACGGACGGTCTCGTAACCTTCGAAATAGTCGTTGGTGTTTTGCATCATGAATGGGACAAGCAACTCGTTCTCCGCCCCAACCTGTACAGCAAACGCAGCAGAACCGCCCAGAGCCGGCATTGCCTGCGTTATCAGATCGGTATTGACCACAAAGTCATAGTTTGGCGCAGACTCCGGCACCAAATGCCAAACATACGTTTTGATTCCGCCTTCGACATTGTCCTTATTCCTGACACGCATCTTTACGGCGATAACACACGTGATGTCGGCGTCCTTCAATTTCGTTTTCGTATCCACGATGCCATATTTTGAATAATCATCATGCGCACGCTTGAGATACTCGCGCGGCGTGAGCAGCTCTGCCCCGTCTATGCAAAACGAATACCCGTCAGTCGCCACATCCTTCGACCCCAGAAACGCCCCATCCATCGAGAGCCATTCGCCCTCCGCATAATATTTCTCAGGAATGACCGTCCGGTTCCCGTTAACGACGCTCGCCCTCATGCCCGCAAGGCCAGTAACAGCACAGCCGAAAAGCGCAAGCGCCGACCTTCTTGTCCACAGGGTCTTCTTCATCGCGCTCACGACCTTTCCCGAACTTTCACAACGGCACCGTCGCGCATGCAGTAAACCCGATCGGCCAGCTCCTCGAGCACCTCTCCGTCATGGCTGGACAGAATAACCTCGCGACCCGTTGATGCCGCCATCGCCACAACGCGCTTGAGCATTTCCACGCCCGCTTCGTCGAGGGCATTTGTTGGCTCATCGAGAACAAGCAGCTTCGGCTTTTCCATAATTGCCGCAGCTATCCCCAGACGCTGCTTCATCCCAAGCGAGTATGCTCGGAACTTCTTTTTTTCGTCTGCATCGAGCCCCACGAGCCGCAGGGCAGAGCGAATGTCCTCGCGGGTTGCAACGCCCTTGATCTGAGCGATGAGCTCCAGATTGTCGTAACCAGACAGATAGCCCAAAAAGGAAGGCGCCTCGATCAACATCCCCAGACTCGGCGGGAAAGAGATGTCCGCCCCAAGCCTTTGGCCATCGATAGAGATTTCGCCTTCGGTAGGCTTGATCAATCCGCAGACCGCTCGCATAAGCATGGTCTTACCCGAACCGTTTATCCCCTGAAGACCGACCACAGTCCCAGGGTCAACCTCGATGGACACGTTGCGCAGAACATCGTTTTTGCCTATGCGCTTCGATACGTCCCTAACGATCACGCTCATATCTTGTCCCCCTTTTCTATAAGGTCGGCCCTTCGAAACCACAGTCCACCCAACGATAGGCATAACGACATAATCACAATTGAAAACAAGCCACTCGAGCCCGCTGCGATTCCATCTTTGACAATTCCGCCCCAGCGCAACAGCATCAAGGCGTTACCCAATAGCGCCCAATGCCGTGCATATGCCGAGCAGATCAGGTAGCTCATTAAAACCACAAACGAGACCGACGGCCCAAGTACAAAGCCAATCACTGCCTGCGCAAACGCAAGCGCCTCGAAAGCAAAAAAGAGACCTGTGAAAAACGGCAGCGCATCCGCCTCGCCAGCTTTGAGAAACCACGGCGCCAAATTAGCCAGCTGAAGCGACTCACCATGAATGACCGCGCTGAACGAGGCGCTCACCATCAAGCTCCAAATCACAACAGAGCAAACCACCACGAGCAGCGAAAATGCCGTTACCGCCGCCACCAAGATAAAACGCGAGACCCACCAAAGGGTTCTTGACCGGCATCGAACAAGCGCTTGCAAACCAAACCCGTGCAACGATTCGGTCGGATAATCGAGTGTTGTATAGAGAATAAGCAGAATGACAAACAGCCATCCTAACGGAGGCACAAACATGAGCCCGGGCCTAGGCTCAAACGGAGCGGATCCGGCAAACACGAGCGCGAGATTATCAGCAAACCCCAAGGTATCCGTCCTGACCCCATACACAGAAGACAAGCCGTAGGCGTACACCAAGTTCGCAACGGTCACTGCCGCAATCGCAATAAAAGTAAGGATGTTCTTCTTCAAAACGGTCCTCAGGTCCGCGGCGACCAGCCTAAACAGCATCAGACCACCTCGCGTCTTTTTAAGAATCTCGCGAAAATCAAAGAAAAGACGAACAGCAAAATGATTTCTGCAAACCCTGCTCGAATGTCGGGCCAGTTATTTAGTGATTCCGACCTGATGCTGTTAAGAATGTTGCAGTTAAAGCCGACGCATGAAAGGACGCTAAAAATCCAGTCGTTAACAAAGTGCCATGCAACCATAATCAGATATGGAACGACCATCGCCTTGATTCTGCTGCGAAACACAACCGACAGACCGGTCACGGCCATGGATAGAGCCCCCAGCGTCACCGCATCGAACAGTGTATAAACCAGCACGTACAACAGAGGCCGGGAATAAAACAGGCCAGAAAAATAGCTATGCAGATAGAGCCCGACGTAAGTCGATTCGTCGACCCGGGGGAGATACGCGGAAAACAGCATTGAGACAATCAGGAAGTTCACGAGTAGCGGAATAGCCGTGACCGCAAACGCAGAGAGGAAAGCAGACAGCATCTTCACGTTCACGTATGCATTTCTAGAAACACGTGTGCAGATCTGCGCCTCGTAACCGCTCAAACGCTCGGACAGGCATGACCACGACCCGGCCAGCATGGCAAGCAACGGCAGCGCATAGAAAAACACTGATGCCGATAGCGGTGCATTTGCACTCACAACGATCCAGTTACCAAAGCTACTTTCACGCGTTTGGCCGAGGTATGCCTGGGCTTGCAAACCAACGCCATAGCCAAGCGATAACAGCTGCTTGCGCTCAGTCTCGAGCGTCCACCATGCCTCAATGGCAGCCGCCATCGAAATTGCAGTTGCAACCATAAGGGTCAACGCAAATATAGGATTGCCAAATATCTTGGACAACTCGTGCCGCATTAGATTTCTATTCAAGCGACATCACCCTCCCTTCGGCCGGGCCGAGTAGCAACACTCGGCCCGGCCCTAATCACAACAAGAAGCTGCGGATTGGCTAGGAGGGAAGTTTGTTAAAATGGCCGAAGCAATCGGGGCTCCACTTTCCATAGACCGTGCCGTATCCGGACTCGGCCCATGCAGTCAGACGAGCATAGCTGCGTTTATTCTCACGGACGAGATTGTATATCTCCCATTCACGCTCATGGTTGGAGCGATACACGCCCTGCGTGCAATTCAAATTGCCCGTTCCTCTATTGTCATAGGCACCGTCCACGTACAAACGTAACGGCTTTCCTGAATAGCCTTTGATCCAAATGTAGACTGAAGATGAATCTTCTTTCTGGCGATAGCCGGTTGCGCTCGTGCCAGAACATTGAAAAGCGAAATCTCTATCTTCGTTGTTCTTGCATGTGGCAATTCCGGCATCCGCGCTCTGCGAAATGCTAGAAACCTGGGAAGTGTCAAACTCCTCTTGAGCAAATGATGCGGCAGGTGCACCCATCGACAAGCCCGCAACAATCGCCAAGCCGACTCCGATTCGAGCAATAGCGCTCCTTGGCTTAATCATGGCCTTCTCCAATCAAAAGCGGTTAACAATGCGTCGACGCACGGCAACCTTTGCATGAATAGAGAAAGATGTCTGTAAACACCCGCTATTGAGTTGATCGCTCAGGCGTTTACACGTTATCTACCTGCGATAACAATGAAACAAGCTCCGCTTTATTCTTGATCTTCAACTGGCGGTAAGATGCAGACCGCAGTGCTTGCACCGTAGATGCAGCGTAACCGACATCCTCCGCAATGGTCTTTGTCGTTGCGCCTTCTGCCGTCATCAGCAAAATTTGCGACTGAACATCAGAAAGGGAGCGCGACGCAAGCAGGGCAAGCTGGCGCACGCGAGCTGCTTCGGTAAGCCCGTTCGCGCGGTACTCCAAGACGGCCTTCTCGTTCTCAACCGAGCGGGTGAGCGCGATGTGCGTGACGAACATGGGCGCAGACCAGCAGACGATCACCGTTGCCACGACGACATTGACAGCCGAACTTTGCCCCAGCAACGAAGTAAGGAACAACGGCTCGAAAACCATCAGATCCTGCGCCATGTTGAGCAAGACAACCCAAACAGGAGCCGTCGCCCCAAAGCAAAGCATCCATACCCCGAGCATTTTGCGCTGCGGACAGCTACGCAGCACTATATATGTGAACAGTATCCCCGTCAGCACCGCAAGTCCATGGATTCGCCCCCTAGTGGCTGCATAGATTAAAGCGGATACACCTATTAACGCCAACGGCACGATAGCCCGAGTACGGCCACGCGCCTTAAATGAACACAGCCCAACAGCGAGCGAAGCCATAGACGTCATGCCGCAAAACAGGACCGGCACAGCCATCAACGGATCGCGTACGCACCTCCATACCGCGATATAGACAAAAGACCATTCCACGGCAGACAGTATCGCCCACACGCACGGGCTTCCGAGCCCAATCGCCCCATCCGTTCTAGTCAGTGCAGCTTCACGATTCAGTTTTTCACCCGCGTAGTGCAGCGACAGAAGCAGTCCGAGACCCAATGCATAGCTTGAGAGAGAAAAGGTAACAGCCCATGAAACACCGGATCCCCAATAACTATCCGCCATTACCAAGGGGCCCGCCGCAAGGAGGATAAAAAATAATGTGAGCAGGTATCGAAACAGCCGGCGCGTCCGAGCTGATGCCAACATATCGTCAGCATGCCGCCGCGACAGCTCGGGCCCTACAGCATCACCCTCGTCCACAAACAACGCCACGAGCTCGCGTGAGCCCGCAACCGACGCCTTCCCGTATGCTCGGTGAAGCGTTGTTCGCACCGTCGATGACTTCGTATCCGTCTCCTTGGCAATTTCCGCCGGCGTTTTCCCTTTGAGCAGCAGTCGAACAAACTGCTCTTCTCTAGGCGACAGGGCAGGGGAAAACACCCCCGCATCGAATGGGTCGGACACGCAGGCGATATCCGAATTGTTGTCCCGTTTTCTCTTTAGCAACATGCATACGAAGGCAGCAGCGATAGCGGACCCCATCGCAAGCAATGCAATGATCGCGTCATCGCTTGCAAAGTATGCCGCCTCAACAGCCGGAACAAGGCCAATAGGGACTGCCACGAGCGCAGAACGGGCAAACACGTCGCTCTGTCCCCGACCAAAGGCGCTGAAACAGCAAAACAGCGGGACCGCAACCAATACGAGATAGACCAACGGAATTAAAAGCACAAGACCAATTGACGCGGCCGAAACAGAGAGTGCTCCCCATGGCTCAGGGATGACTCTCCATGAAACTCGACAGCAGAACAGCAGACAAGACATGACGGCTATTGTTTCTGTAAAAATCGCGTCCTGCGGATGACGAGTTTCTCTTTCGTCAGCCCGCGTCGCCCCCCGCGTCAAAGGAGAGCCCGCCGTATCCCAAATTACATATGAGAGGAGCAACGACCCAGCAAAGCACGAGGCGCATGAAACGCCGCGCAACAGCCAGATAGGCGCAAACACGAATGGAATAGAATCTCCGCGAGCATAGAAGGCCAGGTCGGCCCATTCGGGAACCGTTGCAATAGCAGCAAGGAAAATACCGAAGGCGCCAAGGAACCCCGGCCGCCTTATTTCTCTCCCCTTGCGGAGCGCAACACCGTGACCAAACGCCGCGAGGCATGCGCCCAGGATAACGAGCCAGGTCATTGCACCTGACGCCAGGCCGATTGAAGATGAAAACCGGTGATAAGGGGTGACCGCCATTACGACAAGCGCAATGGCGCAGGCAGACGTAGCAGAACGGCGGGAAAAAAGCATATGGCCTCCATAGCGTGTCATTATATCGCTCGAGCCGCTCGTTTATCTCTGTTCTCACACCAGCCAGCATCAATGATTCAGGCGAACTCCAATCCGCGCCAGATCACGGTCCGGCTTTTGTTCGCAGTCCCCACATCAAAGCGGGATGCGGTTTCCTTTTAGACGCCGGTTCGGAAAGCGCATCCCGTTCCAGGGCAATATTCTGGGATGCAGTTTCCGCAGCCCACCCCATTTGGAAGGCGCATCCCATTATTTGGCTGAAACTGGGGTGCGCTTTCCGAACGAGCCGAAACGGCCCGAATCGATCGGACCACCTCATCCCCGTTTCCTCGCCATCTGCCCGAGCGTGCTACACTGGCAGCAACTATGCCACCGCGAATGGCTCGGCTCCGCGCCCGCCGCTCGCAAACGAACTTTAAACGCACGAGGGTTGGCCATGCCGCTTTTCTCGCAACATACCGCCCGGTTCTCGCCGGACGTTCCTTTGGAGGGCACCAGCTCTCGCGAGCTGCTCAAGCGGTACCAGCCGCTCGAGACGCTTGCGACCGGCGGTTTTGGCTCCATCGAGATCTGCCGCGACACGCACCTGCGCCGCCGCGTCGCCATTAAGCGCATCCCCCTTATCAACGGTGCCGGCATGCCCGCCAGCGACATCATGGATGTCCTGCGCGAGGCGCACACTGCCGCCATGCTTCAACATCCCAATATCGTGCAGGTCATCGACTTTACGCATGACACCGCCTATGCCTACCTGGTCATGGAGTATGTCGACGGTATGTCGCTGGCCGAGTTTTTGCATCGCGTGGACGGCCACTCGCTCACCTTTGACGAGGCCGCGGCCATTGCCGATGCCCTGGGCCAGGCGCTCACCTTCGCCCATAGCAATGGCGTACTCCACCTGGACATTAAGCCCGCCAACGTGCTCATCGACCACTCGGGCAATGTAAAGCTCACCGACTTTGGCATGGCGCGACTGTCGTCCGCCGGTGGCTTTGGCGGCTCGCGCGGCGGCACCATCGGCTACATGCCGCCCGAGCAGCTCGATATCGAGACCGGCACGGTCGACGAACGCGCCGATGTCTTTGCCCTTGCCTGCGTTATCTATGAGGGCTTGTGCGGCAGCGCTCCCTTTATGGCGGCCACGCCCGCCGACTCGCTCGACCGCATCATCGGCGGCGCCACCTATCCCAGCGAGCTGATACCACACTTTCCCCCGGGAGCCGAGGCCGCGCTCATGAGCGCGCTCTCCCCCATGCCGCAGGACCGCCCCAACAGCATCGAGGCATTTTGCGACCAACTCCTTGCCGGTCTGGGCAGCGTGCGCGAGGGCCGTCGCAGTCTGGAGCAAATGGTTGGCGAGCTTTCGGATGACGAGCAAGAGCTCGACGATATCGAGCCGTCGTACTACGAGGACGACGCCATCGAGGTCGACCCCGCGCTCGGCTGGGCGGGCACGCGCTGGAGCCATGCGCGCGACTACACCATGCACGCTATCTCGGCGCTAACGTGCGGCACCTTTAGCTTTTTGCTGATGCAAACGGCCGGGGTCGCGGCGCTTCCCGGCCTGGTCATTGCGGCCATCGCGATCGGAGCGGCGGCTGGCCTGGCCCCCCAGATTGGCTCGGCCATCTCGGCTGTGGGCTTTTTGGTGCTCATGGCCAACGCCACCATGCAGGCGCAGGGCATCCTGTCGATGTTGCCCGTCGCGGTGATCTTTGCCGCTGCCATGTCCGGTTGGTGGATCGCCTGGGGTCGCACCGAGGCTGCCGCGAGCGCCGCGCTCACCTGTGCACTCGCGCTTGGCTGTCTGACCGGCAACACCTTCCTGGCAGCTGGGGTCGCCGCCGGCGTCGCATCATTTTGGCTCGGCCCGGCAAGCGCCGCCGCGGCAACGGGCATGGGCGCGCTTTTTGCCCGTCTGGCCACGGTCGCGCTTTCAGCCGGAGGCGTGCTGGGGCTCGGTAACGTTGCCGCAGCGCTGGAAGACCCACTCCTTTGGGCTGCCTTTGTGCTGGTCGCGACAACTGCCGCAGCGTCATCTGCGCTGCTCAATGCCCATGCCAAGCGTGCCGACCAGGGCTCAAACCTTGCCGCCATCGCCGCCATCGCCGTCACCGGCATCGGCTGCGCAGCGGCATCCTGTCTTGCACACCATATGGAAATTGCCAGCCTTGCAGCCGCGGTCGCCGCCAAGGCGGCAGTTGCGGGAACCCTATCCTCTATAATCGTTGGGATATGCCTATATTTGCTCGGATACCAAAGAACCTATACGGAGAGTGATCTTTCGTGAACTTCCTGAACATCTTCGAGGACCACGTGGCCGGCATCTTCGGTGCCACCCGTGCCCCGTTCTCCTTTAAGAAGCTTGCCAAGCAGGCCGCTCGCGACATGGAGGATCAGACTCTGGTGATCAATGGCGTCAACACGGCGCCGGCACTCTATACCATCCTGATCGCCGCCGACGACGATCCCATGCTCGCCCCGTTCTACCCCGAGCTTTCGCGCGAGGTCCGCGAGTTTGTGAAAGCGCAGGCCGAAAAGCGCCGCTATGTCTTTGTCGGCGAGCCCCTCGTGCGCTTTATGATCGATCCGCAGCTGCGCGCCGGCAAGTTCTCGGTCTTTGCCGAGAACGTCGATGCGCCCACGCTCGGCCGCCTGTACGAGGAAGAGCGCGCCTACCAAAACGGCCTGGGACAGAACAACTCGGCCGCAAGCCGCGCCGCCAGCGCCCCGCGCGCCGGCCAGCAGCAATTTGCTGCCCCGCAGCAGCAGCGCCCCGCCGCCATGCCCCAGCAGCAGCCAACGCCTCGCGCCGCCGCTCCCGACCCGCTTGCCACGGCAGATCCCTTCGCGCCTAGTGTCCCCGACCCCGCCGCCGCACCCATCCCGGTGCCGCAGACCGTCTCGCGCGACGCGCTTGCCGGCATGGGCGGAGCCGCCGCGACCGGTGCCGCCGTGGGCCTAGGCGCCGCAGCCGGCATCGCCTCCAACATGGCAAGCACTCGCGCCCCGCAGCGCCCACTCGCCCAGCTCGTCGACGTCGTGAGCGGCGAGAGCCATAGCATCACCTCCGCACAGGTGACCATCGGTCGCGAGCGTTCGGTTTCGGACATCGCCCTGCGCGACCCCAACGTGTCGCGCCGTCACGCCCAGCTCACCTTTACCGGTTCGGACTGGTCGATCGAGGACCTCAATTCCACCAACGGCACGCTCGTCAACAACCGCCGCATTACGCGCTGCCCGCTGCGCAACGGCGATCTGCTGACGTTTGGCCTGAGCACCTTTGAATTTAGGGGATAGTCGCTTATGAACATCGATATCGTCCTTTTTGCAGGCCGCATCGTCCTGGTCGCCCTGCTCTATATCTTCCTGTTCGCCGTCATGAAGACCGGCGTGGGACTTGTGCGCGGACAGCGCCGCGACTCGGCTATCTGGACGATCGATGTGGACAAGGGCCCGCGCGGCATCCGTGGCATCCACGTAGACATGCTCGGCCCCGTCATCGTTGGTCGCTCGCCATCTTCGGACATCTGCATCAACGAACCGTTCGTCTCGGCCTCGCATGCGCGCTTTTCGCTGCAGGGCCCGGCGCTCATCATCGAGGACCTCAACTCGCTTAACGGCACGCTCGTCAACGGCCGCCAGCTTGTGGAGCCTGCAACGCTGCGCGAGGGCGACGAAGTCCAGATTGGCGATGTGGTCATGAAGGTGAACCGTCGATGATCGACGAGGAGAACAAGTCCGCAACTATGACCGAGGCACCGGCCGCCGCCACAGCTGCGCCGGCCCACGCCGCTCCGGCGGACTCCACACCCGTGGAGCCCGAGGACACCGTGTTCTCCCTGCCTCTTTCGCATGTAACGCATGATATTTCGGATCTCGCCGATAACGAGGGCGAAGAGGATGCCGTAGCGGCGCCCATCGGCGCACATGCTGCGGAACAGCCCACAGCGCCCGAAGCAACCCCGGCGCCGGCTCACTTTGCAGAGCCCGTCGCCGCGGCAATCAACGAGAGCGCTGCGGTGTTTGCGGCACCCGAACCCGCCGCGCCGGCGTTTCCCATAGCCCCGGCATCCGAGGTTGCGCCCGCGTCTACGCCGGCGCCCGAGGCGGGGCCATCCCCCGAGGACGGCCCCGCACCCAAGGCCCCGCAGCCTGCGCCCGCAAGCGAGTCCGATGCCGTGGCCGAGCCCGCCGCCCAGTCGCAAAGCACACCCGCGCCGTCGCACTTTGCGACGCCCGAGCCTATAGACGTCAGCCCGCAAGACGACGAGTCGATCGCCTGCGCGTCCGCAGAGCCCGGCTCCCCGGACACCGGCGATTCCGAATCAAACGCCGAGACCGACACCGTCTCTCCCGGTGACACAGCCGAGATCGACGTTGCCGCCGTTGAGGCCAAGCTCAAAGACCCCGGCTCGACCATGAGCTTTGAGCCCCTGACCGAGGAGCGCATCGAGACCGACTCGACCTATGATGCCGGCACCACCACGCAACTCATGTGGGGCGCCCGCTCTGACGTTGGCTGCGTACGCCCGCACAATGAGGATTCCTACCTGGTGCAGTCGCCGCTCTTTTGCGTATGCGACGGCATGGGCGGTCACGCCGCCGGCGAGGTAGCCTCTTCCATCGCCGTCGAGACTATTGCCAAGACGGCCCCGCAGTCCGCCGACGCAGCACGCCTGGCCGCAGCCGTCGAGGCAGCCAACGCCGCCGTAATCGAGGCGGCCCTGAACGGCCTGGGCAAGCCCGGCATGGGCTGCACAGCCACTTGCGCCTATATCGAAAACGACACGCTCGCCATCGCCCACGTGGGTGACTCTCGCGCCTACCTGCTCCACGAGGGCACGCTCATCCGCGTGACCCGCGACCACTCCTACGTGGAGGAGCTCGTGGACGCCGGCGAGATTACGGCAGACGAGGCTCGCGTCCACCCCAACCGCTCGGTCATCACCCGTGCGCTGGGCTCGGACCCCGCCATGTATGCCGACCACTTCACTCTGCATATCGAGGAAGGCGACCGCCTGATCCTTTGCTCTGACGGCCTTTCGAGCATGATTCCTGATAGCGATATCGAGAACATCGCCACGCAGTCCTCAACCGCGCAAATCTGCGTCGACAACCTAGTGGACGCGGCGCTTGCCGCCGGCGGCCACGACAACGTGACCGTAGTAGTCGTTGACCTGGTTGACGATGGCGTTATGCGCGAGGCGCAACGCGTGCGTCGCCGCAACATTACTATCGCCGCCATCCTGGCCCTCGTCTTTGTGCTGGCAGCTGGCATCTGGGCCTACACGGGTGTCACCGGCTCGTACTACCTGGGTACCCACCAGGGCAATGTCGCCGTCTGGCGCGGCCTGCCCGGCAAGCCGCTCGGACTCAAGCTTCACTGGCTCGAAAGCGAAACCAGTATTAAGCTGTCCGACCTGCCCGAAGACACGCAAAACCGCCTCAAGGCGGGCATTCCGCAAACAAGTGTCGACGATGCGCAGGACACGATATCCAAGTACCGCCACCAGATCGACGAGGAGCAGACCCGCCAGGTGATCGACGCGCAAACGATTCGCGACAACACCAATCAGGGATCGACCTCCGAATCAGATTCCGAGAAAACCGCCGAACAGTCCGCCGAGGCCGAAGCCTCCGAAAAGAACTAGAAAGGGAGTGCCGCTTATGAGTCGCCGCAACACCGAGCTGCTCTTGCTCATCGCCTCGGCGTTCCCCGTCATCCTACTGTATGCGATGTACGTCCTCACCGCGGGCGCTGCCATCTCCTTTGAGACGCTCGCCGTACCGATCGGCCTCTTTGCCGCCTTTGCCGCGGCCCACATTGCCGTGCGCATCTTGGCGCCCGGTGCCGACCCCGCTATCCTGCCCATTGTCTTTGTGCTTTCGGGCATCGGCATCACGTTCGTGACGCGTCTCGCCCCCGCTCTCGCCATCTCACAGCTCATCATCCTGTTTGTCTCGGTGGCGCTCATGGTGGGAACGCTCGCGTTGGTTAAGAACCTCGACGTAGTCATGCGCTACAAGTACACCTTTGGCATTATCGGCATCATTCTGCTGATGCTGCCTATCTTTATCGGCACCACGATCTCGGGCTCCAAGCTGTGGATTCGCATCGCGGGCTTTACCATCCAGCCCGGCGAGTTCGCCAAGGTCTTTATCGTGCTGTTCCTGGCCGGGTACCTGGCCGAGAACCGCGAGCTGCTCTCCATCTCCAACCGCAAGATCCTAGGCTTTAAGATCCCTCGCCTGCGACTGCTGCTGCCGCTGTTTGCCGTGTGGGGCGTGTGCCTACTCGTTGTCGTCTTCGAACGCGACCTGGGTTCGGCCGTGCTGTTCTACACCATCTTCTTGCTGATGCTCTACGTTGCCACGGGTCGATTCTCGTATGTCGTTATCGGCCTTGCGCTCTTGGCCGTCGGCGCCGTGGGCGCCTACAAGTTCCTGTCGCACGTTCAGGTGCGCTTCCAAGTTTGGGTCGATCCGTTTAAGGACGCCCAGGGCCAGGGCTACCAGATCGTCCAGTCGCTCTTCTCGCTTGCCGATGGCGGTCTGGTCGGTGTTGGTATCGGCAACGGCATGGCCAACAACATCCCTGTCGTCGAGTCCGACTTTATCTTCTCTGCCATCGGCGAGGAGATGGGCCTTTTGGGCGGCGGCGCCGTGCTCATCCTGTTTATGCTCTTTGCCGTGCGTGGCCTCACCACGGCTGCCCGCGCTAAATCCGACCTCGCCGCCTTTAGCGCCACGGGCCTTACGGCCGCCATCAGCTTCCAGGCCTTTTTGATCGTGGGCGGCGTTACCCGCCTGATCCCGCTGACCGGCGTCACCCTGCCCTTTATGAGCCAGGGCGGTTCCTCGCTGCTGGCGAGCTTTATCATCGTCGCGCTCCTGCTGCGCGCCGGTGACGAGGCGACCGGACGCGAGGCCGAGCTTACCGGCACCGGCACCATGGCTGCCATCACCGATGATCAGGTCGCATCTGCCGCCGCCCCGACGGGCACGCGCTTTGCCACCTCGTCTTCCTACGGCAGCGGCAGCCATTCCGTCGGCTCGCGCATGCGCCGTCGCCTGCTCGACACGCCTGAATCCGGTGTGCTCGGCCGCGTTGCGCTCGCCAACCGTCTAACCCGTGCGGTGCTCGCCTTTACGGCGCTGTTCGCCATCCTTATCGGCAACCTCACCTATGTCCAGGTCATCAAGGCCAAGGACTATCAGGATATGCCGACCAACAACCACACTATCGCCCGCTCCAAGTACATCCAGCGCGGTTCCATCATCACGTCCGACGGCGTGACGCTGGCCGAGTCGCTGCAGCAGGAGGACGGCACCTACGTACGCTCCTACCCCAACGGCAACCTGGCAGCGCACGTGGTTGGCTACGTGAGCCAGCAGTATGGCACCACCGCCATCGAGAGTGTCATGAACGACACGCTCACCGGTTCTAAGGACTACTCCAGCTGGAACAACGCCATCGCGTCGCTCGCGGGCCAGACCCAGCCGGGCAACACCGCCAAGCTCACCATCGACTCGCGCATCCAGACGGCGGCCGAGCAGGCACTCAAGGGCTTTAAGGGCGCTGTAGTGGTCATCGACCCGCGTACCGGCGCGGTGCTCGCATGTGCCAGCTCGCCCACCTACGACAACACCAACATCGACGCCCTGCTGCAGGCGGGCGGCGGCGAGGACGGCTCTATGTACAATCGCGCCATGGACGCGCTGTACACGCCGGGCTCCACGTTTAAGGTCGTTACGCTTTCCGCGGCACTCGAGACCGGCACCGCCAGCCTTACCAGCACCTACCAGGCGCCCGGCTCCATGGACATCGGCAACGCGCCGGTCACCAACTATGCCAACGAGAGCTACGGCACCATCAGCCTGCAGCAGGCCTTTGCCGTGTCTTCCAACGTCGTCTTTGGCCAAGTGGCAAACGAAGTTGGCGCAAACACGCTCGTGCAGTTTGCCAACGCCTTTGGCTACGGCCAAAAGCTCGGCCAGGACCTGACCTCCGCGGCCTCCATCATGGCCGACCCGTCGCTCATGACCGAGTGGGAGACCGCTTGGGCCGGCGCCGGCCAGCCTGTCGGCATGGACCACACGCCCGGCCCGCAGACCACCGTCATGCAAAACGCCGTGATTGCCGCCGCCATCGCTAACAGTGGCGTGGTCATGGACCCGTACTTTGTAGCCCAGGTACTCGCCCCGGACGGAACTGTGGTCAAGACCACGCAGTCCCGCTCGCTGGGTCAGGCCGTCAGCTCCGCCACGGCCGACCAGGTCAAGCAGGCCATGCTCGCCGTCGTCCAGTCCGGTACCGGCACCGATGCCCAGGTCCCCGGCGTCAAGGTCGCCGGCAAGACCGGCTCGGCCGAGACCGGCGGCACCAACGTCAACTCGATGTTCGTTGGCTTTGCACCTTACGATTCACCCACGGTCGCCATCTCGGTGGCCTTGGAGGATTACGACAAACACGACGTCAAGGCGGCCAAGATTGCCGGCATCGTCCTGACCGCAGCGCTCGCCGCACAGGGAGCGTGATGCCCATGATCGAATCGGTCACCCGAGGCGCGCCGCGGCCGAAGAGTTAGCGGCAACGCGCCACACGGCCCCAGCGGCCACATCGTAGGTACTACACACATCGTTGAGCGAATAGTTATGTTAGGAGCAGGAATGGAACAGAGGGTCCTCGGGGGAAGATACCTCCTCAAGGATAAGGTGGGAACAGGCGGCATGGCGACCGTCTACCGTGCACAGGACCAGGTCCTCGACCGCACGGTAGCCGTCAAGATCATGCTGCCGCAGTATGCTGGCGACGCAACCTTCGCCGCACGCTTTAAGCAGGAGGCCCAGGCAGCAGCCGGTCTCTCCTCCCCCTACATCGTGGGCGTCTACGATTGGGGCAAGGACGGCGACACCTATTACATCGTCATGGAGTACCTGCGCGGTACCGACCTTAAGAGCGGCATCAAGAGCCACGGCGCCCTCGACCCCAAGAAGGTCGCCCAGATCGGCTCGCAGATCAGCTCCGCGCTTTCGGTCGCCCACAAGCACGAGATCATCCACCGCGACATTAAGCCGCAGAACATCATGGTGCTGCCCGACGGCAACATCAAGGTGATGGACTTTGGCATCGCGCGCGCCAAGAACAGCCACCTCACGCAAGACAACAACGTGCTGGGAACCGCCCACTACGTCAGCCCCGAGCAGACCCGCGGTCAGGATCTCGGCCCCACCTCGGATATCTACTCGCTGGGCGTCGTGATGTATGAGTGCGCCACCGGCCGCGTTCCCTTTGACGGCGACGACGCTATCTCGGTCGCACTCAAGCAGGTCAACGAGCTGCCTATTCCACCGAGCCAGATCAACTCCGGTGTCGACGCCGACCTTGAGCGCATCATCCTCAAGTGCATGGAGAAGGACCCGGCAAACCGCTTCCAGACCGCCGACGAGCTTCGTCAGGTGCTCAACAGCTACCTGTCGGGCCGTGCCGTCAACATCTCGGAGCCCACGCGCATCATCGGTGCCCCCGGCGAGCTGGGCGCCACCAAGACTCGCGAGCTTTCCGATCAGACGCGCGCCATGGTGCGTCCCGTCTCGGGCGTGAGCGGCCAGAATACCGCCCGTAGCTCGGTTTCGGGCTCCACCGGCTCCTACGAGGTCGAAAAGCCCAAATCCAACAAGAACAAGATCATCGCCGCCGTGGTGGCAGCCGTTGCCGTCATCGGTATCGTGGTGGCCTTTGCCACAGGGCTCTTTGGCGGCGAGCAGGTCACCGTTCCCGATGTACTGGGCAAGGACCAGCAGACTGCCGTCGAGCTGATCAAGGAAGCCGGCCTCGAGGTCGGCACCATCGACCAAAGCTACAACGACGATGTCGACGAGGGCAAGGTCGCCGAGCAGACGCCCAACGGCAACACCAAGAAGGCCAAGGGCACTAAGGTGAACCTGGTAATCTCCAAGGGCCCCAAGCCCTCCGAGAAGGTTGAGGTTCCCCGGCTTGTCGGCCTGACCAAGGACCAGGCAGAAGCCGCGCTGGCAAGCGTTGGCCTGAAGGGCAACGCCTCCGAGGAGGCCAACGAGGCCGATGAGGGCCAGGTCTTTGAGCAGGGCACCGAAGCCGGTAAGGAAGTCGCGAAGGGCACGACCATCTCGTACACGGTCTCGAGCGGCCCGGATACCACGTCCGTCCCCGACCTGACCGACATGACCGAGGCCCAGGCGCGCAACGCCCTCGATATGGCAGGCTTTGGCGTCGACGTGAGCTACCAGGAGAACGACTCGGTTACCGAGGGCACCGTGATCAGCTGGAACCCCAGCGGTAAGCAGAAGCCCGGCGCCACGATTACCGTCGTCATTGCCAAGAAGTCCGGCAAAGCCAGCGTTCCGGGCAACCTGTACGGCAAGAGCATCTCCGCCGCCGTTACCGCGCTCAACAACGCCGGGTTCTACAACATCGCATTCTGCGATCAGAACGGTAACCCCGTGAGCGGCAACGAAAACGCCACCGTTACGGGCGTCTCCCCCACCGGCAAGCAGTCTACCGACAGCACGATTACGCTGACGGTCGCACTTTCTGGCTCGGGTTCGGGTTCGGGCTCGGGCACGGGCGACGATTCCGGTACGGTCAACTAGTCGCCACCCCACCGCCCATTACGGCTCTCGCCGCAAACATATTCACTCACAGGCGCCCGCTTGCTCCCCCAGCAAGCGGGCGCTTCGTTTTTGACATGGCATGAACCAGAAGAGCCCGGCACCGTGGCGGTGTACCGGGCTCGATCAATCTCTGGTGCCCCCGGGCGAATTCAACCCCCCCCGCGGGAAATTGGTGACGCGGGTGTCGACGGCTCGAACCCTGCCCTTAGACCAGAAGAGCCCGGCACCGTGGTGGTACCGGGCTCGACAAATCTCTGGTGCCCCCGGGCGGATTCGAACCGTCGACACCCGCTTTAGGAGATATGATTTAATGCTACCCCCTACTATTCATCAAGCATCATTGAACACCATATAACCGCAGATAAACATAACAGTTTGTGTCTTTTACCTCCGGTAGCTGCGCCTACGCTTTTACAAACATATTACTAACAGCTTTAGCTAAACTGCACTCAATGAATTGTTGAAAACTATTCAAAGAAACGGAGTGCAAAGATGTCAGAACAGCCACTAATTAGCGGAAGAGGCACGTGTTGGAAAGACAAGAGATCACCTAACACCTATCGCTATTATTTTTCCCTTGGGGTCAAGGACCCTAAGACAGGGCGTTACAAACGATCCCCAACTTATACGGTTCGTTGCAAGACTAAAACAGAAGCTAAGGCTGCAATGCAGGCCAAGCTGGCTGAAATCAACTCCTCTGGCACGATCACTAAAACTAAAAAGCCCACTTTGCTTGCGTCCTACTGCTGGGCCTTTCATGAAAATAGGGACACCGAGCTTGCGCCAACGAGCTATGAAAGAGAAGCGTACGATTGCAGGCATATCGAAGACCTATTCGGTGCGTTTCAGACAATTGAGGGGCTAACTCCCGATCTAATCGAAGAAACATATGCCGAAGCTCGTCGTACGGGAAAATACAAACCATCTGAGCTTGTACGAATCAATGCGAAACTGCGCCAGATTCTGTCGAATGCAGTCGCAAAGAGAATAATTGACCGAAACCCCTGCGCTACCGTTCATGTTCGCAGACCACGCAACAAAAGAGAATCACTGACAATCGAGCAAGTAGCTACCCTATGCACACATCTTCAACACATTGAGCTCACCGCCGAAGCTGTTGGTACGCTAGTACTAGTGTATACGGGTATGCGAAAAGGCGAGATGCTGGGCCTCGAATGGCGCGATTGGGACCCTGCCAATAAAACCTTGAAAATTGACAGGCAGTACACCAACGATCATGAACTGAGGGCACCCAAGTCACAAGAAAGCCAACGCAAAATCCCCGTTGGAGAAACCCTGGCCGAACGTCTTCAATCATGGTCAGCCATACAAAAGGAGCTCCTGGCCTCTCTGGGGCTGTCCCAGACTGGCAGCACTCCCATCATTAGCGATATTGCTGTCGAGCAAGGGGTCCCTACTGTCTGTCACATGAAGAACTACATCTTCAACCATTGGTTTCGCGATTTCGCAGTTAGCTGCAATCTTGGAATCTATGAGCCGAATAATTCGACTGGCGGAAAACTATATAAGGGCATCTGCCCGCATCAGCTCAGGCATTGCGTAAGCACTTTTATGCTGGCGAACGGATCGGACGTTAGAAGCGTGCAAGGTATTCTTGGCCACGCGGACCCCAATATCACGCTCAAAACGTATACAAGCCTCGTTCAACAATCAGAAATAAAAGCAGTTAAAGGCTACGAAGACTTCATCAACGCCTATATACAGAGAAGCGAGAAATAGCATGTTTTTCATTCATCGTTTTATTCATAATATTACGGTACTATAATACCGTTTCCGCAGGTAGATGCTTTATTTGATTGACAACTAATGAGTTTTAATACATGCTAAAGCTGTCAGATGGCTGCGCATGTAGTCATAGAAACCGGCCCCCCAAGTGCTTATGAACCTGGTAAGTCTTACAAGCACAGGGAGGGCCCTCATTGAAAGGATAGCTCATCATGGCTACACCAAAGATTAGCACTCAGGCGTCCACACCGACTTTCCCCACTGGTGCCGCTCAGTGCGATCGGTTGCTCCGCGTTAACGATATCCGCGAACTCACTGGCTGGAGCGAAAACACCGCGCGCAAGTTTATGCGCGAGTCCGGCAAGCTCATCCAAATCCATCGCTCGAATTACATGTTTGAAAGCTCGTTCTACGAACTTTTCAAGCAGCTTGAAGGTCGTACCGCCCACCTTGACTAGGCGGTAAACATGAGCGATCTACCGTCGATTTCCGACAGATATTCCGATGATGTTACTGAGCAACGAGAGATTAGAAGGAAAATGGATAACGCGAATTTTATTTCGGTGCCCGACTGGGCGTGTTGTGCCACCACTGTCGCTGCCGAGCGCCTCATCCTCGGCCTAGTATGGAAGCTTGGCAATCCTTCCAAAAACAAACGAGCCATGGGCTTTTACGCAAAAAGCAAATGGATTGAGGAGCGCTACCACCTAAGTAAGAACACGATCTCCCGGGCCTATACCTCTTTGAAGAATAAGGGGTTTATTCAAAAAGCGGGTGATGGCAGCTGGATGCTTAATTACGCTGCAATCTACCGCGCCGCGATCGAAAACGCTTGGGAGCCCCCGAAATCTTAAGTCCACAGACCGACTATCGACGTGGGCTTCTGTCAAACAACCGAGTTAAAAACCACTGAGCCAGAATCCGCTTCAATAGAAGAGGATTCTGGCTCAAATGATATCCGGCCGTTCGCGCAGCGATGTCCACCGCAATCTGGCAAGAATCGAGGACGGGGAAACCGTCATCGAGGTCGTGAAGGTCGGTAATCGCCAGGCGTCTACAAAAACATGCCGCGGATGTAAAATGAAGCAGGGTCGAACCGGAACAGTTCCCGGACAATTGGCGTCCGGCCAGACACTTCGATTCGACCCTTTCTCATACCTGCATCTAAAATACTCCCATAATCATTCTCGACATCTTTAACGCCCTCACCTCCTGCCACCAGCACGTCGTAGGTGCCATTTTCAACGAATCGATATGGCCGTCCATTCATGGTCTTTAAGGCACGTGATACCATGAAAGCGTGCGGTATTTCTCCAATCGAAAACCTGCGTGAACGCATGACTTGAGACGCTTTTAGAACTCACCAAGCGCAGGACAAACATAACTCAACAGCGGCCGCGTATTTGTTCCCAGCCGTTCGGCATGGCGGAGCCATGCCCATTGTTGATTGGAGTGCCGCACGATGACAGACAACCCAAACGAGAGAAAAATCAGCGAGACGCCCGGCGTGAAGTCCGTCCTCGATGAGGCCGCCGAGCGGATCGAGGCGACATGGCGGGAGAAGCTGCTGCGCGAGACGGGCAACCTCATGACCGAGAACGCACTGCTCATGGCCCAGGTGGATGAATTCAGCCGCAAGCTCGTCGAGGCGACGGATCGGAACGAAAGACTTGAGGCCGACTGCAATGAGCGGATTGCCTTTATAGAGGAGAAGTTCGAGCTCGATACCGCGAGCCTCGAGCTCGAGAACAACGAGCTCCACGCCGCAAGCGTCAGGTACTTCTCCCGTGCTAAGGAGCTCGACAGGCAGGTCGTTCAGCTCCGCGCCGAGGCTGAAGCCATGGCCGATGAGATCGAGCGCCTGCGCGTCGAGCGTGACGCCGCGTTGAAAGCCCAGGCCGAGCTGAGCGATGCGCTCCTGGCCCAGCACGACCTGATGGCCGCGGTAGCCGCCCTCAAGGACCGCCTCGCCGCCTCCGAGCAGCGGGCAGCCGCGGCCGAGGCCAAGGTCGAGGCCATGACCCAGATGAAGGATGAGTAGGTCGCATAGCATCTAATTTTCTAGAAACCCTCTAGAGCATTTCTAGGGGGTTTCTAGAACTGAGAACCGGGCGCAGCACTTTCGATCGGCACGATGTCTCGATAGACCAGGCGATGCCTGTCGTCGCGCCATTCGTCGCCGTGGTAATGCCCGAAGAGCCAGATGCGATAGTCGAGCCGCCCGTCGAGCTCGCCCAGGAAAGTTTGCAGCGTATCCCCGCCGCACTCACGTCCGCGCTCGCGGCACAGCTCTCTAGCCAGGGCAGCAGGAGCCTCGTGACTCACCACGTAGTCGACCCTCCAGCCTACGCGGTTGAGCGAGGCGCGGCAGTGGTCCATCTCTTCCTCGCTCGGCATCTCCTCGGGCCACCAGCTCCTCCCCTCCTTGCGATACTGCCTGTCGTTGCTCGCGGCGCCGCCCATGGCAAGGACTGTGAACCCGTCGATATCGAACACCTCTCCGCGCATCAGGTGCAGCACGTGCGGTCGCGCCTCATGGACGAGGCCGCCGTTCCACTCCCGCACCGGCAGTTCTGCCAGCATCCGGTGGTTCTCGTGGTTGCCGTCTACGAAACACGTGGTCCATGGTTTTGACTCAAACCAATCGAGCCAATACCTCTCAGCATTCGAGCCGTCCCAGACAAAGCCGAAGTCGCCGGCCACGATCACCACGTCGTCGCTCGTCAGAGTCCGGCCCAGCGGCCAATTTTTGAATGCAAACCGGCTGGACCCGTACTCGGCCCTGCCGTGCACGTCGCCTGTCACATAGACCGTCATCAGTACGCACCCCACGGCAGGAGTTTGTCCCCGAGCCTCACGATCCGGTCATACAGCACCGTGTGCCGTTCGTCCGGGTTGCCGTCTCGGTGAAAATGGCCGTAATACCAGTGCTTGTAGTCTAGGCGGTCCTCGAGCTCGTCGAGGAATCCGGTCAGCCGGTCCACATCAGGGCGTTCCCAGCCTGGGTCCGGGTAGAGCGTCGGCGAGAGCATGCGCGTCGAACAGGTATGGGTGATGACGCAGTCGACCTTCCAGCCGACCTCGTCGAGCTTTGCCCGCGCGGCATCGAATTCGCGCTCATCCGGGAGCTCCTGAGGCCACCAGCTGGAATACGGCACGCGGTATTCCCTGCCCACGCTCGTGGCACCGCCCATGGTGAAGATTGTCGAACCGTCGAGCTCGAAGACCTCGCCGCGCGTCAGGCGCCGAATGGGCGAGGTGTCCGACAGGCGCTGCGTCAGCCCGCCATGCCACGGCTCCATGGGGCGCTCCTCCCAGTGATCGAAGCGCTCGTGGTTGCCGTCGACGAACAGTGCCGTGTAGGGGCGCGACTCCAGCCAAGCGATGTCGGCGCATTCCTCGGCAGAAAAGTCCCACGGAAAGCCAAAGTCACCGGCAACGATGAGATAGTCGTCGCCGGTAAGGCTATCCCCAAGCTCCCAGTCGCGGAGCTTTTGCATGTCGAGCCCACCGTGGATGTCGCCCGTCACATAGACCGTCATTGAATCACCTCTTCCCTCTTGTACGCCGCCAGCTCGCGCTCGACCTGCCTGTCGCCGGTCTCGTTGACCCACCAGGGCCATTTCACCCGGCCGCACGGCTCGTCGACTCCGGCGAACCACTCCCTCAGCCCGTCGAGGCTCACCGGGGAGTGCCCGTTGGCATCGCAACCGACGTCGTAGCGCAGAAGGCCTTGCTTGCGGTTGAACTCGTTGTACGCGCCGCCGCTGCTGTGGATGTGCCCGTGGAGGTGCCACGATCCATGGCTCATGCCCTGCCAGTCGGCCATGGGGTAATGGCTCAGGACGATCTTCTGCCCGTCGATCTTGAGCACGCAGATCGGCGGCTCCACGGTGAAGGCGCCCGCGACCGCCGGCTGGGTCCAGTCCTTGTCGTGGTTTCCCGGGACGAGGTGGATGCGCCTGCAGGCGATTCGCTTGCGCAGCCCGTAGGCGTCCTGGGCGGTCATCTTGAATGAGAAATCCCCCAGGATGTAGAGCTCGTCGTCCACGGCGACCCTGCCGTTGATGTTGTCGACGATGGCGTCGTTCATCTGCCAAATCGTCTCCCACGGGCGGTCGGTGAACTTCAGCACGTTCTCATGCCCGAAGTGGGTATCGCTGG
Source organism: Collinsella sp. (assembly GCA_019419505.1). GTDB lineage: Bacteria > Actinomycetota > Coriobacteriia > Coriobacteriales > Coriobacteriaceae > Collinsella. The sequence goes on along the minus strand of DXZS01000021.1, from coordinate 51,015 downwards.
TAAACCAGATCATATTTATGTCTCCTTCTGTCGCTAAAAAACGTTCTCCTTCGAGGTCAGGAGACGTTTTATGAGCGACATGAGGTGCATATCCCTCATGTTTCAAGCTCCAATCTGTCGGGTTTGCCCAACTAAAAGTTTACGCCCACGCGCCCACGCGCGAACAGGATTTGATTTTTGAAATATGGACGAATTCCTCGTCAGGAGGGTAGAATGGTGCCGACGGCAGCCCAAGTTGTAGTGAGCTGGGCAGAGCCGTTGCTTAATAGAGTTAGGTCATCGTCTTAGCGACGGTGGCCTTTCTTTTTGGGCTTCGAGCCCTGCTTGAGTGCCTTGGAAAGGCCGACAAGGGCCGTGAGGAGCGAGACCGTAGCGGTCAGGAGCTTCACGAGCTCGGTGAAATCGGTCATGGGCATCACCTCCCATCGGATGGAGGGCTCTGCCCGGCACGAGGGCTGCCGACAGCAAGGACGATTCTATCAGAGCGGCTGACTCCCGCCGATCAATTCATACTCCTCACCCTCGCCGAATTGCGAGTATGGCAGAATCGGCACTGGATGGCAGCGCGCTAGGGCACCGACGATAGGCTCTCCAAAACTAGCGAGGCGCGTCGCCGCGATCGTAATCGCCTCGGTCGACCGCACGATCGACCTGCGGCGAGATGTCGACGTTGCCACCATGGGCTCGGCCTGCGGCGCGAACGCGGTCATCGCCAGCATCGGGAACGGCGCCGGCGTAACGGTTTCGAATCTCCCTTGCGTAACCGCGCCGGGCAAGAAGCTCATCACGAACCGCCGGATCCTCGAGCAGATCTTCATCGCACTTCGGTGCGATGAACTTAGGGAAGAGATTGTAGGCGACGCCCTTGCTCGCCTTTGCCTGCTCGACCCACGCCGAATACGCTTTCTTAAGCCGTTGAATGTAAATCTCGCAACGCCTCTCATAAGGAAGGGCTCGCTCGGCTTCCAGCACGTTATTTTTAAAGGCCGCCTCAAGCTGCTTGATCGCAAACCGCCCGTCAAGACGGGTCAGGTTGAAAGTGCATTTCGGATTGCCGGCCTCCTTGATATCGAGATCCGTCGCATAGACTCGGTTGTTCTTGATGAAAATCTCTACGCCCCATGAGGCAAGTAACTTTTTGAACTGCTCCATAGTCTTCGGGTGATAGTCGTTGATTGCAATATGGATCAACTCGCGCAAATTGTTTTTATAGCTGTACTCTCCCCGCTCAACGATTTTCTTTTCAGTGTCGCGCGGCTGTCGGTCTCGAATCTTCGAGTTCTTCTTTCCCTTTTCGAGCTGAGCGAGATTCCAGGCCTTGTCCATTTCACGAACCCACGCAGCGCGTTCGTACTTTCCGCGACGCCCACCCGTCTCGCAACGCTTACCCGTCAAAAGATCCGTGCGGTTAATCGCCATATGGACCGCGTAACGTTTTCCCGCCTTATCGCTTTCCTCATGCAAGGCGACAATCACTTGTTGATGCGGGTAGTGTTTCGCAAGCCATTGCTCCGCGTAGGCCATACATGCATCGGGAGTCATCTTGCCTCCGTTGCAGCTGCACTCCTCGGGAAGAAACGCAAGAACCTGATGAAGCATCGTTATGTTCTTCGCGCCGGCACGCGCAGGCCTGTCGTGATGGAACATCTTCCGCGTCATAGCCATCTCGGAAAACCAGTACTTTCGGTTCGCGAGGTTCCAGCCGCCGCGGGACAAAGCGTACTTTCCGTTAATGTACTTGCGCACGTTCTTCGCATAGCGCTCGGACGAAACACCTTTCTGCTTAACGACGGTCATTTTGATCACCGCCGACGAAATAGCGCTGTTCGAGTTCTTCGATGAAGAGAGTGACTTTGCGGGCGTTCTGGTAAACCTTTTCAAGCGTTCGGAAAACTGCCTTCTCGTTGTAGGCCGGAAGACCTTGCGCGTGCACGAAGTACATCAGCTGGTTGAGGTTCGTCCCCTCGCGATACAGCTCGTGATAGATTTTTGCGACCTGGCTCATATCGAAATCGATCTTCTCGATTTTCCCGGCAAGCATCACGCGGCGGGCATACGCACTGACGGTCGTGCCGAGCGCATCCGCCTGCTTGCGAATCGCCTCGTGCTCGCCATCGGTGACTTTGACGTAAATAACCTCCGAGCGCTTTTCGTTCGAATCCTCTGAAACGGTTTGCAGCTTTTTGCTACGGCCACCGTTCTTATTTTTGGAAATGACTAGATCATCGAACGATTCATTCCAATGAATCAGTGCATAGCGAATGAATTCGGCTTTCGTCATGCCCGCCTTTTCTGCCAAAGCGGAAAGCGTTTCGTATTCTTCAGAAGTGAGTGTCGCCTTAACGGTGTGCGGACGTTTGCAACTCATCATTCATGCCCCCAGGAAAGCAGAGCGAATCGGTGAGGCCACCGATTCAAAACCGATATGAGATTGCTTTCCTTTTTAGGAGCGACTGACGTCGCGCCGATTTTTGAAGTGATGCCGTCGCTTCCCTTAGAGAAATGAAGGCGAACTTCATTTCTAACTTTATCGCCGTGTGAGGTGTTAAACAAGATGTGTTGGCAGATAAAGGGGGCGAGTATGGCCCCATTTATCTAGCCCAACACCAATCTTGCAATCACCGGGACGGCGATTGGGCGAAGCGTAGCGTAGACACGAAATGAGAGGTCTCGTTTCGAGCGAAAGGCTTCGCGGTGTCGTAGTGTCAGCGGAGACCGTGAGCGGAAGCGAATTTTTAACGCGAAGGATGCTGAGTGTTAGAAATTCGCTGTAGCGGACTCCGGGCGAGGGCTGGAGCAAGTTGATGGAAGACCTTACCGATTTGCGGAAGGTTTTGCCCGAAGCATCCGGCACCGCCGAATTCTTTTGGAACGGCCTCTCGTTTGATTGCTTTCCTATCGTTTGCTCCCAGACTGGGCGTCTAAAAAAGGCGGCCGAACCGGCCGCCCACAAATAAATAAACATTTACCGAATGTAAGAGGAGAGGAACGATGTACATTACTCCCAGTGACCGGCGACGTCGACAACCCAATGTTGTCCCGTAGCCTGCTGTTCATAATGTCCCTGGTCCTCAGAGGTGGTATACGAATCATTGATATATGCTCCATGGTCTTGACCTTGTTCCCACATTGCGTCACTATGAGCTGACCAAGCGGCTATAGAATCGAAAGATGCACCGCATGCACTACAAATGCAACGTTCATGACGCGTATATACCACATTCGGCACCCAGACCTGGCTGTAATCGGTCTCCCAGTGGCCCTGCTCGGCAACCCACTTCTTCTGGCTACCGCTGTTGGAAGTAGAGTTATTACTGCCAGAGCTCTGCGAATTGCCGGAATTCTGTTTGGACTGGGAGGAATCGCCCTTGCTGTCCGACTTCGAGGAATCGGAAGACTTGTTATCCTCCTTCTTGGAGTCATCGGACTTCTGGTCCTTGTCGTCGGACTCTTTCTTCTCCTCGTTCTTGGTTCCAGAGGTTTGCGCCGCCTTTTCTTCGCTTGGCTTCTTTTTGTCTTTATTCTTTACCGCTGTGGCGGCCCTTTCCGTAGAACCGCTTCCTTGCTTTGCAACGCTGGCACATCCAAGTTGAGGTGCCGAAAGGCACACCAGAAGCGCAACGATAATAGCCTTTGTTCTCACACCGATCTCCCTGTCCATGAAACCGGGCGTTGGACACTAGCCGATATCCAACGCCCGACTCGCTTTTACATCTGCTCGCGGCGCTTCTTCCGGTCGAGGAAGACGCCGGTCGCCACGAGGACGGTGCCGCCGATGACGAACGTCTCCCCGATGAGGCCCGCGCGGTCGCCGGTCTGGGCGAGGCTGCCGGGCTGGGCGGTATCCGTGCCGGCGAGGTGCTTCGGGGTGTATGCCGTCTGCTGCTTTGCGACCTCCTCTGCCTCCTGTCGTGCGATCTCATCGGAAAGCTTCTGCTCCGCTGCGATGCGGTCGGACTTCGCCGACTCGTAGGCGGCGAGTGCCGCATCATAGCCGGGCTTGAGCCCGTCCACCACAGCCTGCTTCTCGTCCAGGATGACTTTGGCGGGCGCGACCTTGGCACGCGTCTCGACTGCGGCGGCGAAAAGCGCGTTGAGGGCGTCATCCGCGTTCGCGTCATGGCCGGAAGCGATCGCCGCGTCGGCATTGATGGAGTTCAGCCTCGCCAGCTTGGCGTCTGCCTGCGCCTTTGCCTGCTCGGCAGCGGAGACCAGGGACTCGGCGGCGACGGCGTCAGCCTTCGCGGCATCGAGTTCGGCCTTGGTGTCATTGACGGCCTTTACTGCATCCTGCTCGCGCTGCTGTGCCTCTGCGAGCTTCGCGGCAAGACCGGTGAGGATGTCGAGGTTTGATTGTGCGTCCTCGAGATCGGTCTGGGAGCCGGTAAGCCTCTCGGCGGCAACGCCGGTGTCGGCCTTTGCGGCATCGACGGCACGCTGGGCATCCGCGAGGGCGCTTGCGGTGGTATCCGCCTTTTGCTTGGCGGCTTCGAGGAGCGCCGCCTTCTCGGCCTGGTCGGCTGCCGCCGCATCGTGGACGCTCTTTGCGGTATCGACCGCCTTCTTGGCGTCGGCGACGTCCTGGAAGAACTTCGCGAGGTCGGCGTTCGCATCGTCCACGCCCTGCTGCTTGGCAGAAGCGTCCGCCTTGGCGGCATCCAACTTAGACTGTGCGGTCGTTACGGCTGCGTTGGCGGCATCAAAGGCGACCTGCTTCTGCTGGACGGTCGACTTTGCCGTATCGACTGCCGCGTTGGCGGCTTCGAGGTCCGATTTCGCCGCATCAAGCTCGGTCTGGGCATCCGTGACGCCCTGCTGCTTGGATGCGAGATTAGCCTTTGCGGCATCGACGGCACGCTGGGCATCGGCAACACCCTGCTTTGCGGCATCGACATCTGCCTGTGCGGAATCCGCTGCGTCCTGCTTCTGCTGGACGGTTTCAGCGGCGTCGGTGGCTGCCTGCTACTTGGATGCGAGATCGGCCTTGGCTGCGTCGAGTGCGCTCTTGGCGTTCTTGAGGCCGTTGATATAGGAGGTCAGCTTCTGCTCGTACTCGTCGACGGACATGGGATTCATGTTCCAACCGGAGCCTGCCCAACCCAGGTTTGCGGTATCGAAGCTGTCGGTCTTCCAGCCGTTCATGGTTCCCTTGCTGCAGACCGCCATGCCCATATAGCCGATTTCAGGGCTGATGACATGCAGGTAGTGACCGACGGTTGCGGGATATCCGGCAACCTTAAAATGCTGGTTGACATAGGATTCAATTCCACTGTGCGACTTGTAGAAATCTGTGGCATCCTTACCGATTAGACCGGTGACGCCATAGAGCTCCTGAACCGCCTGATCGAAGAAAGCCTTTTCCTGGTCCACCCACTGCGGTTTCGGATCGGTTCCATAGTTCCATGCGAGGTTTTCGCTCGTATCAAACTGCATGGAATGCCCAAACTTGACATCGGAATAGTTCGCGTTGGCAATCGCCGCCGCAATGAGCTTGTACGTGACCTGGAGCTCAGAGAGACCGACGGACTTGCGATACTCGTTGATGGACTTCATGTACGGGATTGCCGCGAGCATGTTGTCGAGACTGGTCGCGTCGAGGCTGTTCCCCACCTCGGTGTAGTCCTTGTATGTGCAGTTCTGAATGATCTCGATGGCTGAATCGGCACCCATAGCACGGAAGAAGCCGATGGCTCCCTGCTTGAGCTGCGCGTCGGCGGAATCGAGTTTCGCCTGGGCCTCATCGACCTTCTGCTGCGCGGCGGTCACGGCGGCGTCTGCAGTATCCTTTGCGGCCTTGGCGTTCGCGAGCTCTACGTCGGCGGCTGCCTTGGCGGACTCGGCGTCCTTGAAATCCTGCTTCGCGGCATCCAGCTTGGCGACGGCGTCGGCATTCGCCTGCTTGGCCGCATCGAGGGCGGCGTTCGCGGCATCGAGGGCGGACTGGGCGGCGTTCACACCGGATTCGGCATCGGCCGCGGCCTGCTGCTTTACGGAGAGGGCCACCTGGGCATCATTCAGGTCGGCCTGTGCCGTTGCCGCAGCGGGCTGTACCTGCTCGAGCTCGGACTCGCACTGGGACTGTGCCGCTCGTGCGGCAGCGAGGGCTGCCTCTGCGTCCGCGACCTTCTGTTTTGCCGCATCATACTCTGGACCGCTCGCACCGGCCTCCGCTGCGGCGAGGTCTGCTTTCGCCTTCTCGTAGGCGGCGCTGGCGGCTGCGGCCTTCGCATCCGCCGTGTCCTTGTTCTGCCTGGCTGCAGCGAGGACAGAATCGGCGGAATCCTTTGCAGACTGGGCCGCAACCAGCTTGGACTGGGCGGCGGCAAGCGTCGCGTTGGCGTTGGCGAGCTCGGTCTGCGCCCTGCTCACGGCATCCTGGGCGTCGCGCACGGCCTGCTCGGCGGCACTGATAGCCTCCGGGGTGGCGCCTACGGCATCGGCCTTGGCTTTATCGAGGGCGTCCTTGGCATCCTGGGCCGCCTTGAGGGCGGACTGGTACGCTACGTCCTTCTCGGATGCATCCGCCTTGGCGTCTGCGAGACCCGCCTTCGCCTGCTCGAGGTCCTTGCCGGCGGCATCGGCGGCGTCCTTGCCCTCCGCGACCTGACGGGCGTACTCGTCCATCGCCGCACGGTCGGCTGCCGTGCCGGCGCTGACTGCAGAATCGTAGGATGCCTTGGCCTGGTCGCGGGCGGAAGCCGCCTCGTTGTAGGGACCGGCGGCCTCATCGTAGGATGCCTTGGCGGCGTCCTCCTTCGCCTTCGCCTCGTCGACCGCCTTCTGCAGGTCCGCGATGGTCTGTGCGGCGGATTTCGCGCCGGTACCGGATGCCGCGCCGGCATGGGCGGCGATCGGCGACATCACGGCGGGGTGCTGCGTGCCCCCGTCACCGGTCTGGGCGAATGCCGCGAACGGTGAGATGAGGCTCGATCCGGTCATGGCGGCCATGGTCGCCGCGGTGACGGTCAGACGCGCGATCCCCTTCGGGGTGTGAATCTTTTTGCTTGGCAGTGCGGCGAAGTGATCGCCGCCGGCAGCGAAATGCTTTCCCTGGGTCATTGTGCTGTTCCATTCCTTTTCCGTGCCCTATCCGACTGGGCATCAGAGTGCTTTCCAATAAAGGTAATTATGCGCCTTAACAGGGATTGTTGTATATAGTCCGTTGGCATAAATACAACAATCCATGACTCTTTTTGTCATGGATACGAAGACGCTTCAGAAATCATTCGGCATGAGATGCAAAGAGCTCCGCGCTGGACTCGGGTACAGCCAGGAGCAGTTCGCCAATTTGATTGAGATGGATCGTTCCTACTACGCGAGCATTGAAGTCGGACGAAGAAATGTCAGTCTTTCAAACCTTTGTAAAATTGCCAATGGATTCAACATGTCAATTGCTGCGCTGATGACTGGTGTCACCGATAAAACGGATTGGTCAATCAATCAGCGAACGCAGTGAGCGAATCAATCGACGGCGTAGCCGGCGGCAAGGACACGGCACGTGGCCGCGCAGCGAGCTTCGCGAGCGAAGAGGACGGCATCGCCGTCCCTATATCTTTATAGTATATTTCTCTATTAATTGGTTTCACCAAAATGGGTATAGCGCAAGCTTCTGAACAGGCGTTTTTATCAAAACTCAAAGCAGCCGAATCATCAAAATGGTGAAATTTTTTACCCAAATTGAGGAAGCGATTCACCAAAATGGAACCGACTAACGGCTGTTGAAAACTTTTTATCCCCAAAATGGTGATTTCCTGTTTTCAGTGGAAAACTCGGTAAGTTAAATTATTTACTTACCAGATTTACAAACAAAAGCAGTTCTTAACCCTAAAACCAGAACAGGTCAGAAGCAAAATTAACTCCTGACCTGCGATTTTTCTGGTGCCCCCGGGCGGATTCGAACCGTCGACACCCGCTTTAGGAGAGCGGTGCTCTATCCCCTGAGCTACGGAGGCATGTTGTATTAGTGTAGCAGATTTACGCCGCTGTAATGCAGCGTATACCCACTCTTCGAAGTTGCGGTGGAACAGCCCTCCGGAAAGTGCGTCCCACTATCCAGGCAAATTCTGGGTCAGACTTTCCCCATGGGACCTCGCTGGGAAACTGTGTCCCAGAATTTCGACTCGAAACGGGACACGGTTTCCCAAACGGGCCCGTTCCGGAAACTACATCCCGCAATCGGCACTCGAACCGGGATGCACTTTCCCGATCGAGCCTCATGGGAAACCGCGTCCCACTTTAGGGGGGCGCTCTTTAATGGCTAGTTGCCTTTGTGGAAGAGGTTTTTGATAACGGAGGGGATGCTCTTGGCGCCCTTAGCCGTCACATCGATAAAGTCAGGCGAACGCACGAGCTTATCCTCGTCGACGTACTTGCGGACCGCGCGCAACGTCTCTTTGTCGTCGCGCGTCGAAAACGTAAAGTGACCGTTGTCCTTGGTGAAGATGGCAAAACGCGTAATCTTCTTGGTGCCGCGCAAAACCTCGGCGGCAATATAGTCGACCTCGTCCCACGGGATTTGGATATAATCCTCGGGATTACGCTCGTTATAGTACTCAAACGCCTTATTGCCCACCATCACGTTACCGTGACTGGTAAGCCCCATAAGGCAGGTTGCCGGCGTTGCCAGATCGACCGTACTGTTCTGAGATTGCGCCATACGCGCCTCGCCCTCCAATAAAAACAATCGGACCGCATCCAGTGTACCCACCGGGTGCGGTCCGTTTCAATGGCTCAAAAGCCCTTGCCTAGCAACTCTCGGTCTCAAGCCGAAGCGTGCTTACATGAAGCCGCAGACGCGACCGATGATGCCGACGGCGAAGAGAGCCAGGATGATGACGATCGGGCTGACCTTCTTCTTGAGGAGCTTGCAGACCAGAAGGGTCAGGCACACGGCGGCAAGGCCGGGGATGAGCTGATCGAGGTTGGCCTGAAGCGTGGTGACCTTCACCGGGTCGAGTGCGGTGGCACCGACAGAGCTGTACATCGTCAATGCCTGCTTGACGCCCTCGGCGCCGGCGGGCAGATTAGCCCAGTCGATATAGGCGCCAGCGGACTGCGTGACCTTGGAGACGATCGGGGTAAAGGAGATGGAAACCCAACGCTCGACAAGGGCGCCGATGATGAACATACCAAGGATGGAGGCACCCTCGGTGACCTTGCCCATCAGACCGCCGGAGAGGTCCTTGGCGATGGAGGAGCCGACCTTATAGCCAAACTCCTGCGTGTACCACTCGAAGGCGTAACGAATAATGTTCCACGCGAAGAAGAACAGCAGCGGACCGGCAATGCTGCCGGACAGGGCCAGGGAAGCACCCAGAGCACCCAAGATCGGGCGAAGGGTGAACCAGAAGGCGGGGTCGCCGACGCCGGCGAGCGGGCCCATCATACCGACCTTGACGCCCTGGATGGCGACGTCGTCGATCGGGGCACCGTTGGCGCGCTCCTCCTCGAGGGCGAGGGTAACGCCCATGACGGGGGAGGAAACATAGGGGTGCGTGTTATAGAACTCCAGGTGGCGCTTAAGCGCGGCAATCTGGTCGTCCTTGCTGGTGTAGAGCTTCTTGATCGCAGGGATCATTGCGTAGCACCAGCCACCGTTCTGCATGCGCTCGTAGTTCCACGAGCCCTGAAGGAACTGATGACGGAAGCAAACCTTCTGACGATCGGACTTAGAAAGCTGAATCTTGTTCTCTGCCATATGTATCACTCCCTTCCTACTCGTAATCGTTCAGAATGTCGCCGAGCGGGTCGCCGGAACCACCGCCCATGCCGCCACCCTGCTTGGCCAGGTCCTTAAGGCCAAGGTAGATGAGGGCAAGGGAGATGCCGATGAGGCCCAGGGCAATCAGCGTGAGCTGAGGGATGGCAGCCAGGACAAAGCCGAGGATGAAGAACGGCCAGGTCTCCTTGGTGGCCATCATGTTGATGACCATGGCGTAACCGACGGAAGCGACCATGCCGCCGCCGACAGCCATGCCGCCGGACAGCCAGTCGGGCATAGCGTTCAGCGCGTTGGTAACGGCCTCGGCCGGGATGATGCACAGCAGCACTGCCGGGATGGCGATACGAACACCCTGCATGAGGATGCCGGCGTACTGCCAGCGCTCGATGCCGGCGAAGTCGCCCTTCTCGGCGCAGGCGTCCATGCCGTGGACCATAGCGGTGGCCAGGGTACGGCAGATCATGGTCAGGAACAGGCCGGCGACGGACAGAGGCACGGCGACGGCGATGGCGGCGGTAACTGCCTTAGCCGAATCGGTGGCGCCACCGTTGAGGGCGAGCACCATGATGATCGAAGAAGCGACCGAGGCCAGAGCGGCGTCAGGCGCAACAGCGGCGCCGACGTTAGCCCAACCAAGAGCCATCATCTGAAGCGAGCCGCCCAGGAGGATGCCCTCCTGAAGGTGACCGGTTACGAGACCGATAAGCGTGCACGCAACGAGCGGCTGATGGAACTGGAACTGATCCAGAATGCCTTCCATACCGGCAAGCAGCGCGATAATCGCGATTAGAAGAATAGTAAGCGCGGACATGTATCGGACCCTCCTTTACTATGCTTGAGCGGCCAGTTCGGCCTTAGCTTTCTTCAACATGGCGTCGAGATCCTCGGAGGAATCCGAAGGAACCTTGCGGACCTCGAACTTGACGCCCTTGGCCTTGAGGGCCTCGAGAGTCTTAACGTCGTCATCGCCCATAGCGACGGCGTTGGTGACGACGACCTTGCCCTTGGAGTGAGCCATGGAACCGATGTTGACTTCCTTGATGTCGACGCCGGCCTCGATGGCCTTGAGCAGATCCTGCGGGTTCTCGAAGAGCAGCATGGCCTTGGTGTCACCAAAGCGCGTGTCCTTGACGACCTCGGCCATCTTCTTGATGGGCACGACGTTGGCATGGACTCCCGGAGGGGCAGCCTGCTCGATCATGGTCTTGCGGAGCTCGTCGTGAGCAACGCCGTCGGAAACCACGATGATGCGGTTGGGGTTGATCTGCTTGGTCCACGTGGTGGCCACCTGACCATGAAGCAGACGGGTGTCGATACGGACGTGGGCGATCTTGATGTGCCCGTCGCCGATCACCGTTCCCGGAGGAATGGCACCCGCAGGAGCAGCGGCGGCCGCAGCCGGTTTCTTCTCCTCGGGCTCCAGAGACTCGGGCTTGACGCGCACGCCAGCCTTAGCCTCAGTCACGAGATGTTTTGCGATCGCATGTGCAGTGTTCTTTGCGTCAAAGCGCTGCGAATATGCCTCGATGAGCATAGGCAGATTGACACCGGTGACGATAGCCCAGGAATCGTGGCCCTCGATGAGCCCGCTGATCTGGTTGAAGGGCGTGCCGCCCCACAGATCAACGAGGAAGAGCACCTGCTCCTGGTCCTCGAAGGAAGCGATTGCCTCCTCGACCTTGGCACGGAAGTCGTCGGGGCCCATGCTCGGCTCGAGCGAGACCACGGCAACAGACGGCTGATCGCCAAAGACCATCGAGCCCGTCTGCTTGATTCCAGCCGCCAAGTCACCATGGCTAGCAAGAACAATACTTACCATCACATAACCTCCTTTTTGTCTACGTATTTCCTACACGACAATAAAGGAGTATACCTGTTCGCCTTGTGGATTTATAGCTAAATTCGCAAACGGTTGCATTATTTGTTTAAACGTCTAAGTTTGTTACAAATTGATTACGTTGCTGATTTACAGCTCATTGCCTACTAAAACGTGATTTCCCAATTACTTTCACAGATATATACAGACACTCTGTTCATTAACGCCGCTTTTAGGTTAATCCCAATGCGCCTGCGTGCCGCTATTTTGTTTAAACAGACATAACTTGACTAATTGTATAACTTATGCTCTAGCGCAAGTAGTCGTTGGGGACGTTCTTAAACGACTAGTCAAACAAGAACGTCCCCAACGACTAGGGGCTAGACGATGTGGAGAGGGTTAGCGACGTCGACGGCGTCGGGGGCGTCAGAAGGGCCGCCGGGGGCAGCGTCTGCCGGATCCTCGTCGGGGGTCTCGATCTGCTTGATCATGACCTCTTGGCCCTGGAGCAAATAGGTATCGCCACTGCCGCAATGGGGGCAGGTCTTGCCGTGCTCGACTGTCGCATAGTCGCGGCCGCACGCCTCGCAATGCGTCACGGCCTCGACGGGCTCCACGATAAGCTCCGCGCCCTGCGTGATGGACTTTTTATCTGCCGCCCAGCGCCAAGCGTCGAGCAGCAAGTCGGGAACGACGCCCGAGACCTCGCCCAGCAGCAGCGTGACGCTCGAAACGCGACGCACGCCATTGGCGCGCGCCACGTTCTCAACATCGCGAATAATGTGATAAACGATTCCCAATTCATGCAAGGTAGAAACCTTTCAACAACGGTTGATGCGATGCAAACTCAAAGCAAGGGGACAGCGAAATCTAGTCTGCGCCGTCCCCTTACCCGCCATGGTTACCTATTTACGACCGAACTTGATTTTGATTGCACGCTTTAAAGCATACTTGCCAAGGCTTGGGAGCTTTTGCTCGTATTTGACCATCGTGGAGCACTCGGGGCGGTCGCGATCCAGGTGGATGGCATCGAACGCGCACTTGGTGGTGCACAGGCCGCAGCCGATGCACTTGTTGGGGTCGACGATCGAGGCGCCGCAGCCAAGGCAGCGGGCGGTCTCGGCGCGCACCTGCTCCTCGGTAAAGGTCTCGACGTACTCGCTAAACGGCGCGGCCTTCTCGCGCTCGCGGTCCACATGGGCAACCTCGCGGCTCGCGTTGTCGTAGCTCTCGATCACGACGTCGTCGCGGTCGAGCGCGGTGTAGCGGCGCTGGTTGCGGCCGATCGTGAGCGTGGAGCCCGGCTGCACAAAGCGGTGGATGGACACGGCGGCCTCGTGACCGGCGGCGATGGCATCGATGGCAAAACTCGGACCGGTGTAGACGTCGCCGCCCACAAAGATGTCGGGCTCGGCGGTCTGGTAGGTCTGGGGATCGGCAAGGGCACCCTGACCGCGGCCAAGCTCCACCTTGGAGCCAGCCAGCAGGTCGCCCCACACAATGGACTGGCCGATGGACATAACCACGCGGTCGGCATCGACACGACGTAGGTCGTTCTCGTCGTACTCGGGCGCAAAACGGCCCTCGTCGTCAAAGACGCGCGTGCAGCGCTTAAAGGTGATGCCGCACACACGACCGGCCTCGTCCAGGTGAACCTCCTTGGGACCCCAGCCGCAGCTGATGTGGGCGCCGTCCTCAATGGCCTCGCGACGCTCCTCCTCGCTGGCAGGCATCTGAGCCTCGCTCTCCAGGCAGAACATCTCAACATGCTCGGAGCCCAGACGGCAGGCGTTGCGCGCGACATCGATCGCCACGTTGCCTCCGCCCACCACGATGGTGCGGCCGGGCAGCGCGTCGATCTTGCCACTGTTGACCTCGCGCAAGAAGTCGACGGCCACGGCCACATCCCCGGCGTCCTCGCCCGGAATACCGGCAAGGCGGCCGCCTTGGCAGCCAATAGCCATGTAGAAAGCCTTAAAGCCCTGCGCGCGCAGCTCGTCGAGCGTCACATCACGACCGACCTCCACGCCATAGCGGAACTCGGCACCCATCAGGCGAATAACCTCGACCTCGGCCTCGATAACGTCTTTCTCCAGCTTAAAGCTAGGAATACCGTAGGTGAGCATGCCGCCCGGGCGCTCATTCTTCTCGAACACGACGGGCTTGTAGCCCTTCTCGGCCAGGTAGAAAGCGCAGGACAGGCCGGCCGGACCGGCACCGATGATGGCGATCTTCTTGTCGAAGCCGCCGGCACGCGTCGGGGTCACCACAGGCGGGACATAACGGGTCGCGGCGTCCAGATCGCGCTGGGCGATGAACTTCTTGACCTCGTCGATAGCCACGGCGGCGTCCACACGGCCGCGGGTGCAGGCATCCTCACAGCGGCGGTTGCACACACGGCCGCAGATAGCGGGCAGCGGGTTCTCGCGCTTGATGAGCGCCAGCGCCTCGTCATAGCGACCCTGAGCCGCGAGCTTCAAATAGCCCTGAACGGCAACGTGCGCGGGGCAGGCCGTCTTGCAGGGCGCGGTGCCGGACTCATGCGTCTCGATGCGGTTGTCGTTGCGGTAGTTGGGCGACCACTTGGTGTGGTCCCACTTGGTGGCATCGGGCAGCTCCTGACGCGGATACTCGGGCACCTTTCCGCCGGCCTTTTTGCTGCAGAGCTTCTGGCCCAGCTTGGCGGCGCCGGCCGGACACACCTCAACGCAGCGACCGCAGGCCACGCACTTGTCCTTCTCGACCTTGGCGACATAGGCCGAGCGCGACAGGTTGGGCGTGTTGAACAGCTGCGAGGTGCGCAGGGCGTAGCACACGTTGACGTTGCAGTTGCAGATGGCGAAGATTTTGTTCTCACCGTCGATGTTGGTGATCTGGTGCACAAAGCCGTTGTCCTCGGCCTGGCGCAGGATGTCGTAGACCTCCTCGCGCGTCACATAATGGCCGCGGTCGGTCTCGACCACGTAGTCGGCCATATCGCCCACGGCGATGCACCAATCGGCCGGGTCGTCGGCGCAGCCCTCTCCCATCACGCGACGGCTCGCGCGGCAGCTGCAGGTGCTGGCGGCATACTTACCCTCGTATTTGTCGAGCCAATGCTCGATATGCTCGATCGGCACCGAGGTGCTCGCGGCATCGATGGCCTTCTCGACTGGAATGACATGCATGCCGATGCCGGCACCGCCGGGCGGCACCATCGGCGTGGCCTTGGACAGCGGTCCCTTGGACGCCTGCTCAAAAAACTTGGCATAGACCGGATGCTCCTCGAGCTGGCTCACGCGCATGTTGAGGAACTCGGCGGAACCCGGCACCAGCATGGGCAGCACCCACTGCTTGGCGCGCTCGGGGTTTTCCCAGTTGTACTCGAGCAGACCCGTGTAGCTCATGTCGTCGAGCATTTTTTCGATATCGGCCTCGGGCATGCCGGTGAGCTTGACCATCTCGGGCAGCGTATAGGGACGGCGCATCTTCATCTTGCAGAGCACTTCGGCCTGCTCGTCGGTTGCGGCCTCGGCAAACGACCAGTACTCGTAGCCCAGCAGCTCGTCGCGGTGCAACAGGCGGTTGGTGCAGTGCTCACACAGTTTGACGATGGCCTCGCGCGGATGCTCCGGTATCGGCGGCACGAACTCCGCGCCGATATCGGGCTCGGTGTAGCTAATTCCCGGTCCGTTGAGAATCATGGTTGTCCCTTCTCTTGCCACAGCCCGGCGAGACCGCGGCACCCCTCTTTTTTGCAGGCCGGGCATGCCCCCATGCCGTTCACCCGCCATTAGTTGACATTGTGTCAAAAACAGTATTGACGAACCGTCAACAATATTCAAGACTGTTAGGTGAACGGTCGGGCTCAAACGGACGAAAGGCGGCAAACGCATGAGCGATAACGCATCGAACACCTCTGTGGCTGACGCCGTCCCCGCGCCCGATAGCGCGGCCAAGCGTCTGACGGGCGACGAACGCCGTCGCGAGATCCTCGATGCCGTGCGCACCGTAAGCTCCGAGCTGGGCGTGTCCCACCTATCGGTATCGGCCGTGACCAAACGCGCCGGCTGCACGCGCTCGCTGTTCTACCACTACTTTGCCGATATGGACGCCGCCGTCACCGCCGTCATGGACGAGGCGATCGACGGCTTTATCTCCGAGCTCGAGCAGTGGAACGCCGGCCGCACCGTCGGTGATATCGAAGGCGCGCTCGACACCGTCGCCCCGCTCTTTAAGCGCCTGGTCGCCAGCGGCCACGAGCTGCCGAGTACGCTCACCTCGAGCAGCGGCGCACTCTACGGCGGCTTTCTGCACAACGTGGTTCAGCGCGTGGCTCAGTACATCTGCGACACCACCGTGGTGGACTTTGTCGCCCATCACGAGCTGCGCATTGACCATGTCTACGAGACGTTCTACACCCTCATCATGGGGTTGTTGATGTATATCCGCACGCACCCCGATGTGCCCGACGAGACGGTCAAGGAAATCATCGCCTCGACACTCCACATCGAGGGCTATACCGCCAAGTATCCCGAGCGCAAACCCAGGAACTGACGACATTTGGCCAAACTGCCCGCGATCGGAAGAGGGGCCGCGGGCGTGTGAAAGGAGAGCAGCATGCTGTTCGATGTTTGGGGTAGCGATACCCTTATCCACTGGGCCGGCTGGGCCATGGTCTTTATTGGCCTGATTGTGCTCAACGAGGTCGGCCGCCGCACCAAGCTGGGCGCGGCCATCATCTTTGGCGTGGCTCCGCTGGCCATGACCATCTACTGCGTCGCCATCGCCATCGGCGTCTCACAAGGCGCCGAGTGGGCGCTCACCAACCCCACCCATGTGTACCAGAACAGCTGGTTCCACTACGCCAAGGTATACGCGGCGCTGGCCGGTTGCTGGGGCTTCATCGCCATTAAGTATCAGTGGGGCAAAATCGGCAAAGCGCATTGGTTCCGCGCATGGCCGTTTGTGATCGTCGCCATCAACATCATGATCGCCGTCGTGTCCGACTTCGAGAGTGCCTATCACTTCTTTGTCCTGGGCCAGTCCACCTGGGTCACCTCCGAAGGTACTACGCAGCTGGCCGGCTGGAACAACGTGTTCAACGGCATCGCCGGTATCATCAACATCTTCTGCATGACCGGTTGGTGGAGCGTCTACGCCTCCGAGGACAAGACCGACATGCTGTGGCCCGACATGACCTGGGTCTACATCATCGCCTACGATATCTGGAACTTCTGCTACACCTACAACTGCCTGCCCACCCACTCCTGGTTCTGCGGCTTTGCGCTGCTGCTGGCGCCCACCGTCGCCGCCTTTATCTGGAACAAGGGCGGCTGGATCCAGAATCGCGCCTTTACGCTTGCCATTTGGTGCATGTTTGCCCAGGTGTTCCCCTACTTCCAAGAGGAGTCCATCTTTGTGACGCACTCCACGCTCGACCCCGCCGCTGCCACCGCGGTCTCGGTCGCCGCGCTGATCGCCAACATCGCCGCGATTATCTACGTCGCCTACCGTGCCAAGAAGCTCGGCCGCAACCCCTACAAGCAGGATGTCTTTGAGGGCACCAGCGATTGGGAGAAGGCCACCGCCCGCCGCGCCAAGGTTGATTACGCTCACGCCGAGTAACGTGCCTGACGCAAACATCGCTTGAGTACGAAGCCGCATAGCCGGCTCCGCGCAACTCAACGCATTGCAGAGCCGCCGGAATGTGATTCGTTCGCGTTCCGGGGGCTTTTTGCTGCCGTGAGGATGCGGCTAAACAATGCGCTCGGGTTAAATCGGATCTTATATTTCGCACGCGCTTTATATGTCTCCATTTTTGGGTACAGTGTTGAGCCGATATTGCATTGGGGGATATATGAAAGATGAGACAACGGACCAAGAGGATGTGGTCCAAGATGCAGAAGCATGCGCTGAGGCCCTAGAGAGCCTAGACCGGATTTCGCTAGACGAGCTCTCGTTTAGCGATTCAGCCGTCGACACACAGGACGAGGCGCACGAAGGCACCGAGGACGAAGACAGCGACGCCAAAGACGCTCCTGACGAGGCCGAAGCCGAAGAGGACGATAGCAAGGGCGACGACCAACCGGAATCCGGCTCGGGAGAAGAGACCGTCCTGCTTGGTAGCTTGCCTGCCGACGACTCGCTCACCCGCGAGCTTCCCGGCCTGGGCTCTGCGCCTGCCGTGGACGAGACCATCGCCATGGGCGATATTCCCCTGCCGTCCGTTCCCTCGGCACGCGAGGCCGAGGTTCGCCATCGCAAGATGTCGCCCAAGCGACGCAACCTGATGGTGGCAGGCGTTGTTGCCGTCGCGCTCGTCGCTGGCGGCGCGGGCTATGCAGCTTGGAACGGATACCAGCAAGAGCAGGCCGCCGTGGTTGCCGCAAACGCCCATACCATGATGTCGGTGCAAATTGGCGTACATGCCGCGGGGCTCGACTGCTCCACCGGCTCAAAGATCCCCGTGCAGGTAAGCGGTCAGGATTCTGACGGCTCTTCTGTGAGCGAAACGCTCTACGTTGACGAGCACGGTCGCGGCATCAAGCTGCTGCCTGGCGATTACACGCTCTCCATTGCCGCCTCCCCCATCGCGGCCGACGGCACCATATACACCGTCCCGACCACCAAAGCCCAGGTTACGGTCAAGAGTGATGGGCAGGATCTGCGCGCTCAAGCCACCTTTAAACTTAAGGTGCCCTCGGCCGACACGGTGACCGACAACCAGATCGATGCCGCCGCCAAGTATGCCGAGGAGGGCGGTGTGAGCTCCGCCGCGGCTGCCAAAGTGCTCCAGCAGGCAGCAACCGCGCGGCGCGACGCCGCCGTCAATGCCGTGAGCGCGCAAAAGGCACAGGCATCCCGTGATGCTGACGCTCGCCACAAGGCAACCGACCTCTACCAGCTCGATATCCCCGTCGAGTGGTATGGCAAGGTCGCAACCTGGCAAAACGGCAACACGCTGTGCATTTATCTGGACGGCGACGCCAATACACCGCTCGTGACGCTCGTCGTCGTGCGCGATGGCGAGACCTTTACGCCCGATGACGGCGACACGGTTTTGGGCACGGTCAGCCTGGGCAACGGTTATACCGTCTATGCCAGCGGCCCCGTCTATCCGTACGTGGTGCCCCAGACTATCAACGGGCGCACCCAGGATCCCGTGTCGACCTACCCCATGGACACAGCCGTAGAGCTTGTCGAGCTTACGACCGGCAACCGCTACACCTACAGCCAGATCAAGAACGTGCTGGTCGGCAAAGACGGCAAGGCCGACGCTGCCACCAAGCTCGAGTGCGACTACCTCGCCCAGATTCTCCTGCCGAGCATCAAGGCCCAGGACTAGCCACCCGCAACACCCAAGGCAGTCTTTTTGGGACGGGGCTCTTTTAGCTACTCTCTGTTCTACCCGACAGCGAGGTCGAACCAGCATCAGGGGCAGTTAAAAAAGCCCCGTCTCAAATCTTGATTAGCTGGAAAGCAAGATTACGTGCAACTTGATTAATAGAAAATCAAGTTTTACTGTTGCCGAGCATCAAGGTCCAAGACTAGCAGCCCACGACACCCAAATTAGCTACTTAACGCCACGGGTCGGCTTCGAACAGCGGCTCACGCTCGGGGCGGCGATCGCTGTAGGGATCGTAGCCGTCGTCGTCCTCGTTCTCGGCACGGATGTAGGGGTCGCGCGGCTTGGGTGCCGGTTTGGACGTTGGCTTGGGCGCCGGCGCACTTGTCTTGATCTCGTCTTTCATCTGCATAGCTCCTTGCATCGCATCCGTTCAACATCATCGATTGTCGCACGAAAAAGGGCGGCGGACCCAATTGGATCCGCCGCCCTTGGCGTTTAGAGACGACTAGCAGATTATAAGGCATGGCCCAAAAATCTACTCGGCGTCGGGGACCTCGTAGGTGGCCGCCGGCGTGTTGTCGCACACGACGGTAAAGCCGCCGTCCTTGTCGACATCGACCGTCACCTGATCGCCCTCGCGCACCGTGCCGTCGATGATAGCGGCGGCGATGGCGTCCACGACCTCGCGCTGGACCAGACGCTTGAGCGGACGGGCGCCGAAGACCGGGTCCAGGCCGCCCACGGCGAGCATCTGCTTGGCCGCTGGGGTGATGGCAAGCGTCATGCGCTCCTTGGCCAGACGCGCGCGGACGTCGGCGAGCTGGATGTCAACGATCTTCTCGATCTGCGCCATGCCGAGCGGATGGAACACCACGATATCGTCGATACGGTTGAGGAACTCGGGGCGGAAAGTTTGAGCCATGGCCGCGTCAACCTGATGGCGCATCTCCTCCTCGTCCTTGCCGGAAAGCTCGGCGATAGCCTTGGAGCCCACGTTAGACGTCATGATGATGATCGTGTTCTTGAAGGACACCTGGCGACCCTGACCGTCGGTTAGGCGGCCGTCGTCGAGCACCTGCAACAGCACGTTAAAGACATCCGGATGAGCCTTCTCCATCTCGTCGAGCAAGATCACGGAGTACGGACGACGGCGCACGGCCTCGGTGAGCTGGCCGCCCTCGTCGTAGCCCACGTATCCCGGGGGCGCGCCGATCAGACGTTGGACGCTGAACTTCTCCATGTACTCGGACATGTCGATACGCACAAGCGCGCGCTCGTCGTCGAACAGGCACTCGGCCAGCGCCTTGGCGAGCTCGGTCTTGCCTACACCGGTGGGGCCCAGGAAGAAGAAGCTGCCGATGGGCTTGTCCGGATCGGAGAGGCCCGCACGGCTGCGGCGCACGGCCGCGGCCACAGCGGAGACCGCCTCATCCTGACCGATAACGCGCTTATGCAGCTCGCCCTCCAGGCCCTTGAGCTTGTCGAGCTCGCCCTGCATCATCTTGGACACGGGCACGCCGGTCCAGGCGCTCACGACCTCGGCGATCTCGTCGGAGGTTACCTGCTCGTTGAGTCCCTCGCCGTCCTGCTGCTTTTGTGCCTCGAGCGCAGCCTCGGAATCCTGAATCTGCTGCTGCAGGCCAGGGATCACGGAGTAGCGCAGCTCGGACGCACGGCCCAGGTCGCCGTTGCGCGTCGCGCGCTCCTCTTCGCTCTTGGCCTCGTCAAGCTGCCCCTTAAGCTCCTGCACGTGGTCGATGGCGTTCTTCTGGTTGAGCCAGCCGGCTTTTTGCACGTTGAGCTTTTCCTGGACCTCGGCGATCTCCTGGCGCAGGGCCTCCAGACGCTCCTTGGAGGCGTCGTCGGTCTCCTTCATGAGCGCCTGTTCCTCGATCTGCAGCTGGGTGAGCTGACGCGTGGTGGCGTCAATCTCGACCGGCATGCTGTCGAGCTCCATGCGCAAGCGGCTTGCCGCCTCATCGACCAGGTCGATGGCCTTGTCGGGCAGGAAGCGGTCGGCGATATAGCGATCGGAGAGGTCGGCAGCTGCCACGAGCGCACTATCGGTGATATGCACGCCGTGGAAGATCTCGTACTTCTCCTTGAGGCCACGCAGGATTGAAATGGTGTCCTCGACGGTAGGCTCGCTGACCATCACGGTCTGGAAACGACGGGCGAGTGCCGCGTCCTTCTCGATGTACTTGCGGTACTCGTCGAGCGTAGTCGCGCCGATTGCGTGCAAGTCGCCACGGGCGAGCGCCGGCTTGAGGATGTTGCCGGCATCCATGGAGCCCTCGGTGGCACCCGCGCCCACGATGGTGTGGAGCTCATCGATGAACAGGATGACCTTGCCTTGCGCCTTTTGCACTTCCTTGAGCACGGCCTTCAAGCGGTCCTCGAACTCGCCGCGATACTTGGCGCCGGCGACCAGCGCGCTCATGTCGAGCTCGATGAGGTCGCGGTCGCGCAGGGTGCTCGGCACGTCGCCGGCCACGATACGCTGGGCGATACCCTCGACGATGGCCGTCTTGCCGACGCCCGGCTCGCCGATGAGCACGGGGTTGTTCTTGGTGCGGCGGGACAGAACCTGGATGGTACGGCGGATCTCGTCGGTACGGCCGATGACCGGGTCGAGCTTGCCGGCGCGGGCCAGATCGCAGATGTTGCGACCGTACTGCTCCAGCGCCTCAAACTGGGTCTTGTCCTCGGCAGACGTCACGCGGTCATCGCCACGCAGCTCCTCGTAGACCTGCTCGATGCGCTCCTTGGTCACGCCAGCGTCACGCAGTACACGACCAGCCTCGCCCTTGTCCTCGGCAAGCGCCATCAGCAGATGCTCGGTCACCACAAAGCTGTCACCCATCTTGGTGGCCTTCTTCTCGGCCTTCTCGATGACACGGACGAGCTCATTGGAAAGGCCCATCTGCTGGCCCTCGCCCGAAACCTTGGGCGCGCGGTCGATGGCATCTTGTGTGGAGCGTGCAAGCTGGGCCGGATCGGCGCCGATGCGCTCGATGATCACGGAGATATTGCGCTCGCCGGCACCAAGCAGGGCGGACAGCAGGTGAATCGGCTCCACCGCGCCGGCCTGCGCGTCGGCAGCTGTGCTCATGGCGGTCTGCAGCGCCTCGCGCGACGTCATTGCTAGCTTATCGATTCTCATGGAATCACCTCTCTTGGGGCGGCCGCCCTACGGGGCGGCTTCACGTTGTTCGAGAAGTATTGTTGCCAGCTTTGCGCGATCTTATACACAAATCTAAGTCTCTATATATAAGATTTTCTGAGTGATTGATGGATAGGGTACTGAGATGTCAGCCCGCCGCTGCCCAGGCGCACTACCGTCTCGATCTGTAACATCTAGCAGCCATTTTTGATCCTAGATGTTACGGATCAAGATGAAATGACCAGCGGCAACCGTTTGTCTCAATCTGTAACATCTACTCGGCAAATTAGGGTCTAACTGTTACAAATCGAGACGAACGAAGACACCTGAGTCGAAAATCTAAATCTGTAACACCAGGCCCACTTTTAGCGGCCAAGATGTTACAGATCGAGACAAACCGAGAACTACTACAAAGGGGACGGGTACCTTTGTGGTAGTCGCGGTCTCTACTCCTTCGCCGAACCCGTACTTCCCGATTCGACGGTCCAGGGCATCTCATCCTCGAACAGCCATGTACGGGCAGACCCACTATCGCGTGCAGTCTGCGGGTCAGGCAAGCAGGTCTGTTTATAGGCATCTTGGATACACTGACCCATAAAATCGTTGAGCTCGGTCTGGTCGCCCTCCATGACATAGGCGACATCGCCGTCCATGATGTAGATGCCCGGACCCTCATTGCCCTCGTAGCCCGGATCGTACGAGACATCACATAACTTTGCGCCGTTTGCAGTGTCCAGCTCGATGGAAGAGTGGCATCCGCCAACCATGTCGTTCGCTTTTGCCCGATAGGACGCATATCCGTACCAACGCTTAAATGTTTTGCCCTTGAGTCGCTCGGACGCCCTATCGATCAGGCTTGTATCCGTGGTATAGCGCATGGCCCCAAGCTGAATACGCGGATAATTGCTAATACCCAGCACAGCCGGCTGCTCATCAAAATCAACGGTAATGGTCTCGGGCTTGTCGTCGCCGGTCAGAAGTTCGACAGATTGAGTCACAGGCTTGACCACCGGCTCCGTCACCGCAGCAGGTAGAAACGCCATGCCGACAGTGCCCATGCCAACCACGGTAATCGCAAGCGCCAAAACAATCAATCCAATACGGGCAGGACTTCTCACAGCAAAGCACCTCGCAACGCAAACCTTCGCTACCTGCACTAATGATATCGCCAGCCAGCATTATTACCAAAAGAAGCCGCGCGCTCCTCACCACCACAAAGGGGACAGGCACCTTTGTGGTGGTTTTCGACGCTAACGGTCGACCATCTCGCGCCATGAGATTAAACTTGAATTGTTCTCTGAACATATCCATTTCTGCCTATCCTCAACAGATCTTTGTCTCGAGGAGCGCATATGAAGCCGTCTCATTCCACCGGTCGCAACGTCATCGCCATTCTCGCCATACCCATCGTGATGCTCTTCCTTATCGTCGCCACGCCCTTTTCCCTTGGCATCGCCTCGCCCTTCGATTTATGCGGAATGGTCGACGCCGGCTCGCGTGCCACCTCGCTCTCCTTTATCTGTCGCGGCGTGTTCTACGAAGATGGAATTCCCACCGGAATTTGGCGGTCAATGTTACCGCTGCTCGGAACGATTGATGGATGCTTCCCCCATTTCAGCCTTGAACCTCAGACGATGAATTATTTGATCGACGACCAGCCACTCGACTCCATCACCCTCGCTTACGACTATGCTCCAAACACCGATGAGCGTCACATGGACCAAGTCCTCGACAAACTGCTTGAACAGTGCGGGCTCACCGATGAGGTCGGCCGAACCGTCGACAGCGACCAGAAATTAAAGCGAACAGAACTCCGCCGCATTGGAAAAATCAGAGAGCGAGGCGGAGCTGCCTACTGGCAGGCCTGGGCGATACGCGACAAGAGCGAATTTGGGCACAGCACCTATATAGTCACTGTCTACACCAAAGACGGAATTAAGGACAATGTTGACGATTTCGCGTCATCCAAACTCGGCATCCCCAAAACAACCAAGACTCCCGGCTTGGATGAAATCCTGTAGGGACGCCCATTAACATGCCGCTCAACGATCACAACAACATCGAGCTAGTCCCCACCACCACAAAGGTGCCTGTCCCCTTTGTGGTGGTTTTCGACAAAAAGAAGCCGCCCCGATAGCAGAGGCGGCATCAAGCAAGTCTATTTTTGGCGTCCCTCAAGACCCAACGAGAACATCGCGGTAGCCCCGGCCACACCTTTCCCTCGGGCGACCCTCGCGAAGCGCGTGAGCACGAGGGAAAGGTGTGGCAGGGGCGTACAGCAGAGTTACTCGGCAGCGGCCTTGAACTTGTTGTAGTTGATCAGACAGCCGGCCTTGACGATGGCACGTTCTTCGGCCGTCATATCGGCAATGTAGAGCACAATCTGCTCGACCGCACCATCGGCGCGCACCACGTAGGCGGCGATGTCCTTTAGGTCGCCATCGAGCGCGGCACGGATGCCCGGCACAAAGACGTAGTCGCCCACCTCAAAGCTGGGCTCGGCCTCCATCTGGAAGGGCACCATGCCCCAGTTCATCACGTTGGAGCGATAGCGCTTGGTGGCGTACTCGTGAACGATGTTGGCCAGGCCGCCGATCACGCGCTGGCAGCTCGCGGCCTGCTCGCGGGCAGAACCGTCGCCCGGCTTCTTGGCATAGAGCATGGAGCCGTACTCGGTCGCCTTGGCATCGGCCGCGAGACCCGCGCCAGCCAGTGCCTCAAACACGCCGGCAAGCTCGGCATCGAGCGCCGCCAGGTCACCCGCGGCCTCGCCGGCCACGCGACGCTTCTCCACGGCGTCGACCTCCTTGGAACGACCGACGTAGGCCGGATCGCGGCGGCTCAGCGTAAACTCGGCCAGGCCCAGCGGGTTGGAGCGGAAGGAGCTCGTCTCGCCCGAAGGAATGAGCTCGTCGGTCGTAGTGACCGGGTCCATGATCTTGGAGCACACCTTGAGCAGAATGTCGTCGCCGAGAGGCTCCATCGCGGGCCACGGCTTGATGTTGGGGCCTTCGACCAGCTCGTCGGCAGGCTCCGCCTTGCCAAAGCCCCAGTACACGCGCTTCTTGTAGGGAGCGTCGTCGAAGGTGTACTCGCAGGCCTCGTCCCAAGTTTCCTCGGGCAGGTCGGTCGCCGGGGTGAGCACGCCGCCGTTGGCAGCCGTCGCCGCAATAGAGCGGGCATCCATCAGGGCCACGGCGCTCAGCTGGCCATTGCCCGGCTTGGAACCCTCGCGGTTGGGGAAGTTGCGCGTGGTGTGGCGGATGGACAGGCCGTTGTTGGCAGGCGTGTCGCCGGCACCAAAGCACGGGCCGCAGAACGCCGTGCGCACGATCGCACCGGCCTCCATAAGGTCGTAGATATAGCCACGGCGTGTAAGCTCGAGCGCTACAGGCTGGCTCGTGGGATAGACCGACAGCGAGAACTCGCCGCAGCCGGTGTTGGCACCCTTGAGCACGCGAGCAGCCTGGACCACGGAGTCGTAATTGCCGCCCGAGCAGCCGGCGATAACGCCCTGCTGCACGTGCAGCTTGCCGTCGACAATCTTGTCGAGCAGGCTAAAGTGCGTCTTGCCCTCGCCGATCTTGGCGGCCTCGAGCTCTACCTCATGCAGGATGTCCTCGAGGTTCTCGTTGAGCTCGTCGATCTCAAAGCCGTTGGAAGGATGGAACGGCAGCGCGATCATGGGCTTGATGCTCGACAAGTCGACCTCGACACAGCCGTCGTAGTAGGCGACATCGGCGGGCTTGAGCTCGCGGTAGTCGTCGCCGCGGCCGTGCATGGTCAAAAACGCGTGCGTGTCCTCGTCGGTTGCCCAGATTGAGGAAAGGCAGGTGGTCTCGGTGGTCATGACGTCGACGCCGTTGCGGTAGTCGGTCGTCATGCTCGCGATGCCGGGGCCCACAAACTCCATGACCTTATTCTTGACGTAGCCCTTGGCAAAGACGGCGCGGATGATGGCGAGTGCCACGTCGTGCGGGCCGACGCCGGGGCGCGGGGCGCCCGTGAGGTAGATGGCAACGACGCCGGGATAGGCGACATCGTAGGTGTCGCGCAGCAGCTGCTTTGCCAACTCGCCGCCGCCCTCGCCCACGGCCATGGTACCCAGGGCACCATAGCGGGTGTGCGAGTCGGAACCCAGGATCATCTTGCCGCAGCCGGCGAAGTTCTCACGCATAAAGGAGTGGATAACGGCGATGTGCGGCGGAACGAAGATGCCGCCGTACTTCTTGGCCGCGGAAAGGCCAAAGACGTGGTCGTCCTCGTTGATGGTGCCGCCCACGGCGCACAGCGAATTATGGCAGTTGGTGAGCACGTAAGGCAGCGGGAACTGCTCCATGCCCGAGGCGCGCGCCGTCTGGATGATGCCGACAAAGGTGATGTCGTGGCTCGCCATGGCGTCGAAGCGAATCTTGAGTGCCTCGGGATCTCCGGACGTATTGTGTGCCTGGAGGATCGAATACGCGATGGTGCCGCGCTTGGCATCCTCGGGCGTCTGCGTAATACCGCGCTCGGCAGCCTCGGCCGCAGGCACAACCTCGCTGCCGCCGCGCAGGTAGATGCCGTCCTCGTACAGCTTGACCATACTGTCTCCCACTCTGCCCAAAACGATTTGGGCGCATAGCATACATTCGTTCAATATCGTGCCATAGAACGGTTGCGAGTGGGTTACGAATCTGCACGTTCACTTTATCTCAGTAAAGCAAAGAACGAGTTGGGTGCCGGGGGCAGACTTAGACGCCGAAATGACGAGAGTGGATAATCTCCCACTTTGAGCCTGCAAACAGGCCAAAAACGGGAGATTATCCACTCTCATTCTGCGGGCACTCATTTAAGTCTGTCCCCAATGAGTGCCCGGCAGCGTCGGCGGAGCTATAGGTCGCTACCCGTACCTAGCAGCTTGCGCATGACTTGCTCGGGGTTGACCGAGCCGTCGCGCGGGGCCAGGGCGGTGATCTTCTTCTGCATCTTGTACTCGTGCAGCTCGTCCTCGAGCTGGCGCACGCGTGCGCGGAGTTTTTCGTTCTCGCGCTCGCGCTCCTCGGCACGCTCCTTCATATCGAGGATGCGCACCACGCCGGCAAGGTTGATGCCCTCGTCAGTCAGCTGGTTGATGAGCTCCAGGCGCTCGATATCGGCACGCGAATACAGACGCGTGTTGCCGCCCGAGCGCTGGGGGTTCACCAGGCCCTTGGACTCGTAGACGCGCAGAGTCTGCGGATGCATGCCGGTCAACTCGGCCGCCACGCTGATCATGTACAGCGGTTTATTCCTATTGTCCTCGGCCATGCTACCTGACCCCTTTCCGTCTCGTTATCGTCCATCATAAGCCCGCGTGCGCGGGTGTGCGCCACGACCGCCCTAGTACGTCGCCTTGTAACGGTTGACCTTCTCGCGATAATCGCGCGTGTCGACCTCGCGCAGCTTGGTCATGGCATCGCGCTCGTCATCGGATAGGTTCGTGGGGACCTGCACCTTGATCTCGACGAGCAGCGCGCCCGTACGGCCACGGTGCTTAACGTCGGGCGCCCCCATTTCCTTAAAGCGGAACTTCTTGCCCGTCTGGGTACCCGCGGGCACCTTCAGACGAACCGTCGCACCGCCGGGCGTCGGCACGTCCACCGTGCAGCCGAGCGCCGCCTCGTAGACCGAGACCGGTACCTCCATGGTCACGTCGGCACCTTTACGCTTAAACAGCGGATGCTCCTCCACGTGCGTGGTCACGACCAGGTCGCCGCGCTCGCCGCCGGCAACGCCATACTCGCCGCGACGCTTGTAGCGCAGCTTGCCGCCGTCGACCGCGCCTGCAGGCACCGAGACCGTAATGGTCTGCTGCTCGCCTGTCGAGGGAATGCGGTAGGTGACCTTGTGCGTCACACCGCGAAACGCGTCCTCGGCCGTCACATCGACGGTCAGCGACAGGTCGCCGCCCTTGCGAGCACGGCTGCGGCCCGCGCCGGCACCGGCAGCACCCGCAGCCCCGGCAAAGCCCGAGCCCCAATCGCTGCCCCAGGCGCCGTTGCCGCTAAAGATGCTGTCGAAGATATCGCCCCAGCCGCTCGCACCGGCGCCGGCACCGTAGCCGCCGCCATACGCGCCGCCCGCGCCCGGCATGCCGCCGAACATGAGCATCTGGTCGTACTCTTTGCGCTTCTTCTCGTCCGAAAGCGTCTCGTAGGCCTCGCTGATCTCCTTGAACTTGGCCTCGTCGCCGCCGGCATCGGGGTGATATTTTTGCGCGAGCTTGCGAAACGCGCTCTTGATCTCTTTGTCGGAGGCGCTCTTGGATACGCCCAGGATGTCATAGAAGGTTTTGCCTGCAGCCATCGTAGCTCCTCTCCTGTTTCATCCGCCGCCCAGCGGGCGGCGGCTCATGCTTTCATATGGCACTAGGCCAGAAAGGGCCCCGGGTGTTGCCCCGGGGCCCTTCTCAATTACTCCTCGGTGCTCTCGGCCGTATCGGCCGTAGCATCCTCGGGCGCCGCTTCGGGCTCCGGTGCGGGGCGCTTCTCGCCACCGTAGGTCACCGTCACCATCGCGGAACGCAGGATGCGATCCGCCATGCGGTAGCCCTTCTGGTACACGTCGTTGACAGTCTCGTCGTACTGCGATGCGTCCTCGACACGCCCCACGGCCTGGTGCTCGAGCGGATCGAACGCCTCGCCCTTGGGGTCGATGGGCTCAACGCCCTCGTGCGCAAACACATCGAGCAGCTTGGCATGCACCGCATCGACGCCATCGACGAACTGCTTAAAGTCGTCGGAAAGCTCCTGGCTACGGGCATGGTCGATTGCACGCTCGATATCGTCGATCACCGGCAACAGCGCGGTGACAAGCTTCTCGGTCGCGCGCTCGCGCTCGGCGATACGCTCATTGGCGGTGCGGCGACGGAAGTTCTCCCAGTCGGCCTGCAGACGGGCGGTACGCTCGGTGGCGTCCTTTGCCTTGTCCTCGGCGGCCTTCTGAGCCTCTGCCGCAGCATCGAGCTCATTGCGCACGTCGGCAAGCTCTTTCTGAGCCTGCTCGAACTTGAGCTTAAAGTCGTTGTCGGCGGCTTCTTCACCGGCGCGGATAGCGGCTTCCACCATCTCGTCCTCGGTCATCGTCGCCTCCTTGTTGGAATCCTCTACCTGGTTCTCGGCAGCCTCGGCGGCCTCGGCCTCGTTGGCCTCGGTATCGTCGACGGCCTCTACGGGAATCTTCACGTCCTTCTCCTCAGAGTCAACGGGGGCGGCGCCAGCGGCGGCCGCCTCCGTGCGAGCTTTACGGGCGGACATGATTACTTGTCCTCGTCGTCCACAACCTCGTAGTCGGCGTCGACAACGTCATCGTCGGCAGGCTGGGCACCGGCGGCGCCGTCGGTCTGCTGCTGAGCGTCGGCGTAGACAACCTGAGCCAGCTCGTAGGCTACGGACTGCAGGGATTCGCCAGCGGCCTTGATGGCCTCGACGTCAGAGCCCTCGAGCGCCTTCTTGGCGTCGGCGATAGCGGCCTCGGCCTTGGACTTCACATCGGCGGAAACCTTGTCGCCCAGCTCGTTGAGGGTCTGCTCGGTGGAGTAGCACAGGCTGTCGGTCTGGTTGCGGACCTCGACCTCTTCCTTCTGCTTCTTGTCCTCCTCGGCATGAGCCTCGGCGTCCTTGACCATGCGATCGACTTCGTCGTCGGAAAGCGCGGTGGAGCCGGAAATGGTGATCTGCTGCTCCTTGCCGGTGCCCTTGTCCTTAGCAGAGACCTTGACGATGCCGTTGGCGTCGATGTCGAAGGTGACCTCGATCTGCGGCACACCGCGGCGGGCAGCCGGGATACCGGTCAGCTGGAACTTACCGAGCGACTTGTTGTCGCGGGCAAGCTCGCGCTCGCCCTGGAGCACGTTGATCTCGACGCTGGTCTGGTTGTCGGCAGCGGTGGAGTAGACCTCGGTCTTGGAGGTCGGGATCGTGGTGTTGCGGTCGATCATCTTGGTCATGATGCCGCCCATGGTCTCGACGCCCAGCGACAGCGGGGTAACGTCGAGCAGCAGGATGCCCTCGACGTCGCCGGTGAGCACGCCGCCCTGGACGGCAGCGCCGTCGGCAACGACCTCGTCGGGGTTCACGGACATGTTGGGCTGCTTGCCGGTCATGGTCTTGACCAGATCCTGGACGGCGGGCATACGGGTGGAGCCGCCGACGAGGATGACCTCGGTCAGATCGGAGAGCTTAAGCTTGGCGTCGCGCAGGGCGTTGGTGACAGGCTGCTTGCAGCGCTCGAGCAGGTCGCGGGTGATCTTCTCGAACTCGGCGCGGGTCAGCGTGTAGTTGAGGTGCAGCGGGCCAGACTGGTTCATGGTGATGAACGGCAGGTTGATGGTGGACTGCTGGGCTGCGGAGAGCTCCTTCTTGGCGTTCTCGGCGGCCTCCTTCAGACGCTGCAGGGCCATGGGGTCCTGACGCAGGTCGACACCGTTCTCCTGCTGGAACTTATCGGCCATCCAGTCGATGACGCGCTGATCCCAGTCGTCGCCGCCCAGGTGGTTGTCGCCCGAGGTGGACAGAACCTCAAACACGCCGTCGGCGAGGTCGAGGATGGAGACGTCGAAGGTGCCGCCGCCCAGGTCGAAGACCAGGATGCGCTGGTCGGCGCCCTGCTTGTCCAGGCCATAGGCCAGAGCAGCAGCGGTCGGCTCGTTGACGATACGCTTGACGTTGAGGCCGGCGATCTTACCGGCATCCTTGGTGGCCTGACGCTGGGCGTCGTTGAAGTAGGCCGGGACGGTGATGACGGCGTCGGTGACGGTCTCGCCCAGATACTTCTCGGCGTCGGCCTTCATCTTTGCGAGCGTCATGGCGCTCACCTGCTCGGCGGTGTAATCCTTGCCCTCGATATCGACGACGGCACGGCCACCCTGGCCCTCCTTGACCTCATACGGCACGGTCTTGATCTCGGAGGTGCACTCGGAGTACTTGCGGCCCATGAAGCGCTTGATGGAGAACACGGTGTTCTTGGGGTTGGTGACAGCCTGGTTCTTAGCGGCCTTACCCACGACACGGTCGCCGTCGGCACGGAAGCCAACAACGGACGGGGTGGTACGGTCGCCCTCGGCGTTCACGATAATGGTCGGAGAACCACCCTCGAGGACGGCCATAGCGGAGTTAGTAGTACCAAGGTCGATACCAAGAATCTTGCCCATTAGAAATTCCCTCTCTCTTGTGCGTTTGCACCGACTCGGCGGTCTGCCGCGCGGTGTTTCGGCTTGTCTTTCAGGATGTAGTGTATCCCCTTATGGGCCGGAATATACAAAATCTAAGTCAATTCATATAAGATTTCTTATTGTTGAGAGTTTAGGTTCTTAAATGCGCAGGTAGATGCACTGTTTGAGTTCTCGGCAGATCTATTGAGATCTATGTAGAGATGGCTGAGGTTTGGGCTTGGGAGCGCACATGGCGGCCCCGGGCTTCCCTGGGGAAAGTTCGACCCGTTTTTCGGCCAAATAATGGGATGCGGTTTCCGCAAGCACGCTCAATCGCCCTATATTTCAAGTCACCTATAGCTAACATTTGCGCAGCTCAACGGCCCCACCTGCGCGTTTTTTAGTAAACCTTGGCATACTCGGCGAACGGTATGAAGATGCCGGCCAGAGGGTATTGCAAACGGTCGCTCCCGTGGTATGTTTTTGCCCGAATCAAACCGGCGCGCATCGCCTGTAGCGTCGGTCAACAGAGAGGAAACTACCATGGCTCATCCCGTAATTGATGCCGACGAGTGCATCGCTTGTGGCGTTTGCGTCGACTCCTGCCCCGCTGGCGTTCTGGAGCTCCAGGACGTCGCTACCGTCGCCGACGAGGACTCCTGCGTCGCCTGTGGCGCTTGCCAGGACGCTTGCCCCGCTGGCGCGATCACCGAGATCGTCGAGGAGTAACAACTCCCCCACTTGCACACTCAAAAGTACACCGTGCACAAAAAAGGAGGCTTCCGCATCGCCGCGGAGGCCTCCTTTTGTTTGTACAGGCAGCTAATTGGGGACGGGGCTACCTTGGCAGTTGCGGTGGAATAGTTCCTGGCTCATTGCTTAGGTGCCGATTGTAGGAACTATTTCACCGCAACTTATAAAGACAGTATCGGGTTAGGACAAATCATCCTCGTAGGGCATTAGATCTGCCAGATAGCCTTTCTCCTTGAGCATGGCCTCGATCTCGTCGAGGGTTTGCTCATCCTCTGCCGCAATGCGATGGAAGTGATAGCCACTCGTCACCGTTAATAGTGGAAAGCTCTTGCCGCTCTCGATATCGTGCAGGTAGCGCTCAACATCGCGACGATTGCGAATGTCCAGGTCGGCCGTGATCTTACCGTACACGCGGTGATTGACGATCACGTTGAGCACGGCGCCGCCGGCGTCGACGATACTCGTGAGCTCATCGCCTGCCTGCTCAACGCTGTGGCGAACCTTGACCAAGCGCGTGGGCACGGCGGGGCTGCTGGGGGCCTCCTGTAGTACATAGCCGCGATTGGTGGCGACGATATCGTGCCCGTCGGCGCGCAGCAGGGCGATGTCCTGCACCACGACCTGACGGCTCACGCCCACCTCGCGGGCAAGCGCACTGCCCGAGACAGGATCTTTGGCTTCCTCGAGCACGGCCATGATGGAACGGCGACGCTCGCGGGCATTCATTATTTACCGTCCAGCAGACGCAGGTGCTTGAGCGAGAGGTCGAGAATCGGCGCAGAGTGCGTCAACGCCCCCGAGCTAATAAAGTCAACGCCCAGGTCGGCGAGCGCGCGGATATTGTTGGCGTCCACGTTGCCCGAGCACTCGGTCTTGGCGCGACCGGCGATAAGCTCAATCGCTGCAGCCATGTCGTCGTGGGTCATGTTGTCGAGCATGATGATATCGGCACCGGCCTCCACGGCCTCGCGTACCATGTCCAGGTTCTCGCACTCAATCTCGACCGTCGTGGTAAACGACGCATGGGCGCGCGCCATCTCAATCGCGCGCGCCACGCCACCGGCGGCGTCGATGTGGTTGTCCTTGAGCATGACAGCCGTCGACAGGTTGTAGCGGTGGTTGCTGCCGCCGCCGATCTCGACCGCGGCCTTCTCGAAGACACGCATGCCCGGCGTGGTCTTGCGCGTGTCGACAAGCACGGTCTTGGTACCTTCGAGCGCCGCTGCCATGTTGTGCGTGTAGGTGGCGATGCCGCTCATGCGCTGCAGGTAGTTGAGCGCCACGCGCTCGCCCGAAAGCAGCACGCGCGCGTCGCCGCGCACCTGGCCCACGTGGTCGCCGGCATGCACCTCGTCGCCATCCGAAACATCGAACAACACGGAGCTCTGCGGATCCAGCAGCTCAAAGGTGCGGGCAAACACATCCAAGCCGGCGATGATGCCGTCGGCCTTGGCGATAAGCTCAACGGTAGCGGGGCGCGCCGTGGGGCACACACTCGCCGTGCTCACGTCCTCAAACGTAATGTCCTCGCGCAGAGCCTGCAGAATCAGATCATCGACGACGAGCTTCATGGTAATGGGATTCATGGTCTACTCCTCCACGGCCTGCGTGCCGGCGGCACGGGCCAAATCATCGATTGCAAGGGTATCGGCGCTCAGAGCGCGGTGACGCCCGTCAAGTGCGGGCTCACCGGCCTGCTCCACGGTCAGCGACTCGCCGGTGCGCATACGCCAAGCAGCGCGGCGGCCCCAAACTAGGGACTCGAGCAGGCTGTTAGAAGCCAGGCGGTTCTTGCCGTGCACGCCATTGCAAGCCGTCTCGCCGGCGGCGTAGAGCTCGGGCATCGAGGTGCGGCCGTCCTTGTCGACCCATACGCCGCCCATAAAGTAGTGCTGCGTGGGTGTGACAGGGATGGGCTCGTCCAGGATGTCGCGTCCGTCCTCCAGGCAGCGCGCACGGATATTGGCAAAATGCCCGGTCACCACGTCGCGCTCGACGGGGGCAAAGCTCAGCCACTCGTGCTCGGTGCCGTCCTGCTTCATCTGCTCGCGAATAGCGGCGGCGACAACATCGCGCGGCTGCAGCTCGTCGGTAAAGCGCTCGCCGGCGGCGTTGAGCAAAATCGCGCCTTCGCCGCGGCAGCTCTCGCTGATCAGGAAGGTGCGGCCCGGCTGCGGCGAGAACAGTCCCGTGGGGTGGATCTGCACGTAGTCCAGGTGCTCCATCGTGATGCCGTGCTCCTGCGCGATGTAGCAGGCGTCACCGGTGAGCTGCGGGTAGTTGGTCGAATGGTCGTATACGCCGCCGATGCCGCCCGTTGCCCACAGCGTATGGCGGGCATGGATCTTAAAGGGCTCGCCGGCATGCACGTCCTCAGCGGCATTTGTCAGCTCGTCGGCGGGGCGAGCTGAATCGTCCTCGTCCACGGAAACGGCGACGACGCCGGTGCACGCCGTGGCGCCATCGCGCTCGGCAGTCAGGATATCGGTCATGGCAACGTGTTCGAGAATCTGCACGTTGTCCAGCTTGCGGACAGCCTGGAGCAGTTTGGTCGTAATCTCCTTGCCCGTAATATCGGCATGGAAGGCGATGCGCGGGCGGCTGTGCGCGCCCTCGCGGGTAAAGTCGAGGCTGCCGTCGGCCTTGCGCTCAAAGTCCACGCCCATGGCCAGCAGGTCATTGATGACCGAACGGCTCGAGCGAATCATGATGTCAACACTCTCGCGGCGGTTCTCGTAATGGCCGGCGTGCATGGTGTCCTCAAAGAAGGCATCGTAGTCAGAGCCTTCGGGCAGCACGCAGATACCGCCCTGCGCGAGCATCGAATCGCACTCGTCGACGGCGCCCTTGGAGAGCATGATTACGCGCGTGCTCGTCGGCAGATTGAGAGCCGCATACAGGCCCGCCACGCCGCAACCGGCAATGACGACATCGCACTCCATATCGGGGTATTGTTTGGTTTCCACAGGAATCCTCTCCCTTGTAATGTGACATAAGGGATGGTCCCTCATGTCACATTGGCTTAGCGCGCCGCGTACTCGAGCATGCGGTCGAGCGTGAGCTTGGCCTGATCGGCGGCCTCGTCCGACACGCCAATCCGCACCTCGCCCTCGCCCGTCTCCAGGCAGCGCACGAGCTTTTCGAGCGTGATGAGATCCATGTTGACGCAGGTGGGCTGCACCGCAGGGAAGTAGAACTTCTTGCCGGTGCCCTGGCAGCGGCGCTCAAGTTCGTAGAGCACGCCGCGGACCGTCACGATGATGAACTCGCTCGCGTCCGACTCCTCGGCATACTTGATGATGCCGGCAGTAGACCCGATGTAGTCGGCCTCAGCCAGGACGTCGGCCCTGCACTCGGGGTGCGCTAGCACGAGCGCGTCGGGGTGCGCCTCCTGCGCGTCGACGATCTGCTCGACGGTGATGATGTGATGACGCGGGCAGTAGCCATTGTTGAGGATGACGTGCTTTTGCGGCACCTGCTCGGCTACGAAGCGGCCCAGGTTTTGATCGGGGATGAACAGGACATGCTGCTGCGGCAGCTCGGACACGATCTTGACGGCGTTGGAGCTGGTGACGCACACATCACTCCAGCTCTTGATCTCGACCGTCGAGTTGACGTAGCAGACCACGGCAAGGTCGTCGCCGTACTCGGCGCGCGCCGCGTCGACCGTCTCGCGCTTGACCATGTGCGCCATGGGGCAGTCCGCACCCGGCTCGGGCAGCAGCACGGTCTTGGTGGGGTTGAGCAGCTTGGCGCTCTCGCCCATAAACTCCACGCCGCACAGCACGATAGTCTGCTGCGGCAGGCTTTTGGCAAGCTTTGCCAGGTAAAAGCTGTCGCCGACGTAATCGGCAACGGCCTGGACCTCGGGCGCCACATAGTAGTGCGCCAGGATCACCGCGTCACGTTGGGTTTTTAGTTGCTGAATGGCCTCGACGAGCTCTGCGGGCACCAGTGCCGCGCGCTCCGTTGCCGTCGTTGCCGATGCTAGGCCGGCCGCGATATCGCGTGCAAGCTCCGACGCATCCATGTTCGCGCTCTGTGCCATCAAGGCCCCTCTCTTTTGGCGAATCTTGGGGCTTTAGTATGACACCTGGCTTTACAGCTGACAAGACAGCTGTAAAGCCAGGTGTAAAGTTGGAATAAAGATTCAATCATGGGGCGGGTCCATTTTCGAACTGGCAAGCTGAGGATAGTTGAAAATGGGCCCGCCTCAAGATTCGAGCAGCCCGTTTTGTCCTGGCCCGAGAGGCAGTGGTCAAAAAAGGCCAAATATGAGTACTGTCACCAAATTAGTAGCAGCGATTTTCCGGTCCAGATCAGCAAAATCGCCTTGTTTGGAGCCCGATCGTGACTCTGACGGACGAAAATCGATGCGCTTTTGGCCGCTGGCACCGATTTTGGAGGCCATTTTGCTGCCACTAAACTGGTAACAGTACTCATATTTGGCCTTTTTTGACCACCGGGCTTCCGGCAGACCCCAAAAGCGGGCCCGAATCGCTCGATCCGGACCCGCTGGGGATAGCGAGCACAATCGAGGTGTAAGAAGCAAGAGAGGGCCATCGCCTAGAATCGTCAGCGCCTAGATATTCAACGAGAGGAAAGACAATGGTCCGCAGCGACATGCTACCCCAGCCGGACCGGGGGCTCGGCCTCGACCGGCCCCAGACCGAGGCATTTCACCGACGAGTTCAAGAGGAAGATAGTCGATCTCCACAACGCCGGAAAGCCCAGGCGCGAGGCCATGGACGAGTGCGACCTCGACAAGAGCACCGTGGAGAGGCGGGTCAAGTCGATAAACGAGACCGGCTCGCCGCGCGCCGCCGACAACCGCACGCCCGAGTAGAACCGGATCCTGGAGCCCGAGCGCGAGAACCGCAGGCTCCGGATGGAGGTCAACGTCTTAAGACGAGCGGCGCCAGCATACGCTCGGAAGTCAGGGCCATGGCGGCCAACGGGGGGCCGCTGCCCCATATCGGCGCAGCGCTGGCATCGAGGCCTTCTGACCTGTGTCAAGATTTCGGACACGCATGCTCGAGAAATCAAGCGGCCATAGGCATGGCCTCGAGCTTGGGCTCGGTTCTCTCGAAGAAGGCCGCCATGGCCTCGGCCGGCACCTTGTAGCCGATCGTCGAGCGGGGCCTTCGGCGGTTGTAGTACGCCTCGATGAACTCGACCACCGCGTGCTTGGCGGAATCCCTGGTCGGGAAGCTGCGCCTGTAGTACATCTCGTTCTTCAGCGTGGCGAGGAACGACTCGGCCACCGCGTTGTCGTGGCAGTTGCCGGCGCGGCTGCAGGACAGCCGCACGTCGTTGTCGCGCGCCCATTCGGCCAGAAGCCTGCTGGTGTACTGGGCGCCGCGGTCGGCGTGGAATATCGCGTTGCCGGCCACGTAGCCGCGCGATTTGGCCGACGCCAGCGCCGAAACCACGATGTCGGCGGTCATGCGCTCGGAGAGCGACCAGCCCACCACCATGCGGGTGTTGAGGTCGATGACCGTCGACAGGTACAGCCATCCCTCGCCGGTGCGCAGGTAGGTGATGTCGCCCACGAGCTTGCAGGTTGGAACGGGACTGGTGAAGTCGCGGCGCACCAGGTCGGGCCGGGGCCTGGCCTTCGGGTCGGGGATGGTGGTGCGCTTCCTGGCGTTGGGCGTGCAGCCGCGTATTCCCAGCTCGCGCATCAGCTTGCGCACCCTGTACAGGGTCAATCCGGAGAACTCGCCGGGCAGGAAGCATTTCACGAACCGGAAGCCGAACCTGCGGTCCGACTCCAGCCACACGCGCCGGACCGCCTCGCGCTCGGCCGACCAGTCTTCTCGCGGGCAGCCGTTGGAGAGCCACGAGCAGAAGCCCGATCGGCTCACGCCGAGCACGCGGGCCATCATTTTCACCGGGAATTCGGCCTTCTCCGCCAACATCATCCGGTAGCATGCGGCTACGCCTGGCTTTTGGCGAAGAAGGCCGCGGCTTTTTTTCAAGAAGGCGTTCTCCATCTCGAGCTCGCGCATGCGCCTTTTCGCCTCGCGAAGCTCGCGGTCCTCGGCCTTGGGGTCGGGCCCGCCGGCAAGCTCGCGCCGGCGGTTCTGCACCCACTTGTTCACGGTCTTGGAATTCAGGCCCAGTTCTGCGCAGCATTCCGTTATCGGCCTGCCCGTCGAGATGATGTAGTCGGCGGTCTCGCACCTGAACTCGTCGGTGTACTTGGCGGCTGGGTTGGACATAGCATACCGTCCTCTCGGTCGTCGATGAATGCATTCTAAAGGATTGGGCCTCTAGCATGCGCGTCCGAAAAGACGATACAGGTCAGACAACCCAATCAGACGTCGTCTCGAGCGCGTCCTCTGCACGGTCGACCGTGCTTCTGACCTTGGCGCCCTGCTTGAACCACGAGCGCAGGTCCTCGAGGGTGCTGCCCGCTGCATACACCTTGATTTTTCGACCGCCCTTCGTAGTCACCGTGCAGCGGTCGCCGCTCTCGCTGTTCTCGTGCGCCGTGACCTTCTTGAGGTAATCGCGACGGAACGCCACGACGCGGGCATTGCTGATCTCGATGAACCAATCATCGTCGACAAGCGAAGTGCCCGTGGTACCTCGACTTGCCATCTCCTCGGCGAAGGAGAAGCCGAGTTCGCGCTCCTGCCTGCCGATCTCGAGGATGCCGCGGGCGGGCATACTGAGCATGAGCAGGGGCAGGAGTCCCCCTATGAACAGGAAGAGGAACGGGACGAGCAAGAGCAAGCGGGCTCCGGCATCGGTGAAAACAGCCATGAAGGCGATCACGAGCGAGAAGACGAGCGCCATGCCGTTGAAAACAATCGTCAACGGCTTGATGGCAGACCAACACAGGCCCGCCTTGGTCATGGGACCGTCGACGGCGTCCGAGACTTCGATGCCCTCTTCCTCCAGACGGGCGAGGAGGTTGAGCGAGCACACCCCCTCGAGGCTTATCGAGCAGAACTTCCGGTCGCCCTCGAACAGGTCGATCCTCATCATCTGCGTGTGAAGCGTTGCACGGGTGATGTGGCCAAACGTCGTCTCCTTGCGGATGCCGAAGGCGTTACGCGAGAGAATTCGCTCACCGTCCACGTCGATGCGCGGGATGCTCAGCAGGGCCCAGATGGCCATGCCCGCGAGCGCCATGGCGTGACCGAACCACACAAGTTCGTGGTCCCACTCGCCCAACGAGACGCCCTGCCAGACGTAGACACCCAGCATGAGCAGTTCGAACGCGACGGCGCAGCAGGCGATGATCGTGCGAATGGCAGCGGGCATGCGCACCGTGAAGCGATCGAGGCTGTCCGTCGCCTCACTGCGCTCGCGCGCGCCGCGACGGGCGACCCATGCAGTGAGCGGACCGACGATGAACACCACCATCGCCACGCGCAGGAACGATTCGAGTATGTCGCCCATATTAACCACCATCCCAATAGAGAACTTGAATTGGAGAGACTATAGCAGAGCGAAGCGATCTGCACGGCATCGTCCGGGTGTTTTCGGCATACGGTGGAAACCAGCGGCAGCGGACGTTGAGAACTCACCCAAAAGACGCGATTCGACCGAAGCGATTCTTCTTGACTTGGTCTCAATGTGATACGACATACGCCACTACCTGCGCGGTCTTGCGGCCCTGATCGAAGAGGGTCACACCGATGAGGCGCTCGAGCGTATCGACGCGCTCTGCGAGACCAACGACCGCACCGCTGTGCGCCGCTACTGCGCCAACGAAACGGTCAACATTGCGCTCTCGTCGCTTTCCGCGGACATCAACGCGCACGGCATCACCGCCGACCTGCGAGCCGCCGTGCCCGAAACCGTCCACGTGGGCGATGCCGATCTGTTCAGTGTGGTATCGAACGCCCTGGACAATGCCATCGCCGCGGCGAGCGCCGCCCCCGAAGGCAAGCGGTTTGTCGACCTGAACCTTCGCTACGAAGACGGTCAGCTTCTATTGCTGGTTTCCAACACGTTTGGCCGTGCGCCGCACATGGTCGACGGCATGCCCGTGGCTCAGCACACTGGGCACGGCTTTGGCACCAAGAGCATTAAACTTGCCGTCGAGCGCATGAACGGCAACTGCCAGCTCCGCATTAACGGCGACCGGTTTGAGCTGCGCGCCGTGATGTAGGGGCTGCCGCCAGCCTCGCTACAGCGGTGCAGCCGCCGGGGTCAACTGCTTAATGTAGGCCCACATGCGCTGCTTAGCGGCCTTGTCGGTGAGCGCCGCCTCAAAACCGTCGAGCGCCAGCACGCGACGCCCCTGCACATGGGCGACCAGGCCGGGCTTGAGCATGGCGGTGTCAAAGTCATCAATCGCCACAAGCATATCGGCATAGGTCTCGCGCATGACATCGGCCGCGCTGTTGTCCAGCAGCAGCACCGCCTCGGGGTCTAAGGTCTCCAGCGCCTCGCGGAACAGATCGCACGTCAGGGCCTCGCCCGCCGCGACCGCTCCGTCGCCCGCGCCGGCGACGCTTGCCAGCACGCAAAAATCCTCGGGGGCATATCCGATGGCGCCGAGCGCCTTGCGCAACGCGGCGCCATCCGCGCCGGCAGCCAGCTCGCCGCCCGAGCACTCGGCTTCATCCAAATCGCCTTTGACCAGCACAATCGGCGAGCACGCGTTGCCCGCGATACGCACACCGCGATCTGCAAGCGACGCGAGCTCCTGCTCGGTCGCCTGAGCGATGGCTTCTTTTTTCTGGCTTTGTGACGTGGGCATGCGCTCTCCAATCGTTTGCGTGCCCACCATTATATAAAAGAGCCGCCCGCGAGTGGTTGCTTTGCGGGCCGCTGGGTATAAGCACGGTCGTACTGAGTTTTACGCGGCCGAGCCGCGTCGTATTATGGAGGTCACCATGGCTGACATTAAGCAGATTACCCCCGAGAACTTCGGCGCTGTCGTCAACGATAGCCTGCCCGTACTGGTTGATTTTTGGGCCCCGTGGTGCGGCCCCTGCCGCTCGCT
Organism: Collinsella sp.; assembly: GCA_019419505.1. Taxonomy (GTDB): domain Bacteria; phylum Actinomycetota; class Coriobacteriia; order Coriobacteriales; family Coriobacteriaceae; genus Collinsella. The sequence continues at coordinate 10,092 of DXZS01000021.1, read as the reverse complement.
CTCGCCCATCGTAGACGAGGTTGCCGACGAGCTGGCCGGCAAGTTGGCTGTGGCCAAGTGCAACGTCGACGACAACCAGGACCTGGCTATGAAGTTTGGCGTCATGAGCATCCCCACGCTGATCGTCTTTAAGAACGGCGAGGAGGTCGACCGCTCGGTCGGCGCCTTACCCAAGGCAAGACTTCAGGCACTGCTGGAGAAACATCTGTAATACGCTTGTTACTTGTCTGCCGTCCATGAGCGGTTTCGCACCGCTCACCGGAGTGCCAAACGCAAGGCATGCGACCACGGATAGTATGGTAGTTACAAACAGCCCCCAGTGAACGGGTGCGGGTCGCACAGGCTCGCACCCGTTTTCTTATGCAGCTGCGCGCAAAGCGGGCGTAGTAAAATCTGAACCACTGAACTGCCCCATACAAAAGGAGATTTCCCATGCATGATGTTGGAATGAACATGAGCCAGCTTGCCATGAGCGTCAAACAGGTCGACGACACCATCGAGCTCGCTCACGAATGGAGCCATCAGTTGCTGCATGCGACCGAGAATTTTGACATGGAGCGCATCGGCGCCAAGCTCGAGGCCGCCATGGCCGCGTTGCACGAGGCGCATGACGCGCTCGAGGGCTACGAGGAAGCCATCGAGGCCGACCACAACTCCGTCGGCTCCGTGAAGCTGGTGTAACGTGGCCGAACACGAGCACGGCTGCGGATACGAGCACGAGCATCCGCACGGGGCGGACGGCGACGCGGGCTGCCACTGTAGTGGCTCCGGCTCCGAGCTGGTCCGTTTTTCGGTTACCGCACCGGATGACCTGCTGCGCCGTTTTGACGAACAGATCGCGCGCCGCGGCGACGTGGCCAACCGCTCCGAGGCCGTGCGCGACCTGATTCGCGCCTCGATCGCCAAGGAGCAGATGCGCACGCCCGATGAGCATGTTATCGGGTCGCTCACCATGATCTACGACCACCATACCGGCGACCTGACGCGCCGTCTGGACGAAGTGCAGCACGACTACACCGACGAGATCGTATCGACCATGCACGTGCATCTGGATCACCACAACTGCTTAGAGATTCTGGCGCTCAAGGGTCGCGGCGAGCGCGTCTACGAGCTGGCCGACCGTCTGCTGGGCCTGCGCGGCGTTAAGCACGGCGAGCTCACGTGCGCCGCCACCAAGCAGAGCCTGGGACTGTAGCGCACCTGCCAAAAAGGGACAGGTTTGTTGTGGCAGGTTTATAAGTTTTACCGACCAAAATAAACCTGTCCCTTTTTGGTCGGTTTTGATGAGGGGTGTCGCATGCGGCATGTGCATATTCATGTGACGGGCATTGTGCAGGGCGTTGGCATGCGACCGTTTGTGTATCGCGAGGCCATGGCGCATGGCATTTGCGGATGGGTGCTCAACGCGGGCGACGGCGTGCATATCGAGGCGCACGCTCCGGCCGATGCGCTCGATGCTTTTGTTGCCGCGCTTTCTGAGCATGCGCCTGCGGCAGCCCGCGTTGAGCGAGTCGATATTGCGGATTTGGGGCCTGGCGGTTGGAGCGCTGCCGGTGAGCAGGGCTTTCGCATTGTGGCATCGCAGGACCAGACCGCGCACACGACGCTCGTCTCGCCCGATATCGCTACCTGTGACGATTGCCTGCGCGAGTTGTTCGATCCCGCCGACCGACGCTATCACTACCCCTTTATCAACTGCACTAACTGCGGGCCGCGCTTTACCATCATCCGCTCGCTGCCTTACGATCGAGCGGCCACCTCGATGGATTGTTTTCCCATGTGTCCCAAGTGCGCCGCGGAGTATGCCGACCCACTCGACCGGCGTTTTCACGCGCAGCCCGATGCCTGCTTTGATTGCGGGCCGCATATTACGTGGCGCGAGGCTGTGAACGGCAATGCGTGCGGGAATTCGTCCGCGACACCGGCCGTCGGCACCACACGCGAGGCCAGCGACGCCATTATCGACCGCTGTGTTGAGTTGCTGGCCGGTGGCGGTATCGTCGCCATCAAGGGGCTGGGCGGATTTCACTTGGCATGCGACGCCTCCAACGAGCAGGCGGTAGCCGAGCTTCGCCGCCGCAAACGCCGCAGCAACAAGCCGCTTGCCGTTATGGTGCGCGACCTTGCCGACGTTGAACGCCTGTGCCATGTCAGCGACGTTGAGCGCGGCTTGCTGACCGGCAGCATTCGCCCCATTGTGCTGCTGCGCCGACGTGCCGTTTGCGAGAGTGGAGATTCCCCCGACGCCCTCGCGCTCGCGCCGTCCGTCGCGCATGACCTTCCCGAGCTCGGTGTTATGCTCCCCTACACCCCGCTTCAGCATCTGCTGCTTGCCGCGGTAGAAGTCTGCGGTATGCACGCGCTCGTCATGACCAGCGGAAACCTGAGCGAAGAACCCATCGAGACCGACGACGACCTTGCCTGGAAACACCTCATTGCCGCCGGCATCGCCGACGCGCTGCTCGGTAACGACCGCGCGATCCTCTCGCGCTACGACGACTCTGTAGTGCGCGTGGTCGACGGCGCCGTTATGCCCGTGCGCCGCGCCCGCGGATACGCTCCGCAGCCGTTACCGCTGCCGGCATGCGACGGCACTGTACCCTGCATCCTCGCCTGCGGGCCACAACAAAAGGCCACGATTGCGCTCACGCGCGAAGGGACGAACGGCGAGGCAACCTGTTTTGTGTCGCAGCATATCGGCGATGTTGAAAACGGCGGGACCTTCGATGCCTGGAACGCCGCGCGCACGCGCTTGGAAGATCTCTTTGACTTGGCGCCCGCCGCCTTGGCCTGCGATTTACACCCCAGCTATCTATCGGGCCAGTGGGCGCGCGAGCAGGCGCGAAAATGCAATCTGCCGCTCGTCGAGGTGCAGCACCATCATGCGCATATCGCGAGCGTAATGGCCGAGGCCATCGCCGCGGGCCAGCTTGCAACCGACACGCGTGTCCTTGGCATCGCCTTCGACGGCACCGGCGCCGGCACCGATGGGACCATTTGGGGCGGCGAGTTTCTTGTTGCCAGCCTTGACGGCTTTGAGCGCACCGCGCATTTGCTCACCTGGGCGCTCCCCGGCGGGGCGGCCTCCGTACGCGACGCTCGACGCAACGCCTTTGCCCTGCTCAGCGAACTCGGCCTACTCGAGCACCCAGGCGCCGCTCAGCTTTTGGACAGCCTCGATGAGCAAACGCGTAGCGTGACAGCCACCATGATCGAGCGCGGCATCAACAGCCCGCGTACCAGCAGCATGGGGCGCCTCTTTGATGCCGCGGCAGCAATTCTGGGCATCTGCGACAAGGCAACCTACGAGGGCGAACCCGCCATCGAGCTTGAGGCCGCCGCCTGGCGCGCGTTCAGCAGTGAAAGTGCCTGCCCCACCGGCAATATGGCCAGCTTTTCCGTAACCGAATCATCCCGTCCGGACGACTGCCATGTTCTGAACTCCAGGCCGCTTTTTGAGGCGCTTTTGGAGGGAATCAGGACCGGCGTGCCCGCCGGCAAGCTCGCGCTCGACTTCCACGTCACCATCGCACGCGCGTCGGCCCGCATCGCAAGCGAGATCTGCGTCCGTGAAGACCTCGACACCGTCGCGCTCTCGGGCGGCGTGTTCATGAACCGACTTTTGCTTCAGCTCCTTACCCACGAACTCAAAGACGCCGGTCTTGCCGTCTTGGCCCCCCACGCCGTGCCCGTCAACGACGGCTGCATCGCCTACGGTCAGGCCGCCATCGCTCGCGCTCGCCTCGCGCAGACGGCATCGCGATAGGCTGTTTTGCCAGCCTGCGCGCCGCCGTCTCACAGGTGTAACGCGTTTGCTCGTGACTCCCGCGAGCGCTACCATCAACTGATGGGTAATTAGGCGCCTATCCAGCGCAAAACGTATAAAAGGGGAACATTATGTGCCTTGCCGTTCCCGGTAAAGTGGTCAAACGCGACGACGACCTTAAGGCGACCGTCGACATGATGGGCATCGAGCGCCCCGTTTCGCTGCGCCTCGTGCCGACGGCACAGGTAGGCGACTATATTCTCGTGCACGCCGGCTTTGGCATTCAGATTGTCGACGAGCAGGAGGCGCAGGAGACGCTCGACCTGGTCAACACCATGACCGAACTGGTCGAAGAAGACCAGCTGGCCACCAACCCGGCGGAGGCTTACTAGTGGCGGCCGGACAGCCGGCTCGCTCCGGTATCGACTTCTCGGCATTCCGCGATCCCAAGCTGGCTCGCGAGCTCATCGAGCACATCCGTGAACTCGTCGGCGACCGCGCCATCAACCTTATGGAAGTCTGCGGCACGCACACCGTGAGCATCGGTCGCTATGGCTTTCGCTCCATTATGCCTGCCGGGCTCAAACTGCTGAGCGGTCCGGGTTGCCCCGTCTGTGTTACCGCCAACCGCGATATCGACCATGCAATCGCGCTCGCCAAGATGGACGGCGCCATCATCACCACCTTTGGCGACATGATGCGCGTGCCCGGGTCGTCTACCTCGCTCGCCGCGCAAAAGGCGGCGGGGCGCGATATTCGCATTGTGTACTCCCCGCTCGATGCACTCGATATCGCCGAACACAACCCCGATCGCCCGGTCATCTTTATGGGCGTCGGCTTTGAGACCACGACGCCCACCATCGCCGCCGCCATCTTGGAGGCCGATGCACGCGGACTCCAGAACTTCTCGGTCTATTGCGCCCACAAGACCACGCCGCCGGCGTTGCGCGCCATCGCCAACGACCCCGAGACCGCCATCGACGGCTTTATCCTGCCGGGCCATGTCGCCACCATCACGGGCTTGGCGCCCTTTAGCTTTTTGGTCGACGAGTTCAATACCCCGGGCGTGGTCACGGGATTTGAACCGGTCGATATCCTGCAGGGCATCTGCATGCTGGTCCAGATGGTTGTCGAGGGCAGGCCCGCGATCGACAACGCCTACCGCCGTGGCGTCAACGCAGACGGCAACCCCGTGGCGCGCCAGCTGGTCGAGCAGGTGTTTGAGCCATGCGGCACCACGTGGCGCGGGCTGGGGCCGATTGCCAACTCGGGCCTTTCTATCCGCCCCGAGTTCTCGCGCTTTGATGCCCGCGCTCGCTTTGACGTGCCCGTTGAGGCGACGGTCGAGCCGCGTGGATGCCGCTGTGGCGACGTGCTGCGCGGGGCCATTACGCCGTGCAGCTGTCCGCTCTTTGGCCGCACCTGCACGCCCGAGCACCCCGTCGGACCGTGCATGGTGAGCTCCGAGGGCAGCTGCGCGGCGTACTACCGTTATCGCGACTAGCCCGGACGCACCCGCACGCCGGCACCACCCACGATTGGAGTTTTGGATATGTCCCATAGCACCACCGATAGCACCGTCCTGTTGGGCCACGGCTCTGGCGGTCAGATGATGAAACGCATCATCGATGAGGTCTTTTTGGATGCCTTTGGGTCGCCCGAGCTGCTCGAGGGCAACGACGCCGGCGTCGCCGCGCTGCCCGCGAGCGGGCGCATCGCCATGTCGACCGACAGCTTTGTAGTCTCGCCGCAGTTCTTCCCCGGTGGCAACATCGGCCGCCTCGCCGTGTGCGGAACCGTCAACGACGTCGCGACCTCGGGCGCCAACGTGCGCTACCTATCGTGCGGCTTTATCCTCGAAGAGGGCTATCCCATGGATAAGCTCCGCCAGATTGTGCAGACGATGGCCGAAACGGCGCGTGAGGCGGGCGTGTCCATAATCACGGGCGACACCAAGGTGGTCGAGCGCGGCGGGGCCGACGGCGTCTATATCAATACCGCCGGCGTGGGCGAGGTTCCCACGGGCGTGGCGCTCAGCGGCGCCAACTGCCGGCCCGGCGACGTCATCCTGGTGTCGGGCACACTGGGCGACCACGGTATCGCCATCATGAGCCAGCGCGAGGGTTTGGCCTTTTCGAGCGCGATAGAAAGCGACGCCGCGCCGCTCAACCATCTGATTGCCGACGTTCTGGCCGCAGCGCCCGGCACGCGTTGCTTTCGCGACCCCACGCGCGGTGGCCTGGCGTCCACGCTCAACGAGTTTGCCCAGGCAAGCGGCGTTGCCATGGAGGTTGACGAGGATGCCGTGCCCGTGCGTCCCGACGTGCAGGCCGCCTGCGAGATGCTCGGCTACGATGTGCTGCAGGTGGCAAACGAGGGCAAGATGGTTGCCGTCGTGCCGGCCGAGCAAGCCGATGCCGCGTTGAGTGCCATGCGCGCCGCCCGCTACGGCGAGAATGCCGCCATCATCGGTCGCGTGCTGCCGCTTGCCGAGGGTGCCCGTCCCGCTGTGCGCGTGCGCACCGGCTGGGACTCGACCCGTATCCTCGACATGCTCGTGGGAGAGCAGCTGCCGAGGATTTGCTAACGACAAAGGCTCAGGGCTATTAAAGATATTCAGATTCCAAACATGCCCGGCACGCATGCCCAGTATCATGGGGTGCGTTTTACAACTCAAGCGGCAGGAGCACCCATGGCAGCAGCTTTTTCCCATGTGATCTTTGACCTGGACGGCACCATTCTCAACACGCTCGAGGACCTGGCGGCCGCCGGCAACCATACCTGCGAGATGCACGGCTGGCCCACGTTTGCCGTAGACGAGTACCGCTACAAGGTGGGAAACGGCATGCTCAAGCTGGTCGAGCGCTTTATGCCCGCCGAGTATGCGGGCGACGGCCGTATGTTTGAGCAGACGCTTGCCGAGTTTAGGGCTTATTACGGCGAGCACAAGGAAGACCACACTGCACCGTACGCCGGCACGATCGAGATGCTCGACCGCCTGCGCGCCGCGGGCGTGCAGCTTGCCGTACTCACCAACAAGGACCATGTCTCGGCCGCTCCGCTTATCGAGAAGTATTTTGGTTCCGAGCGCTTTGCGCTGGTACAGGGCCGTATCGATGCGTTTCCGCCCAAGCCCGAAGCGCCCGTCACGCTGCATGTGATGCAAGAGCTAGGCGCCGATCCGTCGACCACGCTCTACGTGGGCGATTCCAATGTCGATATCCTGACCGGTCACAACGCCGGCCTTAAGAGTGCGGGCGTCAGCTGGGGCTTCCGAGGCCGCGCAGAGCTCGAAGCAGCCGGTGCCGACTACGTGGTTGACACGCAGGAAGAGCTCGCGGCGCTGATCCTGGGCGAGTAACGCCAGCGCTGCCCAACCCAGCCGCCGCAATGCCGTTGCGCGGAAAGTAGTCGTTGGGGACGTTCTTAAACGACTGGTCAAACAATGGCAACGTCGCAGGTAGAGGACGGACAGCGAAAACGCCCCTAAGCGAGCAAGGTGACGTGAAATGAAAGGGCGCTGACCTTCTGGTCGCGCCCTTGAAATTGAACGTCAGATTGCCGCTTAGGGGCGTTTGCAGCGTCGAGCAGTTGCGGCGTTTGGTAAAACGCCGCAACGAACTACCGCGTAACTCCCCTAGTTCATCATTGCATTCATCATCTCGGTGGTTGCGGAATCGTCAGCAGACCACTCGCCATCGTCATTGGCGGTGTACTTGAAGGTAACCTTGGTGTCCTTGGTCTTAGCGGCCTTGGTCACGTCGACCATGACCTGGCCGGCCATCTTGTACAGGTCGTCCTCGGAAGGCATCGTATCGAGCGCCGCGATCTTCTCCTGATACTGGGTGGCGAAATCTTCAACGATCTTGTTCATGGACTTGCAGGTAATGGTGACATCGGCAGTCGCGGTGCCCTTGTCCTCGTCGACCGTCACATCGCCGATCTTGTAGTCAAAACCCTCGAGATAGCTCTTGGCGTACTCCTTGGGATCGATGCCCAGCTGCTCGAACTCGTCGCCCGAGGCCTCTTCCAGGCCGGCGAGAAAGTCGTCGCCGCCGTTCTTGACCTCATCAAACTGCGTCGTAAGATCCTCGGTGATGAGCTCCTCAACCGAAGGACCTCCGCAGCCGGAAAGCACAACCACGCACGCGACCAGAACAGCCATCAGGGGCGCAAGCAGCAGCTTCTTCTTCATGACATTCCTCCCAACAAGCGGCACCGCGCTTCCCGACGCGGTGCGCGTCGTAACAATAAGGCCATACTAGCCGATAACGAACACCCCCGGCAAAGCAAAGGCGCAGTCGGCTCGATTTAACGTCCGAACGGTTTACCGGTCCGCCCAACGCGCAATAAAACGTTCCGCCGCATTGCAATAAAAAAGGGCGGCCGGATAACCCGACCACCCCAAAACACCCTTATGTTGCCGCAGACTACTTGCGGACGACCTTGACGATGGCATCGCCAGCGGAGACAGCGGAGTCAGCCTCGACGGCGAGCTCGACGTCGGCGAACTCGGCGGTGTTGGACACAGCCACGACGACGCAGTCCTTGTAGCCGGCAGCGGCGATCTTGGCGCGGTCGATCTTGAGCATGGGCTGGCCAGCCTTAACGACATCGTCGGCCTTGACGAAGCCCTCGAAGCCGTCGCCGTTCATGTTGACGGTATCGACGCCAACGTGCACCAGAACCTCGATGCCGCTATCGGACTGCAGGCCCACGGCGTGACCCATGGTGACGGTCACCTTGCCGTCGCAGGGAGCGTAGACCAGATCGTCCTCGGGCCACACGGCGCAGCCCTTGCCCAGAACCTCGCCACCAAAGACGGGATCGGGCACGTCGGCCATCTTGATGACCTTGCCCTTGACGGGCGAGCACAGCACGTCGGCGCCGGCAGAAGCAGAGATGGAGGCCGGAGCAGCGGCAGCCGCGGGCTCAGCCTTCTTCTTGAACATGTCAAACAGACCCATACGTTTTCTCCTCTTGATTCAGCGCAACGTTATGCGCATGCCTATGGTGATTATAGTGCCAAATGGCCAAAATACTAAGGCGAGGGCTCGAATCGCAAGCCCTTTCAAGCCCTTCCCAAAACCTTTTCCCCAGTGGTTCTCATATTGTCGATTAACCCTCGATAAGCCGAGTATCGTCTGCGCACGGAACGGGCAGAAGCGGGCGCGCCAAACCCGACACTTCTTTTCGCGCCCACGGACCGCCGCCGCCCCGTCCCTGACACTTCCTGATACCGACCGAAACGTGCCAAAATAAACCCGTTCCTTTTTGCCAGGTTTGGCAAGTGTGGGAGTTCGCATGGATATCAAACGCAAGATTACCGAGGCGCAGGGCCTCACCCCCACCGAGCAACAACTCGGCATTGCGGCCCTTGCCATCGGCGAGGACATCCGCGAGCTTTCGATTAAGGAATTTGCCGCGCGCACCAACGTTTCGGTCGCGAGCGTGCACCGGTTTTGCAAAAAGCTCGGCCTCGAGGGCTTCAAGGACCTCAAGGTCGAGCTTATTCGCTTGGCAACCGAGGCGGGCAACCGGCGCGACGTTGACATCAACTTTCCCTTCGATGCCACTTCCACGCCTGCGCAGGTTATGGAGCGCATGGAGGGGCTCTACCAGACCACGCTGGCCGAAACGCAGGAGCTGCTCGACCCCACGCAGCTTGACCACGCCGCCAAGCTCATCGCGAACGCCCGACAGGTCGACATCTACACGGGCTCGCACAACCTCTATCCAGCGGGGATGTTCCGCGACCGCCTGCTCTCGGCCGGTAAAAGCGCGACGTGCCACGACAGTGTCGAGGCCCAGGTGCGCACGGCGCTTGCCTCGGATTCAGACCGCGCGGCGATCGTTATCTCCTACAGCGGCCTTGCGCCCAACCTCAAGAAAATCTTGCCGATCCTCAGCAGCCGGCATGTCCCGGTCATCGTCATCGGCACGCCTTATTGCGCGCGCATTCACCCCGGCTTTGCCGCCTACCTTACGGTGAGCGATCACGAGAGCATGACGCACCGCATCACGCAGTTCGCAAGCCACATCGCTGTGCAATACGTACTCGATTCGCTCTACAGCAGCTACTTCGCCAAAGACTACGCCCGCTGCGCCGAATTCCTAGAGCGCTCATTCCCCTACACCCGCCTCCCCGGGCTCAAGTAATCATTTAAGAACGTCCCCGATGACTACTCCGGCAACGCCGATGTTTTGGCAACGGCAGCGAGCGGCCGCATTTTGCCGCATTCGGAGCAAGACAACGCCGCAAGTAGAGGACGGACAGACACTATGACCCAATCCGAGGGCACTAAAAAGATAGGAGCCCCCGCTCG